>NZ_CP145263.1:0-1221896 GCF_040739495.1 Staphylococcus capitis subsp. capitis | reverse complement strand
TCAGCAATTTCTTCATGACTTAAATGACCTTCTTTTTTACCCTTGTCAATTAATTGTTTTTTAACATCTTCTAATGTTAAAGTCGGATCAATTGTTTGCTTTTTAATTTTCACTTGGTTATCAGACATGAAAAGGCCTCCCGATTTTGATAAATACTGATAATCTCTCAATAACTATATATTATATCAATTAAATATGATTTGTATATTGTAAATTTTAAATTTATCACTTTCAATTAAGTCATTTAAACACTTTCAATAATGTGTAGTTATATTATTATTTTAATCTAAGTTTACTATTAAAGTTGTGACAATAATTTTCTACCCGTTCAACCTCTCTAGTAACCATTAGTTCAAATCTAATCATTAATTGTAAAAGTCTGAACTACTAAATTCTAATTAATAGATTTAGCTTAAAATTACATTCTATTTTTGTTTTTAACGACAATAAGTTGTAAGTAATACTTTTGTAATTCAACATCACCAATGCGATATGCTTCCCTTAGTTTGTGATTTAATGATTCAATTGACTCATCATCATTATTATTAATAATTAGTATGTAGTCCTCTATTTCATTCTCGTAAGGTTCATCATTGAGGGTATATTGATCAAGTTCAATAAATGCCTCTCTAAGCTCATTGGAATCAATGTATTGCATAACATCACTGATACTATAATTATCATGTTCTGAAAAATAGTCATGCAAAATATTAAATATACTCTTAAAATATTTATTTGTAAAGTCGTCATCACTAATTTTTTGATAATAATTTATAAAGGTATCCTTATCTTTCATAAAATGCTTCAATAGAGCTCTTTCAGCTTTTTCATTTTTAGTTAAATTATTAAACAATTGTGAACCAGATTGCGGAGAATATCCATATTCTGCTGGTGCCACTTGTGGCATATTGTTAGAACCAATTTCATGATAGATCATTTCTGGGCTCATATTGAATATATTAGCAACATCTTGTATTAATTTATTACGTAAAATTGTTGATTGAACTTGAGCGATGTCATGAGTTGCTTCTCTAAAATGTCTTTCATAAGCTAAATCATTATTATTAATTTCATCTTGATGTGACTCCACTTTAAACAGTACAAATGCCTTTTTATCCTTAGCAACAAAGTTTAAAAAAGCCTCATTTCCATATTTGCCAATGTATTCATCAGGATCCATACCGGATGGTAATTGAATCACATATACATTTAGACCTTGTTGTAATAAAGCTTGACCCGTTTTTAAAGTAGCCTCTCTACCAGCGTAATCTCCATCAAACATTAATGTAATGTTATTTGTTAATTTTTTTAGAAACGTCATATGTTCTTGGGACAACTGTGTACCCATACTCGCTACAACCTGTTTTAAACCAGCGTAATCTGATTTAATAACATCCATAAATCCTTCTAATAATACAATTTCGTCGTTTTGACGAATTGATTTGCGAGCTTTATCTAAATTATATAAGAGTCTACGTTTTTGAAAGATGGGTGTTTCAGGGCTATTCAAATATTTAGGTTCTTGGTTATTATATGTTCTTCCAGAATATCCAACTATTCTACCTTGAGCATTCTTCAAAGGAAACATGATTCGATTTCTAAATCTATCATAGTAACTAAAATTTTCTTCATTTCGAGACAATAGACCCGCTTCGTAAGCTAATTCTATGTCATATCCCTCCTTCTCAAGAAAATCATGACAAAAATGAGAGCTATCTGGCGCATATCCAATTTGTCTCTGCTTGATGAGTTCGTCAGTAAAACCACGCTGACGCAAGTAGTTTAAAGCCTCTTCACCCTCAACAGTTTTCATCAAGGCATAATGATAGTAATCTCGAATTAACTCATGCATTTCTATCATTTTTAAATCGTCTGAAGCCATTTGAGATTGTTGATTATATTGAGTTTGCCCCACATCAACTTTAATATTTACACGTTCGCCAAGTTCTTTAACAGCTTCTACAAAAGGTACATCTTTAATCTCCTGTGTAAATTGAAAGACATTGCCACCTTTTTTACAACCAAAACAGTGACAAATTTGTTTATCTTCAGATACTGTGAACGAAGGTGTCTTTTCATCATGAAAAGGACACAAGCCGATATAATTGCGTCCTCTTTTTTCTAATTTTACATATTCGCTTACTAAATCTAATATATCTGTTTTATCTTTAATTTCATTAATGACCGATTGATCTATACGCAAATGGAATCACCTATCAAATATTAGTCATATAATTATATCTTTTTTCTACGGAAAATGAAATCATTTCGATTTACTTTCTTCAATTAAATGTATGATATCATTCGCTGTTTCTTCAATAGCTTTGTCAGTAACATCTATGACCGGACAACCTACTTTATTAACTAATTCATCAAAATAATTCAATTCTTCTTGAATACGTGCCTCTGTGGCATACCTAGCCTTATCTCCTAAACCTAATTGCTTTAATCTTTCCTTACGTATGCGATTTAGTTTCTCTTCACTTATTTTTAAAGCAATACATTTAGAGGTATTAATATCAAATAATGCATCAGGTGGAGTTACTTCAGGAACTATAGGTATATTCATCACTTTATAACTTTTATGTGCTAAATACTGAGATAATGGAGTTTTAGAAGTTCTAGAAATACCTAACAGAACGATGTCGGCTTTTGGTAATCCTTTTGGATCTTTTCCGTCATCATATTTCACAGCAAATTCAATTGCATCAATTTTTTTAAAATACGCATCGTCTAGCCTGTGAACTATTCCTGGTTCATAATATGGTGTTTCATCAATTGAATCCGATAATAAATCCATTAGAGGTCCCATAATATCGACAGATTTTAATGAAAATTCTTCGACTTTTGCAAGCATATATTTTTTAATTTCTGGTTTAACCAAAGTGTATACAATAATTGCATTGGTATCTCTAGCTACTTGAATAACTTCATCTACATGTTCAAATGATTCAATATATGGATATCGAAGAAATTCATGTTTACATTGTTTAGGGTTAAATTGAGATACTCCTGCTCTTGCAACTAACTCTGCAGTTTCACCAATTGAATCTGAGGCTACAATTATCTTTATAATGTCCATGTATTTACCACCTATTCTTTGAATAATGATACGAATAATTTAGTTATAGTTGTTTTAGAGATTCGACCAATTACCTCGTATTTTTTATTGTCTTTTTTCCTTACAATTGGTAGTGAGTCAATCTCGTTATCTATCATTTGATTGGCAGCGTATATTACAAGTTCTTCCTCTTCTAAATATGTCACATGTGGCATTCTAGTCATATTTACACTGATAGGCATTGTATGTATATCCTCACCAATCATAGATGCTCTTAATAAATCTTTTCTAGAACATACGCCTACGAAGTCATTGTCATTATTAGTTATAAATAATGTCCCTGCATCTTCTAAAAATATAGTACATATTGCATCATAAACTGACATTTCTTCCTTAATGACAACTGGTTGAGACATATAATCTTTAACCACATATTGTCTCAATTGTTCATTAATAATTTTATTTTTCGATTTACCTGAATAGTAATAACCTACTCTAGGTCTCGCTTCTATAAAACCAGACATAGTAAGTATAGCTAAGTCCGGTCTTAACGTAGCTCTTGTTAAATTTAATTTTTCAGCGATATGCTCACCTGTGATCGGTCCTTTAGATTTGACAATCTCAATTATTAGTTCCTGTCTTTTACTAAGTTCTATAGGTCTTCACCCCTCTTGAATACTTTCTATTATAACTTTTATTATAAATTGCTACAAATACATATAAATACTTGCTATTAAAAATTCTTTCAATTAGAATAAAGTTAAAGCGAGTTAAGGATGGTGCGAGCTTAACAACTTATATTGGCGAATGACTTATTAATGAAATAAAAGCGAGTGTCTGCACTAATTTGGGTGGAACCGCGGGTTAAAAATTGTAAGTAACCATATTGTATTATAACAATACATATGAGTAAAAATACTTTTTAAAACTCGTCCCAAGATAATAATACATTACTAATATGTATATATTGTCTTGGGGCGTTTTTTATGTCTAAGGAGAGTTAATTTATGGCAAAAGATATGGAAACAATTGTTCAATTAGCAAAACATAGAGGGTTCGTATTCCCCGGTAGTGACATTTACGGTGGTTTATCAAATACATGGGATTACGGCCCGTTAGGCGTTGAACTTAAAAATAATATTAAAAAAGCTTGGTGGCAAAAGTTCATCACACAATCTCCATATAATGTGGGTATTGATGCAGCTATTTTAATGAATCCAAAGACTTGGGAAGCTTCAGGTCACTTAGGCAACTTTAATGACCCTATGATCGATAATAAAGATAGTAAAATTCGTTATCGTGCGGATAAATTAATTGAAGATTACATGCAAAAAGAAAAAGGTGATGAAAACTTCATCGCTGATGGATTAAGCTTTGATGAAATGAAACAAATTATTGATGATGAAGGTATTGTATGTCCTGTAAGTGGCACTGCAAATTGGACTGATATTCGTCAATTTAATTTAATGTTTAAAACTTTCCAAGGTGTAACTGAAGATTCCACTAACGAATTGTTCTTACGTCCTGAAACAGCTCAAGGTATTTTCGTTAACTATAAAAATGTACAACGTTCAATGCGTAAAAAATTACCGTTCGGTATTGGTCAAATCGGTAAATCTTTCCGTAACGAGATTACACCTGGTAACTTCATTTTCAGAACAAGAGAATTTGAACAAATGGAGTTAGAATTCTTCTGCAAACCTGGTGAAGAAATTGAATGGCAAAACTTCTGGAAAACTTTTGCAAGTCAATGGTTAAAAGATTTAAATATTAATGAAGAAAATATGCGTTTAAGAGACCATGATGCAGATGAGTTATCTCACTACTCTAACGCTACAACTGATATTGAATACAAATTCCCATTTGGTTGGGGCGAATTATGGGGTATCGCAAGCCGTACAGACTTCGATTTACAAAAGCATAGCGAACACTCTGGTGAAGACTTTAAATATCACGATCCAGAAACAAATGAAAAATATGTTCCGTATTGTATCGAACCTTCATTAGGTGCTGATCGTGTAACGTTAGCATTCTTATGTGACGCATATGAAGAAGAAGGTGTTGAAGGAAGTAAAGATGCACGTACTGTAATGCATTTCCACCCTGCCTTAGCACCATATAAAGCTGCGGTATTACCTTTAAGTAAAAAATTATCAAGCGAAGCGATTAAAATCTTTGAACAATTAAGTCAAAGCTTCTCTATTGATTTCGACGAATCACAATCAATTGGTAAACGTTACCGTAGACAAGACGAAATCGGTACACCATATTGTATTACATTCGACTTTGATTCATTAGAAGATAATCAAGTAACTGTACGTGACAGAGATTCAATGGAACAAGTACGTATGCCAATTTCAGAATTAGAAACATTCTTTGCAGAGAAAGTTAAATTTTAATAACTTATTACCCAATAATACTCTTACTTTGACACAATAAATGTTTAGGTAAGAGTATTTTTATTGCATAAAAAATCCACACTATTCCGTTTATCGAAATAAAACGGTTTAGTGTGGATCACTTTCTAATCTTTTAAGTTGATTAATTAATTTTTGACTCTTAAAAAGCATACCAGCATATTCTCTATAGAGCATGATAATAAGTTCTGACATCTCATCTAAGATTTCTTTATGAATACTCAATGAATTCATTTTATTGATAGGTAGTTTTTGTAGTATATCTAATAGATAAAGCGAGCGATTTGTTAATTTGAAAGCGTGTGGATCCTGATATAATACTTCTTCAGAGATTGCGCCATCGAATTTGAAACTATAACCTACTAATTTAGATTGATCTTCATTTCCAGTAATCACACACTGATTAAATGAAGCTGTAAATCCAAATTTAGACATACACTTCAATAATACTACGATAGACATGAGTTGTGCTGATGTGCCCTCTGCTATCTTAGTAAGTACAAAATAGAGTAAGTCATAATTGTACTTCGAAACTTCATTTTCTTCCATAGATCTTTCAATAGTCTCTGTGCATAACGATGCATAACTACTTTCAAATAAATCAAGCTGTAATTCATAATGTTGATTAATCACATCTACAGAATTGAGTGTTCCCATGCCACGCCATTTATTATAAATAAATAAGCCATACACAAACATTTGTGTATGAGCTTGTAATCCAGATTTAACTTTTTTCGCACGTCGAGCCATCAAAGGTATTTTAGCGCCATATTCATTTAAAATTGTGATGATTTTATCAGATTCGCCATAATCTACTGATTTGATTATGATGCCTTTTTGTTTCATTAACATGACTCATTCACCGACTCTCTATCAATCAATCTTGGTCTTCTACATAACCAATTTGTCGTATAAAGTTTACTTTATTTCTCCAATCACGTTGTACCTTTACCCAGAGTTCTAAGTAAACTTTAGATCCTAATAGCATCTCTATATCATGACGTGCACGTTTACCTACCTCTTTAAGTTTTTTACCACCTTTACCGATGACTATACCCTTTTGAGAATCACGCTCAACGTAAATCGTTGCTTCAACTCTAACTCTGTCTTCATCTTCTTTAATCATTCTATCAACATTAACGCCTATTGCATGAGGTATCTCTTCACTTGTTAAATGTAATATCTTTTCACGGATAATTTCGCTAACAACAAATTGTTCTGGGTGGTCAGAAATTTGGTCGTCAGGATAGTATTTCGGACCTACAGGTAAATAAGATTTCAACACATCTATAAAGTGATCTACATTCAATCCCTCAAGTGCTGAAATTGGTATAATTTCTGTGAAGTCCATATATTCTTTATATTTTTCAATTCTAGGCATCAAAGCATCCGGATGCACAAGGTCAATCTTATTTAATACTAAAAAGATAGGCGTTTTAACATTTTTAAGCATTTCCATGATATATTCATCGCCACGACCAATATCTTCGTTTACGTTAACCATAAACATAATTGCATCTATTTCTGATAGTGTATTCTTGGCAACTCTCATCATATAATCACCAAGTTTATGTTTAGGTTTGTGAATACCTGGCGTATCAATGAAGATGATTTGTGCATCGTCTCTTGTCATGACGCCTTGAATTTTATTACGTGTTGTCTGAGCTTTATCTGACATAATCGCAATTTTATGCCCTATTACTCTATTTACAAATGTAGATTTACCAACATTAGGTCGACCAATGATGGATACAAATCCTGATTTATGTTCTTCTGTCATTAATTTAAATCCTTTCCTGAAAATCCTAATGGTAATAATTCGTTTACAGTAGACTTAATCATTTCTCCTTTATGATTAGTCATATACACAGGCATATCATCATCGCAAAGTTCTTTAAGTACTTGTCTACAAGCCCCGCATGGTGAGGAGGGTTTATCCGAATCAACAGTAACGGTTATCGATTCAAAATCCCCTGGTTTGTATCCTTCTGAGATTGCTGCAACAAGACTTGAACGTTCAGCACAAATTGCCATGGAATATGCAGCATTTTCTACATTTGCTCCATGAAAACTACGTCCGTCCTTAGTTCTTAAATAGGCACCAACTTTGAAGCGACTATATGGAGCATAAGCTTTACTTTGTGCCTCTCTAACTTCCTTAAAGTAATGCGATTGATAACTCATTTATTTTCCTCCCAAAAATAAACTTAAAATATGTGGTACAAAAACTATTAATCCAATACATAATGCTAAAACAGACACAATTACAACACTAAAAGCAGCGATATCTTTAGCGTGTTTAGCATATTCATGATAATCGGTTGTTACCAAATCAACCACAAATTCAATTGATGTATTGATAGCTTCTAGACTCAATACTAAAGCTATTGAGAATAATATAAACATCCACTCAGATCGATTGATATGAAAAATAAACCCCATAATAATAGCGATAATTCCTGCTAATATGTGAAGTAAGAAATTTTGGTCTTTTTTCAAAATGGCTGTAAAGCCATCATAAGCGTATTTAAAACGTCTCATTATTATGATTCTCTTGTTAAACCATATGCATTAAGAATTGCATCTTGTCGACCAAACATTTCTTTTTCATCTTCATCTGTCATATGATCATATCCCAATAAATGTAAAAAACCATGTAAAGCTAAGAAACCTAATTCACGTTCAAAAGAATGTCCGTAATTTTCAGCTTGTTCATGTGCTACATCTGTACATATAATAATATCGCCTAAAACTCGAGGTATATCAAGTTCATTCATATCGATTTCTGGCTCGTCTTCTTCTAAAGCGAATGAGATGACGTCAGTGACTTTATCTTTATCTCTATACATTTTATTGATATTTTGAATTTCATCTTTATCTACAAATGTTACTGAAAGTTCAGCCTCACTATCAATATGTTCTTGTTTTTTAGCAAAGGTAAGTAATGAATCTATTTGTTCATACCATTCATTCTTTACTAAATCGGTATGGTCACTAAAGTCAATTGTAAACATTTACTCAACTCCTTCATAACGATCTATAATTTTACTTACAAGTGGATGTCTTACAACGTCACTTTGATCTAATTTCATAATACTAATTTCATTGACCCCATATAATTTCTTAATTGCTTCTTTTAAGCCACTTTTTACACCTTTTGGTAGGTCGATTTGAGTTTGGTCACCTGTAACTACCATTTTTGAACCAAAACCTAAACGAGTTAGGAACATTTTCATTTGTGCGTGCGTTGTGTTTTGAGCTTCATCTAAAATAACAAACGCATCATCTAATGTTCTACCTCTCATATAAGCAAGTGGCGCAATCTCAATAATACCTCTCTCGATGAATCTCTCAGTTTGTTCTCTACCTAATACTGTATTTAATCCATCATATAGAGGACGTAAATATGGATCTACTTTTTCTTTTAGGTCACCTGGTAAGAAACCTAAAGATTCTCCTGCTTCAACAGCTGGCCTAGTCAATACGATACGTTTAACTGAACCTTTACGTAATTGTTTAGCTGCATATACAACTGCTAAAAATGTTTTACCTGTACCAGCAGGACCTATTCCAAATACTAAGTCATTTCTCTTCATAGCATTGATATACATACGTTGTCCCATTGTTTTAGCACGAATCGTTTTACCAAATGCATCTTTAGTAATCTCTTCATCATACAAATCAAGTAAATGTTGAATTGTATTATTGTCTGCCATTTTAATAGCAGCCTCTACGTCTTTAAGTGTAATTGTATTACCTAATTCTATAACTTTAAGTAAATTGGTGAGAACTAATTCTGCTTTTTCAACATGCTCTAATTTTTCGCCTTTAACTGCTATTTCTTGACCTCTAGCATGTATCACGACATCAAAATTATCTTCAATAGTTTTTAAATGCTCATCATTATTTCCCATTAAAGCTTGTGATTGATTAATGTCGTCAATTTGAATTATTCCTGGCATAAACGCGCTCCTTTACAAGTTACAATAATAAGTTTTATTAGCTAAAAATTTTAGACTAATTTGTTATTTTTAATAAAAACAATATCCAAACACATTATATCATTCTTATTCATCTTAATGATGTGATTATGCTTTGCTTCAAAATTATTGAACAAATACTACTGAATATATATTATTTCTTACTAAAATTTTACTAAACTCATACTAATTAGACAAACTAAAAAGAGAGTAAAACAGTATTCAATATTTAAGCATGAATACATAGTTTTACCCTCTAATGTTAATACAATAGCTAATTCTTTAATTTTTAATTAAGAAATTTAAAGTTGCTTTGGCTTACTTAAAACTTCTGACCAAATCAGACCATTTATTACTTCATCTTTATCAAATTGAAAAGCAGAATGAGACATATTATGTTCAATGTTTTGAGAATTAAGTAATTGTTTTAAGCGATAACGTTTAGTTCTCTCTGATAAATACTTATCCTCAATAATGTCTCTTGCTTTTTTCTCAATCAATTCGAGTTGTTTTTCTTTTTCTCTATCAATTTCGTTGCGAACATTTTTTAAATCCTGAGTCAAATTGGACTCGAGTTCTTTTCTTAATTTTTCTGCACTTTCATCTCGTGAAGTTGAAGTAACAGGTTGAGGTCTAGGATTATCCTGGTTATATGGTGTTGGATCAGGTTTAGGATGATTTTTGACTTCCGATTGTTTATGCGTTTCTTTAGACGATTTATTTTCTGTTTGAGAGTTAGCATCTTCATCTTCAAGGTTTTTACTTAAAGGTGGAAGCGTCTCTTCAAATTCTCTTCGTTGCTTTTTCTCGGGTTCATCATTTAATTCATCGTTAATTTCTTTAAATGTTTTTTCTAATTCTTCAAAGAAACCACCTTTTTTGGGTTGATTATCACCTTGCGTATTTTGAGGTGGCTTTTGATTTTGTCTGCTTTCATGACTTTTATCACGTAGCGCGCTAATACCGGTTACAATAACAGATATTATAAATATGATAATACCGATATTCATTTAATCACCTCATTATTTATTGTTCTGGTGATTCGTCATCATTCTGATCAGTACGTTTGTTAATAGCATTTCTCATGCCAGTATCTGCTTCAATATTTTTAAGATTATAATAATCTTTAACTCCAATATTACCTGATCTAAGAGCTTCAGCCATTGCTAATGGTACTTCTGATTCAGCTTCAACTACTTTCGCTCTCATTTCTTGTACTCGAGCTTTCATTTCCTGTTCAGAAGCTACTGCCATAGCACGGCGCTCTTCAGCTTTCGCTTGAGCAATATTCTTATCTGCAAGAGCTTGCTCAGTTTGTAAATCAGCACCGATATTTTTGCTAATATCTACATCTGCAATATCAATGGATAAAATTTCAAAAGCAGTACCTGAATCTAAACCTTTACTTAACACAGTTTTAGAAATATTGTCTGGATTTTCTAGAACCTCAGTGTGATGCTCACTTGAACCAATTGTAGAAACAATACCTTCACCTACACGGGCAATAATTGTTTCCTCTCCAGCACCACCGACTAATCTTGCTATATTTGCGCGAACTGTAATACGAGCTTTTGCCTTAACTTCAATACCGTTCATCGCTACACCAGCAATAAATGGTGTTTCAATAACTTTAGGGTTAACTGACATTTGAACTGCTTCAAGTACATCACGACCTGCTAAATCAATTGCCGCTCCTCGTTCAAATGGTAAATCAATATCTGCACGTTGTGCTGCGATATTTGCATCAACAACTCTATCAACGTTACCACCAGCTAGGTAGTGTGACTCCAATTGATTTGTTGTTAATTTTAAACCTGCTTTATGTGCTTTAATTAAAGGTGCAATGACCTTTCTAGGTGAAACTCTTCTTAAACGCATACCTACAAGGGTACCAATACCTACGTGAACGCCTGCTGCTATAGCAGAAATCCATAATCCTATAGGTACAAAAGAAAATAGTATGAGTAAAGCTACTACAATAATTACAGCAATGATTATAAAACCAATACCAAACATTAAATCGCTCCTTAATTTTATTCTATTTCTCTCACAACTACACGCGTACCTTCAACCTCAAGAATTTTTACTTGTCTATTTCTTAAAATAAATGTGCCGTCTGAAACTGCATCTATTCTTTCATCGTCACAAGTAATAATCCCAGCAGGTCTAAGGTCAGTGATTGTTTGAGCAGTTTTACCTACAAGGTGAGAGCGGTCGTCATGTGAACGATAACCAGCCTCTGAATTTGTTGAATCTTTTAAGATCACTTTATCAAGAAATGGTATTTTCTTGTTGAAAATTTTCACTAATATCACCCATTCAATTATTGATAAAATTAACGCAACTATTACATTACCAAGCATGAGTATAATATTATTTCCTAGCATGATGATACTGAGAGTTATGAGTAGCATACCAATAATACCTATCACAGCACCAATGATAAACAGTTCTATAATAACTAGTATGACACCAATAGTAAACAATAATACTGATAAAACATTTACATCTCCATTGATAAGGAATCCTAAAAATAAAAGTAATAATGCTAGTGAAGCAATAATTCCAATCAAGTTAATGCGTTTTGAATATAATTGATACAAAAAGCCTAGGAAGATTATACACGTAAGAATTAGTGAAATAAAAGGTTGAGTAATAAAACTTGATAGATTATCAGCCCAACTATTTTCACTAGTGAATCTTGTAAAAAGCAACGTATGTATTAGATAGGAGTAATTCACTATTTCACCTCGCCCTCATATTAATTATACATGAAAACGCACCCATTATATAGTATTTCACTAATATATAAATTGGTAATTTGTATCTTAACAATTTAATTTTAATAATATTTGTTTATTTATCTGAAAAATGAAAAAGATTTAATTAATTGAGCAATACGTTTAAATAATTTTACGAGAATAATTAAAGTAGTTAGCATAGTATAAAAAAATACCCTAGTTCTAATAACTAGGGTATCTATTATATATAATTAACATTCGTGTTGAGGGAGTCAACAGAGCTATTAATTATTTGAATTTACGTTTACGTGCAGCTTCTGATTTCTTTTTACGTTTAACGCTTGGTTTTTCGTAAAATTCACGTTTACGTACTTCTTGAATTGTTCCACTTTTTGATACTGAACGTTTAAATCTACGTAAAGCATCTTCTAGTGATTCGTTTTTACGTACTACTGTTTTAGACATCTGTATTTCCCTCCCTCCAAATATCAACGGAACTTTATAGTCATCACATAGTAAAAACTATGCAACTATTAGTATAATATAACTCAAATAGGTGGTCAATTAGTAAAATTTACATTTTTTAAATATTTAGACAAGTACTTCTTCTTCAGATTTATTCGTAGCATGCTCAACTACTCTAATGGCTTTACCATCATTTAGAGGATAGTCAGCTTTAAGAATTTTTACTTTAACAATTTGTCCAATTAGTGATTCATCACCTTCAAATTGAACTTTCATATAGTTATCTGCATAACCTACCAATGTATTCGGTTCTTCGCCTTTTTCTTCAGGTATTACTTCAAGCACTTCATTTTCAAATTTAGAGGCATACTCTTTAGCAAGTTGGTCACTTAAAGCAATCAATTTATGCACACGTTCATTCTTAACAGATTCATCGATTTGATCGTCCATTCGAGCTGCTGGTGTACCGATTCTTGGTGAATATGGGAACACATGTAATTCAGAGAATTGATGTTTAACAATAAAATCGTAGGTTTCTTGAAATTCTTCTTCAGTTTCTCCAGGGAATCCTACTATTACATCACTTGTTACAGCTAAGTCAGGCAATGCTTTGTGTAATTCTGTTAATCTCTCAGAGAAATGTTCCATAGTATATTTACGTCTCATACGTTTTAAAACTGAATCTGAACCAGATTGTAACGGAACATGTAAATGTCTTACTACTTTGTTTGAATTGCCAATAACCTCTATTACTTCATCGGTTAATTGGCTCGCTTCGATAGATGAGATTCGGATACGCTCTAAGCCTTCAATTTCATCTAAATCTCTTAACAATTGCGCTAGATTATAATTTTTTAAATCTTGACCATAACCACCAGTATGAATACCAGTTAAAACAATCTCTTTATAGCCAGAGTTTACTAATTGTGAAGCTTGTTCTACAACTTTCTCAGGATCACGTGATCTCATCAAGCCGCGTGCCCAAGGTATAATACAAAACGTACAAAAATTGTTGCATCCTTCTTGGATTTTTAAAGAGGCTCTAGTTCTATCGGTAAAGTAAGGAACTTCTAGCTCCTCATATGTACGATTCTTCATTATATTACCAACACCGTTAATTGGTTGTCTCTCTTCTTGGAATTGATCAATATAGTCTAATAATTTATGACGGTCTTGAGTACCGACAACTACATCCACGCCAGGAATTTCCATAATTTCAGCTGAAGATGTTTGTGCATAACAACCTGTAACGCATACAACTGCTTTAGGATTTTGTCTGATCGCACGTCTAATAATTTGTCTACTTTTTTTATCTCCAGTATTCGTAACAGTACAAGTATTAATAACAAATACATCTGCATTTGTTTCAAAATCTACTCTATCGTAATCTGCTTCTTTAAATAATTGCCATATTGCTTCAGTTTCATAGTGATTGACTTTACAACCTAATGTATGAAATGCAACTGTTGACATCGTCTTCACCCCAATAATTCTTTTTCAAAACTCACTGCACTCAAAGCATATAGAGGTGCAGTTTCTGCCCGTAAAATACGTGGACCTAAGCCTACTAAAGTACTATTTTCACTGAATAAAGACACTTCTTTATCAGATAAACCGCCTTCAGGTCCAAATATCATTAAAACACGATCTTGTGTTTTAAATTGCTTTATAATTTGTTTAAAATGACTTAAATCACCATGTTTAGCCTGTTCTTCATATGCTATAAGAACATAGTCATAATGACTTATAATATCATAAATTTCCTGTAAATTCGACTTAAAATAAATATTAGGAATTGTTAAACGATAACTTTGTTCTGCAGCTTCTTTAATAATTTTTTGCCATCTTTCTAACTTTTTAGCAACTTTAGATTCATTCAATTTAACTACTGAACGGTCCATACCAACTGCAATAAATTCATTAGCGCCCATTTCAGTTGCTTTTTGAATCATCCATTCATACTTATCAGCCTTAATCAATCCGCTACAAATAGTGATATGTTGAGGTAATTCTGTTTCAATGTTTTGTTTATCTTTTAACTCTAGTTCAACATAATTATCGTTTAAAGCTTTTATTTGACACTTGTACACTGTTTGATTTAGAAATGTAACGATAACTGAATCACCTTCACTATAACGCATGACATTTTTTATATGATGAATATCTTCTTTATTTTCAATAAAAAAGCGCTGAAGTTTATCAGCGCTTTGATTAATAAAATATCTTTGCAAATTAATCACTCACTTTCTGACCAACGATGCAGACCCAACCGTTGTCATGTTCTACAGAAATGATATTAAAACCAACACGCTTCATATGAGATTCTATCTCTTCATATTTTTCTTCTATAATACCTGAAGTAATAAAATATCCTTCTTCAAATAATGTATTATAAGCATCTTCTATCATTTCTTCAATAATGTGAGCAAGAATATTTGCAATAACGATATTATATTTCTCTTTTTCTTCTTTTAATAAATTACCGGGAACAGCTTCAATTGCGTCTTCACAACGATTCTTTTTGAAGTTCTCCTTAGCAACATTTACTGCCATTTCATCAATGTCTAATGCTTTAATTCTTTTAACACCAACGAGATGACTGGCAATACTTAATATACCTGAACCTGTTCCAACATCAATAATAGAATCAGTTGTTTGAACATATTCTTCAATAGCTTTTAAACACATACTAGTAGTTGGGTGGTCACCTGTACCGAAAGCCATACCAGGATCGAGTTCAATACATAACTCATCACTGTTTTCTTTTGTGTAAGTTTCCCAACTTGGAACTATGGTAAATCGATTAGAAGCTTTAAAGGGACGGAAATAATTTTTCCATTCATTCGCCCAATCCTTCTCCGCAATTCCCTTTTCTGAAAATGTAAGTACTCCTTTATCTAAATTTGATACATTTAAAATATTATTCTTAATACTCTTTCTGAGTTCATCATTGAATGTAAGTTCATTAAAATAAGCTTTTAAACGAACACCACTACTAGGATAATCTTCAGGGTTTAATTCATAAATCTCACCAAATTTATCTGATGGTGGTGTTTCTAAGTCTCTTGAATCTTCAATGACTACACCATTAGAACCATGATCTTCAAGTATCTCAGTTACTTCAAATTCAACATCGTGATTAACTACAATTGAGAGTTCCGTCCAATTCATTCTCTATTCTCCTTTGAAGAATCTTTTTGCTCTATCTTTAAAATTAGAAGGTTGTTCACTCACGTCTTCGCCATTAATTTCAGCAAATTCTTTCATAATTTCTTTTTGTCTATCGTTCATTTTAGTTGGAGTAACTACTTTAATATTAACGAATAAATCTCCATAACCATAACCGTGAACGTTCTTAATACCTTTATTTTTAAGACGGAATTGCTTTCCTGTTTGTGTACCTGCAGGTATTGTTAGCACTACATTACTATTTAAAGTTGGTATTTTGATTTCATCGCCTAAGGCAGCTTGAGGGAAGCTCACATTTAAATTGTAGTAAATGTCATCTCCATCACGTTCAAATGTATCGGAAGGTTGAACTCTAAACACTACATATAAATCACCGTGAGGACCACCGTTTACACCTGGTGAACCTTCACCAGCTAAACGAATTTGTTGTTCAGTATCTACACCTTCTGGAACTGTAACTTCTAATTTAACAGTTTTATTTTCAGTTCCTTTACCGTGACAAGTAGGACATGGCTCTTCAAATTCTTGACCACTACCTTCACATTTAGGACAAACTTGTTCAGTTCTGACTCTACCTAAAATTGTATTTTGTTCGACGGAAACATGACCAGCTCCATTACAATAGCTACAAGTTTTTTTACTTGTTCCAGGTTTCGCGCCTTCACCATCGCACGTATGACATGTTACATCTTTTCTAATAGAAATTTCTTTTTTAGTACCAAAAACAGCTTCTTCAAAGGTAACAGTCATAGTATATTGTAAATCATCACCTTTACGTGGCGCATTAGGATCACGTTGTCTTGAACCACCACCGAAGAATGAACTGAAAATGTCTTCAAATCCACCTCCGCTAAACCCGCCAAAGTCTCCGCCACCGAAACCTTGACTACCGAATCCTCCTTGTGGGCCTTCATGTCCAAACTGGTCATAATTTGCACGTTTATTATCATCACTTAAAACTTCATAAGCTTCGGAGATTTCTTTGAATTTTTCGTCTGCGCCTTCTTCTTTATTAATGTCTGGATGATATTTTTTTGATAATTTACGATAAGCTTTTTTAATTTCGTCCTTAGAAGCGCTTTTACTTACGCCTAAGACTTCATAATAGTCTCTTTTGGCCACAACTATCTCTCCTTTTATACGTTTAACAAGATTAGTTTATCTGATTAATTCTTACTATCCAAATAAAAAGCCAAAGCCAATGTTCAATTGACTTTGACTTTTTTGGCTTAGTCATAAATTAAACTTATATACTAACTCAACCTAGAATTATTTTTTATCTTCGTCATCTTTTACTTCTTTAAAGTCCGCATCTTCTACAGTGCTGTCTTGAGAACCTTGTTCTCCTTGAGCTTGTTGCTGTGCTTGTTGAGCTTGTTCGTATACTTTAGCTGATAAATCTTGAACAACTTTTTCAAGTTCTTCTTTTTTAGATTTGATGTCTTCCATATCTTCACCTTCAAGTGCAGATTTAAGCGCATCTTTTTTCTCTTCAGCATTTTTCTTATCATCTTCACTAATATTGTCGCCTAAATCAGTGATAGTTTTTTCAACTTGGAATACTAAGCTATCAGCTTCGTTACGTAAGTCCACTTCTTCGCGACGTTTTTTATCTGCTTCAGCGTTTTCTTCAGCATCTTTAACCATGCGATCAATTTCTTCATCAGATAATGCTGAGCTTGATTGAATAGTGATATTTTGTTCTTTGTTAGTTCCTAAATCTTTAGCAGTTACATTAACGATACCATTTTTATCAATATCAAATGTTACTTCGATTTGAGGTACACCACGTGGAGCAGGTGGAATATCAGTTAATTGGAAACGACCAAGAGTTTTGTTATCTGAAGCCATTGGACGTTCACCTTGTAAAACGTGAATATCAACTGCTGGTTGGTTATCAGCTGCTGTTGAATAAACTTGTGATTTAGATGTTGGAATAGTAGTGTTACGTTCAATTAATGTGTTCATGCGTCCGCCCATGATTTCAATACCTAGTGATAATGGTGTTACGTCTAGTAATACCACGTCTTTAACATCACCAGTGATGACACCACCTTGGATCGCAGCACCCATAGCTACTACTTCATCAGGGTTTACACCTTTATGAGGGTCTTTACCTACTTCTTTTTTAACAGCTTCTTGTACTGCTGGAATACGAGTAGAACCACCAACAAGGATAACTTCATCAATATCAGAAGTTGATAAGCCAGCATCTTTTAGTGCTTGACGAGTTGGTTCCATTGTTTTTCTAATTAATGAATCTGCTAATTCTTCAAATTTAGAACGAGTTAAGCTAATTTCTAAATGTAATGGACCACTTTCTCCAGCTGAAATAAATGGAAGTGAAATTTGAGTTTGAGATACACCTGATAAGTCTTTTTTAGCTTTTTCAGCAGCGTCTTTTAATCTTTGTAGTGCCATTTTATCTTGAGATAAATCTACGCCATTTTCTTTTTTAAATTCTGAAACTAAGTAATCAATAATTACTTGGTCGAAATCGTCACCGCCAAGTTTATTGTCACCTGCAGTAGATAATACTTCAAATACTCCGTCACCTAATTCAAGGATTGACACGTCGAAAGTACCGCCACCTAAGTCAAATACAAGAACTTTTTGATCTTGTTCAGTTTTGTCTAAACCGTAAGCTAAAGCAGCTGCAGTAGGTTCGTTGATAATACGTTCAACTTCTAGTCCAGCGATTTTACCAGCATCTTTAGTAGCTTGACGTTCAGCATCATTGAAGTAAGCTGGAACAGTGATAACTGCTTTATCAACTGTATCTCCTAAATAACTTTCAGCAGTACTTTTTAAGTTTTGTAAAATCATAGCTGAAATCTCTTGTGGAGTGTATGATTTATCTTCGATATCTACTTTGTAGTCTGTACCCATATGACGTTTAATTGATTGAACTGTATTAGGGTTAGTGATTGCTTGACGTTTAGCAACTTCACCTACTTGAGTTTCACCATTTTTAAAAGCAACTACTGAAGGAGTAGTGCGTGCGCCTTCTGGATTTTGAATTACTTTTGGTTCGTCACCTTCTAATACGGCAACGCAAGAGTTTGTTGTACCTAAGTCGATTCCGATTACTTTACTCATAATAAAATTCCTCCAATATCATTTTGTAATTTTATACAATGTTTTTTCAATCAGTTTATTGATTTACTTTTACCATTGATGGTCTCAAGACGCGATCTTTAAGTTTGTAACCTTTTTGAAGTTCTTGAGTGATTTCCCCCGATTTAAAATCAGGATTATCATCTTGAACCACCGCTTGATGAAGATTAGGGTCAAATTCTTGACCTTCAGCTTCAATTTCTTCAAGACCATTATCTTTTAAAGCTCTAAGTAAACTTTCATGAACCATTTGGACACCTTTTTGTAGTGATTTAAATGATTCATCATCACCTTCAATTTGTAATGCACGTTCAATATTATCTATTGACGGAAGGATGTCAGTTAAAACACCTTGAGCTTGATAAGTTTTGTTAATTTGATTTTCATTTTGAATTCGACGCTTATAATTTTCAAATTCAGCGTACAATCTTAAATATTTCTCTTCATTATCATTTGCTAGCTTTTCTAATTCTTGAATTTTCTCATCTTTAGGATCTACATCCTCAGTTTGAACTTCTTCCTGAGAATCTTCTTGCAAATGATCTTCATTTACTTCACTATTGTCAGTATTTTCAACTGAGTCTTGAGAATTATCAACATTTTGAGTTTCTACATTCTCTTCTGAATTAACTTCTTCCTCAGTATTATTCACTGATTGATCTTTTTCTGTCATTTTCTGACCTCCAATACAATTCTAATTACTACCATATTTGGTTAAGTAATTGAATTACATTTTGATAATGCATCGCAGTTGGTCCTATGACCGCAATTTGTCCTTTAAGTGATTCATCAACATGATACTGACTAGTAACTATGGAGATATCACTTAAGCTCTCATCAATTTCCTTTCCTATTCGAACATTGATTTGAGAAGTAGAAATATCATCTAAAAGTTCAGTTATTCTATTTGATTCAATGTACTGCAATATAGGTTGAATCGATGATACGTTAGTTTCGTTTAACGCATCAATAAGTTTAACCTTTCCACCCATGTAAATGCTATTACTTTGATTATTAATATGAATATTAATTAATTCAATCATCTCATTTACTAACTCTTGTTCATCACTAGAATTAACAAAACTTTTAATCTCGTGTTGCATATCTTGGTTATGTTTATTGAAATGGACAGTTAAAAAGTTAGCTATTCTGTTTAGATTGAGATGATTAAGTTGTATTTGAGTTACAACATGAATATTTTCGACATGTCCGGATGAAAAGACCATAACTAATATAACCAAATGACTATTGGCTTGAATCAAATGAATATTATTAATAATATCTTGATTGTGATTTGGACGTACAACCAACGTTGCATATTGAGATTTCATAGATAGTTCATTAGCAAAGTATGTCAATGCTGTAGAAATATCATAGTGATTCTCAATCAATAATTGATTTAAACGTTGAATTTTGTTTTGATTTTGATGAGATGTTTGTTCTAATAAACGATTGACATAGTATCTAAAACCTAATTCTGAGGGAGTCCTGCCAGATGAAGTATGCGTCTTCTCAATGAAGTTCATATCTTCAAGCTGTTTCATTTCATTTCTAATAGTTGCTGGGCTTACCTCTAAATTATGTCGGTGAATTAATGTTTTAGAACCAATCGGTTGTCCAAAATCAACATAATCTTCAACAATTGCATTAAGAATGCTTAATTGTCTTTCTGTAATCATGTTTTCACCTCATTAGCACTCTTTTCTCTCAAGTGCTAATTATAATTTATCAAAAAGGTCAAAGTAAGTCAATGTTAAAGCATTAAAATATCAAATTTTTTATACGTTGAGTAAAAAAGCCTCAAAAACCTCATTCCCAATGACTTTACCACGTTCAGTTAATGATATATAACCACATTTATTTTCTAATAAATTTCTATTTATTAAATCCGTAATTGTTTGACCAAATACTTCTTCAATATTTATACCAAATTTTCTCTTAAATCTTGATATGCTAACACCTTGGTTCATTCTTAAGCCAAGAAACATCTCCTCTTCCATTCTCTCTTCAAAAGTTGGGGTGTTCTTTGTAAGTATAGGTTCCTCATTGTTATAAATAGCTTTAATATAATGATTAACTGGATTGAGATTGGTATATCTTACACCATCCACATAACCACTTGCTCCTGCACCAAAACCATAATATTCTTCATTAAGCCAATAGACTTTGTTATGAGTTGATTCGTGACCTTTTTTCCCGAAATTAGAAATCTCATACTGATTTAAATTAGAATCCTCTAATCGTTTCATCAAATATTGGTACATATCTGCCCCTAAATCCTCATTAGGAAGCTTTAAATGTCCTTTTCTATACATGTTGTAAAATTGAGTTTTTGGTTCAAGAATAAGACCATAGCTCGAAATATGATCAATATCCATTTCTAAAGCTAATTCTAAACTTTGTTTAAAATCTTCTAATGATTGCTGTGGTAAATGATACATTAAATCAAGGCTAATTGAATTAATACCTGCCTTGCGAGCGTTGTTTACAGCGCTATAGATATCATTAGTTTTATGAGTTCGTCCAAGAATTTCTAACAACTCTGGCTTAAACGTTTGTACTCCCATCGAAATTCTATTAACACCATATTTTTTTAAAAGTGCTACTTTCTCATAAGTTAATTCATCGGGATTAGCTTCAAATGAATATTCTCCATGAATAGTAAACGTGTTATTAATAGCTTTTAGTAGTTTTTCAAGTTGTACAATATTCAATGCAGTGGGTGTCCCTCCGCCAACATACATTGTCTCAAGCTTTCTATTATTTTCAACTTGCATTTCTTTAATGAGCGCATCTAAATATTCATCTACTGGCTGCTTATCTATAAAATACTTATTAAAATCACAATAAGTACAGATTCTTACACAAAATGGTATATGTATATAAGCACTTTTAACTGTCAAAAAACCCCCCCATTCACTAACGTAAAAAGAGCGGAAGTGAAATCAATTTCTTTATACAACGATTTCAACATCCCGCTTCAATGTTATTTAAATTATTATAAACTATTCATCTTCCATTTTAAGCACAGCTAGGAAAGCATCTTGAGGAATTTCAACATTTCCTACAGCTTTCATTTTTGCTTTACCTGCTTTTTGTTTTTCTAAAAGCTTACGTTTACGACTAATATCGCCACCATAACATTTAGATAAAACATTTTTACCCATAGATTTAATATTTGTACGGGCTATAATTTTTTGACCTATAGCTGCTTGAACAGGTACTTCGAACTGTTGTCTAGGTATAAGTGTTTTTAATTTTTCAACAAGTGCTTTACCTCTTTCATATGCAAAGTCTCTATGGACGATGAAACTTAAGGCATCCACTTTATCTCCATTAAGTAAGATATCCATTTTAACTAGATTACTTTCTTTATTTTCAATGAATTCATAATCAAATGAAGCATAACCTTTAGTATTAGACTTAAGTTGGTCAAAGAAGTCAAACACAACTTCAGATAATGGAATTTCATAAACAATGTTTACTCTTATATCATCTAAATAATCCATATTTACAAATTGACCTCGCTTACGTTGGCATAGTTCCATCACTGCACCAACATAATCATTAGGTACCATCATTGTAGCTCTTACAAATGGTTCATAAATATGTTCTATTTTGTCTCTTTCTGGCATCTGAGCTGGATTGTCAACAGTAACTTCAGTTCCATCCTTTAAAATACATTCGTATATAACTGAAGGAGCCGTTGCAATTAATTCAATACCGAACTCTCTCTCAATTCTTTCTTGAATAATTTCCATATGCAACATGCCTAAGAAACCAGTTCTATATCCGAACCCTAATGCTTGTGAAGACTCAGGCTCAAAATCGAGTGAAGCATCATTGAGTTGTAATTTTTCTAACGCTTCACGTAAATCATTGTAATCTTTATTGTCTATTGGGAATAGACCACAATAAACCATTGGATTCATTTTTTTATAACCTTTGAGTGGCTTATCTGCAGGACGATTAGCTAATGTGATAGTATCACCTACACGTGAATCATCAACATTTTTAATACTTGCAATGATATATCCTACGTCTCCCACTGTTAATTCTTCAACAGGAAGTTGTTTAGGTGTATTAATGCCTACTTCTGTCACTTCAAATTCTTTACCTGTAGCCATCATTTTAATCTTATCCCCGGCTTTAACTACACCATCAATGATTCTAATAGATGAGATAACGCCTCTATAAGGATCATACTCTGAATCAAATATTAGAGCTTTTAAAGGTGCATCAGGATCTCCATCAGGAGCTGGTACAACTTCTACTATTTTTTCTAAAATTTCTTCTATACCGATATTTGATTTGGCACTAGCAAGTACTACATCATCTTGGTCTAAACCAATAACATCCTCTAATTCTTGTTTAACTCTTTCAGGTTCAGCTGCAGGTAAATCAATTTTGTTAACAACTGGTAATAACTCTAAGTCATTATCAAGAGCTAAATATACATTTGCTAAAGTTTGAGCTTCAATACCTTGAGCGGCATCTACAACTAAAATTGCGCCTTCACATGCAGCTAATGAACGCGACACTTCATATGTAAAGTCGACATGTCCTGGTGTATCTATAAGATGGAAAGTATATGTTTGACCATCTTTAGCATCATATTTCAAACGAACAGCATTTAACTTTATAGTAATACCGCGTTCTCTTTCAAGGTCCATGGAATCAAGTAGTTGATCTTGCATTTCACGTGTTTCAACTGATTTTGTATTTTCAAGGATTCTATCCGCTAACGTTGATTTCCCATGATCTATGTGTGCAATGATAGAGAAATTTCTGATATTTTCTCTTCTATTATAGCGTTCTTGCTTATCCATTTTATCCTTCTCACTTTCATAATATTAACCCGATATATGTATACATCTTTGATATGATAACGTTTTTAGAGGGTAATTGCAAACACTCTATCTAAGAGCTGAAGTTTTCATTTTCTATTAATATTTATTTACCCTAACAATTTTAATTATATAGAGTTAAAACACACTTTCCAATAGTTAAAGTTACTAAACATGATTAATATTACGCATAAATAAATGATTGCACAAAGGTAAGACATTTGATAAAATATTTCTTGTTGTAATCAAATAAATTTTGATAAGTTAAGCTCACTTTTAGGAGGTGACAGAAATGCCAAACATTAAATCTGCAGTTAAACGTGTTAGAACAACTGAAACAGCTGAAGCACGTAATATCTCTAAAAAGAATGCAATGCGTACAGCAGTTAAACGCGCTAAAACAGCTATCTCTACTGATGCTGAAAACAAAAATGAATTATTAAGTTTTGCAATTAAACAAGTTGATAAAGCTGCTCAAAGCAACTTAATTCACTCAAACAAAGCTGATCGTATTAAATCTCAACTTATGACAGCTAACAAATAATTCAGTTTATTAAAAAAGATCAAGCACTATGCTTGATCTTTTTTGTTTAATCATTAATCTATAAAGATAAAATTAATAATTCTAAAATTAACTGTTTGTCCATATAAGAAGATTTTAATTTATAATCGGTTTCTGCACATGAATCAATAATGTTTAATAAATCATTTAATTGATAGTATCGTGCTTGGTTTAGAGCAAGTTTCACTCTATACGGATGCGCACTAACTGTCTTCGCAATCTGCTGGCCACTGTACCCTTTTTGTTCTAAAATCTTAGATTGATAATATAATCTATAATTACTAGTTATTAAAGCTAAAAGTTTTATAGGTTCCTCTTTCATAGTAATTAAGTCATTCAATAATTGTATAGCCTTATCTTTTTTTCCTTTTTGAATATATTCAGTTAAAAGAAAAACGTTTTGCTCTAAGCTTCTATTTATAATTTGATTAACATCATCTTTATTAACTGTAGGTCTATCTCTTATATACAGCATAAGTTTCGAAAGCTCCTGTGAAACAATGTTGAAATTAATACCTGTTAGTTCAATAAATAGATTTAAAGCATCTCGTTTAATATCTTTATAATTTTCGTGTAATTTATTTTGAATCCATTTTTTTATTTCTTCTTCAGACATTTGTTCAACTTTTTTGAGTTGCGCATTTTTTTTAAGTGATTTTGTTAATTTTTTACGTTCATCTAACTTATTTTGATAAACCTCAAAAAGAATTAGATTATCCCCATCATATTTTTCTATAAATTCCATTAACTGCTCTGGATTATGATTGAGTTCCTTTGCACCTTTTTCACCTGTAAATATGTATGCATTTTTTACTACAATTGCTTTTTTATCAGAAAAAAAAGGCATAGTTAATGTTTCTTCAATGATGGGCGTTAGATCATTTTCATACATATTAAATTTAACGTAGTTAAAATCATCTTTTTCTTGTCCGAGATAATTATTTACTATTTCTGAACTTTTCTTCTCAACAAGTTCAGGTACTTCGCCATAGATAGTTATGATATTGTCGCTCATAAGTGCATCCTTCCTCTATATCTCATACTTTTAAATTATATCATTTTATTGACTGACTTCTCTAGCGATAGTTTTTAGATGATTTTTAACATTCATCACATTTAAATGGTGTTTATCTAAATTAATCGTCATTTCACCGTTTTGTTGCGTGTCATACACTAAGCTTCCATATCTCTTTAAACGTTCAATTACTTCATCATTAGGTAATTTATATTTATTATGTTTTCCACTTGAAATCAAACTTAACCTTGGTTGAATTTTCTTAATAAATTCTTCAGAGCTACTTGCTCGACTACCATGATGTCCTACTTTTAAAATATCTATTGTAGGCAAATGATATTTCTTCAATAAAATATCCTCATTGTTTTTAGTGGCATCACCCATAAGTAAAATATTTCTATTGTTATATTTTATTAATGTAATGATTGAATACTCATTTTTATCGGAACTTGAGGATATAAATGTATCGTAAATTTCTAATTCAGTATCATCAATCTTTATTTGAGGTATATTTTTAGCTTCAATTATATTTATCCTTTTTTTCTTGCATTCGTTGTGAACTTGATTTAATAAATGCTTAGGAAAACCATCACTGTTTAATATTAAATTTTTAATTTTAACATGGTCTATGATATAAGGAAGCTCCCCCATATGATCCGCATGTGGATGAGTAATAATTAAATAATCAATCGTAGTAATACCTCTTCGCTTCAAACTTGGGAGTATTTTGTATTTAGCAATATTATGATGTTTAAATTCAAAGTTTTCTTCTCCTTTCCCTCCAGTATCTATTAATACAGTTTTATTTGTATTACTTTTGAAAAGTATGCTATCCCCCTGGCCTACATCAAAAATTGTTAACTCTGCGTTTGAAGGTTTACTCAATGTAGATATTATTACTAAGGTAATTAAAAAGTATATTAGGGATTTAAAAATCTTTTTGTACACTAATAAATAATAAGCAATCAATATATTTATTAACAATATTAGTAGATAAATTTCGCTTAAAGAAGGTATAAACCACTTATAATTATTAAAATTTAAAAAGAAGTGGAGTAATAAATCATGTATTTCATAAATTTTATTCATGTAAACATTTAGAATTTCAAAATTTGATACAATGTGAGTCATAATAAAAAAGAAAATTATTGAAGGAAAAAGTATGAAACTGTAGAAAGGCACAAAAACTAAATTCGAGAGGAAACCAATCCATTGAAATTGATTAAAATGATATGTACTTATAATAATAGAACTATATTGAGCTATACATGTAATGGCTAATATGCTTTGAAATGAAGTTAACTTTTTTAAATAAGGTTGTGATAGTAAAATAAAAAAGCAAATTAAGAAAGAAAATTGAAAACCTATCTCATAAACATAACCTGGATTGCTTATAAACATCATAATAAATATGATAGAAAGCAAATCAATAGAAGATTTTCTGAATCTTTTAGGGAAGGATTAAAACTAATATTGCGATTGAAATTGCTCTTACTGCGCTAGGAACAAAGTCAGTATAAACAGCGTATAGTACTAAAACATTAATAATCATTGTTTTAATAATGACAAGCGGCGTGTTAAATCTCACTAAAAGTTGATGAATGAGAAGTATAATTGCTGCTACATGAGTCCCACTCACTGCTAGTAAATGATATATACCTATATCCTTCACTTTATCTCTAAAATCAGCATTGAATAATAATGGATTACCTGTAATCAGTGCTAAAATTCGATTGGGATAATTTACACCTGAATGTTGAATCTTATCGATTATATAGTCTTGATGGAGATAAATGAATTTAAACCTATCATTAAAAGTACATGAATTTGTGTGAATTTCATTCAATGTAATTGATGGAGGAACTTTATCAAACTTGAATTCCCCATTTATACTACAAGTGTGATGTTTGAGGGAGGTAATGCTTGTCTTATTATTGTTATTATAAAAGAAATTATAATTTTTACCTTTATAAACTAATATTCCAGTAATAAAATTATTTTGAACTTTAAGTGTTTTAAATTTTACGTAATCATTAACTTTTGGATTATACATTAGTATGAGTTGTTCATGGTCAACACGTTGGTTATATGTTTGAGTAATATAATTTGAAAAGAAAGGACACACAACAATAAGTAAGATTATTGGAAGTTTAAGTTTTTTGATGAAGATTAATAAGATTAAAAGGAAAAATAAAGAGATAGAGATAACTTTGAAATTCATCCAAAGTATCCCTACTAAAAATGATAGTGCTATGTATATCATTGATTACCCCTGTGTTAGATATTGAGCTACATATTCCGGTGTAAATGGAATTTTTTTATATTCAATACCAGATTGATTTAGTAACTTAATCGCATAATTATGATTGTGGTAATCTTCAGCATAATAAATTGTTTTAATCCCTGATTGAATAATAGATTTAGTACAATTTAAACAAGGGAAATGTGTAACATATATTGTCGCTCCCTCTGTTGAAACGCCTTGTTTAGCACACTGAAGTAATGCATTCATTTCTGCATGAATTGTTCTGATACAATGTCCATCTTCTATTAGGCAACCTTCATCTATGCAGTGCACTTCACCGGCAACTGAACCATTGTAGCCTCCTGCTATAATTCGATTATCTTTAACAATAGTAGCTCCTACAGATAGTCTCTGACATGTTGATCTCAAAGCAAGTAAATGACTTTGAGCCATAAAATATTCTTCCCATTTAATTCGTTCCATGTAAAGGTGCCTCCTTATCTTGAATAACAATCAACATTTATAGCTTAATCATTTATAATTATAAATGCAATCATTGACCAGTTAAACAACAAGATGTTCTTTAATTTTCTCAAATGTTTTTTCGCCAAATCCTTTAATTTTTCTCAAATCTTCTATATTCTTGAACCCTCCATTTTGTTCTCTATAATTAATTATTTCTCTTGCTTTAGAAGGACCGACGCCTGGAATGCTTTTAAAATCCGTTTCAGTGGCATTATTCAAATTAATTTGTTTATTTCCCTCATTTTGATTGATATTATTATTTGAAATATTATTTACCGTATTATATTGACTGTGTTCTCCCTTTTTAGGAACATAAATTAGCTTTTAATCTATTAACCTTTCAGATAAGTTTATTTGTGATAAGTCTGCATCCTTATGAGGTTTAGCTTTATTAATTGCATCTATGACTCTTTCAGTGTTTGTCATCTGATAAACATTTGGATGTTCTACTGCACCTTTAATATCTATAAAAATTTTTTCATTGTTGTTTGCTCTTTGAGGTTGTCTTTCTTTTTCATTATTATCATTGTTAGTTGAACTATATCTCTTAGAATTAACCTGCTTGCTATTAATCTCTTTGTTAAATTCGTCCTCTTTGCTATTGTCTTCATAATGATTAAATAGACTTAAAACTACCATTGCTAAAACTACTAGACCTATAATTAAATAAATTTTCCATTTAATAATAAATTCAATATACTTATTACCTTTGTTAAACAAAAAATCACCCCTTCACACTTAATAACGTATGAACGAGTGATTTTACTTCTATTTATTTCATAATCTATTTTTTTACAACGAAAAATAATCGATCAGCATCTTCTTCTTTTTGATTAAAATCAAAATCGGTGAAAGTTTTAATTTCTTTAAAACCAGCCTCATTGAGTAACCTTTTATAAACATCTTCTTCATATGTGCGTTGATAATGGGATTCATCAAAGCGTCGATAACTTCCATTATTATTATGAATGAAAAAAGTCATTTCATGATAAACACTTAATGGTTCATTACCTTGAATTGCTTCCCAAGCTAAGTAGACATTTTCGGTTTCATCAATATAACTTTGATTATTAAATAAAGTATTCATCTTATGTACAGTATGCACATCAAATAGAAATACTCCATCATCGGTTAAATGCTGGTAAACTTTATTAAAGGTTTCTTTAACTTCTTTACTTGAAGATAAATAATTCAGTGAATCACAAAATATTGTAATGATATTGAATTTTTGGTTCAACTTAAAACTTGTCATATCTCCTTCTAACCATCTAACCTCATTAGATTTTTGATTAGCGATAGTTAACATATCAACACTTAAATCCATTCCGATAACATTGCCTAATGGAACCAACATATGTGTTAAATTTCCTGTACCGCAACCTAAATCTAGAATGTCATTAGATTCTCTCTTTGAAAAGGTTTGAACTATATTGAACCAAGCATCATATGGTTGATCTTGAGTAAGCTGGTCATAGACCAAACTCATATCTTCGTATTGACTCATATTTTAATAAGCAACCTGACCATATGACTCATACGGAGCATCTTGATATAATTTCTCGATATTATAATAATTTCGCTCATCTTTATGGAAAATATGAACCACAACATTAGCTAAATCAATTAATACCCATCTTGCGTCGTTATAACCTTCCATACGTTTAACATCAATACCTTGCTCATGAACAGCTTCTTTAACAGCTCTTGCAATGGATTGTACTTGTCGCTCATTGTTACCATGACACACAACAAAGTAATCAGTCATATCGCTGATACCTTGCATATTAAGAGAAATTACATCTTCTGCTTTTTTGTTTTCTGTCGCTTCGACAGCAATATTTAATAATTCTTCTGAACTCATTTAATCATCCTTTATTCTTTCGTCACTATAATTATAATAATTCAAGCATGCAATCGTAGCGCCATATACCGTAATGTCTTTACCGATTAAAAATAAAACTGTTCGCTTAGAAATTTCATAAATTGTTTTATCTAAGCTACCTTGATTGTATGCCATATCTCTAATTTCTTCAACTCCTGGGGTTTTTCTACCAGGTTCAATATAATCAGCAATAAAAATAAGCTTTTCTGTTTTAGTCATTTGCTGACGCCCAGTTGTATGATATTTTATTGCTAGTAAAACCTCTTCATCTTCAATGTGATAATCATGTTCCATGATTGCAGCGCAAACAGGTCCGTGTAAGATTTCACTTCCATAACTAAGTAAGTCACTCTCTAATTCACATTGTCTAACAATCTGGTACATTGAACTTAAATCATCATATTTACAATAGTCATGTAAAACACCAGCTAATTCTGCTTTATCTTTATCTCCATCATATATTTCTGCTAATTTTACAGCTGTCTCAGCAACTCTAAGCGAGTGATTATAACGCTTCTCGGGCAATTTTTCTTTCACTCGCTTTTTAGCTTCACTAATTTCCATAAAGTCCTTCCTCCTCAATATAGTCCTCCACTTTATTAGGGACGAGTGCTTGTATAGATTTATGATTTTTAACACGGTCTCGAATCATTGTTGAACTAATATCAATACGAGGTATTTTAACCGATATCATACCAGTTTCGACACTTTGATAATCTGACTCACGATTAACTATAACGAAGGTGATCAACTTTTTTAATTCGTCAATTTTAAACCACTTATCAAGTTGCTCATATTGATCAGTTCCTATTACAAAATAAAATTCATCTTTAGGATTGTTACGCTTTATTTCAGACAACGTGTCATAAGTATAGCTTTGTCCTTTTCTATCTAATTCACTAGTACAAATTTTTCCAAAACCTAATTCCTCTATGACAAATTCAATCATCTTCATACGATAAGAAGCATCTAGGAAATCTTGATGTTCTTTCAACGGAGCCATGTAACTAGGTAAGAAATAAAATTCATCAGGTTGTAATTCATGGAACACCTCGCTAGCTACCACCATATGAGCGGTATGAATCGGGTTAAATTGACCGCCGTATAATACAATCTTTTTAGACATTAGGGTAAAAAGATGTCTTTATTTTCTTGAGATTCTTTATAAAGTACAATCATTGACCCGATTACTTGTACTAATTCACTTTTAGTTGCTTGACTAAGTTCATTAGCTAATTCATTTTTATCATCAAAATTATTTTGTAAAACATGTATTTTAATGAGTTCTCTTTTCTCTAAGGTTTCATCAATTTGAGAAATCATATTTTCGTTAATTCCACCTTTACCTATTTGGAAAGTTGGATCAGTATTATGAGCTAAACTACGTAAGTATCTCTTTTGTTTTCCAGTTAACATTATAAATCTCCTTTTAATTTATCTAATACAGTATTTTTCATGATTTGAATATTAGGTTGTTCTCCTGTCCAAATTTTAAAGCTTTCAGCACCTTGATACACAAACATATCTAAACCATTATAAATGGGGTTACCTTTACTTTCAGCTTCTAATAAGATTGGAGTCTTATAAGGAATGTACACTATATCACTTACTAACGTATGAGGAGATAAATTTCTTAGATTTATCACACTATCATTGTTTTTATCCATCCCAGCAGGTGTTGTATTAATAACGATATCAAATTCATCCAAATACTTCTCAGCGTCATTTAGAGAAATAGCATTAATATCTAAATTCCAATCTTCAAATCTTGACATTGTACGATTAGCAATCGTTAATTTAGGTTCAACAAATTTAGTTAATTCGTTAGCAATTCCTTTACTTGCACCACCAGCACCTAATATGAGTATATAAGCATTCTTTAAATCATCATAAATTTGCTTTAAGCCAGTTACATAACCTATTCCATCTGTATTATAGCCTATCCACTTACCATCTCTAATTAAAACAGTATTTACCGCACCAACTGTTTTAGATTGCTCATCTACCTCGTCTAGGTAAGGAATTATCCGCTCTTTATGAGGGATAGTGACATTAAATCCACTAAGTTTCTTTTCAGTAATGATGTCTCTAAGTAAGAGGAATTCGTCAATAGGAATGTCTAGTGGTTCATAGGTGTAATTTAAACTTAAATTTGAAAAGTTAGCACTATGCATTATAGGTGATAAAGAATGAGAAATCGGATGGCCAATTACTGCAAATTTCATTCTCAACCACTCCCTTTTATAAAATAGAATTTCTTAAAATGACGTCTACATTTTTGGGTACACGCACGATCACTTTTGCACCTTCGTCAATTGTGATAAATCCTAAGCCTGATATCATTACATCACGTTTAGCTTTACCAGTTTCTAATCTAACAGCTTTTACGTCATTTAAATCAAATTGACTTGCGTCATGTGGTGGTGTTAAAAGTGAACCCAATTGATTTTTCCATAATTCATTAGCTTTTTCAGTTTTTGTTCTATGGATATTTAAATCATTGGAGAAGAAACATACTAATGATCTTTTACCTCCAGATACATAATCAATTCTAGCTAAACCACCAAAAAATAATGTTTGTTCTTCATTTAGTTGATATACGCGTTGTTTTATTTCCTTTTTAGGCATAATAGTTTTTAATTCTATATCAGAGACATAGTTTGTCATTTGATGCTCTTGTATAATACCAGGTGTATCATACATAAACGTAGTTTCATCAAGCGGAATATCAATCATGTCCAAAGTAGTACCTGGAAATCTTGAAGTAGTTACTACATCTTTTTCACCAACACTAATTTCAATTAATTTATTAATTAAAGTAGATTTCCCTACATTAGTCGTACCTACGACATAAACGTCCTCATTATTTCTTACTTGATTAATTGACTGCATCAACTCTTCAATGCCCCAACCTTTATCGGCTGAAATAAGTACAACATCATCGGCTTCTAAGCCGTATTTTCTAGCAGTTTTCTTTAACCACTCTTTTACACGACGCTGATTGATTTGTTTAGGTAGTAGATCAAGTTTGTTTGCAGCTAAAATGATTTTTTTATTACCTACAATACGCTTAATTGCATTAATAAATGAACCTTCAAAGTCAAAAACATCCACAACATTAACTACAATACCAGATTTATTAGAAAGACCAGTTAATAAATTTAAGAAATCCTCACTGTCCATCCCAACATCTTGAACTTCATTATAATTTTTTAATCTAAAACATCTTTGACATATAACATCTTCACGGAACATATTATGTTCAGGTACATAGCCTGGAGCATTTTTATCTTCTGATTGTAGTGGAGCGCCACAACCAATACATTTTAGTAATTCACTCAAACACTATTCCTCCCATTTGATATAACCTTTTTTTCTAAAATGATTTAATAAGCGTCTTTCAATTAGACGATTAAATTTAGTCACAAAGCCATCAGTTCTTTTAACTGGAACGACCATAATAGTATATAGTCCATTGCGATTACCACCGAAAACATCTGTAAGCATTTGATCTCCAATAACAACAGTTTCTTTAGCTTGTATATTCATTTGTTTAATAGCTTTTATAAAAGCTTTACCCATTGGTTTACGTGCTTTGAATATAAAATCTACTTCTAAATCTTTAGAAAAACTAGATACACGTTCTTCATTATTGTTCGACACAATTGTAATTGTAATACCAAGCTCACGTGCTTTAGAGAACCACTCTTTAATTCTCTCGGTAGGCTCTTTAACGTCCCAACCAACAAGGGTGTTATCCAGGTCTGTAATGATTCCTTTAACTCCCATACTCGCTAATTTTTCTATATCTATATCGAATACAGATTGTACGTATGCATTTGGCATAAATAAATTTTTAATAATACCCATTTTATAAATTCACCTTTACTTTTATAATGATTTAACTAACAATTCAACTGTCTCACTAGAAGAAATCGCAGCTTGACCTAAAAATTCTTCAAATGAAATATCTGCTTCTCCATTAGCTAAATCTGAAACTGCTCTCGTCACAATAAATGGAACGTTAAATTGGAAACATGTTTGTGCAATAGCTGTCGCTTCCATTTCTACTGCCATTGCATCTGGAAATTGTGATTTAATTTTATTTCGTTGTTGAGCACTACCAATAAAACTATCGCCACTAGTAATCATGCCCACTTTACCATTTAGCTGTTGCTGTTTTAATATATCAATTGTTTTTTCTAATAATTTTTCACTAGACTCATAACGCTCTGGCATTTGCGGGATTTGACCATAAGCATAACCAAATGCTGTTGCATCTACATCATGATAAATGACTTCATTACTAACTAATACGTCACCCACTTTTAAACTCTCATCAAGAGCGCCAGCAGAACCTGTATTAATTACTATATCAGGATTGAATTTTTCAATTAATAAAGTCGTAGATATAGTAGCATTCACTTTACCTATTCCACTTTGAGTTAAAACAATGTCTTTATTATTAAGTGTACCAGTATAGAATTTTACGTGTGCCACACTAATTTCACTTAAGTCGACAATTTTATCTTTGAGTATACCTACTTCTTTTTCCATAGCTCCAATTATGCCTATCATTTCTATTTACACCTCATTTAAAAAGTCCTAGCACTACGTATTTTATCACATTTTAAAATTCATCACGATAGGATAAGTTAATTATCAATAGGGAGTTAAATAATTAAATTTTTAAGACTTTTTAATAAAAAATACTTCACATCTTAACGACGTGAAGTAATAAAAAATAATTAACCTTTCCATAAGCTTGCTAAATCTTGTAGAGAGAAAATACCAGTGATAATCGTAACTATAACTGCTATGATTCCGAAAACAAGCATCCAAGTAGGATGTTTATAATCTCCAACAATAGATTTTTTACGACTAGCAATTAAGATAGCCCCTAGTGTGATTGGTAAAATCCAACCATTGATTGCTCCCGCAATTATAAGTAAACTTACAGGTTTACCAATGAATAAGAAAATTAATGTTGAGATAACTATAAACATAATGACTATTAAATTATTTTTATTAAATAAAGACTTATGTAATGTCTTCAAGAAGGTTGCACTTGTATATGCTGAACCGATAACAGATGACATCGCTGCTGCAAAAATAACTACACCAAATATATTTTTTCCTATTGGACCAATAGCGTGTTCAAACACTGAAGCAGGTGGATTTTCTGCACTTAACGTAACTCCAGTAACAACCACACCTAAAACTGCTAAGAAAAGTAAAGTTCTCATAACTCCTGTTGTTAAAATACCTGCAATCGCAGATCTGTTAACGAAAGGTAAAAACTCTTTACCTTTCATGCCAGAGTCTAATAATCGGTGTGCTCCAGCAAAAGTTATATAACCACCTACAGTGCCTCCAACTAAAGTAATTATAGGTAAAATAAGTTTAATTGGATGTTCAGGTGCAACCATGTGTACTAATGCATCACCGTATGGAGGATTAGAAACTACCATCACATATGCAACGACCAAAATCATTACTACCCCTAGAATCATAGATACTACATCCATTATTTTTTGGCCACTTTTACTTACAAAGATTAAGATAGAGAATATTGCAGTTATAGCTGCACCCCATTTAACATCTAAACCAAACATTGCATTGAGTCCAAGACCTGCACCTGCAATATTACCTATATTAAATGCAAGTCCCCCAAATGCTATTAATATTGATATCACTGTGCCTAATCCAGGTACAACTTTATTTGAAACTTCTTGACCACGTAATCCAGTAACTACTAAAACACGCCAAATATTAATTTGAGCACCAATATCAATTAATATTGATATTAAAATAGCGAATGCAAAACTAGCATAAAATTGTGCTGTGAAAACAGCCGTTTGAGTAAGAAATGCCGGACCAATGGCAGAAGTAGCCATCAAAAATACTGAACCATATAATAAACGTCTATGACCTTTTGTAAATTTAAATTCTTTCCCACTTTGTTTTGTTTCTTGATTGTTGCTTTGTTTAAAATTTTCTCCCATCTCTGGTACCCCCTATAAGGATTGAATATCAATGCCTTCTTTCGTTAATTTTTTTCTAATTTGAGTTACAAAATCAAGTGCATGAGCACCATCACCATGGACACATATTGTATCGGCTTGTAAATCAATTTCTTTACCATTTTTACTAACAACTTTATTCTCAGTAACCATTTTTAACACTTGCTGTAATGCTTCATCCGTATTTGTAATTGTCGCATCTGATTCTTGACGACTTACAAGCTGACCATCATCTTCATAACGACGATCTGCAAAAACTTCTGAAGCAGTACGTAAACCAAGCGCTTCAGCTTCTGAAATTAACAATGTATTAGATAGTCCAACTAGCACTAAGGACTTATCGAAATCATAAACCGCTTGTGCAATAGCTTGAGCAATTTCTTTATTTTTAGCGCCCATGTTATATAAAGCACCATGAGGTTTAACATGATTTATACGAGTTCCATGAATTTTACAAAAACCATTCAAAGCACCTAATTGGTAGACAACTAAATTGTAGATTTCTTTAGGTTTAATATCCATTTTGCGTCTGCCGAAACCTTGTAAATCAGGTAAACCTGGATGTGCTCCTATGCCTACATTATTTTCTTTAGCAAGTTGTATTGTCTCATTCATTACATTTTCATCACCGGCGTGAAAACCACAAGCAATGTTTGCCGAAGTAATTAATGGAATAATATCTTTGTCGCCACCAAATGAATAATTTCCAAATGCTTCACCTAAATCACAATTCAAATCGATTTGCATTATAAATCCACCCCTTTAATGATTTGATGCTTCTCTAAGAATTTAATATCAACTTCACTTGCATCACCATCTGCATATAACGGATAACTTAATACTGCGTATAAGAAATCTGCTGTTGTAGTGAAACCTTCAATAACCATTTCATCTAATGCAACTTTCAATTTATTGATAGCTGTTTGTCTATTTGAGTCTTTTACAATCACTTTTGCTACAAGTGAGTCATAATATGGTGATACTTGATAACCGGAATATAATAAAGAATCTACTCGAATATTAAATCCTTGTGGTAAATGTAATTTCTTCACTTTACCAGGAGTGGGCTGGAATTTCTTTTCTGGATTTTCAGCATTAATACGTGCTTCAATTACATGTCCGTTAAATACTATATCTTCTTGTTGGAACGGTAATTCACCATATTGCAATAAGTACAATTGTGCTTGTAAAAGATCTCTATCTGCTCGCATTTCAGTAACTGTATGTTCGACTTGGATACGTGCATTCATCTCAATAAAGTAGTGAGCATCCTCTGTTACTAAAAATTCAATTGTACCAGCACTTCTATAATTAGATGCCTTTGCTACTTTAACAGCATCATTACAAATCCGTTCTCGTCTTTCATCTGTTAATGCAGCACAAGGTGATTCTTCAATAAGTTTTTGATTTTTTCGTTGCACTGAACAATCACGTTCACCTAAATGAACATAGTTATTTTTACCATCGCCGATGACTTGAACCTCTACATGCTTTGCAACGGGAATAAAAGCTTCAACGTATACACGATCATCATTAAAATATTTTTGACCTTCACTTTTAGCTTCTTTTAATGATTTTTCTAATTGTTCCGGTTCTTTAACGATACGGATACCCTTACCTCCACCACCACTTGCAGCTTTAAGAACAAGGGGGTATCCTATTTCTTCCGCGAGTTTTTTAATTTCATCAACAGATTCAACCTCGCCGTCAGATCCAGGGATTACTGGAACATTTGCAGCATGAACGGTCTGACGAGCTGTAATTTTATCCCCCATCATTTCCATTGTCTTTTTATTAGGGCCAATAAAGTGGATATCATTTTCTTCAACAGCTTCAGCAAAAGTGGTTGATTCAGATAAGAAACCGTAACCAGGGTGTATCGCATTTGCTCCGGTAATTTCTGCTGCTGAGATAATACGTTCTATATTTAAATAGCTATCTAAAGGATTAGCTTCTCCAATACAAATCGCTTGATCAGCTAAACTTACATGCAGACTATCTTCGTCGCCTTTGGCATAGATGGCTACTGTTTCGATTTTCATCTCTCTACATGCGCGAATAATCCTTACGGCTATTTCCCCTCTGTTTGCAATCAAACAACGATACATAAGTCTATTCCCCCCTTACTTCACTTTGACTAATACTTGATCATATTCAACATTAGTACCATGTTCTACAACAATTTCAGTAACCTCACCACTCACGTCACTAGTGATTTCGTTCATTACCTTCATTGCTTCTATGTAACCAATGATATCTCCTTCTTTAACTTGATCACCAACTTTAATTTGGGGATCCGTTAATTCTTTACTATCTTGTAAGAAAAACGTACCAACCATAGAAGATTTAATTTCTTTGTCATCACTAGAATCTTGCGTTTGGTTGTTAGTATCTTGAGTTTCATTATTAGTTTGTGTCATTTCATTTGATTGTACATTTGCAGTTTGAGATAAACCTTGTGATGAATTACCCTCTGTGAAATCAAGTTCAATTTCATTCTCAAAGTCTTTATATTTAAACTTTTTTACATCATTTGATTTTACTAAATTTATAATTTCTTCTATTCTTTCAAGATTCATTATTATTTGTCCTCCTTAATTAGTGATGCTAATTTCTTAGAAGTGTTTCTTACATTGCTTAAATTAAATAATGGTTGTTCTGACACGTTTATTAATTTTTGTTCAAAATCATTTTCAAATTCTATTAATTGTTTAAACGCTTCTTCTGTAGATATCCATTCAAATCGAATAGTTTCTCCCGGTTTAAGTTGCGCTAATTTTTTTAAATCTAATTGAGTAACTGTAGCAATTTTAGTATAACCACCTACAGTTTGTTTATCATTTAAAAGAATAATTGGGTTTCCGTCATTAGGAACTTGGATGCTTCCTAAAGCTACAGGTTCAGAAATAATGTCAGCCGTTTTCAAAGGTGAAACGGATGGACCAACTAATCTGTAACCCATACGATCCGACTGATCTGAAACCTTAAATTCAGAATTGATAAATGTATCTACTGCTTCCTCTGAAAATAAACTAAATTGAGGACCTTTAATAACATGAATAGTATTATCCTCTACTAATGGTATATAGTAGGTTGCTTTACCTAAATTCTCATTATAAGATGCATTACTTTGAGTAGGTATAATGTCATGCTTTTTAAGCGCTCGTCCTTCAAAACCACCAAGTCCACTTCTAGTATGAGTAGAATAACTCTCTGCAATCCTTTCTATTTTTAACGGATGACCAAACACAAGATATCCTCTCGCACCTTCAGTAACCTGACCGATTTCTAATACATCGTTAGTCTGTACTTTATATACTACTTGTGAATCAATGGAATTACCGTTTAATTTTGCATTGGATGTTCCACCGATAAATGCAAAAGTATTTTCTTTAAGAAACTGTACTTTAGGGCCAATAACAGTGTATTCAATCGCAGGTCCATCATTACCAATTAATTTTTGAGCCATTTTAAAACTATAAAAGTCTAAAGCACCAGCTCCGGAAAATCCTAAATCTTGATAACCTATACGTCCTTCGTCTTGGATTGTTGAAAATAAGCCAGGTTGTAAAATTTTAATACTCATCTTTATTTGTCACCCACTTATCTATATCAAATTTTCCATTTTCAATTTCCTCAGATATATTGTTATATTCATGTTGATCAATCTCATAAAACTGAATATAATCTCCAGCTTCATACATTGTCATCGGAGTTCGATTGAGATCAAAAACCTTAAGAGGTGTACGACCAATAATTTGCCACCCTCCTGGAGAGTCCATTGGATATAATCCCGTTTGATTATTGGCTATTCCAACAGAACCAGCCTCAATCTTAAGTCTTGGCTCAGAACGTCTTGGTGTATGTAAACGTTCGTCAACCCCCCCTAAATAAGGAAATCCTGGCATAAAGCCTAACATATAAATAAGGTATGGCTGACGAGTGTGAATCTGTTTGACTTCTTCTTTAGTTAAATGATTATGTTCTGCAACTTCAGCCAAGTCAGGTCCATATTCCTCACCATATAAAACAGGAATTTGAATAATACGCTTATTTCGAGTTCTAGCATCTGACTCGTTTTGTAAGCGGTTAAGTTCTAAATTTTCTAACAATTCATTTCCTTCTATCCTCTTATTATCGAAGTATATTAGAATTGCTCTATAAGATGGAATGATTTCTGTTATCTCTGAATGATTCTGTTTCTTTATGTATTGTACTGTTGATTGAACGAGTTGGTAAGTGCTTTCACTAATTTCATTATCAAAATAAATCATCACAGTTTGTTCATTTATAATTTGAGTTTCCAACTTTAAAATCCCTCCCCTTTAAATTTTTAAGGATTTATTTGCTGTAACTATTTAATTGTATCATTGCAATAAAATGTTTGTTTAATAATTAATTCAAATTGTTAGTGATAATTACTAATAATTTGATATTTAGAAATTAAGGTCTTTCAAAAAATATAGCATTTCTATTTCAAAAAATCGCTAATATTTATTTAATCATACATATTATTTTTTGTCATGATAAAAATGATGAATAACAAAAGGATTTTATCCTACTCATCTATTAAGAACTAAATTTAATGGTGTAATGTTTCTTTAAAGCTAAAATTTCTATAATAATAACATAAAAAAGTCCAAGTCATAAAATATGACTCGGACTTAATACTAGAATTCATTAGTACTAGCAATTTTAAAATAAAATATTTAATTATTTGATATCAACGATTTTAACGTTCATTTCTCCGCCGTTAGGAAGAGGAACACGAACTTCGTCATTTAATCCTTTACCTATTAAAGCATTTGCCATAGGAGATTCATTTGAAATTTTTCCTTTGAATGCGTCAGCTTCAGCAGAACCTACTATTTGATAACTTTCTTCTTCATCACCTGGTAATTCAACAAAAGTGACTGTTTTACCAATTTGAACAACGTTATTATCACCATTATCTTCAATGATAAGCGCATTTCTAATCATATGTTCAATACGTTGAATATCTTGTTCGATAAATCCTTGTTCATCTTTTGCTGCATCGTACTCAGAGTTCTCTGATAAGTCACCAAAAGAACGAGCTACTTTAATTTTTTCAACAACTTCTGGTCTTTTAACCGTTTTTAATTCTTCTAATTCTTGCTCAAGTTGTTCATAACCTTCTTGAGTCATTGGGTATTGTTTTTGGTTTTCCATAATGTCATCTTCCTTTACTATAAGTTACTATTTTTTGCTAACGAGTGATTGAATCTTCGTAGTCATAATATCAATTGCGACCTTATTACTGCCACCTTCAGGTATGATAATATCTGCATGTTTTTTTGTTGGTTCAATAAATTGTTCATGCATTGGTCTGACTACATTTAAATATTGATTAATTACAGACTCCATAGAACGTCCACGTTCTTGAGTATCACGTGTAAGTCTACGTAAAATTCTTAAATCTGCATCTGTATCCACATAAATTTTTACATCCATCATATCTCGTAAAGTTTTATTTTCTAAAGCAAAGATACCTTCTACGATAATAACATCTTTTGGTTCAAATGCAATCGTTTCATCACTACGAGTATGTTTCGAATAATCATAAGTAGGAACTTCGATGGCCATACCATTTCTTAAATCTTTAAGATTTTGTATAAGTAAATCATTATCGAATGCGAATGGATGATCATAATTTGTCTCAAGTCTTTCTTCAAAAGTTAAATGAGACTGGTCTTTATAATAGTAATCTTGAGCTAAAAGTGCAACACTGTGGCCTTCAAGATTCTTCATAATTTCATTAGTAACAGTGGTTTTACCTGAACCAGAGCCACCAGCAATACCAATAATTGTCGTTTGATTCATTAGCCGATTTCCTTTCTCATCATGTTATTAGCATAAATAGGTTTGTCGACTTTAATTTGAACAATTTGCAATGGATGACGTGCGGCATCTAAACTATTACCTTCCTCATCATAAATAGCATCAACAATTTGCCTGAAACTATCAATTTCAGGACCAAAGAATTCAATTTCTTGTCCTGGTTTGAAATGGTTTCGCTGTTGTATGGTAGCAAGTTGCGTTTGTTCATCATAGTCGAGTACTAGTCCGCAAAAATCGTAAGCTGATTTCTTAGATTGTTCTTCTCCAAACATTTGCTCTTCATATCCAGGTGTCCCTTGGAAGAAAGCTGGCGCTGTATCCCGATTTGCGCATTTATCCAGTTCTTTGAGCCACTCAGGTTTAATCTTAAAATTCTCAGGATCCATAGCATAAGCGTCTATGACTTTGCGATAAACTGATACAACAGTTGCAATATAATGAATAGATTTCATCCTACCCTCAATTTTTAAAGAGTCGATTCCTAATTCCATCATTTGTGGTATAGATTCAATTAATTTTAAATCTTTTGGACTCATTGCAAACGGTGTAACATCTCCATTTTCATAAAATAAATCAAGTTCTCCATCATTATCTACTTGAAGTAAATCATAGTCCCAACGGCAACTTTGACAACAGCCTCCACGGTTTGAATCACGAGCTGTCATATGATTACTTAATGTACAACGTCCTGAATATGCTATACACATTGCACCATGAATAAAAGCTTCAATTTCAATATCAACTTTTTCCTTCATTTCTTTCATTTCCATAGCGCCTGTCTCACGTGCTAACACAACACGGTCTAAACCTTCTTCTTTCCAAAATTCAACAGCTTTATAATTTGAAAGGGATTGTTGAGTAGATAAATGAATTTCAAGTCTTGGTGCGACCTCTTTGCATGTTTCTATGATTAATGGATCAGCTACAATAATTCCAGTTGCGCCTGTTTTATCTAACTGACGTAGATATTCCTCTAATCCATCCATATTTTCATCATGTGCAATAATATTTGTTGTAACGTAGATTTTAGCACCATAACGATTTGCAAATTCTACGCCTTCAGCAATTTCATCCATAGTAAAATTATCTGCATTTGAACGTAAACCATACTCTTGACCACCTAAAAATACTGCATCAGCACCATAATGTACAGCTATTTTAAGTTTCTCTAAATTTCCTGCTGGAGCAAGTAATTCTGGCTTTTTCATTTTTGGTTTCGAACTTGATTGAACTTCTTCTAGAGTTTTCATTATTAATGATAAGCCTCCCTTAGTAAACCGTTTGTTTATATAAGAAACCTTCATCGAATGGACGATGTTCAGGTTGAATTTCCTCTATAGGATCGACTAACATGAATTTTTCATCATCATATGCTTCAGGGTCTTCATTATATAAGTCAATTGCTTCTCTATATTGCTCTGTTACTACATTGATATAGTCTTCTGATTGTAGAACGCCATCGATTTTGAATGCGTCAATTCCCGCTTCAAAAAATGGTTCTAATTCCTCGATTAAACAAATATCATTCGGAGACATAATATGCGTTCCATTATAATCTTCAAAAACTGGATATTTGTTATCGCGTTCTTCATCATATAAAAGTAAATCTTGTTGTGCATTATTGCGCTCAATCTTCATTTGTCTGTCTTGGAATGTATAGTAATTACCTAACAACATTCGTTTCGATTGAAACATGCATGTCATTCCATGTACTTGGACTTCGATTTCAACATTAGCATTCTTTTTAATATTAATCATCTCTTCTAAGCTAAGCTCTTTAGCTAAAACAGCTCTTGATGCACCCTTTTTCCCCCAATAATTACATTGGAAATAATTTGTTACTAATGCTCCAGCATCCCAATGTAAAGGGATAGGATTTGATTGTTTTTTAACAAACATTACTACTGCTGGATCACCGAAAATAATTCGATCCACTTGAATTTGATGTAAAAAATGTATGTAATCTTCTAAAGCATCTAAATGATAATTATGAAACAAACCATTGACCGCAGCATAAACTTTTTTATTGTTTCTATGTGCTATTTCAACAGCTTCTTTCATCATTTCACGATTAAATTCTCCTGGAAGTCTTAAACCAAATTTTTGTTCACCAATAACAAATGCATCTGCACCTTTTTCTATTAGTGTTTCCATATGAGTTATTGACTTAGGAGTAACTAATAATTCAACCATAGTCATTCTCCTTTAATTGATATTGCTAAACCATCATCTATATTTAAAAAGTTAGTTGTATACCCTGATTGCTCCATTAACCACTGGTTATATTGTTGTACCTTTTTAACCATTTGACGAACATTTCTAGATCTCACAATGTTTATATTCGATACAAAACCGTGGTATAAGACATTGTCAGTTACTACAATCCCACCTTTTCTTAAAAGAGGCGTATATAACTCAAAGAACTTTTTGGATTGGGCTTTGGCTGCATCGATAAATATCATATCATATTCTCTATCATTGACTTGTTGGTATGTTTCTAGCGCATTACCTTCAATCAATCTTATTTGTTCATTGTAACCATATTGATGAAAATAATTTCGCGCCAAAGCAATCATATCTTCATTACGTTCAATGGTAGTTACATGTATATCATTTGCTACTGAAGAAAATTGCATTGAACTATAGCCAATAGCAGTACCAATTTCTAGAATGTTTTTGGTATGATTCATTCTTATTAATTGTTTAATCATATCTAAAGCTAATTTATCTACAATAGGAACTTGATTGTCTTCTGCATAAGGTCTTAAATTCTCTATGTTAGTATCTAACTTTTGATGTAATTGAGTTAAATAGTTTTGGTTCAAATCCATTTTGAAATAACTTCCTTTATTATAAAAACTAAAAAGATTTGTAGACATAAAATAAATCAGTCCAAAATTGATTATCATTTTAATCAATATAAATGACTGATTTCTATAATGGTGCTTCTATTTCTTTCATATTAGAAGTGAATGATCGCTTCATAGAAATTAACTTTACATATTTTACCATAAATTATTAATAAATATAAGTACGAAATATGTGATTCAATTTATTTTAGTATGTTATTAAAGTAATTATAGTTTGAGTTTTTAAGTTTGATATTACTAACTCAATTAAGTAACAATAAATTAACTCATTTTCAATCAAAAAAGCTCTAAGATGTATACTAAAAACTTACATCTTAGAGCTATGAGTTTTAAACAATTAAAGCTTACATATTAATACTAAGATACTATTCATTAATCTCAGTATTTACAACCTCTTCAATCATATCCCATTCTTCATCTGTTTCGATAGGTACTAATTTACCACCATCTCCAGATTCATCAGGTTCATTAATCATAGGTACGAGTTCAATCATATCATCTTCATCAGATTGAGCACCTTCTTCGGCTAATACAACATATTCCTTTTTGAATTCAGGATGGTAAAATTCTAACATTTTACGATATAAAACTTCATTGCCGTCTTCATCGAATAAAGTTAATAATTCTTCTTCGTTATTAATGCTTAAATCTGATTCATGATTTTGTTCGTGGTTATGTTCTGTCATTTTTATATCTCCTTTATTGGATAGAGTCTAAATAGCCTTGTAATATAAACACAGCTGCCATTTTATCTATAACTTTCTTTCTCTTTTGCCTAGAAACATCTGCTTCTAGTAATGAACGTTCAGCAGCCATCGTACTTAATCGTTCATCCCACATTATAATTTCTATGGAAGGCAAGGCTTCTTGAAGTTTCTCTTTGTATTGTAACGAAGCCTCTCCTCGAAATCCAATAGAATTGTTCATATTTTTAGGTAACCCTATAACTACAGTACCGACTTGATTTTTTTTAATAATATCGACTAATTCTTCTATGCCTAATTCGTTTTGTTCTTCGTTGATACGGAGTGTGTCTAAACCTTGGGCAGTCCATCCCATTAGGTCACTTATAGCAATGCCAACAGTTTTGCTTCCTACGTCTAAACCTATAATTTTATGTTGTAACATTTTAATGGTCAGACTCTTTTAAATAATAAGAAACAAGTTCTTCCATAATCACATCTCTATCAATATGACGAATTTGATTTCTTGCTTCATTTTGGCGAGGAATATAGGCAGGATCACCAGAGAGTAAATAACCTATAATTTGATTTACTGCGTTATATCCTCTTTCTTCTAATGTACGGTGCACATTGTTAAGTACTGATTTGACATCTTCTTTTGGAATCTCTTCATAGTCAAATTTCATCGTTTTATCAAAGTTTTCCATATGTGACACTCCTTTTAATGCATATTATTATTCAAGTTAATTCTACAATATTATGAAATTAAGTTATAGATTTTTAATGTAATCTTTAAGGAAGTGTAATGCTTCTGTTATGTTTTCAGGTTGTGTGCCGCCACCTTGAGCCATATCTGGACGACCACCGCCTTTACCACCTACGATAGGTGCCATGTTTTTTATAATGTCTCCTGCTTTAACTTGATCTGTAAGTGATTTAGGAACAGTAGCTATTATGGAAACTTTACCATCAACATTACTTGCTAACACAATAATCGTGTCTTGTAACTTAGATTTAAAATCATCCATCGTTGAGCGTATCGCTTTAGCGTTTGGAACTTCTACTTCAGTTGCTAATACTTTCAAGTCATTGATAACTTCAACTTGGTCTTCAACATTTCCCATTTTAAGAGAGGTGATTTCTTTGTTACGTTGTTCTAATTGTTTAAGTAATGATTTTTCTTCTTCTTGTAACTGAGTTACTTTACCAACTACTTGTTCATCTGATTTGACTTTAACATGATTTTTAATGGTATTAAATTTAGACTGAATATCTTCGAGATAAAGAAAAGCAGATTTTCCTGTTAACGCTTCGATACGTCTAACTCCTGCACCAGTACCAGATTCACTTACAATTTTAAATAAACCAATTTCTGCAGTATTACTTACATGAATACCACCACATAATTCGATAGAAAATGGAGCCATATTTACTACTCGAACAATATCACTATATTTTTCACCGAAGAGAGCCATTGCCCCCATAGATTTGGCTTCATCTATACCCATTTCTTGAATACGAACATCAATGCCTCTCCATATTTCTTCATTCACTCTTCGTTCAACTTGATCTAATTCTTCTTGCGTCATTGGGCCGAAGTGCGAGAAGTCAAAACGTAATCGATCTGCTTCTACTAATGAACCTGCTTGGTTTACGTGATAACCTAATACTTCTTTTAAAGCAGCATGTAATAAATGCGTAGCACTATGATTCTTTTGAATTGCACGACGGTCTTCTTTATTAACACTAGCATCCACTTCTGCTCCAACTGTAGCTTGTCCATATTGCACAATACCTTTGTGTAGATTCTGACCATTTGGTGCTTTCGTCACTTCAGATACTGCAATTTCAAATTTATCATTTCCAATTGTACCTTCGTCTGCTACTTGACCACCACTGACAGCATAAAATGGCGTAGCTTTTAGTGTGAAATAAACAGTCTCTCCAGCTTCCACTGACTCGACTTCTTCACCATTGTATATTAAATGCGTGATTATAGATTGGTAATCAGTTGTTTCATATCCAACAAATGTACTATCATCAGTAATATTTTTTAGCACTTCACTTTGTATTTGCATAGATTGAGAGCTTTGACGTGCTTGTCTAGCACGGTCTCTTTGCTGTTGCATTTCATTTTCAAAAGTAGTCATATCAACTGATAAACCTTCTTGAGTTGCTAATTCTTCGGTTAATTCTACAGGGAAACCATAAGTATCATATAGTTTAAATGCATCTTCCCCTTTAATTTCATGATTGTCTTTTTTAGCTTTTTCAATTAACTGATTTAGAATTGATAAGCCTTCCTCGAGTGTCTCATGGAATCGTTCTTCTTCTGACTTAATCACTCGTTTAATAAAATCGGCTTTTTCTTTAACATTTGGATAATATGGTTCCATAATTTCAGCAACAATATCCACAAGTTTATACATAAACGGTTCATTAATACCTAGTGATTGGCTAAATCTAACTGCACGACGTAATAAACGACGTAGGACATATCCGCGCCCTTCATTTGCAGGTAATGCACCATCAGCAATAGCAAACGCAATGGTTCTAATATGATCTGCAATAACTTTAAATGCTACGTCTTGTTCTTCAACTTCTAAATATTTCTTTCCTGAAACATTTTCAACTTCATTTATAATAGGCATAAATAAATCTGTTTCATAATTTGTTCTGACATTTTGTGAGATTGAAGCCATACGCTCTAATCCCATGCCAGTATCAATATTTTTATTAGGAAGTGGTGTATACGTATTGTCTTTATTATGATTAAATTCACTAAATACTAAATTCCATACTTCTAAATATCTTTCATTTTCTCCGCCAGGGTACATTTCTTCAGCAGGATCATTCTGACCATATTCGTCACCACGATCATAGAAAATTTCTGTATTAGGTCCCGATGGCCCTTCGCCAATATCCCAGAAGTTACCTTCGATTCGAATAATACGAGTTTCATCTAAACCAATATCTTCATTCCAAATTTTATAAGCACCCGTATCTTCCGGATGAATTGTTACATATAATTTTTCTGGTTCCATACCCATCCATTTCTCACTAGTTAGGAATTCCCAAGCGAATTCAATTGCTTCTTGTTTAAAATAATCTCCAATTGAGAAATTTCCAAGCATTTCAAAAAATGTATGATGTCTCGCTGTAAAGCCAACATTTTCAATATCATTAGTACGAATGGCTTTTTGTGAGTTTACAATTCTTGGCTTTCTTGGCGTCTCGCGACCATCAAAGTATTTTTTTAGTGTTGCTACACCTGAGTTAATCCATAGTAATGAATCATCATCAATAGGTACAAGTGGTGCAGAAGGTTCAATCATATGACCTTTTTCAACGAAGAAATCTAAATATTTTTGTCTAATTTCACTAGCTTTTAAATTTTTCATCTATAGAACACTCCCTTGGGAAATAAGTATTTAATAAAGAAATACGAATTTTAACTTAATGATAATCACACGAAAAATAAAAAACGTTCATCCACAAAGGGACGAACGTTATCGCGGTACCACCCTAGTTATAAGAAAAATAATAGTAGCTATAAAAGAAACTATTTATAACTTAATTAAATTTCTTACCACTTAAAATCACGTATTCTCTATGACATAAAGTAGCGTTCGGTAACATTGATTGCACTTTACACCAGCCAGTACATCTCTAAAATCAACATGTTACTTACTCATCTTTATGTGAACTTAAGTTTATTTTATTTATTTTAACGACGAATGTCAATGCTCGGCAAAATCGTAAGGCGTCATTTCTCCCATATTAATCATAGGATCAATTTTAAATATAGTGGTTTCACTAAGAACAATGTCATTTTGTGGTGCGTCAGTTGTTGCGCTCTCTTCTTCAGTTTGTGTAGTATCATGTTTTTCAGTGCTATTTACAGATGAATGACCTGAACTACCTATAACTTCTTGATCATCACCAAAATAAGATTTTAATAAGTGATTCAACTGAGTTAAACGTTCTTGGCCTTTTGTCTTCAGTCCTATATCAAATGCTTGGGGATCCCCAAGTAAAACAAGTGATTGCTTAGCACGGGTCAGACCCGTATAAAGGATAGGTCTTTGTAACATACGAAAGTATTGTTTAACTATAGGCATAATAACAATTGGAAATTCTGACCCTTGAGATTTATGAATAGATGTACAATAAGCATGAGTAAGTTCAAGTAAATCTTGTCGAGTAAAGGTAATTTCATTTCCTTCAAAATCTACTACTATTACATCTTTATTAAGAGCATTTTCTTTAGCCCAAAATATGCCTACAATTACACCAATATCACCATTAAATATATTGTCATTAGGTCTATTGACCAACTGAAGTACTTTATCTCCTTTACGAAATACAACATCTCCGAATTCAATTTCACGACTATCTTTTTCCTTTGGATTTAAAATAGATTGTAATACTTGATTGAGACGTTTTATTCCTGCATTACCTTTATACATAGGAGCAAGGACTTGAATATCACTCATATTATACCCTTTACTCACTGCACTTTTAACTACTTTATCTACTACATCAGGTATTTGGTCTGAAGTACAGTTAATGAAACTGCGATCGTGAAAACGTTGAGTTATATCTATGGGTTCGCCTACTTTCATACGATGTGCTAAATCAACAATACTTGAGCCATCTTGTTGGCGATACACTTCCGTAAGATTAACACGCGGAATTCTTTTAGAATCAATGAGGTCTTTAAACACTTGACCCGGTCCAACTGAAGGGAGTTGGTCTTCATCTCCTACAAATACAATTTGAGCATCTAATGGAACAGCACTTAAAAATTGATGAAATAACCATGTATCTACCATAGACATTTCATCTATAATGATAAGCCGTGCATTAATTTCATTATCTAAAATATCTTCAGGTTGTGTTTCTTGATTCCAACCTATTAAACGGTGAATTGTCATTGCTTCTAATCCAGTAGATTCCTGAAGTCTTTTAGATGCGCGTCCAGTTGGTGCAGCAAGTACAACTGGATAATCATCCTCGTTGTAATCATCATAATCCAATGATAATCCATGTATTTCCGCATAAAGCTCTACGATGCCTTTAATGACAGTAGTTTTACCAGTACCGGGACCACCTGTAAGAAGCATCACTTTTGAATTGATTGCCGTCTCTAATGCTTCTTTCTGTGAAGTTGCATAATTTACTTGATTTAGTGACTCAATTTCACCAATATGCATTTGTAAATCTGATTGTTCGATTTCTTTTAACTTTTTATTATTAGTTTGAATCCGATAAAGATTTTGAACACTCTTTAATTCCGAATAATACAAACTTGGAATTGAAACTTGTTCTTCGCTTTGAATCAATTTTTTCTCTTCAGAGAGTTGCTCAATCTTTTGCTCTAGCATTTTAGTAGAAATAACAACTTCAGAGCTATCGTTAAGCATAGTTTGCGTTGATTCAATCACATATGAATTAGGCAAATATGTATGTCCTTGTTTGATACATTCTTCTTCAAGTGTATAAAGCAATCCTGCTTTCAAACGCTCTTCAGAATCTGCTACAATACCAATGTTTCGCGCTAATTGATCAGCTTTATTAAAACCTATTCCTTTAATATCATAAACGAGTTGATAAGGATTTTCGTCTAGTATTTTCAATGTATCTCCCATATAAAACTGATAAATTGCCATTGAAAGTTTAGGACCAAATCCTAAATCATGTAACCGAATCATTATTTTTTCTGATTCTTGATTCGAACTTATTTGTTCTGCAATCTGCTTTTGCTTTTTCTTAGGTAAACTAGGGACTTTTTCTAACACTTCAGGATTATTTAATATATCATTGATTGCATTCTCGCCTAATGCATTAACAATATTTTGAGCAGTTTTCTTTCCTATTCCTTTAAATAAATCACTAGATAAATAACTAATAATTGCATCTTTGGTTTGTGGAAGTTCCTTTTCAAAAGTTTCAGCTTTTAATTGTTTACCATAACGTGGGTGTTCGACAATTTGCCCTTTAAACGTATAAACGTCTCCTTCAACTACATTTGGAAGAAACCCTACAACAGTTGGCATGCTATCAAAGGACTCATTCGTTTCAATCGTGTCTACTTTAAGAACTGTATAGAAATTATCATTATTTTGAAATAATATAGCATCTACAGTACCTTTGATCATTGATTTATCAAAAAGTGTAGGGTCAGACATGTTACTCCTCCTCTTTCATCGTCTTAAACATTTTTAAAGCGTGTTGACTTAATAAATGCTGTTCATCAATAGAAACTGCTTGTTCAAAATAAGCAATAGCTTCATCAACATCTTCTTTTTTCATATAGCTTGCTAGGCCGAGATTATATATAGCATCTACATGTTCAGGGTCAATTTTTAATACGTGATTTAACTGATTAATGGCTTGTTCAAACATTTCGAGCTGGCATAAGACAAGTCCATATTGAAATTGAATCTCAACATCATCGTTATCGTCTTTTTCAGCTGCAGTCATCAAGAATGGTAATGCTTCTTTAAAAGCTTCTAATTGGTTAAATGACATTCCAATCATATAATTACAATCTACAGTAGCTACATTGTTTTTTAATGCCTTTTGATATAATTTAATTGCTTCTTTAAAGCGACCTTGATTATAGTAAACATTCGCTAAATTATAATATACAGCACCATTAGACGGATCAATAGTAATCGCTTTTTGGAAGAAACGCTCGGCTTTTTCTATTTCTCCTGCATCAGATAACACAATTCCTGCATTAATGTAGTTTTCAACTGCATTAGGATTTTCTTCTATATTTTCGAAAAGTGCTTTTAAAGCATCTTCGAACTTACCATCTTTAATATATTGATAAATTTGATTCTGTTCATGCATCATTCGTACCTCGTTTCTAAATAATTATAACATGCTTAAAAAATAAAAACCGTTAACCCAAAGATAGTCATCTTATGAATTAACGGTATTCAAGTTCAAGGTTTAAACTACGTAACTAAGTTGACCTTCATTTTTATATACATCATCTATAGTAGCTCCACCTAAGCAGACTTCTTCATTGTAAAAAACAACCGCTTGTCCAGGAGTAATTGCGCGTACAGGTTGATCGAAAGTTACACGAATTGAAGATTCATCCTCTTTTTTAACGAATACTTTTGTATCTTTCTGACGATAACGAAATTTCGCAGTACATTCGAAACCATGCTCTAAGTCAATTTCATTTTCATTAACAAATGAGAAATCTGAAGCGATTAAGTAATCACTATATAAAGCATCATGATGGAAGCCTTGCTCAACATATAATAAATTGTCATCTAAATTTTTACCTACAACAAACCATGGATCTCCATCTCCACCTATTCCTAAGCCATGACGTTGTCCTATTGTATAATACATTAAACCGCTATGTTGTCCCATTTTTTTACCATCTAATGTTACCATGTCACCTGATTGTGCTGGTAAATATTGCGATAAAAATTCCTTGAAGTTTCTTTCACCAATGAAACAGATTCCTGTAGAATCTTTTTTCTTAGCTGTAGCTAAATCTTGTTCTTCTGCGATTCGTCTAACTTCACTTTTTTCAATGTCACCAATTGGGAACATAACTTTAGAAAGTTGTTCTTGTGATAGTTGGTTTAAAAAGTAAGTTTGATCTTTATTATTATCTACACCACGTAACATTTCTACATGCCCATCCTCATGTCGACGTATACGAGCATAATGTCCAGTTGCGACATAGTCAGCACCTAATTTCAAAGCATGCTCTAAGAATGCTTTGAATTTAATTTCTTTATTACACATTACATCAGGATTTGGTGTGCGTCCTTTTTTATATTCATCTAAAAAGTAAGTAAATACTTTGTCCCAATATTCTTCTTCAAAGTTAACTGCGTAATATGGTATACCAATTTGGTTACATACTGCAATGACATCATTGTAATCTTCTGTGGCGGTACATACACCATTTTCATCAGTGTCATCCCAGTTCTTCATAAAAATACCTATAACGTCATAACCTTGCTCTTTTAATAGGTGTGCAGTTACTGAACTATCAACACCTCCAGACATACCAACGACTACGCGTATATCTTTATTTGACACTATGATTCCTCCTTAAATTTATGATAAATTTTATGAATTTCGGCTACTATATATTTAATTTGTTGTTCGTTCATTTGTTCATTAAAGCTAAATCTAACAGAATGTTTTGCACGTTCTTCATCTTCAAACATTGCTGCTAAAACATGTGACGGTGTTGTAGAACCTGCTGTGCAAGCTGACCCAGATGATACGTATACATTAGAGAGGTCTAGTAGAGTTAACATTGTTTCAACATCAATAAATGGGAAATAAAGATTTAAAATATGACCTGTTGAGTCTGTCATAGAACCATTAAGTTCGAACGGGATTGCACGTTCTTGCAAACTAACTAAGAATAATTCTTTTAAATTCATTAAATGAACATTATTTGCGTCACGATGTTGGACTGCTAATTCCAAAGCTTTAGTAAGTCCAACTATTTGAGGAACATTCTCAGTACCAGCTCGACGTTTCGTTTCTTGTTCCCCACCTAGCTGATTAAATTCAAGCGGAGTATGGTCCTTTACTAAGAGTATACCAGCACCTTTAGGGCCCCCAAATTTATGTCCAGTTACACTCATTGTATCAATTTTGAAATCATGAAAGTCAATTTCTAAATGACCAATAGCTTGTACAGCGTCAACATGGAATAACGCATTAGTTTCAGCAATAATGTCCTCAATGTCATACATATTTTGAACAGTACCAACTTCATTATTAACAAACATAATTGATACAAGAATTGTTTTATCTGTGATTGTTTCACGTAATTGATCTAAATCAACCGCTCCAGTATCATCTACATCTAAATATGTTACGTCATAGCCTTCTCGTTCAAGTTGCTCAAATACATGTAAAACGGAATGATGTTCAATTTTAGAAGTAATAATATGATTTCCTAATTGTTCATTCGCTTTAACTAATCCTTTGATTGCAGTATTATTAGATTCCGTAGCACCACTTGTAAATATCACTTCATGAGGTTTTGCACCTAATAGTTGTGCAACTTTTCGGCGTGATTGATCTAAATATTTACGTGCATCTCTACCTATTGAGTGAATAGAAGATGGATTACCATAATGTTCTTTATATATTTCCATCATTGCATCAACGACTTCTGTTTTTACTGGTGTGGTCGCGGCATAATCTGCATAAACTTCCATGTGTGGACACTCCTCGTCATGTTATCAATGTTCCTATAATAGCACCAATACTTGCTTTTTTCTACCTTTCTGTTTATGGAAAGAATTCTTATTTCTATAATATTTTAACATCTTAAATAGTAATTTTTCGATGATTAATCTTTAATGAAACTCATTTTCCAAAAAGATGAAACCTTTCTATGCATGAGCATATAAATGTTGCATTCAATATACAGTTGTTATACTTCAACTATTAAATTGTCATGAAAGGAAGCTATAAAATGAAAGATATTAAATTATCAGCATTAAATCTTGTACCTATTAGAGAAGGTCAAGACGATAAAGACGCTATTAATGACATGGTTAAATTAGCTCAAGGTTTAGATGAATTAGGTTACGAACGTTATTGGATAGCTGAACATCACAACGCTCCAAATTTAGTTAGTTCTGCTACGGCATTACTTATTCAACATACTTTAGAACATACGGAAAGAATTAAAGTAGGTTCAGGTGGAATTATGTTACCTAATCACGCACCACTTATAGTGGCCGAACAATTTGGCACGATGGAAACACTTTTCCCACATCGCGTTGATTTAGGTTTAGGTCGCGCGCCTGGTACAGATATGATGACTGCTAGTGCATTAAGACGTGACCAACATAATGGTGTATACCAATTTCCTGAAGAAGTCGAACAACTAGAGAAATACTTCGGACCGGGGAATCAACAAGCATATGTAAGAGCTTACCCTGCTGTAGGTAAAAATGTTCCTCTTTATATACTAGGCTCTTCAACTGATTCTGCTCATGTGGCTGCTAGAAGAGGATTGCCATATGTATTTGCCGGACATTTTGCGCCTCAACAAATGAAAGAAGCTATTCAAATATATAAAGAGTTATTTGAGCCTTCTGTTGTGTTAAGCGAACCTTATGTCATTGTATGTTTAAATGTGATTGTCTCAGATACAGATACGCATGCAGAATATTTAGCAAGCACAATGGCTCAAGTAATGGTGAGTATTACAAGGGGCAGAATGCAACCTGTTCAACCGCCAACTGATGATTTAAAAGGATTACTTACTCCGAGAGAATATGAACTAGCTAAACAACGTTTCAGTGGCTCTTTAATTGGCTCAGAGGATTCTGTTAAGCGTCAACTTGAAGACTTTATAAAGGAATATGGAGAAATTGATGAGCTAATGGCAATAAGTTACATCTATGATCAAGATAAACAACTTGAATCTTATCAAAGATTACAAAAAGTAATTCAGTCATAATATAAAATAAAGGGAGGGCGTCTGCTCTCCCTTTATAACTGTATGGTTAAGACTTATTTGTCGTCTTTGTCTTTTTTGTCGTCGTCTCCGCCACCAGTGTATTCGTTAATTTTATCTTTTGCTTTGTTAACTTGTTCGTTATCGCTATCCTTGAATTTTTCTGCTGCTTCTTTTGCTTTATCCATGAAACTCATAAATAATAGCTCCTTTCGAATTTGAAAAATTATTTTTTGCTTATTAATAAGGTCACTCGCTTTATCTTTGACATTTACAACGAATTCATTCGTTTCGCCATAAGCACTGTTTTACGGACCTTCACTTTCAAGTTCTTGGTTGATGGTAGCATTTCCAATTGACTCTTTGACGTTAGCTTAAGTTTATTTAAACTTAATTTCGTCTGCCATACTTACTACCTCTTCTATGTATTAATTGTTATACCACTTGAAAATGAGGATAAACATTCTTAATTAAATTTTTCTATAAAAATTTAGGATTTATGCGATTAATGAGTATAATTCTAACTTAAATAGATTACTAAAATGTTAAATATAGAACATATAGCCATCTAAATCTTCATTGGTTTCTTTATAATCAGCAAGATATTTTAAAGTTGTGTTATCTAACACATCTCGAACTGAATCTCTCATTCTCAACCATAATTGTTTCTGTGCAGGTGGTTCAGATTCAATACTTTCTACAAACGTAATCGGACCTTCAAGTAAGCGAATAATATCGCCTGCTGTGATTTCATCAGCTGGTACTCTAAGTTGATAACCACCTTTAGCACCACGCACACTTCGAATTAATCCAGCATTTCTTAAAGGGCCGACTAATTGTTCAAGATATAAATCACTTAGTTTATTTTCTTCAGCAATAGACTTTAAAGATACACAACCTTGACCTTCTCTTTTAGCAAGAGAAATCATCAATGTTAATCCGTATCTCCCTTTTGTTGATATTTTCATTGTATAACCTCACTTAATTCGAATTATATATTCCCATTCTATCATTTTTTACGTTAAGATAATATTAGAAAGGTGTGACAAATGTGAGTACAGAACCTCTAGCGTCTCGAATGAGGCCTATGAATATAGATGAGATTATATCACAACAGCATCTGGTTGGTTCTAAAGGTATAATTAGAAGAATGGTCGAGACTAAACGACTTTCTTCAATGATATTTTATGGACCTCCAGGTATTGGTAAAACGAGTATTGCCAAAGCCATTTCTGGAAGTACACAGTTTAAATTTAGACAATTAAATGCTGTAACAAATACTAAAAAGGATATGCAAATGGTTGTTGAAGAAGCCAAAATGTCTGGCCAAGTCATCTTGCTACTTGATGAGATACATCGTTTAGATAAAGCAAAGCAAGACTTTCTTTTGCCTCATTTAGAAAATGGCAAAATTGTCTTGATAGGAGCCACAACGTCTAATCCATATCATGCGATTAACCCAGCTATCCGTTCTAGAGCTCAAATTTTTGAACTTTATCCTTTAGATGACCATGATGTAAGAATTGCACTTGATCGTGCAATTGAGGATAGTGATAGAGGTCTTAAAAGTTATCATCCTAATGTAGACGAAGATGGTATGGAGTACTTTTCCACTCAAAGCCAAGGTGATGTAAGAAGTGCTCTAAATGCTTTAGAGTTAGCAGTTCTCAGTGCAGAGGTAGTTGAAAACCAACGTCACATTACATTAGATGATGCTAAAGATTGTTTACAAAAAGGTGCTTTTGTGAGCGATAAAGATGGCGATATGCACTATGATGTAATGAGTGCTTTTCAGAAATCAATTCGAGGTAGTGACGTTAATGCAGCATTACATTATTTAGCACGACTTATTGAAGCTGGAGACTTACCTACCATTGTAAGGCGTTTATTAGTCATTAGTTACGAAGATGTTGGCCTAGCTTCACCCTCTGCGGGGCAACGAACATTAGCGGCAATTCAGTCAGCTGAACGTCTTGGATTTCCTGAAGCTAGAATTCCACTTAGCCAAGCTGTGATAGAACTGTGTTTATCACCTAAATCTAATTCAGGAATCACAGCTATAGATAGTGCTTTGAGTGATATTAGAAAAGGTTTAGTAGGACAAATACCAGACTATTTAAAAGATGGTCATTACTCTGGTGCTAAAGACTTAGGAAGAGCAATAGGCTATAAATATCCTCACAATTATGAAAATGGTCACGTCGTGCAACAATATTTACCAGACAAACTTAAAAATAGAATTTACTATGAACCTAAAACAACGTCTAAGAGTGAACAACAATTTAAAGATGTTTATGAAAATTTATTAAACAAAAAATAAAAGTTAGCTATATTCCAATAATAAGATAGTCGAATAGTAGTTATATGCAACTTCTGTTCACTCTATCCTATGGAATATAAGCTAACTTTTTTGAGGTTACTGACCTTTATCTTTAATACGTCTAACTGGAATATCTTTTAAAATATCATTAATAACATAGCTTGCACATATGAGTCCTACCACACTTGGTACAAAGGCGTTAGATGAAGGTGGCATTTGACCTTTACGATTAATCGCATTTTTATCGCCAACAGTTTCTTTTACATCTCCACGAATCACAATTGGACTTTCATCAGAGAATACGACTTTGACTCCTTTTCTAATGCCTTGTCTTTTTAATCTATTTCTAATCACCTTGGCCATTGGATCTGTATGCGTTTTAGAAATATCTGCAATTTCAAAACGTGTAGGATCCGTTTTATTTGCTGCACCCATACTTGAAATCATATCAATTCCACGCTCTAGACATTCTTTCATAAGGTGTACTTTATAAATAATGGTATCACTCGCATCAATAAAGTAGTCTATATGATAATTATTAAAAATTTGTTCATATGTCTCTTCTGTATAAAACATATGAAGCGACGTTACTTTACAATCTGGATTAATCAATTTAATTCGCTCTTCCATAAGCGTGACCTTACTTTGACCTATCGTAGATGTTAATGCATGAATTTGTCTATTAACGTTTGTAATATCAACATCATCTTTGTCAATAAGTATAATATGACCAATATTTGTTCTAGCAAGTGCTTCTGCAGCGAAAGATCCGACTCCTCCGATACCAAGAACTGCTACAGTTTTATTTTTTAATAAATCTAAGCCTTCTTGACCAATTGCCAATTCATTTCTGGAAAATTGATGTTTCATTCTGTACTCCTTTATCAAACTAAACCTTAATTAGCTTTTCATTTATATATGTATATTCATTATTGTAAAAATTCACATAAAAATACGCAAGACCGAAGTCTTGCGTATCGATAGAGTCCGTAGGTGCCGTAGTTGTAAATAGCTTGATCATTCGGCCTGCTATATACAGGTGGGTGCCCTGTTTCTCGTTTTGCAAGTCCTCCTATCGAGGCGTGTGCGCTGCGAGAAAACCTATTGGGCTCCCTGATCAAAGAGTGTTAGGCCCAAATAAAAAGCAAACTTACGTACACCACAGATGACTATCTTATGAAATAATCTTACCACAAATTCGAATTTAAAGAAATTTTTAAACTCAAAGTAACAACTTTTTTATGTCTAAATTTTTAACTTTAGTAAGCGGTATTGAGTTTTCATCTAGGTCCACATTGCCCGAGGGATTTCTTATCGAAATCCTTTATGTCGGGAGCCTAACCCCAACTTGCATTGCTCGTAGAATTTCTTTTTGAAATTCTCTATGTTGGGGCCCCTAGTGTCTGATTCGTAGTGAGAGTTCTTCTAGTTGTTTGTCTGATACTTCTCCTGGTGCGTCTGTTAATAGGCATGTTGCTGATGCTGTTTTAGGGAATGCGATTGTATCTCTTAGGTTTGTTCTGTTAGTGAGTAACATCACTAGTCTGTCTAATCCTAATGCTATACCGCCGTGTGGTGGTGCACCGTATTTAAATGCATCAAGTAAGAAGCCGAATTGTTCTTGTGCTTGTTCAGTAGAGAATCCTAAAACTTCGAACATTTTTTGTTGTAATTCACCATCATGTATTCTTATTGATCCCCCACCAAGCTCATAACCATTTAATACGATATCGTATGCGTTTGCTTGAACATTTTCAGGTTCAGAATCTAGTTTCGAAATATCTTCTTGTTTAGGAGATGTGAATGGATGATGTGCAGCAACATAACGTTTAGCATCTTCATCATATTCGAGTAATGGCCAATCAGTTACCCATAAGAAGTTTAATTTAGACTCGTCGATTAATCCTAATTCTTTGGCCAATTTAATACGTAACGCTCCTAAACTTTGAGCAACCACACTAGGTTTATCGGCTACAAACATAACTAAATCACCAGGTTTAGCTCCAGTCAATGTTTTTAATGTTCCTACATTAGCATCTTCAAAGAATCTAGCGATTGGGCCACTTAAGCCATCTTCGACTACTTTAACCCAAGCTAATCCTTTAGCACCGTAAATATTTACAAATTCAGTTAATGAATCCATATCTTTACGTGTATATTGATCCGCAGCACCTTCAGCAACAATTGCTTTAATTTCGCCTTCATTTTCAACAGTATCTTTAAAGACTTTGAAATCCATGTCTTTACCTAATTGAGATACATTAATGAGTTCCATATCAAAGCGTGTATCAGGTTTATCTGAACCATATCGGTCCATAGCTTCAGCGTATGTCATACGTGGGAACGATTCCTCTACATCGATACCTTTAACATCTTTAACAACTTTACGTAACATCTCTTCGCCCATTGAAATAACATCTTCTTGATCAACAAAACTCATTTCAATATCTACTTGCGTAAACTCAGGTTGACGGTCTGCACGTAAATCTTCATCACGGAAACACTTAACGATTTGATAATATTTATCAAAACCACTTATCATTAATAATTGTTTAAACAGCTGAGGTGATTGAGGTAAAGCGTAAAATTCACCTTCATGAACACGTGAAGGTACTAAATAGTCACGAGCACCTTCTGGTGTAGATTTAGTTAATACTGGCGTTTCTATATCGAAGAAGCCATTATCATCTAAATATTGACGAATTGAACGTGTTGTTTGATGTCTCATTTTGAAAGTTTGAGCTAATTCTTGTCTACGTAAATCTAAATATCTATATTTTAAGCGGATGTTCTCGTCTACATTGACGTTTTCTTCGTTAATTGCAAACGGAGGCGTTTCTGACTTATTAATAATCTCTATATTTGAAACTTGAACTTCTACTTGCCCTGTTTTAATTTTAGGATTAATTGTTTCTGGGTCACGTTTAGTAACAACACCTTGTACTTCTACAACATACTCAGAACGTACTGTTTCAGCTACTTTTAAGGCCTCTTCTGAAAAGTCCGGATTGAAAACGATTTGAACAATACCTTCACGATCTCTTAAATCTACAAAAATTAATCCTCCGAGATCACGGCGATTGTGTACCCATCCTTTTAAAGTTACCTTTTCATCTAATAAATCTTCTGTGACTAAACCACAATATGTTGTTCTCTTACTCAAAGTTATACTCCCTTTCTACTTTTTAAAATAATTAATTAACTGATCAAGTTGTATATTTTCTGACTCGCCTGTAGTCATATTTTTAATTGCAATGGAATTATTCTCAAGTTCTTGATCGCCAATAACAATTGTATATTTTGCATTTAATCTATCGGCTTGTTTCATTTGTCCTTTAATTTTTCTATTGAGATAATCTTTATCAGCTTTCACATCATTTTTTCGTAAGTCATTTAAAAGCTTCACTGCATAACGATCAGCTTCCTCACCCATCGTTACGATAAATAAATCAAACTTTTCTTCAATATCTAACTCAATACCTTCTTCTTCTAGTGCAAGTAAGAGTCTTTCAATACTTAAAGCAAATCCAATACCTGTTTCACTTGGTCCATCTAATAACTGTAGTAAACCATTATAACGACCGCCACCGCATAATGTAGTGATAGCTCCATCATAGTTTGGATTATCCATCATAAGTTCAAATGCTGTGTGGGTATAATAATCCAGACCTCTTACTAGATTTGGGTCTTCTACATAAGGAATATTTAAGTCATCTAAATGATGTTTTACTTGTTCATAGTATGCTTTAGAATCATCATTAAGATAATCTGTTATACGAGGTGCGGTTTTGATTGCTTCTTTGTCTCTGTCAATTTTACAATCTAAAATACGCATCGGATTTGTGTGCAAACGAGATTGGCAGTCTGAACAAAACGTATCAATAACAGGTTCAAAATGGTTAACAAGCGCTTCGTTATATTCTTTTCGTGATTCACTATCACCGATACTATTAATAACGAGTTTAAGATGTTTTAAACCAAAAGATTCGTAAATGTGCATTACCATAGCTAAAACTTCAGCATCTATACTCGGATTTTCAGCACCAATCGCCTCTACACCAAATTGATTAAATTGACGATAACGTCCTTTTTGTTTACGTTCATATCTGAACATAGGACCGTTATAATATAATTTAACAGGTTGATTAGGATTACCTTGCATTTTATGTTCTATATAAGAACGAACAACCGCTGCAGTACCTTCAGGTCGTAAAGTTAAACTACGATCTCCTTTGTCTTTAAAGGTATACATCTCTTTTTGAACTACATCGGTAGAATCGCCAACACCTCTTGCGAATAGTTCAGTACTTTCAAATATAGGTGTGCGAATTTCTTTATAATTATATAATTCCATGAGTTCATCTAATTTATTCTCAATGTGGCGCCATTTGATTGAATCTTCAGGTAAGATATCTTGCGTGCCTCTTGGAATCTTTATCATATCATTGTCTCCTTTGTCGTTAGTTTCAGAATAGGTCATCATGACGACTAAGGTGATGATTATCCCCAATTAAGAAAATAAAAAGTCCCTTGTATAGTTTAAAACTATACAAGGGACGTAATAACCGTGTTGCCACCCTAATTGATCAGTCTCTTAATAAGAGCTTGACCCACTCAATACGCTTAACGTGCGTAAGCCGACATTAGTTTCCTAAAGTACCTCTTCTTGTGTTCAAGAATTAAACTACTCAGTACAATCTTACAGCCTAGGATTGTATTTCTGCGCAATACTTTGCTACCTTTTTCGTTTAATCTTCCAAGAATAATAATGGTTTTATTTATAAAGTTCATTAATTATGATAACGAGTTTTATTTTAATTTGCAAGTTCTATGATGAGAAATATTGTTTAAGACCATCAACTACTGCTTGCTCTACGACATGACGATGTAGTTGGTCTTTAATCATATTTTCATCGGTTGGATTACTAATATATCCAAGTTCTAACAATACAGCTGGCACATCAGTTTGTCGGAGTACTTGATAATTCTGTTGTCGCGCACCTCTATTAGTAAGCAAGGCTTTTTTCTGGATATTAGAATTTAATGTTTGAGCGAGCGATTCTTGATTATCTTGTAACCAATAAACGGTTGCACCGTTAGCATTAGAGGAATCTAAAGAGTCATTATGTATACTGATAAATGCGTCGCCTTTAATATTTCTATCATCTAAAGACACATATTTATCTGTGGTGCGAGTCATTTTGACTTTGGCACCTTCTTTTTCAAGTAATATTTTAAGTTCTTTAGCAGTTTTCAAAGTGTAATTCTTTTCTAAACTTTTAGAGGGGGTGTTACTTGATGCACCCTGGTCACTACCACCATGACCAGGATCAAGTACAATTGTTTTACCTTTAAGAGGATTAGAAGCTTTAGAGTTGTCAGCATGTATATTTAAGTTAGTATGCCAACCGGCAACCCAGCCTTTTTCTGTTCCAGCCCGATTTTGGACTTCTATCCATTTACCTTGTTTATCTACTTTCTTAAAGCTATCACCTTTTTCAATTTTGTAAATGATAGGATAGGCTGCATTAGGACCTGTTCTTAATTCAGCATTTTCAGTGATTGTAATCTGACCAGTATCCTCATCACCTTGATTGAGAAACATAAATAACAAAATAATAAATAGAATGAATGCTATGACTACTACAAGTGTAAGCCAATTTTTTAGGCCATGTCGTGTTAACCAAGCATCTATTTTGTTCATAGAATTTTTCCATCCTGTGATTCATAGATTATAGTAACAGGACCATCGTTGTTAATTTCAACATTCATGTGTGTACCAAATTCGCCTGTTTTAACAGTTAAACCGTATGATTCTAATTCCTCATTAAATCTTTCATAAAGTTGTTTCGCTTCTTCAGGGCTTTTTGAATTTGAAAATCCAGGACGATTACCTTTCTTAACATCTGCATAAAGTGTGAATTGAGATACAGATAAGATTTGTCCATCAACTTGTTGAATATTAAGGTTTAATTTGTCATTTTCATCTTCAAATAATCGAGCGTTAGCAATTTTTTTGGCAACGATTTTGATATCTTCTTCAGTAGAATCTTTGCCTACACCTACTAGTAAACAAAATCCTCTCTCGATTTCATTATCGATAGAATCATTTATTACTCTTGCATGTTTAACTCTTTGTACAATTATCTTCATTTCTTTTGCACCTCTAGTTCCAAACTCTCGATACTGTATATACGTCACCTAGTTGTTTTATCTTTTCAACGACGCGATAAACATCGTTAACATTTTTCACCATCACGCTAATATTTATCACAGCATTTTTGTCTACATCAGAACGACCTGAAACTTTAATTAAACTACCTGCTGTCGAATTAACAGCTTGTAGCACTTCATTAAGTAAACCATTTCTATCGTATGCTGTCACTTCTAAATCAACTTGATAACGTTGAGTTGAATCTTTAGATTTAACCCACTCTACAGAAATCAACCGGTCTGTCTCGTTTTTTATATTTGGACAATCTGTACGGTGAACTTTTATACCGTGACCTTTGGTGATATATCCTACAATATCATCACCAGGTATAGGATTACAACATTTTGACAGTTTGATAAGGACGTTTTCTAATCCTTCAACATATACACCACTGTCAGTAATAATATCTTCTTTAATAGGAACTGATTTTGTAACTTCTTGGGCTTCATTTAAAGCTTTCTGTTTATCTAATATTCGTTGTTTTTCAGTTAGTTTATTAACAATTTGTACGGAAGTTACGCCACCAAATCCTACAGCCGCAAATAAATCCTCGTCGTTTGCAAAATGATACTTATCATTTACAACCTCTAAATTCTTTTCGGTTAAAACATCTTCAACACGGAATCCCTGTTCCTTAATTTCTGCTTCAACCATAAATTTACCTTTTTCAATATTTGAGGAGCGGTCTTGTTTTTTAAAGAAACTTTTAATTTTACTTTTCGCACTTGAAGATTTTACGATTTTCAACCAATCACGACTCGGTCCATATGAGTGTTTACTGGTACGTATTTCAATGATATCACCTGTTTGTAGTACATAATCAATAGGTACAATTTTGCCATTTACTTTTGCACCGATCATTTTATTACCTACTTCACTATGTATGGCATAAGCGAAATCAATAGGCACTGCTCCATATGGCAATTCAATAACGTCACTCGCAGGTGTAAACGCATAAACTTTGTCGCTTTGTAAATCGTATTTTAAAGACTCCATAAATTCTTGAGCATCAGTGGAGGTACGATCTGTTTCAGCTAGTTCTTTTAACCAATTAAGTTTGTTTTGGAAATCTTGAGTTTTCTCATTAACCGTTTTTCCCTCTTTATAAGCCCAGTGAGCCGCTACACCGTGTTCGGCAATTTCATGCATTTCATATGTTCTAATTTGTATCTCGAGTGGATCACCATTAGGACCTACAACTGTAGTATGAAGAGATTGATACATATTTTGTTTTGGCATAGCTATATAATCTTTAAACCTACCCGGCATAGGTTTCCATAATGTATGAACAAGACCTAAAATGGCGTAACAATCATTAATTGAATTAACAATGATACGTATTGCTAATAAATCAAAAATTTGATCAAATTGTTTTTTCTGTTTCATCATTTTACGGTAAATACTATAAATATGTTTAGGTCTACCATTAATCTCACCAGAAAGGTTCATTTTTTCCATTTCTGCTTCAATTTTGTTTATCGCATTATCTATATATGCTTCACGTTCACTACGTTTTTTCTTCATTAGATTTACAATACGGAAGTATTGGACGCTATCAATATATCTTAAAGCTGTATCTTCTAATTCCCATTTGATTGTGTTAATACCTAAACGATGCGTAAGTGGAGCATATATCTCCAAAGTTTCCTTTGAAATTCTGACTTGCTTCTCTCTAGGCATTGCTTTCAATGTTCTCATATTATGCAGACGGTCTGCTAACTTCACTAAAATAACTCGAACATCTTTAGCGATGGCTATAAATAGTTTTCTATGGTTTTCAGCTTGTTGCTCTTCTTTAGAGCGATATTTAACTTTTTTAAGTTTTGTTACACCATCTACAATACGAGCAACCTCTTCATTGAACATATCTTTAACATCTTCAAATGTATAAGGCGTGTCTTCTATGACATCATGTAGAAAGCCGGCTACGATTGTAGGCCCATCGAGTCTCATCTCAGTTAATATACCTGCAACTTGAATAGGATGCATGATATAAGGTAAGCCATTTTTTCTAAACTGACCCTGATGGGCTTCATAAGCGATATGATAACTCTTAAGTACATATTCATATTCACTTGCCGATAAATATGATTTAGCTTTATGAAGAACCTCATCCGCACTATATGGATATTCGTTGTTCAAATTATGACACCCCACTCAAATTTATTACTATTACATACCTTAGTATTTAAACGCTAAATAAACGAGTTAATTTATTTGCTTTTATAGGTTTTTGATTTTGAAAATTAAAATATAATATATTTGTAAAATTCTGATTATATTAAATCTATGCCCTTATCCATACAATAAGTAATACTTACTTCCACTTTACTATAACTTTTACCCTAACTTAAATAAGGTAGTTCACTTTAATTTAAATAATAGTTCTATGATACTACAATTTTTTAAATAAATAAACGTGGGTAGACTTTAAAGCTTACAATCTATTTATTAAATTTCGCTAAAATAAGGTTACTTTTGCAAATATAAAAAAGCTATATCCTGTATTAAAATTTAAATAATACAAGATATAGCTTTGAACATAACTTTAGTTATTCATCATATGAAATAAGACTCATGACATCATAATCTTTTATCTTTTCAATACCATGTAGATATTTTAATTCGATAATAAATGCAATACCTACAACGATGCCACCTAATTTCTCTACAAGTTTAATTGCCGCTTCAATTGTACCACCCGTAGCGAGTAAATCGTCTGTAATCAACACACGTTGACCTGGTTTAATCGCATCTTTGTGCATAGTTAAAATGTTTGTACCGTACTCTAAACTATATTCGTAACGAATAACCTCTCTAGGTAATTTACCTTCTTTACGCACAGGAGCAAATCCAATCCCCATAGAGTATGCCACTGGACAACCAATAATAAATCCTCTAGCTTCTGGCCCTACTACAACATCAACATCTCTTTCTCTCGCATACTCCACGATTTGATCAGTCGCGTATCCATATGCTTTACCATTATCCATAATTGTAGTTATATCTTTAAAACTTACTCCCGGTTTTGGCCAATCTTGAACTTCTGAGACATATTGTTTTAAATCCATTAAATTTCCTCCTAAATTTTAACTCAATTGAGACATTATCCAATTCTTAATATTTGAAAAGTCATCGTACAGTAATCTTTTTTCTACTTCTATTCGAGATTGTCTTAATTGGTAAAGACGACTCGTCTCGATATCTTTTTTACTAGAGTGTGAATTTATTTTAATAAGACCATCCTCGTTGTAAATAAAATTAAGCTCATTAAAAACTTTAAGCATAAACTTTAATATTTCTGGCTTAACTTTTAAAAACTCACACAACATCATACCCTCTTTAGCTAAATTTGTTTCTTGTTTGTTAATTAAAGCTTTAAAACATTCTTTAAACAATGCTTTGCTTGGCATACCTTCAAAATAAATTGATTGATCATGTTGCAAAACAAGATAAAGCTGGGAAAATTGTAATTGTTTAAGCGTTTCTTCAATTTCATTCATTGTTGTAGGTAAATCTCTGAGAACTACTTTATCATATTGTGATTCTATAGTTTCACCATAATAATAATGATGCTCATTGGTTTTATCCTTTTTAGGATGAATCACATATGCTGTATTAGAATTATTTTCAGTGAATTGAAGATGCTTACGTTTGCTTCGATAATCTAAGATTTGTATTGTTTCTGTAGCAATATCTTGAATAATTAATTGGGGTGATTGATTTCCATTCCATTCATTGATTTGAAGGTTACCTATTAAATTAAGTGGTTGCCCCATTTCGATTTCTTTAGCAAGATGTCCATAACTCCAGTAAAGTGCCGCTAATTGATTCTCCCCAAGTGCCACTTTTAAATGTTTACCTTCTTGGCCTATAGCTTTAATCGATTTAACATTTAAATCATTAACTTCAAATATAGGACTATTAAAGTCTGTACCAAAAGGACGCAATTTTTGTATATCTTGGATATTTTTAACAGTAATTTCACTCTCATTGAGCAGTACATCTACATGTTTACGTGGTGCTAAAGATGTTGATTCTGAAAGTTGCTTCATCCACTCGTTAAGACCTTTTCGTAGTTCATCAATATTTTCTATATCCATAGTCATACCAGCAGCCATATGATGACCACCAAATTTAGTAATTAAATCTTGATGAGCATTCAAAATTTCAAACATTGACACTTGTTCTATCGAACGAGCAGAGCCTTTAGCATGATTTTGCTCCAAATCAATATTCAAGACTAGAGTTGGCAGAGCATAAGTTTCAACAATCTTAGATGCTACAATACCGAGTACTCCTTCATGCCAATTCTCTTTAGCTAATAATAAAAATAAGTTTCCTTGTTGAACTTGTTCCTCAGCTAATGAAAGCGCCTCTTCAGTAATTTCTGCTACAATATCTTTTCTTTCTTGATTGAAATGCTCCACTTGTTCAGCTAAAAATTCTGCTTCCTCAAACTCATCTACCATTAATAATTCAGCAGCTAGTGATGCATCTTCTAATCTACCTACCACATTGAGTCGAGGTCCAATGATAAACCCAATTGTTTCTTCGTTGATTTGATCATTATAACCTGCTTGTTTCAATATAGCATTGATAGAAACGGGTGTCTGATCATTTAATATTTTCAATCCTCTTTTAACTATTGAACGATTTTCATCTGTTAAAGACACTAAATCTGCAATCGTTCCTATAGCTGCTAATGCTATAAATTGTTGAGGTGGATGACTTAATAAAGCTTGCGATAACTTATATGCAACACCAGCACCACAAAGATATTTAAACGGATAGTCAAAATCCGGGTGCATAGGATGTACAATGGCTAATGCCTCTGGTAAAGTACGTCCAATCTCATGATGATCTGTCACAATGACATCCACACCGAGGTCTTGAACCATTTTAATTTCATCATGACCTTGTATTCCATTATCCACTGTAATGATTAGTGAGATCCCCTCATCATATGCATTACGAAAGGCAAGTTCATTAGGTCCATAACCTTCAGAAAACCGATTAGGAATATACCATCCTACTTGAGCACCCAATTGCTGTAATGTATTAACAAGAATAGTTGTTGAAGTGACACCATCAGCATCATAATCGCCATAGACTAAAATACGTTCATTTTTATCAATAGCTAAATTTATGCGATCAATTGCTTTTTGCATATCACTTAATAACCAAGGGTCATGGTCAAGTACTTTATCTTCTAATACATCTAAAATATTATTTTCTTGAACTAGATTCTTGCTTTCCAAAACTTTTTTTACAATAGGTGAAAGATTAAGTTTCTTAGCAAGATCATCTGTTATGTATTCAGTTGGCTGGGCTAAATCCCAATGATATCTTGATTTAATCATAACAATCGTCCTCATTTCCAAAAGTCATTATACCGAACTTTATTTAAAATAAAAAGTACAACCCGTTAAGGATTAAATAATTTCAACAAAAACTGTCAATCAAGTATTAAATACTTAATTGACAGTTAACTAATAGATTAAACTAAGATTTTTTCATCATTTGATTTTTTCTCTTTATAAACCGTTAATTTATTGTTTGGAGATTTCTTCAATTGACGTTTTTTCATGATACCCCAAAGCGGTACGGCGATAAATACAGATGAGAACACTCCTGAGATTAAACCAATTAATAACGCTAATGAGAAGTTAAATATAGTTGGTGCACCAAAGATGAGTATAGCAACAACTACAACTACAACCGTTAAGACCGTATTAATTGAACGTGTCATTGTTTGTCTAATTGATCTATTAACAATATCGTCAATTTGCTCAGGTGACGTAACCACCTTAACTTTATGCAAGTTTTCTCGAACACGATCGAAAGTAACAATTGTATCATTAATAGAATAACCTACAATTGTTAATACAGCTGCGATAAATGTTAAGTCAACTTCTAATCTAAATAAACTAAATACTGCTACGATTATAAATATGTCATGTAATAACGCAAGTACTGCAGATAAGCCCATTCGCCATTCAAATCGAAGTGATACATAAATAATAATACCTATTGAAGCTAGGATTAACGCTGTCATAGCATTTTTAGCGAGTTCTTGACCGATTAATGGTGATACTGAGTTAATTTGTGGTGTATCACCAAACTCTGATTTAATTTTATCACTTAGCTTATTATCTTCTGCTCTTGATAAATTTTTCTTGAATTGTACAGTAGCATTTTTATGACCGCTGCCATTAATTTGAACTTGATCTGGCGATAAGCCGACATCTTTAACAGCTTTTTCGACTTTACCTTGAGTGAGTGATTGATTCGTCTCAATATCTGCTCTTGTACCAGAAGAGAAATCAATACCTAAATTAAGTTTAAAGATTGATAAAATAAATAAACCAACTATGACGATTAAAATACTTAACGCAATAAGCGGTTTTGCTAACTTAACGAAATTCCACTTTTCAAATGATGTTTTAAGGTCATGAACATCTTTACCCTCATTAATGTCATGGCGATCTTTCTTCTTAACTCCAAATAACCAATATTTTTTCTTAAAGAAGTTAGATGATACTAATAATGATAATAGTCCACGTGACAAGAAGACAGCTGTAACGAATATCATTAAAATACCTAATAGTAACATCGTTGCGAAACCTTTAACTGAGCTCTCACCGAAGAAGAACAGCACAGCTGCAGCAATAACAGTTGTTAAGTTTGAGTCAAAGATCGTTAGGAATGAACTTTTGTTTGCTTTAGAATATGCCTGCTTGAGCGTTCGACCTATTCTTAGTTCATCTTTAATCCGCTCATACATAATAATGTTAGCATCAACAGCCATACCTACACCAAGCACAAGTGCGGCAAGTCCAGGTAATGTTAACACACCAGAAATAAAGTTAAATGCAACTAATGTTAGGTAAATGTAAGTAGTCAATGCAATAATTGCTACTAAACCTGGTAATCTGTAGAAGCCTAGCATAAATAGATAAATTATTCCTACACCTATAAATGAAGCGAATATTGTTTTATCTAGAGCATCTTGACCAAATTGTGCGCCAACTGAATTAGAATAAATTTCTTTAAGATCTACAGGTAACGAACCGGCATTTAGTAATTCAGCGATTTGCTTAGCTTCTTTAACACCTTTTTTACCATTGAAACCACCGGAAATTTCGACGCTATCTGAATTAATTGGCTGATCTACGTTTGCGGCAGAAACATATTTAGGGTCTTTACCTTCTTGTTGCTTCTTAGCCTCTTTCTTGTAACTATCACCCTTTTTATAGTCCATCCAGACAACCATAACATTGTCACGTTTTTTTGAAATCTTTTCAGTAACCTTTTTGAATTTTTCTTTGCTTTTAACCTTAAATGTTACTGTTGGTTGATCTTGTTTAAATTCTTGTTTGGCTGAACCTTGTTTGATATCTGAACCAGACATTAAAACATGGTCTTGAGCGTCCCTAATTGTTAAATTCGCTTGCGTAGATAACAATTTACGTGCTTGAGCTTGGTCCTTAATACCAGCTAATTGAACACGTATACGGTTAGGATCTTCAATTTGAATTTTAGGTTCTGAAACACCTAGAACATTAACTCGGTTTTCGAGTGTTCTTGATGTTGCTTGAAGTGCTTTCTTGTCTATCTTTTCTCCTTTATCTAAAGGATTAACTTGATAAAGTACTTCGAAACCACCTTGTAAATCAAGTCCTAAATTAACATTTTTAACTACATTCTTATATGTAAGTCCCATTCCTGTAAAAAGAAGAGCCACAAGTAGTATGAATGCAATTAATCTACTAGTTTTCTTCACATGAACACCTCATTATTTACTTATGTATTTAGCATACTTGATGATTATTTTATCATGCAAGTTAAAATGATATTACGTTCACTTTAACGACCTATCTATATTAACATACTACACTGAATAGTGAAATTATTGGCTTAATTTATAACTTTTAAACAAATTTAACATAATGATTTGTATAAAAAAAAGTGGAACTCCTTTTAAAGAGTCCCACTTTTAATTAAAACTGACCTCATATTATGAAGGGTCAACTTGTTTGATGGCTGGTTTCTCGAAAGTCATTTCCGTACCATGACCATTAACTGTAATGACTACTGTTGTTTCATCAACAGATTTAACAGTACCTTTAATACCGCCTATTGTAGTAACCTTTTGTCCTGATTCTACACGGCTAATCATTTCACGATGCTCTTTAGCACGTTTTTGTTGTGGTCTAATTAAAAAGAACCACATTAATACCAATAATAAAATTGGTAAAATCAATGATGTGAATTGGCCCATTGTTAAATTCTCCTTTTAAAAGTTCTTAGGGTTCTCTACATTTAATCCATACTGTTCAAAGAACGCATCTTTAAAGTCTAAAAGACGGTCTTCTCGAATGGCTTGTCTTATATCTTCCATTAATTTTAGCAGAAAATGTAAATTATGAATAGTAGTAAGACGGATACCAAAAGTTTCTTCCGCTTTGATTAAATGTCTAATATATGCTCTTGAATAATTACGACAAGTATAACAGTCACAATTATCATCTAATGGTCCAAGGTCATCTGCATATTTTGCATTTTTGATAACTACACGACCTTTTGAAGTCATACATGTACCATTTCGAGCGATTCTAGTAGGAAGCACGCAATCAAACATATCCATGCCTCTGATGCTACACTCTATTAATGCATCAGGTGAGCCTACCCCCATAAGATATCTAGGTTTATCTTTAGGCATAAATTGTTCGGTATGTTCAACCATGTCATACATAACTGGCTTCGGTTCTCCCACAGACAGACCTCCGATAGCATAGCCAGGAAAATCAAGGTCAACAAGCTCTTTCGCACTTTGCTCACGTAAATCTTTGTATTCTCCACCTTGAATAATACCGAACAATGCTTGCTCTTCGGGACGCTGATGCGCTTTTAAACATCTTTCTGCCCAGCGTGTGGTTCTTTCAATTGAGTTTTTAACATAATCGTATTCAGATGGCATGGGCGGACATTCATCAAACGCCATCATGATATCTGAACCTAAATCATTTTGTATTTGCATAGACTTTTCAGGGCTAAGGAAAAGTTTAGAACCATTAGTATGATGTCTAAATTCAACGCCCTCTTCAGTTATTTTACGCAAATTACTCAAACTGAAAACTTGAAATCCACCAGAGTCTGTTAAAATCGGACCATCCCAATTCATGAATTGATGTAGGCCCCCAGCTTGCTTGATGATATCATTTCCAGGTTGTAGCCACAAATGATATGTGTTGCCCAAAATGATTTTTGCTTCAATATCTTTAAGTTCTTCAGGGCTCATCGTTTTAACTGTAGCTTTTGTTCCCACAGGCATAAACATCGGTGTCTCAAATGAACCATGTGGTGTATGTACAATACATAATCTTGCCCCTGATTGTTTACATGTTTTAATATGCTCATAAGTTACCGCAGGCATACTTTAAACCTCACATTCTTCTTTAAATAATTAACATTGCATCTCCAAAACTGAAGAATCTGTACTCCATTTCTACCGCTTTATGATATGCATTTAAAATATTTTCTCTAGTACTAAATGCTGAAACTAGCATTACTAATGTAGATTTAGGTAAATGGAAATTAGTAATTAATCCATCAATTGCTTTATATTCAAATCCAGGATAAATAAATATATCCGTCCAGCCACTTTTTTCAACAAATTGCTCGTGGCCTCTTCTAATAGTTTCTAAAGTACGTGTAGATGTTGTTCCCACCGAAATTATTCTTTTACCTTTGGCCTTTGTTTGATTAAGTAAATCAGCAGTTTCTTGAGTCATTTGATAATATTCGCTATGCATTTCGTGATCATCAATGTTATCAACGCTAACTGGTCTGAACGTGCCTAACCCTACATGCAATGTTATAAAAGCGATATTGACCCCTTTTTGCTTAATTTGATTTAATAAATCATCCGTAAAATGTAACCCTGCAGTTGGAGCTGCAGCAGAACCACTTTCTTTAGCGTATACAGTTTGATACCTATCTGGATCATCAAGACGTTCTTTAATGTAAGGAGGTAAAGGCATCTCGCCAAGCTCATCAAGGCGTTCTTGTAAAATACCATCATAGTGTAGACGCATAATACGTCCACCTTGTTCTAATTCTTTAATACATTCAGCAACAATTTTTCCGTCGCCAAATGATAAGCGATTACCCACCTTGATTCTTTTAGCAGGTTTTAGCAATACTTCCCAATCGTTTCCCTCAATTTGAGTAAGCATAAGCATTTCTACTTTAGCGCCAGTTTCCTCTTTTAAGCCAAATAGTCTTGCGGGCATCACTCGCGTATCATTTAAAACCAGTGTATCTCCAGGATTTAAATAATCAATGACATCTTTAAAATGGAGGTGAGTCATTTTACCAGTCTCTCTTTGAAGCACAAGCAAACGACTTTGGTCTCTATTTTTTAAAGGTGTTTGAGCTATTAAAGATTCTGGCAAATGATAGTCAAATTCTTCAATATTCAACTTACTCCCTCTTTTCATTCGTATTATTAAAATGCACGTAAGCGAAAGGCGTCGCTTTTCGTCCACGTGGTGTTCGCTCTAAAAAGCCTTTTTGTATTAAAAATGGTTCATAAACATCTTCAATAGTAATGCGCTCTTCACCTATAGATACAGCAATTGTATCTAAACCAACAGGGCCACCATTATATTGATTGATAATACAGTTCATCATTTTATGATCTATATAATCTAAACCTTCTTTATCAACTTGAAGTAATTGTAATGCTCTTTTTGTTGTTTCAATATAAATTTGATCATCTTCATTGACTTGCTGAAAGTCTCTAACACGTTTCAATAAACGATTTGCTACTCTTGGTGTACCACGAGAACGTCGAGCTAATTCTAAAGCACTCTCTTCATCAATACCAGTACCAAGTACATCTGCAGTTCGAGTAATTATTTCTTTGAGATCATTTTCGTTATAATACTCAAGTCTCAAGTGCACCCCAAATCTATCTCTTAACGGTCCTGTTAAACTACCTGCTCTGGTTGTAGCACCGACTAGTGTAAATGGTGGTAAATCTATTCTAATACTACGTGCCTCGTCACCTTTACCAATAATAATATCTAAAAAGAAATCCTCCATTGCTGGATAGAGTACCTCTTCAACGGCACTACTTAATCTATGAATTTCATCTATGAAAAGCACATCACCTGGCTGTAGTCCTGATAGAATTGCAGCTAAATCTCCAGGTCTTTCTAATGAAGGACCTGAGATTGTACGTATATTAACTTCCATTTCATTAGCTATAATATTTGAAAGTGTTGTTTTACCTAATCCTGGTGGCCCGAATAAAAGCACATGATCGAGTGGTTCTTCTCTTAATTTAGCAGCTTTAATGAACACTTCTAAATTACTTTTAATAGAGGTTTGACCAATATATTGTTTGAGTTTAGTTGGTCTCAATGATAATTCGAAATCTGAATCTTCATTATGAAATTGTTGATCGACCATTCTTTTATCCATATTCGTGCCTCCATAAGATACATACTCTATTTATTAAGAAACTAACGTTTGTAAGCCTACTTTTACAGCTTCGTCTACACTAGATACACTTTGCTTGTTTAACACTTTTTCAACCTTAGAAAGTTCACGTTTTGAGTATCCTAATGCTTCTAATGCTAACATAGCTTCTTTAACAACTTGACTTTGTTCATCATTATTAACATCGACTTTAAGCAATGATTCTGAATCTTCCTCAGTAATAGTGACTTTACCTTTTAAATCTAACACGATTTGTCTGGCCGTTTTTTTACCGATGCCAGGGAACTGAGTTAGATAAGCATCATTCTCATTTTCAATTGCTCTTTTCACTCCATTTGGAGAACTAGCTGCTAAAATGGCTAAAGCAGACTTGGGACCAATTCCCGTGACTTTAATTAAACTATGAAACATATCTTTCTCTTCTTCACTAATGAATCCATACAACAATTGTGCATCTTCTCTAACAATCAAAGAAGTGAAAATTTGTACATCTCGATTTAAATATTTTTGAAAACGATAAGAATTAGGTGTTTGAATTTCATAACCTATTCCTGAAGTTTCAACCACTACATGAGTTGGAAATAATTGCGTTAATGTTCCTTTTACATAAGCATACATGTTGGCACTCCCTTTACATACTCATACTAATTAACTCAACTTTTGAAACATGTTCTATTTCTCTAAGTGTATTGACTACATCATCAATTGAGAGATAGGATGATTGAGCGTTAAGTGATAAAGTAATCGTAGCTTTATCTTCCATAGGTACACTTTGGTGTATCGTTAATACAGATAATTGAAGTTTTGAAATTGTATTTAGTACTTGTGCTAACATTCCTACTATATCATTAACATATAAAATGAGTGTAAACTCCCTATGATCTAGCATCTTTTCATCTACAGGAAATATAGTTTCCCTATATTTATAAAAGGCACTACGGGATAAGTTGAACTGTTTAACTGCATCATAAATGGACAATTCAGGATTGTTTTTTAAAGCATCTTTAACTTTCAAAGTTTTAACAACAGATTCTGGTAATACATCTTCTCTAATTAAATAAAACTTTCTATAGTCTTTATTGTCCATAGTCTACACTCCTATTCGACAAATTCAAATTCCCCACCTAGAATTCTAACGATATCTCCATTGCTACATCCTCTTTCTCTTAATGCATCATCAATACCCATTGAACGCATTTGTCTTGCAAATCGACGTACGGCAGGATCACTATTGAAATCAGTCATTTTGAACATTCTTTCAATTGCATTACCACTTACTACATAAGCACCATCGTCGTCTCTAGTAATTGTAAATGCATCTTGGGAAGGCGTGTGTTTATATAAAACACGATTGACGCCTATATTTTCATCTTCTTCAACTGAGAAGTCAACATCTTTAACTTCTTCTAGTTTATCAGCAATGAGATACAACAATTGATCTATGTTATCTCGTGTGATAGTTGATACCGGAACAATTGTAATATCTTCGCCAACTTCCTCTTTAAAAAGTTCTAAATTATCTTTAGCGTCAGGAATGTCCATTTTATTAGCCACTACAATCTGTGGGCGATCTTCAAGTCGTTGCTTATAATTAACAAGTTCTTGATTGATGATTTTATAGTCTTCAATAGGATCTCTTCCTTCAGAACCACTCATATCTATCATGTGAACAATCACTTTAGTTCGTTCTACATGTCTTAAAAATTGATGACCTAGACCAACGCCATCTGAAGCACCTTCTATAAGACCAGGTAAATCAGCCATAACAAAACTTCTACTGTCTGGCGTAGAAACTACACCTAAGTTTGGCTTAATCGTAGTAAAATGATAAGCTCCAATTTTAGGTTTTGCTTTTGAAACAATAGATAATAACGTAGATTTACCAACACTAGGGAAACCAACTAAACCGACATCCGCTAATAATTTAAGTTCTAAGGTTACATCTAGTTCCTCACCGGGCTCACCATTTTCGCTGAAATCAGGTGCTGGATTACGTGGAGTAGCAAAACGAGAGTTACCACGACCACCACGGCCCCCACGTGCAACGATAGCTCTTTGACCGTCTTCAACTAAGTCAGCTAAAACCTCTTCAGTTTCTACACTTTTAATAATTGTACCTGGGGGCACTTTTAATACTAAGTCTTCAGCATTTTTACCATGCATATTGCTACTTTGCCCATTTTCACCTTTTTTAGCTTTAAAGTGTCTTTGATATCTAAAGTCTAAAAGTGTTCTTAAACCTTCATCTACTTCAAATACAACTGAGGCACCTTTACCACCGTCACCTCCAGCTGGTCCACCAAAAGGTACATATTTTTCTCTTCGATAAGCAGTGATTCCGTTACCTCCATCACCTGCTTTGAGAGATATTTTGACTTGATCGACAAACATATATCTCACCTCTTTTACTCTGAATTTTTCATCCTTATAATTATATCATTATCCCTATTTATAGAAAAATTTTTAATGTGTATATCAATTTAAACAAAAATAAAACACCAGAAGCATTCACTTCTGGTGTTAACTAGACAAAATTATTCAGCAACTGCGTATACAGAAACTTGTTTTTTGTCGCGACCTTTGCGTTCAAATTTAACAACGCCGTCGATTTTAGCGAATAATGTATCATCGCCACCACGACCTACATTTTCACCAGGGTAGATTTTAGTACCACGTTGGCGATAAAGAATTGAACCACCTGATACATATTGACCGTCAGCACGTTTAGCACCTAAACGTTTAGATTCAGAGTCACGTCCGTTTTTAGTAGAACTTACCCCTTTTTTAGATGCGAAGAATTGTAAGTTTAATTTTAACATCGGGATACACCTCACTTATAATTTAATCTGATATTCTCATTATATTCTTCTTCAATTGTTTGTAAAGAAACTAACATCGCTTGAAGAATTAATTGCGCTTCTTTGTTATTAGTATCAACACTTCTTATATGAAAATGACCACCATCATCATCGTAATCGATGTCAGGCTTTTCTGATGTCAATCCCATAATTGCGTTCACACTACCAAATAAAACTGCTGAGGCACCAGCACAGACAATGTCATGACCATATTCACCATGATTCGCATGACCATCCATGATCACATCTGTGACTTTGCCTTCATCATCAACTGTAATATCAACAGTAATCATAAAATTATGCGTTAATTTTATCGATAGTTAATTTAGTAAATGGTTGACGATGGCCTTTTTTACGTTTTGAGTCTTTACGACGTCTGTAAGTGAATACAGTGATTTTTTTGCCGCGTCCTTGTTTGTTAACAGTAGCAGTAACTGACGCACCTTCAACAGTTGGCGCACCAACTTTTACTGAATCTCCACCTACAAATAATACTTTATCAAAAGTGAATGAGTCACCTTCATTTACGTCTAATTTTTCAACGAAGATTTCTTGACCTTCTTCTACTTTGATTTGTTTTCCACCTGTTTCAATAATAGCAAACATACTTTGCACCTCCTATATAATAAGTCACGCCATATACAGGTGACACCTTCATGAGCTATACAATGAAGCTAGCTTGAATAGACAAACAAAATAATATATTTGCCTTCGTACTTAAACCTGTATTTGAGCGGTTGTATGTAGCCTGAAACTACTCAACTACTGTATCTTACCATCACTAAGCTTTACTGTCAATTGCGTTTTGCATTTTTCGCGTAAATTTTATTGATGATAGGATATAAAATTAATAATAAGATAAAATTAATTATAAACGTTGGGATTAATCTGAATAAAATAAAATCAATAAAATCAAATTGAATAAATCCAATTACTGCATATATAGCTGCTACATAAATTTCAAGTATCACTGTACTTAACAACACGATGCTAAATAGCATTGTATGGTCTCTATAAAACACTTTAAAGAATTTATCTACAATCACAACTAATATAATGTAACCAAACATATATAAACCGTATATACTTCCAAAATATAAATCTGTAACTATTCCGAAAAAGATAGCAAGAATAATTGATACACCAAAACCTCTATATACAGTCATTATCAATATGTACATTAAAGTTAAATGAGGAACAAAGATAATGTCGATTTTACCGAAATGCAATGGAATAACTAATCCTATAGCCGTATCTATATAAAATAAAAGTGCTCCAATTAGTAAATAATAAAGCGTTCGCATTAGTTATCCCTGCTTTCATCATCGGGAATCGTGCTCACATCACGTTTTGCAACATATACATGATTTAAGTCAGCTAAATCAGCACCAGTCTTAACTCTTACCTCTTTGGCAAGTCCGTATTGATCATTTTCAACATCTGTAACTTCACCTATGTAAAGATCACTTGGTAACTGGTCAGCTAAGCCACTGGTTACTACCTTATCTCCTTTTTTCACACTATCTTTGTTGTTAATATCACTAATCACTAATTCTTCATTCTTAGCATCATAATGATCAATCAAACCAAAAACATTTTTAGAACCGTGTTGTACGTTAACTGAAAGTTTACCTGCTCTCGTATGAGTGGAAATCAGATCGACTTGAGCAGAAAATTGATTTACCTTTGTGACTCTACCAACTAAACCTTCAGAAGTCATAACCGCCATATTATTTTTAATGCCAGATTTAGAACCCTTGTCTATCACAATTGTATTCATCCACTGATCTGGGTTTCTAGCAATCACTGTTGTTGAAATAGGCTCATATTTTGATAAATCTTTAACGTCTAATTCTTTTTTAAACTTTTTATTTTCAGTTTCTAACTTTTGATTCTTTGCCTCAAGTTGTTTAATTTTATTTTTATCTTCTTTCGATCCACCATTATTGAAAATATTTCCAATAGCTCCAGTTACAAAATTAATAGGATAACTCACAACTCTTTGTCCTAAAGAAACTGAGTCTCCTACATATTGTTCTGGAGGTGATTGGTTTTGGGAACGAATGGATAAACCAATTAACGCTATAAAAACGATAATTGCACATAAAACAACAATGAGCTTGTTATTTTTGAAAAAATTAAGCACCCAGAACACCTCTATAAGACTAAATTTATTATCCTTTTATATTTTATATTACTCACTACATGAAATAAAGCACTAACTAATCTAAAAGGTAAAATTTATAATAAGTAATGTTAAACTTATTAAAAACATTATGCCTAAATACATAAAAAAACTACTAACCTTATCGTTAGTAGTTTAATAAAATATGACTTTAAATTTATTTAGTTTCATCTTCGCTATCATTTTTATCTTTCTTTTCGTCTTCGCTATATAGTGTTTCTTCTTTTCTCCAACGAGCAAAAAGATTTTGTGCTTTTGCTTGTTCGTTAGCTTGTTTTTCTTTTGATTGTTCAGCCATTAGAAATCACACCAACCTTTAATGTATTTATCTATACATAAAGGTTAACTTATTTAAAAATACATTTCAAATTCATAGTTTACAGTTTTTACTTAAAAGCTTCTGATGGTTTTAACTCTATATGTTGTCCTAATTTATTTAGATCCTGTTGCATTTCAAACTCTGTGTTATATACTCTTATAGAATCTGAACCAAATTTATATATTATAAATTCGTCCCCTCTTTGGCCTGCTAAGTATTTATTATTATAGCCCATTCTACCTATACCAGATACTGACATAAATTCTTTCTTATCAATCATATTAAATACATTTTTAATTTGACTAGAAGGGACATTATTGATGATGTCGTTTTCTTTTAATGAATAACTTTTGCCGTTTTGTGGCTGAGCAGGTAGTCTGTTATTTGCCGGAGTATCATGCATATTTTGTTGAATATAATTAGTACTTTCATGTAAAGGATTCCATTCTTGATCTCTAAGGAAAGGGGCATACTTCAATGCTATATAAATAATAGCAATAATAGCTAGCACAGCAATAATATTCTTAACTATACTAAATATAAATCTCATATTCGCCCTCCTTATCATATTTAATTAAGTATATGTTAAATGTTTTTAGTTTACATCAGACTATAGGTGTAGAAATATTATATCTGTAGACGGATGCTAACATTCATTAAATGAATTATAATAAGCAATATAACATGCATACGTGATGAGGAGGGACAGCGTTTGATAAGTATCTTAACTATTATTTTGATAGTATTATTAGTCGTACTTCTCTTTAGAGTTGGTCTATCTATACTACGTTTCTTAATATCTGCAGGGATTGTTTTACTATGTATTTATTTGGCGTATCAAGGAGTAATTTGGCTATTAGATAACTATCAAAACTTGATATCTTATGTTAATTAATTTAAGAGTTAGCTATACATTGTGAGTGAATGTTTCAAAACCACTTCAATGTTTTTTAGCTAACTTTTATTATTTTTTAATTAATTTAGATAACCAATTTATTAATATATAACTCCCCACTAGAAGTAATCCCCACAATACACCTGTTATTATAGCTCCAATGATTATAAATATTAATTCATTCAATTGCTTTGTTACTATACTACCTAACAAAGATGCTGTAACTATACCTATAATCGATAAAATAATCGTTATGAAACCACGTCTAATAGTCATTATATTATCTAGGATATTAAGCCTTATTACGTAAATCACTGGCATGATCATACCTAAAATTAGAAATAAACTCATATAAAATATCTCCTTATTTTTTAATAAGAAAATTATACACTATGTGACTGATATAAACTAATTGATTTCAATGCTCCTCAAAATAGCCTGCTTCAACCAAACTTGTAAATTGATTATCTCCAATGATGATGTGATCAAGTACATCAATTCCTAAAATAGCACCACACTCTTTTAAACGTAAAGTCGTAGTAATGTCTTCTCTAGAAGGTGTTACATCACCTGAAGGATGGTTGTGAACAATAATGATAGCATTAGAGGATTCTCTAATTGCAATATTAAATACCTCACGTGGATGAATAATCGAACTATTAAGTGTTCCTTTGAAGATCCAAGATTGTTTTATAACGATATTTTTTGAATTAAGTAATAATACTACAAAATGTTCCTGATCTAAATCTTTCATAGAAGACATCATCAAATCAGCCACGTCACTCGGATGAGTAATTTTAACTTTATCTATCGTGCTTGATGCATTTAGCCTTTCTCCTAACTCAAAAGCTGCTTGCAATATAATTGCTTTATACAATCCAATCCCTTTTACTTTTAGTAAATCATTGATAGATAATTTTTTTAAATGTCTAATAGAATGATGACTTTTTATAAGTTCATTAGCAATATCTATGCTAGAGAAACCTTTTCTACCAGTATTAATAAGTATTGCCAACAATTCCACATTTGATAAGCTTTTTGCACCGTAATTCATAAGACGCTCTCTAGGTTTCTCGGAAATTGCCATTTCATTTATTTTCAATAATATGTTCCTCCTAATACAATATTTAAATCATTATAGAAAAGCGAAGTGAAAATGAAAGAGAGGAAGACAAAAGGAATTAATGGAATATATTTTAAATCTTTATTAATCAAAAGTTTTATAAAAATGGATATAAAACCACCAAAAATAAAAGTAAACATACATAAATAAATAAGAAAATTTAAAGGTAAGAATAAAGACAGCATGTTAAAAATTACGATATCTCCGTAACCTATATATTTACGTAGAATTAGATATAACAATTGCGAAATTAAAAAAGTAATTATAAAAGTATGAAGATATAAATGTGAACAAAAGAAGGCTACTATAACATAGATTGAGGACAATCTTATGTCGATCGATAGATTGTTAATATCGTATATAGAGAAACTGAGTAAAAAAAGAAAAGTTAATAAGAAATGAGAAAAATTGATATTACCATGTGAAAAGTAATACAAAAATATTGGTATAAGCGCTAAAACTTCCCCTATCAAATAATATATTTGTAATTTCTTGTGACAACAGCGAGCGCGCCCTTTGAGTAATATGTAGCTCATAATCGGTAATAAGTCATAAGGCTTAACATTTTGATTACAATGATCACAAACGGATCTTGAAAAGAAATAATTAAATTTTAATGTACCCTTGTGACTAAATTGGTATAAAAAACTAAATATCGCACTACATGAATAAGCCAGTAAAGCCATTTATCATCCTCCTTTAAAATAATTATAAGTAATTTCTTTTGAATGTAAATAGTTGCATAATTAGAGAAATTTTATCATTGGAGTACTTATTTATTGGCTATGTTTAATTTCCATATTTTAATGGCTTTCATATAAAAAAAGAGTAAAACAAGTTAGTATAACTACTCATTTTACTCTTTCTTAATTTAGTTAAATTTAATTTTTGCTTTTATTTCGCTTATAAAATACAAACTACCCGTGATGATTAAACCTTCACCAGTGTAATTTTCAATAAACTGTACATAATCTTCTACAAGTTCTACATTATCTAAATTAGTTTCATCAGCAATTTCTTCTTTAGTTAAAGCTTTAGGAAAATCGAAATCCGCTAAATAAAACTGCGAGGCAATTTCACTTAAATTATGAATCATCGAATTAATTGGTTTGCCTTTAATTGCTGAGAAGAGTACATCAATTTTATCTCTACCATAGTAATGTTTAATAGTATCGATTAAAGCTTCTACACTTTCATTATTATGTGCACCATCGATAACCATAAGCGGCTGTTCTTTCACTTGTTCAATACGTCCAGTCCAATTTACAGTTTCAATACCATCAATCATCTTATTAAAATCTAAATCAATAATATCCGCTTCATTAAGTTCAATAAGCGCCGTAATTGCCAAGGAAGCATTTTCTTTCTGATGTTCACCCATCATATTTAAAATGATAGTTTCTAGTTCATAATCTTTATATCGGTAAGTAAACTCATCATCTTGTGAAATGATTGTTACTTCTCTATCTAACTCAATTGGTTTAGCGTTTTGTTCTAAAGCATAGTCTCTCACATACTTAAGAGCTTCATCGTTTTTCACAGCATAGATAACTGGTGTATATGGTTTAATTATTGCTGATTTATCTTTTGCTATATCTAGATAAGTTGACCCAAGAATATCAGTATGATCCAATCCAATACTAGTTAAAATTGATAAAATTGGTTTAAATACATTTGTTGAATCGTGTTTAATTCCTAAACCAGCTTCTATGATAACGAAATCAACTGGATGGATTTCACCGAAGTAAAGGAACATCATAGTAGTAATAATTTCGAACTCTGTTGCTCCACCAAGTTCTGTTTCATTTTCTAAAGCTTCACTAACTGGCTTAACACGCTCAACTAAATCTACAATTTCATCATTAGTAATTGGTGTGCCATTTAAACTAATGCGTTCATTAAAACTTTCTATAAACGGAGATGTAAAGGTTCCGACATCATAACCATTTTCAACCAAAGCAGTTCTTAGATATGCTACCGTAGACCCTTTACCATTGGTGCCGCCAACATGTATACCTCTAATTTTATCTTGAGGATTATTAAATTGTTCTAACATCCATTCCATACGTTTGACACCTGGTTTAATACCAAATTTCGATCTTTCATGTATCCAATACAAGCTGTCTAGGTAATTCATGATCATACTCCTATGCTTTTAATTGTTCGATTCGTGATTTAACACCATTATACTTCTCTTGATAATGTTGTTGTTTTTCTTTTTCTTCATTAATTATTTTCTCAGGTGCTTTATTTACAAAGTTTTCGTTTGATAATTTTTTGTCTACTCTATCTAATTCACTTTGAAGTTTATCTAGTTCTTTTTCTAAGCGAGCGATTTCTTTATCCATATCAATAAGTCCTTCAAGCGGTAACACAACTTTACCCGCTACAACTACTGATGTCATAGCTTTTTCAGGAATTTCAACTTCTGTATCAATAGTGAGTTCGCTTGGGTTACAGAATTTGTGTAAATAACTCGCATTATCTTTCAATGTTTGCTTAACGTTATCATCTTTAGTTTGAATTAAAATTGGTATTGATTTAGAAAGTGGCGTATTCACTTCAACTCTTGATTGACGAACAGATTTAATGATTTCAACAAGTTGCTGCATTGTTTGTTTACTTTCGTCAAACATATATTCAGAGTTAACAGTTGGCCAATCTGCGTTAACTATAGTTTCACCTTCATGAGGTAAACTTTGCCAGATTGTTTCTGTAACAAAAGGCATAAATGGATGTAACATCTTCATAATTTTATCAAGAACATAACTTAACACTGAACGTGTAGTTTGTTTCTGAGCTTCATCATCACCATTCATTGGTATCTTACTCATTTCAATATACCAATCACAGAATTCGTCCCAAATAAAGTTATAAAGCGCACGCCCTACTTCACCAAACTCATATTTGTCACTTAAATCTGTTACGGTTTTAATTGTTTCATTTAGGCGAGTTAAAATCCATTTATCAGCCAGCGATAAGTTTCCAGATAAATCGATATCTTCTACTTTAAACTCTTCACCAATATTCATTAAACTAAAGCGCGCAGCGTTCCAAATTTTGTTTATAAAATTCCATACAGATTCAACTTTTTCAGTCGAATAGCGTAAGTCATGACCTGGTGATGAACCAGTAGCTAAGAAGTATCTCAAGCTATCTGCACCATATTCATCAATTACATCCATTGGGTCTACACCATTACCTAATGACTTACTCATTTTACGTCCATCTTCAGCTCTTACTAAACCGTGTAGTAAAACATCATTAAATGGTCTTCTATCTGTGAATTCTAATCCTTGGAATATCATTCTTGCTACCCAGAAAAAAATAATGTCATAACCTGTAACTAAAGCATTCGTTGGATAATAACGTTTAAAGTCTTCAGATTCAGTATCTGGCCAACCTAAAGTAGAAAATGGCCATAAAGCACTTGAGAACCAAGTATCTAATACATCTGCATCTTGCTCCCAATTGTCAATGTCACTTGGTGCTTCTTCCCCTACGTAGATTTCACCAGTTTCTTTATGATACCAAGCAGGAATCTGATGTCCCCACCATAATTGACGAGAAATAGTCCAATCTCTTATTTCTTCCATCCAACGATTAAATGTGTTTTCGAAACGACCTGGGAAGAAATCAATTCTGTCGTCTGTTTTTTGGTTATCTAGTGCTCTTTGAGCTAAAGGTTTCATTTTAACAAACCATTGTGTTGATAAATACGGTTCGACGATTGCACCTGTTCTTTCTGAGTGACCTACAGAATGCGTATGCTCTTCGATTTTAATAACTAAATCTTGATCTTTTAAATCTTGAACAAGTTGTTTACGACATTCGAAACGATCCATACCTTCATATTTACCAGATCTCTCATTCATTTTACCGTATTCATCCATTACGATGATATTTTCTAAATCATGTCTTTGCCCAATTTCAAAGTCGTTTGGATCATGCGCAGGTGTGACTTTCATTGCACCTGAACCAAATTCTATATCAACATATTCATCAGCTAAGATAGGCAATTCTCTACCAACAATTGGTAAAATTACTTTTTTACCAATAACATCTTTATAACGTTCATCGTTAGGGTTAACAACAATCGCTGTATCACCTAACATTGTCTCGGGACGGGTAGTCGCAATTTCAATATAACCTTCACCGTCTGCGTAAGGATATTTAAAGTGATAAAATGCACCTTGCACATCTTCATGAATAACTTCAATGTCAGATAAAGCCGTTCTAGCTTGAGGATCCCAGTTAATAATTCTTTCTCCTCTATAAATTATATCCTTGTTATATAAATCAACAAATACTTTTCTAACAGCTTTACTTAGACCTTCATCAAGAGTAAAACGCTCTCTACTATAATCCAATCCTAAGCCTAGTTTAGCCCATTGTTGTCTAATAAATGAAGCGTATTCCTCTTTCCAATCCCAAGCTTGTTCTAGAAATTTTTCTCGACCTAATTCATGTCTTGAAATACCTTGTTCATTTAATTTTGCTTCTACTTTCGCTTGTGTAGCTATCCCAGCATGATCCATACCTGGAAGATACAAAGTATCGTATCCTTGCATTCTCTTCATACGAGTAATTATATCTTGTAACGTTGTGTCCCACGCATGTCCTAAATGTAATTTTCCCGTCACATTTGGCGGCGGAATAACAATAGTATATGTATCTTTCGATTTATCTTCTGATGGTTTAAAATAACCATTTTTTACCCATTCTTCATAACGACCAGCTTCTACTTCTCTTGGGTCGTATTTCGGTTTCATTTCCATGTAAAAACCTCCTTATAAAATAAAAAAACATCCACCCTAAAAATAGGACGGATGTTCCGTGGTACCACCTATATTCAAGAAAAATAAAGCCTTTTAACATAAACATACTTTATTCTTCGAGCACTTAAGTATAAGATTAACGCTCTCACACGCTTTCACCTACTGAATATTTGTTCAGTGAAAGTTTCATTTTGGGCTACCTTCAATTAAAATCATCTACATATTCACACCAAACATATGCTCTCTTTGAAATGATTAGAATTTACTCTTCCCTATCATTATATTCATTTGCTTATTTATAGTATAATGGATACATCAATAAGTCAATGTATTGGAGGTAAAATTTATGAATGAGTGCGCCTTTGGTACTAAAGATGAAACTTATTTAGAATATCATGATAATTTTTGGGGTCAACCTTTATATGATAGTAAAGAACTTTTTAAGTTAATCGCCTTAGAATCCCAACATGCCGGTTTATCATGGCTTACTATCTTAAAGAAAAAAGAATCCTATGAAGAAGCATTCTATAACTTCGAACCAAAAAAGGTTGCCAAAATGTCTGATAAAGATATTGATCGCCTAATGGAATTTCCTAATATAGTTCATAATAGAAAAAAGTTAGAAGCTATTGTTAGCCAAGCACGAGGTTACTTACAAATTGAAAAAGATTATAAAAGTTTTAGTGATTTTCTTTGGTCATATGTTAATCATCAACCTATTAATATGGGTTATAAAAAAAACAGAGATCGTAAAACAGTAGATGATAAAGCTACACAACTTTCTAAAGATTTAAAAAAATATGGTTTTAAATTTTTAGGTCCTGTCACTGTATTTTCATTTCTTGAGGCTGCAGGATTATACGATTCACATCTTGAAGGATGCCCTGTTAAACCGAGTCATTCTTAGATAGAAATAAACGCATTTCCTATTAACTTAGGAAATGCGTTTTATTATTTATTTAACGAGATTTCGCTCTGAATTTTAAGAAATAATTAATCACAGGTGCAACTAAGAATAGAATGAAGAAAATTCTAAAGATGTGATAACTTGAAATCATTGCTACATCGGCACCAGTAGCTATAGCTACTAAACCTATTTGACTCATACCTCCTGGGGCTGCACCTAAGAATAATTCATTAATTGAATTATGCGTGAAAAGATGAATGATAACCACCATTATAAAAGCCGAAATAATTAACATTATATTCTGAAAAGCAATAGCTACTGCGATACGACCTTTTAAATCATTAAGTAGATGAGCAATTTGAAGGCCTATACGTATCATATAAATCACTTGCGCAGATGCGAGTAACCAATTATCTAAAGTGAAATTTAAATTTGTAGTCATATTCCAAACAATTAAGACAAATATAGGAGCTAACAATTGTTTAGTAGGAAAGTTAATTTTCGCCATCAAGAAATAAACTATTGCTACAGCTAAAAATATTATGATTATTTGCCAAAAATCAAGAGCATGCGTCAATGCTGGAGCTTTACTTACATGTTCCCTAGTGGTATTGTGGGAATCTTGGAAAAAATATGATATCAACGGAACTAATATAACCACAAATATTATACGAGATGTTTGAGTTAAACTTACAACTAAAATATTAGCTTTCTTATCTTCCTCAGCCATAATTAACATTTGGCTTAATGCACCTGGAATTACACTTAAAATAGCTGTTTCCGAATTAACTTGAGCTATTTTCTTAAAGAAATAAGCTATTAATAATGCTAAGACTAATAAAAGTACAGTTACTATGATGATTGTTAACCAATCATTTTTTATATCACCGATCACTGTTTTCGTAAAAGTAGAACCAATTTGTACGCCAAGAAATATTAAACCGATTTGACTTAACCAAAAAGGCCATTTGATCTCCAATTTAAATGCTTTCACACAAATAACCGCTGCAATAATTGGTCCAAACATGAAAGGCAACAGTATGTGAGAAATCTTCAATATTAAACTTATTATTATAGCTAATGCTAAGACAATAAAGTTATTTCTCTGTATATTATTCATCTTATCTCACTACTTTCATAAAAGAACATTAACAAAACTTAGACTGGGATAATAGCTATCACCCCAGTCATTTATCTTTTTATTTAGTTCAATTTATCATACAATACGGCCTAGTGCGTTATCAAATGCTTGAATTGTTTTTTCAATATCCTCTTTAGTATGAGCCATTGAAAGGAAAGTACCCTCGAATTGAGATGGCGGTAAGAATACACCTTCTTTTGCCATTTCTCTATACATATTACTAAATAGTTCTAAATCACTTTTATTTGCTTCATCAAAATTAGTAACAGGACCCTCATTTAGGAAGTATCCTATCATTGAGCCTGCTCTATTTACAGTAATAGGTACATTATGTTTAGCGAACACATCTTTTAGACCTTTTTCAAGAATGTCCCCTAATTCATTAAAATATTCATAAGACTCAGGAGTTAGCTGACTTAATGTTTCATACCCACTCGTCATTGCTAAAGGATTTCCTGATAGAGTTCCAGCTTGATAAATATTTCCTACTGGAGCTATTTGATCCATAATTTCTTTTTTACCACCAAATGCACCAACTGGTAATCCGCCACCAATAACTTTTCCTAAACAAGTTAAGTCTGGAGTAACACCAAAGTAACCTTGAGCACAATTATATCCTACGCGGAAACCAGTCATTACTTCATCAAAAATAAGTAAAGAACCATATTCATTTGTAATGTCACGTAAACCTTGTAAGAATCCTTCTAAAGGCGGAACTACACCCATATTACCTGCTACTGGTTCAACAATTACACCAGCGATATCGTCACCATATTTTTCAAAAGCTAATTTTAATGATTCTAAATCATTATAAGGAACTGTTATTGTGTTTTTAGCAATTCCCTCTGGTACACCAGGAGAGTCAGGTAATCCTAATGTAGCTACGCCAGAACCAGCTTTAATTAATAAAGAATCACTATGACCATGATAGCAACCTTCAAACTTAATTATCTTACTACGACCTGTATACCCTCTAGCTAAACGTAGAGTATCAAGTGTAGCTTCAGTACCTGAAGACACCATTCTTACTTTTTCTATTGATGGCACTCTGTCAATCACGAGTTCTGCTAGTTTATTTTCTTGTAACGTTGAAGCACCAAAGCTTGTACCGTTATCAACTGCTTCATGAAGCTTTTCTATCACACGTTTATTTTTATGTCCTAAAATTAGCGGTCCCCAACTTAGTACATAATCAATGTATTCATTGCCATCTATATCATATATTTTAGAACCGTCTGCATGATCCATAAAAATAGCAGGTGTATCTACCGATTTAAATGCTCTGACAGGGCTATTAACACCTCCAGGCATTAAATTTTCAGCTGTTTCCATAGCTTTTATAGATTTTTCATAACCCATAAATAAAATCCTCCTTAGTAGTGATTCATTACTTATCTAAATAGCGACATATATCCTTAGCAAAGTAAGTGATGATTAAATCCGCACCAGCACGCTTCATAGAAATCATTTGTTCCATCACAATTTTTTCTTCATCAATCCAACCATTGAGGGCCGCAGCTTTAGTCATGCTATATTCACCACTGACATTGTATGCAACAACAGGAACATTAGTATTATTTTTTACGTCTCTAACAATATCTAAGTAACTTAAAGCTGGCTTAACAATCATCATATCGCAACCTTCTTTAAGATCGCTTTCTAATTCTCTTAATGCTTCTAAACGATTTGCTGGATCCATTTGATAAGTTTTTCTGTCACCGAAAGATGGAGCTGAATCTGCTGCATCACGGAACGGACCGAAGAAACTAGATGCATATTTAATACCATAACTCATAATTGGAATATTTTCGTACCCAGCTTGATCTAAGCCTTCCCTAATTTCTGCAACGAAACCATCCATCATATTACTTGGAGCGATAATATCTGCGCCTGCTTCTACTTGTGATATAGCAGTTTTAACTAATAAAGGTAATGACTTATCATTGTCAACATCATGAGTATGATCATCAATAACGCCACAATGGCCGTGATCTGTATATTCACATATACAAGTATCCGCAACAATTAACAAGTCATCATACATTTTTTTAGCAATACGCGTTGCTTCTTGTACAACACCGTTATGATCGTATGCACCTGAACCTACATCGTCTTTGTTATTAGGCACTCCAAAGAACATTATTGCTCTAATGTCTAAATCATAAGCATCTTTAATTTCTTCATGTAATAGATTTAAACTAATTTGATATACACCAGGTAGTGAATGAATTTCAGATTTAATGTCATCTTGTTCGACTACGAATATAGGATAAATTAAATCCTCTTTTCTCACGTGTGTCTCTCTCACTAAATCTCGCATTGTATGAGAAGAACGTAGTCTTCTATGTCTATCAAATTTCATTATTCTCCCTACTTTCTAAAATTTTGGCTATTATTGATTCCGAAGTTTGTGAATCAGCAACTTGCACATATTGATTATAATTTTTAAGAACTGTAGCTGTTTGCTTTCCTATCGCATAGTAATGGTGAAACTCTGGAGTATCTCCATTTTCAAAATAATAACGAACTGCAGATGAGCTTGAGAAAGTTATAGCATCTAATTCATTATTTTTTACAAGTTGTTTAACCTCATTAATATTTTGATGGTGAGGTATAGGTTTATATAAATCAATCTTAATCACAACATTATTATTATTCAATTGATGTGCTAATTTTGGTCGTGCAAGCTGACTAGAAGGAAGTAAGATTCGCTGATTCATAGAATTAAACTCTTTAAGAAATCCTTCTTGAGAAAAATCACATGGAATAAAATCAACATTTATATTTAAATCCTCGCAGTATTGGGCCGTTTTCTCACCGATAACTGCTACCTTCTTAACTTTAACGCTTTTTAAATACTCATAAAAGTATTTGACTGCATTTTTAGAAGAAAAAATAAGCCAGTCATAGTCATGATTAAGCAAATGCTCATTAAACGAAAGTTCTTGTATTTGAATCAATGGTTTATGAATAATATTGACTAAATTACTTTGAACTTTACTTGTTTGGGTCATAACTATAACTGGTTTCATCATTGAGTTCCACCTTTAAGACATGGTAATCTTTTTAATTATTTTCCTCATTTAACTTTCTAATAATTTCATAAGCGCCTTGTTCTTTCAATACGCGACTAACTTCTTGACCTAATTCAACAGGATCTAAACCTTTGGCAGTATGTTCATAACGTTCTTTTCCATCTGGTGTCATAATTAATCCTGTGAACTCGATTTGCTTATCACCATCTATAGTGGCGTATCCACCGATGGGTACTTGGCAACTGCCATCCATCTCCGACAAGAAGGTACGTTCAGCAGTAACACATTGTGCGACATCTTGATTATGCACTTTTTTAAGCAACTCTAACAGTTCTTTATCATCGCTTCTACATTCTATACCTAGTGCTCCTTGTCCAATAGCTGGTAGAAGGACATCTTTATCTAAATAAGTTGTAACTATGTCGTCTGACCAACCCATACGTTTTAGACCTGCTGCAGCGAGTATAATTGCATCATAATCTTCTGTTTCTAATTTTTTTAAACGCGTATCTATATTACCGCGGATCCATTTAATTTCCAAATGAGGATATTTAGATAAAATCTGTGCACCTCGACGAAGTGAACTTGTACCGACTATACTACCCTCTGTTAACTCACTTAGTGGGGTGTGATTTTTCGAAATATAAGCATCGAATGGAACTTCACGATCTGGAATACATCCTAATGTAAGACCTTCGGGAATAATACTTGGCACATCTTTCAGAGAATGAATAGCCATATCTATTTCTTTATTAAATAATTCATTTTGAATTTCTTTAACAAATAGACCTTTACCTCCAACTTTGGATAGTTGTTTATCTACAATTTGGTCCCCTTTTGTAACAATTTCTTTGATTTCGATGTCTAAATCAGGATCGACTTTTTTTAATTTATATATAAATTGTTGACTTTGAGTCAAAGCTAGTTTACTTCTACGTGATCCAACAACGAGTTTACGCATATGTTGAATGCCTCCTAGGTACTAAAATCTATTAAATACTCGAAATAGTAAAAATTAAGCAACTTTTTAATTAAAGTGCGTTGTAAAGAATAAATTAATCATACTAAGACAGAATAGAATGATATTAAAATAAATTAAATTTCTTTGTGTAATCCATTTTCTAATACGTAACAGGATGTAAACACCATATAATAAAGTAATAATTGAAGAAAAGATAACTTTTGGATCTATAAAAATACGATTACCGATGGCAAAAACGCCCCATTGAGCACCTAAAATAATACTCAAAATAAGAACGATAAAGCCTATTAGTGTGGAGTAAAATATAATCGACTCTAAAGTAGCGACGCTACCAATTCTAAAGTAATTTTGATCAAAAATTTTCTCTTTTAAGTTTCTATATTGAATAATGTATAGCAAAGCATTCACAAATGCTACTGCAAAGAAGGCGTAACTTAACACAGCTAAACCAATATGAACAAGTAAAAGTTCATTAATCACAGCTACTTGTTGTACCTGTGTTTGATAGTGTTCAGGCTGAAACGTGTTCATCGCCATAAGTGCTAATCCTACTAAATTCAAGAAGAAAACGGAGAAATTAAGAACTTTAATTAAATTCAATATTAAAGAAAGTGAAATAATAATCCACGTAAGTGTGAAAAAGACATCAAATATCGAATTTAAAGGCACTTTTTGAGTTTGAATGATAAAAACAGATAAAGAGATTGTTTGTAATACCCAAACAATCCCTAATGAATAAACGCCTAAAGTCCTAACTTTATAACTTTTACTAATAAAATCTATAAAATAGAACACTATACTTAGAATATATATAATTAATATAATTTCATGAAATCGAATAAACAGGGTTTCTTGCATATTATCACCATATTAATATGCTTATTCAAAACTAAAAATTCGACGAGCAGAGATCTCCTGTGCTTTACTCTCTTTTTCTAGCTTAGCCTTTTCTCTAGGATCTTCGGCTTCAATGTCAAAAATGTTTTGAAATAGCTCTAATTTTTCAGTACTTTTCTTATCACTACTTAATTCTTTAGCCTGTTTGATTGGATCTTTCAACATTTGATTAATAATACTTTTTGTATGCTTAGAAATTACTTTTCTTTCTCTTTCTGAAAGATGAGGTAATTTACGGTCAATACTATCCATCGTTTCTGATTGTATATCCATAGCTTTATCACGTAATGCTCGAATGACAGGTACGACACCTAACATATTAACCCATTCATTGTGTGAGTCAATTTCAGCTGGAATTTGTTGTGCAATCGTTTCAGCTGCAAGTTGACGTTCTCTTAAATTAGCGTCAACTAAACCTTTTAAATCATCAACATCATAGTTGAAAATATTAGTGATTGCATCGATACCTGGTTCAATATCACGCGGTACCGCTATATCAATCATAACTAATGAATCAACTTTTCTACGATCAGAAATTTGATTAATCATTTCATTAGTAATGATATAATCTTGAGAACTTGTAGAGCTGATTACAATATCAGTTTGCTCTAACAATGAAGGTAAAGCATCTAAAGAATCAAATGATACATTATGTTTATTAGCTAAAATTTCTGCTTTAGCTAGAGTACGATTGACAATAGTAATGTTTGAGATACCAGAACCTAAAAGATTTAAGAGTGATAATTCACTCATTTCCCCTGCACCAATAATGACAGCATGTTTACTTTTTAATTTACCGAATACCTTTTTAGCTAATTCAACTGCAGCGTATGAAACACTTACTGCATTATCTGCAATGTCTGTTTCACTATGTGCGCGTTTAGCAAAAGTAATTGCCTGTTTAAATAAATGATTAAATATCGTTCCAGTAGTACCTGTTTCTTGGGCAAGGAAGAATGCATCACGCATTTGACCTAAAATTTGAGTTTCACCAAGTACTATTGAATCAAGACCAGAAATCACACGCAATAAATGTTCTACTGCGTCGTCCCCCACTTTGACTTCTGACATTACTTTAATATCATCTACATCGAATCCAAATGAACGTGCTAAAAATCGTTGAATATAGTAGCGTCCTGTATGGATTTGATCAACAACGGCGTATACTTCAGTACGATTACATGTAGATAAAATGACATTTTCTAAAATAGATTTAGTTTCATATAAATCTTCATGGGCTAATCGCAAGGTATCATCTCTAAAAGCAACTTGCTCTCTTAGTGCTACATCAGCAGTTCGATGATTTATGCTAATTGCAATAAAATGCATTTATAACGCCCTCCATATACTAACAATAATCCAAGTATAACACATTTAAATACACATTTAAGTTGATTGCTCAAATAAATTAGAAATATTCTAATCTAACTTCAATTTTTTGTCAAAATCATTACAATCATTAATATTATCTTCCATCAAATATAGTTCATATCTAAATTTGTACTCGTTTAAGCAATCTTAATCAATAATGATTATAAATAAGTTGAAATGAGATCCCAAATTTGTTGTTGCTTATTATTTTTAATAGAAGAATAACTAATAATACTGTCCTCAGGTTCTAATTCAAGTTTATCCTTAATATTTTTTAAATGCTTTTGCACTTTTCCTTTAGCGATTTTATCTTCTTTAGTGCAGATAACTAGAGTAGGTATATCAAAATGTTTGAGATAATTATACATAAGCACATCATCTTCAGTCGGATTATGTCTTAAATCAACGAGTTGTATGACAAGTCTTAGATTTTCTCGTTGAGTTAAATACTCTTCTATCATTTTTCCGAATTTTTCTCTTTGTGCTTTACTCACTTTTGCATAGCCATACCCTGGTACATCTACAAAGATAAGTTGTTCATCGATATTAAAGAAATTAAGTGTTTGAGTTTTACCAGGTTGTTGAGATGTTCGAGCCATATTTTTTCGTCCTATCATACTATTGATAAATGTTGATTTACCAACATTTGAACGACCGCTTAAAGCAACTTCTGACAAATTTGTCTCAGGATATTGAGCCTCTTGAACAGCACTAATTATTAATTCAATATTATTAGGATTAATATTCATGTTAGATCCTCTCTTTATCACTTAAATTTAACTTAACTCTAACATTATATATGATTTAGTGTCGATAAGATATATTTGATTATATATTTAAATCAACACATAAAAAAACAGTGTCACAGAAGTGTGACACTGTTTAGCTTTTAAATTAAGCAGAAGTTTTATCTTCATTAACAAGATTACCTTCTGAATCATATAATTCAGGTTCAATCTCTTCATTAATTGTATTTTCAGTTATAACAACTTTACTTACATTTTCAGTTGATGGCACGTCATACATAATATCAATAAGTGCTTCTTCAATAATTGAACGTAAACCACGAGCACCAGTCTTACGCTCAATAGCTTTTTCACTTATAGCCGATAACGCTTCTTCAGTGAATTCTAACTCAACATTATCTAACTCAAGCATTTTAGTATATTGTTTAACTAATGCATTTTTAGGTTGAGTTAAAATATTTTTAAGCGCTGCAACGTCTAATGTTTCAAGGTTTGCAACAATAGGAACACGTCCGATAAATTCCGGAATTAAACCATATGATTGTAAATCTTCAGGTCTAATTTGTTCTAATAGTGCTTCTTCATCGTATTTGTCTGCTTCATTACTAGCAAAGCCAATAACTTTTTCACCTAGACGACGTTTGATAACTTCATCAATACCATCAAAGGCACCGCCTAAAATAAATAATATATTTGTAGTATCAATTTGAATTAATTCTTGATTTGGATGTTTACGACCACCTTGTGGAGGAACGCTTGCAGTTGTACCTTCTAAAATTTTAAGTAATGCTTGTTGTACACCTTCACCTGAAACATCACGTGTAATTGAAGTATTTTCAGATTTACGAGCAATTTTATCAATCTCATCTACATAAATGATACCTTTTTCAGCTTTATCTATATCAAAGTCTGCAGCTTGGATTAAACGTAATAGTATATTTTCAACATCATCACCAACGTAACCGGCTTCAGTAAGACTTGTTGCATCAGCAATAGCAAAAGGTACATTAAGCGTTTTAGCTAATGTTTGAGCTAATAATGTTTTACCGCTACCCGTTGGACCTATTAAAGCGATGTTACTTTTCTGTAGTTCAACATCATCATCGCTTGGTCCTAATTGTTGAATTCGTTTGTAATGATTATATACAGCTACTGCTAATGATTTTTTAGCTTTTTCTTGGCCGATAACATATTCATTTAAATGATCCATTATTTCTTTAGGAGTTGGTAATTCAGTAAATCCTTCAGACGTATTTTGAGCTAATTCTTCTTCAACGATTTCAGAGCATAATTCAATACACTCATTACAAATATATACGCCACTTCCTGCGACTAATTTTTTAACTTGATCTTGGTCTTTACCGCAGAAAGAACATTTTAAATTTTCTTCATCTTCATTGAATTTGAACATTCTTATATACACCCCTATTCTTTAAAGACTATACTAGATTGCATTCTACAATGCAACTTTATACATTTACAATTTATCTGCTTACATAGTTATGAGGCTGGGACATGATTCATTGTCTCAGCCTCACTCAACATATTGGCAGTAGATGTCTGAATTGGAAGCGCGCTTATACCAAGATTCTTCCAACATATTCATCTTTGTCAACAGGGCCCAACATAGTGAATTTCATTTCAGCGAAATTCTACAAGTAGGGCAAGTTGGGAGAGGGACAATGAAAATAATTTTGACAAATTATATTTCGTCCCTCTCCCACTTTATGACATTAACATAGTATACGAACAATCAGTAATTGATTAAATAGCGCAAGTTAAATTAACTTTACTTGTTAATTAGTCTTCTTTTGTTGATTCAACATATTTAGCATTATCTCTTAATAAGTCAATAACTTTTTGGATACGAACATCATTTTTAACAATGTCAGTATTACCTAATGTTGATTTAATATCTTCAACTGAAATATTAAATTGTTCACTCATTTTTTCTAATTCTTTATCGATGTCTTCGTCTGAAACTTCAACATTTTCAGCATCAGCAATAGCTGTTAAAGTTAAGTTTGTTTTAACGCGTTGCTCTGCATCGTCTTTCATTTGTTCTCTTAGTTGATCTTCATTTTGACCTGAGATTTGATAATAAGTTTGTAAATCTAAACCTTGTTGTTGAATTCTTTGGCCAAACTCTTGAATCATACGATCTAATTCAGTGTTAACCATAGCCTCTGGAATGTCGATTGTAGTGTTCTCAGTTGCTTTGTTGATTGCTTCTTCTTTTTCAGTATTTTCAGCTTCAGTAGCTTTTTGTTCAGATAAACGTTTGCGTAAGTTTTCTTTATACTCATCTACTGTTTCAGCATTAGAATCTAATTCGTTCGCAATTTCATCATTAAGCTCTGGAACGTCTTTATATTTAATTTCATTGACTTTAGTTTTGAAATTAGCTTCCTTACCAGCTAATTCTTCAGCATGATATTCTTCTGGGAATGTAACGACTACATCTTTTTCTTCGCCAGTTTTCATACCTTCTAATTGTTCTTCAAATCCTGGAATGAATGAACCAGAACCAACTTCTAGGTCGTAACCTTCAGCTTGTCCACCTTCAAATTCTTCACCGTCAACAGAACCTGTGAAGTCGATGTTTACTGTATTGCCATTTTCAACAGCTCCATCTTCTTTAACAACCATTTCTGCTAAATGACCTAAACTATGATCAATTGATTCTTGCAATTCATCATCTGTAAGTTCAGTATCTTGTTTTTCAATTTCAAGACCTTTATAGTCGCCCAATTTAACTTCAGGTTCAACTGTTACTGTAGCATCGAAAATAAAGTCTTTACCTTTTTCAATTTGAGTAACGCTTACTTCAGGTTGCGCTACTGGGTTGATACCAGTTTCATCAATAGCTTCACCGTAAGCTTCAGGTAATAAGATATCAACTGCATCTTGGTATAATGCCTCTACACCAAAACGTTGTTCAAAAATTTGACGAGGCACTTTACCTTTACGGAAACCAGGCACATTAATTTGTTTAACTACTTTTTTGAATGCTTGATCTAATGCTTTGTCTACTTTTTCTGCTGGAACTGTAACTGTTAATACGCCTTCGTTACCTTCCTTTTTTTCCCAAGTTGCTGTCATGTATAAATACCTCCATGATTGACTAATTTATTTTTTCAACTTCCCTATTATATCATAGGTTCAAAACGTAAACAAACATTGAAAATACTGACTTTTTCATGTTTATTTGTTTTCAATAGATACTATATTAAAATTCTTTTAGCTAATTTGCAACAAATGAATTTTAGCTTTCAATATCTAAAGATTTTATAAATTCAAGTGTGTTTATGTTTTCAACAGTTATATCTATACCAAGTAACGCTTTGAAATAAACATCGTATGCATTTATCCAATCTTCTATATCATACAAATCTTCAATATTTAATGGATATAGAAGAATCGAGTGATTATTCATGATATGATGAGCTTCATCTACAATATGCAAAGCCCCATCTTCAAGCCTTTGAATTACTTGAGGAATAACTAGTTTCTTCATTATTGTATGTTCAAGTCCACATAATTTCGATGGTATAACTTCTGCACTAAGACGATATTTGTTAATATCAATTGTTCGTTGATAACCCGCAAATCTTAAATATTCTAGCATCAAGCTTTTTATATTATTAGGTAAATCTAATGTTGTTAATAAATGAGCGATACTTTCTTTAAATTGATAATGACCGTTATCAATAAGTTGGAGGATTAGTGCTGTCTGTTCTCTACTATTGAACTCATCAAATTGAGATAAAGAAGTTGAAATCATTTTTCTATCTTGATCAAGTTTAGATTGTGCATATTCTTTCAATGGAAATAATTCCATTCTCGTTTTATGATTTTTAACTTCATCGATAATTTGATTAATTACTTCGACCGCTTGGTAATATTGACCTAACCCATTTAAACTTTTTATATAATAAATCATTAAATCGTCATAACAATTTAATCCACGCTTTAATAATATAATTGCTTCTTCTCTTAATTCTAAAAAAGAGCTCATCTGATGAAGCATCCAACATTTTTTCAATGCTAATTCTTCACTAAGTTCAAAATGCATTTCATACTTCTCAAACAAATCATACATTAAATCAAGACTCGTTTGAGCTTCATTAATTTGCTTTCTTATTTTCTCCTCTGATTGTGGAAATGGAATTACATTTGACATTGATTATGCACTCCTATCTTTATAAATCTTGAAGAATTAAAGCACTCCATGTCTCAAAATCATCATACGACTCAATACTACCCTTTTCTACCCATTTAATTCTAAGGGTATCTGTCTCTTTCGCTTCAACATCAGTAGTATTTACAGTAATTTTAAAAACAATGCCCATGTGAACTTTTCCTACTTCATTATTATCATCGTTAATAAATCCAAGATATTCCATGTTTTGAGAATCTTCTTTTGCAAGGCCAACTTCTTCTTCTAATTCTCTTTGAGCATTAACTCTTAGTACTTCATTGATAGAGTCTGCTCCCATAACGTCGTTCATATGACCACCTACTCCTATAGAAGATTGACCATGCAACCTTTCTTCTCCTCCGCCAGATAAGCGCTCATATACAAGGATTTCACCTTTTTCATTTTCTAATAAACAATATGAAATAAGCTGTTTAAATGTGGAATCCTCTTCCATATCTCCACGTCTTTTTACTTCGTATTCACTTAATGCATTAAAGATATCTTTACCTTTAATATTATTTTTATGTAAAAATCCATTAAAAGCATTTTTCTCATCATTAAAAAGTACTTTTCGTGGAACAACGATAATTTGTTCATCAAATTTAGACATATTAATCTCCTTTAGGTATATACTTTTATATCAGTCATTTTAGCAAAAATCTACTTATTTTGCGATTTACTTTATTATGAAGTTTTAATCACAAAAATCTTAATGGCAATTGAAAATGATACACAACTATGAATTGCCATAAAAAAAGAGATGACACCTAAGTCATCTCTTAATCTAATATTATTTTAAAGCTTCTTTAGCTTTAGTAACTAATTCACCGAAAGCTTTGTCATCTGAAATAGCAATTTCTGATAACATTTTACGGTTAATATCGATTTCAGCTTTTTTCAAACCGTTCATTAAACGAGAATAGCTGATGTCGTGTTGACGTGCAGCAGCGTTAATACGTGTAATCCATAATTTACGGAAGTCACGTTTACGTTGACGACGGTCACGGAAAGCATATTGACCTGATTTCATTACTTGTTGTTTAGCTACTTTATATAATGTATGTTTTGAACCGAAGTAACCTTTAGCTAATTTAATCGTTTTTTTACGACGTGCTCTTGTTACTGTTCCACCTTTAACTCGTGGCATAATAATTCCTCCTTAGATATTATCTATCTTGTAATTTCGTATTAAATATTATTTTTTGTAAGCTAATAATTGTTTTACGCGTTTCATATCACTTTTTGAAACTAATTTAGCTTTACGTAATTGACGCTTTTGTTTAGTGTTTTTGTTTGCGAATAAGTGAGATGTGAAAGCTCTTGAACGTTTTAATTGACCAGAACCAGTTCTTTTAACACGTTTAGCAGCTCCACGGTGAGTTTTCATTTTAGGCATGATTCATTTCCTCCTATTATTTAACGATTATTTTTCATTGATAGGCGCTAACATGATAAACATTTGACGCCCTTCCATTTTAGGCTTTTGTTCAACTGTTGCTATATCTTTACATTCATCTGCAAATTGTTCTAATACACGTTGACCAATTTCTTTATGCGTAATCGCACGACCTCTGAAACGAATAGAAACTTTACATTTGTCGCCTTTAGATAAGAATTTACGTCCATTTTTCAACTTAGTTTGGAAATCATGTTCCTCAATTGTTGGACTTAAACGTAATTCTTTAACATTAATGACTTTTTGTTTCTTCTTCATTTCTTTTTCTTTTTTCTGTTGTTCGAATTTATATTTACCGTAGTCCATAATTCTCGCAACAGGTGGTTTCGCATTTGGTGCGACAACAACTAAATCTAAATCAACTCGTTCAGCCATTTCTAAAGCTTCACGTTTCGATTTCACACCAATTTGATCACCATCTTGGCCGATTAAACGTAGTTCTTTTGCACGAATTCTCTCATTAACTTGAGTTTGATCTTTTGCTATGGTTGACACCTCCTAGAGTTTTACGAAATTGTCCCAAGCAAAAAAGAAGAGCGAGTAACAATACCCGCTCTTCTTCCACACATTTATTGTGTAACATGATTAACCTGCCAACTGCTATTGCGTCGCTACAGGTGAGAAGCGGGTGCTTCTACTTGGTTCGTTTCGTATTCAACGTTACTAATCATATCAATAATAAACATGTAAGTCAATTGTTTTTTTGTTATTTATTGTGATGTCTAATTTCATCCATCGAAACATCTTGTCTTAAATCAACTTTGTTAAGTGGAATCATTTTCGTTTTATAGCGTAGCTTATGGTAAATGAAGAACGCTAAGAAAACAGGTATTCCCATATAAGTAATAACAAAACGATTAAGATCAAAATGTCCTGTTTTTATAAAGTCTACATCTTGTCCGATGATAACAATTATACATAATATACCTGCAAATATAGGGCCAAATGGGAACAGCTTAGCCTTATATTTAAGTTTACTTTTATCATAATCTTGTTTATCAAATGCTCGTCTGAATCTATAGTGACTTATTGCTATACCTACCCAAACGATAAACCCTGTCATACCACTAGCTGCAACAATATATTCATATGCATCTCCACTTATATGCTGTAAAGCAAAGATGATTACAACAAGTACACCAGTAGCAATTAATGATAAATAAGGTACGCCACTTTTGTTAGTCTTACCAAAAGAAGAAAATGCTAATTTGTCTTTACTCATTGAATATAACATACGAGTTGATGCATACATTCCTGAGTTACCAGCAGATAAAACAGACGTTAATATAACGGCATTCATAAATGATGCTGCAAAAGCAAGACCAGCATTTTTGAACACAAGTGTAAATGGAGAAGTAGAAATGCTATCTCCACCGCCCATTAGAGACTTACTATCATAAGGAATTAACATACCTATAATGAATATTGCTAGAATGTAAAATAATAAGATACGCCAAAACACTTGCTTAATCGCTTTAGGGACGGCTCTTTCTGGATTTTCAGACTCACCAGCTGTAATACCTATTAATTCTGTTCCTTGGAATGAGAAACCTGCAACAAGGAATACTCCTAAAATTGATAATAGGCTACCACCTAAATTTCCACCTAGAATAGGACCATCACCTTTGGTAAATGTATCAAAACCGACGTATTTACCACCCATAATCCCAACAATTGTTAATAAACCAATGACAATAAATATAACTACAGTTATTACTTTTATTAAAGCGAACCAATATTCACTTTCACCATAAATTCTCACTGATAAAGAATTTAGGGCAAATATAATTACTAAAAAGATACAACTCCAAACCCACGCTGGTATACCTTGCATAGGTGACCAATACTGTATAACCTGTGCAGCAATGGTAACATCAGCAGCAACAGTTATTACCCAGTTAAACCAATAGTTCCAACCTAATGCAAATCCCAGTGATGGATCAACAAAGCGTGTAGCATATGTACTAAATGAACCGGAAACTGGTAAATAAGTAGCCATTTCCCCAAGAGATGTCATCAGGAAGAATACCATTGCACCAATAATTGCATAAGCAATTAAAGCACCTAACGCACCAGCATCATGAATAGCACCACCAGATGTCATGAATAGACCTGTACCAATACAACCACCTATAGCGATCATTGAAATATGACGGTCTTTTAATCCTCTTTGGACACCGTCATTTTGATTTTCTTTTTTACTCATAGAAGCTCCCTTTCCTTGTCTTAGAGGCTAACATGTAACTATTTTTCTCTTTGTGTAATAAATATATATTTTAAATATGAAAGTTTGATTAAAAAATTTATAAGCAACAAACTTTGTGACAATAATAGCATTAAATCATTTATTAAGCTAAATACTACACAATACGAAAATAAAAAGTGGTTACATACCTTTAATATATGCAACCACTTAGGTTTTATCTATATAAGGTAGCACATCACATTCTGTGACAGTACAGCTTCTTGTCGAAAACTGTCCCAACAATTATAAATTATGGTTTTACAATTGTTTCGGCATCGTTACCTTTCACTAATTCAACACATGTCCCATACGACTTCTGACTAGTTACTAATTAAAGATGCAACCTCTAACTCTAATTTTATTTCATTCATCTGTAATATACATGATACGACCTATCTTTTCAAGGTTATCTATGTTTTTTCAAACGAATTTCATCCACCAAATTCCAAATAAATTCATCTTTTTCAAGTGTTTCTTGATCTTGGGAACCATATTGTCTTACATTGACTTCATTATTTTCTACTTCTTTATCCCCTACAACAATTTGGTATGGTATTTTTTGCATTTGCGCTTCACGAATTTTATAACCCATTTTTTCATTACGATCATCAATCTCAACACGAACGCCTTGCGATTTAAGTTCATCTTGTAATTGGCGAGCGTAATCATAATGTAAATCTACATTAACTGGAATGATTTCGACTTGTTTTGGTGCTAACCATGTTGGGAAAGCTCCTTTAGTTTCTTCAGTAAGGAATGCGACGAAACGTTCCATTGTAGAAACAACACCTCGGTGAATAACTACTGGTCTATGTTGTTCACCATCACTACCAATATAAGTGAGTTCAAAACGTTCAGGTAGTAAGAAATCAAGCTGCGCAGTAGATAAAGTTTCTTCTTTACCCATTGCAGTTTTAACTTGAACATCAAGTTTAGGACCATAAAATGCCGCTTCACCAATAGCTTCTACATATGGTAGACCCATTTCATCAACTGCTTCTTTGAGCATTGATTCAGCTTTATTCCACATTTCATCATCATCCATATATTTTTCTTTATCTTCAGGGTCTCTGTAGCTTAATCTGAAAGTGTAATCCTTAAAACCGAAGTCTTCATAAACTTCTTGAATCATATTGACTACTCTTTTGAACTCTTCTTTAATTTGATCTGGTCTCACAAATATATGAGAATCGTTAAGAGTCATTCCACGAACACGTTGTAAACCTGAAACTGCACCACTTGCTTCATATCTATGCATAGTACCTAATTCCGCAATACGGATTGGTAATTCTCGGTAAGAGTGTGGTTTATTATTATAAATCATCATATGGTGTGGACAGTTCATTGGTCTTAATACTATTTCTTCAGTTTCATCTAATTTCATAGGTGGAAACATGTCATCTTGGTAATGATCCCAGTGACCAGAAGTTTTATATAAATCAACATTTGCTAATACTGGAGTATATACATGGTCATATCCCATGCTCACTTCTTTATCTACAATATAGCGTTCAATTTCACGTCTGATTGTAGCGCCATTTGGTAACCATAAAGGTAATCCAGCACCAACAAGTTGGCTATTAGTAAATAATTCTAAATCTTTACCTATTTTGCGATGATCTCTTTCACGACGTTCTTCAAGCATTTGTAAATGCGCTTTTAAATCCTTTTTATCAAAAAACGCAGTACCGTATATACGTTGTAACATTTTATTGTTACTGTCACCACGCCAATAAGCACCTGCAGTTGATAGTAATTTAAACTCTTTTATCTTAGAAGTCGAAGGTACATGTACACCACGACATAAATCAGTGAATTCACCTTGTGAATATAAAGTAACGCTCTCATCTTCTGGAATTGCATCAATAAGTTCTAATTTATATGGATCATCTTTGAAGAATTCTTTCGCTTCATCTCTACTTACAACTTTTCGTTCTATTTTATAATTCTCATTAACGATTTGCTTCATCGTTTTTTCTATTTTTTCAAAATCATCTGATGATACTTTTTCATCCATATCAAAGTCATAGTAAAATCCGCCTTCAACCACCGGACCTACACCAAATTTCACATCACCATATAAACGCTTCAATGCTTGTGCCATTAAATGCGCAGTAGAATGACGTAAAACCTCTAAAGCCTCTTCACTACCTGGTGTAACAATCTCAATTGATCCATCTTCCTCAAGTGGTCTAGTTAAATCTACCATTTGACCATTAAATTTACCTGTTACAGCTTTCTTTCTTAAACCTGGGCTAATAGATTGAGCGATGTCTTCAGTAGTAGTACCTTTATCAAATTCTTTTGAATTACCATCTGGAAATTGAATATTAATTTGATCCATATTAAACCCTCCTAAAAATTAAAAAGATCTGATCGTTGACTTATTGAATGATTAAGATAACTATCCACAAAACAAAAAACTCGCCCCCTATAACAAGGGACGAGTTTGTCGTGGTACCACCCTAGTTGCTCAGCTTTATAAAAATAATAACTAAGCTACTCTACATGAGATAACGGTCTCGAGCCGGATATTCATTACAAATATCAATATGAAGTAGTAATAATTTAATATATTAGCCATATTCTCATCAACTAATGACTTTCTGTGTAATAGTGATTAAATTATCTTATCTTCAATAGTTTCAACGATTAAGATTTAAGTCCATTATACACCTCATAAGATAAAATTCAATTGTTTCTATAATTTTTACCTTCTAAATAATATGGTGTAGATAGTGTTTTAACACGTTCAATAATTCTAGCTGCTTTAGTTTTCTCAGCTCCATCTCTCGTCATAGATAAATGATGCTCTAATTCACTATAGTCGAAGTTCGAACTGAAAAACGTAGGTAACTCATGAACCATTCTATAATGTAATAATGGTCCGATAATTTCATCTCTTACCCATGGTGTAACCTCTTCAGCACCTATATCATCAAGCATAAGTATATTAGCTTCACGCACACGTTCTAGTTTCTTTTCAAAACTACCGTCTTTGAAGCCACCTTTTAAAGTACGAATAAATTCAGGTAAGTAAACAATAGTGGATGAAATCTTCTTCGATTTGAGTTGATTAGCAACTGCACCTAATATAAATGACTTACCTGTTCCAAAAGGCCCATACAAATATAATCCTTTTACTTTTTCATTATTAGCTATACTTGTGCATATTTCATCTGCAGCCATCGCTACGTCCAAACGATCACGTTCAGTCATGTAAATATCTTTTAATTTTGCATCTAATGTATCACGTTGCATATGATGTGAGGTGATGAGTTGAGAGTTAAAGCGTTCTTCATCATGCTTAATTTTACATGGACATTTCAAATATCTAATCTTAATTCTTTCATTTTCTATATACAACTCAGGTACGTGCCCTTTAACAAAATTAGGACATTCTTCAAAACGATGACCATCATAATGCTTCTGTTGATCTTTATACTCTTGTAAAACATTTAAATCTTCATCAATCATTGCATTCGTAAGTTGATATTGATGTTGCTCTAGAAACTCTTTAACATCTGGGTCTTTTATAACATTTTGCTTGATTTTCTCAATACGTTTATTTAAGTCGTCTGACGCACCCATTATGTTCTTGAAACTTTTCATTACTCATTGCCCTCCTCCCATTTTTTATTCAAGCGTTCTAAGAATGCTTTTCGATCTTTTTCTAATTTTTCATCTTTTGTGGTTGAATCTTTTGTAACTGATGTATTTGATTGAGCCTCTCTATTTTCAAGCCATTTTGGAGTTTTCTCTTTTGAAATAAGTTGCTTGTTTTGTCTGGAATAGTTTCTATTCCCTTTGAAATTTTGGTCATAACTTTTAGGTTGATTAACTTGAAGTGCATAGTTGTACGCTTGCTTAGCTGTTTTAATATCTTTTTTCTTCCAATTTGATGCAATTTCGAATATGTAAGATTTGGGTAACTTCATATCTTCTTTTAGCATAACAAATTGCAATAGTATATTAATCACACCGAAACTCATTTTTTCTCTATCAATTAATTCTTCAATCATACTTTTTTGTGATTGCGTAGGTTCAGAACCTGACCAACTCGCTAACATATCTATAGGACTAGTTTCGTCTAATAATTGTAACCATTCATCAGTATTATCTAGGGGTGTATCTTTTTCTTGAGTTGATTTATCAAAAGACTCACCTTTCAATTGTAATTTAGGCAAATGATTTTCGTGTTCAATCAAATAATATGATCGTGCTTGCTTGCGCATTTCTTCAAATGATAATTGTTGCGCACTAGTAATTGAATTTAATATAACTTTTTTCATTCCATCGGCAGTCAAACCATATAATGTAGCCAATTGAATAATTAATTCTTTAGCATCTTTAGTTACGATTTCATTACTGATAAAGTGTTGATTTAACATATGTCTCAACATTTCGAAATCAAATGTCTCATTGGATAAATCAATACCACTATAGTGATTAGCTTGTTTAAGATTAGCTAAATCTTGATTCAAAACCTTTTTGGGTACATTAAAAACTTCAGTAAACTTCCTAGTCGTTTGTTGATAATGACTTAAATCCTTTTTGTCTTTTTCAAAATGATTCTTTAAAGACTGATAACGATTTTTATCAACTTCACTATATAAAAAAACAGATAACATAGGATCATTAAAAAATTGATAAGCTGTAGGAGGTTGTATTAATTGATATACAAATCGTGTTTGCTGCTCTTCATGCTTAACAAAGGTTTTAATTAACCCGATAGCTTCTAAATAATCCATCTGCTTTCTAAAGTCTAAAAGATTTATTTTTAACTCATTCATAAATATATAATGAGTGAGCGGATAATGATGATGGTCGTCTACAAATTGATTGATAAAGTGATAAAGCCCTATAGATTGCGGACCGATTAAAGGCGTAAAGAGACGGTTCAATATTTCTAAATGTTCTGTCGTTAATTGAAATTCTTTGATGACCTCGAAGCTATCTTGAGGTCTTAACCCATACTCATACGACTGTAATCCCATTTAATAATCACTCCGTTTATTATCACTCAAGATTCCTTGCATTGAAGCAAGTAATTGGTCAACGTCCTTAAACTCTTTATAGACAGATGCAAATCTAACATATGATACTTGATCAACATTCATTAATAATTTCATTACATGCTCCCCTATATCTCTTGAGGATATTTCAGTTTGACCTTCGTCACGTAATTGCCATTCGACTTTATTGGTAATATCTTCCAATTGTTGGTATCTTACTGGTCTCTTTTCACAAGATCTCACTAACCCATTTAATATTTTTTCTCTTAAAAATTGTTCTCGAGTACCATCTTTTTTAACAACGATAAGCGGACTTACTTCAATGTGTTCAAAAGTAGTAAACCGAGTTCCACAATTTTCACATTCTCTTCTTCGTCTTATTGCATTTGCATCATCTGCGTGTCTAGAATCAACTACTCTAGAATGTGTTGAATTACATTTTGGGCATTTCATTTATGTCACCCTCTTAAGTTTGATTAACGTACATTATACTACATAATTGTATTGTAAAAAAGAAAGGTTATTTACGCTAGAATTTAGATTTTAATGCTATAAATATAGAATTTTAAATGATATTTTACTCTAAAAATGAATCTTTGTATAAATGTTTAAAACAGAATTTTAAATTAAGTTAATTACGTTTTCTAATGTATTTATTATAAAGATATAAGTCTTACAACAAATTTCCAAATAGAAAGCTGTCAACAAAGGATTAAAACCAACCAATATGAGTCAGATAAATACTAACTTTATGATTGTTCATACTTTGTCGACAGCTTATAATTACATGTCTTATACTGTTTTTTAATTATACTGCTTTAACAGTGGCTTCTTTCTCAATCAGTTCTCCAATTTGTTCAGCTACTTCTACAACACGATTAGAGTAACCCCATTCATTATCATACCAAGCAATTACTTTTACTTTATTCTCACCCATAACCATAGTAGATTGAGAATCTAAAACTGCAGAATTAGGATTCGTATTAAAGTCTACTGATACTAAAGGTGCATCTTCAACATCTAAAATGCCATCTAAGTCCGATTGTCTAAATGCTTCATTTACTTCTTCAGCAGTGACATTTTTTTCTAAATCAACGACTAAATCAACAAGTGAGACATTCTTAGTTGGAACACGTAAAGCCATTCCATGAAGTTTCCCTTCAACTTCTGGTAACACTTCTTTAAGCGCTTTAGCGGCACCAGTTGAAGTTGGAATAATACTTTCATTGCAAGAACGTGCTCTACGTAAATCCTTATGAGGATTATCAATATTTTTTTGATCGTTAGTAATGGCATGAACAGTTGTCATTAAACCATTTACAATGCCAAACTTATCATTCAAGACCTTTGCAACTGGACCGATACAATTGGTAGTACATGAAGCATTACTAAAGATGTCGTATTGATTAATATCAAGTTTGTCATCATTAACACCTTTAACAATCATTTGTACCTCTCCACCTTTTGAAGGGCCTGTGAGTAATACTTTCTTTGCACCTGCATTAATATGAGCAATGGCTTTATCTCCATGATTAAATTTACCAGTAGCTTCAATAACAATGTCGATATCTAATTCATTCCATGGTAAGTTTTCTGGATTTCTATCAGAAACAAGTTTAATTTCATGATTATCTACTTTAATACCATTTTCTGTTGCTTCAACTTTTTTATCATATGTACCATGAGTTGTATCATAATTAATTAAATGTGCAATAGTTTCAGAAGGATAACTTGCATTAATCGCTACAACATTTAAGTTTTTGTTTTTTAAAGCTATACGTAGCACCATTCTTCCAATTCTACCCATTCCATTAATCGCGATATTCGTTGACATTAAAAAGCACCCCTTGAACATTTATTTATATGTTATACTTTATGGAATTAGTATAACATATTATCTGTCTTTTGAAAGCGTTTCCCTATACTCATGTTCGAACTTTTATCTATCATTTTAAATAAGTTATACTTATTATTTAACATATAAAAATAAAAAACGTACACAAAACAATGCTTTGTGTACGCTAACTTTATTAATCAATATAACCTTCTTCTTCAAGAAGTTGTTGTAAATTTTGTTTTAATTCAAGTTTATCACCTAGATTGTCTATGACATGATCCGCCATTCTACTTTTCTTATCAATAGATATTTGACTATACACACGTGCCTTAGCATCTTCTTGTGATAAATCATTTCTTTCCATTAAACGTTCAATTTGAATACTTTCAGAAGTGTAAACTACCCAAACTTCATCCACAGTATCTTGTAAATCATTTTCAAATAACAAAGGAATATCCATAATGACATTGTATCCCTCATTTAGGTAGTGATTCTTCTCTTCTTCCATTATTTCTCTAACAATAGGATGAACTATCTTATTAAGTTCTATTCGTTGTTCTGGATTATTAAAGACAAGTTCTCCAACATATTTACGATTCATCTCACCATTGTCGTCAATAGCTTCTTGACCAAATTTCTCTCTTATTTGATCTAATCCTTTTGAACCCTTCTTAACAGCTTTTCGAGATGCAATATCCGCATCAACAACCTTAAATCCATAAGCAGTTAATAATTCTGAGACTGTTGATTTACCAGTTGCGATTCCACCTGTTAGTCCAATAATCTTTGGCATATTTTCACGCTTCCTTTATTTCTGACAATTTGGGCAAAAATGACTATTTCTAGTGGCAATCACTTTTGTTTCTATTTCATGCCCACATGTTTTACAATATTTCTGTTTATAAACATTTAAATGCAATTGCATTTCTCCGGTTTTACCGTCAGCATGGCGATAATCAGAAATACTTGTTCCACCGTATTTAATACCCTCTTCAAGAACTTCTTGAACATAATAAAATAACATCTCTTTTTGTTGATGACTCAATGAGTTAGCAATTTTATCAGGTCGAATACCAGTTCTATAAAGTGCTTCACAAGCATAAATATTACCAGCACCAGCAATTACTTTATGATCTAAAATCATCTGTTTAATAGGTTTATTAGCGTATTTATTAATATCAAAACAACTCAGATAATGTATCATTGCTTCTTTATCAAATGGTTCTGGAGCTATTTCTAGAAAAGGAGGATAACTTTCATAATTGGCAATATTTCTAATTTCTCCAAAACGTCTAATATCTGAGTAAACTAATTTTTTACCATTGTTAAGTTCGAAAATCACTTGCCAATGTTTACGGTAATTTGGCGTTCCTATTTCTTTTAAATCATCTACTACAAAAAATCCTCCTGCCATTCCTAAATGACTTATCAAAATTCTACGATCATTGTCTTTTTCAATATGAAAAACGATGTACTTACTACGCCTAAGAACTTCAGATATAACATAACCTTCAGTTAATTTTTTAAAACTATCTAACTCTATACCTTTTATAATTGTTTCTCTTTGATTATTTTTACCTTCGATTACCTTCTCTGAAAAAATAACTTTATCAATTTTTTCATTTATTACAAAAGGTTCTATACCTCTTTTAACATGTTCAACTTCTGGTAATTCTGGCATTTTTTAACCCTTTCCTTATTTAGCGTCATACCATGTTGGTCCATAACTTGAATCTACTTTTAGAGGTACATCTAAATCTAAAGCTTGTTCCATAATTTCTTCAACAAACTTACTAAAATCTTCGACTTCAGATTTAGGCAACTCGAAAATCAATTCATCATGAACTTGCAATAATAATGTCGCGTGATAATTAGTATCTTTAACTTTTTCATAAAACTTAACCATAGCTAATTTAATAATATCTGCTGCGCTACCTTGTATCGGGGTATTCATGGCTGTTCTTTCTGCAAAACTTCTTAAGTTGAAATTACGACTTGTAATATCTGGAATATAACGACGTCGATGTAGAAGTGTTTCAACATATCCTTCTGCTTTAGCATCTTTAACAATGTCAGACATGTATTGTTTTACACCAGGAAAACTAGCTAAGTAATCATCTATAAAAGCTTTCGCTTTTTTACGTGTAATTCCTAAACTTTGACTTAAGCCATAATCGCTAATTCCATACACAATACCAAAGTTTACTGCTTTGGCTTGTCTACGCATTAAACTATCTACTTCATTAGCTTCTACGTTAAATACTTTCATAGCTGTCGCAGTATGAATATCGTTACCATTAATAAATGCCTCTTTCAAACTTTCATCTTGAGTAATATGCGCAAGCACACGTAACTCTATTTGTGAATAGTCAGCCGATAAGATTACGCTATCCTTATCTGTAGGTTTAAAGGCTTTTCTAATTTTTCTTCCTTCTTCTAAACGAATAGGTATATTCTGTAAGTTTGGATCTACACTTGAAAGTCTACCTGTTTGAGCTAACGTTTGATTAAAACGTGTGTGAATTCTCTGATCTTTACTAATCACTTTTTGTAATCCTTCAACATAAGTTGATTGTAATTTTGACAATTGTCGATACTCCAATATATGTTCAATAATTGGATGCTCTCCTTGCAATTGTTCTAATACGTCTACTGCTGTTGAATAGCCTGTCTTAGTTTTCTTGATAACAGGTAGTTTTAGCGTTTCAAATAAAACTACTCCTAATTGTTTAGGAGAATTAATATTAAATTCTTCTCCTGCAGCTTCATGAATGTTTTTAATTAAAACATCTAATTTTTCTTGGATTTCGTTCTCCATTTGTTTTAAGTCTTCAACATCAGTATAAATACCAATTTCTTCCATTTCACTTAAAATTTTAGCAAGTGGTAATTCTAAATCTTTGAGTAACTCAACTTGATTATACTCTTCTAATTGAGCCTCCATTTCAGGTTTAGAGTTAGCAATTGCCTCTGTGATTGAAGCTACATGTTTATTTAATACTTCTTCTTCAGGAACTTGATGTTTTTTCCCCTTACCGTAAACTGACACATTATCTTTAACATAATTCTGTCCATAAAGTGAAACTACTGATTTTACATCATCTATTGAACGAGAAGGATCAATAATATAACTAGACAACATTACATCAAACTGCACATTTTGAATATCGATATTTAAACGATGCGCAGCCACATAAGTTTTTTTAGCATCGTATACAGTTTTAATCGTATTTTTATCTTCTAACCATTGGACTAAATCTTGATATTGCTTAATATCTTCAGCATTTATGACCACATGTGAATCATCAGCATAAAAACCAAATTTTAGGATATTATCTTTAAGATAATTTGTGCCCTCTAATTCAAAATGAATAATTGCATGCTCTAAACTATCAAAGTTGATATGTTGAAAATCCGATTCAATTTCAAAGGTCTTTTCGTTAACTACATCGTTATTAGCCTCTTCATCAATATCTGCTAATAATTGTTTGAATTCAAGCTTTTTAAACAATTCTATTTTGTTAGTGTTATCATCTTGATTTTCTAATTTTGTATCATTTAGAGTAACCTCAATGGGACTTTCAACATTAATTGTAGCTAAGTCTTTACTCATCAAGGCATCATCTTTACTATTCACGAGTTTTTCTTTTAATTTTTTAGCTGTGACATCATCAATATGTTCATAAACACCTTCTACAGAAGTAAATTGTTTAAGAAGTTTGATTGCAGTCTTCTCACCAACGCCAGCAACCCCTGGAATATTATCTGAAGTATCTCCCATGAGACCTTTCATATCAATGATTTGTTTCGGTTGTAGCCCATCATATTTTTCAGCTATAAAACTTGGCGTGTAGTGATCTACATCTGTCACACCTTTTTTAGTGTAATAAATTGTAACATTATCAGTAGCTAATTGTGTTAAATCTCGATCCCCTGTAATAATAATCGTTTCGAAACCAGCCTTATCAGCCTCTCTACTTAGCGTGCCAATAATGTCATCCGCTTCATAATTTTCTAATTCATAGTGTTTAATGTGATAAGCATCTAATAATTGACGAATATAAGGAAATTGTTCACTTAATTCTGGTGGTGTTTTTTGACGTCCACCTTTATATTCACTGTACTTAGAATGTCTGAAAGTAGTTTTACCAGCATCAAATGCAACTAAAAAGTGATTAGGTTGTTCTTCTTTAATAATTTTCTCAAGCAACATCGCAAAGCCATATATAGCATTTGTATGAATACCAGCTTTATTAGAAAGTAATGGTAAAGCATAAAACGCTCTAAAGCTTAAACTGTTACCATCTATTAACACTAATTTATCCAAAATACGTAACCTCCAGAACTGATTTACATACATTTTAGCATATAAAGTGGTACTTGTATTTCAATTGAACATTGAAATACTTAGTACCACTTACGCATTAGTCTTTAGCTAATGTGTTCCTCTTTTTTACGCTTAACGAATTTAAGACTTCTAACATAAAGTTAAATGTATACAAAAAAAGCTTTTCAAAAGAAGAAACTGCAATGTCAAAAATGACATCGCAGTTTCTCAAATTATTCATCTATAAAAGTAACTTTGAAGGTCGAACCTTCTCCAAGTCTACTATTTATGTTGATTCGTCCGTTATGGGCTTCGACAATATGTTTAGTTATTGATAAACCTAAACCTGTACCGCCAGAATCTCTACTTCTCGCTTTATCTACTCTGTAGAAACGTTCAAAGATATGTTTTTGATCCTTGACGCTAATACCAATTCCGAAATCTTGAATTTCTAAATTAACCTTTTTACCCTCTCTAAATACTCGTACAATAACCTTATTATCCTCAAGAGAATAATTAATCGCATTTGAAAGTAAGTTAGTAATAACTTGAGCAATTTTATTTTCATGAGCTTCTATGATGACATCTTTTTCAATTTCAGGTTGAATTTCAATATTTTTATTTATAGCTTGAGTCTGCAAGTTATCAATCGTATTATAAGCTAATTCAGATAAATTCATATAGTTCGTTTCAATCTCGGTTTGTTGTTCGATATGCGATAAATCCAATAAATCCATAACTAACGATTCTATTCTATTAGATTCTTTCAAAATGATGTTCAAGAACATATCAAGAGATTGCTCATCATTTTTAGCACCTTCAATAAGTGTCTCTGCAAAACCTTTAATAGAAGTAATTGGGGTTTTTAATTCATGTGACACATTAGCCACAAACTCTCTTCTAAGATTTTCTAATTTTTGAAGGTTAGTAATATCATGAAGTACGACAACCATACCTTGTAATTTCTTCTTAGATTTGGACAAAATTGGGACACATGATACATCAAAGTATTTAGTATGTACATTATTAATGTCTACTTCAATTTGATCATAGATTACCTTCTCAGTTCTAAAGCTTTCTATTATTAGCTTCTCAATACTATCATCTATGAAACCAATATAATTCTTATTTTCAACCTGTTGATCCGGACTAAATACTTCATAGTAAGCATGGTTCGCAACAACTATTTCGCCATGTTTATCAATCATTAAAACAGAACTTGGTATATTCTCAAGTGTTGTTTTCAAACGATTTGATTGTATTTTTTGACTATTGTTCAATTTCTGCAATCTTCTGGCTAGCTCATTCGTTGTTACAAAAAGTGCACGTGTTTCCTTAACATTACTTTCTGGAACACGAACATGATAATAACCATCTGCCAATAATGATGTTGCATACGTCACTTCATTAATAGGTCTTATGTATGTTCGATTGATACTTCTACTAGCTAAGTAAACTGTGAATAACACTATGACGCCTATTATAGAAAGGTATTTCCACATTTCTCTTTGTAAATCTATGATTTCATCATTAATTCCACTTATGTATACGGTTTTGTTACCTATATTATCTTTAAAAGTATAGCGCGTACCGATATTAGTTTTTTTAGTAATTAAGTTAGAAGGATTTGCTGCATTATCAATTCTACTATCTATCTTTTTACTATCACCTGATGAAAAAATGATGTGTCCATCAGCTTCGTTTTTTATAACAACGATATTTTGTTGATTATCAGCAAGGTTGTCAATCTCTTCACCTTTTTTATGATTTAGTAAATTGACATAATTATGTGCTTCTTTTCTTAATTCATTGATTTGATTGCTAGTTAAAGTTTGATAAATTGTGTTGTGAATAATTGCACCTAAACCAATAAAACTAATTATTGTTATAGTACTAATTAATAATAATAAACGGTGATGAAACTTTAGCATTAAGCTTTAGGTCTCTCCAATTTATAACCTAATCCTCGCACTGTTTTAATTAATTTAGGTTGTTTTGGATTCTCTTCCAATTTATCTCTTAAATGACTAATATGTACATCGACGATTCGAGAGTCCCCAGCAAATTCATAATTCCAAACAGAATTGAGCATATGCTCTCGTGTAATGACACGGCCTTGTCTTTCAATTAAGTATAATAATAATTCGAATTCTTTAGGAGTTAACTCTAATAATTCTTCATCTTTATATACTTCAAAGAATTCAGGACGTATACGAATAGAGTCGATGATGATGTCTTCCTCATCTGTGTCCTCTTTCTCAATTTCATTAACAAACTTAGAACGTCTTAAAATAGCCTTAACTCTTGCAACCACTTCTCTAGGTGAGAATGGCTTTGTCATGTAATCGTCAGTACCTAGTTCAAGTCCTAAAACACGATCAAACTCATCATCTTTTGCGGTTAACATTAAAATAGGTACTAAATTTTTGTCAGATCGAATTGATTTACACACCTCAATACCATCCTTCTTAGGTAACATGACGTCCAATACAATAAGTTCAGGTTGCTCTTCTTCAACCTTTTTTAATGCTTCCTCGCCGTCATACGCGACTTCAACTATGTATCCTGCTGTTTCTAAATTATACTTTAGTAAGGTCACGATTGATTGTTCATCATCAACCACTAATACTTTTTGTGACATGGTGTGCCTCCCTATTTTGTTATTACAATTTCATTATAACTGAAGTTCAAATAAAAATAACATAGCTACACATCAATTTTACATAAACTTAACAAAACAAATATATTTGCACATATATTAAGAAAATATTTGTTTAATATTGTCTTAACATTAATTAACCTATCATCTTTTGAAGTAAAAAGATAATGATAACTTACATTTTTACATAATCTTTAAAAAAGGGTTGGCTTTCGCCAACCCAACAAAGATTAGTATCTTATTTATTTTTAACTCTAATTTAGTTTACTTTAAGTTTTTAATTAACTCGTCAGCGAACTCTGAAGTTGAAACTTCTTCAGCGCCATCCATTAAACGAGCAAAATCGTAAGTTACAATTTTAGAAGCGATAGTTGCTTCAATTGAATCAGTGATTTTATTAGCAGCTTCTTGCCAACCTAAGTGTTCTAACATTAGAACTGAACTTAAAATTTCTGATGATGGATTAACTTTGTTTAATCCAGCGTATTTTGGAGCTGTACCATGAGTTGCTTCAAAGATAGCGTGGCCTGTTTCGTAATTAATATTAGCACCTGGAGCGATACCAATACCGCCAACTTGTGCAGCTAAAGCATCTGAAATGTAGTCACCATTTAAGTTCATAGTTGCTACTACATCATGTTCAGCTGGACGAGTTAAGATTTGTTGTAAGAAGATATCAGCAATTGAATCTTTGATAATAATTTTGCCTTCTTTTTCAGCTTTATCTTGAGCTTCATTTGCTGCATCTTTACCTTCTTTTTCAACAATTTCATCATATTGTTGCCAAGTAAATACTTTATCACCAAATTCATTATGAGCTAAGTCATAACCCCATTGTTTGAATGAACCTTCAGTGAATTTCATAATGTTACCTTTATGCACTAAAGTCACAGATTTACGATTGTTATCTAAAGCATATTGAATAGCTGCTCTAACAAGACGTTCTGTACCTTCTTTAGATACAGGTTTAATACCAATACCTGAAGTTTCTGGGAAGCGGATGTTAGTAGCTCCCATCTCATTTTGTAAGAAATCAATTACTTTTTTAACTTCTGAAGTTCCTTCTTTAAATTCAATACCTGCGTAGATATCTTCAGTGTTTTCACGGAAAATAACCATATCTACATCTTCAGGACGTTTAACTGGAGATGGTACACCTTGGAACCAACGAACAGGACGTAAGCAAGTAAATAAATCTAATTCTTGTCTTAAAGCAACATTTAGTGAACGGATCCCGCCACCAATTGGCGTAGTTAAAGGTCCTTTAACAGCGATTAAATATTCTTTAATCGTGTCTAAAGTTTCTTGAGGTAACCATTCTCCTGTTTCATCATAAGCTTTTTGTCCAGCTAAAACTTCTTTCCATTCAATACGTTTTTCGCCGTTGTAAGCTTTTTCTACTGCTGCATCAATAACGCGACTTGCAGCTTTCCAAATATCTGGTCCAATTCCATCACCAATAATAAATGGAATAATTGGTTCGTTTGGTACATTTAAACCTTCATTAGTTTGAGTAATTTTTTCTGCTGACATAAATCTAACCTCCAAGTATATTTAAACTTTCACTAAATACTATATGTTATTTTATTATCTTTCTTCAATAGGAACATATTTACGATCTTTCTCACCAATATATTGAGCTCTTGGTCTCATAATTCTGTTGTCTCGATATTGTTCTAATATATGAGCAATCCAACCAGAAGTACGACTTACTGCAAAGATTGGTGTAAATAAATCATGAGGAATGTTCATACTGTGATAAACAGTTGCACTGAAGAAATCAACATTTGGAATTAAGCCTTTTTCATCTTTCATACGCTTTTCAATAGCTAATGAAATATCAAATAATTCGCTTTGACCAGTTTCTTCAGTAATTTTACGGCTCATTTCACGTAAATATTTAGCACGTGGATCACCATCTTTATATACACGGTGACCGAAGCCCATTACTTTATCTTTATTAGCGAATCTCTCATCAAGGTAACTATCAACATTATCAGTACTACCTACTTCTTTTAACATTGCCATTACACGTTCATTTGCACCACCGTGTAGAGGCCCTTTTAATGAACCTACAGCAGCAACAATACCTGAATACATATCAGAGAGTGATGAAACAGCACAACGAGCAGTGAATGCAGATGCGTTTAATTCATGATCGGCATGTAAAATTAAAGCTTTATTGAATGCTTCAACTTCAATGTCAGTTGGAAGTTCGCCTCTTAACATGTATAAGAAGTTCGCTGCATAACTTAATTCTGAATTAGGTTTAACAGGTTCTTTACCTTCTCTTACTCTTGCAAAAGCCGTAACTAATGAAGCAATTTTTGCTTGAATACGAATTGCTCTTTCATACTTTTTATCTTCAGATTCATCTTCAGCATCTGGATCGAAATGAGCAATATAAGATACAGATGTACGTAACGCTGTCATAGGATGAACATCATCAGTTACATACTCTTCAAAGTGTTTATAAACTCTTTCGTTTAGAGTCATAAACTCAAATAATTTTTCTTTCAATTCTTTTAATTCTTCTTTATTTGGAAGTCTATAATTCCAAAGTAAGAAAATAATTTCTTCGAATTGGGCATTTTCTGCGAGATCATCAATATCATAGCCCGCATATGTCAATTGACTGTCAATTATTGAGCTGATCTTAGTTTCAGCTGCAATAACCCCTTCTAAACCTCTTTGTAATTCTGCCATGATAAATTTCCCCTTTACTATTTCTTTATGAAATGGCTTTCACCTAGTATTATAGCTAAATTCAAACAATTTGTGAAACATTATAAATAACTTTAAACATGTAAAAATGGTATATTAGCTTGACCTTAATGTATGTTAACATCTTTAAAAGAGCGTGAAATTAAACTTTACATAGTATATAACTCATCAAATTTCAAAAATATTGTGATGTTTTCGTTTAGTTATCAAGAATGATTACAAAATATAAATATACATTTTAGTGAATTTTCACACTTTTTTTGCGAAAAGAATTGTATAAATAGCCTTATAAGTGCATAATATAAATATCTTATAGTAAGGGAGATGTCTTATGGCTGAAAATTTACAAAGAGAATTGAGCAATCGTCATGTTCAATTAATCGCCATTGGAGGCGCTATAGGAACGGGGTTATTCCTTGGTGCCGGTCAAACAATTGCAATGACGGGTCCCTCAATATTGCTTACCTATATCATTATAGGATTTATGTTATTCATGTTTATGCGTGGATTGGGAGAAATTATAATTCAAAACACTAATTTTAAATCATTTGCGGATGTTACTAATAAATACATAGGACCATTTGCTGGATTTATTACAGGGTGGACATATTGGTTATGTTGGATTATTACTGGTATGGCTGAAGTTACAGCGGTAGCTAAATATGTTAGTTTTTGGTTCCCTGAAATACCTAATTGGATTAGTGCTTTATTTTGTGTATTAATCTTAATGTCATTTAACCTACTAAGCGCCAAATTATTTGGTGAATTAGAATTTTGGTTTGCAATCATTAAAATTGCCACAATTATTGCTTTAATCGTTGTAGGTATTGTCATGATTCTTTTTGCTTTCAAAACACAATTCGGACATACAAGTTTAACTAATTTATACAACCATGGAATATTCCCTAAAGGGGCTTCAGGGTTCTTCATGTCATTCCAGATGGCACTATTTTCATTCGTAGGAATCGAAATGATTGGTGTTACTGCTGGAGAGACAAAAGATCCTGAACAAACTATACCAAGGGCAATCAATAGTGTACCTATTAGAATATTAATTTTCTATGTTGGGGCATTAGCAGTAATTATGTCAATCATTCCTTGGTACAAAGTTGATCCAGATAACAGCCCTTTCGTTAAATTATTCGCTTTAATTGGAGTACCATTTGCAGCTGGAATAATTAACTTTGTGGTTTTAACTGCTGCTGCATCATCATGTAATAGTGGTATCTTTTCAAATAGTAGAATGCTGTACGGACTATCTAATCAAGAACAAGCTCCACCAGCCTTCTCTAAAACGAACAAAAACGGTGTACCACACACAGCTATTATAGCTTCATCAGCATTATTGCTAATTGCAGCGTTGTTAAATTATATTTTCCCTGACGCTACTAAGGTATTTACTTATGTTACAACTATTTCAACTGTACTATTTTTAGTTGTATGGGCATTAATTATTATTGCTTATATCAATTACAGTAGAAATAATCCAGAGTTACATAAAAAGGCAACTTATAAATTACCTGGTGGTCTATATATGGGATATGCAATATTAATTTTCTTCATTTTTGTCTTCGGCTTATTATTTGTAAATGTCGATACTAGAAGAGCTATCTATTTAACACCTATTTGGTTTATTATTTTAGGTCTCATGTACTTACGATACAAAAAGGTAAGCAAACACGCGTAATAATAATAATTAATACCAGCGTTAGAATTTGAAATGTCTAACGCTGGTATTTTTTTATCACCATTCAAGTTTTAAAACACAAAAACTGAGACATTATAAATAATGCCTCAGTCATGTAAAATTATATTTAAATTAAATTATAGTACGTTAGCGTAGCCTTCAAAGATTTTTCCTTGAGCTGCATCAACAGTAACTAACATATCGTTCTTAATTTCTTTAGTAGCTTTTTCAACACCAACTACTGTTGGAATACCTTTTTCTAAACCAACGATTGCACTTGGTGAAGTGATACCGTTCTCTTCAGTAATTAAACCAATAGCATTTTCGACATAAGGTACTAATGTTTCATCAACAGAGTTAGTAACAATGACTTTATCAGATAAATCTTTACCCTCTAAGTCACTTGCACTTTTAGCAACAATAGCATGGCCTACTACTGATCCACGACCTACGCCTTGGCCACGAGCAATTTCATCACCTACTAAGTGAATTTTCATCATGTTTGTTGTACCTTTTTCACCAGTAGGTACACCTGCAGTAATAATGATTAAGTCTCCATTAGAAACTCTACCAGTCTCAACTGCAGTTGCTACTGCGTTATTAAGTAATGCATCAGTGTTTTTACGTCCTTCTTTAACTACAGGATTAACGCCCCAAACAATCGCACATTGACGTGCAGTTTCTTCACTAGGAGTAACAGCGATAATATCAGAGTGTGGACGATATTTTGAAATCGTACGTGCAGTTGATCCACTCTCTGTTGCAGCAACAATTGCTTTAACATTTAAATTAAGCGCTGTATGTGCTACAGAAACACCAATGGCATTAACAAGAGATGTTTCAACTAACTTAGTACGGTCAGATAATAATTTTTTATAATCTTGCGCTGCTTCAGCTGAAACTGCGATATTTCTCATCGTTTTAACTGCTTCTTCTGGGTATAATCCCGCTGCAGTTTCACCTGATAACATAACTGCATCAGTACCATCATAAATGGCATTAGCAACGTCACTTGCTTCCGCACGAGTTGCACGAGGATTACGTTGCATTGAATCTAACATTTGAGTTGCAGTAATAACTGGTTTACCTAATTTATTACATTTTCTAATTAAATCTTTTTGAACCATAGGTACTTTTTCTGGTGGTATTTCAACACCCATGTCACCACGAGCAACCATTAAACCATCAGAAACTTCTAATATTTCGTCAATATTATCGATACCTTCTTGGTTTTCAATTTTAGGGAAAATTGTGATATGAGCTTTTTCTTCTTCAAGAATTTGGCGAATATCTAAAACATCACTAGGACGTCTTACGAAACTTGCTGCGATAAAATCAACATTTTCTTTGATACCAAAGCGGATATCATCAGCATCTTTATCAGTGATACCTGGTAAATTAACTTTTACTCCTGGTAAGTTAACACCTTTTTTATTTTTTAATTCTCCTGTATTTAAAATATCACATTTAACTTCGCCTTTATCTTTATTAATTTCTTTAACTTGTAGTTCAACTAAACCGTCATCTAATAAGATATAAGAACCTTCATTTACATCGTTAATTAAGTCTTCATAAGTAACTGAGAATTTCTCAGGAGTACCTTCAACTTCATTCATACTTACAATAACTTCTTTACCTTTTTCTAATTCAATAACGCCATCTTTCATATTATGCGTACGAATTTCTGGCCCTTTAGTATCTAATAATAGTGCAACAGTTTTATCTAAACGTTTAGCAACTTTACGAATTGTATCAATTCTTGCTTTATGTTCTTCATGACTACCATGAGAGAAGTTTAAACGCGCAACGTTCATACCCGCGTTAATTAATTTTTCAAGCATTTCTTCCGATTCAGAAGCTGGTCCTATAGTACATACAATTTTAGTCTTTCTCATTATATAATCCTCCCATAATTTATATTGATAATTCTTTAGCTAATTGATACATATCTTTATCAAATTTATGATTACTTTCTCCAAAGATATCATCAAATGGTGTAGCAGTTAATTGATTATTTTTAATACCCACACCTTTAGCAGTTTCACCTTGTTTAAGTAATTCTACAGCGTGTCCACCTAACCTTGAAGCCAACACACGGTCAGCTCCAGAAGGGCTTCCTCCACGCTGAATATGACCTAAAACTGATACTCGAGTATCAATATTGATGTATTTCTTTAATTCATCAGCACATTCTTGGCCACTCATACATCCTTCAGCGACCATAACGATAGAATGTTTCTTACCTCTTTTTATACCCTGTTCAATCTTTTCTGCAACATCTTTAATGTCTGTATGAACTTCGGGTACTACAATCGTCTCTGCGCCAACAGACAATCCTGCCCATAACGCTAAATCACCACAGTCTCGACCCATAACTTCTACTATAAAAGTACGAGCATGACTTGATGCAGTATCTCTAATTTTATCGACCGATTCAATAATTGTATTCAAAGCAGTGTCAAAACCTATAGTGAAATCTGTACCATTAATATCATTATCAATAGTACCAGGTATTCCAATAGTTTGAATTTCCTTACATTCTTCACTAATACGTTGAGCACCGCGATAACTACCGTCGCCCCCAATGACAACTAAGCCTTCAATACCACGTTTACGAAGGTTTTCAATACCTTTCTTACGCACATCTTCTTCTTTAAATTGAGGGCACCTAGCTGAAAATAGGAACGTACCTCCACGTTGAATTGTATCCCCTACAGAGCCTAATTCAAGCTTGTGAATATCATCGTCAAGTAAACCTTGGTAACCATGATAAATCCCATAAACTTCAATATTATTGTAAATTGCTGTACGAACGACTGCTCGAACTGCAGCATTCATACCTGGTGAATCTCCACCGCTAGTTAAAACTGCAATTTTTTTCATGACGACATACCTTTCTTTAACTAGATTTATCTTTAACTCTAAATTACCACAATTTATTTTACTGTTCCATCAAAAGAAAGCCTTTCAACGGATGTAAACGTTTTAAATAATGAATTTTTTCTAAAATCATAAAAAAGAGCTAATAGCCTTTAAATCAAGACAATTAACTCTTAATAATTTATTCTACAACTGATCCTATGTGTCTAAATTTCTCGAAACGATCATTAGCTAAATCTTCACCAGATTTTTGGTTCAATTCATTTAGATGTTTCACAAAAACTTCTTTAATTGTTGAAGCTTGTGATTCTATATCTTTATGAGCACCACCTAAAGGTTCATTAATCACTTCATCAACAATATTTAAACCTTTAAGATCATTAGCTGTAATTTTCATAGTTTCAGCAGCAATTTTAGCTAAATTACTATCTTTCCAAAGTAAAGCAGCAGCGCCTTCAGGTGAAATAACTGAATAAGTACTATTCTCAAGCATAAGTACTTTATTAGATATACCTATACCAAGCGCACCACCACTACCGCCTTCACCAATAACGATTGCGATAACAGGGACTGTCAGTGATGCCATTTCAATTAGATTTTTAGCTATTGATTCACTCTGACCACGTTCTTCAGCTGCTTTACCTGGATAAGCACCTTTTGTATCAATAAAAGTAAAGATCGGACGGTTAAACTTTTCAGCTTGTTTCATTAAACGAAGAGCTTTACGGTATCCCTCTGGATGAGCCATTCCAAAATTACGATAAATGTTATCTTTTGTATCTTTACCACGTTGCTGGCCGACTGCAGTGACAGCTTGTCCGTTTAGATAACCAATTCCACCAATCATGGCAGGGTCATCTCTATAATTTCTATCTCCATGAAGCTCAATAAATGAGTCGAAAATATAAGGTATATAATCCAAAGTAGTTGGACGCTCTTGTAAGCGGGCAATCTGTACACGATCCCAAGGCTTCAAATTGGTATAAACTTTTTTAGTTTCTCTCTCAAGCGACGCTTCAAGCATATCTATTTCTTCTTGTAGATCAACTTCATTTTTCTCTTGAGATTCTTTTAACGATTCAATTTTATTTCTTATTTCAAAAAGTGGCTTTTCAAAATCTAACATTATTTACTCACCTCTTGATGGATATTTAAGATATTAGAAAGCGTTTCTTTCATATCTTTACGATGAATAACTTTGTCTAATTGACCATGCTCTAATAAAAATTCAGCCGTTTGGAAGTCATCAGGTAACTTTTCATTAATAGTTTGTTCAATGACACGTCTACCAGCAAAACCTATAAGCGCTTTAGGTTCACTTAAATTAATATCTCCTACTGAAGCAAAACTTGCAGAAACTCCTCCAGTTGTCGGGTTAGTTATATATGAGATATATAATAAGCCTGCATCAGAATGACGTTTAAGTGATACACTTGTTTTTCCCATTTGCATAAGTGAAATAATGCCTTCTTGCATTCTGGCACCACCACTTGCTGAAAAGAGAATAAATGGTAGACGGTGTTCAGTACAGTAATCTATAATTCTGCAGATTTTTTCACCTACTACTGATCCCATGCTTCCCATTCTAAAACGGGCATCCATTACGGCCACTCCATATTTAATACCATCAAGTTCAGAAGTACCGGTAACTACAGCTTCATTTAATCCTGTCTTTTGTTGATCTTTCTCTACCTTTTCAATGTAGCCAGGGAAATCTAATGGATTCGCAGAGGTCATGCCCTTGTCGAATTCTACAAATGTCCCTTCATCTGAAATAGCTTCAATTCTCTTATGTGCAGTGAGTGCGATGTGGTGATCACAATTGAAGCACACATTTAGATTTTCAGCTAATTCTTTAGTGTACATAATTTTTTTACACTTTGGGCATTTAGTCATAATCCCAGCTGGCACATCACTTTGTTTAGAATCTTGAACTGTTAAATATTTCTTTTTTTTACTTCGATTAAAAAAATCTTTAAACATTGGTAAACCTCCAAATAACCTCTGTTACTACCATTTTTTTAATTTCCTGATTCAATATGCTCATGAATAAACTATATTCTAACCAGCATAGAAATCAACTTCAAAATTATTTTAAATCTGTCACTTTCATTGTTTTATCATAAATATCTTGAGGGTTAACTTCGATTCTTGCAACCCCTGATTCCATAGCAGCTTTGGCTACGCTTCTAGCAACAGATGGCGCAACTCTTTTATCAAAAGGTCCAGGAATACAATAATCAGGATTAAGTTCATCCTCATCAATTAAGTCTGCAATTGCTTCTACAGCCGCTTTTTTCATATCTTCATTGATGTGAGTTGCTTCAACATCTAATGCACCTCTAAAAATACCAGGGAAAGCTAAGACATTATTAATTTGGTTAGGAAAATCTGAACGTCCTGTACCAATGACTTTAGCACCTGCTTCTTTAGCATCATCAGGTTTGATTTCAGGGTTAGGATTTGCCATAGCAAAGATAATTGGATCCTCTGCCATGCTCTTAACCATATCTTTAGTTAATAAATCTGCTACAGATACACCAATAAATACATCTGCATCTTTAATAACTTCTTCTAAAGAACCATCGATTTTATCTTTGTTTGTCCAGTTAGCAACATAAGCTTTAGTATCATTCATACCATGTTGTCGACCTTCATAAATAGCTCCTTTAGAGTCGCACATAATCATGTCTCTAACACCGTAAGAATATAAAAGTTTTACAATAGCAATTCCAGCAGCTCCAGCTCCGTTTAGTACAACTTTAATATCTGATAAATCTTTATCAACAATTCTCAAAGCATTGATTAAACCAGCCATAGTAACAATTGCTGTACCATGTTGATCGTCATGGAATACTGGGATATTAGTTTCTTTTTTCAATGTTTCTTCTATTTCAAAACATCTCGGTGCTGAAATATCTTCAAGATTAATACCACCATAATTAGGTTGTAGTAATTTCACAGTATTAACAATTTCATCAGTGTCTGTCGTATCTAATGCAATAGGTACGCCGTTGATACCAGCAAAGCTTTTAAACAATACCGCTTTACCTTCCATAACAGGAATGCTAGCTTCTGCTCCAATATTACCTAAACCAAGAACAGCAGTCCCATCAGTTACCACTGCTACAGTGTTTGCCTTTATTGTATAATCATAAACTTTTCTTGAATCTTCATGAATCTCCTTACAAGGTTCAGCAACACCAGGTGAATAAGCTAAACTAAGCTCTTCTTTATTAGTTACTTTTATATTTGGTGTAATTTCTAATTTACCTTGATTCTCTTTGTGCATCTCTAATGCATCGTCTCTTAAAGACATGAAATCAACCCCTATTTTAAATAATTTTAAAGTTAAAAAATAACTGTACTTATTAGATAAAAATCGTGAATGTTGAATCTAGTATTTCTAATATTTAAAAACCCAATATACTTCATTTTAAGAATAGTTAGAAACGCATCTCATATGTAAATGAATACGTTAATTTAAATAATTCTTCGTGATACTATTCTTATTTATTAAAATTATTTTTTCTTCCGATTATAAGTTAAACAGTTTATAACCAAAACAAAAAATAATTACAAAGAAAAAACTGATGGTTATTATCTTAACCATCAGTTAACTATACCATAGTTTAAAATTTGATAAAAGTTATATAAACCTAATATCACTAGGTTTTACAGACTCGATAAGTTGATAAATTGTCTCATCATCTTTATTTATATATCCTAAGTGTTTTATATCATTATTTTGTTCATTAAACGAACTAATCTCTAAAATGTTATTTTTCTCAATCGGTGTGTCTACTATCATTTCTTGCAACTTATCTGAAATCAATTGCGTATCACGTAGAATCACTTTTTTAGATGCTTTAATCTTTTGATTTTTAAATTCATTCACTTCAATTATCTGATTTATAATAAGTTGTAGTTGTTGATTTCTTTTTTCAAATTTACCGATGACTATATACATTTCTTCATTAGGTATTGAAGTTTCATATTTCTTGAATTTATCAGGAAATATGACACCGTCCATTAATAACATTCCATCATTAAGTGTTACGAAGGCCATGTTCTGTCCATTCTTAGTTCTTATTTGTTTAATTGCATCAAATTGTACTAATATAGGTTGGTGATTTTGAGCATTACCTAATTTATAAATTCCTAAGTATTGCTTTTTATCAAATTCTTTCTCAACCGGATGTTTAGATATGTAGAAGCCTAAATACTCTTTTTCATAATCACTAAGCATTTTATCAGGTAACTCTTCTTTATCTTCATACGCTTGTTTAGGAGTTAATATGTCGAATAGCATATCATCCTGCTCGACATCGGAGGCTGTATCTAAAACTTGATCAATAGTTTGTAATAGAGTAGCTCTATTTTTACCAAAATGATCAAACGCACCAACTAAAATTAAAGCTTCTAATAATTTTCTACTTTTAACCCTTTTAGGAATTCTTCGTGTAAAATCAAAAAAATCTTTAAACTTGCCATTATTATATCTTTCATCAACAATCGTTTTTACACTCTGGTAACCTACACCTTTTATAGCTCCTAGAGATAAATAAATACCTTTTGAAGTTGCTTTATAATACCAATGACTTTCATTGATATTAGGTGGTAAAATATTTAATTTTTGATGCTTCGCTTCATCTATAATGGCAGAAGTTTTCTTTTCACTACCTATAACATTACTTAGAATATTGGCATAGAAATAGTTTGGATAATACACTTTTAAATAACTCATAATGTAGGCTATTTTAGAATAGCTCACTGCGTGCGCTCTAGGGAAACCGTAATCAGCAAATTTAAGTATTAAATCAAAAATTTGTTTACTTATTTGTTCATTGTATCCATTTTGTTTGGCGCCATTAACAAAGTGTTGACGTTCATTTTCTAATACTGCACGATTCTTCTTACTCATAGCTCTTCGTAAGATATCCGCTTCACCATAACTAAAGTTAGCGAATTTACTTGCAATTTGCATTATTTGCTCTTGATAAATAATGACACCATACGTACTTTTTAAAATGGATTCTAAATCATTATGCAAATATTCTACTTTTGAAGGGTCATGTCTACGAGTAATATATGTTGGTATCTCTTCCATAGGTCCTGGACGATATAGAGATGTTACGGCAACAATATCCTCAAAATGCTCTGGTTGAAGTCTTTTTAGCACACTTCTAACGCCTTCTGATTCTAGTTGGAAAATACCTGTAGTATCACCTTGAGATAAAAGTTTAAAAACATTTTTATCATCAAATGGAATCGCTTCGACATCTATATCAACATCTAAATCTTTCTTAACTTGATTAACTATTTGATGAATAATAGATAAGTTACGTAAACCTAAAAAATCGATTTTTAATAAACCAATACGTTCCGCTTCTGTCATAGTCCATTGTGTTAATAAACCTGTATCACCCAATGTAAGTGGCGCGTATTTATATAAAGGTTGATCGTTAATAATAATTCCTGCTGCATGTGTTGATGTATGTCTAGGTAAGCCTTCTAATTTTTTACTCATTTCAAACCATAGTTCATTTCGGTGGTTTCGGTGAACAAAAGACTTAAAGTCCTCTTCTTGATAAGCTTTATCTAGAGTAATCCCCAACTTGTGAGGAATTAATTTAGATATCTCATTTAAAGTCGTTTCATCAAAGCCCATAATTCTTCCGACATCACGCCCAACTGCTCTAGCAAGTAAATGACCAAATGTAACAATACCAGAAACATGGAGTTCACCATATTTTTCTTGAACATATTGAATCACTTTTTCACGTCTTGTATCTTCAAAGTCAATATCTATATCAGGCATAGTTACCCTCTCTGGATTTAAAAATCTTTCAAAGAGTAGGTTAAATTTAATTGGATCGATAGTTGTTATTTCTAATAAATAACTGACTAATGAACCAGCTGAAGAACCACGACCAGGTCCAACCATTACGTCATGTGTTTTAGCGTATTGCATAAGGTCACTAACTATAAGGAAATAATCTTCAAATCCCATTTTAGTTATAATTTCATATTCATGCTTAAGTCGATTTAAATATTGTTCATTATTCAGATTCCATTCATTCAATTTACGAATTAATACTGACCATAGATAATCTTTTGAAACTTCTCCATCAGGTGTGACATATTGAGGCAGTAACGATTGATGATATACCAATTCAGCTTTACATAAGTCTACGATGTCTTCAGTATTTTGTTTTATTTCCTCATCGATTTCTAACTCTTCAAATTCCTTCTGATCAGGAAAATGCTCACCAAAATCTTTACTATCGTTAATAATATCTAATTTAGAATTATCTTTGATGGCTTGTAAAGCAGAAATGGTATCAGCGTCTTCTCTATTCAAATATCTTGCTGACTTAAGCCATACTTTTTTTCTATTAACAATATCATTACTCGTATGATTGATATAAACATGTATTTTATCATCAAATGCTTCAATAATTTGTTTGTGAGTATTATCAATATCTTTGAAGATAATAATTAGATTTTTATCGTAACGTTTTAACCATTCTAAAGGTACTTCCTCTTTTTCTTTCATCTTAATTGCAGAAGAAAGTTGATATAGCGCTTTTAAACCTTCATTATTTTGAGCTAATACTACTGTTTCAACTGTATATAAACCATCAGTTAATGTTATCGTCATGCCAAAAATCGGATGAATATCTTTTGCTATACACGCATCATAAAACTTAGGAAAGCCATATAAAACATGGGTATCTGTAATTGCAAGCGCACGATAACCTTCATTTTTAGCTTTATTGACCACATCTTCAATTTTCAAACTTGCGTTCAATAAATCGTATGCAGTATGAATATTTAAATGCGCAACCATGTTTGTATACTCCTTCCAGTTATTTAATCTTTTGTTTTAATGCATTAGCTAGATTATCAAATTCAGTCCAACTATATACAGAGACACCTGAAGCATTCGGATGTCCACCACCACCAAAATCATTTGCTACATCATTAATAATGATTTTACCCTTTGAACGAATTCGACATCTAATTTGGTCTCCTTCATCTACACCAAACATCCAAATTTTCAAACCTTGAATATCAGCTATAGTATTTACAAATTGAGATGCTTCATTAGGTTGAATATTATATTCCTCTAAAATATCGCGAGTTATTTTAACCTGACAATAACCCACATTGTCTAATTCGAAATTCTGTAAAATGTAACCTTGGAAAGGTAAAAGTTTAGGATCTTTCTCTGACATTTTATTTAGTTCTGTATTAGGGTCAAAAGGAAAGGCAATTAATTTACTAGCCACTTCCATTGTGTGCGGAGTGGTATTGTTAAATAAGAATCTTCCTGTATCTCCCACAATGCCCAAATATAATACACGTGCAGTTTTTTCGTCTATAATACGCTCATCGTTAAAATGTGTAATAAAATCATAGATAATTTCACTTGTCGAAGACGCCTCTGTACTCACATAATTAATGTCGCCATATTGGTCTATCGCTGGATGATGGTCTATCTTCAATACTTTTAAACCATTCTGATAACGTTGGTCGTCAATACGCGGAGAATTTGCAGTGTCACAAACGATTACCAATGCTTCTTTATAAACTTCGTCTGAAATTTCATCAAAAGTACCTATAAATTCTAAAGATGGTTCATTTTCTCCGACTGCATAAATATGCTTATTTGGATATTTAGCCTCTAAATAATATTTAAGTCCTAATTGTGATCCATAAGCGTCAGGGTCTGGTCTAACATGACGATGGATGATGATCGTATCGTTTTGTTCAATTTCTTTCATCATATCATTCATAATATTCTTCATTTTAAATTACTCCCTTAAAATACTCATTTATTGCTCAAAAGCCTTCAAACATTTGACAAATTACTAATGCGTTTGCAACCTTTTCGTTATTATTAATCATTGTTACTTCTAACTTAGCAAAATTTCTACCAACATCTAGCATTTCATAATGAACATCGATGGATGATTCAATAGGTACAGTTTTGATATAAACTATATTTAAGTTTTCAATCATTACATTACCTTTTTTGTACTTTCTCATCTCATGTCTAATCGTTTCTTCGATAATGCCCACAAATACTGCTTTACTTAATGTGCCATAATGATTTGTTACTAAAGGAGAAACATCAACATTAATTCCATTTGAATTAATCGTAATATGCTTAGCAATTTGATCATTAATTGTATCACCAATTTGCGGCTGTCTTCCTAGAAGTTGCATTGACTTCAATACATCCTGTCTATTAATTACACCAATAGCTTTTTTATTATTATTAGTTACAGGCAGTAATTCAATGCCTTCCCATATCATCATATGCGCACAACTAGCCACTGTATTGGTAAGCTTTACACTAAGAGGATTACGTGTCATTATTTTCCCTAACTCATCCTCTTCATTCATATTAATAATTTCTCTACTTGTAACTATTCCTACTAATTTAAAATCCTCATTCACTATAGGAAATCTAGTGTGCCCTGTATCATTTGCTAACTTTTTATAGTCATTAATTTTCATGTAATCAAATAATACTGATAACTCATTAATAGGTTTGACAATATCTTCTACGACAAGAATTTCTTTACGAATTTTTTGATTATACATTGCTCTATTAATAATATTAGCGACTAGAAATGTATCATAACTTGATGAAATAATGGGCAGTTCGTGCTCATTTGCATATTCAACGACTTCTTTAGAAGGCTGAAATCCACCAGTTATTAATATTGCAGTGTCTCGTTTTAAGGCTTCCATTTGAACATCTGCGCGGTTTCCGACTATAAGCAATGTGTGACTTCCAATATATTTTAAAATATCTTGAAGTTCCATTGCTCCTATCGCAAATTTGGATACAGTTTTCCCTAATCCCTTCTTACCACCTAAAATTTGACCTTCAACAATGTTAGCAATTTCATTAAATGTTAAATTGTCTATATTATCCCTATTACGTTTCTCAATTCTTACTGTACCTACACGATCAATTGTAGCAACAATGCCAAGTTGACCTGCATCTTTAATTGCTCTATATGCTGTACCTTCAGAAACATCTAAAACTTTTGCAATCTTTCTAACAGAAATTTTAGAACCTACAGATAGTGATTCAATGTAATTTAAAATTTGCTCGTGTTTAGTCATCAAGTTACCTCTTTATTTCTATTGAACAGTGATAGCATTATTATAACTTTTAACCTCAAAAAAATCATGGCACAACTTCACTTAAAGTAAATTGAAATTCAAAACGATATACATAATTACTTTTTTATTTAATTTTGAATAGAAAAATGAATTTAAATGGAAATTCCATTAAAACTCTATTAAAATAAAGTTGAGGAGGGATGTACTTATGTATAAACATATTTTACTTGGTGTAGACACTCAATTAAAAAACGAAAAAGCATTAAAAGAAGTGTCTCATTTAGCTGGTAAAGATACAGTTGTAACTATTCTAAATGCTATTAATGAACAAGATGCTCAAGCTTCTATCAAAGCAGGAGTTCACTTGGATGAATTAACTGAAGAAAGAAGCGAACGTTTAGAGAAAACAAGAAAAGCATTAGAGGATTACGGTATTGATTATGATCAAATCATTGTTAGAGGAAATCCTAAAGAAGAGTTATTGAAACATGCTAATAGTGGTAAATATGAAATTGTTGTTTTAAGTAACCGTAAAGCTGAAGATAAAAAGAAATTTGTACTCGGTAGCGTAAGTCATAAAGTAGCTAAACGAGCTACAATCCCTGTATTAATTGTTAAATAATTAATAGAAATTCCCGATTCTTTTTAAAAAGTTTGAGAATCGGGAATTTTTTATAAACATTAAATTATTCAAAAAATCAAATTAAAATTCAACTGATTGACCTGGCTCTAGAATTTGAACTTCACCTACATTAACAGCATCCTTAAACTGATTTGGGTCTTGTTCGATTAATGGGAAAGTATTGTAGTGAATTGGTACACTGATTTGCGGTTTAATTAATTCATTTATCGCATAACTTGCGTCATCAATGCCCATTGTAAAATTATCTCCAATAGGTACGAAGCATACATCAACAGGATGTCTATCTGCAATTAATTTCATATCACTAAATAAGCCAGTATCTCCTGTGTGATAAATCGTTTTACCTTCAGCTTCGATAACAGCTCCCATAGGCATACCTAAATATACTGGAATACCATCTTCATGTGTAAAACTAGAGCTATGGAAAGCTTGAACAAATTTTACAGTACCAAAATCGAATTTGGCTTTACCACCGATATTCATACCATGTACATTTTCAACACCGTGATAAGTTGATAAGTAACCTTGTAATTCCGCAGAACCAATAACTACAGCGTGGTTTCTGTTCGCTAGTTCAACTACATCACCAAAATGATCTTCATGTCCATGAGTTAAAATAATGTAGTCTACATCTAAAGTTTGTTCATCTAAATCGCATTTATCATTTTCAGAAATAAAAGGATCGACAATTACTTTTTTACCATTTCCTTCAAAATAGATTGTTGATTGACCATGAAATGAAAGTTTCATTTATATAGCCCTCCTCAAATTTTATCTGTAATCATTATACCCTAGCTACTCCCTCTTATAACACTGTATATCAAAATGACTACAAACATGTTTTTCATGATTCGATTTTTGAAAACTAAGACTATTTAGAATAAAATTAAATTACATTAATACTATGGAGGCAAATTAAAATGACTAAAATAGATGAAATCATTAAAGTCTTACAACAACAAAATGCAGATGCAGCCTGGATTACGACGCCACTTAATATTTACTACTTTACTGGATACCGTAGTGAACCTCATGAACGTTTATTTGCCCTACTTATTCAAGCTGATGGGGAGCCAGTACTATTTTGTCCAAAAATGGAAGTAGAAGAAGTAAAAGCTTCTCCATATGAGGGAAAAATTATTGGTTACCTAGATACTCAAAACCCCTTTGATTTATATCCTCAAACGTTTACTACATTACTGATTGAAAGTGAACATTTGACTGTTAAACGTCAACGTGAATTATCTCAAGCTTTCGATGTACAAGTTTATAGTGATATAGATCAATCTATTAAAGATTTAAGAAACATAAAATCCTATGAAGAAGTAACTAAAATTAAGAAAGCTGCTGAATTAGCTGATAAGTGTATAGAAATTGGCGTCGCTTATTTAAAAGAAGGTGTTGAAGAGCGAGAAGTCGTAAATCATATTGAAAATGAAATAAAAAAATATGGTGTTAACGAAATGAGTTTTGACACTATGGTACTATTCGGAGATCATGCTGCTTCTCCTCACGGAACACCTGGTAATAGAAAGTTACAACAAAATGAGTATGTTCTCTTTGATTTAGGTGTAGTTTATGAGCATTATTGTAGTGATATGACGAGAACGGTAAAATTTGGTAACCCTAGCGAAGATGCTCAAAGTATTTATAAAACCGTATTGAAAGCTGAGCAATCTGCGATTGAGGCTATCAAACCTGGAGTAATGATTAAAGACATTGATAAAATTGCTCGAGATATTATTAGCGAAGCGGGTTACGGCGACTATTTCCCTCATCGATTAGGCCACGGCTTAGGATTAGAAGAACACGAATATCAAGACGTTTCCAGTGCCAATGAGAACCCTTTAGAAACGGGAATGGTGATAACTATAGAACCAGGCATTTATGTCCCTGATGTTGCAGGTGTTAGAATCGAAGACGATATTCTAGTGACTGAAAATGGATATGAAATCCTTACAAAATATCAAAAATAATAATTTAAGCATAATAAAACTCGGCTAAGTTAGTACCTAGCCGAGTTTCTTATTAATTATTGATTAAGCGCATCTTCAACAGAAGTATATTCTAAGTTAAACGCTTCAGCTACACCCTTATTCGTAACATGACCTTTGTAAGTATTTAATCCTAAGGATAACGCATGATTTGATTTAAACGCTTCACGATAACCTTTATTAGCTAAAGTTTGCGCAAATGGTAATGTAGCATTATTTAAAGCTAATGTTGATGTACGTGGTACAGCGCCAGGCATATTAGCCACAGCATAGTGAACAACACCATGTTTTGTATAAGTAGGATCGTCATGTGTAGTAATTTTATCAGTTGTCTCGAAAATACCACCTTGATCAATAGCGATATCTACTATCACTGATCCTGCTTTCATTTGCTTAATCATATCTTCAGTGACTAAGTTTGGAGCTTTAGCACCTGGAATAAGTACAGCACCAACAACTAAGTCACTATCTTTAACGAACATTTCAATATTTAGTGGATTGGACATAATTGTATGTACCCTTCCATTAAATAAGTCATCAAGTTCTTGTAAACGCTTTGGATTAACATCAAGCACAGTGACATCAGCGCCTAAGCCTAAAGCAATCTTAGCTGCGTTAGTACCGGCTTGACCTCCACCTATAATTGTTACTTTCCCTTTAGGTACACCTGGTACGCCACCGAGTAATATTCCCATGCCGCCGTTAACTTTTTGTAAGAACTCAGCTCCGATTTGAGTTGACATTCTTCCGGCAACTTCGCTCATAGGTGATAATAATGGTAATGATTTATCAGGTAATTGCACTGTTTCGTATGCAATACCAATAACTTTATTATCTACTAAAGCTTGAGTTAATTTTTCTTCATTAGCTAAATGTAAATAAGTGAAGAGAATTAACCCCTCTTTAAAGAATTGATATTCAGATTCTAATGGTTCTTTAACTTTGACTACCATATCTACATCCCATATTTTCGCCTGTTCAGATACGATTTCTGCTCCAGCTTCTTTGTAGTCAACGTCTTCAAAATATGAACCTAGTCCTGCGTTTGTTTCAACAAAGACTGTATGTCCTTGCTCTACAAGTGCATGTACGCCACTTGGTGATAAACTCACTCTGTTCTCGTTATTTTTTATCTCCTTTGGAATACCAATTTTCATTCCATCCACCTCCTCTTACATCCTAACGCGAAAGTATTGAAAGCGCAATCATAAAAAATACACAAATTTGTAATTATTGATAATTAAATATTCTATCAATTGTGTTAAAATAGAGTTAAGAAACATGAAGGGGGCACGAGCGATGATTACGTATAAAAATATTTTAATCGCAGTCGACGGTTCACACGAAGCAGAATGGGCTTTTAATAAAGCTGTAGGAGTTGCTAAACGTAACGATGCAAAATTAACAATTGTAAATGTAATCGATTCAAGAACATACTCTTCTTATGAAGTCTATGATGCTCAGTTCACTGAGAAATTTAAACATTTTTCTGAGGAGTTACTTAAAGGTTATAAAGAAGTAGCTTCAAATGCAGGAGTAAAAAATGTAGAAACACGTTTAGAATTTGGCTCACCTAAAGCGATTATCCCTAAAAAATTAGCACATGAAGTAGGTGCTGATTTAATCATGAGTGGTACATCAGGTTTAAATGCTGTAGAACGTTTTATTGTAGGTTCAGTATCAGAAGCAATCGTACGCCACGCGCCATGTGATGTTTTAGTTGTACGTACAGAAGAAATTCCTGAAGATTTCCAACCACAAGTAGCTACACCTAGATTACGTGAAAGATATCAAGATTAAATTTAATATTTAAAAGTAAGAATATATTCATTTAATAGCCTATCAACGCCATTATAAAAGTCGTTGATAGGCTTTCTTAATTTTATTTCTCTCTCTAGTTAAAATTTAAAAATCGCATAACCATTTATACGGTTATGCGATCACAAGTTGTATTTCCACCTATTAATTATTAGTTTCAGTATTAACACTTTGTTCTTCAGATGATTCCTCTTTTAGCCCACCATATTTGATGACGTCACGAGAAATCATAACTTCCTCATCAGTTGGTACAACTAATACTTTTACTGGGGAATGGGGATAGTTAATATACCCTTCATCTCCGTGAAGATTCTCATTTTTCTTCGGATCCCAATATACACCCATAAATTCAAGTCCCTCTAGAACTTTACCTCGAATAATATGAGAATTTTCTCCTATACCAGCTGTGAATACAATTACATCAACGCCATGCATTCTAGCCGCATAAGAGCCAATGTATTTATGAATCTTCGATGCAAATAAATCAAGTGCTACACGTGCACGATGACGTCCGTGTTTAGCTTCTTCAGTTAAGTCTCGTAAATCACTTGACGTACCAGTTAAACCTAGTAAACCGGATTCTTTATTCAAGATATTTAATACTTCGTCTGCATTTTTACCAGTCTTTTCCATAATAAACGGAATCAACGCTGGGTCTAGATTACCTGAACGTGTACCCATTGTTACACCTGCTAATGGCGTGAAACCCATAGATGTATCAATTGATTCTCCGCCATCAATCGCAGCTATTGACGCACCATTACCAATGTGACAAGAAATAATTCTTAAATCTTCGATCGGTCTTCCTAAAATGTCTGCCGCTCTTCTAGATACATACTTATGACTTGTACCATGGAAGCCATATTTACGAATGCCATAATCTTCATAATAATGATAAGGTAAACTGTATAAATAAGCTTGTTCAGGCATTGTTTGGTGGAAAGATGTATCAAATACAGCTACATGAGGAATATTTGGTAATAACTTTTTAAAAGCTCTTATTCCCATTAGATTAGCTGGGTTATGGAGTGGAGCTAACTCACTTAACTCCTCAATTTGAGTCTCTACCTCATCTGTTACAACTACTGATTTTGGAAATTTCTCTCCCCCATGCACTACACGGTGACCTGTTCCTTCAATTTCATTGATATCTTCAATCATGTGATGTTCTTTAAAGCTTTCTAACATAATATTAACTGCTTCTTCATGATCATTTATATCTCTAACGTCAGTAAGCTTTTCCCCTTCAACTACAATCGTGAAAATAGAATCGCTTAAACCAATACGCTCGATGACGCCTTTGGTTACTAACTTTTCTTCCGGCATTCTGATTAACTGGAATTTCAAAGATGAACTACCAGCATTTACCGCCAAAATTAATTTTGACATAGGTCATTGTCCTCCATCATTTGTTTAGTTATATTTTTCACACAGTTCATTTTATCATTATTACAGTTTGAATACTATATTGTTACAGATTATTTTTTTGTATGATTTGTGTCCATCCATTGATTTAATTCACTAATAAATCCTTGAAATTGCTGTGGATTTTTAAAATCAGGAATATTAGCTAATAAGACTTCAACAGGTTTAGTCTCTTGAGGTTGTTTTTTCTGTAAAATAAGTATAGATTTTCGTGCTTTTTCATTTTTAAATAACGTTGTTGGTAGATTTAAAAATGCTTGCATTTCAGTATCTGTAGCAATGAATTTTTCTAACTGTTTCACTTTATCTCCAGTAAAAATGTTACTTGGAACGACTAAAAACGCATAACCTGCCCCTTTTAATGCATTTATAGCTTGTTCAATTAATAAATAATGAGAGTAACTGTGCCCCTCATCAAAGCCAAGTTTCATTTCTTTACTACGCTCATCTACTGGATAATAGCCAATTGGGAAGTCTCCAATTACCACATCTGCTTCTTCTAAAGGCAGTGGCATAATAGCATCTTGAGGGTATACATCAAATGGAATTTCTAAGAAGTTAGCTAAATGTACACTTACTCTAGATAACACTGGGTCTACTTCAATGAGATGATGCATCGTTGTTTTATCCGAAAGTACCTCCTTAACAGAAGCACTTAGGTGTCCAGCACCACTAGCGATATCAACAACATGCATCTCCTCTTTATCTTGCATGAATCGTTCAACTAAGAAACCAAGTATTAAACCTATTGAATCAGGAGTAATTTGGTGATTTGCTTGAATATTTTCTTCTTGCATTAAACTTAAATATGCAAATTGAAATGCTTTTCTTCTATCTTGAAGTGTAGCTTGTTCGAGTAAATCTCTTTTATTGGTATAAATTTCCTCCATAGCTAACCCTAAATTTTCAATGAAGCTTTGTCCATTCTCTTCATTTAAGGATTTAGCTTTTTCATCTAATGCATGGAATAAGCGTTCCATAATTGTATTTTCTTCAGTCATAAAAAACCCTCTCTAACCAAAAGTGCCCATTCATAATTTATAGAAATTAAACACTTTATCTAACTTTCAATTTCTTAAACAAGTATGGACACTTAGTTAATCACTGTCAATGATACGAATTCAACTTAAATGTTGCGATACGCTTCTAAAGCAGCATCAAAATCTGGGAAGTTAGTACCTTCACTAACAATTTCTTTATAAACAATTTTGTTACTTTCATCTAATACAAAAACTGAGCGAGCTAATAATCTTAATTCTTCCATGACTACCCCAAAGTTTTCACCGAAAGATAGGTCTCTGTGATCACTTAATGTAACAACATTTTCTAAACCATTAGACGCACACCATCTTTTCTGAGCGAATGGTAAATCAACAGAAATTGTTAATACTACACCATCTTCTTGAGATGCTTCTTCATTAAATTTACGTGTTTGTTGGTCACATACACCTGTATCAATAGAAGGAACTACACTAATTAATTTCTTTTTCCCTTTATAATCTTCTAATGTTATTTGATTTAAACTATTGTCTAATACAGTAAAGTCGGGTGCAATGTCACCTTCTTTTACCTGTTGACCTGACAATGTAATAGGATCATTTTTAAAAGTAATTTCAGTCATTATGATGACCTCCTATATTTTAAGTATTTAATATTATCATACGACAAATTTTAGTAGTAATTCAATTTTTTAATGTAAACAATTTAATTTTCAAATGAGCATTAAACTCATATACGTATCATTAATTACATATACATCCAAAAAAACTGACATCTAGATTAAACGAATAATCTTAACGTCAGTTACTAAAGATTAGTGCATCAACTGCATGACATAATCATATATATTTTTTAATATAAGGACTGCAGTTACTAAAATAAATAAATTTTTAACGTATCCAACGCCCTTTTTCAAAGCAAAATGAGCACCAAAATAAGAACCTACAATCATACTTAGTGCCATAATGAATCCATAAGTAAAATTGACCTGACCTAGCATGATAAAAAGTAATAACCCACCAATATTTGATGCAAAGTTCAGAACTTTTGCATTACCAGCTGCACTTAAAAAGTCAAACCCAAACATGAGTAAAGTAAATAACATTAATGAGCCCGTACCTCCACCTAAAAAGCCATCATAAAATCCTAAAATGATAAACATGATTGAAAAAATGATTGCCTTAATAAATGTAAATGAAGTGAAGCTTCTAACACTACCCCAATCTTTTTTTACAATAGTGTATACAATAACTATCGTTAAAACGACAATAATGAGTGGCTTTAATATATTCGCGGGTAAATAAGTTGCTAAGATTGCTCCTGCTCCTGATGCAATAAATACAAATGGGAAAAGCTTCCCGACTACTTTTAAATCAACTTTTCCAGAACGTATAAATTTAAAAGCACTTGTTAATGTACTAAATGAACTTGCAAATTTATTGGTTCCTAATGCCATTGAGGGTGGTAACCCTACTGCTAAAAGTGCAGGAGTAGAAATTAACCCACCGCCACCAACTACTGAATCAATAAATGAGGCTATAAACCCAAAAAACATAATAGTAACGATTACAGATAGATGCCAATCCACTTACTTCATTCTCCCCTTTATTATTTGATGGTTCGCTCGCCAATACTTAATTTTTAAAATAAATCTTCAATTAAGGCATCAGTTGATTGTTCTTTCTCACTTTTATAATTTTGATCGATAGTCATCGTTTCAATATTATCCACTGCTGTTTGAACCATATCATCAAAATTGAATACCCCTTCATATTTCTCAACTTTATCAAAGTCAGGTTCGGTTACAGGATTTTTAGGTGTAAAGATTGTACAGCAATCTTCAAATGGCTGGATAGATGTTTCATAAGTACCAATATCTCGAGCCTTTTTAATAATGTCTTCTTTATCGAGTGTTAATAATGGCCTTAAAACTGGTGTGGAAGTCACATGATTAATGGCATACATACTCTTTAGTGTTTGACTTGCAACTTGACCTAAATTTTCCCCATTAACGATGGCATTTGCACCAATTTTATGAACTAATGCATCGGAAACACGCATCATCATGCGTCGTGTTGAAGTCATTGTATATCTAGGGTGAACAACCTTATTAATTTGTTTCTGTAGTTCAGTAAAAGGAACAATGTGTAATTTAATAGGTCCTACACGCTCTGATAAAATACGTGTGAGTTCAATCACTTTATCTTTAGCTTTCTCACTTGTAAATGGTGGACTACGAAAGTGAATTGCCTCAATTGTAACCCCACGTTTCATTACTTCCATACCTGCCACCGGTGAATCGATACCGCCACTTAACATAAGTAACGTCTTGCCACCAGTTCCTACAGGTAAGCCTCCTGAACCTTGAATAATTTTTTCGAAGATATACACCGCATCCAAACGTATTTCAACTCTCACTTCATGGTCAGGTTGTTTAACATTAACCGAAACACCTTCAACATTCTTGAGTATTGCGCCACCAACTTCACGTTGTAAAGCATAGGTATCTAAATGAAAGGATTTATCTACACGTTTTACATCTATTTTAAAAGTAGAGCCTTCATCAAAATCACGAGCTAGCTGAATTGCTGCTTCATATATTGCTTCTTCTGTTTTATCGGTCTTAATCACAGGACTTATGGATTTAATTCCATAAACTTTAGTTAAACGATGAATAATTTCATTCATATCCGCATCTTGATCCATATCGACGTACATGCGATCGCGTTTACCTTTTACATGGTACCCTTGTAAGGGAATTAACGCGCGTTTTACGTTATCCTTTAATTGATTAACGAACATTTTACGATTTGTACCTTTTAACGTCAATTCACCATATCTTACGAGCAAATGATCGTAGTGCATTATTTTAACAACTCCTTAACTTCTTCATATACTTCTTCAAATACTTCTTTAAATCTTTGAATATCCTCTTCAGTTGTATGAACTCCCATAGATATTCTTATACTACCTTCTATTCTTGCATCAGGAACTCCCATTGCTAATAGCACTTCGTTAAGTTTCCCACGTTTAGATGAGCAAGCACTTGTTGTTGATATCATTACACCATGTTTTGAAAAAGCATTAACAAGCACTTCACCTTTAACACCTGGAAAGCTAACATTAATAATTTGGGGTGCACTATCCTTAGGGGAATTAATGTAAACGCCTCTAAATTCTTCTAAAAATGTTCTAACTGACTGATTCATTTTATTTAATTTACGACTGGCTTCATCTAAACGACCCATGGTAAGTTTGATTGATTTCACCATTGAAACAGCCATTGGCAAATTAACAGTGCCACTTCTCAAACCATACTCTTGACCGCCACCATGCACAACTGGCTCAATATTTTGTATATTTTTAATAATTAAAAGTCCTTGCCCTTTTAAACCATTAAATTTATGTCCGCTTAAACTTAAGCTATCAACACCATTTAAATTCATAGACACTTTCCCAAGTGCTTGTACAGCATCCACATGTAAATGTGCTCGTGGATAGTCTTTTAAGATATTAACAATATCTTGAATTGGTTGAATTTGGCCCATAATATTATTCACGTACATACATGTGACCAACCCAACTTTATCTGACATTAAAGATTTTAAATGTTCAGTATCAATTTTACCATCACTCTTAACATCAACATATTTAAGTTTAAAACCTTGTTTCTCCTCTAAATATCTCATCACTTCTAATACAGAGGGATGTTCTAGAACAGAGGTTATAATTTCATTAGCTGTTTCCCTTTTCCTATAAGCGATTCCTTTAAGAGCCATATTGTTAGATTCTGTAGCACCACTTGTAAATACGATATGGTACAGGTGATTTAAATTTAAAGCACTGTCTATTTCTTCTTTAGCTTGCTTCAGTACTTGTTCAGCTTGTAAGCCAGCTTGATGAGGGCTATTAGGATTGAAGTACAATGATTGATTCACTTTAACGAAGGAATCAATAACATCTTGATCAGCTTTTGTAGTGGCTGCATTGTCTAAATAAATCACTGATAACACTTCTCTTTCACTTTAATAAATTCTTTAATCGGAAAATGATTAACCCGAACGCTAATCATTTTATAAATTTGGATACTCAAGCATTATACTATTTTCTAGCAAAATTAAAAGAGAGCAAGACAGAAATGATTCACTAAGAATAAAAATTCTGTCTTGCTCTTATAAAATATGACCTATTCTTTAATAACTTGTTCTTCAATATGTTTAGTAATTCCAGGTTCTACACTTTCAAGTGCTTGTTCTGAAATTTCGATAGAACGTTTGTAGCGATTATTTTTGAATAAACGCTCCGCTTCGTTAAGACTCTTATCAACACTATTATGATCTTTACGATATCTATTACCATATTGAATTAATTTTTCAGCGTATACTGCATTGACTAATACATCATTCGCTTCATCTTCAAACGTATTCATTTGAATAACGAGTTTAGCAACTTTATCTTTTAGCTGTTTAACATGTATTGGGCGTTCACTAAATTGATTATTAACTTCACGCACTTCATTATCAATTTCATTTTTCATAATGATGAAACGTTCAGAAACACTTGTTAAGTTTGAAGCCAATAAACGTCTGTATACTTCTTCTTTCTTAGATTGAACTCTTAATAAATTGTCTTCTGCTTCTGCTTCATCTTCACGCAATTTAATAAGATGATTTTGAAGTTTATCTTGTTTCTCATTGATAACTGAAACGTGATCTTCAAGATATTGTAAATTATCTTGAACTTCACTATATCTAACTGCCGACTTAGACATTTCTTTTAAGATGTCATCATAAACCGCAATGAGATTTTGAATTTCATTTTCAAATTGACGGACACTTTGTGCATCAGATTCATTAATATAATAATTTTCACGCACATATTCGATTTCAGTTTGAAGTGTATAGTTCATGTCTTTAGCTTTGAATAAATCGTCTGTAATGACATCTTTCGTTTCTTCGACTTCATTTTTAGCTTTTACTTCATGCTCTATTAGATCATACATCTCATCTAACTTATCATTAATACTTTCAAGCTTATTATTAGCTTGATCTAATTCTAGCCGACTTATCATAGGTTCTACAAAACTTAATTCGGTTTTTAAACTTTGTAAGTTTCCATCAACTTTAACATGATCTAAATCGTATCCTTCAACTTTCAAGTCTCTACAACCATATTTTAAATCTTGGAATTGACCTGGTAATTCTTTTTGAGTTTCGCGAATTAAATCAGGTATCTCTTCCATATAAGCTTTAAGACTATTCATCTCTTCGTGTAGAGCTGCTATATGATTATGAGCTTGAACATAATTCCCTTCTGATTTAAGTGTTTCATACTCATTTAATTTCGGTTCAAATTTCTCAATTTCTTTCTCTAAAGGCTGAGCAGCTTCTCCAAATTGATGACGATTAGCCAATACATCACGTTTCATTTCACGATGATCGACCTTACATTTATCGTATAATGCTTCATTGTCTTTATGTAAAGCTAAAACTTCATCTACTTGAGATACTTGTTGATTATAATTGTTTTCATATTGATCCATAAGTTCATGCGCATCATCAATTTCAGTTTGCGCTGCAGAAAACTTAAATTTATCAAGGTATTCCTCAGCATTATGAATTTTTTCTTCAACGGGAGCTAAGTATTTATTTGTACTTTCTGTGTTGTCTTTTTTCATTGCATCATACTTAGTCTTAGTTTCACCTTTTAAGTTTAAATTTTGTAATTTTTTCAAGTTGTCATCAAAAGGTAGTTTTTCAATTTCATTTTTACGCTCTTCAGCTTTTTCAATTGAATTTCTCTTATTCGAGCGCATGTAGAACATTACGCCTATCGCAATTAATATAATTACGAGTATTGCTAATATGATAAATAACACCATATACTTCTCCTCCTATTTTATCATCTTTCATTATAACGTAAATTCTCTTTTGATTAAAATAGAAAATGTATTAATTGCTAGATTATTTTCAAAACTTTATACTTATTAAAAACTTTCGTATGAAGGGGTATAGTTATGACTAACGTAAAAGAAACAAATTATTTGATGCTTACCAAGCAATTAAAGAGTTTAATCGAGGATGAACATCATTTAATTGCAATTTTAAGCAACACTTCTGCCCTAATCAATGATCATTTAGATCAAGTTAATTGGGTCGGATTCTATTTAATAGAAGATAATGAACTTATCTTAGTTCCATTTCAAGGTCATCCGGCTTGTGTGCATATCGAAATAGGTAAAGGTGTATGTGGTACTGCTGTTTCTGAAGATGCTACACAACGTGTAAGTGATGTTCACCAATTCCCTGGGCATATCGCATGTGATGCGAATAGTAAATCAGAAATAGTAATACCTATTCATGTTAATGATAAAATTATTGGCGTCCTAGACATTGATGCACCGATAAAAGATAGATTTACTTGGGATGATCAAGAAGGCTTAGAGCAAGTCGTTCAAATTCTAGAAAAACAATTAAATCAATCATAAATAAGTGTTGACAGTTCTCAATAAACTGGTACAATAAAATTTGTGTGAATTAACGAAAATAGCAGTTGTATATTATCAAGCTCTATGTTGTTCCCGACGCGGACGTGTCACGTAACTGACGCTATAAGGTGAAGACACATAAAACAATATATCTCGATAAGCATATAACACTCTTTTTTGTTTTTTCATAACAACAAAAAAGAAAAAGGAGGAGTCTCACATGGCTCGATTCAGAGGTTCAAACTGGAAAAAATCTCGTCGTTTAGGTATCTCTTTAAGCGGTACTGGTAAAGAATTAGAAAAACGCCCTTACGCACCAGGACAACATGGTCCTAACCAACGTAAAAAATTATCAGAATATGGTTTACAATTACGTGAAAAACAAAAATTACGTTACTTATATGGAATGACTGAAAGACAATTCCGTAACACATTCGAAATTGCTGGTAAGCAATATGGTGTACACGGTGAAAACTTCATGATTTTACTTGCTAGTCGTTTAGACGCAGTAGTTTACTCATTAGGTTTAGCTCGTACACGTCGTCAAGCACGTCAATTAGTTAACCATGGTCACATTGAAGTAGATGGTGGACGCGTAGACATCCCATCTTATTCACTAAAACCTGGTCAAGTGATTACAGTACGTGAGAAATCACAAAACTTAAACATCATTAAAGAGTCTGTTGAAATCAACAACTTCGTACCAGAATATTTAGACTTCGATGCTGACAGCTTAAAAGGTACTTTCGTTCGCTTCCCAGAACGTAGCGAGTTACCAGCTGAAATCAATGAACAATTAATCGTTGAGTACTACTCAAGATAATCGATTTCTTCAAATTTTACCCCAATTCCTTTCCGGAATTGGGGTTTTTTTAATGCCACTTCCTCATCAATGAAGGTTAGTGGCATTTATGCATAAGCTTTAGCTTAGGCGGTCCTTGTTTCCCCTACAACTTAAACATTTCTTCTGGTATGTCTGAGATAATTCCATCTACTCCATAATGTAAAAGTTTCTTAGCCGCCTTAGGTTTATTAACTGTGTAAGGTAATACTTTTAACATTTCTTCATGGGCATGTTTCATAAATCTTTTAGTAACTAACTTATAATTTGGATTCGCATAATCTGCAATCTTCGCAATTTCTTTAAAGTCTGGTAATTTATACCAATATTTCTTTTTACTCAATAATACACCTAATTCGTATTCTAAATTCATATTTGCTAACTTCTTCACACAATCAAAATCAAATGATTGCAATATCACTTTGTGAGAAGGCATATCTTTTTCTTTTAACTTATTTACAATCATCTCTTCAATACCTGGATATTGAGATGGTGTCTTGATTTCTATAAGTAGCTTTTTTGAAAAATTATTAACTAAATCAAGCACCTCATCAAATGTAGGTATACGTTCACCTTTGAACGCATCTCCTCTTTTTACACCAAAATCAAATTCTCTTAACTCTTCTAAAGTATAGTCTTTGACTTTACCTTTCCCATTAGATGTACGATCAATAGTATCATCATGAATAATAACAAGTTGTTTATCCTTAGTATAATGTACATCAATTTCTAACATATCTATATGAAGCATAAGGGCATGTTTATATGCAATAAGTGTATTTTCAGGATAATCTTCAGGCAAACCTCTATGTGCTACGATTTGAAAAGTTTGATTTGGACGTGCAATTTTCATGAAAGTCACCTTTCTTTTAATCTTTTTTAAATTACTCTAAACTTAAATTACCACAATGACACAGGAGGTCAATCTAAATGGTAAAGCATGATTTCAAAGTAGTTACTCAATGGAAAGGTGGACGGAATGAGATAGGCACTGTTCAAGGAGATTTGATTAACGAACAGATTTCAATCCCCTATTCTTTAGGGGGTCAAGGCATAGGTACAAATCCTGATGAAATGTTAGTATCGGCAGCTTCCTCATGCTATATTATTTCACTCGCTGCAACTTTAGAAAGAGCTGGATATAAAGATATACGCATTAATCAACACTCTGTTGGCACTGCCTCCTTTGAAAATGGAAAATTCAAAATGGAGTGTATTACACACTATCCTAAAATTAATGTCGACAACAATCATAAAGATAATCTAAAGAAGAGACTACTAAAACTCTTAAAAATTACGGATAATAATTGTATGATTTCAAATGCTATAAAAAATAATGTTGAAGTACGTATTGAACCAACTTTAGTTTAAATTGCAAAAGCTATCACAAATTGGAAACATGTAAACGTTTTATAAGTGTGATAGCTCAATATTTAGGGTTTTAAATATTCAGAATATTTGCTAAAATAGAAAAATCTTACAGTGGGAGGAATGTTTATGCAGTATTACCAACCTTTATTATTAACTCCAGGTCCAACGCCAGTTCCAAATTCAATTATGAGCGCGATTCAATTACCTATGGTCGGACATAGATCAAAAGATTTTGAAGACATAGCTGATGAAGCATTTAAAGGTTTGAAACCTATTTTCGGTACAAAGAATGAAGTACTCATATTAACTTCTAGTGGTACAAGTGTTCTTGAAGCAAGTATGCTGAATATCGCAAATCCAGATGATCACATCGTTATTATTGTCTCAGGTGCATTTGGAAATAGATTTAAACAAATCGCTGAGACATACTATAGAAATGTGCACGTTTACGATGTAACATGGGGAGAAGCTGTTGACGTTAATGATTTCATTAAATTTTTAAAACAATTAAATCATCGTGTTACAGCAGTATTCTCTCAGTTTTGTGAAACTTCTACTGGCGTATTACATCCTGTACATGAATTAGGTCACGCTCTTAAAAATTATGACGATTCACTGTACTTTGTCGTAGATGGTGTAAGTTGTATTGGTGCAGTCGAAGTTGATTTAATTAAAGATAAAATTGACGTTCTTGTTTCAGGTAGCCAAAAAGCCATCATGTTACCTCCTGGTGTTGCTTTTGTTGCTTATAGTGACAGAGCTAAAGATCGTTTTGCTGAAGTAACTACACCTCGATTTTATTTAGATTTAAATAAATATCTTAGCTCTCAAGAACAGAATTCTACACCTTTCACTCCTAATGTTGCTTTATTTAGAGGAGTTAATGCATATGTAGAATTGGTTAAACATGAGGGATTAAATCATGTTATAAAGCGCCATTATAGCATACGTAACGCTTTACGTACTGCTTTAAAATCTCTTGATTTAGAGTTATTAGTTAAAGATGATTCATATGCCTCTCCTACTGTAACGTCTTTCGTACCTAAAGACAAAGAAGAATTAACTTATTTAAAAGATCAACTTAAATCACGTTTCAATATTACAATTGCTGGCGTTCAAGGACATTTGAAAGGTCATATATTACGCATTGGTCATATGGGGAAAGTGTCTCCATTTGATATCCTCTCTGTTGTTTCAGCAATAGAAATTCTTTTAACTGAATCTAGAAATAAAAATTATATCGGCAAAGGTATTGCTCAATTTATGGAGGTTATCAAACATGAGTCATAAAATTTTAGTATCAAACCCTATTTCTGAAGAAGGTTTAAAAAGTTTATTAGATAACAATGAATTTGAAGTGGATATTCAAACTGATTTATCAGAAGAAGAGTTAATCAATATCATCGGCAATTATGAAGGATTAATTGTACGTAGTCAGACTCAAGTCACTGATAAAATTATCAACTCAGCTTCACGTCTTAAAGTTATCGCTCGAGCGGGTGTTGGGGTTGATAATATTGATATTGAAGCTGCAACGTTAAAGGGTATCTTAGTGATTAATGCCCCTGATGGTAATACAATTTCTGCAACAGAACATTCAATTGCAATGATTTTAGCAATGGCTCGCAATATCCCTCAAGCGCATCAATCATTACGTAATAAAGAATGGAAACGCAAAGCGTTTCGCGGAGTAGAACTATATGGTAAAACACTAGGTGTCATCGGAGCTGGACGTATTGGTCTAGGCGTTGCAAAACGTGCTCAAAGTTTTGGCATGAAAATTTTAGCATTCGATCCTTATTTAACTGAAGACAAAGCGAAATCTCTAGATATTCAAAATGCAACTGTTGATGAAATTGCTGAACAGGCTGACTTCGTTACAGTTCATACGCCTTTAACACCTAAAACACGTGGCATTGTTGGGGAGTCATTTTTCAACAATGCTAAACCAAATCTTCAAATTATTAATGTTGCAAGAGGTGGAATTATTGATGAAGAAGCACTTATTCATGCTTTAGACAATAATTTGATAGATCATGCTGCCATTGATGTCTTTGAACATGAGCCACCTACAGACTCTCCATTAATTTCTCATGATAAAATAATAGTTACTCCACATTTAGGCGCTTCTACAGTTGAAGCCCAAGAAAAAGTAGCTGTTTCAGTTTCAGAGGAAATTATAGATATATTAACAAATGGAACGGTTGAACATGCAGTAAATGCTCCAAAAATGGATTTAAGTAATGTTGATGAAACAGTCAAATCATTTGTTGATTTAGGTACAACTATAGGTGAATTTGCAATTCAATTATTAGAGGGAGCTCCAAGTGAAATTAAAATTACCTTTGCTGGAGACTTAGCCACGAATGATACAAGTTTAATAACTAGAACAATTGTGACCAATATACTTAAAGAGGATTTAGGTGAGGAAGTTAATATTATTAATGCTTTAGCTCTATTGAACCAGCAAGGTGTAACATATAATATTGAAAAGCAGAAAAAACATTCTGATTTTAGTAGTTATGTTGAGCTTGAGTTAACTAATGATAAAGACCAAATTAAAATCGGAGCTACAGTTCTAGCAGGATTTGGTCCAAGAATCGTTCGAATTAATGACTTCTCACTTGATTTCAAGCCAAATGAGTATCAAATAGTAACTTGTCATAAAGATAAACCTGGCATTGTTGGTCAAACTGGTAACCTTTTAGGTAGTCATGGTATTAATATCGCCTCTATGACATTAGGTAGAAATAATGAAGGTGGCGACGCACTTATGATTCTATCAATTGATCAACAAGCCTCTTTAGATGTTATCAATATTTTACGTGAAACTGGTGGATTTAATAGAATTATTAGTACAAAACTTACAATATAATTTTTAAGGCTACAGAACATTTTAATCTCGTTCTGTAGCCAATTTTTATAATAGAATATTCCTTATTTTAGTAACATCCTCAACGATGTAATCAGCACCATATTCTTCGAGTTCTGGCTGCGCTTTATCACCTTTTAGACCTGTTAACGTCCCAATAAATGTAGCGCCAATTTTTTTCGCACTTAATAAGTCAGCCAGTGAATCACCAACTATATAGACCTCGTCTTTATTCACTATATTTTCCTGATGAGTAGCATACTCCTTGTATCTATTTCTGTCATTACCATTCAAGGTAGCTATATAACTAAATGGGTTAGGTTTACCTAAAGGTTGATACTCTGGGTAATCACTCTCAGCATCTAACACCTCACTGGCAGTAACAATGTGTTCATCATCAAAATATGATTTAAGTCCTAATGATTCGAAAGGAATGATTGTTTCTGTTCTAGGACGACCTGTAGCAATCGCTAGATGATAACCCGCTTCTTTTAAATGTTGTAATAATAATTGAATTTCTTCTTGAGGTTTAAGTATCACTTCTTCATAAATGAATCCCTTTTTAAAATCTAATAATGCGGTACCCTCTTCTACTTTATTGAATAAATCCTTACCTAAATACCATTCTTGATATGTATCTTTAGCGAGTTGCCATAGATTACTTTTTAATTTAAATAATTCTGTATCATCAATTTCTAATTGGTCTTTAGCATATGATTCTAAATCTTCATATATAGCATCTTTCCCATTTCTGAAGGAATCAATCACTTCTAATGGTTTCTCGTAATCTATCTCTTTATGTAATAAATGTTTATTCATTTCGAATAAAGTTTTTTCATTAAAAGTACTAGAATTTAAAAACTCACATCTTTGTGATTGATCAAGTTGCTTAGCAAGATCAATTAAATGAATACTAAATACGATAAAAAGCATATCCCAATTAGAATTTAATCCTAATGATTTTAATTGATTCAATATTTTATCATGTTGAAATACACGTTCTCGTATTTCCTGAATCTTTTTATCATTTAAATCATTTTCAAAATCTATGTATGTTCCACAACCTAAAAAAATACCTTCACTCGTCAAAAGTTCTTCTACAGTAATTGCTGAAACATCAAAACAGCGTTCTTCACTCAAAAATACACCATCAACATCAAATAATATGGACTTCACTACTTACACCTGGCCTTTCAGAAAATTCTGATACAACTTATATTACATGTTTAATGTTAAAAGGGCAAACCTTCAATAGATTTGCCCTTCCATCAAATATTTTGATAACTATTACATTTGTTTCTCTATTTCATCTGCAACTTGTTGAACATGTGTACCAATAATCACTTGTGTTGAGTGTTTACCACTTTTAGTAACCCCTACTGCACCTGCATTTTTAATTTTCTGTTCATCTATAATAGAATTATCATTTAATTCCATTCTTAAACGCGTAGCACAGTTTGTTAAACTTGAAATATTATCACTGCCGCCTAGTCCATCTAAAATTTGTGAGGCTGTATGATAATATTTGCCTTTAGATTCTGAGTATGTAGCAGAATTATTTTCAGACGTAGCGTTAGCCGTTGGATCCGCAAGTTCATTATCCCCTCGACCAATTGTACTCAAGTTAAACACTTGGATAACAAATCTAAAAATAGTGTAATATAAAATAAAGAATATGATACCTTGAACTAGTAACATCCATGGCTTATTTGACACTGGGTTAACGAGTGATAAGACAAAGTCAATCAACCCAGCGCTAAATGAGAAACCAGCTGTCCAGTGAAAGATAGCCGCTATAAATAGCGATAACCCTGTTAACGCAGCATGAATGATAAATAAAACTGGTGCAACGAACATGAAAGCAAATTCAATTGGTTCAGTTACTCCAACAAAGAAAGCAGAAATAGAACTTGCTAAGAACCAAGCGTAGACTTGTTTTTTCTGACTAGATTTCGCTGTATGATACATCGCAAGCGCCGCCGCTGGTATACCAAACATCATTACAGGGAAGAACCCTGCTTGGTAGCGACCAGTAATGCCTTTAACTGCATCTTTACCACTTTGGAATTTACCTATGTCATTGATTCCGGCAGTATCAAACCAGAATACATTATTTAATGCATGATGTAATCCAGTTGGTATAAGCAAACGGTTAAAGAAACCATATATCAATGCACCAAATGGTCCCATACCTACTATCCACTTACCAAAAGTAACAATTGCATTAAATACTGGTGGCCATAAAAAAAGTAAAACAATAGCTAAAAATGTACAGAAAAAAGCAGTCATGATAGGTACTAAACGTTTACCACTAAAGAATGACAGTGCCACAGGCAATTCAGTTTCACTAAATTTGTTATAGCAAAATGCTGCAATTAAACCAATTAAAATTCCTACAAAGACATTCCCATTTGTCATTTGCTCAAAAGCACTATTAACATCTGTCGTTTTTACTTGTAATAGAGGTGCTAGTTTTTTAGGCGAAAGCACGACTGTGACTATGAAAAATCCTAAAGTCGCAGCTAATGCAACTGCACCATCATTTTTCTTAGCCATACCTATCGCAACACCAATTGCAAATAATATTCCTAGTTGTTCGAGTATCGTTTCCCCTACACTTGTAAAGAACATTGCAACTTGTGGCAAAATTGATAGCGCGTCTAGCACGTGACCTATCCCTACAATAATTGCTGCAGCAGGTAATACTGCAACAGGTAGCATTAACGACCTACCTAAGTTTTGAAAAAATTTGTACATGAACATCATCCCTCTAATAAAATTTCAAATCACATTAAACATTGAAATGCTTTTCATATATTAATAATTAATTTTACTTAATTAATTTACCATAAAATAAGACTTTAGAGATGCACTATTTTTAATTAATTATAACTATTTCGTGAGTTTATGCCTTTTACATGTAAACGTTTTATTTATCATCAAAAATTTAAGAACGTCAATTTTTCAAATCTAGGTTAATTGACGTTCTCATATACAAAGCGTTTATAACTTACTTAATTAGTCCTCTAAACGTTTAGCAATCTCATTGAGTTCTTTTTTTAATTCATTTGTGCGTTTTTCTATTTCTTTAGTAAGATATTCTACTTTTTCATTTCGTTTTAAATCTTTTGGAATATCACTTGTATCAATTGGTTCACCAATTTTTATCATAGCTTGTCCTGTAATTAAGCCATGAATTTTTTTAGGACCTACGTATGCAGCCGGTAAAATTGGTGCTTTACCTAACATTGCTATAGTTGCAGCACCACGTTTTAATGGTGCACCTTCCATAGCAGTACGGTGACCTGTTGGGAAGATACCAACTGTTTTATGTTCTTTAAGCAGATTGATAGGTCTTTTTAATGTGCTTGGACCAGGATTCTCTCTATCTACAGGGAATGCATTTAAGGAGCTTAAGAATTTGCCGCCCCATTTATTACTAAATAATTCTTTTTTAGCCATATAATGAATTTGATTTGGTAGTAATGCCATACCTAACATAATCACTTCATTATAGCTTTCATGTGTACAAGTCACTACATATTTACTATCTTTAGGAATATTTTCTTTTCCAATTACATATAATGATTTAGCCATTTTGACTAAAATGACGTCTAAAATTTTACTTATAATGCTGTACATTATGTCACCCGCTTCTTGATTTTGTTTTTTAACATATAAATTTTATCATTTCCCTTAATCGAGAACAATAGACGTCCCTCTTACGTGATTAAAGTTATCATTTTTAAAATTGAACTACCTTTCAAAATACGTCTAAAGTCTGATAGCCGTTTACTAGCCAAACTCTTAAAAAAATTACATAATTAGATAGAAGAGAATATTATTTGGAGGTTACATATGTCAGATCAAACACAACAACATCAGTCACACGACAATTACCAACGTCCTTCATACAATAAAAAGCCCAAATTTCCTTGGTTTAAGACAATTATAGTTGCGCTTATTGCGGGAATTATTGGTGCACTACTTGTATTAGGTATAGGAAAGGTTCTTAATCATACTGTTCTCAATCATGATGGTGCATCTGTTCAAGAGGTATCAAATAGTAAGGGCGGTAACCAACTTGATGGTAAAAGTGATAAATACAAGTCGGTTCACGATATGATTAAGGATGTGTCACCGGCCATAGTTGGAGTTATTAATATGCAAAAATCTTCAAGCTTAGATGATTTACTAAAAGGCAAATCATCAAAACCTGAAGAAGCAGGTATTGGTTCTGGTGTTATCTATCAAATCAGCAATGGTTCAGCTTACATCGTTACGAATAATCATGTCGTCGATGGTGCATCCGAAATTAAAGTACAGTTACATAATTCCAAGCAGGTAAAAGCGAAGTTAATTGGTAAAGACGCTCTTACTGATATTGCAGTTCTTAAGATTGAGGACACTAAAGGTATTAAGTCTATCAAATTCGCTAACTCATCTAAAGTACAGACTGGAGATAGCGTCTTCGCAATGGGTAACCCACTTGGTTTAGAGTTCGCCAATTCAGTTACTTCGGGAATTATTTCAGCGAGTGAACGAACTATTGATGCCAATACATCTGCAGGTAATACTAAAGTTAATGTTTTACAAACTGATGCGGCTATTAACCCTGGTAACTCTGGTGGTGCGTTAGTTGATATCAACGGTAATTTAGTGGGTATTAATTCTATGAAAATTGCTTCCGAGCAAGTAGAAGGTATAGGGTTTGCTATACCAAGTAATGAGGTTAAAGTCACGATTGAACAACTCGTTAAACATGGTAAAATTGAACGCCCTTCTATAGGAATAGGATTAATCAACCTTAGTGAAATACCTGAATCTTATCGTAAAGAGTTGCATACAACAAAGGATTCTGGGGTTTATGTTGCTAAAGCGGATAATAGTAATAATGTTAAAAAAGGAGACATTATTACTCAAGTAGATGGTAAGAAAGTCAAGGAAGATACTGATTTAAGATCATATCTTTACGAACATAAAAAACCTGGTGAAACGATTACCTTAACAGTCATTAGAGATGGCAAGACTAAAGATATTGAAGTGAAATTGAAAGAACAGACACGAACTTCATCATCACAATCTCAAAGTCAATTTGCGCAATAATTGTTTGACCTTAATAATCAAATAAGCCAAGAGACATTAACAATAGTGTCACTTGGCTTTTCTGTATTTATAATTCAATTTCATTGGATTTATGCGTAAGAAATAACGCAGGTAAAACGATAAGTAACAATGCTATAGTTGAGACTAAGAAACCTGCATGATAAGCTCTTAAACTTTGAAAAATTGATGGATGATCGAATGTTAACATGGATGCTATTACAGTTGCGATAATGGCTGTACCTAGACTAGAACCAATATTTTCAATCATATTAATCCCTACACCCGCTTCGGCAATTTGTTTATCGTCAATGCCTTGATAAGCATCGCTTGTAAGACCAAGATTTATCCCGCCTACGCTACAACCTCTTATAAAAAGTATCAAAGACAACCATACAATATGCGTGTGATTTGAAACGAACATCAATGGCACTGTACCAAACATGGCTATAATAATGCTCACTATGACTACATATTTCGCACCGATTTGGTCAATCATTTTTCCAATATAAGGTCTTATAATTAACATACCTAGACCTTGAGGTATTAAAGCTAAAGAAGCTTCAATAGCAGTATAATGTTTAAAGTTCTGGAAGAATAATGGAATAATTAACATTGGTCCCATAATTCCTATATTGGCAAGAAACAATCCAATAGATGACGCAGCATAGTTCTTTTGTGTAAATAAATTGATTGGTAGAACTGTATGATAATGTCTTAGACGATTATAAATACAATAAGTAATCGTTAAAAGTATTCCCATGATAATGTATATCATTGGTTTCAAAGTAAAGAATGTACCATCATCAGAAGCTTTCGTCACACCACAGATTATGCTGATACTCATAAATGATAATAATAATATTCCAATTACATCTAATTTACTGTCTTTATTAAATGGTTCAAATTGAGGTACATATTTATTCATCAATGGTATTGCAATGATAACGATAAAGATATTAATAAAAAATATCCAACGCCAGCTCGCAAAATGGATAATAAATCCTCCAAGAACAGGGCCCAATATAGGACCGAAGATCATGGGCGTACTAACCACTGCCATAACCTTACCAATATGATCTTGCCCTGCTGTTTTCACAAGTAATGTAAACATTAAAGTTGTGATAACTCCCGCACTAAATCCTTGTAAAATTCTAAAGATATTAAATACGATAATATTCCAACTCACTCCAGCTAATATAGAAGTTAAGCCAAAAGCGGCCATTGCTAAAATAAAAAACCTTCTTTCCATTAAACTGATTCATAAACCAACCGGACAATGGTACAGCAATGGCGAGCGCTAATACGTAACCTGTAATTCCCCACTGAACAATATCTAGAGAACTATTAAATGTATGATTAAGTTGTTTAATAGCTATATTTATCATTGTTGAATCTAACATTGGAGCGATGGCGCCTAAAGCAATTGCCCAAGCTGCAGTCATTACCTCTTTAGTGACACCATTGGATTGAGAATGAGATGTTGCCATTTGTATTCTCCTTCGTTCAAATTGTTTCTTCGTCAACAAAATATACGCTCGTTTTGTTTCTTTTTCAACAATAATTCGGTAAAAATTTAGGATACTGCAATTTCAATGTATTTAAGAAATTACAATATCCCCATATTCAATGTAATAATCCTTGCTTTTTTATTTCATGATCAAGGTGCGCATTATATTTTTCAGCAAAACGCATCATTGATTTAAATTCGTCTTCGGTGATATTATCAAACACCTCTTGATCCCTACGTTGAAATTCTTTATGAAGTTCTTCATGGGTTTGGTAAATTTGCTGACCCGCTTCGGTCAACCGAAAATAAACTTCCTTTTTATTATTAGGATTTTTATAACTCTCTATTAAGCCTCTTTGCTCAAGACGTTTAGTAAGTTTACTTATCGCGCCTCGTGTCATAAATAATGCTTCTGTTAATCGCCTTACATTAGGTTTGTTAAGCTCTTCAATTGCTTCAATACAATGCACTTCAATTGGTTTATTTCCTTTAAGCGCTTCTTCCATTTTTCCTTTGTTTAGCCAAGCAATTTTATTAAAGATATCCCGAAAATTTTTCATCATCAATTGTTCTTTATTCACACTACGCACCTCCTATTATTGAAAATAAACCTCCCAACCAATGAGATGATTAGGAGGTCATTTTTTAACACATCACTTATTGATAATTAACCATGAAATATTTTTTCTTACCACGACGAATAATTGTAAACTCATTATCAATTTTATCGTCATTGCTTAATTCATAATCAACTGACTGTTGACGTTCGCCATTAATATAGATAGCACCATTATTAACATCTTCACGTGCTTGTCGTTTAGATGTAGCAATACCTGTTTCAATTAACGCTTCAATAATATTCGTTGTTTCAGAAGATAATGAAACTTGAGGTACATCTATGAAACCTTCTTTTAATTCTTTACCAGTTAATGATTTCAAGTCACCGCTAAATAAAGCCTTAGAAATTCTAATCGCATCATTTAGCGCTTCCTCACCATGAATAAATTTAGTTACGTTTTCTGCTAATGCTTTTTGAGCTTCACGAAGATGTGGCGCCTCTTCTTTAGATTGTTCTAAACGATCAATCTCTTCTTTATCTAAGAAAGTAAAGTATTTTAAGAATTTAATCACATCTTCATCAGATTGGTTAATCCAGAATTGATAGAATTCATATGGGCTTGTCTTTTCAGGGTCTAGCCAAACAGCACCTGACTCTGATTTACCAAATTTCTTACCGTCAGATTTAGTTACTAATGGGATTGTAAGACCAAACGCTTCAGTTTGACCGTACATACGGCGCATTAATTCGATACCACTTGTAATGTTACCCCATTGATCTGAGCCACCAACTTGAATTTTACAATTTAATTCACGATTTAAATGACCGAAATCGATAGCTTGTAAAATAGTATAAGTGAATTCCGTATAAGAAATACCGTGTTCTAAACGTGTTTGAATGGAATCTTTACCTAACATATAGTTGACGCCTACATGTTTACCATAATCACGTAAAAAGCTAATTAAAGATATTTGTCCAAGCCAATCTTTATTGTTGACTAAAACCGCACCTTTATCTGTACCAAATTCAAATAAGCGATGCATTTGCTTTGATAATCCTTGTACGTTAGCTTCCACTTGTTCTTCAGTTTGTAAAACACGTTCTTCTGATTTACCAGATGGATCACCAATCATACCTGTACCGCCACCGATAAGCACGATTGGACGATGACCATGTTCTTGGAAACGTCTTAATGTTAGGAATGGTAGTAAATGTCCAATGTGTAAACTATCAGCAGTAGGGTCAGCACCACAATATAAAGTAACTTGTTCTTTATTTAATAAATCTTCAATACCTTGTTCGTCAGTTTGTTGATATATTAAACCTCTCCATTTTAAATCTTCAATTAATGCATTAGCCATTGCTAACATCCTCCCTTAATATTTTTATAGTTATTATTTTGTTTTGAAAATGGTTACTCGTGAGTGTGTAATTTAATAAAAAGTATTTGATATTGCATTTAATTTATTTTTCAAAAATAAATTTTTAATACAAATCAAATAAAAAAAGCCCTTACATCTTAACATGTAAGGGCGCTTATGCACGGTACCACCATACTTTAACAAGAGTTTATGTACTCTTGAAAAACTTTATTAATGAGACGTTCATTAATGAAACGTTGAATAACTTTATAGAGGTGTATTCACATATAAGCAAATGCTAGTTCGCAGCGACCACTAACTCTCTGTAATCTTCCTTAAATGCTACTTCTCCTCGTATCCAAAACATATTGAATTGAATTTAATTATAGATAACATTATTTTAAAAGTCAACTTCATGAATATGGTATACTATACCTAAATTTAGGAGGTATACGATGCACAACAATAAGAATATTTCACAATCAACGGATAGATATGTGCAATTCGAACGTATTTATAAGAAAATCAAAAATATTTGTGTAGGCATTTTTGTTGTATTTTCCATAATTGGAATCGCATTGATTTTAGCATTAGTGATATACTTCCATCATTTAACTAAGGAAGCGTCCTCTATTAGTGATAAAGAGTTAAAGCAGAAAGTGTTACACCTTCCAGGCGATGAACTAATAAATCATAGTAACAAACATATTTTAGAAGAATATGATCATTCTCTTAATACTCTGATTGTGGGACCTAAATCTGTAAATCCGATTGTAATAAAAGCACTTACCTCATCCGAAGATACTCTCTTCTATAAACATAATGGTATCTTACCTAAAGCATTAATGAGAGCAATGTTTCAAGATATTATTGATGCAAATGAAACATCAGGTGGTAGTACGATTACACAACAACTAATTAAAAACCAAGTTTTAACAGATAAAAAGACATATAGTAGAAAAGCAAATGAAATTATTTTGGCTATGAGACTTGAGAAACTTCTATCTAAAAATGAAATCATTTATACTTATCTGAATATTGTTCCGTTTGGTCATGATTATAATGGGGCCAATATTACTGGTATAGCATCAGCTTCATATAGCTTATTTGGTGTAGCTGCCAAAGATTTAAACATCGCTCAGTCCGCTTATTTAGTAGGACTCTTACAAAGTCCTTATGGTTATACTCCGTATGATAACCAAGGTAATTTAAAAAGTAATCGGATATTACATTATAGTATTCACCGTCAGCGTTATGTTTTAAAGCGTATGCTTGTGGAGGGCAAAATTTCAAAAAACCAATACATTAAAGCGAAAAAGTATCGTATTAAATCACACTTACTCACTCACCCTCCTCAACAAGGTGCGTAGTCATAATAAGTAAAAAAGCACTAGTGACTTGTAAAATCACTAGTGCTTATTATCTTTAGAAATGTATTGTTTAAAAATTAGAATAGTCCAATCGCTTGTCCATCATCAGTAACATCCATATTAAGTGCAGCTGGTTTCTTAGGTAAACCTGGCATTGTCATAATTGCACCAGTTAACGCTACAATAAATCCTGCACCTGTTTTTGCTTCTAGTTCTCTGATAGTAATTTCAAAATCTGTTGGAGCACCTAATGCTGTTTGATCATCACTGAATGAATATTGTGTTTTAGCCATGCACACTGGATAATTGTCCCATCCATTTTCTTTAAATTGCTTTAATTGCTTTTGAGCCTTACAACTAAACGTAACTTTTGAACCACCATAAATTTCTTTAACGATTGTTTCAATTTTACTTTCAAGTGGTTGTTCTAATTCATATAAGTGTTTAAATGTTTGAGGCTGATCAATGACTTCAAGTACGTGATGAGCTAAATCAACTCCACCTTTACCGCCTTTTTCCCATACTTCAGTTAACGCAATGCGTACACCTTGTTCTTGAGCCCATTGTTTAACAAACTCAGTTTCTGCTCCCGTATCATGTATAAATGCATTTAAAGCGATAACAGGTTCAAGGCCATATTTCTTCACATTGTTAACGTGACGTTCAAGGTTTACAATACCCGCTTTAACCGCTTCTAGGTTTTCCTCTTTAAGTTGATCTTTAGCAACACCACCATGCATTTTTAGTGCTCGAATCGTTGCAACTACCACTACCGCTGATGGTTCAAAGCCTGCCTCGCGTGATTTAATATTGATAAACTTTTCAGCACCTAAATCTGAACCGAAGCCAGCTTCCGTAACAACGATATCTGCTAAATTCCTAGCTGTTTCAGTAGCTAATATAGAGTTACAACCATGTGCGATATTAGCAAATGGTCCACCGTGCACAAGTGCTGGTGTACCTTCTATCGTTTGAACTAAATTGGGTTTAATTGCATCTTTAAGTATTAACGCAAGTGCCCCTTCTACTTTTAAATCTTGAACTGTTACGGGTTTACGATCTCTAGTATAACCGATAGTAATACGACTAATTTTTTCTTTTAAATCCTTAATACTACGACTTAAGCATAAAATCGCCATTATCTCTGATGCTACTGTAATATTAAAACCATCTTCTCTTGGAACACCATTTGTTGGCCCACCCAATCCAACATTTACATAACGAAGTGCACGATCATTCATATCTAATACACGTTTCCACTCGATACGACGTTGATCAATGCCTAATTCATTACCTTGATGTAGATGGTTATCAATAAATGCAGATAATGCATTATTTGCAGTTGTTATTGCATGAAAATCACCATTGAAATGTAGGTTAATATCTTCCATTGGTAATACTTGTGCATATCCACCACCTGTGGCACCACCTTTAATACCAAAAGTTGGTCCAAGCGCTGGTTCACGTAATGCGACCATCACGTTTTGTTTTAACTCATTAAATGCATCTGCTAAACCTACTGTAACTGTGGATTTTCCTTCTCCAGCTGGCGTAGGACTCATAGCAGTCACTAATACAACTTTACCTTTTTTCTCTCTAGGTTTAATCTGATTAATATCTATTTTAGCTTTATAGTGTCCATATTGTTCAAGTGCATCTGCAGATATACCTGCTTTATCAGCAATTTCTCCAATAGGTTTTAATTGTGATTGATTTGCAATCTCTAAATCTGATAAATGTGCCAAACAATTCAACCCCTTGATCATTATGTAGTATTAATTAATATTTAATTATTCTTGATACGTCTTATATGGTTTATGATAACCGACTTAATTTCAATTGTCGAATATTTCAAGAATTATTCAAATCAATGTTCGTTCTTAAGAATGACTTTAACTTATTTGAAAATGAGAGCTAAAGCTGATACTTTAGCTCTCAATTATTAATTGTAATCCTCCATTGTACTCAAATCACCTGCATCTAAATCTAATTCCCAAGCTTTAAGCACACGTCTCATAATTTTACCTGAACGTGTTTTTGGCAACTTGTCTTTAAATTCAATTTCTCTAGGCGCAGCATGTGCTGATAACCCTTCTTTAACATATTTACGGATATCTTCTTTTAACTCATCTGATGGTTCATATCCTTGTCTTAATGCAACGAAGGTTTTAATAATTTCTCCACGAACTGGATCAGGTTTACCAATAACACCTGCTTCCGCTACGGCTTCATGTTCTACTAATTTTGACTCAACCTCAAATGGTCCAACACGTTCTCCGGCTGTCATAATAACGTCATCAACTCGTCCTTGGAACCAGTAGTATCCATCCTCATCTTTATAAGCTGAGTCACCAGAAACATACCAATCTCCGATAAAGTATGAGTTAAACTTTTCAGGATTTTTCCAAATAGAATGCATCATAGAAGGCCAACCCTTCTTAATTGCTAAATTACCCATACGATTAGGTGGGAGTTCATTACCTTCATCATCTATGATTGCTGCCTCAATACCAGGTAGTGGTTTACCCATAGAACCTAGTTTAATATCCATAGTTGGGTAATTTACAATCATATGTCCACCTGTTTCAGTCATCCACCATGTATCTAAAACACGTTTATCATAGACATCTTTCGCCCATTTTATTACTTCTGGATTTAGTGGTTCTCCTACAGATAAAATTGACCGTACAGATGATAAATCGTATTTTTCAACGATATCGTCTCCAGCACTCATTAACATACGAAGTGCTGTTGGTGCGGTATACCATATCGTAACTTTAAATTCTTCTAACATGCTATACCAAGATTCAGGTGAGAATCGCCCACCTGCTATGCAATTCGTAACACCATTTAACCAAGGAGCAAAGACTCCGTAAGATGTACCAGTTACCCATCCTGGATCAGCTGTGCACCAATAAACATCATCTTCTTTTAAATCTAATACGTATTTTCCTGAGATATAATGTAATAGCATTGCTTGTTGGACGTGCAATACACCCTTAGGTTGTCCTGTAGAACCTGATGTATAGTGAAGAATTAATCCATCATCTGGCGCTAGCCACTCAATATTAAATTCCTCGCTAGCTTGTCCCATTTCTTTATTAAAATCAATGTATTCACCATCAACGTCATCATCTACAACAATGATTGTTTCTAAATGAGGTAATTTATCTTTCGGAATTCTAGGAAGTAATGCTTTATTCGTAATGACTACTTTAGCTTCACTATTAGCTAAACGATCTGCTACAGCCTTTTCCATGAACGCTTCAAATAATGGACCCACAATCGCACCAATTTTTAAAATACCTAAGAACGCAAAGTATAATTCAGGTGTACGAGACATAAAGATAAAAACACGATCTCTTTTTTTAACATCCGCCTTATCTTTAAGAACATTAGCTGCTTGATTTGATAACTTTTTTAAATCACTATAAGTGTATGATTCTTTACGTTTCTCATCTTTATAATTTAATGCTATTTTTTCCCCTTTTCCGTTATCAACATGACGATCGATACATTCATACGCCATATTCATTTTTCCTGTTTCATACCAAGAAAATGATTTTTCTATCTCTTTCCAATCGAAATTTTGATAAGCTTCATTATAATTCTCTAAATTGTAATCCCCTGGTTCTCTTTTATACACTTCAACTTTCATAATTAAATCCCCCTTGTTTATGAAATCGCTTTCTTTAAAAGTAATTATACATATAATTTTCACATTTTTCAAAAATCTTTGTATTCTATTACTATTTAATTGTTCATGTACAACCTTTTTATATATAATAAGTTTAATAACAAGTTAAGTCACCTGCATAAGGAGATGATAACGTGAGACATGTTAAAACTTATGTAACTAAGAATCTTAAACTAAGTGACACTACTTTTGTCATTGAAGGACCTATTTCGTACACTTTTTTGAAAACGCTTACTTTAGATGGCCAGCTAAATGCATTCCGCCTACCTCAGGATCAGTATGAAGCACTTTTAGAGATTACTGAACTACCTGAAGGTCGTGTCTATATCATTCGTCAAGACAAGCATATCGTTGGATATGTGACATATCATTATCCTGATGAATTCGAAAGATGGTCCGAGGGTCATTTGACCTATTTAATTGAACTAGGAGCCATAGAGATAAGTCCTACATACCGTCACTTACATTTAGGTGGCGAGCTTATTGCGACTAGTTTATCTGCGGATGAATTTGAAGATTATATTGTATTGACTACTGAATATTATTGGCATTGGGATTTGGATCAAGCACAGCTAGATGTTTTCGAGTATAAGAAATTGATGCAAAAGTTAATGTCTAAGGGTGGATTAGAAATTTTTGCTACAGATGATCCTGAAATCACTAGCCACCCTGCTAATTGTTTAATGGCGCGTATTGGCAAACGTATCACTTTGTCACAACAACAAGCTTTTGACGATCTTAGATATAAAAATAAATTCTTCTTTTGACATACTACAAAAGAATCTAATTTCAAAAGTATCATAGTTAAATATCTCGCATTCAAATAAAGTTAATCAAAATAGTGAGAATGTTGTTACGGGGGGAGCATCATGCCAAATAAAAATTTAAGTACTGGTTATGTTTATTCTGAAGATCTCTTACAATACCGCTTTAGTAACGAACACCCGTTCAATCAAATGAGGCTTAAACTAACGACTGAGTTGTTAAAGGACGCGAACTTTTTAAAGGATGAGCATATCGTAATACCACGTATAGCTACAGATGAAGAACTCGCATTAATTCATCAATATGATTATATTCAAGCTATTCGGCACGCTTCACATGGTATATTAAGTGAACACGAGGCAAAGAAATATGGACTCAATGGTGATGATACGCTTCAATTTAAACATATGCATCGTCATAGCGCTCGGATTGTAGGAGGAGCGCTTAATTTAGTGGATTGTATCATGGATGGAACATTTATTAATGGATGCCATCTCGGTGGTGGTTTACATCACGCACTACCCGGACGAGCGAATGGCTTTTGCATTTATAATGATGTTGCTATTACTGCAAAGTATTTAGTTGAAAAATATCATCAACGCGTCATGGTTATTGATACAGATGCACATCATGGAGATGGTACACAATGGAGCTTTTATACAGACAATAGAATTATGACTTATTCCATTCATGAGACAGGAAAATTTTTATTCCCGGGCTCTGGTCATTATACTGAACGTGGTGAAGATATAGGATATGGTTATACGGTAAATGTGCCTCTTGAACCTTATACTGAAGATGCCTCTTATCTAGAGGTATTTAAAGAAACTGTAGAACCATTAGTTGCAGCTTTTAAGCCTGATATCATTTTAAGCGTTCATGGTTTAGATATCCATTATAGAGATCCACTTACACACATGAACTGTACATTAAATAGTCTATATTCTATTCCATATATAATCCAAGATTTAGCAAAACGCTATTGTAATCATAAAGTATTAATGTTCGGGGGCGGAGGTTATAATATTTGGAGAGTTGTCCCTCGAGCCTGGAGTCACGTCTTTTTAAGTTTAATAGGGGAGCCTATTCAACGAGGTTACCTCCCGTTAAATTGGATTAATAAATGGAAGTTATATAATACCGTCAAACTACCAAAACGCTGGGAAGATCGTTTAAATGATTATGCTTATATTCCAAGAACTAAAGAAATATCTGATAAAAATCTTAGAATTGCTAAACAGGTTGCAAGTTGGTATGAACGTTATAGCGATATTTAATAATATATTAAAAAGGGTGCTCAATGAATCATGTTGAAACATTGAGTACCCTTTTAAATTTTATATTTACGTTTTCTCTTCACTTAACAATCATTTATAATTTTAATTAGTCGTTCCACGATATTTTATTCTGTGAGGAAGAATTACATTTGGTTCTTCAATTTCTTCTTCATTCATATATTTTGTCAATAATCTCATGCCTACTGCACCGATATCATATAGTGGTTGTATAACACTAGATAGTTGTGGGCGTACCATTTCGACTAAACGTGTGTTGTTAAAGCTTAAAATTTGTAAGTCTTCAGGTACATTAACCCCAGCATCTAATGCGCTGTGTAAAATACCAATTGCTTGCTCGTCACTAATTGAAAGAATAGCGTCAGGCATATTATTTTGTAATTTTTCAAATGCTTTGATTCCCTCTTTATAGCTTTCTTTACCAGAGAAATGTAATGCCTCATCAAGTTCTAAATGATGTTGATTTAAAACTTTTGTTAAACCTTGTAATACATCATCTTGTGCTTTTTTAGAATAATCGCCACCTACAAGTGCAAATTTCTTAGCACCTTTTTCAATCATATGTTGAGTGGCTTCTTCAGCAGCTTGTTTGAAATCAATATTAACTGATGCAATATGATCATCTTTACTATTTGTTCCTGATACCACAACTGGAACTGAAGATTGATTAATTAAATCTTTAATTTCTTCTGAAATAGTACCACCAAGGAAAATAATACCATCAACTTGTTTACTTAATAAATTATTAAAGATTTCTTTCTCTTTTTCAGGGTCATTATCAGAATTGGAGATGATTGAGTGATATTTATACATTGTTGCAATATCCTCAAGACCTCGCGCGAGTTGTGAATAATAAACATTTGAAATATCTGGAATTATCACACCTACAGTTGTAGTACGTTTACTTGCAAGTCCTCGTGCAACTGCGTTAGGTCTATAATTTAGCTTCTTGATGACCTCATTGACTTTGTTTCTCGTTTCAGGTTTTACGTTTTGATTGCCGTTAACTACGCGTGATACAGTTGCCATCGACACACGAGCTTCTCTAGCTACATCATAAATCGTTACAGTCATAATTTCCTCCTTGTAAGCGTTTCATTGCTTATAATATCGTGTTTTCATATCATTTTCAAAGTTTATCATATTTATGGTTATTGTGAAATGATTTTGTTCTTTTGTCACATTTCTGTCAGAAAAAGCAAGTGCAATTCATTTATATTATATACTTTTCGCTTAAAAAATTTAAATAAATAAAAATTGAAAATTTAATTTAAACTAAATTCAATAAAAAATAAAAAGACTACATCATTATTCAAGAAAAGAATAACTTAGTAGTCAATTTAGTATAAACGATTGCAAAATGTTTATTTTAACTTTTTAGCATTATACATATCTGCAAGTGGTTTAAGTTCATTGTAAAAATCATTAAACTCGTTCAAATCCATTTGTTGTCCAGCATCACTTAATGCAACTGATGGATCAGGATGAACTTCAGCCATTACGCCATCAGCACCAACGGCTAATGCTGCTTTTGCAGTTGGTAGCATGATATCTTTTCTGCCTGTACTATGAGTTACATCAACCATTACTGGTAAGTGTGTACCTTGTTTTAAAATAGGTACTGCAGAAATATCAAGTGTATTACGAGTCGCCTTTTCATATGTACGTATTCCACGTTCACATAAAATAATATTTCTGTTGCCTTGAGAAGCAATGTATTCAGCTGCATAAGTAAACTCTTCAATTGTTGCAGATAGACCTCGTTTTAAAAGAATTGGTTTGTTTGTGCGACCAGCTTCTTTTAACAGTTCAAAGTTCTGCATATTACGTGCACCAATTTGGAAAACATCTAAATATTCGTCTGCTACTTCAAAGTCATTAGGATTTACAATTTCACTTACTACATTAAGATTAAATTTATCTTTTACATTTTTAAGGATTTTTAATCCTTCTACACCAAGTCCTTGGAAATCGTAAGGAGATGTACGTGGTTTAAATGCACCACCTCTAATAAATTTTTCTCCTCTAGATTGTAAATCTTTAGCAACAGCATCTACTTGTTCTTGTGATTCAACTGAACAAGGTCCAAATACAAATGATTTATTACCATCACCAATAATGCCACCATTATCAAATTTCACAATAGTATCTTCAGGTTTTAATTTTCGTGATACGTATAGATGTTTTTCGTTTTCAGATTTTTGTAAATCAGTAGAGGCTTTAAAAATTTCTTTAAACAACTGCTTGATTACATTATCATTAAATGGACCCTCATTTCGATCCAATAAATCATTAATCATTTCTTTTTCACGTTGAGGATCATATACTTGAGTTCCTTGTTTAATTTTTTCTTCTCCAATTTTTTGAGCTAACTCGCCTCTTTTAGATAACAAATCTAAAATTTGATAGTTTAATGAGACAATTTCCTCTCTGTATTCTTCCAATTTATTAGTCATTTCTACTCACCTCTAAGATATAGTTATGTATGAAAGTATATTACTTTAAAGCGATAAAATAAAAGTATTTAGACTTAATTCTAACAATTTCATTTTTATTGTTCAAGCGCATGTTTACAGAAAATAGAAAATTTTCTAAAAACGTCAACTACAATATACATTTTGGTGAAAACTTTTCAACATTTAATTATGAATTAGAAAATAAAAAAAGCTGAGACAATATGATAATGCCTCAGCTTAAATATATATTGTAAGTTTAATTAATCATTGAATGTACGTTTTTCAATCTTGCTATTTGCTTTCTCAACTTTTTGTTGATTATTATTTGATTGATTTTGTTGTTTTTGAGTTCTGTTGTTTTGTTTAGGCGTATTACTTTGTTTTTTACTTGTATTTGCCTTTTTGTTAGATTTTGCGTTTGTTTTGTTACCTTTACTATTAGATTTTTGAGTACCTTTAATAGAATTCTCATGGGTAACTACGCCTTTATCAAATGTCGCACTTTCTTGTGATTTATTTACTTTATCTTCTTTAGAGGTAGAAGATTGACCTTTTTTAGAGTTTGTTGATTGCTTAGTTGTTTGAGTTACAAGATTAGGTACATTATTATTTTTCTTACCTTTAGGTAATGCTGGTTCAGCTAATAATGCTTCAGTGAGCTGTGATTCTTTAGATCCTTTAGTTAGTTTAGATTTTTTTGCTTTTGCAGCTGTAGCTAGTCGATTTGCAAATGAACCATCACTTGAACCTGTGTCATTCTCATTTTTCTTTGTAACTAAATTAGGTACCTCTTTGTCAGCAGATTTAGGTACACTTGATTCACTTGTGAGATCATTTGTATTTTTAGCAACTTGGCTGTCATTAGTGATTTTATCGTTTTTTGTTTTAGCAGCTGTAGCTAAATTTTCTGCTTGCGTTTTTTGATGGGCATCTTCATTTTTGCCTTCTTTAGTAGTAGGATCAGCTAAATCATTATCACTTGATTCTTTTTTAATAGCTGTTTGAGCAATAGCTATTTCTTCAGCTGATGGTTTTTTATCACTTTCGATATGTGATGCTTCTTGACTATCTTCCTTATGTGATTCAGCTTTAGCTTCTTGTATTTCTTGTGCTTCTGGTGACTGGTCAGCTAATTTTGATTCTTGTTGAATCGCATTTTGCTGGGCTGTTAATTCTTTTGCTGATGGTTTATTTTGTTGTTCAAAGTCGTCTTTAGTAGCTTCTAATTTAGCTTCTTGAATTTCTTGAGCCTCAGGTGATTGATCTGATAGATTATTGTCACTAACTTCTCTTTGGATTGCTACTTTTTGTGCTTGTAATTCATCAGAAGTTAAACCGTCTTTAGAACGATTTCTGAAGTTCTCTACTCTATCTCTTACAGAATTAACGGTGTTTTCTGCCTGTTCTTTATAATTAAGTACTTTATTTCTTAAATCTTGTTCTTTATCTCTTAATTCATCTGTTTTTTTATATACTTTATTTTTATAAAAAAGACCTAAAGCAGAGCTAACGATTGCACTAGCAATAAAACTTACTACGAAGTCTTTACGTTTAGGCGTATTTGATGAATTGCGTGACGTACGGTTATATAAATCACGACCTGTATTATTTCTCTCAAAATTATCGCGGTTATAGTGTTCCATAACGATTCCTCCTAAAACAAAAGCACTTAAATAAGTAAAAACCTCATTTAAGTGCATTTAATTCATTCGTATTAATTATTTGTTAACACGTGTAGTGTAACTATGATCAGAATTGTATTCTGAATTTGAATAGCTATGATTTGCATCGTCAGCTACAGTGTTTGCTTTGTAGTTTGCACTTCCTCTACGGTAGTATCTATTTTGCCATTTGTCAGCAATTTCCATTGCCACATTTGACCATTGAACTACTTGAGAAATTTTATCTTCATTTTGAGAAATATTGTGCGTAATTGAGTTAGTTACTCGGTCTACAGAACCATTTAAAGTTTGAACTGAGTCGCCGATACCTTTAACAGCATCTACAACAGAATTTAAACGATCCACTTTACCTTGAATATCTTCAGTTAAGCGATTTGCTTTATGAAGTAAATCAGTAGTTTCTCGAGTAATACCTTGAACTTGACCTTCAACACCATCAAGTGTTTTAGCCACGTAATCTAAATTTTTCTTAACAGAAATTAAAACTACAACGATACCGATACATAAAATTAAGAACGCTATCGCAGCGATAATTCCTGCAATTGGTAAAATCCAATCCATTAAAAACGCCTCCTAAATACCATAAAATAAAAGTCATTAATATTTAATACCCATGATGTTTTATTATAAACATATTAAAACTCATTTTTTACGCCTAATTTTTCTAAATAAGCTTTAAGTAACTTTTGAATGTCACCAGCGCCCATAAATAAAATGACTGCGTTATCAAATTCTTTTAATATGTCAATACTATTTTCATCTATTAGCGACGAGCCGTCAATACGTTCAATTAAATCTTGTATAGTTAATTCACCTGTATTTTCTCTAATAGAACCAAATATTTCACATAAGAATACGCGATCTGCTTTACTTAAACTAGATGCGAATTCGTCTAGAAAAGCTTGAGTTCTAGAGAACGTGTGAGGTTGGAAGACAGCTACTACTTCTTTTTGTGGATATTTCTTTCTAGCTGATTCAATTGTAGCACTAATTTCTCTAGGATGGTGAGCGTAATCGTCTACTAATACTTGATTAGATACTTTTGTTTCGTTAAAGCGACGTTTTACACCACCAAAAGTGACTAATGCATCTTTAATGTTGTCAACATTCATCTTTTCTAAATAACTAATCGCAATAACTGAAAGCGCATTTAAAATATTATGGTCACCAAATTGTGGTGATAAGAACTGATCATAAAATTCCCCGTTAGTATAAACATCAAACTGAGTACCTTTTTCGGTGATTTGAATATTTTTAGCATAAATATCATCAGTCTCTTTAAAACCATAATAATAAATTGGTACATCAGCCTCTAATTTTCGTAAATAGTCATCATCACCCCATGCAATTATAGCCTTCTTAACGTTATGAGCCATATCTTGGAAAGCATCATAGACATCTTCAATATTTTTAAAATAATCTGGATGATCAAAATCAATATTCGTCATGATCGCATAATCTGGATGATAACTTAAGAAATGTCTACGGTACTCACAAGCTTCGAATGCAAAATAATCGCTTCCAGGCAATCCCATGCCAGTACCATCACCAATTAAGAATGATGTCTTTTTATCTCCGTTCATAACATGTGACAATAGACCAGTTGTTGAAGTTTTACCGTGAGCACCTGTAACAGCTACAGATGTATATTGATTGATAACATGACCTAGGAAGTCATGATATTTAATGACATCAAGTTTTAATTCATGAGCTTTAACTATTTCTTCATGATTGTCTGAAAATGCATTACCCTGAATGACAACCATGCCTTCTTTAATATTTTCAACATCAAAAGGTAAAATTTTGATGCCTTTGTTACGTAGAGCAACTTCGGTAAATACGTATTTTTCTATGTCTGAACCTTGGACTTCATGACCAAGATCATGCATGATTTGTGCTAATGAACTCATGCCGGATCCTTTAATTCCGACAAAATGATAGTGCGTCATTTCAATACTCCTTACTCAATTTATTCTTTATTTAAATCCGCTTCAGTAATATAAACATCCCTTGGTTTAGAACCGTTAGCACCTGATATATAACCTAACTGCTCTAATTGATCTATAATTCTAGCTGCTCTATTGTAACCAATTTGGAAATGTCTTTGAATCAATGAAGTTGATATATGCCCTTCATTCACCATAAACTCGCACACGTCATCGAATAAATCATCTTGTGCTTGAGATTGTGTTTTCTTTAATAATTCCTTTTCTTCAAATAAGTATTCAGGTTCTCGCTGCTGTTTTATAAAGTCAACGACATCATCTATTTCCTCATCAGAAACAAATGTACCTTGAACACGAATTGGCTTATTCATTCCACTTCCTAGATATAGCATATCACCATATCCTAATAAGCGTTCCGCGCCACCACTATCTAGAATTGTTCTTGAATCCACGCTTGAAGATACCATAAAGGCAATTCTAGTAGGAATATTTGCTTTAATCAGACCCGTAATAACATTTACTGAAGGTCTTTGTGTAGCCACTAACATATGAATACCACATGCACGTGCTTTTTGAGCAATACGTGCAATTGATTGTTCTACTTCTTGAGGTGCCATCATCATCAAGTCGGCTAACTCATCAATTACTATAACAATTTTTGGCATTCTTTGCTCATAAGGTGCCTTTTTATTAAATGCAGTAATATTTCTTACGTGATATTGAGCAAATAATTTATAGCGTTTCTCCATTTCTTCTACTGCCCATTTTAAACTTTGAGTAGCAGCTTTCACATCTGTAATTACAGGAGAAACTAAATGTGGTAAATCATTGTATGGTGCTAATTCCACCATCTTAGGATCAATCAATAGTAAGCGTAATTCTTCAGGGTGATTTTTATATAATAATGACATTAGGATACTATTGATACAAACCGATTTACCTGAGCCTGTTGCTCCGGCAATAAGTGCATGAGGCGTTTTAGCGATATCCATTAATAATGGTTCATTATTAATTCGATAACCCATCGCTACAGTTAATTTAGACTCTGTATTTTTAAATTTAGGTGTTTCTATAATAGATCGTAAGTTAACCTTAGTTGGGTCTTGATTTGGTACTTCAATACCTACAAGACTTGTTCCAGGAATTGGCGCTTCAATACGTATATCTTTGGCAGCTAATGCCATTTTAATATCGTCTTGAAGTGCAGTAATCCTTGAAACTTTTACCCCTTTTTCTACAGATAATTCAAATCTTGTAACACTTGGACCTTCTGTTACATTTTTAACCTCTGCGGGCACATTGAAATAATAAAGTGCATCATTTAATTCCTGTTTCTTCTCTTCTATCCATTCTTCATCAACTTCGTGTGGTTCAGGTTCTTCTAATAAATCAAAGCTAGGCAATTTAATATTAGGTCCTTTTCTAATTCCTTGTTGCTTATCTTGAGATGACTCTTGTTGGTTTTTATAAGAATTGGACGCTTGTTCTTTTACTTCCTGATGAGTAATTCCTGTTGCAGAAGTTTTATTATTATTTAGGTTAGTGTCATCATTATCTTTTACAGTTTCTGAGTAATAATTACCGCTACTTCTTCCACTAGTTTCATTATGAGATGTGCTTTGAGTATGCTGTTGAATATGATTATTGTTAACATTGTCACTTGTAGACACACCTGTAATACGGTCGTCGTTTGATTCAGATTGAGTTTGGTACACATGTGAAGTTTGTTGACTTGTTTCACTTTCATTCAAATTACTTTCAGAACTAAATTGATGCTCACTGGAATCCTCTTTAGTAGATTGAACATTATGTTGTTCAGGTTTTAATTCAGGAACATTAACTCTACTGTTGTTTTTACTATCCATCATACGTTTCTTATCTGAAGGTGTCATTACCACATTAAATGGTTTACCTCCTGCAAATCGCGGTTTATGTGTTGAAACATCTTTTGATTGCGATTGAGTTGTTGGTCTATTTAATTCCGATTCTTGAGCCACATTGCTATCTGATTGTGAAGTAACCTCACTTGTTGAAGTTGAATTATTACTATTAGTATTATTCATGAACTGGTTACTATCTAATTCTGAATGTTGCTCACTATTGGTATAGTGATTTGTAGACTCGGCACCCTCACTATTCATTTTTGAATGATGATCGTGTTCTTCTACACTTTCATTGTTACCAAATGATTGACCTTCATTAGCTGTCATACTTTGTTTTGAATCAACCGTGGAAGCCATAGTATCATTATTTGAAGCATTTACTATCGTCGAAGAACTATAACTATTTATCTCACTTGTACTTAATGAAGAAGCTGATTCTTTAAAATCATCATCGTTTTTCTGTCTATGTTTAGCATACGCCTTCTCATTATCAACACTTTGGTTAATTGCATTATTATAGTGTTGTTGCTGTTGTGAATTTTCATTTTCAAGGTGAGAAGTCGATTCTGATGATTGTTGGCTATCATTTAATTCTTGGAATTGAGCATCCTCTACATTATCGTTGTGTGCTTTATCAACACTAGTTTCCTCAGTAGCATTATCGCTAGAAGCATCACTTACGTGCACATCTTTGTCATTTACCTTTTGAATATGTTGTTCATCATCAAGGTTGATTTCTTCATAATTGTACGACGAAGCGCCAATTTGGTCTTCTTTAAATGAAGTTGTTGTAGTACTTTCTAACACATTATTAGACTGTCCGTCATTCATATCCTCATCATTATGGTCTTCATCTAGAGAGCTTTCACCAATATATTGGTGTGCTTGTTTCGCGTACATTTCATCAATTGCTTTTTGAATTTGATCTTCTTCATTGTCTTTATTTTGTTGTCTCTTTTGTTGAAGCGCTTTTTTAAATCTTCTTTTTTGAAGGACTTTACGTTCTCTTTCACGTCTGATTTCTTCAACGATTTGTGAAGCATAGATATTTTCAATATTAACAGTGTTATCTTTTTTAGAATAATTAGGTGTTCGTCCTTCAGACTTTTGCGCTGAATGATTGTTAGATTGAAGATGACTTGAAGATGTTTTCTGTGTCTGTTCTGTATCTGAAGTTTTGGCATGGTTTTCTGGTTGAGGTTGATTATCTTTAGATGATGATTCTTCAGATTGATAGCCCATTTGTTTATTTATAGATTGACGATACATGTTTACATCATGTGCATTTTTAGGTTGATTCCTTTGTGATTTACTAGTTGCATTATTGCTATTTTGTAGAGAATCTTGTTTAGGTGGAATCACTCCGTTTTCCAATGGACGTCGTTGCTTAGTTCCAAAAATAGCTGACGGAACGTCGCTCGCTTTGAAACTACCACCATGATATGTAAGTTCAGAATTCGTAGAGGATTGGAGTTTACTGTTAGATTTCAAACGTTCAGATTGTAATTTCATGCGAGAATTTGACTTATTATTATATGAACGATAATCATCAGATTGTCTGTTATTAGAACTTCTTTTAGAACGACTTGGCTCGCGATGATGCATTTGATTTTCATTACGATTTGAATGTTGATTAATATGATCATGCTCACGCATTTGAGATGAACGTCTACGGCGATGTCTTTTCCCAGAATTATCAACTAAATTACGTGTAGAGTCATCATCTTGTGTGTCATATGTTCTTGAACCATAATTAGCATTGTATTCAGAAGTTTCATAGTTTTTATCATTATCTAGATCGTTATATGAAGCTTCTTCAGATACATGCATAGGAAATCTAAATTTACCTCTTGGGCGATTATAAATATCATTGTTTTGAGGCAGTAATGAGTCTTGATTATTTTGTTGAGATTGAGTTCCCTGTCTTCTTTTTTTATTTTTACGTAACAGGTCGTCATTTGAATCATTATCTTCGCCAAATAATTTATCAAACCAGCTCATAATTTCACTACCTTTCTTTATTATTCAAAAAATGCTTGCCCAATTTCATAATCATCATTTAATACCATAATACCCTTCTCTTGAGGTGCATTTGGTAAATCTAATTCTTTCATTGAACAAATCATACCACTTGAATCAACACCACGTAATTTAGCATCTTTGATAATCATTCCACTTGGCATTACAGCACCTACTTTAGCTACTACTACTTTTTGTTCAGCTGCTACATTAGGTGCACCACAAACAATTTGTAAAGTTTCATTACCAACATTAACTTTTAAAACACTTAATTTATCCGCATCAGGATGTTTTTCTTTAGTTTCAACATATCCAACTACAAACTTAGGTGATAAATCAGTATCTAATTTATAGTTAAATCCAGAATTATTAATAGATTGTTGTAACGCCTCAATAATTTCTGAAGTTAATTTGATATGACCGTTTCCTTCTATTTTTATTTTATCTGATACGTTAAAGATATTGAAACCAACAACTTGCCCATCTTGAGTGATTTCGACTACATCATCTTTCTTGTTGTAATCAAATGCACCATCTGTAGGTTCAATCTGTAAAAAAGCTACATCTCCTACACCTTGTGGATTATAAAATAAGTTCATCTATAAAAACTCCATTTCTATTGATTATCTTTATTATTAAATTTCTTTCTATTCGCTTCTAATCTCTGTATAACATCAGGATTACGTTTTTGTTTATTATTTTTTCCTAGAATAAATATTGGTTCTAAGTGTCCCTTGTCATAGCCAAATGATAATGAAGTAATTGGTACTAAACCTTTAGTAAAGAATTCCATTGTTAAATGAGCCATGACATCGTAACCTGTTTTATTACGTATATCAGCAATAATTAACACGTCTTGGTGAGGAACTGCAACTAACATTTCACCCTCACATTGTTCTTGGACTTCATTCAAGAATGACGTATTAAGTATGCGACTTGCATCATAGCCATCATTAGAATTGATGAAATAAAAAATATTGCCTTTAACCTCATCAGTAGAATATTTATTTTTAAGTTTTCTAACATTGAATAATGACACTTCTTTAATTTGTTGTTCAGTCATATTTAATGTTTTTAACATACTTTCATCTATTAGTCTGTATGATTTACCTAAATCGAGGGCATAATAAATATTCGTTTCAGCTGTATGTTCACTATAAATAAATGAATGACCTTCTTTAGTCTTCTTGTCAAAGCTTGTTGCTCGAACAACTGGCATGATTTTTATATTTTCCATTTTTTCTAAAGAATGATCGCCCATTTGAGCAATTGCTTCTTCTACATAGTAAACAATTTCATCTATAATTTTATCTTTTTGTTCTTCATATTTGGCGACAATAGCATTGAGTTTGATTGTGACACCTTTATGATTATCTGTACGATAAATTCTTAAAGTTTCTTCTTCTCTATCAAATTTAAAGTCTACGTTTAAATGAATTAAACGCGCTTTTAATTTATCTCTCATTTGGAAGACATTCATTTAAAACACTCCTATTTTCGCACATTATAACAGTTTACAATAAATAACTGCTATATAACAGAAAAAACTAAAAATACGGTGTATAGATAACGTTATTTTCTAAATAAATTGATACTTAAATATATTTTGCTAAAAATGCATCAATTTGATCAATAGATTTTCTTTCTTTACCTATGTAGCTACCTTCAAGTTTACCATTTTTATAAACTAAGAAACTGGGTATTCCTAAGATATCGTTATCAATACATATATCAATAAATTTGTCTCTATCTACCGAAACAAAATTAAAGTCTTTATATTTATTTTCTAATTTAGGTAAATCAGGTTCTATTACTTTGCAGTCTGGGCACCAATCAGCGGTAAATTCAAAGACAGTATTACCTTTTTTTAATTCTACAAATTGTTGTTCTGTTTCAAGTTGTTTCACTTGTTCTACACTCCTTAACCAAATTTTAGTACTTCTATTTGATGATGATTTAAATGAGTTATACATTCTTTTAATAGATGTCTAGCTGAGTAGTAATCTCTTATATCAAAAACTGCATCCGTGCTGTGTATATATCTTGCGCAAACGCCAATCACTGCTGTAGGTATGCCCTCATTTGCTTTATGGACCTCTCCCCCATCGGTACCACCTGGAGAAATATAATATTGATGTTTAATATCATTTTCTGTGGCTAACTTTAATAAATAATCTCTAAAGCGTGGCTTTAATATCATTGTACCATCTTTAATACGAATTAATGTGCCCTCCCCTAGTGCACCAGAGAGTTGTTGTTTCCCTTTTATATCATTAGCTGGGGAACAATCTACCACGAAGGCAATATCAGGTTTAATTTGCTCAGCAGCCGCTTTTGCACCTCTTAATCCAACTTCTTCTTGAACATTAGCGCCTACATACAAATCAACATCTAACTCTATATCTTTGAGCAATTCTAATATTTCTATCGCGAGGACACAACCATAACGATTATCCCATGCCTTAGCTATATAACGATACTCAGATAATTGAGTGAAAGATGTGTCAGGAACGATTGTATCTCCAATTTCAATACCTCTTTCTCGTACTTCTTCTTGAGATGAAGCACCGATATCTAACATTAAATCTTTTATTTCCGGAGCCGCTTCATTACCTGTTCTAAAGTGCTTTGGGATATTTGCAACAACGCCAACAATCTCATTGGCATTTCTATTTTTAACTTTCAGCCTTTGTCCTTGCCATATATCATTAGCAACGCCACCTAAATTAGTAAACTGAATCATACCATTATCAGTTATATGAGTAATCATAAAACCTATCTCATCCATATGTGCAGCAATCATTACTTTAGGGGCATTGTTTTGTTTAGATTTCTTAACTCCATAAATTCCACCCATGTTATTTTGAACAAATTCATTAACATAGGGGGTCATTTTTTGTTTCATGTAATCTCTTACTTCATCTTCAAAACCTGGGGCTCCATGAAGCTCTGTTAATTGTTTTATGCGTTCTAAAGTTTTCGTATTATCTATCATCATACACAATCTCACTCCTTGCACTCTATTATATCATCTTCAATATGGTAAACTAAGAATAAGAATTTAGATAAGAGGAGATTATATGATGAAGTTTTTTAATTTTAAAGGTATAGCAATAGTGATGCTTTTCATAACATTTATAACTTCACTATGTTTAGCATTTTATTTAACAAAGCGGAAATTATATAATGCCAATGACTTATTAAAAGAAGTTAAAACGTATTTTAGAAACGTAAAAGGCTCTTATATCGTACATCAACCTATTGTCTTGAATAATGTTAATCATAACCAACCTATCTATCAAGGTGGTATTACAGCTTACCATGATGGTAAATTAGTAGACTATGAGTTTTATGGGGATGCTAATTCTGGTCAAGTTATCGATATTATCGAGTTATAGCATTCTATAATTAAGGTTATCGTTTGAATATTTTATCAAACGATAACCTTTTTTATTGTCTAGAAATAAATGTATCAATTGTTTTGAAGTCATCTTGGTATTTTACCGCAAAATAATTTTCATCATGATAAAACAAGAACCAATAATTATGATGCATGAAATATGGGATTAATCGTTCCTTTTCTCTAATGGATTGCATCGGATAGTCATCATAAGCTGTCACCCAAAGTGGATTAAGATGAGCAGTAGTCGGTAATATATCAGCCATATGCACAGCGTATTCATTATCACTTTCAATCGTAATGATTGAGTGACCGAAACTGTGCCCGCCTGTGTGCTTCATCTTTATACCAGGATAAGGTTCGATCTCATTTTCAAATAAAATTAACCTTTCCTTATAACCCCCTTGATTATAACTCCAATAAGTAGCTTGACTTCTTATGTTAGGTGAAAGAAATTCATGCCACTCGTCTTGCTGTATGAAATGTGTAGCTCGGTCAAAAACTGCATGCCCATCTTTATCTGTCAAACCAGAAGCGTGATCAAAGTGAAGATGGGTCATTAAGACCATATCAATATCAGAGGTTGTTAAACCTAATTGTTTTAAATCCTCATCTATTAAGCTCTCATATTCAACACCACTATTTCTTTGTTGTTTATCTGAAAGTTTACCATTACCAATACCCGTATCGATTAAAATATTCTTATCACTAGTTTGAATTAAAATAGGATGTGTCGGAGTATGAATTTGATTCTTATCATTTACTTTGTATTTTTTAGTCCATAACGGTTTGGGAACAACACCAAACATCGCCCCACCATCTATATTAGTGTTTCCACCTCTTAAATAATGGAGAGTAAATCGCCCTAATTTCAAAGATAACGCCTCCTTGACATTATTGAACTTCTCATAGAAATGATGTAAATTACATCTTTTATTAAAAATTATTATAAGTCACCATTAAAATCAAATGTAAGCATTTTATAGGAAAGTTTAAGTTCCTAGTCAATCTCGTAGAAGTTTGAGTAAACAAAATTTGATTCTCATTTTGAAATAGTTTATCAGGTAAAATAAAAAAGCCTACAAAGTTTGTAACTTTGTAGACGTTCTATTTAAGACAATAGTTATATTATTTTCTTCTTTAAGGACTTTATAAATTCTTGTGAAATTTTGCTTCCATACGATAGATTCTTGAGCTTTTATCAGAAAACTTTTTCTCATATTCTGTTAGAATATTATCTTCATCATCTTCGTCATGTAGGTTTAAATTCATTTTTGTAAAATACATCCCAAATTGCGACATACTCTCAAGACTATATGCAAATAAACCACGATTGTCTGTTTTAAAGTGAATTTCTCCATCGTCCTTGAGAATCTGCTTATATAGAGCAAGGAATGTGTGATATGTAAGACGTCTTTTTGCATGACGTTTCTTTGGCCAAGGGTCTGAGAAATTAAGGTATATTCTTGAAATTTCTCCATCTTTAAAATATTCAGTTAACTCAATAGCATCATTACAAATCATTTTAAGATTAGTTAAATTAAGTTCTTTTGTTTTATCAAGAACTTTATACATGACACTTTTCTCACGTTCCATTGATACAAAATTAATTTCTGGATGTTTAGAAGCCAAAGTAGTTATAAACTGACCCATTCCTGAGCCAATTTCTATATATATTGGTTGTTCTGTGTCAAACCAATCAGACATACGGCCTGCGTGAGTACCGTCCATGTCTACTAGGTCAGGATGTTCTTTTAAATAATCTTCTGCCCAAGGTTTGTATCGAACTCTCATATTAAATTACTCCTTATATAAATAAGTTGCTATTCATAACTTCATTTAAGAATTTCAACCACATATTCATATCTTTATATCGTTTTTGTTCTTCATACCATTGAACCATACCAATGGATTGAATCACTGTATACCATTTCATACGTTTATTTAAATTGATACTCTCTTCTAGGCCATATGTATCAAACCATTTTGACCATTTAGATTGAGGAACATAGTTGTAAAGCAGCATACCTATATCTATAGCTGGGTCCGCAATCATTGCCCCTTCCCAATCAACGAGATACAATTCATCTCTATCAGACAATAACCAATTGTTATGGTTAACATCTCCATGTACTACAGTAAAAAAGCGTGAATCTAAATTTGGAATATGATCTTCTAAATAAGTTAAAGCTTTTCTAACAACATGGTGAGTTAGAACTTCTCTAGATAAAGAGGCATTAATTTTATTTAACATAATATCAGGAGTGATAGGTTCCATTTCCATACGTTTAAGCATGCTTAACAATGGTTTAGAACTGTGGATTTTATTGAGTAATTTCGCTACTCTGGTTTGATCCATTTCATCAGATTTTAATTCTCTACCATTCTTCCAATGCTGTGCGGTAACGACTTCTCCTGTTTCAATTCTTTTCGTCCATACAAGTTTAGGTACAATTCCTTCTGCAGACAATGCAGCAATAAAAGGATTAGAATTACGTTTTAAAAATAATTTCTGTCCATCTTGTTCAGCCATATATGCCTCACCAGAAGCACCGCCAGCTGAATCAAGCGTCCACCCTAACTGATAAAACTGCTCCAACATGTTCACCTCACTTTCAATTAGAAAATGGCTCTAGAAATATATTTTCAAGAGCCATATATTCTAATTTATAGAAAAGCGCATATTCTAATTTTCTCTTACGCTCAATTGATATTTAGATAACAGTTTTTTAAGTTGGCTTTATAATATAAAATTCCCTAAATATTTTATTTAATCAGCCCGTTCATTATTTATCACTCATAGAAGATTTTATAATTTTTAAGGGTCAATTTCAACTAAAAATGAGAAACAAAATGACACATTTTACTAGTCGAACGTACTTGTATTTTCTAAATCACTTTAATATAAATTATAACATAATTTTAGCACTAATTATTGAGAAATTAAGACAATTTTATTAAGATTTTTAAAGTTTAAATAATTTTAAAATTTAAGGTTTTAAATACTATGTGATTTAATGTACTTATTAAAGCCTTCTTGCAATTTACGAGTTACATCTCCTACTTTTCCATTGCCAATATCGTCACCATCCACTTTAATCACTGGCATGACTTCAGCGGAGGTACTAGAAATAATAACCTCATCAGCATTTTTTAAGAAATCAACTGTAAATGTCTCTTCTTTGAATGGTATGCCGTAATCTTCAGCGATCCATTTTATTACACGGCGAGTAATACCATTTAAAATAAAGTTATTTATTGGATGCGTATAAATTGCACCATCTTTAATCGCATAAACGTTATTAGATGCACCTTCTGTAACAGTCTCACCTCGATGTTGAATCGCTTCTGTAGCATTATATTTAACAGCATATTCTTTTGCTAATACATTTCCTAAAAGATTTAAACTTTTTATATCACAACGTAACCAACGAATATCTTCAGTTGTCACGCCATATACTCCGTTTTCTAATTGTTCATATGGTCTGTCATAACTCTTGGTAAATGCCATGATTACTGGTTTTGTTGGAGGCGTCGGGAAGGAATGTTCACGAGGCGCTACACCTCTAGTTGCTTGAATATAAATTCCACCATTTTTCACATTATTTTCGTTTAATAATTGACGAATTAAATCAATTAACTCATCTACTGTATATCCTAAATCTAGGCCAATTTCATTTGCGCTTCTCAAAAATCGTTCAAAGTGTTCTTTAACTGTAAATAATTTTCCTTCGTAAGCACGAATATATTCATATATTCCATCGCCAAATACATAACCACGATCTTCATAAGATACTTTAGCGTCTTTTTCGTCCAAAAAATCCCCATTAATAAAAACTTTTGTCATCGTTTATCCCTCCACACATAAAGCATAAATTGCCTCTAAATAAATACTCGTTGCGTTAATCAATTGTTTTTTAGTCATATATTCATTTTTTTGATGCATTAAATCTTCAGTATCTTCAAACATAGCACCAAATGCGACGCCTTTGTCTAGGTTTCTAGCATAAGTCCCCCCACCAATCGTGTAAGGTTCAGTCATATCGCCAGTTTGGTTTCTATATGCTTTGACAAGTTTCTCCACAAATGGATCATCTTTATCTACATAATGTGGCTTTTGAACTTTACCAAGTTCAAGGCTAAATCCAATGTCTTTAATTTCATTAGTAAATCTTTCAACAGCCTCTTCAAATTCAAATCCCTGAGGATATCTTAAGTTCACACCGTATCTTCCAGCTTCTTTATTATCGTATTTAATAATTCCTATATTAGTAGTAACGTCTCCCATTACATCTGTATGGAATTTCATACCCATTTTTTCTCCAAAATGAGAATCAAAGAGATAACGATTATTGAATTCAACAAAATCTTTTGCACTTTTATCTAAATTTAAAGAAGACAAGAATTTAAGTAGATATAATCCAGCATTGACGCCTAGTGAAGGATCCATGCCATGAACCGCTTTACCTTCAACCGTTAAGATTAAAATACCACTATCAACGGTACTTTCTCCTTGAAGCTCATTTTGTTCAACGAAATATTCAAAGTTTTGAATCACATCTGTCATATTTTCTTTAACTAAAACACGGGCTTCAGCATGATCTGGTACCATGTTATATCTTTGACCAGATTCAAAGTTTAATAATTCATAATCTGGTTCATCTACTTCTTCATTTATTTGATCTTGAATTAAATCAAATGTAGTGATTCCTTTTTCACCATGTATCGCTGGGAACTCAGCATCAGGTGCAAAACCTAATGTAGGCATTTCTTCAGTTTGGAAATATCTATCTGTACATTTCCAATCAGACTCTTCATCTGTACCTATAATCATATGAATACGTTTCTTCCAATCTACGTTCATATCATTTAATATTTTCACGGCGTAATATGCAGCAATTGTAGGTCCTTTGTCATCTAGTGTACCTCTGGCAATAATTGCATCGTCTGTTACTACAGGATCAAATGGGTCAGAATCCCATCCATCACCAGCCGGAACAACGTCTACATGACATAAGATACCTAAGACATCTTCTCCTTGGCCAGCTTCTATTCGTCCGGCTATATGATCTACATCATGTGTTGAAAACCCATCTCTCTCAGCTAATTCGTACATGTAATCTAAAGCTTGTCTTGGTCCGGGTCCGACAGGTGCATCTTCAGAGGCTTTAGAATCATCTCTTACACTTTCAATAGATAATAAGCCCTTAAGATCATCAATCATTTGATTTTCATATTCTAGAACTTTTTCTTTCCACATTTGAGATCGACTTCCTTTTTATATAAGTTAAACTCCATTTTACAATATGTTACTCAGAAACTACAGTAAGATGTCAGAAAATTACTTAATTTTTTGTAATGATGATTTTCAAGTTAAATTATATCAAGTTTCGGAGTACTAATATAATGCATATTTGCGTTTCAAATTAAATGTTTTTATATTTTTTGAGATAAAAAAGAAGCCTATAGATGAACTTCTAGCGTTCATCTATAGGCTCTTTATTATTATGATTTAAATTGGTAAATTTTATTTATTCTTTATCTTCTAAAGCATTTTTATTATTTTTTAAATCATCTTCAGAGACAACTCTTAGATTATTAGAAGTTGTTGCGCCACCTTCGTCGTCAAACTTTCCTTCTTCTAAATCATCTGCTTTTTTGTCATCTAAATCAGTAAATTTAGATTTTTCTTCTTCAAAGAATGCTTTAGGATCATTTTTAATACGATCAACATAATCTCTTGGATTATTTCTTACTTCTTGAATCGTTTCATTGGCTTTGTTTCCAATTTGGCTAGCAAAGTCTTTAGCGTTTGCTTTGTATGATTCAGGATTTTCTTTATATTTGTTATATTCATTTTTAAGTTTGTCACGACTGTCTTTGCGTGATAAAGCGACTGCTGCAACAGCGCCACCAATGCCTAATGCAATTCTAAATAAATTTGTACTTTTACCCATAATTGTACACCTTCTCCTTTGTCATTTTTTTAGATTTTCAAAATCTTGTTCATTTAAAAAACAATATTCACCAGAATTTAGAGTTTTATCTAATTCTAAATTGGCGATTTTAACACGTTTCAATTCTAATACCTCATTTTCGATACTATGAAACATTCGTTTTACTTGATGATATTTTCCTTCATAAATCGTAACATATGAAAGTCTATCATTTCCTTTAATAAGTTCTGCCGGTTTGACCTTACCATCAGAAAGTTCTACGCCTAATTTAAAAGCTTCTATATCTGACTGCTTAATAGGATATTTAGATATAACTTCATAAGTTTTAGATACATGTTTTTTCGGGCTCATTAATTCATGATTAAATTGTCCATCATTAGTTAATAAAAGTAATCCTTCTGTATCTTTATCTAACCTTCCTACAGGAAAAATCCCTAAATGTGAAAATTCAGGGATTAAATCTAAAACAGTTTGATGAGCGTTATCTTCTGTAGCTGAAATATAACCTTTAGGTTTATTTAACATCATATAGACGTTATCTACATATGAAATCTCTTCACCATCAACCACTACTTTGTCTGTTTCAGGGTCAATTTGAGATTTAGGTGTTTTAATTTTTTTCTCATTAACCTCTACAAGACCTTTTTTAAGTAATTGTTTTACTTCAGTACGAGTGCCTAAACCCATATTAGCTAGAAATTTATCTATTCTCATCTTAAAAACGTCACTTTTCGTCTAATTTTTTCAGGAACGTCACCTAAAAATTCGTCAGCCAGTCTATTCTTGATTGTAATGCCACCATAAATAAGCGCACCAACAATAACACTTATAGCTATTATAACGAGGTAACCAAATTTAGTAGGATTTAGGAATAATTTAAGAATGAAGTATACAACTTCTACACCTATCATCATGATGAAGGAGTATAAGAATATTTTAGCAAATTGAATCCAACTATAGCTGAATTTGAATTTCGCATATTTTTTTAAAATATAGAAATTACAGCCAATCGCAAATAATAATGCAATTGCAGTGCTTAGTACCGCACCTGGAGTGTGTAAAAGCATAATAAGCGGATAGTTTAGTGCTAATTTAATGACTACTGAACCTAAAATAACAAAGACTGTTAATTTTTGCTTATCAATACCTTGCAACATAGAAGCAGTTACACTTAATAGTGAAATTAATATCGCTACGGGTGCATAATAAAATAGTAATCTACTTCCGTCAAAGTTAGGGTCGTGACCATGAACAATAGGATCATAACCATAGAATACTGTAAATAAAGGTTGCGCTAATGCCATAATACCTATACTAGCTGGTACTGTAATAAACATTAGCACACCAATAGATGTTCTAATTTGTCTATGCATTTCCTCTAGACGACCCTCTTCATAAGTTTTTGTAATAAATGGAATTAAACTCACCGCAAAACCAGCACTTAATGATGTTGGGATCATTACAATTTTATTTGTAGACATATTTAACATGTTAAAGAATGTATCTTGTAACTTTGGATTTACGCCAACTAAACTTAGAGCACCGTTATGTGTAAATTGATCTACTAAATTAAATAATGGGAAATTTAAACTTACAATTACAAATGGAATACTGTAAGCAATAATCTCTTTATACATGTTTCCATAAGAAACATGCATATTAGCTGTATCAGACTCAACCATTTCTTTAATATTTCTTCTACGTTTAATCCAATAATACCAAAGCGTAATAATTCCAGCTATAGCTCCGATTGCTGCTGCGAACGTGGCAATTCCATTTGCTTGTAGAACTGTACCATTAAATACATTTAAAGCTAAGTAACTACCTACTAATATGAAAATAATTCGGGCAATTTGCTCTGTTACTTCTGAAACAGCTGTTGGGCCCATAGATTTGTATCCTTGGAATATACCTCTCCATGTAGCTAAAACTGGTATAAATATAACTACAATACTGATAATTCTTATAATCCAGGTAATATCAGCAACTGACCAACCAGTTTTCGCATTATTCTTACGCGATAAAGTTAACTCTGCTATGTATGGAGCTAAAAAATATAAAATTAGAAAGCCAATTACACCCGTAATACTCATTACAATGAAACTTGACTTATAAAACTTTTGACTGACCTTATAAGCACCTAACGCATTGTACTTAGCTACATATTTAGAAGCTGCTAGTGGCACCCCTGCAGTTGCTACTGCAATTGCAATATTATAAGGAGCGTAAGCATAAGTAAAAGGAGCCATATTTTCTTGCCCGCCAATCAATGAAGTGAACGGGATAATAAACAGCACACCTAATACTTTAGTAATTAAAATACTTAATGTAATTAAAAAGGTTCCTCGAACCATTTCTTTACTCTCACTCATTACCTATCTTCCTATCTTAAAATTTTATTAAAGTTTTATATCGTGTTGTTTATATCAAAACTTATTACCTTGCATTACTTAAAAATATATCACAAAATAATAAATGTTTGTCTTTTATTTTCCACTTTTTAGACATTGTAAAAATTATGTTTTAAAAAGCTATGTATCTGTAGAAAAAAGACACGATGTTAGTATTAATTTAATGAGGTTCCAAGTTTCATATTATAATTATATTTTTACTCTTTGTCATCTCATACCTTAATTTTTATTAGATAATACTTAAATAGTCTTATACAATTGTAACAAGGAATATGTGGAGGTAACTCAATGTATCAAACTATTATAATTGGCGGAGGTCCCAGCGGTTCAATGGCTGCAGTCGCCGCAAGTGAAGTAAGTGATAATGTCTTATTAATTGAAAAGAAAAAGGGTTTAGGACGAAAATTGAAAATATCAGGTGGAGGTCGTTGTAATGTTACTAATCGCCTACCCTATGCTGAAATAATCAAAAACATACCTGGTAACGGTAAATTTCTTTATAGTCCTTTCTCAGTTTTTGATAATGAATCTATTATTGAATTTTTTGAAAGCCGAGGCGTGAAATTAAAAGAAGAAGATCACGGTCGGATGTTCCCTGTATCCAATAAAGCACAGGATGTTGTAAACACTTTGATTAAACAAATTAATGAAAACAAAGTTAATGTTATGGAGGAAACTCCAGTCACAGAAATTTTTCATGATAACGGTATTTTTTATGTTACAACTCAAAAAGGTGAATTCCAAAGTAAATCTTTAATCATTGCTACTGGTGGTACATCTGTACCACAAACAGGGTCAACTGGAGACGGTTATCAATTCGCCGAATCTCTTGGCCACTCTATAACCGAACTCTTCCCTACAGAAGTTCCAATAACTTCTAGCGACGCTTTCATTAAATCAAAACGTCTTAAAGGATTAAGTTTGAAAGATGTAGAATTATCAGTTTTAAAGAAAAATGGTAAAAAAAGAATAAGCCATCAAATGGATATGATATTTACGCACTTTGGTGTAAGTGGTCCAGCTGCGCTTAGATGTAGCCAATTTGTTTATAAAGAACAAAAGAATCAAAAGAAACAGGATATTGCTATGCAATTGGACGTATTTCCAGATTTAAATCACGATCAACTCTCTCAAAAAATTAACTCCTTATTAAAGGCTGAACCAGATAAGTATATAAAAAATAGTTTGCATGGCTTAATTGAAGAACGTTACTTATTGTTTATGTTAGAACAATCCGATATTAGTGATGAAACTACATCTCATCATTTGTCTAATCAACAATTAAATCATTTTATCTCAAATTTAAAAGGATTTACGTTTAACGTTAATGGAACACTCCCCATTGATAAAGCATTTGTCACTGGTGGTGGTGTATCTTTAAAAGAAATACAACCTAAAACAATGATGTCAAAAATCGTTCCAGGATTATTTTTGTGTGGAGAGGTATTAGATATACATGGTTATACTGGCGGATACAATATAACAAGTGCATTAGTGACAGGTCACGTTGCTGGATCTAATGCTGGAACTTTTAAAAATGAATCCTAATATATTTAAAACCTTCTAGGTAACGTTTTATGCTACCTAGAAGGTTTTTTGAGTAGTGAATTAAGATTTTTTATCTTTTTTATTTTTACGTGTAGATAACAATGCTAGCCCTGAAAGTAATGCTGCACCTGCTAAAGGTCCTGAATAATCTGTTTCACCAGTATCAGGCAATTCATTTATTGTATGTTGATTATTATTAGAGCCATTTACATTATCACATTTATTATTTTGTTCAGTTTGATGAGTAGATTCCATAGAGTTTAACTTATCTTCTTTAACTTTTATAGCTTCTAGTTTAGTAATAGTTTGTTTGACTACTTCATCAACAGTTTTATTATCATTAGCGTCTTCAATTTCTTTAAATGAATCATTCAAAATTTGAGAAATTAAATTTTTAGCTGCTAATTTAGCTTGATAACTAACCTTATCATTATCTTCAATATTTCGAATGATTTCATCCGCTTTGTTTTGAATGATACGTTTAGCATTAGCTTTTTTATGAGTTTGTAATTTTAATTTTTCAAATTCTACTTTAAAGTTATTCAAACTATTATCTACTTCTTCATTTGTTTCTGAGTCATTCACTTGCATATGAATACGATTGACTAAAGCTTTTAATTTGCTAATAAATGCTTGCTTCTCTTCAACTGTCGCATCACTATTTGCTTCAACAGCATGAATTTTAGCAGAAAGTTGTTGATGTAAGTATGATTTCGCATCAGATTTCTTATGTGCATTTATTTGAATTAAATCTAATTTAGCTAAACCGTCGTGAAGTGTTTTTGCTACATCAGCATTAGCCTCAGAATCTTGTATAGCAAGATTAATAGTATTAACTGTCTCAGCAAGTTTATTTAATACTTCTTGTTTTTCTTCAACAGTTGCATCCTCAAATTTCTCAAACTCATTTTTCTTCTTATTAGCTACATCTTGAATTTGCGCTTTTGCTTGAGGTTTAACTTCAGTTGTAACTTTCACCGCTTCAATTTTCGGTAAAGCAAGTACTTTGGCTTTATCAACTTCTTCATTAGTATGAGCAGATAATATAGATTCATTTGCCTCATTTATCAATTCATCTAAAGTTTTTAAAGCTGCATTTTTCTCTTCAGTAGTAGCATCTTTATTAGAATTAATTGTAGTTCGAATTTCCTCAGCTTTCTGTTGTACTTCTAACTTAGCTTGAGGTTTCTTACTAATTAGAGAAAGTATAGATTCTATATCTTTAATACTTTGATTTTTAACTGCTTCAACCTCATCATTCGTTTTAGCATCATCAATTTTAGCAGCATATTCACTAGACGCTTCTACGAGTTTATCTATAGCTACCGCTTTCTCTTCGTCCGTAGCATCATTATTTTCACTAATAAACGCTTTTTGAGCGTCTAATTTAGCTAAAATTTGTTTCAAAGCTGCAGGTTTAATGCTATTAGTTGGTTCAATATTTAAAATTTTATTAATAATATCATTTTTAATATCTTCAACTTGTTGGTTTTTAGTCGCAGCATCTAATCGTACTTCACTCTGTTTAATTAAATCATCTACTAAAAGTAGAGCTGCATCTTTTTCTTCTTTAGTCACTTCAGAGTTGTTGTTTATTTTAGCTTTTTGATTATTAGCTTGTTGTTGGATTCCATCTAAAGCAAATGGTTTTACTTGAACTTCCGGATTGATAACAGAAAGTAAAGAAATTGCATCTGTTTTAGCGACCATAACTTCACTATCTGCTTTAGAATCACGGATTTTATTTTGGGCATCATTAACAATAGCATGAACTTTATCTAATGCATTCTGTTTTTCCTCATCCGTAGCATTAGGTGTATTGTTAATTGATAATTTAATTTCATCTGCTTTTGTATTTATAGCTTTTCTAGCAGTTGGTTTTTGAATTACATTAATAACAATATTGTTTAAATCATTTAAACCAAATACCTTTTCTTGAGCCACTTGTACATCTCTAGTATCCTTATCGATTGCACCTAAGACCGCACTTAATTGATTTTTCACATGGTTGATAGCATCATCACGTTCTTCTGTAGTAACATCAGGTGTATTTTCAAATGTTTTAATTAATTGATTAGCTAAATTGTTAAGTATAGTTCTAGCATTAGATTTACTTACAACTTCAGGGAAAATTGTTTTAATTTGCTCTGATATGTTGTTGTAAATGTCATCTACACCAGCATTATCACTTGCTAAACCGATTTCTTTTTTCGTAACATGTAATAATTGTTCAACTTTATCTATAGCTTTTTGTTTCTCATCTTCTGTTGCATCAGGAACTGCATTAATAATAGCTTCTTGAGCATCAACAATATCATAAAGTTTTAGAATTGCATTTCGCTTCTTATGATATTCTGGTTCAAATTGTTTAATCGTATTTAAAACATTATCTTTTGCTTCAGTTACTTGTGAATTTGTTTGGGCTTTATTAATTAATTCTATAGCTTTTTGAGCTTCTTCATTTACGAATTGTGATGCTTTATCTTTCTCTTCTTGTGTAGCACTGAAAGCTAGACTTATTCGGTCGATTTTTTCTTGTTTAGCATTATTAATTGCGTCAATTGCATTCTGTTTAACACCTATTACTGGTTCAAAAGTATTAATACTGTTAGTACCGTTCTCTTTAGCTTGATCTACTTGAGCATTAGTTTGTGCTTGATTTATATTAGTTTTAGCTTCTTGAACAAATTGATCTAAATGATTTAACGCTTGCTGTAATTCGTCCGTAGTTGCATTAGGTAATTGATTAACCTCGTTTTGTTTTATTTTAAGTGCTTTATCAAGCTCAACCCTAGCAGCTGGTTTTTTAACGATAATAGGTTGAATATCTTTAATAGATTCTATGCCCTTATTCTTTTCTACGTTTACTTGATCTGTATCTTGTGCTAAACCAATTGAATTATTTGTTCGATTAGTAACCTGTTGAAGCTGTTGGGAAGCCACTTCTTTCTCTTCTGTAGTTGCTTCAGTATTATTAACAATTTCATTTTGTTTTTCATTACTTTTAGCAACAACATCTGCTTTAGCTCTATCCTTAACATCAGTAGATGGTTGTATATTAGCTATAGCTTTTGAATCTTCAGATATTATATCTTGAACATCTTGATTTGTATCAGCGTGTTTTAATCTATAGTTAGATGAATTTAATTCTTGTTCAACTAATTCTTTTGCTTCTAATTTTTCTTCTGTTGTGGCATTGCGATTACTGTCAATTAAGGTGTTTTGTTCATCTGCTTTCGCTTTTAATGCTTTTCTGGCATTTGCTCTTACTTCAGTAGATGGTTGTATTAATGCAATTTTTTGTATACTTGAATTTTTAGCATTGTCAACTTCATCATTAGTTTGAGCATTTTTAATGTTAGCCTTACCTTATTCATAAGCTTGATTAATTTTATTTAGTGCATCATTTCTCTCTTCTAAAGTCGCTTCTTTATTTTTGTCAACTTCACTATTTTGTGCATTAACTTTTGCACCAATTTCATCTATTGCTGAACGTTTCTTTCTCGCTTGAGGTGTAATAGCTTCTATTTTAGGTCTAGAATTATTTAAGATTCCGTCAACTTCACTATTATGACTTGCATTGTTAATTTGTGTAGTTGCAGTATTTAATTCATTATTAAGTCTCTCAATAGCTTCGTCTTTCTCATCCTTAGTAGATTCAGTGTTGCTATTAATCACTTGTTTTTGATTCTCACCTAATTGTGAAAGTTGTTCTTTCACATTTTGTTTTTTAACAACTTCAGTTTGAACAGCTTTCATATCTTGAATTGCTTTTGCTTTAATTTGGTTAACTTCATCTGTTGTATTAGCTTTGCCTATGTTAGCATTTGCTTTTTCTTGGATACTATCTACTTTATTATTTGCTTCTTCCATTTCTTCAGCAGTTGCATTAGGTGTTTGATCAATTAAATCATTTTTATTTTTAGCTTCTGTTGAAAGAGCCTGAATCGCATTTGCTTTTACCGATGTATCAGGATTTATTCCTGTGATTACAATAGTTCCGCTATTTTTTGCATCTTGAACTAACTGCGTTGTCGTAGCATTAGTAATATTATTTAATGCCTCATTTTTAGCTATGTTGACTTTATTAATAGCTACTGCTTTTTCTTCAAATGTTGAATTATTATTATCATTTATTTTGGTTATTTGATTTTGAGTAGTTTGTTCAATGCCTTGTTTAGCTGCTTGTTTCACAGTTGTTTCTGGCACTATTTTTCCTATTTCTGCAACACCAGTATTTTCAGCTGCTTGAACTTCGTCTTTTGTAGAAGCTTGATTAATATTTTGAAGTGCACTAGTTTTCGCAGTTTCTAATTTCGTTAAAGCTGCCTGTTTCTCTTCTGAAGTAGCTTCTTGATTATTATTAATAAGTTTTGTTTGTTCTGTTACTTTATTATTGATTACATCATTTGATGCAGGCTTTTTAACAATATTAGGCTGAATATTTTCAATACTTGCCAAGTATTGTGTTTTGGCATCATTAACATTTTGATTTGCTAAGGCTGAATCAATTGCATTATTTGCCTTCGTTTCTTCCTGTTTTAGTTGATTAAGTGCTTCATCTTTTTCCTCTGTTGTAGCCTGACGATTAATATTAATTTGTTCTCTTTTATTATTTATAGCATTTGCTACATCAGCTTTTGCAGTTGTTTTAGTTACTGTTGATACCTCAATTTGTTGGAGACTTTGTTTACCTGCTTCAAGCTTTTCATCCACTACAGCATTAGTTTGAGCATTACTAATTTCTGCTTTAGCTTTAGTTAAAGCTACTTCAATAGATTGCGTTGCCGTATTTTTTTCTTCAGTAGTAGCTTGAGAATTATTTCTTATGTCAGCTTTTTTACTTTCTGCCTAAGCAATTAAACTATTGATAGCATCTTGTCTCTTATGAGGTTGGGCATTGATAGCACTTATTGCTGTGATTGCTTTAGATTTTACATTATCTACTTGAGCATTTGTTTGTGCTTGATTAATACTACTAATTGTTTTTATTTTGCTTGCTTCTAGAAGATTTTTTGCGACCTCTTTTTCTTCATCTGTTGCATCGTTGTTATTCGTAATTAAGTCATTTTGTGATTTAACTTTCTCTCGAACAGCATGAATAGCCTCTGCTTTTTTAGTTGGATGAGCATGAATAGTTTCTAATTCATGTATTCCATTTTCTTTATTTTGATCTACTTGTGCATCCTTAGTTGCTTGACTAATTAGATTTTTACTTTCATCTTTTTTTCAATTAAACGTTGTATAGCTTCATTTTTCTCATCTGTTGTTGCATCAGGTGTAGAATTGATAGCTTGTTTAAGTTGCTCAAACTTAGCATCAATTTCCCTATTTGCGGTTGGTTTCTTTGTTACATTAGGGATAATAGTGTTTATTGTATCAATAGTAGTAGTTTTTGCATCAATTACTTGTTGATTTGTTTGAGCTTGATCAATATTTTGATTACCTGTATTTTCTTCTGTTTTTACTCTATTTTTAGCTTCTTGCTTTTCTTCATCAGTTGCATTAGCCGTATTATCAATTACTCTATTTTGTTCAGTTACTTTGGTTTCTATATCTTGTTTAGCGGTAGGTTTTTGTTGTGCATTAGGTTCAATATTATTTATTGCACTTATGCCATTTGTCTTAGCCTGAGCAACGCCTTCGTTATCCGTTGCAGTTTGAATATTATTTTTTGCTTCATTAGCTTTTTGGTTTGCTAATTGAACAGCTGTATCTTTTTCTTCTGTTGTAGCAGTTTGATGCTGGTTAATATTTTCTATTTGTTCACTTAATTTACGATCAATATCACTCTTAGCATTTGTCTTAGTAGATGTTGACGATTGAATTAAATTAATATTATTAATACCCTCATTTTTAGCACTAGTTACGGCTTGATTCATTGTTGCACTATTAATATTGTCTAGTGCTTCTTGTTTAGCATTATTTATTCTGCCTATCGCTTCTACTTTCTCTTCCTCTGTTGAGTTATTGTTATTATTGATAACATCAGTTTGTTCATTAGCTTTTTGTTTAACTGCATCTCTAGCGGTTTCTTTCTCTATTGCTTGAGCTGTGATTTGCTCTATTGCAGTCATTGCATTTGCCTTAACACTATTAACTCCTTGAGATGTATGTTCTGTATTAATTTGTTGTTGAACTTTGGCTAGTTCACTATTAACTTTTGCAATAGCAGTTGCTTTTTCTTCATCAGTTGCATCTGGTGTCGCTTTGATTAAACCAATTTGCTCGTTTACTTTATTTTGAACAGCCTTTCTAGCTTCTGACTTAATTGTAGTAGTTGGGCTAATTTCATTAATTTTATTAAGACCGTTATCTTTTGCTTCTTTAACTTGTTCATTTGACTTTGCTATTTGAATGTTACTATTAGCTTCAGCTTTTGCTTCTTCTACTTTTGAATTAGCTTCTGCTTTTTCTTCGTCAGTAGCATCAGGTGAAGTTTGGTTTTTAGCTATGATAGACTCTGCTTTTTTAGCAATTTCATTTTTAGCATTAGTTTTTACAGTCGTAGCAGGAGTAATTGAATTTATCGTTTGAGTTCCATTAGCCACTGCGCTATCTACTTGAGCGTCTGTATCTGCGTTGTCAATATTATTATTGATGTTAGTAATTGCTGCATTTACTAAATTCTTTACATCATCTTTTTCTTCAGTAGTAGCGTTATTATTTAAGTCAATTTCATTATTATGATTTTGAGCGACATGATTAATACTTTCTTTTGCTTGAGGTTTTTTATTAACTGTAGTGTTAATACCATCTAAAGTTTGAATTCCATTTGTTTGTGCTTGGTCAACATTATCATTTGATTGTGAATTACTTATTGTTTGTAATACAGCATCTTTAGCTTGCGTTAATTTTGTTAATGCTTCATTTTTTTCTTCTTGAGTAGCATTAGGGGTTTGATTGATTTGATCTTGTTTTGTTTTAAATTTCTCATTTATTTTTGCACGTGCTTGTTGTTTTTTATTAAAGACAGGATGAATATTTCCAATATTACTCAATCCAGCATTTTTAGCTTTTTCAACCTCTGTATTAGTTTGAGCTTGTGAAATACCACTGTCAGCCTCAACTTTAGCTTGATTTACACTTTCTATAGCACTTTGTTTTTCTTCAGTAGTACCTTCATTATCATTCGTTATTTCTCTTTGTTTGTCATTCACTTTAGATGCGATTTCTTCTTTAGCTTGTGGTTTCTTTAGAACATCTACATTGATGTTATCGATTGTTTGTGTAGCATTTGTCTTAGCATTATCAACGTCATTATTTGATGTTGAACGATTAATTTGTTGTATACCATCATTAAGTGCCTGATCAACCTTGGTATTAGCAGCGTTTTTCTCTTCATCAGTTGCATCTGGTGTTTGGTTAAGTGTAGCTTTTCTTTCTTGTGCCTTTTGACTTAATTCCAAAATTGCTTGATCTTTTTTAACCGCATTCGGTTGATCTAGATTGATAGTGTTTATACCATCTTGTTGTACATTTTTAACATCTGAATTTGAATGAGCATTAGTAACATTGTTCAAAGCTTCTTGCTTATGTGCATATACATTATTAATTGCTGTCTCTTTTTCTTCATTAGTTGCTTTGTTATTAGCATTGATTTGTTGAATTTGAGAAGTTACTTTATTTTCAATTGCTTCTCGTGCAATTCGCTTAACTGTAGTGTTAGGATTGGCTAAATTAATAGCATTCTGACCACTTGTTTTTGCTTGGTCAACCTCATTATTAGTAGATGCAGAATTAATGTTTTGAGTAGCTTGAGCTAATTCTCTTTCCACTTTACTTTCAGCTTCCGTTTTTTCTTCGGTTGTAGCTTCATTATTTCTTTGAATGTTCTGTTTTTGTTGCTGCGCTACCGTGTTTAATTCATTAATAGCTTGCTTTCTTTTAACAGGGTTAACACTTAATTGATTAATTGTATTTATTGCAGCATCTTTAGCGTTAGTAACATCATTATTTGTATTAGCATTTTGAATATTTTGCAAAGCTTGTGTTTTTGCTTGGTTTACATTGTTTAAAGCAATATTTCTCTCGTCTTGAGTGGCTTGAGTGTTTTGATTAATTTCAGTGATTTTATCTTGAGCTTTTTGATTGATTATTCTTCTAGCTTCGGATTTTTGTTGAGGGTTTGGAATGTCCGAAGAAATGTTATTAATACCCTCATCTCTCGCTGCATTAACAGTACTCTCTGTTTCAGCCTCACCAATTTTTTGTAGTGATTCCGAAGAATGATTATCAACTTTTTGAATTGCGACATTTTTCTCTTCATGCGTTGCCTCATTATTTTGGTTAATTAACGCTTTTTGATCAGTAACTTTATTATTAATGGCTTCACGCGCTTTAGGTTTTATTACTGGTTGAGGAGTGTCTGCAGCCAAGGTAGTTAGTCCAGTATTTTTAACTTGCTCGACACCTTCATCAGTTGTTTGATCATCAATTTTACTGAGGATTTCATTCTTATCATTATCTATTCTCTCCGTTAGAGCTTCTTTTTCTTCAGTAGTTAATTCATTGTTAGCTTCCGCTTCATCACTCATATCTTGTGCTTTATTATTAATTTCTTGAGCTGCGTCCACCCTATTAATTAATGTATTCTGTAATTGATGTAACAAACTATCGATTTCAGCTTGGGAAACTCTCTCATTAATTGGTTTATTATTAGCTTCTTCATCAAGTATCGTTTGTGCTTGGGCTTTTAATTTTTTATAAGCGTTAAAAGAGGCTAAAGTATAATTTGAAGGTATAACTTCTTTATTCACTTGTTCTTCTAAATCGTCTTTATTCATTTTTACATCAATTGTAAATGGTGTTTGCTGCGCAGTTACAGTATTATCATTAGTATTTAAGTAATATTGAGCATAAGTTTTATATGTTATTGATTGATTAACTGTAACTTGTCTAGGCGTTGGAATATTAACAGGTCTTAATTTATATTTAATATTTAAAATTTTATTAGGTAAAAATTTAGCATCTTCTTGATTACTACTAGACTTATTCACACCATTACTTGTGAAAGTCAGTGTATTAGTTTGTCGATCGTAATTTACACTTAAAGGTTTTATTGTAGTATTTGGCATATTTCCATTAACGAACGTAGCTACAGTAGAATCATCAATATACTCAAAGTTTTCTGGTAATTTAACCGTATAAATTAATTTATTAGTATCTAACGCAGCAGCGAAATTACCATCATTCTCTATTCTAGTACTCACTTCAAATTGTTTATTATTCTTCACAGCATCATTATTTTCCTTAGGGAGCACCTTCAAATGAGATCCTGAAGCGATATCAATGGAATCTATAAGTGAGTAATATTTATATCCATCCTTTAATAGAGCCACTCGGCGAGTGTCAGTCATAATATCATTATTTGGTAAAAATTGAACTTTAACTCTATTAACATTATCTGGAATTTTAACTAATCTCCAAATCCCACCATCTTGAACATCTTGTTTCACAATTTGCTTATCATTATCTGCATTTTTAACTATTAAATATGTTCCACCTTTACCATTATTGGCAGGCATTGTATTAAATCCAAATATTAATTCTGAATTTGGATTAACAGTGAAATCTTTTTCAACTCCATTGAAACCTCCATGATCATTAACATCTGTCCCTCTTGATCTACCTAGAACCAATACATTACCACTTGCTTGATAGTTTCTAGGATCACCACTATGAAATACATTGGTACGCTCAAGTTCACTATTAACTAACCCTACACTACCACCATTAATCATTTTGAATCCTTTTAATTCATTTAGGACTTTTACTTCAGGTTTATGTCTGTTATTACTAGTAGTAATGCCTAAATCATCAAACGTTAACGTTGTTTTTATACTGTTTGATCCTGTATTACTTAAATTAGGATCATTAATTGTCGTAGCCGTGTTTGCGTTGTTGCTATCTTCAGCTGGTAAATCTCTTCGGCTTCTTTTTTTAGGTAAATTACTTTCTTCTCTTACTACCTTTGTATCGTGTGTAATTGGATTTGACGTATTTTTAGCATCTTTAGATGACTTATCATTAGCCTTAGCTTCTAAATAGTGTTGAGTTGTGTTATCAACATGTATAGCGTTCTCATCGATAGTAGAATTCGTATTAGTTGCTAAAGTATTAGTTTCATTTTCTAATTCATTTGATTCATTATTAGTTAGAGATTGTGTTTGATCTAGTGTATTGCCTGTAATTTGTGAGTTATTCAAATTATCAGATTGTTCTAAATGAGTTGTACTTGGTTTATTATCACCTTGAATAACATCGTTGTTTAATTGTGCGCTTGATTCTTCAGTTGACACATTTTGTCCAGAGCCATTTTGCACTGTTCCTTCAGAACTTTCGGGTTGAGTTGAGTCTAGTTCTGATGCAGAGGCTTGTGATGGATGCGCTAAAAATGTAACAGTCGCAATGAGTGCCGAAAAAATTCCAATGTTAAATTTTCTAATACTAAATTTCTGTTTTCTAAATAGATTCATTAAGTTGTTCCTCCTAGATGTTGATTCTTTGATGTTAGTTTAATGTGAATAATTATTTTCATGATGTTTAGAACTTTTTAAAAATCTGACTTCTGGTTTATTGAACACAATCTTTTTAGTCTGTTTGATTTTATCATCTATAATATTTAAAATCTACTATTGTATAAAATTATTTTAACTCAATTGAAATTTATTAATAATATTTTGTTTCCTAACACATAACATATTGCAAAAATCTTTTTTTGTATAAAAAAACACTAGCCCTTGTCGGACTAGTGTGATAAAAACATTTACTTAAGATGAGTTTAAATACTGTCGATAACAGTACCTTCATCTCCCCATTCATTCATGCCACCTTCAACATTAACAGCATGAATACCTTTATCTTCAAGATATTCAACGACTTTAGCACTTCTAGCTCCAGCAGCACAGATAATATAATATGTTTCGTCTTTATTAAACTCATTTAAGTTATCAGGAATTTGATCCATTGGAATCGTTTTAGCTCCAGGAATAACACCCATAGCTGTTTCTTCATCATTTCTAACATCTACGATATTAACTGGATTAGAATCCAACACTTTTTTCTTTAGTTCATCTACTGTAATTGATTCCATTAATAATCTCTCCTTAATATTTATTTAGCAACAATGTTAACTAATTTTTGAGGTACTGCGATAATTTTTTTAATCTCTTTACCTTCGATACTCATTTTAACATTATCATTAGCCAAAGCTAAATCTTGCATTTCCTCTTTTGATAAATCTTTTGGAATATTTAATTTAGCACGGACTTTGCCATTAACCTGAACTACAATTTCAACTTCATCGTCAACAAGTAGACTTTCATCAAATGTAGGCCATGGTTGATAAGTTATAGTTTCATTATGACCTAGTTTACTCCATAACTCTTCACAAATATGAGGAGCAATTGGCGCTAACATTTTTACAAAACCTTCAATATAAGGTTTATAAATTTCATTAGCTTTATAACAATCGTTAATAAATACCATTAATTGACTGATTGCAGTATTAAAGCTAAGCGCATCGAAATCTTCAGTTACTTTTTTAACTGTTTGATTGTAAACTTTGTCTAATGATTTATCGTTAGACTCTACAATCTTGTTATTTAATGAGCCATCTTCAGTAACGATAAGTCTCCATACACGATCAAGGAATCTTCTTGAACCATCTAAGCCGTTTTCACTCCAAGCAATTGCTGCATCAAGTGGTCCCATAAACATTTCATATAGACGTAGTGTATCCGCGCCATGTGAAGATACGATATCGTCAGGATTAATAACGTTTCCTTTAGATTTACTCATTTTTTCATTGCCTTCACCTAGAATCATCCCTTGGTTATATAATTTTTGGAATGGTTCTTTTGTAGGAACTACACCTAAATCATAAAGAACTTTATGCCAGAATCTTGCATATAATAGATGAAGTACTGCGTGTTCTACCCCACCAATATATAAATCAACTGGTAACCAGTGCTTTAATTTTTCAGGGTCAGCAATCATATTTTCATTATCTGGATCAATATAACGTAAGTAATACCAACAACTTCCTGCCCACTGAGGCATTGTATTCGTTTCACGACGTCCTTTCATGCCTGTCTTTTCATCAATCACATTTACAAATTCATCAATATTAGCTAGAGGTGATTCCCCAGTTCCAGAAGGTTTAATTTCACTAGTTTCTGGCAGTAATAAAGGTAATTCTTCTTCAGGCACAGTTGTCATTGAACCGTCTTCCCAATGAATAATTGGAATTGGTTCACCCCAGTAACGCTGTCTGCTAAATAACCAATCGCGCAGTTTGTAGTTAACTTTTTTCTCACCAGCGCCTTTATCTTCTAATAACTCAATTGCTTTACTAATGGCAGCTTCATTTTCAAGACCATTGAGTTCACCTGAATTAACGTGCTCACCTTCACCAGTGTATGCTTCTAGTTGAACATCTCCGCCTTTGATGACTTCAATGATTGGTAAATCAAATTTCTTTGCAAATTCATGATCACGTTCATCATGTCCAGGAACCGCCATAACTGCACCAGTTCCATATGTTGATAGTACATAATCAGCAATCCAAATTGGTAATTTCTCACCAGAAAGAGGATTAATTGCATATGCACCTGTGAAAACGCCTGTTTTTACTTTAGCTAAATCAGTACGTTCTAAATCTGATTTCTTAGAAGCTTCTTCTTGGTAAGCTTTGACTTCTTCTTGTTTGTCTTCAGAAGTAATGCTATTAACAAGTGAATGTTCAGGACTTAATACTAAGAATGACGTACCAAAAATTGTATCAGGACGTGTTGTGAAGACATCAATTTTATTATCAGTGTCCTCAACATTAAAGGATACTTTCGCACCTTCAGAACGACCTATCCAATTACGTTGCATATCTTTAATTGATTCAGGCCAATCTAAGTCATCTAAATCTTCTAATAAACGATCTGCATATTCAGTAATTTTTAGTACCCATTGTTTCATTGGTTTACGATAAACTGGGTGTCCACCACGCTCTGAAACGCCATCAACGACTTCTTCGTTTGATAAAACTGTGCCTAAAGCTGGGCACCAATTCACCGCAACCTCATCAACATATGCTAAACCTTTATTATAAAGTTGAATGAAAATCCATTGTGTCCATTTGTAATATTCTGGATCAGTGGTATTTACTTCTCGATCCCAATCATAACTAAAACCTAATTCTTGAATTTGACGTTTAAATGTTTGTACGTTTTTCTTAGTAAATTCACGAGGGTCATTTCCAGTATCTAACGCATATTGTTCAGCAGGTAGACCAAAGGCATCCCATCCCATAGGATGTAGCACATTATATCCTTGCATACGCTTATATCTTGAAACAATATCAGTAGCTGTGTATCCCTCAGGATGTCCTACGTGTAATCCTGCACCAGATGGATAAGGAAACATGTCTAACGCATAAAATTTCTTTTGACCTAAATTGTCACTTGTTTTAAATGTTTTATTTTCTGCCCAATAATCTTGCCATTTTTTTTCAATTTCCTTGTGATTGTAATTCAACACATTTCCTCCTATTTCATAAAAAAGACACCTCTACTATTGTGTGTATAAAGGGACGACAGTGTTGCCGCGTTACCACCCTTATTCGCTTATCAAGCGCACTTCATTAAAATAGTTAGAGATGTCTCATTAAATTCATTTAATTATTGGAAACGATTTAGTCCTTAACACTAGTTCTCACCACTACTAGTTCTCTGTAGAAAAGCCTCTAAATGCTTCTTTCTATTCATTTTTAATCTTATGTTATCAAACGTATTATTGCAAGTAGTTAAAGCTATTTCTTCCATATTATATTTATTTAGAAGCTTTTGATTTTCTTCTCTTACGTCTTCTAGGTATAGGGGTTTCATTTTTATCTTTAGGCAAACCTCTATCAAAGATGCTTAGGAAAATGAGTCCGAAGCAAAGTAATACTATCATTCCTACAAACATCATACTCATATTCATTGCATCTACGAGTATACCACCAATAAACGGTCCAAAGGCTTTACCAACTGTAGAAGCAGAGTTTACAAAGCCTTGGTATTGACCCTGTTTACCTTCAGGTGCAAGTTTATTGGCAATAGTAGGAACTGCAGGCCATACAAACATTTCACCAAATGTAAGAATAACCATACCTACAACGAAAATAGCAAAGTGATGCGCAAAACTTGTAACAAGGAAAGAACTCATAAAGATTAAAATACCAACGAACATTTGATGTTTTAAGTTCCCTCTTAAAATTACAATAATTGGTCGAATAAGTGGTTGTGCTACTAAAATCATAATACCGTTTATTGTCCAAAGCACACTATATTGAGACATAGAGATATTGATTGATTGAGTAAAGGATGCAATTGTTGTTTCCCATTGAATATAGGCGATCCAACAAATAGCAAACATCGTACATACCAACATCATTGCTGTAAAACGTTTTCTATTTTCTTTACTTTTTAAATCAACTGCATCTTGATGCTTAACTTTAGCATGAATTTCCAAATTAAATTGTGTAATTGCAACAAGAGCAAATAAAACATACATAACTAAATTAGCTAGAAAAATAAAATTAAAGCTAAATTCAGCAACAAATCCTCCAAGTGCTGCGCCCAATGCAACACCTATATTTTGCGCTAAATAAATGGCATTAAATGTTTGTCGTCCCCCATTTGGCCATACTGCTCCGGCCATAGCATAAATTGCTGGGACAATCATACCGCCACCAAAACCTAATAACACGAGCCAAATTGCATACCATGGCCAACCATGAAATAGATTTAACAGCGTAGTACTGCACAAACATGTAATAGTACCTATAAGTATGGTTTTATAACCACCAAGTTTATCAAATAAGGTGCCCCCTAGTAAGTTACCAACAACCATGCCAAATGAATTAATCATTAAGACAATACCAGCAATTGTAAGACTTTTATGAAGTTCTTCCTTCATATAAATAGTGTTTAAAGGCCACAAAAAACTGGCGCCAGTGATATTTAAGGCCATGCCAATAACTAGCCACCAAACTGATTTAGGTATATTCATATCTTGAGTCCCTCTCTTTATGTTTTTCTCAATCTACAATAGACACTATAACACTAAAATATGTTAAAATCTGTACTTAGAACTAAAATAGAAAGGAAAATGTATTATGGGTAATTTTTTCCCGTATGCTTTTGAAAATAAACGATATCACTCATGGAATTATCATTTAAAAAATAAATTTGGACGAAAAATATTTAAAGTTGCTTTAGACGGTGGATTTGACTGCCCTAATAGAGATGGTACTGTCGCACATGGAGGTTGTACTTTTTGCTCAGCTGCAGGAAGTGGTGACTTTGCTGGTAACAGAGCTGATCCCATTGAAGTACAATTCCAACAGATTAAAGAAAGAATGCATGAAAAATGGAGCGAAGGACAATACATTGCTTACTTCCAAGCCTTCACTAACACGCATGCGCCTGTAGAAGTGCTGAAAGAAAAATATGAACCAGTACTTAAAGAAGAAGGTGTTGTCGGTTTATCCATAGCCACACGTCCTGACTGTTTACCTGATGACGTAGTAGAATACTTAGCTGAACTCAATGAACGAACTTATCTTTGGGTTGAGTTGGGCTTACAAACTGTTCATCAAACTACTTCTGATTTAATTAACCGTGCACATGACATGCAAACGTATTATGAAGGCGTAGCGAAATTACGTAAACATAACATTAATGTATGTACTCACATCATCAATGGTTTACCAGGCGAAGATTACGATATGATGATGGAGACTGCTAAAGAAGTTGCGCAAATGGATGTTCAAGGCATTAAAATTCACTTACTTCATTTATTAAAAGGAACACCAATGGTAAAACAATATGAAAAAGGCATGTTAGAATTCATGAGTCAAGAAGACTATACAAATTTAGTATGTGATCAACTTGAGGTCATTCCTCCTGAAATGATTGTTCATCGTATTACAGGTGATGGCCCTATCGATTTAATGGTTGGACCAATGTGGAGTGTAAATAAATGGGAAGTCCTAAATGAAATTGATAATGAATTAGAACGTAGAGGCTCTTATCAAGGAAAAAAATTTGAGCAGAAGGTTAAATCATGAAAATCGAGCGTATTCTCCCCTTCTCAAAGTCATTGATTGATAGTCATGTTTGTGAGAGTAGTATCGTCATTGATGCTACTTGTGGTAATGGTAATGATACGCTATATCTTGCTGAAAAAGTCACTAATGGGTTTGTTTATGGATTTGATATTCAGAAAGAAGCGATAGATAATACTCAACTCAAAGTAAGTGATTTTAACAATGTTTCTTTAATTCAAGACAGTCATGAAAATGTAAAACAACACGTCTTAGAAAGACACCTAAATCTCATTGATTGCGCGATATTCAATTTAGGTTATTTACCCAAAGGTGATAAATCAATAGTTACTAAACCGGATTCAACTATTAAAGCTATTGAGGAAATATTTGATATGATGCGTGTCGAAGGTATTATTATTCTAGTTATTTATCATGGACATGATGAGGGTAAATTGGAGCGAGACGCACTTTTAAAATATCTTAAAGAACTTGATCAACAGAAAGCGCATGTTTTACAGTATCAATTTATTAATCAAAAAAATAATGCACCTTTCATATGTGCAATTGAAAAAAGAATATAAATATATAAAAGATCTTATTCTCACTTTTGAATTAAGCGTAGAATAAGATCTCTTTTAATAATAAAATATAAGACTAGTTAAACAGCTAAAATTGATTTTAAACTATTTTGCATTGGTTCTGATTTACTTCTAATTGATTGTCCAATAAAGTTAAGTAAATCTTCTTTTTGGGAATTGAGTTTCTCATTATAATGAATAATTACAGTTCGTTCATCATCTTGAGGTCTTTCTTTATAAATCCATTCAAGATTAACCAAGTTGTTGTACGTTCTTGTACGTTTATATGGCTTAATGTGAACGAATTTATCCATTTGTTTAAGAGTCATTGAACCTTTTTCCCAAAGTGTAAGTAAAATTAAAACTTCTTCTTTAGACATTTTATACTCTTTTTTGATTGTATCAAAAATCGTGTTAATGTCAGAAAGTAATGCCTCTAATTGCAAAATTCCATGTACTCTCTCTTTTTCACTTTTCGTCAAAATTAACATCTCCCAAATAAAATAACTGTTAATATTTTTCTAATTTAACCGGTTCTCCCTTAATAATTAAAACCGGTTAAATTAAAAAAATATCTAATTTTCCCTATTATTTAATTGAATGTGTTAATTTAAAATCAAATTTAGTGCCTTTGATTAGAACTAGACTAGAAGCATTAGTACATATAATAAACCATCCCAAATAATAATATAATTTCAGTTCAACTTCTAGTCTCAATACATATTAAAATTATATTATTTATACAAACAAAATATATCAAGTTCCTAATTAAAATGCAATGTTTTTGTTAAATATCTCTATTAAAATTGTAAATTGTTTTTAGTTACAATAAAATGATATTTTGAATTAAACATTCTAAAAAAAGAGCTTACATTACGCAAGCTCTTTCTTAACCTAAATATCTTCTATTTCTTCCTCTTTAACCACAAACCCCATAGTATTAACACTATTATTTAAAAAAGTAAGAACATATCTCATAACTTGATCTCTCTCGGGTTCATTATGAATTTCATGATATAAACCATTCCAAGCCTTAAAGTACAATTCATTACTAGCTAATTTATCTTTAAGTTCTATGATAGCATCAGTTTCTAAAATTTTATCTTCAGTTCCATACATGATAAGCGCTGGTAATTGTTTAATGTCTTTAATATGATCCATTGTCTCTTTCATTTTTTCAACGATTAAGTTATACCAACGATACGTTACTTTCTTCAACATGAGGCCATCATTATCTGTTTCGTCAATAATTTCTTCATTTCGAGTTAAATCTTGTGAAGAGATGCCCACTTTAAACCTAGTATCCTTGGACATCTTACCTAAATTAGAAATAATTTTATTCTTTCGACCTTTACCAGTTCTCCTAAGTTCTAACATAGGAGACAATAACATTACACCTTCAATAGGTAATTCAGCCTTTTCTAAGAGATTTAAGACAATTAAACCACCTAAACCAACACCTAAAACAAAGGTAGGAATTTTATATTCATTGGCTATTTTGATCCATTCTAATAAATTTTCATGATATGTATTAAAGTCATCGATTTGACCTTTATTTGCTCGTGAGGTTTGTCCCTGTCCAGGCAAGTCTCCCATAATAACATGATAACCATTTCTTCGTAACATGGTAATAACGTATGCATATCGTCCAGTATGTTCTAAAATATTATGAGCAATGACTACGACACCTTTTGCGTCATTTTCTGTTTCCCACTTCCACATTCTAAGACTGCCCCTTTTTATTTATTCTTTAATAGTACAATTATATCAAAACAAACATATTTATTACCATTTTTAGCATAACTTTCACTTAAAATTAATGTAATTAAAGATATTACCACCTTGAACATAAAGTATAAAACTACTTTATTAGTGTTTTAATGCGTTATGTAAACGCTTTCTCAAACATTAGTTTCGTGATACACTATTTTTAAACATTAATGTATCAATGTATTGGAGGTATTACATATGTCACTTTTCCGAGATTTTTTTATCGCATTATCTAATAATACTTATTTAAATGAAACTGCTAAAAAGGTTGGCCCTAGAATGGGTGCTAATAAAGTAGTAGCTGGAAATACTATTCCTCAACTAATTGAAACAATTCAATATCTTAATGAATATAGAATTGCGGTCACTGTTGACTGTTTAGGCGAATTTGTTGAAACTAAAGAAGAAAGTTTACATGCAAAACAACAAATTTTAGAAATTATTGAAGCAATTCAATATTTTAATGTTGAGGCACACATGTCAGTTAAAATCAGCCAATTAGGCAGTAAATTTGATTTAGATCTTGCTTATGAGAATATGCGTGAAATACTTCTTAAAGCAGATGAGTGTGGCAAAATGCACATTAACATTGATACTGAGAAATATCATAGTTTACAACAGATACAACATGTACTTGATAAACTCAAAGGAGAATTTAAAAATGTCGGTACGGTAGTTCAAGCGTACTTATATGAGGCAGAAGATTTAATTGATAAATACCCAGACTTACGATTACGATTAGTTAAAGGTGCTTATAAAGAAGATGAAACTATCGCTTATCAAACCAAAGAAGACATTGATTCCAATTATATTAAAATTATAGAGAAAAGACTTTTAAACGCACGTAATTATACATCAATTGCGACTCATGATGATCAAATCATTAGTCATGTTAAACAATTTATGAAGAAAAATCACATTGAAAAGGATCAAATGGAATTTCAGATGTTATACGGCTTTCGTTCTGATCTTGCTCAATCCATTGCCAATGAAGGCTATCATTTTACAGTTTATGTTCCTTTTGGAGATGACTGGTTCGCATACTTTATGAGAAGATTAGCTGAAAGACCTCAGAACTTGTCACTTGCGTTTAAAGAATTTTCAAACCCTAAAGCACTTAAAAGGATAGCCCTCTACGGCAGCGTGGCCACAGGCTTAGCCTCTACCCTAGCCATAGCAACCAAACTACTCAAGAGGTAACAAACCAAACGACACGGAGAAGTAAACTGCGCACCATTATCACTTCTCCGTATCGCTTTGCTTTGTCTATATTTGTTTGATTAGGTTAGCCATTTCAATTGCGCTTACTGCTGCTTCAGAACCTTTGTTCCCTGCTTTTGTACCCGCTCTCTCAACAGCTTGTTCAATACTTTCGGTTGTTAAAATACCAAAAATAACTGGTACCTCTGATACTTCATTTGCCTTAGAAACACCTTTTGCAACTTCATTACAAACGTAATCATAATGAGAAGTAGCCCCTCTGATAACACATCCAAGTGTAATTACTGCATCATAGTCACCTTTTCGAGCTAATTTCTTAGCAACTAATGGAATTTCAAAAGCACCCGGTACATATGCAACATCAATTTGCTCTTCTTCGACCTCATGACGAATTAATGTATCTTTCGCGCCTTCTAATAAACGACCTGTAATAAAATCATTAAATCTGCTTACTACAATTGCAACTTTTAAATTTTTACCTACTAATTTACCTTCAAAATTCATATTTTATGTCCTCCTTAATGTGTTTACATACTCAATTCATAATTAAATTAAGTGACCCATTTTCGACTTTTTCGTTTCCATATATTTATGATTATATGCAGTCTCGGGAACAATTAATTCAATTCTATCTTCAATGTTAATACCATACTCTTTTAATCCTTCAAATTTTTTAGGATTATTACTTAATAAGTTAACTTTTTCAACGTTAAAATATTTTAAAATTTGAGCAGCTATATTATAATCTCTTAAATCTTCATCAAATCCTAAAGCGAGGTTTGCAGTCACGGTATCATAACCTTTTTCAATCAATTCATAAGCTCGTAATTTATTCATCAATCCTATACCTCGTCCTTCTTGTGGTAGATATATAATCATACCACCGTGTTCATCGATGTATTTCATTGATGCTTCAAGTTGAGCACCACAATCACATCTTTGACTGTGGAATATATCACCCGTTAGACATGAAGAGTGTATACGAACATTTTCATTTGAACGAATTGATCCTTTAGCAATCACTACAATTTCTTCATCACTTAAGTCAGTTGTAAAACCGTACATATCAAATTTTCCATAATCTGTCGGCATATTAACTTTAGCATTTAACTTCACATGTGACTCAGATTGCTTACGATATTCAATTAAACTTTCAATCGTAATCATTTTTAAGTTATGGCGTTCCTTGAAACTCTGTAAGTCTTCACCTCTAGCCATTGTTCCATCACCATTCATAATTTCACATATCACACCTGCTGGTTTAGCTCCAGTTAATTTTGCTAAGTCTACAGCCGCTTCTGTGTGACCATTACGTTCTAGTACACCATTATCTTTAGCAATTAATGGGAATAAATGACCTGGGCGATTGAAGTCTTCGGCATTAGCATGATGATCTATAAGCGCTCTTGCTGTCATTGTTCTCTCATAGGCACTAATACCTGTAGTCGTATTTTTATGATCTACACTCACGGTGAAATGTGTACCATAAGCATCAGTATTATGCGGTTCCATAGCATTTAGCTCTAACCTTTTAGCAATTGAAGTATCTAAAGGTGCACATATGAGACCACGTCCTTCTTTTGCCATAAAATTAATCGTATCGTCAGCCATCCATTCAGTAACTGCGATAAGGTCACCTTCATTTTCTCTGTCTTCATCGTCTACTACAATGATACTTTCACCTTTTCGCAATGCTTCAATAGCTAACTCAACTGTATCAAATTGCATATAAATTCCTCCTAAAAACCAAATGCACGTAATTTATCTTCTGTTAGTTCAGATTTTTGATGATTCATGATATTTTCCACATATTTAAAAAGTACATCTGTTTCTAAGTGAACTGCATCGCCCACTTTTTTATCTGATAAAATTGTAGACTTACGCGTCTCTGGAATAAGATGAATATCAAATGTGGTTTCATGAAGATCAAAGACTGTTAAACTTACGCCATCAACAGTGATAGAACCTTGTTGTACCATTTGATTTAAAACATTTTTTGAAGTTTTGATTGAAATTATTTTTGAGTTAGCTGATTCATTAACTTTAGAAATCGTTCCAAGTTCATCAACATGTCCAAGAACAAAATGTCCACCGAATCTGCCATTACCACTCATCGCTCTCTCAAGATTTACTTCAGCCTGACGTTGTAAATCGGCTAGGTAGGTCTTATTTTCAGTACCTTTAATCACTTGGACTGAGAAAGCTGTATCATTAAAATCAATCACCGTTAAACATGCGCCGTTCACACTTATAGAATCACCGATATGCATATCTTCAAGAATGCGATTCGCTTTAATTTCTAAAGTTCTCACTGATTTCTCAGAACGCACGTGTTGAACGGTACCAATTTCTTCAACGATACCTGTAAACATAGGCATTCACTTCTTTCGTAGTTTCAATTTTAAATTTTGATTAATTAACTTGGAATAAACAATTTCAAATTGAGTTGCTTCAGGTAAATCAATGACTTGATCAGTTTTGTAAAATTGATGTTTACCTGAACCACCTATTAATTTCGGGGCTAAATAAAGAATGAGTTCATCTAAATGATGAGATTGGAGAAATTGTGAAGTAACATTTGGACCTGCCTCGACTAGCAGTTTTCCAATACCTCTTTGATATAAATCTTTTAATATAGCTGTACTATCGCATTTTTCTAAACAAATAATTTCTATATGTTTATCATTACTTTGATTTTTTAAATTTTCATTTTCAGTATAAATCCAAATAGGTGAAGCAGTATCTGCAAATAGCTGTTGCTCAAAATCAATTTGTCCTGACTTTGATAGAATAACTCTAATTGGATGCTTACCATCCTGAACTCTAGTCGTATACAATGGATCATCAGCGTCTATCGTTTTTCTACCTGTTAATACAGCATCATGCTCGTGACGCAACTTATAAACATCTTCTTTAACTTCTTTATTAGTTATCCATTTACTCTCATCAGAATCAGTAGCTTGTTTGCCATCTAAACTAGATGAAACTTTAACAGTTAACTCTGGGATGCTATTTCTTTTAGCAGTAAAGAAGTCTTTATAAAGTTCAGCGGCATTCTCATTAAATTGAAATTCAACTTCAATACCAGCTTCTTTAAGTATTTCATCACCCTTAGAAGCTAAGGTAGTGTCTTTTACCGCATAGATAACCTTACGAATACCAAATTCAATAATTTTATTTACGCAAGGTGGTGTAGAACCATGATGAGTACAAGGTTCTAAAGAAACGTATATAGTTGCATCTTTAGCATTTTCTCCCGCCATATCTAATGCTTGTACTTCTGCGTGTTTATCACCCTTTTTCAAATGGGCGCCTAGACCGACAATTCTACCATCTTTAACCACTACAGAACCAACCGGTGGATTTATACCAGTTTGACCATCAACCATTTGAGCAAGTTGAATGGCATAATTCATAAATCGACTCAATTTATCACCTCAACAAAATAAAAAAACCTTACACCAATTTAATTAGGCATAAGGAGATTAATAATATATCTTTAAATAAGCATATTTGTTTACTATAAGACATAGTCCTACAAATTTGCTTGTCGAGTAATTATATTCTTTCTCCCATCCAGACTTTCACTGTCGGCTCTAGATTCTCACTAGATCAGCCACCAATATTATTAAATATTAGCAGGTCGCAGGCTTAATTTACTGCCGGTTGGGAATTGCACCCTGCCCCGAAAGAATTATATGAAATTGTTATTGGTTAATTGAGTGATGTAGTTAATAACTACAAATAAAATCTTACTATAATTGATTTCAAAACTCAATTTAATAACATCAATCAAATTTTATTTATTAGTGGAATTTTATCCGTTAGTCGATAATTTACCTATTTTTTTCCATTTCTTTTTGCGTCAAATATAAGTGAGATACTGTATTCACTACTTGATCAACAATCATCTTCACACCATTACGTAATTTGTTAACACCATTTGTCATTTGACCAATGGCAATGACGTTCGTCAACGTACCATATCTTGGACTAATGACTTGATTGGTTTCAGGAATAATTTGAATGCCACCCATAGGATGTCTTTGTACAATTTGACGATTTTCAAGATTTAACATCAATTGATCATCTTCATCTAATTGTTCGAGGTGTGTTTTGGATCCTGTTGCATTAATCACTACATCAAATAATTCAGTTTCTTGATCTTCATTATTAAATTTTAAATAAAATTGATTATTGTCATGTTGAATATCTTCTAAATCTTTCTTTATTTCAAGATATCCTTCTTCAATTAACTGTATAAGTAACTTTGCAGTTCTAGGAGGCATAGGGTTTGAATTTAATTGAATCATTTTTGAGTATTTTTGATTAAATAATTCTTGATCTCTTAAACTTAAACTATTCCAAATCCAATCTAAATTCTCTTTCAAATGCTCAATGATACTTTGAAATACTCCCATTTCTGTTTCATTATTTAAATCAAATTGTAAATCTTTAATATGGTGACCAGTTCTTCTATTCACTAATTTTTGAAAATCAATTTCATAATCCTCACACTCTTTTAAAAACAAAGCAACTGCCTTATCTAGAGGTACATTACCGTAATTATTTTCCTTAATTCCATTAAAATGATCTTTAGTTAAATGAGTAAATTGTATATCTATCATCTTACCTCTTACACTAGGTAAAGAGGCTGAACGACTTGTCATTGTTATCGGCAAATTAGGATGATGTGCAGCAACATATCTCACTGCATCTAAACTCGCTAACCCAGTACCTATAATAGCAATCCTATCTGAATCATCTACATGATCTAATGTATTATATGTTGGATATGGTGTTTGGATGTATCCTTTTTTACCTTTCAAATGATAAGGATCGTGATAACTAAACGTACCAAACGTTAAAAATAAATAATCATATTCTCTCCATTCTTTATCATCTTCACATCTACATACATAATACTTTAACTTCGTATCATCCACATTTGAGTTAGTAAAGATTTCCTGAACTTTATCATTAATAATTGTTAGATTCTCGTATTGTTGGTCGTATCGAGAAAGATGTGACTTCATATAATGACCAAAAACAAACCTTGGTAAGTACTGTGGATTCGGAAAATCAAATTCGGTTTGTTGTTGATACCATTTCCAAAATTCTTCATCATCATCTAAATTTAAACTCATTTTTTTTGAGGGCATATTTATTAATAATTCACTACTGTCATTCTGAAATGGTACACCTTGCCCCATATTTTTTGCATCGTCGTACACATCCACTTTAAGTTTGGAAAAATCTTCATGTTTAACAAGTTGTCGTAAAACACTGACACCAGCTGTTCCCATACCGATTATTGCCACACGCATATTCATCATCCTTCTATTTATGTATTCAGTTATTATATCAATTAATGTGAAAGCTTAAAAAATATATACCTTATAAACATATCCTTTACTAATTACTTTTAATCTTATATAGATATGCTAAAATCATTTTGTCGAGGTGAAATAATGAAACTACTAACAAAAATATTAATTGTATTTATCATTCTGTTCACATGGTTATCCAGTAAAAATAAAGCAAAATAACTTAAATTAAACCCTCTATAAACTTTTGCACTACTCACAAAAAAAGCATCGCTATCGAGAAAATTCTCAAAATAGCGATGCTTTTTAAATTCTATTTTTGATGTTCTTTATCATCTTTATATACATATAATTTAAAGTATTTACCTTCAGTCTTCATGTTCTTGTAGAAATCTGCAATAATGCTTGCATTACTTTCAGCCCATTTAATATCTGTTGCATATTGATGTTCACCAGGATTCTTAGGGTTCCATCTCATACTATACAGCGTGTCCTGATCTTCATGAGATAAGAAATGTTTGTGAATGAAATCAGCACCACCATATATAGCTTTCTGTGGAGTATCCCAACCATGTTTCTTAGCGTATTCTGCACCTGTTTTAACAGGATCACTGTCTAATGCACCTACACCATAAAAGTTATAATATTTTTTGCCGTCGATTTCTACACCTTTAGACAATTCACTTTTAGCTGAACCTGTCTCTAAAAGCGCATGAGAGATGAGATAAACTTCATTAACATGTTTAGCTTTAGCTGCATTTAAAAAGTCATCAGTATGTTCTAATAATACTGGTCTATCAAATAAAATACGTTTAATTCTGTTTTTATCTATACCTTGATATTTTGATAAATCTAAAAATTGATATTTTTGTTTATCATTATCAATGAATTCACTACTATCCATAGCTGTTTTAATTTCAGCATCTGATGCATCACGCCATGAATCATTATTTTTATTAGATACCTGTTGACTCGTATAGTTATGTATTTGTTTCTTTGCTGCTTTATCTAGAGTTTTATCGATTTTAATTACTTTCTTTTCTGACTTTACATGTTTAAAGAATATTTGATCAGAAATCATTGAAAAGAAAATAACAGCAGCAACAACAAATACTATTAGCAATCCTAAAATAGCTAATATAGAGCCCTTTTTGTGCTTAATCATAGTCACACCTCTTAGGTCATTGTTGTTAAACTATTCAGTTTCATTACGATAATAAAGTTTAACATTATTAATTCAGATTCACAATTTTATATTGGTAATGTTACAAATTCATAAATAAATAGTAATAAAAATGAAACTAAAAAATAAAAATAGAGGTTTCACTTCTTCATCATTTTTTATCACTCGAGAATAAATGAGTGTCTACATCTAATAATAGAACGTAAAACCAGCAATAAATCTCTATTAATAAGGATATTAATCATGAGAAAAAACGTTAAATGATGATAAGCAACCTCGATTTTTATAATATATGAATTAAGACTTTTTATATTCCATCATAATAAAACTAGCCGCTTGTGAACGATTTTTATAATAATACTGATTTAAATCAATTGTCCCTTCAATTTCACCATCACGATACTTCATTTCATTAGTAAAATTATTTATCATGACGAAATCAGAACGATCTCTAATTACATCTAAATCATCGTTACGTGCGAAAAAGTGCTCTAAATTTAAGTGTGCGTAATCCATATTAACCTCCCTTAGTGCATACCAAATTTATTTATGTTGAATTGTCATTTTAATGTCAATTTTATGCTTTTTTATTTGAGTTTTAATAAGTCTATGCTTACTATTTAACACCTTATTGGAAAATTACGCAAATGATAATTTTTATAAAGTAAGTTATCTTCTTTTTATCCGGAAATAATATTTATGTACATAAATAGGAGTGCATATTTTGGAATTTGAAGAAGTTTATAAAAACTATAATAAAATTATTCATTATTTGTTAAATCACTATCACATCACTTATAATTATGATGAATTTTATCAACTCTTACTTATTAAAATGTGGCAACTCACTCTAAATTACGATGAACAAAAATCAACCTCGATAAGTACATATCTCTTCACGAAATTGAAATATCATTTAATAGACCATTTTAGGAAAGAAAATAATAGATCCAATCAAATTACGCTTGATACCCATTTTCACAATTCTTATGATTCTACTATTCTCCTCAATGATTTTAACTTAGTGTTAGAAGACTTCTCTGATCAACTCAAACCACAAGAAGCGCAATGGCTGCGTCTTCATATTCAAGGCTTTAAACAATATGAGATAGCCCAGCACATGAATTTATCTCTAACTTCTATAAAGAAAATTAAAAACTCCACTAAACAAAAATGTTTAAATAATCTTAAATAACCATGAAGGAATGAACAACATGACTACTTATTCAACGAGACATTTACTTTATTTAAAAACTTCTATATCTAATGAGACAGAAACACGTATACAATACTCTGACTATCATATCACTGTCCCCTTTACACCACAGAAAATGATTCACTATCTACTTGAGTTGAATCACACTTCATTACAAGTGCAATCGTTAAAAGCTAAAAGATTACTAAATATAAATAAACTAATACCTATCTATATCAATCGAGATACAATTTTATTCCCACTAACACAAAAACGTGCATCAATAAAATATTTTATTAACGCACGTAAAATTATTGGAATTCACTCTTCTGTAGATTCTACTATTATCATTTTCGACAATACGACTCTACTTCGTACTGAAATCCCCTATACACTGGTATCCAAAAAATGGCAAGAAAGTTTAACTCTTGCTCAAATCATTGAAAAGACTAGCACTTATTAAATTTTAATTCCAGTAATTTTTTTGTAAATAATGCTGTAATTATTTTAATTAAATAAAGGCTCAATATCATTATACAGATTGCTGCTATTAAAATGATAATTACTAATAAACTAGATAATTCAACTTTAGGATTAATAAAGTAATGAACTGAAGTTAAACTTGTTATCAAACCTGTTAAAAATAATCCAAGTAATAAAGCATATGTTACAACAATACTAAATAGTAATATAAAGGTTTTACCTGAAGTAGCACTTTTATGCTCGTATATATGACTTTTGAGATAACGATTAGAAAACTGAATGGGTTTATTAAAATCTACATTATCTTCACTATCTATCTGACTTAGCTTTTTATTCAATTGTTCTTTTTCTTTTTTATTTAAAAACCATAATTGTTTTTGAACCTTTTCTTTAAATGTCTTTTTGTCCATATATTGGAGTTCGCTCCTCAAATCTAATAATTACTATAAATCATAAATTATTTATCATACTGTTGCAATCACTCTTAAATATCTTCAATGAAAAAGCAATCGATGAAGTGTTATTTCTTCATCGATTGCTTTTATAAATTAACTACAATTAAGCTTTACAAGATAGAAAGACCTGAGCTTTGAATATCTTTAGCGAAACCTTTAACTGTGTCAATTGAGAGTTCTTCAATATTACGATCCAAATTTGAATTAACTTTTTTAACCACATCAGCTGGACATGTGATGATATCTGCACCTATTTCATCAGCTTGAATAACATTAATCACTTCGCGACAACTTGCCCAAAGTAACTTAACACCTTTTTTACTATGAGTAACTTCAACAGATTCCTTCATTAAAGGTAGTGGATCTACACCAGTGTCAGCTATTCGACCAGCAAACACTGAAACATATGTAGGTACGCCTTCAGTAACAGCATTTGTAATATCTCTAACTTGTTCAATGGTATAAACAGCTGTGACATTTAATCTCACATTATCAGCTGATAATTTTTTTATTAAGGGAAGCGTTGATTCCCCTGTTGTTGTTACAATAGGTATTTTTACAAAAACATTATCACCATATTGTTTAAGGATTTCAGCTTCCTTTTCCATAGTTTCTAAATCATCCGCAAAAACTTCAAAAGAAATAGATGCATCCGGAATTGCTTTAACTACTTCTTCAGCAAATGCTTTATAATCAGTCACCCCTGCTTTAGCCATTAAACTAGGATTAGTAGTAAAACCATCAACATACTTATTATTATAAGCAGCTTTCATTTCCTCAATATCAGCGCCATCTGCAAATACTTCTACATTTAACTTCGTCATTTGTTGTTCCTCCTTAACTCAATACGTTCAATACGATAATTCATAAATATTTTAAAACAAGATATGTATGTATATTTATAATTATAATAGAATTATAGCTTTCACGTGTTATTATTAAAACTTTATAAGATATTTATAACATGCACCGTTCACACAATCGAATGATATGCCTTAAAATCGCTGTTTAAAAAGAGATATTAATCTTTATAATAATGATCAAATTATTTTTACTATTCTCATATTCATAAAATGTGATAGTATATTGTAATGATGTAAATCAAGGAGGCAACGTATGGCACGTTCTAAGAAATACTTTTACTTAAGTATACTTATGATTATTGTTAGTTTTTTCTTTAATACTAACAATTCTTTATTGAGTCATATTTTAGGCTCATTTATGAAATTAATGGTTGCTACATCAATAGTAAATATTATTATCTTAATTTTATCTATTATTTTTGCGGATAAATCAATTAAATATTCAAGAGAAAGTAAAGATTGGATAAAAGTAGCAAGTAAACTTCTACCCTTAATTATATTTATAGTTATTGTGATACACATTCTTTCATCACTACACACATTTGGTTTTATATTTAATTAATCAAATGTAATAAATAAAATTAAAATGTTAAAACGTTAATGAGGTGTTAATCCCATGCAGTACATATATATATTTATTGGTGGCGCTTTGGGTGCATTACTACGTTACGCTTTTTCAACGCTAAATGATAGTTCGGGATTCCCTTTAGGCACCTTTTTAGTCAATCTTTTAGGTGCATTTTTAATGGGACTAATTGGTACTTTGACTATTACCCTGTTTAAAAGGTACCCTCTAGTTAAAAAAGCAATAACAACAGGGTTTATAGGCGCCTTGACGACTTTCTCCACTTTTCAATTCGAGCTCGTCCAATTATTTGATCATCACAATTTTATGATGCTTATCATATATGGACTGACAAGTTACATCTTAGGTATCATTTTCTGTTACTTAGGAGTTAAAATAGGAGGTCAATTATGAAATTAGCTATCCTTCTTGTTATGTTTGGTGGAGGTTTGGGCGCTGTAATTAGAGCGTTTATAACAAATATATGTAATGAAAAATTTAATTCTTCTATTCCTATAGCAACTTCAATAGTTAATATTTTAGGTAGTTTTCTAGTCGGGATAACGTTGGGTTCTTCAATTTCAAATGACTGGATATCACCATTTTTTATAACAGGAGTTCTAGGCGGATTAACTACTTTCTCTACACTTACAAATGAATTAGTTCATTTCATGACACCCAATTTTAAACTAGGTCATTTTATAGGATATTCACTACTGCAATTTTTAATTGGATTTATAGCTTGTTATATAGGATTTCATCTTTAATACTGTTGACTATTTAAAAAAAGACCATAGTAAAAGCACTCTGATACATGTATCAGAGTGCTTTTATTATGGTCTTTATTATTTATGTCCGTTATACTCGGCAGGATGCGGTCCCATTCTTTCATCTTTATTTAAACTATCAATTTTCTCCATCTGAGCATCAGAAAGTTCAAAATCAAATACATTTAAATTTTCTTCTATACGATGCGACGTCACTGACTTAGGAATGACAACTACCCCATGTTGAACATTCCATCTTATAATCACTTGTGCAGGTGATTTACCTATCTCATTTGCGACTTCGTTGATAGTTTCATCTTCTAAAATTTTAGCATTCATTAACGGAGACCAAGATTCCATAACGATGCTTTGTGCTTCTAAATATTTACGTAAGTCTTTTTGAATTAAATATGGATGAAATTCAACTTGATTGATAACAGGTTTTATAGATACTTGAGCGAGTAAAGCTTCAAAATTTTCAGGAGTAAAATTGCTTACACCGATATTTTTAACTTTATTATCTTTATATAAATCTTCCATTCCCTGCCATGTATCAATCATAACTGCTTCATTTGTTCCAGGCCAATGCATTAAATATAAATCCAAGTAATCTAAACCTAATTTATGAATGGTTGTTTCATAAGCTTGTGCAACATTATTACGACCATAATCTTCTAACCATAATTTAGAAGTTATAAATAAATCGTCACGTTTTAAACCTGTAGAAGCTAGTCCTTCTTTTATCCCTTGACCAACCATTTCTTCATTACCATATATTTTGGCTGTATCAATACTTCTATAACCATTTTCAATAGCATGTTTAACAGCATCTTTACATTGATCACTATTCTCAACTCTATAAGTCCCCAAACCTACTTTAGGCATCTCTCTACCATTATAAAATTGAACTGTTTCCATCATATTCACTCCTCATCTATGCTTTGGTGTCTATCATATTACGATTCAATTTAACTGTAAAAATATTAATATGATTTTCTCTCTTCAGATTTCTATACCCTGTTCAAATAAAAAAATACAAACGTAAGAAAATCATTTCCTTACGTTTGTATTGATTAATTAAAAGACTCTATTTTATCCATAATAGTTTGTAACTCGTCCACGTTATATTGAATACGTCCATGGAATACAAATTTATTAAAGAATTCATCGAGTTGTTCAGGCCCAACTAGAACCTTAACATTAGAAGCCCGATTATAATTAGAAATTGTAACATCTCCATCATTTTTAGGATTAAAATACAAAATTGAAGTTGGTGTATATTTAGTGTTTAATTCACTTTGTAAATCACCTGCAAGATTTTGAATATGTTTAATCTTCTCAGAATAATTAACAAATGATAAAGATTGTTGATCTTCATTTTGATCTAATACTAATGTTTGAGGTGTAGATTCATCTAAATCAAGTGTTTGGAATACTTGAGACATTGTTGGTAACTCTTTGAACTGAGCACCACTAATACCATTATACACATGACCTTTTAAAAGTTGAGAATCAATGATATATAAACCAGTTCTAGTTAAAACAAGATGACTGATGCGTTCGATATTATTAAATTCATTACTTGGTAGGAAGATATTTGCCATAATGTGCATATCTTCAGGACGAATTCTCTTCTCATTAACAAGACGTTCACGAATACCAATCAATCTCATATCTGTTACATATTCACTATGATTTTTAGAAAATAGTTTTAATGCATCAATTTCTCTATCTTTACTGCTTACTGTCGCATCAAAATCTTCTTTTTGTTTTGTGACAGCCTTTTTATTTTCAACTCTTTCTTTTTCTAAGGCTTCTTCATGAGATTCTTTCATATGTTGCTCTTTTTCTTTATATTGGGCTTCTGTTTGGTTTTTAATTTTCTTTTTACTGTGATTCGCTACTAAAAAGAGAATAAAGAAAAGAATTGCCACAATAATTGCAACGATTAAGCCTATAACTATCGGTGAAGATAAACTCATCACAACAACGCTCCTTTAACCATTTCAATAACTCTCATTATAATAGAAAAAAATCAATTTTTCGACATTTAATTAATATTTATTTCCCTTAATTTTGAAAGCTATGGTTATCATTCGACCGCATCTTTAAGTAAATTAACTTTGTCTAATTTTTCCCAAGGAAGTAAAACATCAGTACGGCCAAAATGACCGTATGCAGCAGTTTGTTTGTAAATAGGATGTTTTAAATCTAACATTTTAATGATTCCAGCTGGTCTTAAGTCAAAATTATTTCTAACCGCTTCAACTAGTTTAGCTTCTGAAACGTTACCAGTACCAAAAGTATCAATTGAAATAGATACTGGCTCAGCCACACCAATGGCATAGGCTAATTGCACTTCACATTGATCAGCTAACTCCGCGGCTACTATATTTTTAGCAACATAACGTGCAGCATAAGCAGCTGAGCGGTCAACTTTAGTTGGGTCTTTACCACTGAAGCAACCGCCACCATGACGTGCATAACCGCCGTAAGTATCAACAATGATTTTACGTCCAGTTAATCCTGCATCCCCTTGTGGTCCTCCGATAACAAAACGACCTGTAGGGTTAATAAAGAATTTAGTATCAGCATCTAATAAATCATCAGACACTGTAGGGTAAATGACATGTTTTTTAATATCTGCTTCAATTTGTTCCAATTCAACATCTTCAGCATGTTGAGTAGATACAACAATTGTATCTATACGTTTAGGTTGATCGTTCTCATCATATTCAACTGTTACTTGTACTTTTCCATCAGGACGTAAATAATCTAAAATTTCATCTTTACGCACATCAGATAAACGTTTAGCAAATTGATGTGATAAGAAAATTGGTAATGGCATATACGTATCTGTTTCATTAGTGGCATACCCAAACATTAACCCTTGATCTCCTGCACCAGTCGCTTCTATTTCTTCTTCTGAAATTTCATTACGGTATTCTAGCGCTTTATCAACACCTTGTGCGATGTCTGGAGATTGTTCATCAATAGCGGTTAAAACTGCCATAGTTTGGAAATCATAACCATATTTAGCTCTTGTATAACCAATATTTTTAATTGTTTCACGCACTACTTTAGGTATATCAACATATGTTGATGTTGAAATTTCACCAGAAATAAGCGCCATACCAGTCGTTACTGTTGTCTCACAAGCGACACGCGCATTTGGGTCGTCTTTTAAAATTTCGTCTAGAATTGCATCAGATACCTGATCTGCAATTTTATCGGGATGACCTTCAGTTACTGATTCTGAAGTAAATAATCGTTTATTATAAGTCATGTTTTGCTCCTTTAATATAAATTACGAAAATTCTCTTTTATTTGAGAGCTAAATAAAAGAGCCTTCATCACTATCAAGATAGAGAGAAGGCCCTTAAACGTCCATTCGCTCTTATCGTTCAGACGATATATGTCTGCAAACGGTTTGGCACCTTTCTTTATCATAAAAGAGGTTGCTGGGTTTCATTGGGTCCATGTCCCTCCACCACTCAGGATAAGAGAATCCGTTAAGAATAATAGTACCGAATTCAAGGTTCAATGTCAATTTATGATTTTCGTTAAATGCTTATGTTAACGGTGGATTAATAAAATTAATGTGTTATACTATTTAAATGTAAAGGCTTACATAAATACTATTGCTTTGGAGGGATTGAGTATGTCAGTAGACACATACACAGAAACAATAAAAATAAAAAATTTACTAGAGAAACCATCAACACAGTTTCAACTCTCAACAACTCAGCTATACAATAAAATTTTAGATAATAACGAAGGGAAATTAACTGAATTAGGTGCAGTGAATGCAAGTACTGGGAAATATACGGGGCGCTCACCTAAAGATAAATTTATCGTAACTGAACCTTCTTATAGAGATAATGTCGATTGGGGAGACATTAACCAACCTATTGATGAGGAAACTTTTTTAAAACTTTATAATAAAGTTCTAGATTATTTAGGTAAAAAAGATGAATTATACGTATTTAATGGTTATGCAGGAAGCGACAAAGATTCACGTTTAAAGTTAACTGTGATTAATGAATTGGCTTGGCATAATTTATTCGCGCATAATATGTTTATTCGTCCAGAATCTAAAGATGAAGCTAAAAATATCAAACCTAATTTCACAATTGTATCAGCACCTCACTTTAAAGCTGATCCAGAAGTAGATGGCACTAAATCAGAAACATTTGTCATCATTTCTTTCAAGCACAAAGTCATTTTAATTGGTGGTACTGAATATGCCGGAGAAATGAAAAAAGGTATTTTCTCAGTAATGAATTACCTTTTACCAATGCAAGATATCATGAGCATGCATTGTTCAGCTAATGTAGGTGAAAAAGGTGATGTCGCTTTATTCTTTGGACTATCAGGCACTGGTAAAACAACCCTTTCAGCTGATCCAGAACGAAAACTTATTGGGGATGACGAACATGGCTGGAACAAAAATGGTGTATTTAACATCGAAGGTGGATGTTATGCCAAAGCAATCAACCTCTCTAAAGAAAAAGAACCTCAAATTTATGATGCAATTAAATACGGCACTATACTAGAGAACACAGTCGTAAAAGAGGATGGTACAGTAGACTTCGATGACAATAAGTTTACTGAAAATACTCGTGCTGCTTACCCTATCGAACATATTGATAATATCGTGTTGCCTTCAAAAGCAGCTCATCCTAATACAATCATTTTCTTAACTGCTGATGCCTTTGGTGTGATCCCTCCTATTTCCAAACTAACCAAAGATCAAGCAATGTATCATTTCTTAAGTGGATTCACTTCTAAGTTAGCCGGTACAGAACGTGGAGTAACTGAGCCTGAACCATCGTTCTCAACATGTTTTGGAGCACCATTCTTACCATTAAATCCAACTGTTTACGCTGATTTATTAGGTGAATTAATCGATAAACATGATGTTGACGTTTATTTAGTTAATACAGGATGGACTGGTGGAAAATATGGTGTAGGACGCCGAATCAGCTTACACTATACGCGTCAGATGGTAAACCAAGCTATTTCAGGAAAGTTAAAAGATGCTGAATATAAAAAAGATGAAACATTTGGTTTAAATGTCCCAGTTGAAATTAAAGATGTGCCAAAGACTATCTTAGACCCAGTGAACGCTTGGAGTGATGCAAATAAATATCATGAACAAGCTCAAGACTTAATTAATCAATTTGAGGAAAACTTTAAAAAGTTTGGTTCAGAAGTAGAACGTATTGCTGAAAAAGGTGCATTCAATAAATAAATATTTCCAATTATTAAAGGGTGAGACGTTTGTCTCACCCTTTTTAATATATCTCTATCTTGATTTAAAATTTGATATCACAAATTACCTTTAGTTTCTTCAATATTGGTCATCCATTGTTGAATTTTAGATAATGTTTCTTTCATTGCTGGAGGCCGTGGCACATGACCTTCATCTAGTTGATAAAACGTTTCGTAGTACACCCTCTTAGCTCTCAACTTTTCTTCTAAATCATAAGCTTGGTGAATGCCAACTTGCTTATCTTTACCTCCATGTACAATTAATATAGGAGGGCTGGTAGAATCAATGGTTTTCATCGCGTTTCTTTGTTCATAAGCGTCTTTATCTTTTTTAGGATGGCCCACCATTCGTCTTAGCATCCCTCTTAAATCAACACGTTCCTCATACATTAAATGAATATCTGAGACGCCTCCCCATATGATGAAGCTATTTACAGGTAAGTCTTGAAAGGTTAATAAACCTTGTAGTCCGCCACGTGAGAATCCTATCATATGAATATATGCTGAGGGATATTTATCATGTAAAAGTCGAATTAATTGTGTTACATCATTCAAATCTCCTCGATAAAATTCATCTTTACCTTCACTACCGTTATTACCTCTATAGTATGGCCCTATAACTAGCGTGTGTTCATTTGCAAACTGCATTAATCTTGCAGCTCTTACACGACCTACTTGCCCTTTTCCACCGCGAAGATATATAACTATACGTTGAATTACATTTTGGTCTACTGGTGTCATCATTAAAGCTTTGACATTTAATCCATCTACTTTATAGGTTACTTCATCAAAATGATGCGTATGAGCGTCTATTGGCATTTTCTTAATTTTTGTAAAATCCAAGCGCTCTCACCCTTTCTAAACATTTCAATATCGTCGCATCTTGTATTAGAAAACTTTGCTTATCCTTAGGTATGTTGGAAACATTTTCAAATAGACATGGACCATTTGTCTCATAATAAGTTGAAGTTTCAATGAAATGACTCGCTTCAATGAAAAATACATCTTTAAGAAAAGTACTATGATCATTTGTGTTAACTCTATATTGTGCAAAATAAATACATTTCTCGGCAATTGCGCCTGTCTCTTCATATAATTCCCTTAAAACCGCATCTAATGGTGTTTCACCGGACTCAACTTTACCCCCAGGGAATTCAATTCCACGAACTTTGTGTCGAGTAAATAAGAGTTGATGATTATATATTGGAATCGTGAGTACGTGATTACCATTAGGCGTATCCTTATTCGTTTTAAATTTTAAAGTGACCGTTCGATTGTCTTTATCACGAAACTCCACAATCCACACATCCCCTCTTACTATGTTAAAATAAATCTATTAAATAATTTGTTGGAGGCGCAATACCATGATAAAAAAGATTTTTCTAGCGCTAGTTGTATTTTATCAACGATTTATATCACCGTTGACACCACCTACTTGTCGATTTTATCCAACATGTTCGGAATATACGAGAGAAGCAATCCAATATCATGGTGCATTTAAAGGGCTTTATTTAGGTATACGCCGCATTTTGAAATGTCATCCATTTCATAAAGGTGGCTTCGATCCAGTACCATTAAAAAAAGATAAACAATCGACATCAGAACATAAACATTAAAGTTTTGTTAATTTAGTTTTTTGTACTTTAGGGGGAATAAAATGAATCATTCCCTCTTTTAAAATGCCTGAATCTCTCACTAAATCTTCTTCAAAGTAATATCCGGAAGGTGTAACATCACCTGGATAATCTCCCTCTTTAGCTAACATTGCTGTAAAATATCTACTTAATCCAAATTCATACATGCCACCGACTACAAATTTAATATTTTTTTCTTTTAAAATATCTATTGCCTCTAAAACTTTATCAATACCACCTAATCTATACGGCTTTAAAACAACTAATTGAATAGGAAATTTTTCAATAATTGAAACAATATCTTTGATAGAAGTCGCCTTCTCATCGATAGCTATAGGTGGATATTCGCTCACATTCATTGCATTTAAATTCTCTAATGATTTAAACGGTTCTTCAATATATATGATATTCGCTTGATTAACCTCACTAATCTTTGAAAATGATTCAACATTCAGCGATTCATTCGCATCAAGTGCTAAATCACAATGAATATCATTTTGATGTATAGCATTGATATCTTCAACAAGTTGTGAAGACCACTTAAGTTTAACACGACGTGGCTGTGTTTCATAAAGCTTATGTAACTGTTCATTTGTTAAACCACTTATTGTCGCACCATAGGTTACTGAGAAAGATGATAACTCATGATACATTTGATAAACTGCCATAACGATAGCTGAACGAGTCGCTGGGGTCTCCTCAAGTTGCTCTAAATAAACAGACCATTCACTAAATGAATTAAATTCTTTGTCAATAAGCTGAGGTATCCACTCATTGAGCGTATGGACTGCTATATCTATCGTTTCATCATCATACCAATTCGTAGTAAACGCATTACACTCACCATAAAAAGATTGATTATCTCGGGTTAAAATTTCAACAATTAAACTTTCACGTTCATAAAGTTTAACTTTAGGTGTAATAATGGGAGATTTGAAAGGTTGTTTATACGTGTATAAATGAATAGCTTTAATAATCATAATTGATTTCCTTCATATGATACTTTGCTACGTTGCAGTTTTCCTGTAGAGGTATACGGTAAATTCTCTACTTGATAGAAGGCTTTAGGCACTTTATATTTTGCTAAATTCTGTTGAAAATGGTTTAACAATTCTTCTCTATTGACTTCATTTTCAGAAACAAAATAAAGCACAGGAATTTGTCCCCAAGTATCATCAGCAACACCTACACATACTGCATCAGAAATTTCATTAAATTGTTTTGCAACTGTTTCTATTTGGTATGGATAAATGTTCTCTCCCCCACTTATAATTAAATCTTTACGACGATCATAAACCATTACGAAACCTTCTTCATCTATCTCAGCAATATCTCCAGTTTTGAAAAAGCCATCTTCAAATGTATTAGTCAAATTCTCAGGATACAAGTAACCATTCATCACATTTTCACCTTTGATAAGAAGTTCACCATGACCATCTTGATTAAGATTCTTAATTTTTACTTTTACATTATCACTCGGTTTACCAACTGTATCATGTTTTTGAGCTAACATTTCAGGTGAAGCTGTTAGAAATTGAGAACATGTTTCTGTCATACCGAAAGAGTTATAAATTGGTAACTGATTGGCAAGTGCTTGCTCTATCAGATTAGAAGAGAGTTTTGCTCCTCCAAGTAAAATTTTTTCTATTGAGAATGGTTGTGTAAGACCACCATCCATCAACCATTTTAATGTTTGAGGAACAAGTGAGACATGCGTCATGTTTTCATCTTTAATAATATGAAGCATCTTATTGGTATTAAATTTACCAACTAAGCGAACTGTGAATCCCTCAATGACTGATCTTAAAATAACGCTCAGACCAGAAATATGATAAATAGGTAAAACTGATAGCCACTTTGTATGTTGATCAAATCCTAAACTTTGTTTACAACCTGTGGCACTTGCTAAATGATTATGGAACGTTTGTGGCACAGCTTTCTGTGGGCCTGTCGTTCCAGAAGTGAACATAATAGATGCGATATCTTCAAGATTAAATTGTTTAGATTGGAGTTGTTGAGGTGCTAAATTTCTAAGACCTTCAATGTTGTATAATTTAAAATCCTCCATTGTTAGAGGCATCGTATGTAATATGGTATCAACACGAACTGATTTCATCTGATTTCTCATTTCTTGCTCAGTTAAACGCGTGTTGAGCATCGCTATTTCGATTTGAGCAATCCAACAAGCATGTATAAGAATGACCGAATCTAAATCATTTTTAATAAATAAACCTACTCTTTTCTTATGAAGTGACTGAATGTAGCGTGCCAAATCATAAGCATTCTCATATAGCTCACTAAACGTTAATGATTGTTCATCAGTGGCCACTGCAATTTTATCTTTATTTAATTGTGATTGTTCTTTTAACCAATAACCCACAACGCATTCCTCCATAATTAAATACAATACTCATTATAACGATTCACTTCATAATTATCAGTACTTTAGCTTGAAAATATATAGGGGTTAGCACGTTATTTTAGATAAACATATATTAATTATACCTTTATAAATGTTATAATATTAAATAAGATTTACTATGTTGAATTAATATATAAATATATATTTAAAATAAATTCATACAGATAAAAGGAGGAACTCATATATGGTAACGTTTGTAATGATTTTTCTTTTTGTTTACTCGCTTGTTATAACAATGATGTATTTTAATAAAGATAAGAAATGATGTTCCCTGTCGCCACAGAAAGTGATTCTTAATAAAAGAATTTGAGAACAAAGAAGATTAAGAAGTAGTTAAATATTTAAATGAGATTTTCTTGTGACTAAATTAGAAAATGTTGTGACTATAATAAAGCTTAATTAGGCTACTCATAGTCACAATTTGACTAAAAATTTAAAACGAATAAAAACTATTCAGAAGTAGAATTTTACAAAACACATCCAAAGTGTTGATACAAAAGGATTTAAAAGAATGCAAAAAATTAACGCTTATAATGGATTTAAACCATTATAAGCGTTTGTACGGAGAGTGAGGGATTCGAACCCTCGAGACGCTTGTGACGCCTACACACTTTCCAGGCGTGCTCCTTCGGCCAACTCGGACAACTCTCCACTATTGAATTTTATTTAAGATATAAAAAAACAGAAGCGATATTTCACTTCTGTTTGTATGACTCCTACGGGACTCGAACCCGTGTTACCGCCGTGAAAGGGCGGTGTCTTAACCGCTTGACCAAGGAGCCATGGCTCCACAGGTAGGATTCGAACCTACGACCGATCGGTTAACAGCCGATAGCTCTACCACTGAGCTACTGTGGATTAATAAAATGGAGCGGGTGATGGGAATCGAACCCACAACATCAGCTTGGAAGGCTGAGGTTTTGCCATTAAACTACACCCGCGTAGTATAATACGATTATGGGGCGGTTGAAGGGAATCGAACCCTCGAATGTCGGAACCACAATCCGATGCGTTAACCACTTCGCCACAACCGCCAAAAATAGCGAATGGTTCAGGACAGAGTCGAACTGCCGACACATGGAGCTTCAATCCATTGCTCTACCAACTGAGCTACTGAACCATAATAAATATATCGTAATGGCGGTCTCGACGGGAATCGAACCCGCGATCTCCTGCGTGACAGGCAGGCGTGTTAACCGCTACACTACGAGACCTATTAAAATTATGTATTGCGGGAGGCGGATTTGAACCACCGACCTTCGGGTTATGAGCCCGACGAGCTACCGAACTGCTCCATCCCGCGCTAATATTATTTTTGACTACCTTATTATCTTACCATTTTCTTCTTTACAATGTCAATACTTTTTAAAGAAAATTAACATTTTGTTCATTTCAACTTCAAACCTATTTGCAATAATTGAAATGAATGACGCTTTAATTAAGTACTTTATTAGTATATAAACTCCAACACATTTCGTCAATATTGTTTCGGAATTAAATTGTGTAAAAATTAACCTCATATATCTTTTTATATTATTCTTTACTAAAAGATATATGAGATACCTTGATAATCACCTATTAGACAACTTGTGCTCTACCTTTAGTATGTAAACTTACTTAGTCATGTAACCTTGCATTCTAGATTGTAAAGAAGTAAATGTTTTAAAACCTTCATCCTCTAAAAAGTGTCCACCTTCATCGACTATTCGAATCTTACCTTCCAACGTATCCATTAACCTTTTAGTCTCTTTATAAGAAACATATTTATCATCTTTAGATGTAAGTCCGTAAAAATGATCGACTTGAGATTTAACTTTTTCATAATCTATTGATATGCCCTCTAAGTTGACATTCTCATCAATATCATGGGCATCTTCTTTGAAACCTGCAATACTAAACAATCCTTCAATATGATGATGAGTCCCCTCAATATATTTTAGTGCAGCTATCGTACCAAAACCATGGGTTACAAAATAAGTATCATATTTACGAATTTCAATTTGTTCTTTCATTTGTCTTACCCATTCATCAATTTTTGCATGATCATCTGCCTCTAAATTAAACAACGTCACATGATAACCTTCTAAAGTTAAATTATGCTTTAACCACTCATACCAATGATTTGTGGCATTCCCATATTTTGAATGGATTATAATCACGTCAGTCATTTTTCAACACCTCTTTCAACAATAGATTCATTTAATTCTTATTTTAAAATAAAAACACTTTAAAAAGAAATGATATTCAAATGATTTATCTATCTCACCGCTTCTTAGATATAAATCATCCCATTCTCATTAAAGTGTTTTACAACATCTAAATTTCTTCTAAAATTTCTTCAACAGCATTTTTTCCTTGTTGAATACAATCAGGTAAACCTACCGCTTCAAAAGGCGCTCCAGTAATTCTTAATCTAGGATAAGTATTCTTTATATGTTGTTGAATTATCTTGATATTTTTTATATGCCCTACGTGATATTGAGGCATACTTTTAGGCAAACGATTCACTATCGTAAAGTCAGGATTACCCTTGAATGTCATCATTTTCCTTAAATCTTTACGAACAATTGATACAATTTCATCATCAGTATGGTCATCTACTACAGTGTCGCCTGGTTTACCTACATAAGCTCTAATTAATACTTTACCTTCAGGTGTAGTAAACGGCCATTTTTTCGAAGTCCAAGTACAAGCTGTAATATCTGTTTGACTCGTTCTAGCTATAACGAATCCAGTACCATCATACGTATTCTCTATATTCTTTTCATCAAAAGCCATAACCACTGTTGCAACAGTAGTCGAGTCCATCTTATTAAAGTAATCAAAGGCAGGATCATGGCTAAACCATTTCATAAATACTTGTTGTGGTGTAGTAACAAGTACCCCATCAAATGTTTCACTACTATCTTTGAGTAAAATTTCATAATCTTTCTGAGAAACTTTAATGTCACGTACTTGAGTATTGTAACGAATATTTACTCCCTTATTCTGAACATTTTCTGCCAATGCTTCAATAAATGAACTTAAACCATGTCTAAACTGTTTAAATTGTCCTTTAGGTGCCCCTGGGTATAGTTGACGATGTTTAATACGTTGTTCTTTCTCATCTTTCATTCCTTTAATCAAACTGCCAAATTGTTCTTCTTTTTCTTTAAAGTTTGGAAATGTACTCATTAAACTTAATTCATCAATATTAGTACCATATATGCCACCCATTAAAGGTTCAATGAGATTTTCTAATACTTCATCACCTAGTCTTTTTCTGAAAAAGTCGCCGACAGAAATATCATCCTCGATTTGAATCGGTTTCTTAAACAAGTCCATTCCAGCTCTTAATTTACCAATTGGAGAAATAAGCTTCGTTTTAATAAATGGCTTTATATCTGTTGGAATGCCCATAATAGAGCCACCTGGTATAGGAAATAATTTATTTTTAGCGTATATATACGATTGACCCGTAGTATTAGTAATTAAATCATTTTCTAGACCAATATCTTTAGCCATATCTGTCATGATAGTTTTACGTCCTAGATAGGATTCTGGACCTAACTCAATAGTATACCCTTCATGTCGATATGTTTGAATTTTACCTCCAGGACGATTAGAGGCTTCAAATATCGTTACTTCTATAGTTGGATCTTGTTTTTTTATAAAATACGCACTCGATAAACCAGTAATACCTGCGCCGATAATCGCAATTTTTTTACTCAACTTTTTCACGCTTCCTTTCAAATCCACCTGAATCTATCATGAAAATGTATCAAATTTTTTAATTTATCTCTCTCAAAAAATGAATTCCCCCGTTATACTGGAGGAATTCTGTCATCACTTTATTAATGCTTTAACTTAATTTTAAAAATGAGCTTTAATTTCGTCAACAATTGCTCCTATAAATAGCGGGTTTGTATTAGGCATTTCAGGACGATAGTATTTAGCGCCAATTTCATCACATACTACTTTACATTCGTAGTCATTGTCATAGAGCACTTCTAAATGCTCACAAACAAATCCTACTGGTGTATAAATAAAGTTTTTGAAATGATGTTCTTGATATAATTCACGCGTAAGATCTTGAACATCGGGTCCTAACCAAGGTGTACCAGTATTTCCTTCAGATTGCCAACCTTCTGCTACATGAACAATATTGGAGTCTTGTTTAAGAATTTGAGCTGTTTCATGCAATTCTTTAGGATATGGATCATTATTACGTTCAATCAGACCTTTAGGTAAACTATGTGCTGAAACGATTAAAACTGTTTCATCGTGCTCTTCTTCAGGAATTTGATTTAATGTTTCATTAATTTTATCTGTCCAATATTTAATAAATTTTGGTTGGTGATAATAATGTTTAATATGAGTCAATTTAATGCCATATTTATCTGCTTCTTCTTGTGCGCGATTATCATAAGAACCTACTGAAAAACTTGAATAATGTGGCGCGAGCACAACTGTTACAGCTTCATCAATGCCATCTTTATGCATTTTTTCTACGGCTTCTTCAATATAAGGAGAGATATGTTTTAATCCTAAATATAATTTAAATTCAACATTGTCATACGTTTCATTTAAAGTTTTAATTAATGCCTCAGCTTGTCGATCTGTTGTTCCTGCTAAAGGTGATAGCCCTCCGATAAATTCATAGCGTTGTTTTAAATCTTGTAGTTCTTCTTCAGTTGGTCTTTTACCGTGTCTAATATCAGTATAATAAGGCTCGATATCACTCTCTTTGTATGGTGTACCGTACGCCATCACTAATAATCCAATTGTTTTACTCATTGATAAAACCTTCCTTTAATTGATAGTTATCGTTACTTTAATAAGGTTTGGAGCGACACCAAATCTTCGAAAGAACTATTTTTGAGTATAGTTATGAACGAATTTACTCACTTTTCTTAATGTCTCAGGTTGAACTTCTGGAAATACACCGTGACCTAAGTTAAATATATGCTTGCCACGCGCCATTCCTTGATCAAGTATATCTTTTAGTCGTGATTCGATAACATCCCATGGTGCTAATAATAATGAAGGGTCGAGATTACCTTGTAGTGTCTTGTTTACTCCCATTTGATCAGCCTGATTAATAGATGTTCTCCAATCTAGACCTAAAACATCAATAGGTAAATCATTCCATTCATTAATTAAATGACTTGCGCCTACCCCGAAAAGTATCACAGGTACATCATAATGAGCTTTGATACCACTCACTAATTTCTTCATAGCTGGCTTGATATAATAATTATAGTCTTGGACGTTTAGTGCTCCTACCCAAGAATCAAAGATTTGTATTAATTCAGCACCAGCCTCAATTTGAGCGACTACATATTTGATTGACACATCTACAAGATGATCCATTAGTGCAAACCATGTAGGTTCGTCTCCATACATCATGGCTTTAGTAAAATTATAATTTTTAGAAGGACCTCCTTCAATCATATAAGATGCTAATGTGAACGGCGCACCTGTAAAACCAATCAACGGTACATTTAATTTTTCCTCTGTAAGCAATTTGATTGTTTCTAAAACATAAGGTACATCTCTTTTAGGATCTATCTGAGATAATTTTTCAACATCTTGTACTGACTTAATAGGGTTTGAAATCACTGGTCCAATACCAGATTTAATTTCTACATCTACACCTATGGGTTTTAAAGGTGTCATAATATCCTTATAAAGAACAGCCGCATCAGTATTGTAATTATCTACTGGTAAATGCGTAACATACGCACATAATTCTGGTTGATGCGTAATTTCAAAAAGTGAATATTTTTCTTTAAGTTTGCGATACTCAGGTTGAGAACGTCCTGCTTGTCTCATAAACCAAACTGGAGTGTGTGACGTTGATTCACCTTTTATTGTCTTTAATATCGTATCGTTATTACTATGCACCCTAGCGTCCTCCTACATTAAAATCATTCTTATCTATAATAGCATATTGTATACAATTTCGTATTTTATTATGCTTAAATGTCATAAAAAAGACATAGTACTTTTATTTATAAAACCTAGCTTTATAAACTTTAAAAATATACTTTATTTTTATTAAAAAACGGGTAAGTAATCCTAGATATTCTAATAACGTTAAATTATATATTTAATTTTATTTTTAGTTAAATTTGTAAATTTAGGATGAATTCTATTACTTTTAATTAGAAAATCTGAACTTTTGCAGTAGCAAAAGGAATTTTATAATCGTATAATAAGACAAAACAAGGGAGGTTTGTATCATGAATTTATATACATCTTATGGGACATATGGATTCTTAAATCAAATTAAATTGAATAATCCAGATCATGACCTATTTCAGTTTTCTGCTTCCGATACATCAGTCATTTTAGAAGAAACTGAAGATAAGTCAGTTTTAAAACATCCTAGTTCTTACAATGTACTCTACCAAGTTGGAGAATTTAACGAAAATCATTTCTACTGTGCTTTGTTCATTCCCTCTTCAGAGGATCATAGTAATCAACTAGAGAAAAAATTATTGCACTTAGGCGCACCTTTTGATTCATTCGCTGGATTCAAAAGTTATCGATTATTAAAACCTTTAGAAGGTAATACTTATAAAATATACTTTGGCTTCGCAAATCGCACTGCCTATGAAGACTTCAAGGCTTCAGAATTATTTAATGATAATTTTTCTAAAGTAGCTTTAAGTCAATTCTTTGGAGCAAGTGGTCAACATTCAAGTTATTTTGAAAGATACTTGTATCCAATTGATGAAAACTAATATCAATATAAAAAGTTCTTAGCGTATTGTATTGAACGCTAAGAACTTTTTTTAGTCTCTTAATAAAGTTTCCTGATATTTTAACTTTTTAATGGTACTTCTTATTGTTAACCACCCTACAATAAAGAAAAGTAAAGCAAAGAAGAACAATGTAGGATGTTTTATAACAAATACTATTGTAAAGATAATACCTACACCGATCATTAATCGGTATAAAAATTGTTCATATCCTTTGATAACTTTCGTATCAGGGACTGGCCATACTTGTGGCCATAAACCATATGCTTGTTGAGTATAGAACTGAGCCATTTGTAATAATGTAATATACATAAATAAGCTTCCTATAATCAGAGATACGATTGGATTTGATAACCATAACATTAAAACGAGTGCTATAATCACTAATCGAAAAATGATACTAAACGCGTCTCGTCCTCTTACAAAGCTTCTTACAAATAAGAATAAGTACATACGATTTTCATTAAACTTGTTACCTTTTGGAGTGGGTAATATGAAATCTAAATAACTTCTACGTACTGCTGACTCTCTTAAATGTTTCACATCAGTAAACATATTTACAAATTTATAATAATTCGTATGTTTTTGTTGCTCAATCGCTATCATTCTCTCCCAAGGAAATAATTGCTTTTTGCTATTCAATTTTAAAATTAATAACAATACCCCTACGATGAAAATAAATATAATAGCAAAGTAATTATGAAATCTTAAAATTAAATAAAATGTTATACCAAATAGTACAAATAATAATAAATTAATTGTCCAACTTGAAAGATTTAGCTTTAACCACTGCCATTTAACAAGTAATCCTAAATAAGGAAAAATGATAGCACTTATAGCAAATACAATATAAAATGCAAAATGGTTATCATTTAATTTATAAAATAAAGGAAATAGTATAATAAGAAGTATGACTTGTAAAAAAATTCTTGAACTATAACTATATATTAAACTTACTTGCATATAATCTTTCATATGTTTCTCAAATGGTAATAGAAAAATTTTATCTGCATCTTTTAAAAGTGTTCGAATTGGAAATAATGAAACTAATGCTACAGCAATACTTGCAAATAGTGCATAATCAATATGTTGTGGTATATGTTGTAGCCATTCACCATATCCAAAAATAAATGCACCTAACAATATAAGTAAAAACACCGTGAAATGACCATTAAAAATGAATTTGTTATAGTAACTTTTTTCTTTACGAATCGCTTTATATCTCCGATTAAACAGAGATAATGATTGATTATTCATTGGCATTGCCACCTTGTGTAACATGTATATAAATATCATCTAAGGTTCTATCATACAGACCTGTTTGTTCACGTAGTTCATCTAAGTTACCAAACGCAACAACTTTCCCTTGATCTAAAATAATAAATCTATCACAGTAACGTTCCGCTGTAGCAAGTATATGTGTACTCATTAAGACAGTTCGATTTTCGTTTTTCTTTTCAACCATTAAATCAAGCATTGATTGTATTCCCAAAGGATCGAGACCTAAGAATGGCTCATCGATGATATACAATTCTGGATCAACGATGAAAGCACAAATGATCATGACCTTTTGTTTCATTCCTTTTGAGAAATGACTTGGAAAGACTTTTAATTCATTTTCTAAACGAAATACTTTTAAAAGAGGCTCAGCACGACGCATTGCCTCTTCCCTACTTAGTTGGTAGGCCATAGCAGTCATCTCTATATGCTCTTCTAATGTAAGTTCTTCATAAATCACTGGTGCTTCTGGAATATATGATAATTTTCTTCTATATACTTCAATGTCATCATTAATATTTGTATCAGAAATGGATAATGAACCTTCCATTGGATTAAGAAGTCCTAACATATGTTTAATTGTTGTACTTTTTCCTGCACCGTTAAGACCAATTAAACCAACAATTTCGCCTTTTTTTAACTCAAAATTTATATCTTTGATTACAGGACGTTTTCCATATCCGCCTGTAAGATGTTCAACTTTTACTGTCATAAGGCACCTCCATGCAAACTATTGTACCAAAAAATAATGTTTTAACCTAAAATAATCATTGCTATCATGTTGTTTTAAATTGAGTAATGCTATAATAATGACTAACAAATGATAAAGAGGAGTGTCATTGTTATGTCAGAAACTATTTTCAGTAAAATTATTTCTGGAGAAATTCCAAGCTTTAAAATTTATGAAAATGACTACGTTTATGCCTTTCTAGATATTTCACAAGTGACGAAAGGTCACACATTATTAGTTCCTAAAAAAGTTTCGGCTAATATTTTTGAGACTGATGAAGAAACAATGAAACATATTGGAGTGGCTTTACCTAAGGTAGCCAATGCTATTAAAGCCGCTTTTAACCCAGATGGATTAAATATCATTCAAAATAATGGAGAGTTTGCAGATCAGTCTGTATTTCATCTTCACTTCCATCTTATCCCAAGATATGAAAATGATATCGATGGCTTTGGATATAAGTGGGAAACGCATGAAGATACAATTAATGACGACGCTAAAAAAGAAATTGCTGAACAAATTCAAGCACAATTTGATTAATCGTGCATATTCCTTGTTATACTGGGTATGATAAAAATAATACAAATATCCGACATATAAAGTGAGGAGAATAAAAAATGAAAGTCACAAGAATATTATTTGGCTTAGGTGTAGGTGCTGCAGCAGGATTTGCAGTAGCATTAAGAAATCGTGACGACCATAGTGTCAAACATAATACAATTGATGCGAGCCAACCTACAGGAGCACAATCTGAACTTGAACGAGAAATTGAAACTATGAAACAAACATTTAATGATATTCTTAATTATGGTTCTCAAATTAAGAATGAAAGTGTTGAATATGGTAGTTCAATTGGAGATGAGTTTAAAGAGTTAATTGGTAACTTTAAATCTGATATTAACCCTAATATCGAAAAGCTCCAAACTCATATTGAAAATTTACAAAACCGTGGAGAAGATATAAGCAACGCTTTCTCTAAAGATAAGTAATTTCATTAGCTATGGCATGATGCCATAGCTTTTTTATTTTACTTAATCATAATTTCATATAGACATTTTAACACTAACTTCATTAATGACTTTATCAACTTCTTTTTTGTAAATTAAACTGCCCCTTGACTATTCCTGTGAACACGTAGATAATACGTATCGAACATTAACACAGAGATGAGGCTTACATTATGTATTTATGCACTCGACAAATTGATATACATGCAAGATTTGGAATTCAAAGAATTGCTTTCATGAGTATAGTAGCAACTATTATTACCTTTTTAGTAAGCTATGAAATTATGTACTATTTCTCTGATACTCCTTTATCAGATCGACATTTTATCATTTTATTAATCTTTATAATTTTAATGTATCCCATTCATAAAATCATGCATCTTGTTTTCTTTTTGCCATTCTATAAATCTTTTAGAGTCCATAAATTAGTTAAAAAGAAATGGCTGCCATATTTTAATACGTATGTTAATACGCCTGTCCATAAAGTATATTTTTGTATAAATTTAATTTTACCTATATTATTATTAACTGGCATTTTTGTTCTGTTAAGTATTCATCTACCTCAATATGGTCACTATTTTATGTTTTTATTATCATTAAATATTGGCTTTTCTATGATGGATATTTTATATTTGAAAATCTTACTTTTCTCAAATGATGGTCATTATGTAGAAGAACATCAATCTGGTCTACATATTTTAAACAAAGTGAATAATCCTATATCAACTAGAACTTCGCTCTAGTTAAGGGGATTACCATCTTTTGCGTAATTGTATTTAATTTTCATAAATATTAATTAAATATGCAAAATTAAAATATATAATATTTAATCACCCCCCATCCTAGTCATACTATAGTCTTAGGACGGGGGTTTCTAATTGGTAGTCTCTAAATAATATGTTATATTTACGTTGATTAATACATAAAGGAGCTATCAACTTATGAAATTGATGAATAAAATTATTGTTCCCGTGACCGCTAGCGCGCTGTTACTTGGTGCTTGTGGCTCAAATGCAACAGAATCTAAAGATAATACATTGATTTCTTCTAAAGCAGGAGATGTAAAAGTCGCTGACGTGATGAAGAAAATCGGAAATGAACAAATTGCTAATACTTCATTTAACATTGTTTTAAATAAAATCTTAGCTGATAAATACAAAGATAAAGTCGATACTAAAGACGTTGATGAAGATATTAAGAAAGAAGAAAAACAATATGGCGGTAAAGATCAATTTGAAAGCATACTGAAACAGCAAGGTATGTCATTAGATGATTATAAAGAACAGAAAAAACTTTCTGCTTATCAAAAACAACTATTACTAGATAAAGTGAAAGTCTCTGATAAAAATATTAAAGATAATTCTAAAAAAGCTTCTCATATTTTAATAAAAGTAAAATCTAAATCTAGTGATAAAGAAGGTCTTTCAGATAAAAAAGCAAAAGAAAAAGCTGAAAAAATCCAAAAAGAAGTAGAAAAAAATCCTAGTAAATTTGGTGAAATCGCTAAAAAAGAATCTATGGATAGTTCTTCAGCTAAGAAAGATGGTTCATTAGGTTATGTAATTAAAGGTCAAATGGTAGATAGCTTCGAAAAAGCGCTATTTAAATTAAAAGAAGGTCAAGTTTCTAAAGTAGTTAAAACTGATTATGGTTATCATATCATTAAAGCTGATAAAGAAAATGACTTTAATAAAGAAAAATCTAACCTTAAAGAAAAAATTATTGAACAAAAAGTACAGAAAAAACCTAAATTGTTAACAGATGCTTATAAAGATTTATTAGATGATTATAAAGTAGATTACAAAGATAGAGATATTAAAAAAGCTGTTGAAAATTCAATTTTAGATCCAGATAAAATTAAACAACAACAGCAGCAACAGCAATCTTCACAAGGTGGTGCCTCTGGTTCAGGCTCTGCAGGTTTAACAAGTAGTGGGTCATAATCAATAACTCATTGGTGTGATTGATATAAGTTTTGCATTTTATCTAGAAAGTGTTATAATACAATTAACAAGGATATCAAGCATATATGCACCAAATCCCCTCACTATGGCAGTAGTGAGGGGATTTTTTGGTGTGGCTTATTTTAGTTGTCGCCTATTTACGTTTATCGTTGCGAGTGCGTAGCCAATGCGCGAATAAAGCAACGATACAACCACTGGTTGCCGTGGTCATGATGTGTACAAAGATATCAAATAACATATATGCACCTCCTTCCCTTGTCATATTGACGCCTGAGAAGAGAAGATAGGCGACCTATTTATTATAACACTGAACTTTAGCTAATTAAATTTGAATATAAAAAAGTGCAAAGCCCGTTGTATCATAATACCACTTGAATCAATCCCGACTCTGTAGCAACTTTACAAAGATAGCTTTGCACTAAAAATATTTAATCTAAACTTGTAGGATTATAGAATTGGCGATTTTCTAAACCAAAAATGCGTTCAGTAAATTGACCTTTATCCGTTTTCTTAAATGCTTTCTCAAACATGTTCATTTTTGCATCAATATTATCAATAAAGAATAAAATTTCAGCTTCTTTCAAATGAGGTAGTTTAGGTGACCCGAATTCCATTTTACCGTGGTGTGCTAAGATCATATGTCTTAATAACATCACTTCTTCACCTTCAATACCTAATTCTTTAGCCGATTCAGCTACTTCATCACTAGCAATTGAAATATGGCCTAGCAAATTACCTTCGACAGTATAAGTCGTTGCAACTGGTCCACTTAACTCTCTGACCTTTCCTAAGTCATGTAAAATAATCGCACTATATAATAAGCTTCTATTTAATAGCGGATAAATATCACAGATTGACTTAGCAATACGTAACATAGTTAAAACGTGATAGCTTAGACCGCTTGCAAAATTATGATGATGTGAACTTGCTGCTGGATACGTAAAGAAACGGTCTTGATATTTCTTTATTAAATGACGCGTTATACGTTGTAAATTTGCGTTTTCAATATCTAACATAAAATGCGAAAGCGCTTCTTTAATTTCATCAGGCGTCATAGGTGCTCCATCAACAAAATCTTTAGTTGATAAATTGTCTTCAGGTTTAGCTAAACGCACTTGATTTACTTTCATCTGTTTACGACCACGATAATTAATCACATCGCCTTTAACATGAACAATTTCTTCAGGTTTAAGGTTCTGCATATCCTCTTTCGTTGCAGTCCATAATTTCGCTTCTATATCACCACTTTTATCTTGGAGGTAAAGTGTCATGTAATCTTTACCTTGAGCAGTGACACCCTGAGTCGCACGATGAATTAAGAAAAAGTGATCAACTGAATCGCCGGGATTTAAATTTTCTACATTTCTCATTTTTTCCCGCCTTCCTCTAGTTTATTAAGAATAATCATTTCTTTTGAAGGGATAATATTATCTTTAGTGCATGTAAAGTAAAGCACTTGATAATTTTGAGATAATTCTCTTAAATAATTTAACATTCTTTCTTTTCTATGTTTGTCAAAATGAACAAATGCGTCATCCACAATAATTGGGAATGGATAGTATGGTTTTAATACTTTAATTAAACTAATTCTAAGAGCAACATACAATAATTCTTTTGTAGATTGACTTAGTTCAACAGGTTCGAAAACTTGTCCATTATCATGTTTGACATGAATTGAATCATCTCCAGTATAATTAATCATTGTATATGCACCATTTGTAAGATACTTGAATATAGATACAGCTTCTTGGATAACTTGTGGTAAACGCTTATCTTTGATTTGCTTAATATGTTCTTCTACTAAATTTTGAAGATAACTTAAGCTTGTCCAATCTTTAGCGATATCATTTAGTCTATTTTTTAAACTGTAATATTCATGTCTTAATTGTGCAAGTGTCGAATCTGTTTCCATATGATTAATTTGAGCAGTTAAATCACTGACTTCAGCTTGCATATTTAAATATTGATCGTTATATTGATCTACTTGTCTCGCTAATGTATCATCTTCTTCGTCTAATTGAGCGGTTGTTTTTTCACTTAATTTAGAACTCATTTCATATGAGTAATTTTGGTTCTCTAAGTATTGAGTTAAATCATTAAATCTATTTAAGTTACTATGATACGTTTCGTAATCTTGATGATGTGAATAATAACTTTCCTCATCTTCAACATTGACGAAATCAAATAGCTCTTTGATGATATTTTTATTTTCACTTAAGCGTGATTTAAGATGCTTGAGCTCATTTGTTAATAACTGTGTTTCTTCTTGATTCTTATGCCAATTATCGTTGTTGTCTTTAGCATTTTTTAGCCATTGATTAACATCGTGGAAGAACGACATTGTATTAAAATGACTAAAATGTGGACTCGTTACGTCTTTAGCGTGTTTATAAAATTGATTAATTTCATCCATAAGTTGACTACGCTTGTGATTCAACTCTTTGACGTAATTATCATGAGACTTAATATTACTCATTGAGGTAATACTTTCAACGATAAGTTCATCAGATATCTTAGGAGATAAATATAATTCTTTCTTCACGTTGTTAATATTATCTGATAATGAATCTAAACGATTTTGCGCCTCATCCATTGATTTATTTAAATATGCATTCTTTTCATCTAACATTTCTTTTGCTTTAATAGCATTTTGCCATTGCTCACGAATGCGATGTTGATGATCTAAATCAAAATCTAAATTGTAGTTGCTTTCTAAATGTTCAAGTTGACTTTCCAAGTCATTAATTTCTTGGTTCATTGCTACACCATAATCAACATCTTTAGTTTTTGCTAAGAAGATACCTACAATAAAGATGACGGTTAGAATCGCAAAGACAATACCAAAAATCATGTTAGTCGTTACAAATGAAAATACAGTTAATGCCGCACCTATGATAGCTAAAGCAATAAATGCAAGTCTAAGTAATTTTTGACGTTGATTTTTACGAATTTGTTCTTCTTCAAATGATTCTTTTAATTTTTCATATAAGTTTTCTTTTTCGTGTAATTCTAATACCTGCTGTGAATATTCCTTTTTCTTTTCAAAAGTTTCCTCAGGAACTAATTCATTCTCTAGTTGATCAAGTTCATTACTATTTGAATTACGTTCAATTTTATTATCTTCAAGACCACGTTCTAGTTGTAAAATATAAGCATTTTGTTCTTGCTTACCACGAATTTGCTCACTTACATGACTTTTCATAGCTTCAGAACTATCTACTTCATGATGTGGTTCATTCCACCCAATAGTGTTTTGTAAACTTTCTTGTTCTCTTTGTTTATCAGAGATATCTTTTTCAACTGAACGCAACTCATATTCTTTTTGTTTAATTTCATTTTCTTGTTGATATAAGGAATTAATTGCATCAATATCTTTAGTTTCTACTGGAAAGATATTTTTAGCTTCTTGCTTAAGTTGAGCTAAACGTTCTTCTTTAAGACCAATATCCTTTTCAAGTGATTGTTGAAACGACTTAGCAGTCTCATAACGGTCTATACCTTTTTCAGGAAATTTTAGAGGTTCGATATTTAGAACTTGTTCTAATCCTTTCCATTCTTGCGTTTGATCATGCAGTGCAACCTCTTTTTGTTTAGCTTCATGCATCTTGGATAACTGATTTAAATTTTGTTTTAAATGTTCTAATCTGCGAGAAGATTTATCTCTCTCATCTACTAAGCGATGATATGTGTCTAATTTACTTTCTTCTTCACGTATCTGGCTTTCAAGATGCTTGAGTTGTTCGATTTGTTGGTTAATAATTGGATTTTTACCAGACTTTTTATACAATTCTTCTTTCTTTTGTCCTATGGTATCTCTCATGCTAGTGAATTCAGTTGAACCTAAAGCACCTGCTTGTAATAAGTAATCTTGTAATTGTTTTTCATCTAAATTCCGATGAATATCTTGTAACCCTAAAACGTTGAAAGAGAATATACCTTGATACGTTTTCTTTGTAATGTAATTGAGTTTCTTATTTAGCCATGACTCGTCGCGTGTAGAACCATCTGAGAGGTAAACTTTGACATCACCTTGAGCGCTACCTTTAATTCTCTCAACTTCAGCTTCAGTACCATCGTCAAATATTAAAGCTAATTTACCACCATATTGATTTCCTAACCTAGGTTCCAAACGAGGTTCTCTAGATTTTTTAGTAGGAAAACCGAATAAAATTGAATGTATAAATGCTTGAATCGTTGATTTTCCTGCTTCATTTTCACCAAAAATTTCAGTAAAACCTTTATTAAAGTCTATCTTACGTTGAACAAATTGACCGTATCCATAAATTTCTAGTGATTTAATTATCATTTTGTTCACCTCTCATATCATCTTTTAAAAGACTTTCAGCATGATTAATTAATTCGGTTTTATCAAATTCTGTATAATCATCTAAGAATTTAGATGCACGAGGATTTAAGTATAAATCCGTCATAGCAGAATCAAAGACCGATGTGTCTTCCAACAAATCTGAGGAGAACTCATTTACAAGAGGTGATTCATCACTTTGAACATATTTAATATTTAAATCTTCTATAAACACAAACTGATTTTCATTTTCTTCATACTCTGTAATCATCTCTTTAACTTGAACCAAGTCTTGTGGTGCAATAAAATCTTCACTATTTACGCGTACATTTAATCTATAGAAAGCTTTACCTTCAGGTCTTACTTTATCTTTGAAAGACTGTATATCTTCGTATAGCTCTTGTTTAGACGTATGATTAGTATCAATGGTTGCTTCCTCAAATTTAATAAATTGAGTAGGATAAAATTGTGTTGTTAAATTAAGATGATCTCCTTCAATTAATAAACAACCTTTTTCACCTAATTCATTAAAATGTCTACCTTGAATATTACCGGGATAGTTAATTACTGGCATATCACTGAGTTGTTCACGTTCATGTATATGACCTAACGCCCAATAGTGGTATAATCGACTATTTAAGTCTTCTAACCTAAATTCTGTATAACGGTCTTTGACTGAGGATTTACTATACGTGCCATGTAAAACACCAATATGTATCCCTTTTTGACCTTGGCTTGATGGATAAGCATCAATTTTATTTTCATAACTTGTATCATTTTGATAACTAAAGCCATGTATAAAAATTGTTTCCCCATCTTTAGTGATCGCTTGATACGTTTCTACTTGATTTGAAAAAACTGAAACGTTGTTTGGCCAAATTGAAGATATCTTTGAAGATAGAGGATCATGATTACCATGACATACATATACAAATACTTGTTCTTTACGTAATCTTTCAAACTGTTCTTTTAAAAAGACTTCCGCACGTAATGTTCTATTCTCATTATCGAATAAATCCCCAGCAATGATAATGAAATCTACTTCTTTTTTTAATGCCAAATCTACTATATTTTTAAAACTTTCATAGGCACTTTTTTGTACATCTTCAAATATTTTAGGGCTTAAATGACTTTTAGATTTGAAGGGACTGTCTAAGTGTAAATCAGCACAGTGTATAAATTTAACCATAAGTTTAATTCTCCTTATAAAAGCCGTAAAGTTAAAAGAAATAATGCAATTTGAATATACTTCATTTGTTGATAAAAATTATAAATATTGATATTAAGACAGACTAATGACTATATATTAATAAGCTATGTATCATGAAAAATAACTTTACTTTATATTAAATTATTTTACCATAACACTTTGAGTCCAGTCGACGACAAACCAAGACATTCATTTTAATTTTATACCTACTCAAAACTATGACGTTAATACAAATTTTAAAGTATCACCTTTGAACTCGTTTATAAATTTGTAAACGAGAGTATTCTAAGGTACAAATGTATAAAAAATGTCTACAAAGTCTGTAACTTTGTAGACATTCAAAATTTAAAATGATTTTTCACTTTTATAGAAAAGTATTAAAATTAGTCAGCGTAAATTTCATCTAATGGTTTTACGATGATTTGGTTAATTTCTTGGAATACTTGGCTCATTTTTTGCTCAGCATTCATTAATTCAGAGATATTTTCATCTTTTTCGATAGCTTGAGCTTGTTCTTGAGCTTTTTGTAAATCCTCTTCAGGAATATCTTCACCTTGCATTTGTTTTTGTTGGAAACTAATTTGAGTTTCACGGAATTCGTCGAATAATTTTTTTGATTCTTCATTTTCTTTAACTTTAGCAAATGCATCTTTAATAGCTTTATATTCTTCACTGTCTCTTAAAGCTTGTTCTAATTGATTTGCATAATCGTATAAATTTACTGCCATAGTTGTTTGCACTCCTTTGAGTTAATTTGTGTTTTAACCACTCACAAATAACTTTAACATATATGTCACCTTTAGACAAAGATTGCAATTACACCTTGGAAGAAACCAATAATTCCTCCAAGTAAAAATCCTAGTGACATAATCAATTTTAATTCTTTATTGGCAATTTCTATAATTAACTTTTCAATGTAATCTAAGTCAAATGTATTAATTTGATCTTCTACTAGTTGTCGCAAATTAATCTTTTTCATTATATTGGTAAGATGTCGTGAAATATTATGAACAATGACTTGAGTAATTTTAGTAGCTGCTTCATTTTCAAGGAAGTGAATAAACTGAGGTGCAAGTTCATATATTGGTAAACGAGCTTTACCATTAAGATCAATATATGAGATTAAAAGATCTGTCGTGGATTTAGAAATAGATTCAAATTGCTCATCACTAACTAATTCTTCTAAATGCTTATTCTTAAGTGTCTCATATTCATTGCGAATGATCTTATTAATAATTACACGTGCTTTCGGATGTTGAGTCAATCGAATAAGTTCATGTTGAATACGTTCTGCGATGCTTTCTTTAGTCATGACCATTTGTAGAAGACCTACAATTTTTCCTTTTTCCTGAAAGAAGGTATCTAACATTTCATATATATCGTGTGAACCTTTTTCAGAATTCAAATATTTTCTAGCTCTCTCGCATAATAAATCAGCTAATTCTTCTACTTTATCATCTGCTAAAACAAACAATTGCTCTGGCAAACATGCTGTTAATGCCTCTTGCTTATGTTGTTGATAAAAGTTTATAAGTTTGTCATTCAAAGTTGTTTTCACCTTATTATTTAATAAATCAGTTACATTAATGTCCAATGCATGAGCAAAATTTTCAATTGTTGCATCTTGAGATTTAAGCTTTTGTATTTGAGTAAGAACTAAGTCTTGAATTGCTTCTTGAGATTGTGGTTGATTTAACTTATGACGAATCATTTCTTCAGTAATTAAATGATCTTCGATAACTTGACCTATTTTCTCAGCTATTTCTCCACGTCTTTTTGGAATTAAACCTGGAGTGAATGGAATTCTCATTTTAAATATATAATATGGTTTAAATGGATGAAATAACATACGTATCGCTATAACATTTGTTATACCACCTATTATAGCCCCTATAATCATCATAAAAGCAATCACTAAAAAAGCGTGCATATTGTTAACTCCCTATTTAAATTTGAAATTGTGGTTAGATTATAACATCAATTAACCTAACTTCATTCTTTTAAAACTTATAAATACAAATTACTAAAAATAAAACGATGAAAATCAAAAATGAATTTCATCGTTAAGTAGAAAAATAATTTTGTTTAATTAAGACAATACATCTGAAATAAGTGATTAAATCATTATAAGATTCTACTATCACTTTTAATTATACATGTAGTAATTCTTCTTTAGCATTTCTATTAAAGTAAGTTTCAGCCTCTCTCAATTTAGAAGTACCGAAGATTGGTTGCTTATCTGCATTTAATACTCGGTAAATGTTACTTACTTTATTACTTTGTAAAATAAATCCATTACGCGTTTCGATTGTATTCCAATAAATATCACTTGTAGTAGCATGATTAGGGTAAGCACAATGATTTCTAGAAATAGTTTGAACGATTTCTAATGGGTCGCAACCAAATGTGCTATTGAGTACATCTGAATCTCTAAATAACGCGCAAATTGAGACACAAGTCGTCCAGTTAGGTAAGACTCTTTCTTTTTCAATTTGTACTAATGTTTTTTTAGAAAGTCCGATTGTTTGAGCCATTGTATCTTGAGTATAGCCCGCTTCAATACGTACCATTTTAAATTTTGTTTGAATTAAATCTGTGAAACTCTGTCTATCCATTCTATTTATCTACCTTTCTAATTGGAAATATTTTATCCGGACACAAGAAATTGCAATAATACACATTTCTTGAAACACAAATTACATCTTAATATATTTTTAATAAAAATAAAAGAGAGAAATGCGTTTTTCTAACTATTTTATTAAAGGCAAAATTATCAAAATAGTTAAATATTTACATTTAACGACATTTTGACTAATTAAATTTAAAATATGTATATTTATTTTATATAATTGCGTTTAGCACATTATATTAATTTATTTTCCATAGCATAAATGGCAGCTTGTGTTCTATCCGTAACTTGTAATTTATTAAATATGTGACTTATATGTGTTTTAATAGTTTTTTCAGATACAAATAATGTTTGAGCAATTTCTTTATTTGTCTTGCCTTTAACCATTTCTCTCAAAACTTCAACTTCTCTTTTAGACAATTTATTAGTAAAATGAGGCTTTTTAGATACTGCTTCAATCACACTTTTAGCTTCAGGATGAATGATACGTTCACCATTTAAAACTTTATGAATTGTTTCAATCAATTTTTGTGGTTCTACGTCTTTCATTTCGTAACCATCAGCACCTTTGTCTATAGCTGATATCACATGTTCATCATCTACATAGCTCGTTAAAACTAAAACTTTGACTTGAGGATATTGTCTTTTTAAAACTTCAGTAATTTCAATTCCATTCATTTCTGGCATCACTAAATCGAGCAACACAATATCAGGCAGATGATGTTGCTCTAAATATGATAGAAATGTTTTGCCATTAGAAAAACCCTTGACTACTTCTAAATCTTCAACTGTTGAAAGTAAAAACTCCAATCCTTGGAGTACGATATGATGATCATCTACTAGTACTACTTTATGCATAATCGTTCTCCTTTTTTTATTACTTTAAAGGTATAGTTATTGTAATGGTAGTACCTTTATTCAATTGTGATTGAATATCTAATTTACCATTCAATGTATGTGTCCGTTGTTTAAGATTATTGATACCACTAGAAGCATTAATATTTACTTCATGCAAGTTAAATCCCTTTCCTAAATCAATAATTTCAATAATGAGATTACCCTGTGTTTGCGTTAGATTTAATGAGACTTCGTTAGTATCGGCATACTTTCTGACATTATTCATCGCCTCTTGTATCATACGATAAATATTTTCTTCTACATGATTAGTTAAATTGATTAAGCCATCAACATGGACGTCTAAATTTAGATTTAAAACATCACTATAGTTATTTAAAGCGTGAATTAATCCGTGCTCTAGTCCTACAGGCTTTAATTGCCAAATCAATGCTCTCATTTCATTAACAGCATTTTGACTCGTTTCTTCTATAGTTTTAAATGCATTTTTAGAAAAATCATCCGATGCCATTCCTTGGGCAGCATGAGCAGTAAGTTTTAACGAGAATAACATTTGATTAACAGAATCATGCAGATCTCGAGCTAAACGGTTACGCTCATTAATCTTAGCCGCTTCTTTTTCTCTATCTGTCAATAATATGCGTTTTATCGCCGAACCTATTTGAAATGCTACAGATTCTAGTAATTCTAAATCTTGCTCGCTATAATGTTTTTTATTTGGTGAAGCAACGTTAAGTAGTCCAAATTGTTCCTCTCCAGAACGCAGTGGCACAGTTGCATGATGCGTAATATCATCTGTTTCTTCTTGATATGCATGATTAGCTAAATTAATTCTTGAACAATTTATAATATTGGACGCTTTAGTTAATTTTTTATTATTATATGCTTTGACACACCAACATGATCCGTTAGTCATATAATGACAATCTTTTTTAGATAATGCACCAGGGAGGTCTACTGAGGAAACGAGTTCATGGTCCCCCTCCTCATTGATAAAAAATATCCATCCAGTCGTGAAGTTACTACCATTAATAAGATAACGTAGTCCTCCATGCATCATGCTATACATCTCTGTTTCTTCATTAAGAAATTCAGCTATTTCTTTTAGTAATGCAAGTCTTGTTGGCTTCTCCATTTTATCGCCCCAATACTATATCCATAATATTTATATTATACATGCCTTAGCTTTATTTTGAAAATGTAATTAAATACACAATTGATAAGTATTTGAAAATTCATTTTCAAAAATAAACATGATATAGAGAGTAATTAATTTGTGTTATGATAATAATGAACTATAGGAGGATATTATGAAATTTACGATACCTGAACAATATAATGAGAAATCTTTAAGAGAGATATTTCAAAATCTCAAACTCCCTAAAAAAGACTTACATCAACTTAATATGTCAAAAGATATAACAATCAATAATCAATCTGCTAAATTAACTGATGTAGTGAGAACCGGTGATTCGGTGTTCATACCTACACCAGAGGAAAAAAGTAATTATTTACCTAGTTATCGTTACGCACAGGTTTTTTATGAAGATGATGACTTTGCGATAGTGATGAAGCCTAAAGGTGTTAAAACTCATCCAAATGATTTAAAAGAGAGTAATACACTTATGAATCATGTAATTTACACAGTTGACAGTGAATATGTCGAACCTATTCATCGTTTAGACCAAGAAACAGTAGGTTTACTTATTGTTGCTAAGAATCCAATTATGAAAAAAATCTTAGATCGAATGTTAGAAGAAAATGAAATTACTCGTATTTACAAAGCTAACGTTAAAGCATTGTTACCAATCAAACCTCAAACAATAGATATGCCTATTGGTAAAGACAAATTCCATCCTAATAAGCGTAGAATTTCAAATACAGGACAACGTGCAATCACTCATATTTTAAATTCTGAGATGATTAAAGAAGGTATATGTCAACTTGATATTAAACTTGATACAGGTCGTACGCATCAAATACGCGTACATTTAGCAGAAATCGGTCACCCTGTAATTGGTGATCCATTATATGGTGATTCAACATTGCGTAAATTAGAACTTAATAGTCATAAAATTGAATTGATTCATCCATTAACACGTGAGTTGGTTTCGGTAAGCTTGGATGATAAAAAGGCATAAGTCTACTACAGTACAGATAGAGGCTCAATAATATGTAATATTAAATAAGCGAGAGACGTATTATTCAATACGCCTCTCGCTTTTATCATAGATTTAATTAGTGAGGGTCAACCATGTCTTCTGGTTTAATCCATTCTTCAAATTGTTCTTCAGTAACATATCCGCTATTTATAGCTGACTCTTTAAGAGTTAATCCCTCTTTATGCGCCTTTTTAGCAATCTGAGCCGCTTTTTCGTAACCTATATGTGGGTTTAATGCTGTAACTAACATTAATGATTGATTTAAGTAATTGTCGATATTTTCTTCAATCGGCTCAATACCTACTGCACAATTATCATTAAATGTTTGCATACCGTCAGCTAATAGATAAATTGATTGTAAAGTATTATGAAGAATAACTGGTTTGAATACATTTAATTCGAAGTTACCTTGTGAACTTGCAAAACCAACTGCAGTATCATTACCCATAACTTGTACTGCGACCATAGTTAACATTTCACATTGTGTTGGATTAACTTTACCAGGCATAATAGATGAACCAGGTTCATTTTCAGGAATAGAAATTTCTGCTAAACCTGCTCTTGGACCTGAAGCTAACCATCTTACATCGTTTGCAATTTTCATTAAATCGCCTGCTAATGCTTTCAATATACCATGTAATTGAACTACTTCATCATGTGCAGTTAAAGCATGGAATTTATTATCAGATGAAACAAAAGCATACCCTGTGTTATCTGAAATAAATTTAGCTACTTTAGCTCCAAACTCTGGATGAGCATTTATTCCAGTTCCCACTGCTGTGCCACCGATAGCTAAACTAAGGATATGTTTCTTAGATTCACTTAAAAGTTCTTCACATTTATCTAACATATATCTCCAACCACTAATTTCTTGGCCTAATTTAATTGGGGTTGCATCTTGTAAATGTGTACGTCCAATTTTAATAATTGATTGATATTGATCTTCTTTTTCTTTTAAAGTATTACGCAGGTTCTTAAGTGCTGGTTCTAATTTTGTTTCAACTTCATGATATAAAGCAACGTGCATTGCTGTTGGGAATGTATCATTAGAGCTTTGTGATTTATTTACGTCATCGTTAGGATGAATCGTTTCATCACTATTATGTTCTTTAAGATACTCATTAGCTACATAGCTTACGACTTCATTTACGTTCATATTACTTTGAGTGCCGCTTCCTGTTTGCCAAACTACTAATGGAAAATGTTCGTCTAGCTCACCTTTAAGGATGCGATCACATGCATATACTATGGCATCTTTTTTCTCATCACTTAACTTTCCTAATTCATTGTTAGCTAACGCTGCCCCTCTTTTTAATTGAGCGAATCCATAAACTACTTCAATTGGCATGCGTTCCTTACCAACTGGGAAATTACGTTTACTTCTTTCAGTTTGAGCACCCCAAAACTTATCTCCAGGTACTTCAATTTCTCCAAAAGTATCATGTTCAATTCTGACTGACATACATTTCTCTCCCCTTATTCATCTTTATTTAATTGTAGTATAGCACTATTTAATTTGTATGGGCAACGATGAGGTGAAACGTTTTCATTTCAAATATTAAAACCCTCATTATGTTCTAATGTGATTAGAAGTAATGAGGGAATATATATAAATTAAGCATTTTTATATTTACTTTTAATAGCTTGTACAATTGCTATAGCTGTTAAAATAAATAAAATTACACTTAACGCAATAGTAAATGGACTAATTGAAACTAAAAATCCTAAAAATCCAGTTAAGCTATTATAGAAACTATTAAGTGTATATATGAGAATACCTGTAATGGCTAAACAGCAAATTACACTGATTACAACGCCGGATTGATTACTTTTAATAAAAGTTTGAGCACTCACATCATCGATTAAACCCTTTGAGAGGTTTAATTGAAGCTGAACAATTTTAAATAGTAAGGGTAAATAGAGAGCTCCTAAAGCAAGCGGAAACGCTTTAATTGAAATTAAACTAATAATGATGGTTGCTATCATCAAATGCAGCCAATATTTTCCTAACATATTTTGAATCTCCTTGAATTATTCACTATTTAGTATCTTATCACAATTCCATAATGAGGTGGAACTTTGTTATAGTAGATGAAAATTTAAAACTAAAAATTAATAAATTTAAAAAGAACTCCAATAAACTAATAAAAGCTAGCTTATTGGAGTCAAATAAATTATTATTCATTATTAAGGTCAGAACGAACATCTTCATCATGAGATTGGTTTAATTTATCTTCATCATTTTCTTCTGAAATTTGTTCCATTTCTTTTCCTAATTCTTTTAAATCATCTAAATCTGTAACCATAGCATTTTCTTCTTCATGATAATTCAATTTAGATTCATGTTCTTTATTCATTATAAAATCCCTCACATAGTTTATTGATTAAACATAACGTGCTGTGAAGTATTCTTTAACATCCTCAGGTAATCCTGCAGCCGCTTCTTTATCTAAAATAACATTTACCATGCGGTGTGCTTTAAGATCTGCTGGCTCATAACTAGATTTGCCGTTTTCACGATATAGTTTTTCAATAACTTCACGTTTATTACTACCTGTAACAACTAAGAAAATTTCTCTAGCTTCCATAAGACCTTGACGTACACTTACATCTAATTTGCCACTTTCATCAATTGAAAGAACTTGAAGGATTAATTTACCTTTATTTTCTTTAGTTTTCATTTTATCTGAAATAAAATCAATTGCATCTTGTTCATAAGAAATTGAATACACTTGGCTTTCAGGTACACCTAATGCTTCATAATAAGATCTATTATCATCATAATCTAAAATATTAATTTGGCTGAAATCTACAGCATGCGTATCTACATTTTTCTTAAGTTCATCTAATACAGGTGCGTGATCTTTTTCTAAGTGAAAACCTGCAATTGTAGTTGGATTATTATTAAATTGTTTACGAATAATATCTGCAGCATATTCTGCTACTCTTTCACTATTTTCAAATACTTTAAAGTTCATTGCCATATTAATTACACTCCTCTAAGTTTGCTCTTTACATAGAATGGTTGATATTAATTTCAAGTATACCCTTTTAAACAATTTATCAAACCAAGTAAATTCAGATTAATGTTAGTACTTCATGATTAAATATAACATTTCTAACTAAATGATGACATTTATATATTTTTAAAAAATAAAATTTAATTATGAAAGATTTGGAAATTCTTGTTGTCTTAAGGCTTCATAAATCAATAGTGCAGCCGTATTAGATAAATTTAATGACCTAATTTTATCGCTCATTGGTATTCTTAAAGCGGTATCAGCATATTTCTCTTTTACCCAATCAGGAAGCCCAGTTGTTTCTCTTCCAAAAATAAAATAATGATTCTCTATTGTATTAGTAAAATCAAAATCGCTATAAGTTTGTTTGCCAAATTTAGTTAACAAGTAATAATTACCTTCAGTGCTATCAAAAAATTCTTCAATGCTTTCATGATATGTAATATTTACATGCTCCCAGTAGTCTAACCCAGCTCTTTTTAACATTTTATCATCTGTACTAAAACCTAAGGGTTTAATAAGATGTAAATGTGTGAAAGTACCAGCACATGTTCTAGCTATATTTCCAGTATTAGCAGGTATCTCTGGTTGAAATAATACAATATGATTTGTCATATTCAGTCTCTCCTCATGTCCAAGCCTTTTTTCATCTCTACTTGAACTTCCTCTATTTCTTTTTCATAATTTTCATTAATAAAAGCCTTTGCGTCTTCACCTTGAATTTGACCTATAGCCCAATAAGCTGTACCTCTAATCATAGGTCTAGGATCATTAAGTGCAACTTCTTTTAGTTCTGGTATGGCACTTTCCTCGTTAAAATGCGCTAAAGCTAGAATTGCGTTTCTTTGTATAGGTTTTTTACCTCGCCACGCTCCAGCCAAATGACCATAAGTGTTCTTAAACTCTTTATTATTCTTTTGCAATAAAGGAACTAAACGTGGTTTTAGGATTTCCGGTTCAAGTACTATATCATCATGTTGAGTATTAATACCTCTATTTTTAGGACACACTTGTTGACATGTGTCACAACCATATAAACGATTTCCTATTTTATAACGGTATTCATCTTGTAGATAACCTTTTGTTTGGGTTAAAAAGCTTATACATTTTTGACTATTCAACTGACCATTACCTACTAATGCACCCGTAGGACATCGATCAACGCAGATTGTACAGTCTCCACAACTGTCTAAAATAGGATCATCTGGTTCGAAAGGTATACTCACTAACATTTCACCTAAATAAGTCCAAGTCCCCAATTCTGGAGAAATAACAAATCCATTTCTACCAACAAATCCTAATCCTGCGCGTTCTGCTACAGCTCTGTCTGAAAGTACACCAGTGTCTACCATAGACTGTATCTCGACATCGGGTACCTTTACTCGTAGAAATTCACTTAATTTATCAAGTCTTTTACGCATAATTGTATGATAATCTTGACCCCAAGAAGCACGCGCAAACATCCCGCGTCGATCACCTCTTACACTTTTAGGTGCACCTTTTAATTTATTTGGGTAACCTACAGCGATTGCGATAATGGAACGCGCACTCGGTAAACTTAGTTTAGGTTCAGTTCTTAGAGCGATGTCTGATTCTTCAAATCCAGATGCAAAACCTTTTGAATGATAGCTTTCCAATTTTTGTTTTAGCTCATCAAATGGATCTGCAGTTGTGAAACCTATACTATCAATGCCAATCGAATGGGCATAGTCGATAATCTCTCTTTTTAACTGCTTGTAATCCACAAGCTTTGCCCCCTCACATAAAATTACATATGTCATTTTAACACATGTTTAAATAGGATAACGTTGTGAGTTTTTATTTTTCTAAAAAAAAGATAGAACTGAAATCAATGACATAGTGAAAGATTTCTACGTTCTATCTTAATTTAAATATCATCTTATTGTAATACACGAGATAAGAAATTTTGAGTTCTTTCTTGTTGAGGATGTTCAAAAATTGCTGTTGGCTTACCTGATTCCACTACAACGCCATCTGCCATAAAAATCACTTTATCACTAACTTCTTTAGCAAAGTTCATTTCATGCGTAACAATTACCATCGTCATTCCATCTTTAGCTAAATCTCTCATTACTTTTAATACATCTCCTACAACCTCCGGGTCTAACGCAGATGTAGGCTCATCAAATAATAAAACATCTGGTTTCATAGCTAATGCCCTAGCGATGGCAACCCTTTGTTTCTGTCCTCCAGATAATTGATTAGGATATGCATCTGCTTTATCCTTTAAACCTACCTTATCTAATAAAGCTAAAGCGGTATCTTTTAACTGCTCTTTATCCCCTTTAAGCAACATCTTAGGTGCTAACATAATATTATCTATCACTTTTTTATGAGGAAATAGATTGAAGTTTTGAAATACCATCCCCATTTTTTGACGTAATTCATCTAAATGAACATTTTTATGAGTTAAATCATTACCTTCAAAAATAACTTGTCCTTTCGTAGGTGTTTCAAGTAAATTCATACAACGTAACAACGTACTTTTACCACTACCTGAAGGACCTATAATAGCAACTACTTCTCCTTGAGAAACTTCTAGATTAATATCTTTAAGAACTTCATGATTTCCAAACTTTTTGTTCAAATTTTTAATTTTAATCACTAGCTTTCATTCTCCCTTCAACTAAACTCATGATGCGTGATAATGCAAACGTTAAAATAAAGTATAGAACTGCAGCAACGATTAAAGGTGTAAAAGGATCGAATGAAATACCTTGAACAACTTGAGCATTAAACATAATTTCGCCTACACCAATAGTTGAAACAATCGATGATTCTTTAATAAGCGTAACAAATTCATTTCCTAAAGCTGGTAAAATATTTTTAATCGCTTGAGGCATAATGACCGACTTCATAGTTTGAATGTAGTTTAAACCTAAACTTCTTGCTGCCTCCATCTGACCTTTGTCCACAGCATTGATACCTGCTCTAATAATTTCTGCTATGTAAGCTGATGAATTTATGATAAGTGCTATTGTTCCACATATAAGTGCGGAAACATCTAAGCCAAGTGCTGCTGTGGTACCAAAGAATACAATAAATACTTGTACTAACATTGGTGTTCCTCTTAAGAATTCAATATAAATACTTGCTAACCAAGATAATGGTTTAAATTTATTTATTTTCAATAATGCGATAAAAGCACCTAGTATAGAACCTAAAATAACGCCTACTAATGAGATTAAAATAGTGTTTTTAATTCCTTTAATAAAGAAACTTCCATATTTTGTGAAGAAATTCCCATCATCTTGCATATCCTGAGCTGCTTGATTCATATACTTATCAATAAGGTTTTTGTTGTTTACTTCATCAATAGTTTGATTTAAATGCTTTAGTAAAATTGGCGAATTTTTGGGAACTGCTATACATGTAGGTTTCTTTTCTTCATTAAATTTTACATCAGCGAATTCTAATTCAGGATTTTGTTTTAAATACGCTTCTCCTACTGGTTTTTCAACAATTGTTCCTACAACTTTACCACTTTTAAGAGCTAAAATTGACTCAGGTAATCGATTTAGAGAGGATACTTGACTATCTTTTATTTCATTATGGGCTATTTTCTCTTGATCAGTTCCTTTTTGAGCAGCAATTTTCTTACCTGTGAAATCTTTCAAATCTTTATATTTATTTTTATCTGATTTTTTAACTAACATTACATTATTTGTCATCATGTACGGCTCGGTAAAATCTACTTCCTTTTTTCTTTCCGGTGTTGTAGTCATACCAGATATAATGACATCAATTTTTCCAGTTTTTAATGCCCCTAATAAACTATCGAATTGCATATTAATAATTTTTAACTTCAAATGATTATCTTTGGCTATTTTCTTCGCTAGCTCAATATCGACACCTGCATAATCAGTTTTACCATTTTTTATTTTTTCAAATTCTAAAGGTGCATAATCAGCAGATAATCCAACACGAAGTTCACCACGTTGTTTAATCTTGTTCCAATTAGAATCTTCTTCAGCACTAACAATCGGATTTATATATGTAATTGCAGAGCCTAAAAGTAGTGTAATGACTATAAGAATTTTAATAATTTTGTACATACTTTATGAGCCCTCCTAAATAAATATACATTATTATACATAATTACTTATAATAATGCAATTTAATTTTGAAGAAAGATAAAAAAATAAGCAATGTTTCAATAGATACTACCATGAAACATCGCTCTCATTCATATAATAATTTATTCTTTTGGTATTTCGAATTTATAGATTTCATCGCTATATGAATGAATAAATCTTTTGCATAAATGATGTATAATAAACGCACCAATAAATGGAACAACAAAATAACCAATTATCAATAAAATAATATTGAAAGACGTATCACCAGACATTCGATTAAGTGCATTAATCGGTCCAACTAGACCTGTATAACCAAAACCAGCTGACAATGGTGTCCCCTTAATATTTAAAAGATACGCTACTATACCACAAATAATCCCATTTAGTGTTAAGGGAATAGCAATAATTAAGTTCTTCAAATAGACAGGTATCATCATTTTAGCTGCACCAATTAATAGGACCAAATTGACACCGATTGAATTGACTCTTAGTGATCCAAATAAAAACGTTACACATGCTGCTACAATACCCATATTTGCAGCACCACTACCTAAACCAGTTAAACTTATAGCAGTAGCTATCGCTACGAGAGAAATAGGTGTAACCATCAATAAAGAAAATGTCACACATATAAGGATAGACATTAATAATGGGTTTAATTCTGTAAAGCCATTAATGAGTCTACCAATAGATTTAGTAATGATTTGAACATATGGGAGTGTCATTAATCCTATCGCTCCACTAACTACGGGTACTAATACCGGTAGTATAATCATTTCAAATGAACCAAGTTTACCCTCAAGAAACATATAAATGGCACAAGCGATAACGACCACAATAATGACATTAATAATATCTCCTATCCCTTTTAAAACTATGCCACCATTACTAAACTGTATAGCTCCAGAACCTAATATAGCAGAAGTACCTATCATTGCAGCTCCTGCACCTTTAAATTTAAATTGATGCGCCGCTAACACACCTATTATAAAAGCCATAAATGATTGAATAACAGTTACTAATTGGAATATAGTTTCTAATAAGTGATTTCCTTCTTTAAATAACTTGAGTAATTCACCTAATAACGCATTAGGTAATAGAGCAACAACTACCCCCGCCCCTACAGCATTTAATATATTATTAAAAAATGATTTTCCACTAAATTGAGATTGACTCATGATGTACCTCCAACAATTGCATTAGATTAATACTATTATAGATAAGTATGATTAACAATAACTAAATTTAGAAAAAGTAAAAATTTAAGGGTGTTTTAGAATTTTTTTATTTTTCAGGTTAATATCTTCTTTAACACATTAAGTTCTGATAATCATATTCGTATTTATTATAGTATTAAAAAAAGAGTGAAAACGTTGATTTAACAACATTCTCACTCTAAAAGTTCCTAAAAGAATATAAAATTATACCGGTGGTCGGGATCGAACCGACACTCCAAAAAGGAACGGGATTTTGAGTCCCGCGCGTCTGCCAATTCCGCCACACCGGCTCAATAGATAAATAAAAAACTTCCCTCTGGAAGCATATTATGGAGCGGAAGATAGGACTTACACCTATACCTAGTTCCGGGAAGGAACGTGTTCTAAAAGTTGAACTACTCCCGCTTAATATTAAATTATATGGAGCGGAAGATAGGATTTGCACCTATATCTCATTCCGGGAAGGAATGTGTTCTAAGAGTTGAACTACTCCCGCATAGAAAAATTAATGGAGCGGAAGATAGGACTTGCACCTATATCTCATTCCGGGAAGGAATGTGTTCTAAGAGTTGAACTACTCCCGCTTAATCCTGGAGGCGGCAACCGGATTTGAACCGGTGATAAAGGTTTTGCAGACCTCTGCCTTACCACTTGGCTATGCCGCCAATAACTGGGCTAGCTGGATTCGAACCAGCGCGTGACGGAGTCAAAGTCCGTTGCCTTACCGCTTGGCTATAGCCCATTAATAATAAGGGCGGTTGAAGGGAATCGAACCCTCGAATGTCGGAACCACAATCCGATGCGTTAACCACTTCGCCACAACCGCCATGGCAGGGGCAGTAGGAATCGAACCCACATCAAAGGTTTTGGAGACCTCTATTCTACCGTTGAACTATGCCCCTATTTAGATGGTGGAGGGGGGCAGATTCGAACTGCCGAACCCGAAGGAGCGGATTTACAGTCCGCCGCGTTTAGCCACTTCGCTACCCCTCCAAGAGATGGTGCCGGCCAGAGGACTTGAACCCCCAACCTACTGATTACAAGTCAGTTGCTCTACCAATTGAGCTAGGCCGGCTTGCTAAATGGTTCAGGACAGAGTCGAACTGCCGACACATGGAGCTTCAATCCATTGCTCTACCAACTGAGCTACTGAACCATAATAAATATATCGTAATGGCGGTCTCGACGGGAATCGAACCCGCGATCTCCTGCGTGACAGGCAGGCGTGTTAACCGCTACACTACGAGACCTATAAAGAAAATATTGCGGGAGGCGGATTTGAACCACCGACCTTCGGGTTATGAGCCCGACGAGCTACCGAACTGCTCCATCCCGCGATAATAATAATGGCGGAGGAAGAGGGATTCGAACCCCCGCGGCCCGTTAAGGCCCTGTCGGTTTTCAAGACCGATCCCTTCAGCCGGACTTGGGTATTCCTCCATTATTTATAGGTAAATCGCTATTAAATTAATTAAAAATGGCGGTCCCGACGGGAATCGAACCCGCGATCTCCTGCGTGACAGGCAGGCGTGTTAACCGCTACACTACGGGACCATTTATAAAACGGAGGAAGAGGGATTCGAACCCCCGCGAGCCGTTAAGCCCCTGTCGGTTTTCAAGACCGATCCCTTCAGCCGGACTTGGGTATTCCTCCAAAATTATATGGACCTTGCAGGACTCGAACCTGCGACCGAACGGTTATGAGCCGTTAGCTCTAACCAACTGAGCTAAAGGTCCTAAATATAATTCTACAACTAATAAGTAGTGGCGGTGGAGGGGATCGAACCCCCGACCTCACGGGTATGAACCGTACGCTCTAGCCAGCTGAGCTACACCGCCGTTATGTAGTTTGTAAATTAATAATGGTGGAGACTAGCGGGATCGAACCGCTGACCTCCTGCGTGCAAAGCAGGCGCTCTCCCAGCTGAGCTAAGCCCCCAAAATTAATATGTACTATCGGGAAGACAGGATTCGAACCTACGACCCCTTGGTCCCAAACCAAGTGCTCTACCAAGCTGAGCTACTTCCCGTAGAATAAGCGCGCCCGATAGGAGTCGAACCCATAACCTTTTGATCCGTAGTCAAACGCTCTATCCAGTTGAGCTACGGGCGCATACAATATAAAAGATGGTGCCGAGGACCGGAATCGAACCGGTACGGTGATCTCTCACCGCAGGATTTTAAGTCCTGTGCGTCTGCCAGTTCCGCCACCCCGGCACAGTTATAATGGAGCGGAAGACGGGATTCGAACCCGCGACCCCCACCTTGGCAAGGTGGTGTTCTACCACTGAACTACTTCCGCATATGCGGGTGAAGGGAGTCGAACCCCCACGCCGTGAAGGCGCTAGATCCTAAGTCTAGTGCGTCTGCCAATTCCGCCACACCCGCGTATCTAATGGTGAGCCATAGAGGATTCGAACCTCTGACCCTCTGATTAAAAGTCAGATGCTCTACCAACTGAGCTAATGGCTCTATAGATGGTGCCGGCCAGAGGACTTGAACCCCCAACCTACTGATTACAAGTCAGTTGCTCTACCAATTGAGCTAGGCCGGCAAATTTAATTGTTATAAATGGTGGAGAATGACGGGTTCGAACCGCCGACCCTCTGCTTGTAAGGCAGATGCTCTCCCAGCTGAGCTAATTCTCCAAGTATATATTGCCTGGCAACGTCCTACTCTAGCGGGACGTAAGCCCGACTACCATCGGCGCTAAGGAGCTTAACTTCTGTGTTCGGCATGGGAACAGGTGTGACCTCCTTGCCATTGTCACCAGACAAATGAATGTGTTATACATTCAAAACTAGATAGTAAGTAATGATTTTGCGTCGCAAAACATTTTAATATTGATTAAGTCTTCGATCGATTAGTATTCGTCAGCTCCACGTGTCACCACGCTTCCACCTCGAACCTATTAACCTCGTCATCTTCGAGGGATCTTATAACCGAAGTTGGGAAATCTCATCTTGAGGGGGGCTTCATGCTTAGATGCTTTCAGCACTTATCCCGTCCATACATAGCTACCCAGCTATGCCGTTGGCACGACAACTGGTACACCAGAGGTATGTCCATCCCGGTCCTCTCGTACTAAGGACAGCTCCTCTCAAATTTCCTACGCCCACGACGGATAGGGACCGAACTGTCTCACGACGTTCTGAACCCAGCTCGCGTACCGCTTTAATGGGCGAACAGCCCAACCCTTGGGACCGACTACAGCCCCAGGATGCGATGAGCCGACATCGAGGTGCCAAACCTCCCCGTCGATGTGAACTCTTGGGGGAGATAAGCCTGTTATCCCCGGGGTAGCTTTTATCCGTTGAGCGATGGCCCTTCCATGCGGAACCACCGGATCACTAAGTCCGTCTTTCGACCCTGCTCGACTTGTAAGTCTCGCAGTCAAGCTCCCTTATGCCTTTACACTCTGTGAATGATTTCCAACCATTCTGAGGGAACCTTTGAGCGCCTCCGTTACCTTTTAGGAGGCGACCGCCCCAGTCAAACTGCCCGCCTGACACTGTCTCCCACCACGATAAGTGGTGCGGGTTAGAAAGCCAACACAGCTAGGGTAGTATCCCACCAACGCCTCCACGTAAGCTAGCGCTCACGTTTCAATGGCTCCTACCTATCCTGTACAAGCTGTGCCGAATTTCAATATCAGGCTACAGTAAAGCTCCACGGGGTCTTTCCGTCCTGTCGCGGGTAACCTGCATCTTCACAGGTACTATGATTTCACCGAGTCTCTCGTTGAGACAGTGCCCAAATCGTTACGCCTTTCGTGCGGGTCGGAACTTACCCGACAAGGAATTTCGCTACCTTAGGACCGTTATAGTTACGGCCGCCGTTTACTGGGGCTTCGATTCGTGGCTTCGCAGAAGCTAACCACTCCTCTTAACCTTCCAGCACCGGGCAGGCGTCAGCCCCTATACATCACCTTACGGTTTAGCAGAGACCTGTGTTTTTGATAAACAGTCGCTTGGGCCTATTCACTGCGGCTCTTCTGGGCGTGAACCCTAAAGAGCACCCCTTCTCCCGAAGTTACGGGGTCATTTTGCCGAGTTCCTTAACGAGAGTTCGCTCGCTCACCTTAGAATTCTCATCTTGACTACCTGTGTCGGTTTGCGGTACGGGCACCTGTTATCTATCTAGAGGCTTTTCTCGGCAGTGTGAAATCAACGACTCGAGGAAACAATTTCCTCTCCCCATCACAGCTCAGCCTAACGAGTGCCGGATTTGCCTAACACTCAGCCTTACTGCTTGGACGTGCACTCCAACAGCACGCTTCGCCTATCCTACTGCGTCCCCCCATCGATTAAAACGATACTAGGTGGTACAGGAATATCAACCTGTTATCCATCGCCTACGCCTGTCGGCCTCAGCTTAGGACCCGACTAACCCAGAGCGGACGAGCCTTCCTCTGGAAACCTTAGTCAATCGGTGGACGGGATTCTCACCCGTCTTTCGCTACTCACACCGGCATTCTCACTTCTAAGCGCTCCACATGTCCTTGCGATCATGCTTCAACGCCCTTAGAACGCTCTCCTACCATTGTCCGAAGGACAATCCACAGCTTCGGTAATATGTTTAGCCCCGGTACATTTTCGGCGCAGTGTCACTCGACTAGTGAGCTATTACGCACTCTTTAAATGATGGCTGCTTCTAAGCCAACATCCTAGTTGTCTGGGCAACGCCACATCCTTTTCCACTTAACATATATTTTGGGACCTTAGCTGGTGGTCTGGGCTGTTTCCCTTTCGAACACGGACCTTATCACCCATGTTCTGACTCCCAAGTTAAATTGATTGGCATTCGGAGTTTGTCTGAATTCGGTAACCCGAGAGGGGCCCCTCGTCCAAACAGTGCTCTACCTCCAATAATCATCACTTGAGGCTAGCCCTAAAGCTATTTCGGAGAGAACCAGCTATCTCCAAGTTCGATTGGAATTTCTCCGCTACCCTCAGTTCATCCGCTCACTTTTCAACGTAAGTCGGTTCGGTCCTCCATTCAGTGTTACCTGAACTTCAACCTGACCAAGGGTAGATCACCTGGTTTCGGGTCTACGACCAAATACTCAACGCCCTATTCAGACTCGCTTTCGCTACGGCTCCACATTCGCTGCTTAACCTTGCATCAGATCGTAACTCGCCGGTTCATTCTACAAAAGGCACGCCATCACCCATAAACGGGCTCTGACTACTTGTAAGCACACGGTTTCAAGTTCTCTTTCACTCCCCTTCCGGGGTACTTTTCACCTTTCCCTCACGGTACTGGTTCACTATCGGTCACTAGAGAGTATTTAGCCTTAGGAGATGGTCCTCCTAGATTCCGACGGAATTTCACGTGCTCCGTCGTACTCAGGATCCACTCAAGAGAGAATATGTTTTCGACTACAGGATTATTACCTTCTTTGATTCATCTTTCCAGATGATTCGTCTAACATGTTCTTTTGTAACTCCGTATAGAGTGTCCTACAACCCCAACAAGCAAGCTTGTTGGTTTGGGCTCTTCCCGTTTCGCTCGCCGCTACTCAGGGAATCGATTTTTCTTTCTCTTCCTCCGGGTACTAAGATGTTTCAGTTCTCCGGGTCTGCCTTCTGACATGCTATGAATTCACATGTCGATAACATGACATAACTCATGTTGGGTTCCCCCATTCGGAAATCTCTGGATCAACGCTTACTTACAGCTACCCAAAGCATATCGTCGTTAGTAACGTCCTTCTTCGGCTTCTAGTGCCAAGGCATCCACCGTGCGCCCTTAATAACTTAATCTATGTTTCCACCAGGAAACGCGTTATTAATCTTGTGAGTGTTCTTTCGAACACTAGCGATTATTTTTATGAATTCAAGCTTATTTAAAACTCTATTCACTCGGTTTTGCTTGGTAAAATCTATTTACTTACTTATCTAGTTTTCAATGTACAATATATCATGGTGGAGACTAGCGGGATCGAACCGCTGACCTCCTGCGTGCAAAGCAGGCGCTCTCCCAGCTGAGCTAAGCCCCCAAAAAGAATATTAACTTAAATGGTGGGCCTAAGTGGACTCGAACCACCGACCTCACGCTTATCAGGCGTGCGCTCTAACCAGCTGAGCTATAGGCCCATTATAAAAATGAATGTTAATAAACATTCAAAACTGAATACAATATGTCACGTTATTCCTTTTCATCTTCGAAGAAGATGTTCCGAATATATCCTTAGAAAGGAGGTGATCCAGCCGCACCTTCCGATACGGCTACCTTGTTACGACTTCACCCCAATCATTTGTCCCACCTTCGACGGCTAGCTCCAAAAGGTTACTCCACCGGCTTCGGGTGTTACAAACTCTCGTGGTGTGACGGGCGGTGTGTACAAGACCCGGGAACGTATTCACCGTAGCATGCTGATCTACGATTACTAGCGATTCCAGCTTCATGTAGTCGAGTTGCAGACTACAATCCGAACTGAGAACAACTTTATGGGATTTGCTTGACCTCGCGGTTTTGCTACCCTTTGTATTGTCCATTGTAGCACGTGTGTAGCCCAAATCATAAGGGGCATGATGATTTGACGTCATCCCCACCTTCCTCCGGTTTGTCACCGGCAGTCAACTTAGAGTGCCCAACTTAATGATGGCAACTAAGCTTAAGGGTTGCGCTCGTTGCGGGACTTAACCCAACATCTCACGACACGAGCTGACGACAACCATGCACCACCTGTCACTCTGTCCCCCGAAGGGGAAAACTCTATCTCTAGAGGGATCAGAGGATGTCAAGATTTGGTAAGGTTCTTCGCGTTGCTTCGAATTAAACCACATGCTCCACCGCTTGTGCGGGTCCCCGTCAATTCCTTTGAGTTTCAACCTTGCGGTCGTAATCCCCAGGCGGAGTGCTTAATGCGTTAGCTGCAGCACTAAGGGGCGGAACCCCCCTAACACTTAGCACTCATCGTTTACGGCGTGGACTACCAGGGTATCTAATCCTGTTTGATCCCCACGCTTTCGCACATCAGCGTCAGTTACAGACCAGAAAGTCGCCTTCGCCACTGGTGTTCCTCCATATCTCTGCGCATTTCACCGCTACACATGGAATTCCACTTTCCTCTTCTGCACTCAAGTTTTCCAGTTTCCAATGACCCTCCACGGTTGAGCCGTGGGCTTTCACATCAGACTTAAAAAACCGCCTACGCGCGCTTTACGCCCAATAATTCCGGATAACGCTTGCCACCTACGTATTACCGCGGCTGCTGGCACGTAGTTAGCCGTGGCTTTCTGATTAGGTACCGTCAAGACGTGCATAGTTACTTACACATTTGTTCTTCCCTAATAACAGAGTTTTACGATCCGAAGACCTTCTTCACTCACGCGGCGTTGCTCCGTCAGGCTTTCGCCCATTGCGGAAGATTCCCTACTGCTGCCTCCCGTAGGAGTCTGGACCGTGTCTCAGTTCCAGTGTGGCCGATCACCCTCTCAGGTCGGCTACGCATCGTTGCCTTGGTAAGCCGTTACCTTACCAACTAGCTAATGCGACGCGGATCCATCTATAAGTGACAGCAAGACCGTCTTTCACTGTTGAACCATGCGGTTCAACATGTTATCCGGTATTAGCTCCGGTTTCCCGAAGTTATCCCAGTCTTATAGGTAGGTTATCCACGTGTTACTCACCCGTCCGCCGCTAACGTCAGAGGAGTAAGCTCCTCGTCTGTTCGCTCGACTTGCATGTATTAGGCACGCCGCCAGCGTTCATCCTGAGCCAGGATCAAACTCTCCATAAAAAATTATGATGTTTGATTAGCTCATAAATACTAAATAGTTTGTAACGTTTCGTTACGTTTATTGGAATTAACGTTGACATATTGTCATTCAGTTTTCAATGTTCATTTAACACTTACAATACATCATTGTATCGAAATCAACTTAAACTGTCAAGAATTAAATTCATTAATTTATTTCTTGTTTGTAGTTGATTAATTCAACAAATAATATCTTATAATGTTTCGCAAGAAAGTTCAATAGTCAAAATTACACTTTATTAACATTAACTTAAAGTTTTTTACTTCAAGTTTTCAATTAATTAATCTGTTTTTGACGACTTTTATATAATATCAAGTTAGCTCAATAACGTCAATTACTTTCAAAGAGTTTTTAAGTTTAAAATTACTTTATCTGTGAATAAGTTTCTTGATTAAGAATAATTAGATTTAATAGTGTAATTCGCTCTTAAGATCATTATCCAATCAAAGATATCCTAATAAATAGAAAAACTTACAAATTTGCACCTAATTAATTCATAAAAAATAAGGTAGCAACCTTTAAAGGCTACTACCTTAATCTTTTAAGCTTTTAATTATTTTCGTTTTCTTTACATTCCTTACATACTCCGTATATTTCCATTCGATGATGAGTAATATCAAAATCTGTAACATGTTGAGCTAAATGTTCAACCTCATCAAGTTGAGGATAATGGAAGTCTACGATTTTACCACATTTTTCGCAAATAACGTGATAGTGATTATGTGTATTGAAATCAAATCGACTTGATGCGTCACCATACGTTAATTCTTTTACTATACCAATATCTTTAAATACTCTTAGATTATTGTAGATAGTTGCAACACTTATATTAGGAAAATCAGGTGAAAGTGCTTGGTAAATCTCATCCGCTGTAGGATGTGAATGTGAAGAAATGAGATAACGTATAATTGCTTGTCTTTGAGGCGTAATACGTATTCCTGCTTTTCTTAAAGACGCAATTGATTCTTCAAGTTCATGTTCAATTGACTCTAAATCCGCACTCATTGAATTCACCATCTTTCTAGTTAATAATAATTATTACTTAATATTAATATAACTGTTGAAGATTATAAATGTCAATAAGTACATGATGTTTTCAACTAATACCCTTTATTTGGGTCTACTTCATTCTCAATTACCTTGTTCTTATTGAGAAAATGAGTTAAGTTCTTTTCAAATATTGCAGTTACATCACGATTTATATTTTTATCATTACCAGTAATATGTGCAGTAATCGTAACATTATCTAAATCATATAGCGGGTTATCACTTGATAGAGGTTCATTTTCAAAGACATCTAAATATGCATGTCTAATCAAACGATTTCGTAAAACTTCTATAATAAGTTCTTCTTTAACAATCGTACCTCTACCTATATTAATGAATAGTGCTTCATCTTTCATTTCCTCAAAATGGTGTTTTTTAAGTAGATGTATAGTTTCTTGGGTTTCTGGGAGTGAATTAACTATCACATCACCTTCCGCTAATACATCATCCATTTCTTCTATAGTATAAGTATAATCAAAGTAATCTTTCATATGTCCTGATTTACTTACACCGATAACTTTCATTCCAAATGCTTGAGCTAAATATGCAGTCTTTTGGGCAATTGCACCTGTACCTAAAAATAAAAGTGTTTTACCGTTAACTCTCTCACCCGTTAACTTTGAGTCATACTTATGCGCACGTTGATTTTCATAAGATGTTCTCATTTTCTTATAATCATCTAATATAAACGTCATTATAAATTCTGATAGTTGTTTTGCTTGGACACCTCTGCCATTTGTTAAAATAATGCCCCTATCATTAATATAATCTAGTGGAAGATTATTGACTCCAGTAGCATACCATGCAATCCATTTTAAGTTTTTACACTCTTCTAAAAATGCTTGATCTATATCGCCATCATAACCAATTAAAATATCTAGTGATTCTCTATCTTCAGTTGGAATAAATTGAGCTTTTTTATAAAATTTAAATTCCTGTTCGGGAAATTGTTTTATCAACTGTTCCTCTAAATCTTTTAATCTTCTTAGACTTACGATTTTCAATATACTCACTCCAAGATATTTTTTAATTCTTCTATTTGAGTTTTAACTTTAACTTTTTCAATTACGTCAATAATATACCCATTTTCATCGATTACAAATGTAGTTCTAACGATCCCCATACTCTCTTTACCAAAAGATTTTTTTAATTGATATACCCCCGCTTCATCAGCAAGTTTATAATCTTCATCTACAAGTAAGTCAAAGTTGAGTTGATGTTTTTCAATAAAGTTTTGATGTTTCTTTTTAGAATCTCCACTAATTCCATAAACATCTACATCTAAATCATTAAATTCAGATAAGTTATCTCTAAAGTCGCATGCTTCAGTTGTGCAAGTTGGTGTATTGTCTCTAGGATAAAAATATAATATTGCCTTACGCCCTTTTAATGTCTCATTTGTAACTACTGCTCCATCTTGATTCTCCAATGAAAATGATGGAAACTTTTCGCCTTTGGTTAACATATGCTCACCCATTTCTTAATAATGTTGATTTTATGATACGATATTAAATGAAAATATTAAATTAAAAGAGGTTGATAGATATGAATTTTACTGAAAGCGAACGTCTTCAGAAACTCTCTAATGAATATATACTAGGTGGCGTTAATTCACCTTCTCGTTCATATAAAGCTGTAGGTGGTGGTGCACCTGTAATGATGAAGGAAGGTCATGGTGCTTATTTATATGATGTAGATGGTAATAAATTCATCGATTACTTACAGGCGTATGGTCCTATAATTACCGGACATGCGCATCCACATATTACAGAGGCAATTCAAGATCAAGCTGCCAAAGGAGTGTTATATGGTACTCCTACTGAACTTGAAATTGATTTTGCTAAGAAGTTAAGAGATGCCATTCCTTCATTAGAAAAGATACGTTTTGTTAATTCAGGTACAGAAGCTGTTATGACAACAATTAGAGTGGCACGTGCCTATACTAAAAGAAATAAAATTATTAAATTTGCAGGATCTTATCATGGACATTCTGATTTAGTTTTAGTTGCTGCAGGGAGTGGCCCTTCACAATTAGGTTCTCCAGATTCTGCTGGGGTGCCTCAAAGTGTGGCACAAGAAGTGATTACTGTACCATTTAATGATATTGATTCATATAGAGAAGCAATTGATTATTGGGGCGATGAAATCGCAGGCGTACTCGTCGAACCCATTGTAGGTAACTTTGGTATGGTTATGCCTCAACCTGGATTCTTAGAAGAAGTTAATAAAATCTCACATGATAACGGAACTTTAGTCATTTATGATGAAGTTATTACAGCTTTCCGTTTCCATTATGGGGCAGCACAAGATTTATTAGGAGTAAAACCAGACTTAACTGCTTTTGGTAAAATAGTTGGCGGTGGTTTACCAATCGGTGGCTATGGTGGTCGACAAGACATCATGGAACATGTCGCTCCATTAGGTCCAGCATATCAAGCTGGTACAATGGCAGGTAATCCATTATCAATGAGAGCAGGAATTGCTTTACTAGAAGTTTTAGAACAAGATGGTGTTTATGAAAAGTTAGACAAATTAGGAAAACGTCTTGAGGATGGATTACTTAAGTTAATCGATAAACACAACATTACTGCTACGATAAATAGAATATATGGCTCTATGACGTTATATTTTACGGATGAAAAAATTACTCACTATGAACAAGTAGAAAATTCTGATGGCGAAGCTTTCGCGAAGTTCTTCAAGTTAATGTTAAATCAAGGTATCAATTTAGCACCATCTAAATTTGAAGCATGGTTCCTAACTACTGAGCATACCGAAGAAGATATTGATAAAACTATAGAAGCTGCTGACTATGCATTTAGCCAAATGAAAAATAATTAAGACTTAACCCCCTACCATTATAGGTGGGGGTATTTTTAATTAGAAAAAGATTAACCAGCTAATAGGCAAATCTTTTTATGTATAAGCTTGAAAAATTTAGCGTCTCGGTGTATAACAATAATGAATGAGAGTATGTATTAATATATTTAAATCATAAATCAAAGGAGCGTTATATTTGAGACTAGGAGCTCGGATTTTCAAGACTGGTATAGCAATTATATTAGCTATGTCTATCGCTTCTTTACTTCCAGATAATATCGGCTTAAAGGCACTTGCTGGTGTCAGTGCTGTCGTAGCGATGCAACCAAGCGTTTATCGTTCAATTAAAACAGTATCTGAACAAGCGATTGGTAATATTATAGGTGCTCTACTCGCCGTTACTATGGTAACTATTTTTAGTGATAACTTCATAATAATGGGCGTAACGGTAATATTGTTAATTGCGATTTTGTTTAAATTTAACCTAGCTCATGTTGCTACATTAGCAAGTGTGACGGCTTTAATCATTATGGGTCAACATACAGGTTCCTTCTATGTAGCAGCATTCTTCAGATTCGCTCTTGTTATGATAGGTGTTTTAAGTTCCTCAATAGTCAATTTAATCTTCTTACCTCCTAAATTTGAAACCAAAATCTATTATAATTCTGTAAATATTTCTTCAGATATTTTTGTATGGTTCAAACTTGTGCTTAATGATACTTCAGAATTTCATAATATTAAGCAGGATGGTGATCAACTTAATTCACGTATCAATAAATTAGAGCAAATCTACAATTATTATCATGAAGAGAAACCTTTGACTAAAAAACATATTTATCAGCAGAATAGAAAGAAGATATTATTTAAAGAAGTAGTAGGAACGACAAGACAGGCTTACGAAGTACTCAACCGTATGTCACGTTACCAAAATGACTTACATCAACTTAATAATCAACTATTATTACAAATTAAATTAGAACTTGATTCGTTAGTAGCAGTTCATGAACAAATCTATAAGAGCCTTTCTAAAAAAGCGAGATACGATGTTACAAAACTTGATTACGAAGTAGACAACCCACTAAAGAAAAACTTAATGGACGCATTTCAACAAGAGTTAATTCAAAATCCTTACCAAACGCAATACTCTTATGCAAATGTAATGCAAATTATAGCTGCTATTGAGGAATATAGATATCACTTAGAACATCTCGATAGAATTCGATTAAGCTTCTTTAAATATCATAATTCAGATTCAGACATCGACATTTCTGATGAGGACTTTGATTTGTAACTAAAAATGCACCACCTTTACTCACATTAACTATAGTAAAGGTGGTGCTTTATCATTTTTAAGATATTTAATTATTATTGATTCAAACAGTTTATAAATTTTGAATACTATATAAATGTTCGTACGCACCTTGTTTCTGGATTAACTCTTGATGTGTACCTGTTTCAACAATCTGACCATTTTCCATAACCACTATTTTATCTGCATGCGTAATTGTAGACAGCCTGTGAGCTACAATTAAAGTTGTTCTATCTTTACTTAATACATCCAACGCCTCTTGTATAATAGCTTCACTTTCTAAATCTAACGCACTGGTTGCTTCATCTAAAATAAGTATCGGTGGATTATTTAAGAATATACGTGCAATTGAAAGACGTTGCTTTTGTCCTCCAGAAAGTTTCACGCCTCGCTCTCCAACTTCAGTGTCATAGCCTTCAGGTAAATTCATAATAAAGTCATGCGCGTTTGCCATCTTGGCCGCTTCAACTATCTCGTCATCCGTTGCATCAGGTCTACCTAATAAAATATTTTCTTTCACAGTGTCTGAAAATAAAATATTATCTTGTTGAACGAGACCAATTTGATTTCTTAAACTACCTGTTAAGAAATCTTTCACATTATTGCCATCAACTAAAATTTCACCTGACGTAACGTCATAAAATCGTGGAATTAAACTAATTAAAGTTGATTTTCCACCACCACTCATACCAACAAAAGCTACAGTTTCGCCCTTATTAATTGTTAAATTAATATCATGCAAAACTTCTAATTCATTATCATTATATTTAAAGCTGACATTCTTCAAATCGATTTGCCCTTTTTTAATTTCAATAGGTTGTGCACCGATACCATTCTTAATGTCATAATCTTCATCCATAAGTTGGAAAACCCTGTCCATCGAAGCAAAGCTTTGAGTTAATGTAGTAAATGAAGAAACAAGTCTTCTTAAAGGTCCAAATAATTGTTCTAAGTACCCTACAAATGCTGCAAGTGTACCTACAGTAATAGCACCATTAATAACTAAGTATGCGCCAACGCCTATTACAATAATTGGTCCTAAGTCTGTTACAGTGTTTATTGCTGCAAATGAATAGGCATTCCAACGTGTATGTTGAAAGGCGCGCTTTAAAAAATGACTATTACGGTGATCAAAATTTTGAGCTTCATTATCTTCTATTGCGAAACTTTTAATCACTGACATACCTTGAACTCGTTCATGCAAGAAACCTTGAACTTCAGCAAGTGCTTGAGAACGTACACGTGTCAATTGTCTCAATCTTCCGAAGAAGAAATAAACCGTTAAAATATAGAATGGGAAAATGAAAATAGCTGCAATAGTTAATTTAACATCTAAAAAGAACATAATAGATAAAGCGATGATAATAGTAACGCAGTCTAACCAAATATTCATTAACCCTGTAAGTATAAAGTCTTTTGTTTGTTCTACGTCATTAATAACGCGAGAAATCACCTGTCCAACTTGGTTATTTGCGTAGAAACGTGCACTTAAAGCTTGTAAATGATTATATAGTTGTTTACGGATATCATATAAAATTTTGTTACTTGTCCATTGAGCTAAATATTGTCTGATATATTCAATGGGCGGACGTACTATTACAAATATAAATAGAGCAATGCCAATTGCGATTGCAAGATGACTAAACTTTTCACTATTTGATAGTGAGTGGTTATTAATTACTCCATCTATAGCGTATTTAATCAATAACGGTATTAACATAGGTATACCAAATTTAATAATACCCACGATAATAGTTGCAATAATACGATATCTATATGGTTTGACGAATTTTAAATATCGTTTAATCATGCGCTTTTACCCCCCGTGATAAACGCAATTTATTTTTTAAAAAATGAACAGAGGTTGAATACATTTCATTCGCTTACTTTATACTCATAAGCACTGTCATGATAATGTTTCAACCTCTGATATTAAAATACAATACGAGACTTCAATATAATGTTGTAAATCTTAAAGATGTTAAACTCATTGAACTACAAGATTGTAATACATTTAAATCATGATTCTTATAATCATTCGACACTTTTAATAATATAAAGCAAAGAATCATGTATTACATCTTTTTTGCTTAATAATCTCTAATCTTTTTATAACGCTCTTTCCACACTTTAATAAAATCTGGAGCGAACGGTCCTTTCTTCTGCTCAATCCATTGCTGTAAGATGTCGACATTTCTTCTCAAAATAACGTCAATATCATGAGGATAGTTCATTTGGTTCATATGTAGTTCATACTCATCTTCATCGAGTAAGTGATACTTACCATTAGGATAAACTTTAATATCTAAATCATAATCGATATATTTTAGCGCTTCTTCATCGGACACGAAAGGTGATGATAAATTACAGTAATAATAAATCCCATCTTCTCTAAACATACAAATAACATTAAACCAATACTCCGAATGAAAATAGACAATAGCTGGTTCTCTTGTAATCCATGTGCGACCGTTACTTTCAGTTACTAACGTATGATCATTCCCACCTATAATCACATGGTCAGTCCCTTTTAGAATTGTCGTTTCAGACCAAACACGATGTATATTGCCATCATGTTTATAACTTTGAATTTTAATCGTTTCTCCTTCTTTAGGTATGGACTCTTTAACCATACTCCACACCACCTTTATTATTTTTAGCCATTTAGATTATATCATACTTTGATACACTTGCTTAATAAATAAAGGTACTACATTAAGCGCTGTATTAAGCTCTTATCCAATAATAAAACGGTATATTTTGTCCATTGATACAGGAAATGTATGATTATCCCTGTTATCTAAATTAAACCAAATCATGTTTGAGGGGAGTTCATTCTCCGAGAGATTTATAGATGTAGGTACACTATAAACTTTAATATTCCAAGTCATATGGGTAAACTGATGACGTAATTCAAAGATGGGCTCTTCTATAGTTTCGACTTTAACTCCTAATTCTTGAGTTAATAAATTATCAGCTACACTTGCTTCCCTCATAGGAAATTGCCACATTCCGTTCAACAATTTTTCTTGTCGTTTTTCAAGTAGATATTGTCCATTATTATTTCTAATAAGAAATACTTTTTGATTGATAGTTTTCTTTTTAATATTTTTAGTTTTAATTGGAAGATCTTCAGTCGTCCCTTCATGAAAAGCCTCACAATTATCTTGCACTGGGCAAAATAAACATAAGGGAGATTTCGGTGTACAAATGAGTGCACCTAATTCCATCATAGCTTGATTAAATGTCCCTGAATCTTCTTGAACATATGGATTTAACTCTTCCTCAAACGCTTTACGTGTCGATTGTAATTTCGTATCACGATAATCATTGTTCAATCGAGACCATACTCGGAAAACATTACCATCAACAGTTGCTAAAGGTTGGTTAAACGCTATACTCATCACTGCTGCTTGTGTATAGGGACCCACTCCTTTTAATTTTTTGAAAAGATCTGGATCAGACGGGACTTCTCCACCATATTGAGATTCAACTTCTTTAACAGCTGTATGAAAATTACGAGCGCGACTATAATAACCTAGGCCTTCCCAATATTTAAGCACTTCGTCCTCATGTGCTTCGCTTAAAGCTGCTATTGTAGGGAATCGATTAACAAACCTATGATAATAGTCAATAACCGTGTTAACTTGTGTCTGTTGCAACATTACTTCACTAAGCCATATGTAATATGGATTAGTGGTTTCTCGCCAAGGCATTTCACGCTGATTTTTGTTAAACCACTCCACAATTCTCTTTTTAAAAGATTCCTCTTGATACATGCCATTTGTCCTTTCTACTTTTTCGATTGTGATGCATCTCAAATAAATCTCCACTTTCAAAAGATTCGTCAATTGAAGTAAGTTGATTTTGTTATAGCGACTTTTAGATTATAATATATATTAAATAAAGATGAAAAGAGTGAGCATTTATGGATACAGCCACACATATAGTTATGGGTGTAGGTCTCACTGCATTAGCAACACAAGATCCCGTCATGGCAGGTTCATTTGCAGCAACTGCAACCACTCTTGTTGCTGGTTCATTAATACCTGACGGTGATACTGTTTTAAAACTAAAAGATAATGCGACCTATATTTCTCATCATAGAGGAATTACCCATTCCATACCTTTCACTATTTTATGGCCAATTTTGATAACCTTTTTAATATTCGTTATTTTTAACAACACTAATCCACTACATGTTTGGCTATGGGCTCAACTTGCAGTATTTTTACATGTGTTTGTGGATATATTTAATTCTTACGGTACCCAAGCACTTAGACCCATAACCAATAAGTGGATTCAGTTAAGTGTCATTAGTACATTTGACCCTATTATTTTCACTCTTTTATGTATTGGTGTATTACTTTGGGTTTTAGGCATACATCCGTATTTCGCATTCTTCCCTATCGTAGCAATACTAGTGATTTATTATGTAATACGTTTTATGATGCAATCATCAATAAAAAAAGAGGCGTTAACTCAAATTGAAAATTCTCATAATCCTGTAAAAGTGTTTGTAGCTCCGACAATGAAATTTCATGTTTGGCGTGTGGCAATTCAAACCGATAAACATGATTATGTTGGAACTGCTCGGTGGAAAGATGTAGAATTTACTGATAAGGTAAAACGTCAAGCTATGACGCCTGATTCGTTACTTTGGAAGGTCAAAGGTAATAAAGATATATTTACTTTTTTAAATTTTTCATCCATTTATCGTTGGCAAACCACACCTTTAGAAGATGGTACAACAGAAATTCGATTAATGGATTTAAGATACCTTAATAATGGACGTTATTCATTTGTTGCAATTGCACATTTAACTCACGTCAATGAAATCGACCACTCTTACATCGGTTGGGTATTTAGCGAAGACAAACTACAACGCAAACTATTTTCACAATAACATATAAAGAAACCAAGGCACCCCTTTCTCCAATTAATGATAAGGGGTGCCTTGGTCTTTATCTAACTATATATCAATAACTAAGTACAGTGCTATTCAATTTTACCATTCATTTCATTATCTTCATTAGCATTTTCATTATTGTTAAATACACCATCATGTTCTAATTTCTTGCCATTATCATCACTCAGATGTGTTAAATCATTTTCAATGTGAGTGTCATTTAAACTATCATATTTATCAAAAGCGATATAGCGAACTAATGCATAGTTAATCACACACATTAATACTAAAAAGAGAATAAAGTAAATATGATATGGAATGTTATTCATACTTACTGCACCGAATATAATAGACTGTGCATTACCATGAACAAGATAATAAACGGGATTTAACATTAAAATATGATCTACTATCGATAAGTGCGTTTTAGGAATGAATAAAATTGGAACTATAAAGAAACAAATCGCACTCATTATAAAATAAATTGTGTCGAAACGTTTGAGTATAAATTTCAATAAACCAAAAGTAACAGCAATAACACCGATAAAGATACTAGTCATAATCAAATAATAAATTAGCGACAATAAAGATGTCTCAAAGTTAATTGGCTTTAAGAACGCAATAATTAAACCAATAATCAACATGTCTACAAATGCCAATAGTGCAATTACTATAGTAGGCGTTACTGATGAAATATGGAATGATTTCATTACCATATAATCTTTTCTATAAAACTTATAACTTAAGTATACAGAAAGTACAATGTGACCAAATACAATTAACGATGTCACTCTAAATAACCATCTTCCTTGAGCGATATCCGTATTATGATTTATATCGAAAATGCCCTCTAAACCTAATACTAAGATAATCCCTATTACAAGGCTCATAGCAAACCATTTCCAAATTTTCTTTAACCTACGAACACAATAAGTGATAAGATGTGGCAAGTTTTTAAAGTATAGTATTATATTATCTATCATTTTCACACCTACAATTCAATATATATCCATTTGTCATCTTTCATATCAGCAATAAAATAGCCACTACCTGATTTCGTAATCCAAACATCTTTTTTAATGTCAAATTTTTTCTTTAAGTCAGTTTTATGTTCCATTGGAATTACAAAGCCTGTTAACGTATCATTGTCACCAAAAATCATACTTAGTGGTTGTTGTGTAATAAGAACAACATAACGATTATCTTTTTCTGGGACCAATGTTTTAGTCACTTTGTTATGCTTTTGATGTAAATGACTATTGAAGTATTCATAATATGTACTATAGTTTGTTTTAATGTATGGCATTAACGTTTTAAAACTATGTGATTCATATAAACCTGCAGGATTAAAATTGAATAATTCATTTTTGCCTACTGTATATATTTTATGATCCATTTCTACTCTATATTTTTTACTATTTTCACCAGTAATCGTAGCCACGCCATATTTAGGTAGAGTCGAATCTTGTGTACCACTCAATGTGGTTGAACCATCTAAAGCAATACCATAAGTGAGTTTATCTTCATATGGATCTTTATTTTGATTTTGAATTGAAGCTTGAGTATAATTCTCAGAAACATGAACCCTTCCTAAATCATTGAAAAGCAATATGCCCATTAACGTAAGTCCGATTAAGAAACTTGCAAACAGAGTTAATATTCTCACTAAAAACACTGGTGGTTTAGCGTGATTATAGCGCTCTATTCTCTTAAAGTTATAAGTCATCTCAGGCATACGCGTACGACTCTTTTTCCAATCTAAATCAAAATTTTCCTGTTGCGATTTTGAATCTAAACTTTTACGGTCTTTTTCATGTTCTTTAAAAATAGGTAAAACTTGATTAAGTGAGCCTTCCTTTCTAATTTGCCCGTGAGAAACCCACGTAATATAGTTAGTCGTTTCGCTAATTTTATCAATATCATTATCTATTAAAACGAGTGTACTATTATTCTTTATGTAATCATCTGATAATTCAATCGCTCTTTCGAAAAACACATCATCTAAATGCGAGAGTACATGACTCAATATAATAATTTTGTTTTGACAAGAACGAGCGATACTGAGAAGTAATTGCGCATATTCAGCTTCTGTTAGATTAGAAATACTGTTTTCACCTTGCTCAGCTAAATGAGCCCAGTGGATAATTTGTTCAGCCTTATGACTACTCGCTTTGTAGGGAAATAGTTGCACCATATCGTCAACATATTCTTGTACAGATTGGTGTGCTACTTTCCGGTCTTCCATATCACCGTAAAACAGATTCTCTGTTCGGGAAACCTTACCTTTATCAGGCTTAACCGTTCCACTTAAGATTCTGCCTATTAGCGTTTTAGAAGAACCCGGCTCACCAATTATTCCTAATGATTCACCTTGATATATATGTAAAGAAATATTATTTAAATTAATATCTTCTGCACCATAACCAAAAGGTAGGTACCATTTCTTTGCTCGTTTATTCCTATAATAATGCGTTACTTTTAGTAACCTTAAAACAATTGAACTTCCCATTGATTATACATCCTTCTAAATTTTTAATAATGCTAATGGTAGACCTTCTTCTGGTTCGCTACTTTTTATTCTGAAGCCCCAAGCAAAGACGCCTTTTAATCTCTCTACTTTAAAGTATTGTTCGCTGCCATCGTTCAATTTGTAAATTTTTCCAATTTCAACTTTATTACGATCAACCAGATAGCTTTCTGCAATGATGACTTTACTTTGGTACACATCGTATTCATTCATAATTCCATTCATTTCAGCTTTACGCATTTTCTCTTTGTATGTTTGAATTTCATGTCTTAATTCTTGTTCAGACATCTCACTCAATTTCTTCTGTACCATCTGTTATACCACTTTCTTCTAATTTTGATTTAATTTTATCATACTTATAACCTTTTCTCATAAGCGCTTCAATGGTTTTCATCATCAATTTTTGACCATCATATTTTTTACAATTTTTATTATAGACTTTCTCTAAATCACGTTGCAATAAATTATCTAAGGTCTCTTCATCTTGCGAAAAATTCAATTCATTCATCGTCGCTTGAATCGTCTCAAGGGTAAAACCTTTTTGCATTAAGGTTTGGGAAACCTTTTGTTTTACTTTAACCACAGGACCTTTTTTCGTTTTCATGACTTTGTTCCCCACTTTTATTACATCTTCAAATGGTTGTTGTTCTTCATATAAAGCCGTAAAATGATCGATAATCTTTGGCTCAATACCCAATTGATATAATTTCTGTTTATATATTTCAGGCCCTTTATCTGACGTTCGAATCATCGTATTTTTTAAACTTTCTGCATAATCTTCATGATCAATAAATTTATCTCTATAACAATATTCTATTACCTGTTCGATTGCATTTTGTGAAACATCATTTTTTTCCAAATATTGACGTACTTCTTTTTCCGTGCGTTTTTTAAATGATAAATACTGAATCGCCATATTTACTCCACGACGATAGTGGTCATATTTTTGAATTTGTTCCATATCTTGAGGCTCTAACATTTGATCTTTCTTCAAGTTGAATTTCACAAGCGTATCTATATCAATCCCCATTTCGAACTCTCCATCGAGATAAAGATTGAATCGCTCTTTATTCTTCTTTTGAACCTCAAGCTTCGTTATCTTTGGCATATCTCATCCCACCTTTTTCTGAAAATGGACACTATATCAATTAATATTATTATGGCACATTTGTTCCGAATTAAAAAATAAGATAACCATTCACAATAAACCTTTTGAAAATACAAAAAAGCGTCTACTTTCAACTTTTGAATGATGAAAGTAGACAACTTTATAAAAGATTAATTGCTTAATTGTGACATTGCTTCTTTATATTGCTCATCAGTAATAAAATCTTGTTGCTTCATTTTTTCCAAATTAGCTTTTACACGGTTCGTATAATTAGATGACATATTATTAACATCATACACACTCGGTGCATTGACTTTACTAGCTAATATAGCACTTTGCAATACAGTAATCTGTTGCATGCTTTGATTGTTTTTATTAACAGTTGTTCCAAAATAATGATTTGCAGCACCTTCAAGTGTATATTGGTCATCACCATAATAAATATTATTAACATAAAAACTTAAAATCTCATTTTTGTTATACTGCTGTTCAACCTTGTGGGCTACAAACAACTCTTTAATTTTTCTAGTGAAAGAGCGTTCATTATCATAATAATAATTTTTTACTACTTGTTGAGTAATCGTGCTACCTCCTTGTACATCACGATCACTAATTGTTGAAAACAATGCACGTGTAGTTCCTTTTAAATCAAAACCATGATGATTATAAAAACGTTCATCTTCCATTGAAATAAAGGCACCTTTAACATAGTTAGGCATGTTATCTGCAGAAACGAAATTACTTTTATTTTCAATTGATTTTAAATCATCCACGTTAGCTCTTGAAGATAAGACATACATTGCTCCCATGAATATTGCTACGAGTACAATGACTATAATTAGTATTTTCAATAAAATCTTATTACTTTTTTTCTTTTTCGGAGGTTTACCTACTGGTTGGTAATACGTATTATAATGAGGTCTACGTGATTCAGAATGTTGCTCATTATAAGAATCCGCATATTTTTCAGTTCTTTTCATGCGTTTACTCCTTTTCTCAAACTCACCCTCTTAAAGTGAGTGTACCAATAGTTGTATGGTTTAGCTATAGCTTACATTAAAAATCAGTCCCGAGGTGTAGCAAGTTATAAACAACATGGCATATCTATTTCTAAGATTTTTTTAAATAATTAAAAAAGCTATCGATAAAGAATGACTTTACCGATAGCTCATATAAAATCTTATACGATATTTATAAGAATAAGAATTAAGCTTCTAATTGTTTAACAATTTCTCTATTGAAATCATCTAAATCGTCAGGTGTACGACTTGTAACAATATTGTTATCAACTACTACTGATTCATCAACCACTTGAGCACCTGCGTTAGATAAGTCTTTACGTACATTTAATACTCCAGTTAATGTACGACCATTTAAATCATCAGTATCAATTAATACTAATGGACCATGGCAAATTGCAAATGTTGGAACATCATTTTTAGTGAAGTATTTAGCAAATGTGCCGTAACGTCCTTCTGCATCTCCGCGTAAATGGTCAGGTGAGAAACCACCAGGGATTAATAATGCATCATAATCTTCAGGTTTAGCATCAGCAATACTTACTTGAACTGTAGCTTTCTCGCCATGTTTTCCTACAACTTCATGATTTGCAGTATCTCCAACAATTTCAGTTTCAAATCCTGCATTTTCTATAGCTTCTTTTGGACTAGTTAATTCAATATCTTCAAATTCATCTGCAAGAATGATTGCTACTTTTTTAGTCATAATTAATAATCACCTTTCTCTAATTAATTCTAGTGATTATATAGACAAGATCACTCAAGTTTAAACATTAAATTAGGATACTAACTTATATTTAGAGGCTTCTTCTTCTGAATATGAGGTAAAAAAAGCAAGTGTTGATTGCTCATCATAATCAAACACTTGCTAAATCCAACTCAATAATTAAATATAAGGCTTATTTTGAAACTTGTTTTACCTTCTCTTCTAATTGATCTAACAGACCAATCCACTCATCTATATCCTCTACACGTACTTCATCAGGGTTTACATGGTCAATGTCCTCAATAAATTTATTTAAACGTGTCTTAATTTGATCAATAGTTTGTTGTTCACTCATTAAAAATAAGCGCTCCTTTGTATAGATTTTTTTATGATAATCATATCCTAACACGAATTTGACAAAAAGCGATATAATCTTAATAATGTTTACTGTACTTTTTACATAATAAACAAAGTAGATGGAAAGTTTATATTTAGGAGTAATTATTAATGTTGATGACAAACAAAAAACCTATTTCTATCCAAAACGACCCATGGGAAGCTTACAATGATATTATAGATCATGGAAAGTTAACACTTAGTAACATCGAATTTACCACTACTAACCTTTGTAATATGCGTTGTAGCCATTGCGCAGTTGGTTATACACTTCAAACTAAAGATCCAGATCCCCTTCCAATGGATGTAATTTATCGTAGGCTTGATGAAATACCAAATTTAAGAACGATGTCTATTACTGGTGGAGAGCCAATGTTCTCTAAGAAATCAATTAAAAATGTGGTTAAACCTTTACTTAAATATGCATTTGATCGTGGAATTTATGTTCAAATGAATTCTAATTTAACATTACCTCAAGATAGATATCTTGAAATAGCTGAATATATCGATGTCATGCATATTTCTCATAACTGGGGTACAATTCAAGAATTTACTGATGTAGGCTTTGGGGCTATGAAGAAGCAACCACCATTAAAAGCTAAACTTAAATTATATGAACAAATGCTTGATAACTCTCGCACTTTATCTGAACAAGGAATGTTTGTTTCTGCCGAAACGATGCTTAATCAAAGTACGCTACCTTACTTAGACAAAATTCATAATGAAATCGTAAATGACATGAAATGTAGCCGTCATGAGGTTCATCCGATGTATCCTGCTGATTTTGCCAGTCAACTCAATGTACTTTCTTTAAAAGAAATGAAAGATGCTATTAACCACTTGCTTGATATTCGAGATGAAGATATATGGATGCTATTTGGAACTTTACCAATTTATCCATGTATTAATGATAAAAATGATCAAAAATTATTGCAAAGACTAAGAGATGCTAAAAACGTGACAATGAGAAACGATCCAGACGGCCGTAGTAGATTAAACGTTAACGTTTTTACTGGTAATGTAATTGTTACTGATTTCGGTGATGAAAACGGTACAATTTCAAATATACAGAAAGATAAATTAACAGACGTATTTGACCAGTGGCTAGATTCAGAATTAGCAAAATCACTCAATTGCCATTGTCCTAAATATCAATGCCTTGGACCTAACGTATTAGTAAAAAATATGTATTATCCTAAAACCGACTTCAAACATAAAGAAAAAGAAATGCATGCGCGTCATATTTTTTCTTAATAAATTCACATTATAGATGCTAAAAGCCAAAAGAAGATGAGTTCATCTTCTTTTGGCTTTATTAATATTATTTTTCAATATGTCTGACTTCAGATAAATATTCGATTGTTTTCTTACTTTCAGTGCGACGTTCTTTACGTCTCTCTACGCGCTGTGGTGCACTTTCGTGGAACCATTTTTCTACATCTGTTTCAGGATACACGCCTGGAACATCTGTAGGTTTACCATCTTCATCAAGCGCAACAAATGTTAAAAAGCTTAATGCTGCTAAATGGCGCTCATTATTAAAAACATCATCAATGATGATTTGTACACAAATTTCCATAGAGCTTGTGCCAGCATAAGAAACCATTGCTTCATAAGACAAAATGTCTCCAGTTTTGATAGGTCTCAAGAAGTCAACAGAATCAGTTGAAGCAGTAACGACTTGCGCTCCAGCATGTTTCATAGCAGTAATGGCAGCAATTTCATCGATATTTGCCATTAATGACCCACCAAACATCGTATGATGATGATTGGTATCTTGTGGAAACACTTGTCTATTTTTAATACATTTCGCTTCCGACATTGCTTTCATTTTTCTATTCTCGTTAGACATATTTAATTTCTCCCCATATTGATATACCAGAACCAAGACTACTAGTAATTAATATCTTATTTTTTATATCTAAAACTTGTTAAAATCTACAATAATGTTACTTACTTTGCCCAATTTCCATTTTCAAAAACTAACTCTTTAGTACCATCATGTAAGATACCATAAATCGTTAAATCAGAACTACCTATCATAAAGTCCTCATGTACATTTGAATCGTTAAGACCTGCGGCTAACTTTTCTTCAGTAGACATTTCATTTCCACCTTTGACGTTGAAACCATATGCAGATCCAATTGCTAAATGACAAGATGCATTTTCATCAAATAACGTGTTATAAAAAATGGTACGGCGATTTGAAATTGGTGAATCATCAGGTACTAATGCAACTTCTCCAAGTCTTCTAGAACCTTCGTCAGTCCCAATTAAGTCTTTGAGCACCGCTTCACCCTTTTCGGCTTTAACATCTATAATTTCACCATCTTTAAACGTTAAAGTGAAACCATCAATAATATTCCCATTATAACTTAATGGTAACTTGTTAGTAACATAACCGTTCACATTATTTCTGTCAGGTGCTGTGAACACTTCTTCTGTAGGAATATTCGCGATAAAAGGTTGGCCGTCACCGTTGACATAACTCGTTGCATCTTCCCATAAATGTCCTTCCGGTAAACCGACTGTGAGGTCTGTACCTTCAGAAATATAATGGAGTGCCTTATAATTTTTCTTTTGTAGTCTTTCGGCATGTACACTTAAAGATTTAACATGTTTGTCCCAATTTTGAATTGGGTCATTGCCATCTACACGTACAATATCAAACACTTCATCAATAAATTTTTCATAAGCTTTTTCTTCATCCATATCTGGGTAAACTCGGCGAGCCCAGTCTTTAGTAGGAAAGGCTGCCACAACCCATGGAAATTGATTCTTCTGACTTGCTTCCATATATGGTTTGAACCCTTTTGAATATTGAGCTTGAAAAGCTTTTAATTTATTGCCATCGATACCATTTAATAAGTCAGGATCTTCCGCGATGAGTGCTAAGTTAGCTGCTCCACGTTCAACATAATCCAATCTTTCATCAACATCATACTGTTTTAAATCACTATTCTCAAAATACTCTACAGATTCATGTTCAAATTTAAGTCTCTTCAGTTTTGAGTCTGAATATTTCACACGAACATCAGAGGCACCAGCTTTATAAGCCTCTTCAACTATTAAATGCGTTAAGTCTAACGCTTCAACTGATGAACGAATAAATACAGGTTGATTTTGTTGAACATTCATCCCTACTTTAACGAGTAATTCTGCATATTGTTTTAACTTTTCATTATAGTTATCCATAATGATTCCTCCCCTAATCTTGTCTAAGTTGTCCTAAATGATCTGCAATTGCTGTCACTTCACTTGGTGAAAATGAATCTTTAGACATTACAAATTCATGTATTTCTGTTATTTCTTCATGATTAGAAGACTGGAATTTATCTGGGTCAAGTAAACCTTGATTTACAATATTTAATTTCTTTCTGATTTCTGCAATCATTTCTTCATTTGATAATGACACGTGATTCACCTCTTTTGTTCAATATTCTATCAAATTACCACACTTTATTAAACTTTAATAGAATTTGAGGTTAAGTACTTTCTTATTGTTTAAATACTCTTTAAAATGGGGATATAGTTACATAGTTTGGAGGAATATAAATGGTAGACGTAGCATTTGTATGTCTCGGTAATATTTGTCGTTCTCCAATGGCTGAAGCGATCATGAGACAAAGACTACAAGACAGAGGCATTTCAGGTATTACAGTTCACTCAAGAGGAACAGGTCGATGGAATCTCGGTGAACCACCTCACGAAGGTACTCAAGCGATATTGAAAGAACATCATATCCCCTTCGATAATATGATAAGTGAACTATTCGAACCAGATGATGATTTTGACTATATTATAGCAATGGACCAAAGTAACGTGGATAACATAAGACGAATTAATCCTCATATACGCGGACAATTGTTCAAATTGCTAGAATTTAGTAACATGGAAGAGAGTGATGTACCGGATCCATATTACACCAATAATTTTGAAGGTGTATTTGAAATGGTACAATCATCTTGTGACAACTTAATTGACTATATCGTCAAAGATGCAAATTTGAAAGAGGGGTAATCAACTATGGAAAATAAATTAATTCCTGGTATTCTAATTGGTGCTATTATCGGCGGTGCTGCAACATTAGCTGATAAATCAACACGTAATTCTTTAACTCAATCATTTAAAGACGTTAAGGAAGGTAATCGTTCACGCAAACCGTCTAAAATTAATAGCATTAAAGATGAAGTAATGTATTGGAAAGATACGATTGAAGAAATCCGTCGTAACAATCCTGAATTAGAGCGTTCTATTAAAGACGCTAAAGAAACTTTTGTTAATCGTAAAAACCAACGTTTAGGTAAATAATCGGTTAATGATGAAATTTTAAACTAAAACACTGTTAAAGTTAGAGTCTTACTCTACTTTTAACAGTGTTTTTTTATGAATTTTAATAATAAGTACAAGTACTTCAATGAGAGATAAATAATTCTACATATGTAGCTAGAGCATAAATTGCTTCATAGCTATTGTCATTCGATAAATTTTAAGCGAAAATGTTGAATAACAATAATATTTAGCTATAAATGTTAAGAATACTTTTAATAAAAGTAAAGAAATTTTACATTTATTGTTTGATATCTATAGTAAATTGGGAATATATTTTCATACATTTCTCGAATTTATTAAGCAAAGGAGATAGTTATGTCAAAACAAGAAAAAACAACTTCAAAGTTCCTAAATTCGGCTAAGGAACATGAGGAACATGGGAAAGGAAAAAATGGTGAAAAAGATAAACAGATTAAAGTCGACCGTACATATATTGAACCTCAACAGTTTCAATCAAAATCACCTAAGAAAAAGAATCAAGTATTCTTTCTATCAAGGTTAAATAAACCTGCCAAATACACGAAAGATTCTAATTTCCTCAATTACTTAATTTATAGAATAGGAAAAGATGATGCTTCAGGACTAGCAGCGCAAATGACGTATCACTTCGTGTTGGCAATGTTCCCAATGCTCATTTTCTTACTGACTTTATTGGGACAGTTTATAACGATAAACACTGATCAGATTAATCAAAAGGTCAGCCAGTATGTACCTGACCAAAGTACCGCTGATGTAATCACAAAAATATTTAGTGGTATTTCTGATAGTGCTAATGGTGGCGTCCTATCCATCGGTTTAATCTTAGCCATTTGGTCAGCATCTAATGGAATGTCTGCGATTATTAATTCATTTAATGTCGCTTATGACGTTGAGGATTCTAGAAATGGCTTCGTACTTAAGATTCTAAGTGTGTTATATACACTAGTATTAGGTATTGTGTTCGTAGTGGCCATCGTGCTCATTACATTAGGCCCAGTAATAAGCAAGTTCTTATTTGGACCTTTAGGATTAGATAAACAAGTAGAATGGGTATTTGATTTAGTAAGAATCGTCTTACCTCTAATTATAATAATCATTTTATTCACTGTATTATATTCAGTGGCACCAAATGTGAAAACGAAATTACGCTCTGTACTTCCAGGTGCCCTATTTACATCAATCATTTGGTTAGTCGGTTCATTCTTATTTGGATGGTATATCTCAAACTTCGGTAATTATAATAAAACATACGGAAGTTTAGCTGGTATCATTATTTTATTCTTATGGTTATATATCACAAGCTTTATTATCATTATTGGTGCAGAAATTAATGCTATTATTCACCAAAGAACAGTAATCAAAGGTCACACACCTGAAGAAGCAGCACTTCATCACGATGATAACAACCAAAATCATTATAATGAAGACACAACATATGAATATAATAACAATACACCAGTGAATAAAGATGAAAATTATGACGTTGATAAAAATCCAAATGATGAACAACCTGAAGATCATGAAACATTTAAAGATAAAATTGTTGATAAATTTAAAAAAGATAACAACAATAGTGGTAAAAATTCATAAATAACTTTTAAAAAAAAGGCGAAAGTCACAATTATCTAAGTGACTTTCGCCTTTTTCATTATTAGTTATTGAATCAAATTATGTTGGAAAGCATAAATAACAGCTTGAGTTCTATCTTGAACTTCTAACTTACTCAATATATTACTTACGTGTGTTTTAACAGTTTTAATAGTGATATGAGAGGCGCTAGCAATTTCTTGGTTAGAGTAACCTTTGGCAATTAATAATAAAATTTCCATTTCACGCTCTGTAAGCATTTCATATAACTCAGCACGTTTTTTCATGCGGTTTCTCATTTTTACAAGTACTTCTGGTTCAAAAACAGATTCCCCTTGATCTGTTTTACGTACCGCGTCAGCAATGTCACTCGCGCTAGTCGTTTTTAAGATATAACTATCTACCCCAGCATCTAATGCTCGATAAACTTCTTTATCCTCGATAAAGCTTGTTAACATTACTACTCTTATGTGAGGTAAATCCTTTTTAATTTCAGTAGTAGCTTCTACACCATCCATATCATCCATAAGTAAATCCATTAAAATTAAATCTGGTTTCAACTCATGGGCTTTTTCGATAGCTTCTTTACCTGAAGCACCTTCTCCAACTACTTCAATATCCTGTTGTGTAGATAGATAGCTTGAAATACCAATTCTAACCATTTCATGGTCATCAACAAACAATACTTTAATCGCCATTTGATTCATCCTCCTTATTCAATGGTGCTTTAACTTCTATTCTCGTACCTGAATCCGGTAACGATACGATATGGAATGTGGCACCAATCTCTAAAGCACGTTCTCTCATATTTTTTAATCCATAACTCTGTTCAAATTTTTCATCTACATTAAAACCTTTACCATTATCTTGAATTCTAAGTAGTAAATAATCTTCTTTATTAAATAATTCAACTGTTACCTTAGAACCATTAGAGTGTCGTAATGTATTAGAAATAGCCTCTTGAGTGATTCTAAACAGATGATCTTCTATCCCTTTTGGTACTTTGAAATCTTGAATTTCATGAACAACTTTCATAGGGACTTTCTTTTGAAGATCAATGACTAAATCTTTAATACCCTCTCCTAATGATTTGTCTTTCAAACCAATAGGTCTTAGATGTAATAATAATGCTCTCATTTCGAGCTGAGAGTCTTGAACCATCTTCTCTAGTACAGGTATTTGTTGGTCTAAAGGTGGTTCTAATTTTGACTCTTTAATCGCTGACAACATCATACTTGCTGCAAATAGTTGCTGACTAACTGAGTCATGTAGTTCTCTTGCTAAACGTTGACGTTCGTCTTCAATAATTTTCTTCACTTTTACATCATTCATATTATAATTTTCATTGGTCATATTCTGCGTTTTCATTCTCAATCGGTGTAATTCTTGATTTAAAGGAACTAAAGTATGGTAAATTTCTAACGTTTCACTGTATAACTCTAGGTTTTGATCATTTATGCCTACTGTTTCACCTTCAATAGACCTTTCAATTTGTGACTTAAGCCAATCATTTTGTTGATTGATTTTATACGCTAACACAGAGCCAACGATAATACATAGTAAGATGATTAATATATTTAGGAATAAAAATACTGGTATTCCAAAAATTTGGGTGTAAAACATCCCTTGAAAATAAATAATATTGACGAACACCTTATCAATGAATAAAAAAGCAGTTAGCATGCTATATACAAGTATTAGCATTGAACCAATTGCTCTCAAGTAGTGATTCATCTATAAATCACCTCAACGTCTCCTATGAACGTTGAAACGTAAACATTGACAGTATAGTTGTCTTCTTTAGTTTTTTCTTCAACTTGAATATGGTTATTTTCAATTTTGTATGATTGTTGTTCTAAATAAGCAGTACCATAGAATGCAGCCGCATGTAGATTAATATTATAGTTTAGTGGAACAATCACTTGGACCTTGCCAAGAATATGACGTACTACAATCGTATTCGTTTCTTTAATATTAGCTGCTTTTGTCATATCAATATGAATATCACCGATGCCATGTTGAATCTGTACATCTTCCCACTTATAAACATAAACTGGTGTACGTTGTTCCCCGAACCACTTTTGTTTAATAAATATAGGTGACGTTACCTCTTCATCAGTTGCAATAACTTTTAACGGCTTAAATTTATAAATTAAGTAACGAATGATAAGTACCACTAAGAAAATAAAAAGAATAATAATTGTGTACTTATTAGACAATAGAGTAAACGCAATAAGCAATGTCCCTATCCAGAAGGACAACAAACCTCTTACTTTATGAAAATAGACATATCCTACATACACGAGCACACATCCTAATAATAAGACGAGAAGAAAGCCAATTTTTTCAAAAAATATATAATAAAAATTGGCGATAATCATTAAAGCTGTAAAAATTATCAACATTTCAGTTGATATATATTTGTGTGTCATGTTTCGCCACCTTTCTATGCTACAGCACTCATATGATAAATTAAGTTACACTCATTTTCTGTAGTGATTTTCTCTTTAGATTGTAAATGTAAATCTGCTTCAATTCTTGCATAATAAGCTTCAATATCATCTAACTTTGTTTTAATTTTTTCAATTTCTACATCATGAATTTCCTCTGCACAATAAATGTCATGATTATTGACGATATCGATATATTTATTTTCCAATGAGAGGGTGAGACTGTCAATTAACTTCTTTAATTGAACTCTTTTCTCACTTAAATAATTGATATAACTCTCGATACTTTTTAATTTTTTATCCAGTATCATTTTGTATTCATCAATACTATTTTTAATTGTTGATTTGAGAAATTGTTGTAAATATAAATCCATATAATTCATACTACCACCTCGTCATTAATTAAACCTAAGTATAAAACAATTCCGAAACCTAACGTAATAGGCTCCGGAACCATATTGAATTCATACTTTAGTCCGACGAGTTGTAAAGAACTCTCCGCAAGATATTAAATGTAATTTAAATTCCTAGTCATCGATTTTAGTAGTTAATAATGGGCCGTCTTTAGTTACAATTACTGTGTGCTCAATCTGAGCCACAAAGCTCTTATCTTTAGTTTCAAATGCCCACTCGTTCTTTCCTTCAGTGACAAATGTAGCTCGTGATGAAATGAAAGGTTCTACTGCAATAACAAGACCTTCTTTTAATAATGTTTTGTCTTTTGGATCATAATAATTCATTACATGACTAGGTGCTTCATGTAACGATTGACCCACACCATGACCGGTTAAGTTTTTAATTACTGTTAAATCATTTTGACGTGCTGTAGCGTGAACCGCCTTACCAATATTACTTAATTTGGCACCAGGTTTTACTTTCGTCATGGCATTTTCAAAAGCCATTGTTGCTACATCACATACTTTTTGTTTAAGAGGATTATCTGCTTCTCCCACTACAAATGAGATACCTGTATCAGCATAGTAACCATCTTTTAACGCTGATACATCGATATTGACTAAGTCTCCTTCACGTATAATACGTTTACCAGGAATACCATGGGCTACCTCTTCATTTACACTAATACACGTTTGTCCAGGAAAATTTTCATCATGAATCGGTGCCGAAATTGCGCCATGCTCTTCAAACAAATCTTTAGCGATATTATCTAACTCTCGTGTAGTTACACCAGGTTTTGTTGCTTCTTGCATTGTGTCTCTGACTTTAGCACAAATATATCCTATTTCTTTTAATGCTTGTAATTCTTCATCAGTTTTAACAATCATTTTATCCCGTTCCTTTTTAAATTATATTTCATCTTATTATAGCAAATTTTTTTTGATATACTAAACTTGAATAGATACATAATTAGATTTATTTGAAATATTTTTAGAGAAAGAGAATTTGTATAAAGTTTACCCTTTTCGAATTCCTTCTTCCTACTAAGGGGTCAGATAGCTATGAACGTAAAATGGTATAGACATATAATTGGAGCTCGAACGCTTAAAACGGGACTTGCAACTTTTTTAACATCATTGTTTTGTATGTTACTTCATCTCACTCCAATATTTGCTATTTTAACAGCAATTGTAACTATTGAACCTACTGCTAAGGCATCAATTAAGAAAGGTTATAAACGTTTACCTGCGACAGTTATAGGAGCTTTGTTTGCTGTAGTATTTACATATATTTTTGGTGATCAATCGCCATTAAGTTACGCACTTGCTGCAACGTTTACGATTTTAGTTTGTACGAAATTCAATTTACAAGTTGGTACCACCGTTGCAGTACTTACTTCCGTAGCAATGATTCCTGGTATTCACGAAGCGTATTTATTTAACTTTTTTTCAAGATTATTAACTGCTCTAATTGGACTCGTCACAGCAGGATTAGTTAACTTTATCATTCTGCCTCCTAAATATTATCAACAACTAGAAGACCAGCTTTCAATATCTGAGAAAAAAATGTACGATTTGTTTTACAATCGTTGCCAAGAATTACTATTAGGCAAGTTTAGTTCTGAGAAAAGTAATAGACAACTTTCGAAATTAAATATTATTGCTCAAAAGATTGAAACTTTAACAAGTTATCAGAGAGACGAACTTCATTATCATAAAAATAAAGAAGATGATTGGAAATTATTAAATAAAATAACCAATCGCGCATACAATAATCGTTTATTTATCTCTCACCTGTCTAATATCATCTATCTACCTAAAAATACCCACATCGCTTTCGCACCTGAAGAAAAGATGGCGATCATAAATATTAGTAATAGTATTAGTGAAATTATAAGTCATGGAAGCTTCAAGCGACACAAAAAATCAGCTTCGACGTTAAAGACCTCAGTGAAGCGCTTAGAAGAATTTGATCAAAACCAAATGAAGAGTCACCTTATTTATGAAATACTGTTGATTTATAAAATATTAGACTCTCGTTATGCTAAATAATTGATATATTAAACAATAAACACCTCAGAAAGATGACTTACCCGTGACCTTTCTGAGGTATCTTTTATTCAATACTTTAAATTTATTCTGTTTCACCTTGGCCTATTGTTACTGATGTAACGTAACCATTGTCTACTTTAAATTGTAATTTGATTTTATCACCATGATAGATATATACACCATCATTAGAATCTGTACCTGTATGTGGTAAATGATTTAATTTATCATTTGAATAAGCATCTTTCATTTGATCTAAAGACAATGATTGATCTGTAACTTTAAATCGAATACTTGTAGCCGTATCATCACCTGTAGTTCTAACTTCTTGATCATATACGTGCTTGTATTCAATATTATCTTCATTATCTTGTTCAATTTTATATCCATTAAAATTCAATTGCCCATTATCCAAAGCATCAACAAAACTTTTATCTGTAAGATATGAAGCATTTTGTCCTGCATTTCCATTATGTACGTACCCATCTTGAGCTAGTGTCGATTGATGATTATAACTCGATACTTGATTGTCCCCATTAACCATTTGTTCAGCGTGTGCGACTTGCGAAAGTGAAAAAGCAATCGATGATGCTGCAAGAGTTAAACCCATCATTTTTAAACCTTTCATTTTCTCACTCCTATAATTTGTATAAAATAAAGTTCTCCCGTACACGCTAAGTATATCAACTAGAGGATGATATCAAACTTATTTTTCTTATCTTTATATTTCTAGCACTTTACTGTCCTAAAATAATACATAACAGACGTTTAAGCACCCTAAGTGTGTATTATAAAAAAAGAGCTAGATAATGGCTGTTTTAGCCATCAATCTAACTCTCTAAAATATAATTAGAATTATTTAATTCTTACTATTTTTAGCGCGATTGATTAATACTTGTTTAGCTGCTTCTTCTTCAGTATTGTCTAATTCTTTTGGTTCAAATGGTATGCCTTTTCGTTCACAAGCCTTCTCAAGTAAATAATCTGTCATTTCATGGTTTTTAGGTAATATAGGACCATGTAAATAAGAACCTAATAGATTTTTATAATGGATTCCCTCTTTTAGATCTGTATCATTATTACCATAACCGTGTGTAACATTTCCAAGTGTACCAAAGTTATGATATGTTCTACCGCCATGATTTTCAAAACCAACGATGGTTCCAAATGTATCACTTTCTATCACGATATCACCTGTTAAACGATCAGTTCGAGACTCGGTATAAAAATCAAGCACCCCTAATCCTTCAAGTTCAGTACCATCTGGGGTGATATACTTCGTACCTAAGAATTGGTAACCACCACAAATTGTAAGACCAGGCATTCCATCTTCAATTGCTTCTTTAAGTGAACTCTTAATTTTACTTAGTTCTTTAGTAGCTAGAGCTTGTTCTCTATCACTCCCCCCACCAATGAAGAAGATATCACAATTGTCGAATGTTACACCGTCTGTTTCATTAATTTCTTTAACATTAAGTTTGATATTTCTCTTTTTAGCACGTTGTTTTAATGCAATGATATTACCAATGTCACTGTATAAATTTAATTTATCAGACATAAAATGATATACCGTTAATTCATTCATTTACGACTGACCTCCTTCAAATGAGCGATTTAATTGCTCTAACATCGGCGCTAAAGAAGTATAGTTAGGAATAGCTACCGTAAATGATGTATAATCCATTGTTTTAGCCGTAGCTTTGTAGATGTCATTTTCGACAATAATAGGAACATCCACTTCAGCAAGTTTCAATCGCAATTGGAGTTCTTCAGCACGTGTGCCAGTAACAATGATAGCTTCAATATCTTGATTGCTTAACTTTTCAAAGTCTGCATCATAAATCCATGATGTATCACGGCCATCCGCAGCATTGTCGTTCAAGCTAATAACATAAACTTTTTTACCTTCTAGCTGTTCACCAACTGATAAGCTAGCATTCATTCCTGCAGGGTTCTTTGCAAGATTTATCATTGCTTCTTTGTTCCCTTTTGAAAAATATTGCATACGTCCATTATCAGAAGTATATGTTTCAAAACCTTTTTGAATTGATTCATCATTAAGTCCCAATTCTCTTAATACTGAATATGCTGCTAATGCGTTAAATGCATTGAAATCTCCTGCAATTTTCATATTAAAAGTAAAATCATTAATCGTCATATTAATAAATGGTGAAACTTCAAAATTTGAAACTTCGTATGTAGGTTCTTCACGTTTAAATCCACATTCACAATGATAATGACCAATTTGATTGTAATGAATATAATCATACTGTAATAATCGACCACAGTTTGGACAATATTTACTTTCATTCATGGTACTTTGTTCAAATTCATGTGCATGTGCTTTCATACCATAATACACAAGAGAATCACTTGCAATTTTCAAACGACTTACGAATGGATCATCAGCGTTTAATAATAGCTTAATCCCTTTATTACTAATTGATTTAGCAATATTATTTACCATAATATCTATTTCACCAAATCTATCCATTTGATCTCTGAAAAAGTTGGTAAATACCATCATTGATGGTGTAACCTCTTTAAGAACTCGAGGGATGGAGCCTTCATCAATCTCGATGATAGCAATTTTAGTCTCTTTTGAGATTTGCATAATGAATGCAGAAGTAATTCCTGCAGCCATATTTGCACCTTCATTATTATGAATAATTTTAATTTGATTTTCTTTTAAAGTATGCCCTATTAAGTTAGATGTTGTTGTCTTACCATTTGTACCACTAATAAATACAATATCATCTACTTGTTCAGACAATTTTCTTAATATATTTTGATCCACACGTCTTGCAATTTGCCCTGGCAAGTCTGTTCCCTTTTTACCAACAGCTCTACTTGCCTTACGAGCTAACTTAGCCATGTGAGTTGCAGTCCATTGTCTCATGCGTTTCCTCCTCATAATTCCACTCGCATAATTATAACATGTAAAGGGTATAACAAAAAAGATTCTCAATTCGAAAAGAATATCCTCGCTACAGATTAAAATTATTATAATCTGTAAATGAGAATGGTTATCTCTAGATTAGAATAATTATTATTTACTATTGAGAAAAGGTTTGTTATACTCATATATGTAATTAATTAATTCAATTTTTATAAGAGGTGAATGAGATGTTAAGTAAAGAATTACTTGAAGCATTAAATGAACAAATGAACCACGAATATTTCTCTGCTCATGCTTATATGGCTATGGCAGCTTATTGTGATAAAGAATCTTATGAAGGTTTCGCTAACTTCTACATTGAACAAGCTAAAGAAGAACGATTCCACGGTAAAAAAATCTATGATTATATTAACGACCGTGGTGAACATGCAGTTTTTGATACAATAAAAGCTCCTAAAGTAGAATTTTCTTCTATTTTAGAGACATTCAAAGACGGTTTAGATCAAGAAAGAGATGTTACTAAACGTTTCTATAACTTATCTGAATTAGCGCATAAAGATAAAGATTATGCTACTATTTCATTCTTAAATTGGTTCTTAGATGAACAAGTTGAAGAAGAATCAACATTCGAAACTCACATTGATTATTTAACTCGTATTGGTGATGATTGCAATACATTATACTTATATGAGAAAGAACTTGCTAATCGCTCATTTGACGAAGAATAGAACTTAAATCATGTCTTTATTTTATTAAGATATTGTGTTTTTGATATAAAGCTTAGTCATTTAACTCATCATTAAAGTCCAATCATGTTATGAATTAAAATGCATGATTGGACTTATTTTTATATACAGACTTTTAATAAATCACCCGTAAATCGGCAATTTCTAACTTAAATTTTACATTTAATCTTATAAAGTAAAGCAAGTTGCAAACTCTTTACTAGGCATATAATAAGAAGTGTTATAAAATATATAATTAAAGAATTTAAAGTAATTAAAAATGATACAGGAAGGAAAATATTAATGGCTGATAATGCTTTTGTAGCGTTAGACTTTGAAACTGCAAATGGTAAGCGTACAAGTATTTGTTCTGTTGGTATGGTGAAAGTCATCAATAATCAAATTACTGAATCATTCTACACGCTCGTTAACCCATTTGATTATTTTACTGAAACAAATATTAATGTTCATGGTATTAGACCTGAGGATGTGGAAGATGCACCAAGTTTCGAATATGTCTACCCATATATGCTCCAATTCATTAATGAATTACCAGTTGTCGCACACAATGCTGCTTTTGATATGAATGTTTTACATCAAAGTTTAAAAAGCTTAAATATTGAAACACCATCGATGACTTATTTCTGTTCATACCAATTAGCCAAACGAACAATAGACGCTTACCGGTATGGGCTTAAACATTTAATGAATCATTATCAATTAGATTTTCACGGTCATCATGACGCTCTTAATGATGCAAAAGCGTGTGCAATGATAACATTTAGGTTACTTAAACACTATGATGATTTACCAAGTATGCTTTCAATTTACGGTAAGAATCTGAAAGATAAGGGCTGATTGTTAACTATTACTAAGTGAACATCAGCCTATTTTTATATAAAATCATATATTGTCATATTTCGATAACTTGATTGCTCTAAATTTCCTACTGTTACGCCTATAAGACGAATAGGTACATCAGGATCTTTTAAATCACTATAAAGTGTATACGCGATATTATAAATGTCATTTTCTGATTGAACAGAATCTCTTAAACTTGTTTGTTTTGATAACGTTTCATATTTAAAGGTTTTAATTTTGACTGTTACTGTTTTACCGGATTTCTGTAATTTATTTAACCTTTCCGCAGTTTTGCCAGAAAGTTCCCATACTTTCCTTAAAATTTCATCGTCGTCGTTTACATCAGTTGAAAAAGTACGCTCAGTTCCTACTGATTTGCGTACTCGAGTAGCTTTCACTTCGTTATTATCGATACCTCTAGCTTTATTATATAAACCGCGACCTCTTTTCCCGAATAAGCGAATTAATTCAAATTCATCTTTGTCGTATAAATCTTGCCCTGTGAATATTCCATTATCATGCATGACTTTCTTTGAAGCTTTCCCAACACCAGGAAATTCTCCTATATCTAAATTCATCAATATCTCATGTACATTTTGATAATCTATAACAGTCATGCCATTAGGTTTATTCATTCCACTTGCTAATTTAGCTAAAAATTTATTATATGATACGCCAGCTGAAGCAGTAAGTTGCGTTTGTTCAAAAATATCACGTCGAATATAGTTTGCAATTCTAGACGCTGGCATATCTGGTCGAACAAGATGTGTGATATCTAAATAAGCTTCATCTAGTGACATAGGTTCAACAATTTCAGTGTAACTTCGAAAGATTTCCATAATTTGATGTGAAACCTCTCTATAAGCACCGAAACGACTTGTGACGTAATATCCATTTGGGCAAAGTTTATGAGCTTGAGACATTGGCATAGCTGAGTGCACACCATATTTTCTCGCTTCATAAGATGCAGTTGATACTACACCACGATGACTTGCTTTACCTCCTACTATGACTGGTTTGCCTTTAAGTCGAGGATTATCTCGCATTTCCACCTGCGCAAAGAAATAATCCATATCAATGTGAATAATTCTTCTCTCTGCCAAAGTCTCACCCCACTTTCCATCTTTAAATAGCTTTATACTATTATACGCTTTAAATAGATAATTTACATGCATTGTGCACATTATAAAACAATCACTTTTTAAGTTATTTTAAATAATAAAAACCACCTGTTTCGCTATTCGAACAAGTGGTTCATCTATTATTCATGATTCGCTTGGGTTGGTTTATTCTGGTATAAATATAAGCCTTCGTCATATTTTTGAATATATTTAAATTTACTAGTTAACGCAAGTGCAACTAAAAATACATCAACTATACAATAACTCATATGTATACTAAACATGAAAATAAGTGATGAGTAAGAATACATTTGAATAAGTAAAAGTAATGTCAGACTGATAATTACAAGTGGAGCTAACATAATCGTAACAAATTGCCATCTATTAAAACATGTATTGGAGAATTGCATGATAATGGAGCGTTTATTATATTTTATTAAAGGTTTTTCACCTTTAGAAAATACTATAAATAGTATTCGATGAATAAGTTCATGCACAATCCATAATATGATAAAACCAATGAATCCATAGATAAGGTTCATCACTAAATTTTGCTCGATGACATGGGTCACTTTATAAGCCCATTTATAAGTAAATAATATGACGAATAATCCAAATACAATTTGCAATAAAATAAATCTCTGAAGTTGAAATTTATTCTGTGATAAATCTATTTTATGCACAACCAACCCTCCAATTCGCTATTTTTCAACCATAGTATACAACTTTTAATTTGGTTAAAAAAGACTCTTTTCAAGAAAGTAAGTTGCTTGTAATATTACCTTAACATTCAGTACATATTTGCAATTAATTGAATTCTATTAATGTGATTTTCAATTCTTTTTACGTTCAAATAGTGCTACAGTTTCAATATGTGTCGTTTGCGGGAACATATCAACTGGTGTTATTTCAACTAAATGATAATTATTTGCTAATAATTGCGCATCTCTTTGTTGAGTAGATGGATTACAAGAAATATATACAATGCGTTTTGGATTTAATTTGAGCAACGTTTTAACAAACGTCTCATCGCAACCTTTTCTTGGTGGATCAACCATGACTACGTCAGGTCGTATTCCTTGTGCTTTCCATTCTAAAATAACATCTTCAGCTTTCCCACATTCAAAAGTCGTATTATTTAATTGGTTTTTAGTCGCATTCTCCTCTGCGTCTTTAATAGCAGATGGTACTACTTCCACGCCATAGACATGCTTGGCTTGTGGCGCCATATATAAACCAATTGTACCAATACCACAATACGTATCTAATACAATTTCCTCTCCTGTTAATTGCGCATAATCAATCGCTTGTTGGTAGAGTTTTTCAGTTTGGGCAGAATTAATTTGATAGAAAGATTGATCTGAGATATTAAAAGTAACCTCACTTAACTGATCAACTATTTTATCTTTACCATATAAAGTCACTGACTGACGTCCCATAATTACATTTGAATGTGTATCGTTAATATTCTGTTTAATACTTGTTACATTTGGATATGCTGAGATGAGTTTTTGAACTAATACATCTGCATTTTTAAATTTCTTACCATTAGTGACGAAAATAACCATCATCTCGTCAGTATGATACCCTGTTCTAACAACTAAGTGTCTCATTAAACCACTTTGATTTTTTTCATTATAAATACTAATGTTTAGTTCATTAAGCCATTGTTTTACATGATTCATAATCTTTTGGTGTTGCTCATCTTGAATTAAACAACTATCCATATCTATAATGTCGTGACTTCGTTGCCTATAGAAACCCGTGATCGCTTTATTTTCTTTATCTTTCCCTACTGGAATTTGAGATTTATTCCGATATCTCCATGGTTGTTCCATTCCAACAGTAGGCTGTATTGGTGTATCTTCGAATGGTCCTTTACGATGAAATAGATTAACAACTTGTTCCTTCTTCATATCTAGTTGAGCTTGGTAAGTCATGTGTTGTAACTGACAACCACCACATTTGTAATAATATACACAAGGTGGCTCAACTCTATCTTTACTTTTACTTTTTACTTCAAGAAGTTTACCAATCGCAAAATTCTTTTTCACCTTAATTAATTTGTATTCTATCTTTTCATCTATTAGAGCATTTGGCACAAATACTGGATAACGATCAATTTTTACAACGCCATGCCCTTCATGCGTTAGATCGATCACTTTTCCAGTACGCACCTCATTCTTTTTTAATGTATTCAAAATATTTCCCCCGCATACAAAAAGGTTAGGATATCAATTTTTGGGTCTCCTAACCTTTTAATTTATATTCTGGATTGCTCAGTAATGGTTTATTGCTTTTCAGTGGTTATATCAGGTGTAGAACCATTATCTAATAATTCTTCATTAAAGACATCTTTAGGCGTAAATACTTCAATATGACGTTCTAAATTTAAGAAATTTGCTGGTAATTTTCCTCCATATTCGCCATCAACATTAAGCTGCATTTCGGTATACGATGAAATATTAATTGATTTAGCTTTTTCGTATATTACTTTTGGATGTTTCGTATGTTCACCACGAGAAGCTAAAGTCATGATATGTCCTAATTCAGCTAAATTTGCTTTTTCCACAATAATTAAAGTGAAATATCCATCGTCTAATTTAGCATCGGGTACTAACTTTTCAAAACCAGCCATAGAATTCGTTAAACCAAGTAAGAACAGTAGTGCTTCCCCTTGAAATACCTTATCATCATATTCTATACGAATATCTACAGCTTTCATTTGTGGTAACATTTCAAACCCTTTGATGTAATATGCAAATGGTCCAACTATAGATTTAAGTTTACTTGGCGTCTCGTATGATACTTGAGTGAGTCTACCTCCTGCTGCCAAATTAATAAAGTATCGATTATTCATCTTACCGATATCCACTTTAGTAGTATGGCCATCAATGATAATATCAACAGCACCTATAATATCATTTGGTAAATGTAATGCACGTCCGAAGTCATTGACAGTACCCATAGGTATAATTCCTAATTTAGGACGATTAGGTTGCTCAGCAATGCCGTTGACTACTTCATTTAGTGTGCCATCACCACCCGCAACAATTAGTAAATCATAATGGCTACTTAATGCTCTCTCTGCTTCTACCGTTGCGTCACCAGCTTTCTCAGTCGCAAATGCACTTGTTTCATAGCCAGCTTTCTCTAACTTAATTAATACATCTGGTAATACGCGTTTAAATAGTTCTTTCCCTGATGTCGGGTTATATATAATTCTTGCACGTTTTCTCATAGTTAATCCCTCGACTTCATATACTCATACATTATATTAAATGATTTAAACATCAGTTAAAAGTATTTATTACTAATTCTCTCAACTTATCGACAATATTAATTTTAAAAAAGCAAAAAATGATATCATTTTCAAAAATTTTAGCGTCAAATTCAATGATTAAAATCTATTTAACCTAAAAAAGCTTCTATCACATGTTTTTGTCACGTAATAGAAGCATTTAAAATTGATATATGACAATTAGCGTTTATCTAATTCTTGTTTTAATAGACCATTAACTTTTTGAGGGTTAGCTTGGCCTTTTGAAGCTTTCATAATTTGTCCAACTAAGAAGCCCATAGCTTTGCCTTTACCGTTTTTATAATCTTCTACAGATTGAGGATTATTATCTAACGCTTCATTAACAAATTTTAGTAATGTTGCTTCATCTGAAATTTGTACTAAACCCTTATCTTCCATAATTTGTTTAGCATCTCCACCATTTTCTGCAAGTTCTGGGAAGACTTTTTTAGCAATTTTACTACTCATTGTACCGTCTTCAATCAATTTGATCATTCCTGCAAGATTTTCAGGAGTTAATTGAGTATCTTGTAATTCGACTTGATTTTTATTTAAATATTCATTTACGCCACCCATTAACCAGTTAGACGTTAACTTAACATCAGCACCGTGCTCAATAGCACCTTCGAAGAAATCAGACATTTCTTTAGTAAGTGTTAAGACATGTGCGTCATATTCAGGTAAACCTAAATCATTAACGTATTTAGCTTTACGCTCATCTGGCAATTCAGGAATCGTTTGACGAACACGTTCTTTCCAGTCTTCATCTACATATAAAGGTACAATGTCTGGTTCTGGGAAATAACGGTAATCATCAGAACCTTCTTTAACACGCATTAAAATAGTTTTACCAGTTGATTCATCAAAGCGGCGTGTTTCTTGTCCAATTTCTCCACCGTTAAGTAATTCTTCTTCTTGGCGTTTTTCTTCGTATTCTAAACCTTTTCTTACATAGTTAAATGAGTTAAGGTTTTTCAATTCGGTTTTAGTACCAAATTCTTTTTGTCCATAAGGACGTAATGAGATGTTGGCATCACAACGTAGTGAACCTTCTTCCATTTTACAATCAGAAACACCTGTATATTGAATAATTGAACGTAACTTTTCTAAATAAGCATACGCCTCTTGCGGTGAGCGGATATCAGGTTCAGAGACAATTTCAATTAGAGGTGTCCCTTGACGGTTCAAGTCAACTAAAGAATAACCATCTTTATGTGTTGATTTACCCGCATCTTCTTCCATGTGAAGACGAGTAATACCAATACGTTTAGTTTCTCCATCTACTTCAATATCAATGTATCCATTTTCACCGATAGGTTCATCAAATTGAGAAATTTGGTATGCCTTTGGATTATCAGGATAGAAATAGTTTTTACGGTCAAATTTAGAATTTGTAGCAATATCCATATTTAAAGCCATTGAAGCTCTCATGGCCCAATCTACTGCACGTCTATTTACAACTGGTAATACACCTGGATATGCTAAGTCGATAACATTTGTATTTGAGTTAGGTTCAGCTCCAAAATGTGCTGGTGATGGAGAGAACATTTTAGAGTCTGTTTTTAACTCAACGTGAACTTCAAGTCCTATAACTGTTTCAAAATGCATGGTTTCCACTCCTTATAAATTTTCGTATGCGTCATGTAAGTTGTATTGTGTTTCATATTGATAAGCTACACGATATAACGTCTTTTCATCGAAAGGTTTACCAATAAATTGTAAACCAATTGGTCGTCCGTTAGATTGTCCGCAAGGAACAGAAATACCAGGTAAACCAGCTAAGTTAACTGGTGTTGTTAATAAGTCATTTGCATACATTGTTAATGGATCATCAATTTCTTCGCCTAAATTAAATGCAGTTGTTGGCGCAGTTGGTCCTACCACTACATCATACGTTTCAAATACTTTATCGAAATCATTTTTAATTAATGTTCTTACTTTTTGAGACTTTTTATAGTAAGCATCATAGTAACCTGAACTTAATGCGAAAGTTCCTAAGAAGATACGGCGTTTAACTTCAGCTCCAAACCCTTCAGATCTAGACATTTTGTATAACTCTTCTAAAGATTGCGCTTCTTTTGAGTGATAGCCATAACGGATACCATCAAAACGTGCTAAGTTCGCAGATGCTTCTGATGATGCAATGACATAATAAGAAGGAATACCATATTTAGTATTAGGTAATGATACTTCCCCTACTTCAGCACCTAAAGATTTTAATGTTTCTACAGCCTCTTTAACAGATGCTTTAACTTCTTCACTTACACCTTCACCTAAATATTCTTTAGGTAGAGCTACTTTGAGGCCTTTAATGTCTTTACCAATATCTGAAGTAAAATCAACATCTTCTACAGGCGCGCTAGTAGAATCATTTGCATCAACACCTGAAATTGTTTCAAGTACAATTGCGTTATCTTTAACATTACGTGTAATAGGTCCGATTTGATCTAAAGAAGAAGCGAAAGCCACAAGACCGAATCGTGATACACGTCCATATGTAGGTTTCATGCCTACAACACCACAATAAGCTGCCGGTTGTCTAATTGATCCTCCTGTATCAGAACCAAGACTGAATGGTACTAAACCTGCTGCAACAGCTGCTGCTGAGCCACCAGAAGAACCTCCAGGTACTGCTGTATGATCGAATGGGTTTAACGTTTTCTTGAAGTAAGATGTTTCAGTTGAACCCCCCATTGCAAACTCGTCCATATTTAATTTACCAATAAGCACAGCATTTTCATCATGTAATTTATTCATTACAGTAGATTCGTAAATTGGTACAAATCCTTCAAGCATTTTACTAGCACATGTTGTTTCTACATCTTTGGTAATAATATTATCTTTGATTCCCATTGGAATACCGAATAATTTACCATCCATTTGATCTTTTGCTTGTAAATTATCTAGTTCTTCTGCTTTTTTAATAGCATTCTCTTTATCTAATGCTAAGAAAGATTTAATAGTTGGGTCTGTCTCTTCAATAGCTGCATAAATATCTTTAACCACTTCAGAAGGTTTAATTTCTTTGTTCTTAATCATTTCTGTTAATTTTTCAACAGATTCATAACGAATACTCATCTTAAGCGTCCTCCCCATTCATGATGGATGGCACTTTAAATTGTCCATCTTCTGTTTCTTTTGCATTTTTCAATGCTAATTCTTGAGGAATGCCCTCGATTGCTTTATCGTCACGTAACACGTTTTGTAAATCTAATACGTGATAAGTTGGCTCAACACCTTCAGTATCCGTACTATCATTTTGTTTCGCAAAATCTAAAATACTTTCTAAGGTATTAGCCATTTCTTCTGTTTCTTCAGAAGAAATTTGAAGTCTAGCTAAATTAGCAATATGTTCAACTTCTTCACGTGTAACTTTAGTCATTAAATAAAAGCCTCCTTAATACTCATTCATCATCAAATTGTATCAAATTTCGTTATAAAAATCTAAGTTTTTATGATGATACCACATAAAATAAAGGCTTGATATATCAGTCTTTATAAACTCCATATATTAATTTACTTATTTACAAAAGTGCAATCTAAAATAAAATCATAAATGCTATTCCTATTTTTTAAGTTTTAAGATTATACATTACTATACAATCGCTAATTAAATTCGTATCTTAAAGTAAGCGCTTACTACACTGTCATTAAGGCTATTATTTTTATTAATGTTTAATTTTTACTTTTCTGAACATTTCATTGTAATGTATAATATTACACATAACTCATTTGAAAACTAAATAAAGGGAGTGTTTCTTATGCTGACATTAGGTTCTACACTCAGTAACCAAGTCGATGCGAATTGGCAAACGTACATCATGATTGCAACTTATTTTATTATCCTACTTATTATCGGCTTTTATGGCTACAAACAGGCCACAGGTAACTTAAGTGAATTTATGCTAGGAGGACGAAGTATAGGTCCGTATATCACAGCGCTATCAGCAGGTGCTTCAGATATGAGCGGTTGGATGATTATGGGACTTCCAGGCTCTGTTTATAGCACGGGTCTTTCTGCCATATGGATAACAATAGGTTTAACACTTGGTGCTTATATTAACTACTTCGTTGTCGCTCCTAGATTACGAGTTTATACAGAAATTGCTGGGGATGCCATCACCTTACCTGATTTCTTCAAGAATAGATTAAATGATAAACAAAATATTATTAAAATTATTTCTGGATTAATCATTGTGGTTTTCTTTACTTTATATACGCACTCTGGATTTGTCTCAGGTGGAAAATTATTCGAAAGTGCTTTTGGTCTTAATTACCATTTCGGTTTGATTTTAGTAGCAGTCATCGTTATCTTCTATACTTTCTTCGGAGGATATCTAGCTGTCTCAATTACTGACTTTTTCCAAGGCGTGATTATGCTTATTGCAATGGTAATGGTTCCAGTTGTGGCCATTTTAAAATTAAATGGATGGGACACTTTTTATGAAGTGGCACAAATGAAACCAACAAATTTAGATTTATTTAGAGGTACAACAGTAATAGGTATCATATCTTTATTTTCTTGGGGACTGGGCTACTTTGGACAGCCACATATTATAGTACGTTTCATGTCTATTAAATCTCATAAATTACTACCTAAAGCAAGACGGTTAGGCATTAGTTGGATGGCAATAGGTTTACTCGGTGCAGTGGGAGTTGGTTTAACCGGTATCGCATTTATTTCCGAAAGTCACATCAAATTAGAAGATCCAGAAACATTATTCATTGTTATGAGTCAAGTTTTATTTCATCCTCTTGTTGGCGGCTTCCTGTTAGCTGCTATTTTGGCTGCAATTATGAGTACTATTTCTTCTCAATTATTAGTAACATCTAGTTCTTTAACTGAAGATTTTTATAAACTTGTACGTGGTGAAGATAAAGCTGCATCTCATCAAAAAGAGTTTGTAATGGTGGGCCGTCTGTCAGTACTTATTGTAGCCATTGTTGCAATAGCAATTGCTTGGCATCCAAATGATACCATTCTCAATCTTGTAGGTAATGCTTGGGCTGGTTTTGGAGCTGCATTTAGTCCACTAGTTTTATTTTCACTATATTGGAAAGATCTTACACGTGCTGGAGCTGTAAGTGGTATGATTGCAGGTGCTCTAGTAGTTATCATATGGATAGCATGGATTAAACCACTTGCCTCTATTAATGAATTATTTGGGATGTACGAAATTATTCCAGGTTTTATCATCAGTGTATTGGTTACTTATTTTGTAAGTAAATTAACTAAAAAGCCTGGTGCTTTCGTAGAAAATGATTTAAATAAAGTGAAGCAAATCGTCCGAGAATAATTTCTAAATTTAAGCATTAAAATAGGCGCCCTCGACTTGATTATACATTTTAGTCGAAGGCGCCTATAAATATATTAGTTATGGTAGATGTGAACTTGTGGTTCTTTAACATCTTTCGATTTGCTTATTAATGCACGAGGTGTATTACCATCTTTGATGCGAATTTCATACTCATCAATATTATCAAAATATTTTTCAGCTTGCTCTGTAACATATTGAGTAATACCAATAGTTTCAGCTTGTCCATAATAGTCAATTGGTAAATCAACCGTTAATTGTTTTGGTTTCTTATTAACGAATTTCACTTTACCTACCGCTTGAGTAAAGTTAGAGAAGTAAGATTGTAAATTATCATTAAATTGTTTGAAATTATTATTTAATGTCTCATTATAATCCTCTGCTGTTGAAGAAGGTAGCAAGGCTGATTTTTCTTTGATAGTATCCCATTCATTAATTTTTGTTTTACCATCGTCTGCAGTTGCACCAGCAATAAATTCACCTGGTGTAATAGAATCTTGGCCTGATTGTTTGTAAATTGCAAAGTGAATAGGTATATCTTTTAAATCGCTATTTTCACGTAAGCGAGATAACATTTCACTTGCCATTTGTTTACCTTGTTTTTCAATTTCTTTATCATCTAATTTTTTACTATATGTTTCGCCATCTTTTTCCTTTTGATAATAATAGACACTATTCATAGCTAGTCCGATTGTCATACCTTTAATATTTTTAGCTTTAGAGTCATTATTACCGTAAAAATCTTGTTCTAATATATTTGAAAGATAAGCTGGTGATTGCTCAGCTATTTTTTCTTCATCTGTCTCACCATTATGTGATGGATTAAGACCCAGGTTTTCATTCGCTTTCTTACTTTTCTTTTCTTTCTCACTCATCTTATCTATTTCTTTTTTTGTGTATTTAGGATTTAGATAGGCATTAATTGTTTTCTTATCCAAATACTGTCCATCTTGATAAAGATATTTATTTGTAGGAAATACTTCTTTACTGAGAGTCAATAATCCACTTTCAAAATCTTCACCGTTATAACTATTTGCCATGTTATCTTGTAAAAGGCCTCTAGCTTGGCTCTCTTTAAAAGGTAAAATTGTTCTATAATTATCTCCTTGAACATTTTTATCCGTAGCAATTTGTTTTACTTGGTTCGTATTTTGACTATCCTTACTTCCACTTTGATCTTTATCAGATTGATTATCTTTTTGATTATTATTACATGCAGCTAATAAAAATATTGTCGAAATGAGTAAAATTATTGTTCGCTTCATCGACGTACTCCTCTAATTATTTGATTCTTTTTGTTTTTTAGCAAATTCATCTTCAGTCCAAATTTCTTTACCAAACTTTTCAGCTTTAGCAAGTTTAGAACCTGCATCAGCACCGGCTATAACAATATCTGTACTTTTAGTTACACTATTTGTTACTTTAGCCCCTTGCATTTCTAACCATTGTGTCGCTTCACTTCTAGTCATTTGTTCCAGTTTACCAGTTAATACGATAGTTTTACCATTAAATTCAGGGTGACCCTCAATTTCTGAAGTTTTTATACCTTTATAATTCATATTAACATTTTTGTCTTTTAATTTTTGAATTAAAGCACGAATATCTTCATTCTCTAAATAAGTAACAACAGATTGAGCCAGTTTATCGCCTATATCGTGGATCGCTACGAGTTCTTCCTCAGTTACATCTAATAAGCGATCCATCGTTTCATATTTTTCTGCTAAAACTTGACTAGCTTTAACACCTAAATGTCTGATACCTAAACCAAATAATAAATGTTCAAGTGAGTTGTCTTTAGCTTTCTCGATAGCAGCTAATAAATTCTCAACTTTTTTACTACCCATACGTTCTAATGGAAGCAAGTCTTCTTCTTTAAGATAAAAGATATCTGCTACATCCTTGATTAACTCATTTTCATATAATTGTTGAATAATCTTCGTTCCAAGTCCATCAATGTTCATTGCTTGTCTTGAGACAAAATGTATAAGCCCTTCAATGAGTTGCGCTTGGCATTTAGGGTTGATACAACGTAGTGCAACTTCACCCTCTATTCTAACCAACTCATGATCGCAACTTGGGCAATGTGTTGGCATATGATATGTCTCAGCATCTTTTGGTCTTCTATCTAATATACTTTTGACTACTTCAGGAATGATGTCGCCAGCCTTTTTGACTACTACACTATCACCGATTCGTATATCTCTTTCATGTATAAGGTCCTCATTATGTAAAGACGCTCGAGATACAGTTGTGCCTGCAACTCTAACCGGTTCAAGAATAGCTGTTGGAGTCACTACACCAGTTCTCCCAATGCTTAGCTCAATATCTAATAATTTTGAAACAACTTCTTCAGCTGGAAACTTATAAGCAATTGCCCATCTTGGCGATTTCTGCGTATAACCCATTTCTTCTTGTTGGTCTAAATCATTTATTTTTATAACGATACCGTCAATATCGTATGATAGAGACTCTCTTTTCTCCGTCCATTTATCAATATAATCAAGAACGCCATCAATATCAGCTACACGTTCTCTTTCTTGATTTGTTTTAAAACCTAAGTCATCAAGTCCTTGCAATGCCTCACTTTGAGTCGTTGCATCAAAATCAGTTAAATCATTTACGCTGTATAAGAAGACACTTAACTTTCTTTTGGCTGCAAGTTTAGAGTCAAGCTGTCTTAAAGACCCTGCTGCAGCATTTCTTGGATTTGCGAAAGGCTGTTCACCATTCTCTTCTTTCTCTGCATTTAAATTCATAAATGATCGTCTAGGCATATACGCTTCACCACGTACCTCGAAATTAAGTGGTTCCTTAATCTTCAAAGGAATAGCGTGGATAGTCCTTAAATTCTCAGTAATATCCTCTCCAGTAGTGCCATCACCTCGTGTCAATCCTTGTACGAATCTTCCATTTTGATATTTGAGTGAAACTGCTAATCCATCGATTTTAAGTTCACACATATACTCGACCTTACCAATATTGTCTCTGATACGCTGGTCGAACTTTCTTAAATCTTCTTCATTAAACGCATTTCCTAAACTTAACATTGGTGTATCATGGTTTACCTTTTCAAATGAGGACTGCGCCTCTCCACCAACACGTACAGTAGGTGAATCAGCAGTCTTATATTCAGGATGCTTCTCTTCAATATCTATAAGTTCATGTAATAATTTATCATACTCACTATCAGGCACAGATGGATTATCCTGTACATAATATTCATAGCTATATTGATTTAATAAGTCATGTAGTTCATTTACACGAGATTGTAAATCTTCCATCCCCTTATTAGTCCTCCTTCTTCTCTATTGGCGCAAATTGAACAAGTAAACGTTTAGGTCCTTCAGATTTAAATATTATATCTAATTCTACTGAACCGTTTTTCTCATTTACATTGCTGACCATTCCTTCACCCCAAGCTTTATGTGTCACCTTATCTCCCACTTTCCATTCTGAAGATGAAACTTGTTTCTTAGATGAAGTTGTACGTCTGCTAAACCCTCTTTTCTGTTGTGGTTTAGCTTTAGGTTGTTGGATGGTTTGACGTTTATTTCCTGTATGACTTTCAAGTAGTTCTTCTGGAATTTCCTTTAAAAATCTAGAAGGCATGTTAGATTGTGAACGTCCGAATAACATTCTTGTCGTAGCATTCGTAATATATAACAGTTCCTCAGCACGTGTAATTGCCACATAACAAATTCGACGTTCTTCTTCCATTTCATGATCATCATCTGCTTTAATAGCTCGAATATGAGGGAAGAGTGATTCTTCCATACCCATAATAAAGACTATAGGAAATTCTAGACCTTTCGCAGAGTGCATAGTCATCATCGTTACGCCAGTTTGTGTATCTGCTTCATCTATATCAGCCACAAGTGATAAGTCAGTTAAAAAGTTAATCAATGATTGTTCTTCTAAAGGTGTATTCTCCTCATAATCTTTAGGTACAGACATGAATTCATCTAAGTTTTCTAAACGACTACGTGATTCGAGTGTCTGTTCTCTTTCTAACATGTCTCGATAACCAGATTTTTGTAATACTTCCTCTACAATCTCACTTATTTCAAGGAATTCTTGTTCTTTAATTAAATGAGTTATTGTTTCGTAAAAATTGATGCACTCCTGCGTAACCTTTTTAGAGAGACCAATAAAGTCCACTTCCCCCAATGCATCGAACATACTTATATTACTTTGAACTGCATAGGTTTGTATCTTCTCCACTGAAGAAGGTCCAATTCCTCTTTTAGGAACATTGATAATTCGTTGTAAACTAATATCATCGTTACTATTTGCGATTACGCGTAAATAGCTTAATAAGTCTTTAATTTCTTTACGGTCATAGAACTTTTGGCCTCCAACCATAGTGTATGGAATGTTCGATTTCATGAAAGTTTCCTCTAATACACGTGATTGTGCATTAGTTCTATAAAGGATTGCCATGTCGCTATACTTCTTACCATTTCTCTGATGTTTCATAATTTCTTTCACAACATACTCAGCTTCATCACGTTCTGTCATCGCTTCATAATATTGAATTTTATCTCCACCGGTATTAGCAGTCCATAATCCCTTAGGTTTACGTTCAGAATTATTTTTAATTACTTCATTTGCTGCATTTAGAATATTTTTAGTAGAACGATAATTTTGCTCTAGGAAAATGGTCTTCGCTTCAGGATAATCTTCTTCGAAAGATAAAATATTTTGTATATCTGCACCACGCCAACCATAAATTGATTGATCTGAGTCACCAACAACGCAAAGATTTTTAAATTTATTAGCAAGCAATTTTACTAAAGTGTACTGCGCTTTGTTTGTATCTTGGTATTCATCAACATGGATATATTGAAATTTATTTTGATAATATTCAAGCGCATCTGGAACGCGTTCAAAGAGATTGATTGTAGTCATTATTAAATCATCAAAGTCTAATGCTTCATTACGTGATAATTGTCTTTGATAACCTTTGTAGACTGTTGCAACCATTTGAGAGTGAAAGTCATTTGCCTCTTTTTGAGCATCATCCGGTGTTTTTAATTCATTCTTCAGATTACTTATTGCACCGATGAACATTCTTGGTTCAAAACGTTTGCTATCGATGTTTTCATTTTTTAAAACATCTTTAATAACAGATTTTTGGTCAGTTGGATCAATGATAGTGAAATTGCGTTCTATACCAATTCTATCTGCATCTCTTCTTAAAATTCTCACGCACATAGAATGGAATGTAGACATCCAAATAACCTGAGCCTCTTCTCCGACTAGTTGTTCAACACGTTCTTTCATTTCTTTAGCAGCTTTATTTGTAAAAGTAATCGCTAAAATATTGTAAGGAGACACATCTTTTTCATCTAATAAATAAGCAATACGATGTGTTAATACGCGTGTTTTCCCCGACCCCGCGCCTGCCATAATAAGTAATGGTCCTTCAGTTGTTCTTACAGCTTCACTTTGTTCTGTATTCATATTCTTTACTAGCGAATTCATTAATTAGACTCCTTTATTTTTACAGTTTTTAGCGCTTTTTTAATATCAGTATATATAATATTTCCTACAATAATCGTATCTGCAATATCAGCCATTTCTTGAGCTTGACCTAAATTTGAGATACCTCCACCATAGAAAAGTTGAGTTTCTGTAAGCATATGAGATACGGCTTTTACTTTATCAATGTCACCATATGCACCACTATATTCTAAGTACATAACTGGGAAATGATAGAGTTCATTAGCCATCTGCGCATATGCCTCAACATCCTCAATATTTAGTTCCGTATGAGCTCCAGTTTTGCGAGCAACTTTGCTATCTGAATTAAGTACTAAGTACCCTTCAAATATTACTTCCTCAAAGTTTATAACATGACCATATTGTTTTAGGGCCTCTAGTAAAATACCATTATGATATGTTGTATCATTGCTATTCATCACAGTTGGAATAAAATAAAAATCAAATCCAGGCATTACACTTTCAACATTGGAAACCTCTAATGCTAGTGGTAACGGATAACGTCTCACCCTGCTCATTAAATGAATGACATTATCCTCGGTTACATTATCTGTACCACCAATCATAATTGCATCTGTATTAGACATACATATTGCTTCTAAATCATCATCAGAAATTGACTTGGCTGGATCTAATTTAAATATGTGTTTCCATTTTGTTATGTCATACATTTTCTGAAACTCCTTTATTTAACATACCCTAAATTATAGCATTTTTAAGTATTAAGTTCTAAAGAGTAAATATGATAATAATACATTATTTCAGATAAATTTTTATGATTTTGAAGTCACTAATAATAAATTTTAAGAAGTTTAATACTTATACCTTAAGTAAGTTGCAAAATGTTTTAATCCCTTTTATTAATGTATAAATAAAAAAGCTTCAAAAAGTGGATGAACACTTCTTGAAGCCTAAATATATGTGACACAAAAGTTAAAAACTTTGATTATTAACTAAGTAATTCAAATACTTTTATGACTTTGTTTCAATATTGAGTCTATCTAAAATCATGGTATACGCATCATTACCCCATTGTAATGAACGTTTAACTCTAGAAATCGTTGCAGTTGATGCACCAGATTCGTCTTCAATAGTTGCATACGTATAACCCTGTTTAATCATTTTAGCAACTTGAAGTCTCTGAGATAGCGACTGTATTTCATTCACAGTGCATAAATCATCGAAAAACTGATAGCACTCTTCTCTATTTTCTAGCGCTAGGATCGCATCAAATAATTCATCCAATGCTTGCCCACGTAATTTTTCAATTTGCATCTCAAACAACCCCTATACATTTTTTATTTTATCATTTTAACGTACTAATTAGTTAAAGTGTAGTAGAATCAATGAAAAAAGTATAGGATTTTAGTCGTATTTATCACATATAGTTTATCACTTTTATTCTAATCCAGCACGCTCAAAAATCGTATCAACTTGATTAAGATGATGTTTAGGGTTGAAACACTCGTCCAATTCTTCTGTAGATAAAACATTTGTGATAGTTTCATCTTGTTCAATTAATTCTCTAAATGGCGTTTTAGTTTCCCAAGATTCCATAGCTTTCGGTTGAACTTTATCATAAGCTTCTTCTCTCACCATACCCTTATTGATTAAAGCCAATAATACACGTTGTGAGAAAATTAAACCAAATGTCTTATCAATATTACTTCTCATATTATCTTCAAATACTGTAAGTCTATCTACGATATTAGTGAATCGGTTCAATGCATAATCTAAAGCAATCGTTACATCTGGTAACATGATTCGTTCTGCAGATGAATGAGAGATATCTCTTTCATGCCACAATGGTATGTTTTCATAAGCTGTTGTAATATATCCACGAATCACTCGTGAAATACCAGTAATATTTTCAGAACCAATAGGATTACGTTTATGAGGCATTGCTGATGACCCCTTTTGTCCCTTAGCGAAAGCTTCTTCTACTTCACGTGTCTCTGTTTTCTGTAGGTTACGAATTTCTACTGCAAATTTTTCTAATGAAGTAGCAATTAACGCTAGAGTAGCAATGTAGTATGCATGTCGATCTCTTTGTAATGTTTGAGTAGAAACTGGCGCAGTATCAATTCCTAAGTGCTTACAAACATACGCCTCAATTTCTGGAGGAATGTTGGCAAATGTACCTACTGCACCACTCATTTTACCTACTTCAATCTCTTTACGTACTTCTTTAAAGCGTTTAAAATTACGTTTCATTTCTGTATACCAAAGTGCCATCTTCACACCAAACGTAGTAGGTTCAGCATGAACACCATGTGTACGCCCCATCATTAATGTATATTTATAATTCTTAGCCTTTTCAGCTAATACTTCAATAAATCTTTCTAAATCTTTCTCAATGATTTCATTTGCTTGTTTAACAACATAGCTTAATGCGGTATCTACAACATCTGTCGAAGTAAGACCATAATGAACCCATTTTCTTTCTTCGCCAAGCGTTTCGGACACTTGTCTTGTAAAAGCTACAACGTCATGACGTGTTTCTTGTTCAATTTCTTTTGCGCGATCTACATCAACTTTAGCATTTTCACGAATCTTTTTGACATCTTCCTTAGGAATATAGCCTAATTCACTCCATGCTTCACATGCTAGTATTTCTACTTCTAACCATGCTTCATAGCGATTTTGATCTGTCCAAATATTAGACATTTCTTCTCTTGAATAACGTTCAATCATTCTTTAATAACTCCAATCGTATGTATTATTGCAGATTTAAAAACTGTACATTAAACTCATTTTTTTAAAAAAAGTTCGTATTTAACTTGTTGCTTATAGTTTAACAAAACTATAGCTAAATGTATAAATGTTTTTTCCTTATATTCATATTTTATTGTAATTACTTTAGAAACTCAATTAACTATAAAAAATGAGTAGAATAGATCTCTTACTTTCAACAAGTAACTATCTATCCTACTCAAAAATTTAAAAAGCACCACTAATGTAATCTGATAATGAAGTTAATCTATAGGTTTACCCACAAAAATAATGTCCTGTTTAAGCACTTCAATACTTCCATCTTTATTTTCTTTATAGACTGGTTTTTCCATTCTACGAGTTGGCATAAAACCTTCTTCACGCATACGAGCTAAGCAATCAGCAATGGTCTCATTATCTTCGACTTTAAACTTTTTGCTCATTCGTCTTCGCACTTTCTAATTCTTCATGTTCTACTACAACATCTAAATGCTCTGGCTCGTATGCTTTAAGTTTACGTCTGCGTACCCCTTTAACCCAGAATCCGCCATGTATATTCCTCGGTTCATAAGCAATGATAAAGGCTTTGGGGTCAAGATTTTTAATTGTATCCATAAGCTTAAATTCATATTTACGTGGTGTTAAAATTTGCATGACCATTCGACTACCATCACGACCGAATGCTTCATAGTGAGTTACACCATAACCTAAATTTCTTAATTCATTAGGTAAATCTAATTCATACTCTGATGAAGTAACATTGACTACAGTATAACCTAACGCTAATTTCTCTTCTATCTTCATACCTACGATAATTCCAACTGAGAAGCCTAATGCATATGCAAAAATATTTTGGATTTGATCTAAACTAGACATAACCAATCCTAAACCTACAACATATACAAGCACTTCAAGGAAACTTACCACAGCAGCAATATAACGATAGCCTTTCAATGTTAATATGGTTCTCATTGTCAGGAATGTGACATAACAGACATTGATTACAAATATGGCCAAAACCATTAGCCATGGATTATGAGCGATTGCTGACATATTATTCCTCTTTTCTAACTATAAATCCAAATCATTTTATCAGTCATATATTAATTTGTCACTAAGAATAATTTTTCATTTTAAATTTTAGTTTTTAGGCCAAGTATATCTTGTATATGCAAGTTCACGTTTATGGGCATTTCTTACATAATGTTTCTCAATAGTTTCACGTGCTTCAGCGGGTATATCTTTCCCTTCAAGATAATCATCTATTTGATCGTAAGTAACACCAAGCGCTTCCTCGTCAGGTAATTGTGGTTTATCATCTTCTAAATCTGCAGTTGGTACTTTTTCATATAAATGTTTAGGTGCATTTAAATACTTCAATAATTGTTTACCTTGTCTTTTATCTAAACCGAAAATTGGAGCAATATCAGCTGCGCCATCACCATACTTAGTATAGAATCCTGTAATGTTCTCAGCAGAATGGTCAGTTCCAACCACTATACCACTTTGATTTGAAGCAATCGAAAATTGAACTTTCATACGTTCACGAGCTTTTTCATTTCCTCTTTGAAAATCTGTTAATTCGATACCTGCTTCCTTAAGGGATTGGACACTTTGATCGACTGCAGGTTTAATATTAACTGTAACGATTTCATCAGGCTCTATAAATTGCAGTGCATCTTCTACCTCATCAGCATCCTTCTGAACACCGTACGGTAATTTTACTGCTATAAACTTACATTCACGTCCTTCTGCTCGTAATTCATTTACAGCTAATTGTACGATTTTTCCTGTTAATGTAGAATCTTGTCCCCCAGAAATTCCAAGTACTAGCGATTTTATAAAAGAATGAGATTGAACATAAGATTTAATAAAATGTTTTATTTCATCAAATTCCTTTTCACTATCAATCTGTTGTTTTACTTTCATTTCTTTAACAACAATATCTTGTAATTTACTCATGATCTTCCTCCATCTCTTTAACACGTTCTGCTACTTCAAAAATACGTTTATGTTTATTTTCCCAACATTTCGCACTTAAATCTACAGGATATTCTTGAGGGTTTAAGTAACGCTTATTTTCTTCCCAAAGTGTACCTAAACTTTCTGTTAAATATGCCTGAGCTTCACGTTCGCTTGGAAGTTGATATACAAGCTTACCCGCTTCAAAGATGGTATGATGTAAATCTTTTGCTTCAAATGATTTAATAAATTTCATTTTATACGTATGTACTGGGTGGAATAATTTAAGAGGTTGTTCAGTTGATGGATCTTCTCCTTCAAGCGTAATATAGTCACCTTCAGCTTTTCCAGTCTTTTTATTAATAATGCGATAGACATTTTTCTTACCAGGTGTTGTTACTTTTTCAGCATTATTAGAGAGTTTAATTCTGTCACTAAAAGTACCATCTTCAGTTTCAATTGCTACTAGTTTGTACACTGCACCGAGTGCGGGTTGGTCATAACCAGTAATTAATTTTGTCCCAACTCCCCATGCGTCTACTTTAGCTCCTTGTGCTTTTAAACTAGTTATTGTTTGCTCATCTAAATCATTTGAAGCAATAATTTTAGCTTCCGTGAATCCAGCTTCATCTAACATACGTCTTGCTTCTTTAGATAAGTAAGCAATATCACCTGAATCTAATCTAATTCCTATAAAGTTGATAGTATCTCCCAACTCTTTAGCAACTTTTATTGCTGTAGGTACACCTGATTTTAATGTATGAAAAGTATCTACTAAAAAGACGCAATTTTTATGTCGTTCAGCATATTTTTTAAATGCTGTATACTCATCTCCATATGTTTGAACTAATGCATGCGCATGCGTACCTGATACTGGTATATCAAATAACTTACCTGCTCTTACATTACTTGTTGAGTCAAATCCACCAATAAAAGCGGCGCGAGCTCCCCATACGGCGGCATCAATTTCTTGCCCTCTCCTAGTTCCAAATTCCATTAATGTATCATTGAGAGCGATTTGTCTAATTCTACTAGCCTTAGTAGCTATAAGTGTATGGAAATTAATTATATTTAATAAAATTGTTTCAATTAGCTGAGCTTGAATTAAAGGCGCTTCAACTCTAATTAATGGCTCATTACCAAAACATAATTCTCCCTCTTGCATTGAACGAATATTACCTGTGAATTTTAAATTCTTTAGATAACTTAGAAAATCATCCTTGTAACCGATCGTTTTTAAATATTCTATGTCATTATCAGAAAAACCAAAATTCTCTATAAAGTCAATTACACGTTTCAAACCATTAAAAACTGCATATCCACTGTTGAAAGGCATGCTTCTAAAATATAAATCAAAAATAGCAGTTCTTTCGTGAATGCCGTCATTCCAATAGCTTTCCGCCATATTAATTTGATATAAGTCATTTTGTAGCATTAAGCTGTCATCTTTAAATTGGTACACAAAAATCTCTCCAATCAACCGAGTCATTTACGACTAGTTTATCATAATTCATATCATGAAAGTAAACGACTTACCTTTGTAGTCAGAATATTATAAAAGAACAAATTTTATTTGTCATAAAACTCTAAACGACAAATTCATGACAATTGAATATTTTAACTGAGTATTTTTATAACCTCGATTATAATACGAATGAGGTGTTTTAAATGTTATTAGATGAAGCTACATCATTTATTCAAACCATGTATAATGAATTAAATTATAACTCAAGTGAAACAAAGAAAAGACTTAATGAAATAAAAGAAGAAATTAAAGAAACCGGAAGCTACACCCATACTTATGAAGAATTGGCATATGGAGCAAAAATAGCATGGAGAAATTCTAATCGCTGTATTGGCAGACTATTTTGGGAATCCCTAAATGTGGAAGATGCACGACATGTTAAAAATGAAGAAGAATTCATTGATACAATTCACCATCATATAAACAAAGCCACTAATAATGGTAAAATCCAGCCACTCATTACAATTTATTCTCCAAATGATTGCCCTAAAATATATAACAGTCAGCTTATTCGTTATGCCGGCTATGATGACGCAGGAGATCCATCTGAGAAAAAAGTGACACGATTAGCTCAACATTTGGGATGGAGTAGTAAAAGAACAGATTTCGATATATTACCTTTGATATATCAAATGCCTAATGGGACAATGAAATATCATGAATATCCTAAACACCTTATTAAAGAAGTCCCCATATCTCACGACCAGTATCCGAAATTAGCGCATTTAAATTTAAAATGGTATGCAGTGCCAATCATTTCTAATATGGATTTAAAAATTGGCGGAATCATTTATCCTACCGCACCATTTAACGGATGGTATATGGTAACTGAAATAGGTGTACGTAATTTCTTAGATAGTTATCGCTATAATCTTTTAGAAAAAGTTGCAGAAGCCTTCGAATTTGATACACTTAAAAATAATTCATTTAATAAGGATCGAGCACTTTTAGAATTAAACTATGCAGTATATCATTCCTTTAAAGCTGAGGGCGTTTCTATTGTCGATCATTTGACTGCCTCAAAGCAGTTTGAAATGTTTGAACGAAATGAACATAAGCACGATAGACATGTTACTGGTAAATGGTCATGGTTAGCGCCACCTTTATCACCTACGCTAACATCCAACTATCATCATGGTTATGATAATACGATGCGATCAACTAATTTCTACTATAAAAAGAATGAACCTATGAAGTGCCCTTTTCATTAAAATTATAGGGGTGGAACATGCGATTATATTATTTAGGACCTAAGGGAACTTTCTCTTATCTCGCTTCACAAAAATTTATATTAGAAAATGATATCAATTACTCAGCTAAGTCAAATCTTCACGAAGTGATAAAGGCAGTATCATGTGACAATAACTCAATTGGTATAGTGCCTATAGAGAATTCTATTGAAGGGACTATTAACATCGTAGCGGACGCATTAGCTGAACAAAAAATTTATGCACATGGTGAAATTCATTTAGATATCGATTTTGCTTTGTATGGTTATCATTCTGATCGTCTACAAGACATAAAAAAAGTGTATTCAATTGCACCTGCTATCAGTCAAACAACCAATTATATACAGCAACATCATTTTCAATATGATTATACTGATAGCACAATTCAAAGTTTAGATAAAATAGAAAAAGGTATAGGTGCTATTGCGCCTTTAGGTAGTGGCGAAACTTATGGGTATCAACCACTTGATGTACATATTCAGGATTATCCGCATAATGTCACACGCTTTTTAATTGTCAAAAATCACACACACTTTGAAGATAATACTAATACAACCATGTTTTTAATTACCCCTCAGTATGATAAACCTGGTTTGTTAGCAAGTGTATTAAATACCTTTGCATTATTTAATATCAACCTTTCGTGGATTGAATCACGACCTTTAAAAACTCAATTAGGAATGTACCGCTTCTTCGTGCAAGCAGATACACCTGTGACCAATGATGTTAATAAGGTAATTACTATTTTAAAAACGTTAGATTTCTCAGTAAATTTAATAGGTTCATTTAATAAAAAATTTTAGAAATTCATATATATATAAATTCAACCGCTAAATGAAAGTTATTTAGCGGTTTTATACTTAAATTTATTCAATTTAAAAAATGCGTTAAAGTTCATTAATGGCAATATTTGTATAGTTATTCGACATTGATTTTATCAATTTTCAAAAATGTTTCTTCCTGATTCAAGGTTAAATCTTTAATATCTTCTAAATGCAAGGTTTGAGTTGAATCATCGAAATGATTGCCTGCTATAAATATTTGTTCATGTTTTACATTATTATAACTTCTTATATGAATTGCATCTCTCTCCATTTTTCCTGTAAAGGTATTACCAATCACGTTGAAATTTTCCCCAGCTTGCGTCCCCATAACTTGTCCTGTTTGCGGGTCTGCTGCATTTTTACCATCTTTCACCCCAAGAAATCGTATACCACCATTACACGATTTAAATTCATTTTTTGAAATAAATGTATTCTTAGACTTTAGAGGCGTTAAAGCAAATTCATTTAATTGGTCAAATACATTATTTCTAATATGAATATTGTCATAAAATCTATTATAGCCACTCGCATGCGACCCTATCGCGCGATTCCACGCTTTCATTTTCGGGTGATCAGAATTACCGAAATAACAATTTTCAATAACTACATTTTTAGTAATCGTACCATCAGTTGTACCAAATTTAGGAAATGCGCCGGGCACTTGAATGTCTAATTGAATTGCTTCTGAAAATGAACGGTCTCCATCAATATCAAGAAAACCCTCAAATGAACAATCTGTAATATGTAAGCCATTTAAACCACAGGCATCTAATGCATGTCCGCCCACTATATTTTTAAAAGTTACGCCGATAAGCTGAATATCTTCAGCATGACCAATACTCATGGCAGTATTATTAAAAGGATAGTCACCACCATTCATATCGAATATGCCACCTTTTATGTAAATATGACTATTTCCTGAATAATTATGATAAAAAATATAAGGCTTACCATTTTTTAACAATGCATCTTTCCCTACTCGCAAGAGAACTGCCTCATCATCAAGTAGTAACGTTGTAGAATCGTAAATAACCAAAGCCTTTCTAATATGATATGTACCTTTTGGGATAAAAACAGTGTGTTCACCATTTTTGGCATAATTTAATGCCTGTTGAATCGCTCTTGTGTCTTTGTATTTATTTTCACCTGTTAAACCAAATTCCTTGGCATTAATGAACATATGGTAATTCCCCCGTTTTATTTAAAAATAATGATTGTATGCTTAAACTGAACTCTATATACTAAAGTTATATTTCATTAATGATATAGTATTTATTTTAAAAAATAATTTTAGAATAAATACATACCGAAAAGTCTTATTTATATATAAATATACCAATATAGTGCTTTTTAAACACATTTGAGGGAGGATGTTTTAATGAATAAAAATGCACTAATAATAGTGGATTATTCTGTTGATTTTATTGCGGATAATGGGAAACTTACATGTGGGAAGCCTGGTCAAGCAATAGAAGATTATATTTTAAGTCGAATTGAAACCTATCTTGACCAACAAGAGGATATCTTTTTTACTATGGATGTTCATTATGAGAACGACCAGTTCCACCCTGAAACACAACTTTTTCCACCTCATAACATTTATGGTACAAACGGCCGTAGTTTATATGGGAAAATTGGGGCAATATATGAGAAACACAAGTATAATTCACAAGTCCATTATTTGGATAAAACTAGGTACGATTCGTTTTATGGTACACCTTTAGATAGTTTATTGAGAGAACGAGATATTAAAAACGTGGAAATTGTAGGTGTTTGCACCGATATATGTGTTCTACATACAGCAGTTTCAGCATATAACTTAGGTTATAACATCACAATTCCAAGTAAAGGTGTAGCATCCTTTAACCAAGAAGGACATGTTTGGGCACTATCGCATTTCCAAAACTCACTAGGTGCTAAGGTAGAAGATTGAACTAAAATCATGCTAAAATATGATTAAATATAAAAGAATAAGGAGATATTGAAAATGACAAAAACTTATATATTTGGGCATAAAAATCCAGATACAGATGCAATTTCTTCAGCTATTATCATGGCTGATTTTGAACAACAAACTGGTAACTCTGAAGCAAAAGCTTATCGTTTAGGTGAAGTTAGTGCTGAGACACAATACGCTTTAGATTACTTTAAAGTAGAAGCTCCAGAATTATTATCTGAAGACTTAAATAATGAAGATGTTATTTTAGTCGATCATAATGAATTCCAACAAAGTGCTGATTCAATTGCTGACGCATCAGTTAGACATGTCATTGATCACCACCGTATCGCAAATTTCGAAACAGCTTCTCCACTTTATTATAGAGCTGAACCAGTGGGATGTACTGCTACTATCTTGTACAAAATGTATAAAGAGCGTGGATTTGAAATTAAACCTGAAATTGCCGGTTTAATGATCTCAGCTATAATTTCAGATAGCTTATTATTTAAATCACCTACATGTACTGAAGAAGATGTTAATGCAGCGCAAGCATTGAAAGAAATTGCTAATGTTGATTTAGATAGTTATGGTTTAGATATGCTAAAAGCTGGCGCTTCTACAACTGATAAATCTGCCGAAACATTGTTAGGCATGGATGCTAAATCATTCACTATGGGCGACTATGTAACTCGCATCGCTCAAGTCAATACTGTAGATATTGACGAAGTACTAAACCGTAAAGATGAATTAGAAAAAGTAATGTTAGAAATAAGCGCAAACGAAAAATATGACTTATTCGTACTCGTTGTAACTGATATTATTAACAGTGATTCTAAAATTTTAGTTGTGGGTGCTGAAAAAGATAAAGTAGGAGAAGCATTTAACGTTCAATTAGATGATGGAATGGCCTTCTTATCTGGCGTAGTTTCTCGTAAGAAACAAGTAGTACCTCAAATTACTGAAGTATTATCTTAAAAATTTGAATTCACATAAATGAATTTATTGGGAGCATTTTAAAATGCTCCCTTTTTTAATATATGAAATAACATTAATAGTGCTTTTTTGGGGTATAAATTTGTTAAGTGTCTTATTGTTTTACAAATTAAATATTTATGTGATTACATAGACCTCTTTTAATAACAAAAAAATCCAGGGAGGTAAAACTTTAAAATGAACGACATTGAACAACAATTTAATATTAACAAGCAATTTTTCAATACACACAAAACTAAAGATTTAAAGTTTAGAAAACATCAATTAAAAGCTTTAAGTAAAAGTATTAAAAATCATGAACAAGCTTTACTAGAAGCGCTCAAAAAAGATTTAGGAAAAAGTAAAGTAGAAGCTTATGCTACAGAAATTGGTATATTATTAAAAAGTATTAAACTTGCTAGAAAAGAACTAAAAAATTGGGCTAAAACGAAACAAGTCGAAACACCTCTTTATTTATTTCCAACTAAAAGTTATATAAAAAATGAACCCTACGGTACTGTTTTAATAATTGGTCCCTTTAATTATCCTGTACAACTTGTTTTCGAACCTTTGATTGGGGCTATAGCTGCCGGTAATACTGCCATTGTTAAACCTTCTGAACTTACCCCTAACGTAACAGAAGTAATTGAAGATATAATTCAAGATACATTCGAAGAGAATTATATTTCTGTTATTAAAGGGGGAATTGAGGAAACACAAACCTTAATCAATTTACCATTCGATTATATGTTCTTCACTGGAAGTGAAAAAGTTGGTCAAATCGTCTATGAATCTGCTGCCAGAAATCTAGTACCCGTTACTTTAGAGTTAGGCGGTAAATCTCCAGTAATTATTGACCAAACTGCAAATTTAAAAGTCGCTAGCGAAAGAATTAGTTTCGGAAAATTTACGAATGCAGGACAAACATGTGTAGCACCTGATTATATTCTAATAAATCGTAAAGTTAAAAATGATTTTATTAAAGCTCTAAGACAAACAATTACTGAATTTTATGGAGAAAACATTAAAGAAAGCCCTGATTTTGGAAGAATTGTTAACAAAAAACATTTTAATCGCTTAAATGAACTATTAGAAACTCACAAAAGTAAAATTATTTTCGGTGGTAACAGCTTTGAAGAAGATTTATATATAGAGCCTACAATAATAGACAATGTTAATCTACAAGATCAAATCATGCAGGAGGAGATTTTCGGGCCCATCTTACCAATTATTACTTATGATGATTTTGATGAGGCAGTTCAAATTATTCAAAGTAAATCTAAACCTTTGAGTTTATATCTTTTTAGTGAGGATGAAAATTCAACTCAACGCGTTATTGAAGAGTTGTCATTCGGTGGTGGTGCTATAAATGATACACTGATGCATTTAGCAAATCCTAATTTACCATTTGGTGGTATTGGTGCTTCAGGTATCGGTCAATATCATGGTAAATATTCTTTTGATACTTTTAGTCATATGAAATCATATACATTTAAATCTACACGTTTAGAATCAAGTATCTACTTTCCACCTTATAAAGGCAAATTCAAATACATCAAAGCCTTTTTTAAAAATTAAAATACTAACTATAAAATGCTCCATATGTAATTGGGTATGAACGCAATTCTGAAAGATAAAACTTTATTTAACTTTTAGGATTTTCCGCTCATTAGTTACATATGGAGCCTATTTATTTAAAATAAAACGCAGACCCCTTCTGGTGCGTTTTCTTGGTCATCAATCATTTCAAGTTTTCCTGTAATACTATCTCTTTTAAACACAGTTACTTTAGACTCGCCTTCTTGGTGTGCACATACTATATACTTATCATCAGGCGTGATATTAAAATCTCGAGGAAATTCATCTTCAGTAGGTTGAATATCCACCAATTTTAATGATTTTCCATTATTTTCGACTTCATAAATAGCTATGCTATCATGACCTCTATTACTTACATATAAATGTTTTTGATCATGAGATAATCTTACCGCAGCTAATTTTGATTCTCCTTTAAAATCTTGTGGAATTGTAAGATGTCTTTCTATTTCTTTGAATTCTCCATCGTGATATTCTGTTACACTTACATAATTAGATAATTCATGAACTACATACGCATATTTACCATCTTTACTGAATGTAATATGTCTAGTGCCATCCGCCTCTTTAAATTGTGAAACAGCATATTCTTTTAAACCTTCGTCACCATATGTATATGTGACAATTCTATCTGAGCCTAAATCTGCTGCTACTACATATTTTTTATCTGGTGTTTCATTTAAAAAATGGACATGCGGTGATTCCTGTCTTTCATGTGGACCTGTAGGATATTCGTGTTCAAGTTCCTCAATAAGTTTTTCAATTTCTCCAGTATTTTTGTTCACCTTATAGATGCGTGCAATCCCAGCACCATAAACAGCTTCGAATAAATAATTATTATCACTAGAAATTTGTATATAACATCCTGTTCCATTTTTAGATGCTAAACATTTATTAATTAGTTCTAAACCACCATCTTGCGTTATTTTAAAGCTCGCTACACCACAATTTTCATTTTCTTTAGTAATGGCATATAAATAGTTTTCATTTCTTGTCAAATATGTAGAAGCTACTATTTCATAACCTGTTTGAACTTCTTTTATTGTGCCTTTTAAATCCTCTAATTCAAAACGGTAAATGCCTTTACCATTTTGCTTTGTATAAGAGCCAATATATCCAATTGTCATATTAATCCCTCCGTAAGTTTTATTATTGGTTTAATTTTAACTATAAGTGTCAGCGATTTACAATTAAAACTTTTGCACTTACCACTATAGATAAAATATAGGGAAATTGATATTCTATAGTATGTTCATTAAATTTTTAATCTATTTACTCTTACATAAAGAAAGTTGAGTGAATCATTTATGACTTTTATAGCTATTACTATTTTCGTTATAACTTTAATTTTCGTTATTTGGCAACCAAAAGGATTAAATATAGGTATTACTGCTATAGTTGGTGCACTTTTAGCTATTGTTTCAGGCGTCGTATCTCTAACTGATATTGTTACAGTTACAAATATAGTTTGGAATGCAACATTAACTTTCGTTGCTATTATTTTAATATCATTGATTTTAGATCGTATCGGCTTTTTTGAATGGGCCGCTTTACATATGATTATTGCCTCAAAAGGCCATGGATTTAGAATGTTTATTTTTATAATGACTTTAGGTGCTTTAGTTGCTGCTTTGTTTGCCAATGATGGTGCTGCACTTATTCTTACACCAATAGTATTAGCTATGGTAAGAAGTTTAGGTTTTGATAAAAAAACAATATTCCCATTTATTATAGCAAGTGGATTTATAGCCGATACTACCTCCCTACCGCTTACTGTAAGTAATTTAGTCAATATTGTTTCTGCAGACTACTTTAACATTACATTTATTCAATATGCTCTAAGAATGATAATTCCAAATTTATTTTCATTTTTAGCAAGTAATTTTGTTCTTTGGCTTTATTTTAAACGATCCCTTCCTAAAAGAACGGATATTAGAAATTTAGCTACGCCTCAATCAGTGATAAGAGATAAAAAGCTTTTCAAAGCATCTTGGATTATTCTTATTATTTTATTATTGGGTTACTTAACGAGTGAGTTTATTAAAATTCCCGTGGCTTTTATAGCATTAATTATTGCTTTTGTATTCTTACTTTTAGCGAGTCGTTCTAAAGCAGTTAATACTAAAGAAGTTTTAATAGAAGCTCCATGGAATATAGTTATATTTTCAATTGGAATGTATCTTGTAGTATATGGATTAAAAAATGTAGGTATAACATTAGTATTAGGAAATATTTTGAATTCTATTTCAAGCCATGGGCTATTTAGTAGCATTATGGGTATGGGATTTATTGCAGCCTTTCTCTCATCTATAATTAATAACTTGCCTACTGTTTTAATAGATGCAATTGCTATTGCCCAGTCTAACTCTAATGGAATAATTAAAAATGGCATGATTTATGCAAATGTTATTGGTTCTGATTTAGGTCCTAAAATTACACCTATTGGATCTTTAGCAACTTTATTGTGGCTTCATGTATTAACTCAAAAAGGCGTAAAAATATCGTGGGAAACATATTTCAAAACAGGTATAGTGATTACTATTCCTGTACTATTTATAACGTTACTAGGACTCTATTTTACTCTAATTATTTTTTAAAATTAAATTTACTCTCACGCTGGCTTTAAAACTCAAAAATATAGCCAGCAATTTTATGTTGCAAAATAGAACAAGTGTTCGTATAATAGAATTATATCGAACGAGGTGATTTAAAGATGACGGATATAAAGAATGAAACGGATTATCGAAATATTCCGCGTGAAATGTTAGATCGCAACATTCCGTCGGGTCGTGGCATGGTTAAATGGGCTCCGTTTGCAACGTTACCCGAACAATTCGAAACTATCCATCAATATATGATTGATCAAAATAAAATAGATAGACCAGTACTTTCAGATGATCAATTAGCTCAATTAAATATCCGCTTGCACGAAGCATTACAAAAGTCTCAACCTGTTAATATAAAATATTACGAAGAAGGTTATATTAATTTTGTTAATCTCAATATACATCGTATTGATTCATTAAATCTTGAAATTGAGGGGATAAAGCCAGGTACTACCTATCATCAGAAAGTTCCTATTTTAGATATTATTGATATTACTTTCTCATAAAAAAAGTTGGCACTAGCTTTTTCAAGCTAATGCCAACAATTATCTTAAATTAGTACTAAAATATTAGACTAATTAATTATTATTTTCAATATCTGAAACAATTTCTTTAGTTTTTCTTTCAATATCTTCGAAATCTTTTTTGAAGATATAAGCAAAGGCAACTACACCTACGCCTACTACAACTGTAGTAATAGCTAATAAGCTAAATACAAATTTAAATAAACCTTTAATAAAGTTCCACATTACTTTTCACCTCTAAAATTAATATGCATATCTACAATTCACTATGATAGCATACTTATCTTTATCAATAAATAAATACCCGTTTCAAAAATTACTCATTCTCAACTAAATTTAAATTTATGGTAATATGTCAATTAAAGATTAATTTAAACACTTAACTAAAGTTAAAAATGAAATTCCAAAATCAATCATAACCCTTATAAAAAATTATTAACTTAACCACCATGACTTAACAGAATCAGCAATTGCTCTACAACTATCTGAAATCATAGATATCACTCCCATAAGATTAAAAAAATTCCCTCATTAAATACAATTCGATTGTAATATTTCATCCAAGGTAATTCAATTAACATTAAGTTAATTTACGATTACATTAAAGTAAACATTTGAAATGAAAGGATGACTAACATGCAAAATGTTCAATCTGATATCATGACCTTTCGTGGTTCTCATTATGACTTAGGAGTCGAAACAGCCAAATGGTTACAAAGAACTCCTCTACTGAATAATCGTGAAAAAGAATGGAAAAAAAGAAATCCGAGATTTGATATCGATGTCAGAGAAACGTATAACATTTTCCAAATATATGCTCCAAAAATTTGGGACGAGCTTATAGGTATGCAAGATGTATTAAATCTCCCTACTAAACAAATTATATTAAATTTTGGCCATTATCGTTTTACTGATTTAAAAGATAGTGGTTGTACAGTTTTTAAGGGTAAAGACTATTTACTACGTAATTACGATTATCATCCTTCTACTTACGATGGTAGATATTTGCTATACCAACCAAATGATAGTGGTTTAGCACAAATAGGCCCCACTTCTAGAGTAACTGGCAGAATGGACGGTATGAATGAGTATGGTTTATCAATGGCTTATAATTTTATGCATCGTAAAAAACCAGCAAACGGCTTTGTTTGTTATATGATAGGCAGACTTATACTTGAATATTGTAAAAACGTCGAAGAGGCTATACAACTTTTAAAAGAAATTCCTCATAGAAGTTCTTTTAGTTACATATTAATGGATAAGAAACTTAACTATGCCATTGTTGAAGTAACACCTCGTTCTATAGACATAAGATACGAACCTATATGTACCAATCACTTTGAATTATTAACACATGAGAATCGTAACTACACTAAAGAATCTAAAGAACGTTTGGAAAGAGTAATTGATAGCACAAGTAGTAATTTAAGCAAAGAAGATGCTTTTAAGTTGTTTAATGATCCTCAATATAATATTTATAGTAAATTATTTAAGAGTTGGTCTGGAACAATTCACACATCGCTTTATGAGCCACAAACATTAACAACTTGGATTGGACTTGGAGAGAATAGTTCTCCGATTAAAATAAACTTCTATCAATGGCTTAAAAATGATAATATAACCATTAAACATCTCAACGGAAAAATTGATACAGATTTGACATTTGCCACATATTAAATAGTAGAGTAAGTTGTATTTCTACTAATCATTAATAATGTAAAATTTAGAATTCGCTTAAAAAATCAATATATAAAAACCCATAAATGAGTATCATGTAATTACTCATTTATGGGTTAATAATAAAGTATTTAAAGAGAGATACGAGATATCTAATTAATGGAAATATCTCCATCCACAGTATAAAATTCCAAAATATTTTTACTCTTACCTACTTTTCCATCTTTAAAATTATTGTTATTAACTACTTTTTCACCACGTCCAGGATGTAACTTAAGTAGTGTGTCTTTAGGCTTAGATTCAAAATTATAATTTATATCTCCTTTTTTAGTTGAAGCTTTAATATCATTTGAAGGTTTCATTTTATTCATATTAATATCTCCTTCATTTAACAAGAAGATTGAATCTTTAAAATCACTACGACTAATTGTTAATTTGCCTTTCCCGATTTTAACATTTCCATTTTTAACTGATGAATTACATATATAAGCTATATTATTTGATTCATCTACATTTAAATCTTTTAGATTCGAATGTTCTATTGAAAAGTAACGGTTATTTATAATTGTGGCAGTTGAGGCATTAATATTTCTTAAATGAATGTCACCTATTACTGATTTAGCGCTCAGTTCTTTTAATTGTTCATTTGGTACAGTAATAGTAAGTTTTTTCTTATTATGGTGGAAAGGATTAAAGTTTAATCCATACCCTCTATTGGTCGCACGTTTCTCAGTAACTTTAAGCATTTTACCTTTCTTAGAGACGTATACATCGTTATCCCCTTGGTAATCCACTTTAAATTTCTTACCTTTAACAATGTTTATTTCAGAACCTATCGTACTTAAAGACAACTGATTGAAATGATTATCAAAAGTCTTATTATAGTTTTGCTTTTCATATTTAGCTTTATCAAAAGCAAACCAAGTAATTGTTCCACCAATAAAGAAAATTGCAAATATAATTAAACCGCTAATGAAAAGCTTCCTCATTTTTTAACGCTTCCTTTAACTGTTTTAATGTACCATAATAAATATTTCAATATTAATTTATGTACCAATTCAGTAATTTTCAATGTTAAAACAATAAAAATAATTCCTAAACCTGTTAAAGAGATAGAGAAAAATATATTACTCAGTGAATTATAAAATCCATTAATTATCGAATAACTTATAAGGATTAATGGAGAGAATAATAAACAGAATGCTATAAACATTAAAAGTATAATTAGAAATGCAATAATTACTACTGGTATTAATATAATAAATAATGAGAGTATACCTAGACTTAAAGAAGCTATAACAGCTCTAGTAATATTTTGAATTGTTGGTTTTGATTTTGCATAACTAATTGCACTTTTAGCTTTAATCTCTTTTGCTATATCATATGGGTCTTTCAACTTATTTACTATTTGTTCTTCAGTTTTACCTTTTAACTCTTCTTCATAGAATAAGTTTTCATATTCGTACATTTTATTATCTTTTTCACGTCTAGGAAGATCATCCAAAGCTAATTCTAATTCATTTAAAAAAGTAATTTTATCCATTTATCGTCACTCTTCCTGAATTTGAATTAAAGAATATCTATTAAGGTTTATCACTTACTGAAAAACTCTATTCTTTTTACTATATCATCTTTATATAATATATTAAGTTTCATTTTATTCTGACGGTCAGTATATGTAATTGATTTATAATGCTTACCAACCATATGTCTTTTGTAACTATCTCCTAACTCGTCAATAGCATCATCTATAGAGTCACCTATTCTAACTCCGAAATTTGTTTTAACACTTTTATCCTTAATTAAGACAATTCCTTTAACAGTCTGCTTTTTGTTCTTCACTTTAACAGTTAAATCTTTATGCTTTTCATCATTATAAAATTTAAATCGATCTAGCTTAATTTTTTTATTAATAATATATCCTTTTTGGTTAAAATGATCATTTAAACCTATATCATTCACAGTATAATTGGATAAATCTACTGTTTTAATACTTCTATAGTACATAATCCCAAAAAGTAGAATAATTGCTCCAATCAAAAAAAGGGTTGAAATCACCCATCTGTTTTGTATACGCAATTGAGTCACCACTTTCACTCTTGTTCTATTAAATATAGCATATGAATTTTGGAGTTTCATCTAACAACTTAGTCACATTTATAATTAAATTACGATTAAGTTAATTTAATATCTTTAAAGTTAAAAAATTGTTATAATATTCTAAATAATTAAGGAGGTTATTTCTATGACTAATTTACAAACTTATTTTAATAAAAGTCAGCCATTAGAAGCGTACATTGACCAAATGAAAGATAATAGAAATAATTTATTATCAATATACAAATCCTTTAAATTACCCGAAGAAGATGACCGTATTACAAAGCTAAAACATGCAAGCTACTCAAAGGTATTAGTTATCACCGAAGATTGGTGTGGTGATGCTATGATGAACCTTCCAATACTAAAACGTGTTAGCGAAGAATTAAATTTAGAAGTTAGAGTATTTCATAGAGATGACGACACACGTTTGATTGATCAGTATCTTACTAACGGTAAGTCTAGATCGATTCCTATTTTTGTTTTTATGAATAATGATTTTGAACAAATAACTGTTTGGGGACCAAGAGCTAAGGAAGTTCAAAAATTTGTTGTTGATTTGAGAAACGATAAGTTACCAGATAAAGATCATCCACAGTATGATGATAAAGTTAAAGAAACCCACTTAATTATTTCGAATAGATTTAAAACAGATTCTTCATTTTGGAAAAACGTTTATAACTCCATAATTAATCAGCTTTTATATAAATAAATACTGAGGCTATACGCCTCAGTATTTTAAACTTAAATATCTCTTTTAGCAGCATATAAAATGTTAGCTACAAATAATACTACTATAGAAGCAATTGAAATAAACCATTGCCAATGTGAGAATTTGATTTCCTCAGTCATTTTTTCAGTGAGATAAGTAAATGGAATGTATTTAAATGATTTTTGAATATCGTCACCGATATTTGGTATTAAACCTATTAAAGGTTGCACAAATGGTACGATAAGTAATAAGAAAATACCTAAAGTAAAGATTACTGCTGGCTTTTCAATAATTAACGTTAGTAATAATAAGAATAATCCAAAGAATAAGAAAAATATAAGGTAAAACCATATATTATTTAAGAATTTATCTCCATCAACATTTGACCCTTTTGTAGATGCTTGAATAATAATAATTACAAGATATTGAAGTAAAGTAAATAAGAAAGAAATTAATATCATTGAAATTGTTTTAGCAATAATATATCCAATACGACTACTTACCTTACTCATATATAATTGGATTGTACCTTGAGAATAATCTCTAGTGATAGTTTTAATGATAAATAATAATCCAGCGAATAATAATAACCAGTTAGCCAGTACGAAAACCATTTCATTATTCACTTCATGAGACTTACTATATGCTGCTTGCATACTTGCTTGGAAGACTGTCATGCCTATAACTAGTATTAATGCAAGATACGTTAAAGGACTTTTAATAATACTAATTAAATCAAACTTAACTAGTTGTAAACTTCTCATTATTTATCACCTCTTTGATTAATATTAAAGTAAGTATCACGTAGAGAGCTTTTACGCGTTTCAATATACTTCGGATAAACACCTTGTTCAGACAAGGATTTTAGTAGTGGTTTATAGTCTCTTTGAGCTTTTATAATAATCTCACCAGCATCTTTTTGTGATTGTTGCACTTTGAAATGTGTTGTTAGATATTCTAAAGTTTTATTGAAATCATCATGTTCAATCGTAATGATTGTACTATCTTCAGGTCCCCCGTCTTTCATGTTCACATCTTGAACAAAGTTACCATCTCTAAGGAAGACAGCTCTATCACAAATAAGTTCAATATCTTCTAATTTGTGACTTGAAATTAATATTTTCATCTCTAATTGTTTAACTAAAGATTGGATAGTTTTTAAAACATCAATTGATCCATCTGGATCCATACCATTTGTAGGCTCATCCAAAATTAAATATTTTGGTTTATTCATAAGAGAAACCGCAATAGCTAATTTTTGTTTCATACCCATAGAATATTTTTTTACTTTTTTCTTAATATAAGGTCTCATACCAAAAGCATCTATAATGTGATCTGAGTACTCTTTATCAAAGCCTTTTCCTAAAACTTGCGCAAACAATTTCAGATTATATAAACCTGACTTATTGTCATAAAGTTTAGGATGTTCGATTAAATAACCTACGTTTTCATCTTTGGATAAATCAACTTTCCCTTGATAATTAATAATATTACCATTCATAACTTTCATTAAAGTTGTTTTACCAACACCGTTTTTACCTATAAGACCAACAATTTGACTATTTCCAAAATCAAAATTTATATCGTCAATGACTGTATTTTGACCATATTTTTTAGTGATATGTTCTAATTTCATGATAGACCCCCTTAAGTGGTTAATTTTTTATCTTTCTAATTTGAATCATATAATTCACAATTAAACTAATCATGCTAATAATCAATAAACCGTAATTTAAAAAGTATGAATAAACAACCGGAATATGACTATCTTTATGAACTAAGAAGTTAATCAAGATAAATAAAGCAGATAAGAAAAATGGTAATACTATGATAACTCCAAAAACATATGCTAAATAAGGCACATCTTTATTTTTCTGTTCCGTACTTTTATTGAAAGCGATAGGAATTGAAAAGAAGTTCGCTATAATAAAAGAATAAGTTGTTGAAAAAGTTATGGAATCTGTCTTTATTGAACTTGTTTCATAGCCATATAGACTTATGATTATTGCACCTATAATTGTTAAAACTATGCAACTGATGTAATTTGCATTTAATAAATCTTTCCTTGAAACAGGCAGACTACCAAAGAATAAGTATGACTGTGATCCACCTAATCTGCGATTGATTCTAAACAGATGTCCGGCATCAACTAAACATATGATTGTTAATATAATACCCATAGGTCCTGAAATCACAAGATAAGGTAAATGTTGTTTGTCTATTAAATGATAAAATGGAAAGAAAATGAGTAATAAACCATAAATCAAAAGTGTCCATTGTCGAAGTATAAGATTTCTAATTAATAATTGTTTCATATAAGTTTCTCATTTCGTTGATGATATTTGAAATCCAGTTGATTTTTATTCTTTTCTAAATAAATCATTAGTTCTTCGATTGATGGATTTTTAATTTCTACCTTATTCCCAAATAATTCTTTAAATGTTTGGTAGTGCTCAGTTAGGCCTATGTAGCCTGTTTTTCTAACTTCTTTGTAAATTAACAATTCCTCCAACTCTATATCTAAATCTTCATTGGAACCGCTAATAACTTTATATTTTTCAGATAATGCGTCACGTGATTCATTAAAAATAATTTGCCCGTCACGTAAATAAACTATATAGTCCGCAATTTTTTCTAAGTCAGATATGATATGTGTAGATATGAAAACAGTTTTGTCTTCATCAATTAATTCTTGTTGAATAATCTCAAGTAGTTCATTTCTAACTAAAGGATCTAGTCCAGATGTTGGTTCATCTAGGATGAATAACTCAGCATGATGACTAAATGCTATAGCTAATGATAATTTCATTTTCATACCTGTTGAGAAAGTTTTAATTTTCTTCTTATATGGCAATTGAAAAAATTGAAGATAATTCATAAATATTTTATGATCCCAATTGTTATAAAACGGGGCGACGATATTCTCTAACTTTTTAATTGACCATTTATCATTAAAATAAGTTTCAGAATAAACAAAACCTATTTTATTTTTTATTTCTACAGCACTATCCTTCATTTGTTCATTAAATACAGAAATTTGACCATTTTTAGATTGAATTAAATCCATAATTAAACGTATAACTGTAGTTTTACCAGCACCATTCCCACCTATAAAACCAGTAACAAAGCCTTTAGGAACTTTAAAGGAGATATCTTTCAACTGAAAATCTTTTGTCTGATAACTTACATTCTTAAGCTCAATCGCATTCATCAGTCTTCCTCCTCATAAATTAAAGACAATATTTCAGTCAATTCTTCTAAAGGCATCCCAATTGTTTTTGCTTCTTTCGACATTGTTTTAGCCAAATTTTCAATAACAAAGAACTGTTTCTCTTTAAGAATTGAGTTATCTTGTTCCTTCACAAAGGTACCTTTACCTCTTATCGTAGTCACAAATCCATCCTTTTCTAAATCTTCATAAGCTCGTTTTGTAGTAATTAAACTCACTTGTAAATCTTTAGCTAACTCACGCATTGATGGAAGGTGTTCGCCAGGAGCAACATAACCTTTTAAAATATTTTCTTTAATTTGTTGCTTAATTTGTTCATAAATGGGATATTCACTGTTGTTTTTCAAAATTAATTTCATCGATGTCCCCCTTTTCTTCTGTATATACATAATATATACAATATATACAGATTTGTAAAGTATATATACTAAATTCTGTTGAAAATCTTATATGAGAACAGAATATTGAGTATAAACAATATATACAAAAAGACTTAAGAGAGCAATACACTTCTCTTAAGTCTTAAATAAAGTACACTATTTTTTTCTCCGTTTATTACTTCTATCGATAAAAGCACAAATCATAAACATTATTGCAGCAAGTAGCAATTTAATCCCTTGCGATTCATGACCTGTAGCTTGAAGATAATAACCTACTACAAATAGTACAATCGCTAATCCAACAAATATTTTAGTTAAGTGCTTCATATTATTCACCTCAACACATTAAAAGTATATCAAATAACACTATGCATAAAAATAGTAATTAGTTTTAATCTTTCAATTAGATAAAACACGATATAAAAATTTTGAGTTATCACGATTAAATATTGATTGCGGTCAATTTAGTACAATGTTACAATAAACTTGTATCCACGAATTATACTACACAACCCCAGGTCTGGTACCAGCAGACTTGGGGTTTTTTGTGTTCGGTCATCTACTTGTCTTTCCATTTAATTTCTAACCAAATTCTAAAGACAACAAGTACGCCACCTGTAATCAATGTAATTAAACCATCTTGCCACCACGTCATTATACTACACCTCCCAAAATTGATTAGTGTCATATAATTTGATGACCTAAACATATTCTAACACAAATTACAGAACATATGTTCTCTGTTAAGTATAAAATTTTTACTCAATCCAAATCATCAATACTTTATCTTTAATCAAATTAAAGATAATATATATATATACACTTTATTGAAGAGAGGTTAGAAAATGACAAGCCCTTTAGCCGAAAATTTAAATAATGAATTACAACAAGCCCATCCAAAAGTATATGAAATGTTATCTAACTTAGGTAAAGAAATATTCTACCCTAAAGGTATTTTATCTCAATCAGCGGATGCCAAAAGCACAAAATATAACGCCACTATTGGTATGGCAACAAATGATAAAGGTAAAATGTATGCTGGTTCATTAAATAATATGTTTAATGATTTAACTCCAGATGAAATTTTCCCATATGCCCCTCCCCAAGGTATCGAAGACTTACGTGATTTATGGCAAATTAAAATGCTAAATGAAAATCCTGATTTATCAAAAGAAGTGATAAGTCGACCAATCGTGACAAATGCTCTAACTCATGGATTATCATTAGTTGCAGACTTATTCGTAGATGCAAATGATACTATTTTATTACCAACACACAACTGGGGCAACTATAAACTTGTGTTCAACACACGCCACCAAGCCAACATTGAAACGTATCCTATTTTCAATGAAGAAGGCCATTACACTACTGATTCACTAGTGGAAACTTTAGAAAACTTTAATAAAGATAAAGTAATCATGATTCTAAATTATCCTAATAATCCAACTGGTTACACACCTAAAGCTGAAGAAGTTAAAACTATTGTTGCAGCTATTGAAGCACTTGCTAATAAAGGAACAAAAGTGATCGCCGTTGTAGATGATGCATACTATGGTTTATTCTATGAGGATGTTTATACACAGTCTATTTTCACAGCTTTATCAAAAGTGAATTCTAATAATATTTTACCTGTACGCTTAGATGGAGCTACTAAAGAATTTTTTGCTTGGGGATTCCGTGTAGGTTTTATGACTTTTGGTACTAAAGATGAAACAACTAAAAATGTACTTGAAGCAAAAGTTAAAGGTTTAATTAGAAGTAATATTTCAAGTGGTCCGTTACCATCTCAAAGTGCTATCAAGCATGTTCTGAAAAATAATAAACAATTTGATAGAGAAATTGAAGAAAATATTCAAACATTAAAAGATCGATACGAAGTTACTAAAGAAGTTGTTTATGATAAGAAATACGTGGATTATTGGAAAGCGTATGATTTTAATTCAGGTTACTTTATGGCATTAAAAGTTAATCATGTTGATCCTGAAGCATTGCGTAAACATTTAATTGATAAATATTCAATAGGTATTATCGCCCTAAATAACACAGATATTCGTATTGCCTTTAGTTGCGTGGAAAAAGACGATATTCCTCACGTTTTTGAATCTATCGCTAAAGCTATTGATGATCTAAAATAAAAAGAGAAGAGTTGCTCTCTTAAATAATTTAGAGCAACTCTTCTTTTTTAAATCTCTTTTTTACGTGATTTACGTAATAACATCAAACCAAGAATAAGAATACTAGATAATAATGTTTTATTTGTTTGATTATTTTCTCCCGTATGCGGTAATTCTTTGAGTTTGTCCTTTTCGATATGCTTAATTTCATTACTTCCATCATTCAATTTCACTTTAGATGTTTTAATTTTATAAACTTCTCTATTTGTAACTTTTGAAGGCACTTTAATAATGATTGCTACACTTGCATCACTATTGCCTTTATATTCTCTGGCAACTATTTCACTACGTTCTTCAATTGCTAGATTAGTTATTTTAATTTCCCCTGTGTGAGAATTTAAAATAATACCTTTTATAACTTGATCTGTAGACCATTCTGAACCATTTTTATAAATATTAATGTAAGTCATTTTACCTTTTTTATTTTTAAAATTAATTTTAACTTTAGTTGCTTCAGTTTTAGGCTTTATAATAACTGTCGCTTCTTCTTCATTTATAGTTACAATTGGAGGTTCAGGTGCTTTTTCTTTACGTGGCATAATCACACTATTTAATTTACTATAATCACTATTACCCTTAAGTCCACTCGCAGTAATTTTACTTTCAGGATAAACAACTTGATAATCTATAGTTACCTTACCAGTAGTCGGTTCTAAAGTGATGCCCGTTATCTCTTTACTTAAGCTCCATATATGACCATTTTTATTTACGAGGATTTTTTCAGATTGCCCTTTTGGATTTAAATAATTTATTTCCAATTTTGTAGATAAGCCGCTTGGTACTATGCTCACATTTACATCTCTTTCATCTTTCTCGACAATAGGCGCATCTGGCGTTGCTTCTTTGCGTGGCATAATTATTTTGCTTTTTGTGCTTGTGTCACTATTACCTTTTGTCTCAGTCGCTACTATTTCACTTTCTGCTTGTACAGCTTGATAGCCGATTTTGACTTTTCCAGTAGCTTTATCTAATTGAATATGTGGCACCTCTTTATTTAATGACCATGTCTCCCCATTTTTGCTTGCGATAATTGAATCAGTTTGACCTTCTGGATTTGTATAATTGATAACTAATTTCGTTGATTCATCTTTTGGTGTTACTTCGACATAGACGTGCGATTCACTTGCTTCGACAGCTGGTGCATTCGGTGTAACTTCTTTTATTGGCATATTCACATTGCTTTCTGTACTTGCATCACTATTACCTTGTGTTGCTATCGCTATTACTTCACTACCAGCTTGTACTACTTGATAACCAATTATTACTTTTCCGGTAGCTTTATCTAATTGAATATGTGGCACTTCTTTGTTTAATGACCATGTCTCTTCATTTTTACTTGCGATTATTGAATCAACTTTGCCTTCTGGAGTGATATATTTTATGATCAATTGTGTTACTTCACCCTTAGGTGATATACCTACGCTTGCATCACTTACGTACTTCTCAATAATCGGTGCGTCTGGCGTTGGTACTTTTATTGGCATGTTTACTTTACTTTCCATACTGGCATCACTGTTGCCTTTTGTCTCAGTAGCTGAAATTTCACTCCCTGCTAGCACTGCTTGATAGCCGATTTTGACTTTTCCAGTAGTTTCATTTAATTGAATGTTTGGCACTTCTTTGTTTAATGACCATATCTCCCCATTTTTGCTTGCGATAATTGAATCAGATTGACCTTCTGGATTTGTATAATTAATCACTAATTTCGTTGCTTCATCTTTTGGAGTAACTTCGACATTAACTTGCTCCTCACTTGCTTCGATAGTCGGAGTATCCGGTGTTGCCCCTTTTCGTGGTATAGTCACTTTACTTTTTGCGCTTGCGTCACTGTTACCTTTTGTTTCTGTTGCTTCAACTTCGCTTGCTGATTGTACTGCCTGATAGCCGATGGTTACTTTTCCAGTAGTTTCATTTAATTGAATGTAAGGCACTCCTTTGTTTAACGACCATGTCTCCCCATTTTTGCTTGCGATGATTGAATCAGTTTGACCTTCTGGATTTGTATAATTGATCACTAACTTTGTTGATTCATCTTTCGGTGTTACTTCGACATTTGCATGTTCTTCATCTGCTTCAATTACAGGAGAATCTGGCATTACTTCTTTACGTGGCATGTTTATTTTATTTTCAACACTTGTGTCACTATTGCCTTTTGTCTCAGTCGCAACAACTTCGCTTTCTGCTCGTACTGCCTTATAGCCGATGGTTACTTTTCCAGTAGTTTCATTTAATTGAATGTAAGGCACTTCTTTGTTTAACGACCATGTCTCCCCATTTTTGCTTGCGATGATTGAATCAGTTTGGCCTTCTGGATTAGTATAATTAATCACTAACTTTGTTGATTCATCTTTTGGTGTTACTTCGACATTAACTTGCTCCTCACTTGCTTCGATAGTTGGAGCATCAGGTGTTGCCTCTTTACGTGGCATAGTCACTTTACTTTTTGCGCTTGCGTCACTATTACCTTTTGTTTCTGTTGCTTCAACTTCGCTTGCTGCTTGTACGGTTTGATAGCCAATTGTTACTTTCCCGGTGCTTTCATCAAGTTCTATATTTGAAATATTTTTATTGATATTCCATAACTTACCAACTTTAGTAGCTGTAATAATAGCTGGTTGACCTTCTATATCAGTATAGTGAATATCTAATTTAGTAACATCATGATGAGGTATAATTTCGACATTTGGTACATTTATATTAGACTGTACTACTGGTGGTTCAGGTTTAGTTTCTTTAGCTGGCATAATTATATGTTTGGCAATACTATCATCACTGTTACCACCTGATTCAGTAGCAATAATATCACTTTCTGGTTGCACCGCTACATGACTAATTGTCACTTTTCCTGTTTGAGAGTTAATTGAGAAACCTAAAATATCATTATTCAATGACCAGTTTTGATTTGTCTTAGTGGCTATAGCTGTAGCGATTTGATCATTAACATCTAAATATTTGATAGTCATTTTATCTGACTTATTTGAAGGTGAAATACTCACACTCACATTGTCATAATCTGATGTTAACGTAGGTCCGTCTGGTGCGACTTCCTTGCGCGGCATATTCACTTTACTTTCTATGCTAGGATCACTATTACCTTTAATTTCTGTTGTTACTATTTCACTTTCTGCTTGGACTGCTTGGTAGCCAATTGTGATTTTACTTGTTTGATTATCTAACTCAACATGAGACACTTTTTTATTGAGAGACCAAGTTCCATCATTCTTATTTGCGATGATTGAATCAGTTTGACCTTCTTGATTTGTATAATTGATAACTAGTTTTGTCACTTCATCTTTAGGTGTTACCTCGACATTGGCATGTTCTTCATCCGCTTCAATAGTTGGTGCTTCTGGTGTTGTCTCTTTTCGTGGCATAGTCACTTTACTTTCCGTACTAGAATTACTGTTACCTTTTGTTTCTGTTGCAATAATTTCACTTTCTGCTTGAACTGCTTGATAGCCAATTGTTACTTTTCCGTTAGTTTCGTCTAATTCAATATGCGGCACTTGTTTATCTAGTGACCATACTCCTCCGTTTTTACTAGCGATAATCGAACTAGATTGTCCGTTGGTATCTGTGTAATTAATAATTAACTTTGTCGAGTCATCTTTAGGTGTTACTTCAACATTGACTTGCTCTTCACTTGCTTCGACATCTGGTGCTTCTGGAGTAGCTTCTTTTCGTGGCATAGTCACTTTACTTTCCGTACTTGGATTACTATTGCCCTTTGTTTCGGTCGCTATAACTTCACTTTCTGCTTGGACTGCTTGATAACCAATCGTTACTTTTCCGTTAGTTTCGTCTAGTTCAATATGTGGAACCTCTTTGTTTAGCGACCATATTCCTCCATTTTTACTTGCGATAATCGAACTTGGTTGGCCATTTGTATCTGTATATTTTACTTCTAAATTTGTCGATTCACCTTTTGGTGTTATTTCAACATTAACGTGCTCTTCACTTGCTTTAATATCAGGTGCTTCCGGCGTAGCTTCTTTTCGTGGCATTTTTAATTTGCTTTCAGAACTTGAGTCACTATTACCTTTTGTTTCTGTTGTTGCTACTTCACTTTCTGCTTGGACTGCTTGGTAGCCAATTGTGATTTTACCTGTTTGATCATCTAACTCAACATGAGACACTTGTTTATCCAGTGACCATACTCCTCCATTTTTACTTGCGATAATCGAACTAGATTGTCCGTTGGTATCTGTGTAATTAATAATTAACTTTGTCGAGTCATCTTTAGGTGTTACTTCAACATTGACTTGCTCTTCACTTGCTTCGACATCTGGTGCTTCCGGTGTCACTTCTTTACGTGGCATTTTTAATTTGCTTTCAGAACTTGAGTCACTATTACCTTTTGTTTCTGTTGCTACTATTTCACTTTCTGCTTGGACTGCTTGATAACCAACTGTTACTTTTCCAGTATGACCATCTATATTAATATGTGACACTTGTTTATCTAATGTCCAAGTTTCTCCATTTTTAATAGCATTAATCGAGGCTGGTTCGTTTTCTGGATTTATATAAATTATTTCTACTTTTGATGCTTCACCTTTAGGTGTTACTTCGACATTAACGTGTTCCTCATTCGCTTCTATATCTGGCGCTTCAGGCGTTGCCTCTTTACGTGGCATATTTTCTCTACTTTCCTCACTTGTGTCACTGTTAACAGTTGTATCATTCGCTACAACTACGCTCTCTGGATAAACTACTTGGTAATTAATTGTTACTAAACCGGATTGTGGTTCAATAGTAATACCATCAACATTACTATTAAGTGACCAATTATCATTAATTTTATTTGCAATAATCGATGTACTTTCATTAGAAGTATTCTGATATGTAATGTTTAACTTATCTGCTTTATTAGCTGGTGTTATAGTTAAATTTGGAATCACATGATTTATTTCAATAATTGGTTTATTTGGTGCACTATATTTGAGACTATTTTTCAATGTATCTAAAGAATTAGTAACATTATTGATATTTTCTTGTGAGACTTGATTCTCTATAGCGACATTATTTTGCTGCTCATTTATAATATTTCTAGCTTCGGTTAATTTATCTTGAAGCGCACGCCATGAATCTGCAGTAAAATCAGCCTCATTCTAATCATGTAAATAGTTATCAACTTCATTTACTTTACTTTGTAAGTCAGTTTTATTCATTAAAATGGTAACTGCTTGTAAATGTACAGTATCATCTCCGGTTCTTTGTGAATCACTACCTCTAAATGTTGCATTTGTTTTATAAGTTATATGTCCATTTAAATTAATCACTTTAGGTCTCGTAGCTTCAAAATCTACTGTATATGAGACATCTTTTCTATCTCCAGGGTTTAAGTTACTTATCCATATTCTTAATTTATTACTATTAGTATCTAAGTTAGCACTTACGCCATTACTTGAAATAAGTTTTGAGTTTGCTGGTAATATAACTTCATAGTAAGTGTCCCTTGATTGATTGTGACCTTTATTTTCAACAGATAAATTAATTGTTGCACGTGCAAAATTATCGCTAGGACTATTAGGTTGTGTAGTATATTCCCCTTGAGTCACGTTAGATTTAATATAAGATCCACTATTAATTCTTACATCACTTACAGATCCACCATGATAATAGGATGAATTATCACCAAATCCATGTTCTCTTGAAGAACGCTGGACACTAATACGACCAGTTGATGATACTGGTAAAAAAGAAATTCTAACTCGATTCATATCGTTCGGTATGTTAACCATCGCAGATAATTTACCAGTAGGAAACTGCCCCATTCCATTCAAACGACTATCAAAAAGCACGCGACTCTGATCAACATTACTGATTTTTAATTTAGCACCTGCCGCACCGTCTGAAAATGCTGGACTTGTAGATATAAAATTGACATTTAATTCCGACCCAGGTATCACATCTATATCTTGATAAATGCCTGCTACTTTCGGATCATTAACACTTCTATCACGACCATTAGTTGTTCTTGCAAGTACAACCCCATATGGAGCGTTCCCATTACTCATAAAACTGGCATAGTCTACCGCACTCGGTGTATAAAACATAGGATATTCAGGATTAGGCTCAGTAGAGTAACTATTCCAATTATCCACATTCGTAACTACAGTTAATCTGTTTGACCTTGATGGTAATGTTCCACCAGATACTTGGCTAAAGTTTCCATTTTGAATTGCTGGATTAATTTCATTTGTACTCAATGGATCATTAGATACGTTATTTTCAGGAGCACTTCTAAATGATGATGTATCCCTTTTGTATCTAATATGCGAATGATTTGAAACATTATTATTAATAGTTAAATGTTGTGATTGAACAACATTAGATTGGCGCTTTGGAAGTAAAGATTCTTTATTATGTAATTTACTAGCACTATTTAAAAACTTGTGATAATAATCATCGACTTGTTGTTGACTTTGAGGATGATTTAAAATAGATTCAGCTTCTTGTAAATCAGTTCGAAACAATTCTACAGAATCATTTGTTTTATTACTTAAGTCTATAGATTTGTATTGATTGAAAAGTTTTTCAAGCTGACTAGTATTGATTGCATTTTGAGAATTAGTATCATTATTCGAAATTTTATTTCCAACATCTTGGTGATTAGTTAGTTCATCATTTAAAGATTTTTCATTTTCGATATTGAATTGAGGACTAGTAATATCATTAACTTTTTGATTAATAGTCTTATCATTTTGATCAATACTATCTGCCTTTGCATCATTGAAGTTGGACATCATCATAAAACCTATTATTGCTACACTAGCTGCTCCGAAACCTTGATACTTTCTAATAGAAAAACGTGTGATTTTTTTATCTAAGTTGTTGATTCTTTTGTTTTCCATCATTTTTTCTCCTTAAATATAATGAATTTAAATTGACTTAATAATATATAATCCTTATTTTATTAATGATAAAATATATTTCTCTAAAATATACCACCATTCTATATTTTGCGCAATTGTTTATTTTAAAAAATTTACTATTTGTGCATAAAATAAAGAGTGCGGGTTTTACGCCACACTCTTTTTCTAATTTTATTCTTTAATTTTATTTCTAAAGATTCCTATTAATCCTAAACCAGCTAATAACATTAATAATGCTGGATTAAATGACTGTTCTTTCACCCCTGTTTCAGGTAATTCTTTCTCAGAATTTTTTTGATTTTGAGATGTTTTTTCTTTATTGTCTTCCATACGTTTTGTGATATTGTTTTTGACTTTAGTAACTTCTGATGTTTTCTTTTCTTGTTTAAGTTCAACTTTTTTATAGATATGTTTAGTGATACCATCTTCGGTTACTGTTTTAATATATTTATAACCGCTTATTTGAATTACACCTCTTTGATTTTTAGATGTTTTATCATCTTCTACTGCATCTTTAATAATATTACCTTTGTCATCCAACCATACTGTAACGTTTAAGCTTGGTTTATCGTTTACTATATTTTGATCATCTTTCTGCTTTTCATTTGTAATAGCTGGATCTTTCTGAGTCGGTGGCTTTGTTGGTTCTGCTTTTTTCGGTTGTTCTGGGTCTTTCTGAGTCGGTGGTTTTGTCGGTTCTGCTTGTGTTGGTTGTTCCGGATCTTTTTGAGTTGTTGGTTTTGATGAATTTACTTCTGATGAGTTACTTTCATCTTTTTTTGGTGAACTACTTGTAGCAGAGTTTGCTGTTTGCGATGAATTTACTTTTCTATAAATAAATTTAGTTATACCATCAGAAACTGAAGTTCTAAAATGTTGGTATCCTGGAATTTTCACTGGCACTCTCTCAGAGGCAGGAGTCTTATTATCTTCAACTGCATCTTTAATGATATTGCCTTGATCATCCAACCATACTGTAACGTATAAAATAGGAACTTCATATGTGCCACTGTCTTCCTCTTCGTCAGGATCTTCGTTTGGAGTTCCATCAATATAATCATTCAAATTTTTAGTTGATTTATGAGTAACATTATTAGCAGTTGTGGTATTAGTTTTATCGCTTTCAGTTTGAATAGTTTTAGGTGATGTATTGCTATTAGTCGCATTATTATCTTCAGCTTGTGCGGAACCATTACCCGCAAATAGATATAAAGCTAAAGTCAAAGCGCTCGCTGTTCCATAACTAAAATATTTTTTACTTGGTAAAGATGGAAATTGTTTTAAATCTCTAGGTTTGTTGTTTTTCATAGTTGTCATATCCTCCCAAAATTTTTAACAATAGCATTTATGATTCATTAATTGAGTATTTAAGTTTAAAAGCTTAAATTTCGATACTTAAATACAGCAATTCTCCTCATATTATAGTTAAATTTATTATAATATATTTTTATAAACTAAAATACTCTAATTACAATAATAACCGAAAATAATAGATACAAAAAACTCCTTTCAGAGTAAAAAAACTCTAAAAGGAGTAAAATTAACAACCAGAATGATGTAATTACATCATTCCCGGCATTAAGTGTCGTATAAAATAGATATAAATAGAGAGTGAAAAGACTATAATATCAACATTTAGAACTTTGAATAACCCTATTATTTTTAGCTTTTTTATTCTGTTATGTCATAATTATGTCATTCGAATAGTATATCAAAATACGATATATAGCTAACGATGAAATGTTAAAATTGAAAAACAAAAGTAATTTGGGGCAAAGAATAAGTCTGATTATACTACTGTTCATGCACTTGCCATTATCATCAAAATTATGCCCTTTTTTTGCCCTTAAATATTTCCACTTATAACTAACCACCATATAAGTATGTATGTAAAATCCCTAAAAATAGTATTTCATTTTCTTTATAACTTTCATCTAATAGTTCAAAATAAACCGAAACTGGTTCTGTTATAGGATTTTTAGATCTAGCTATTTTCTTCCCTTGATCCTTATCAATAATATACGCCCAATCACCTACAATGTTTTGAATTTCAAATTCCTTATTAAAAAATGAAAATGTAGCTTTTTCAAAAATTGTTATTTTGCTTTCATCAATTAGTTTAATAGAAAAGGTTTTACTAGTATTGCTCAGGTATTTCACGTAATAGTTTTTATGCTTAAGTTGATTAATTTGTTGAGATTGAAAAATAAGTTTATTATATTCATCATATACTTCAAAGCAATTGTAGAATTTACCATCACCTATAAAATTAATAACTCGTTTAATAAGATTAGAATAACTTTTCTTCACAAAACCAACTATACTTTTATTATTACAATTTTCAATCTTTGATGGTGATGTAGTTAGATTATTATAAACTTTGTATTTATACAATTAGATCCCTCTCTATAGTTGAATTAATAATTTTTTAATATGATTATTTGAAATAAAATAAATATATAGCTACACTAGCCATAATAAGAGCAATTACACTATATATTAGCAGCCAGTATTTTTAGTCTGTATTATTCAAATACACTGTTAAGTGCAAATAAGTCTACAAATATTCCCCTTAACACAATAACAGCATAAGTACAAATAGAGGCTCACTTCAATAGATATGAACTATTTCAACTTCAAAAAAGTGATGTATTGTAAGACCATTCCACTTAATGCTACAAAATGCTTCTCCCACCGTCTTTATTTATTAATAGGATTACTAAATGTTAATTATAATACAATTTACACGAAATTTTATGTAAACATTATTATGCCTTAATATATTTATAATACTTCAAATCATAAGATTTTAATGATAGATTTGTTAACCCTCTATTTTTCCCAATTACTATAGGCAATAAAGCAATTCCTTTGCCAGATTGTATAAGATTAATAATAGCTGCTAAGGAATCAATCTCTATAATTTCACGTGATTTTTCTTTGACATCTAATGACAAGAGCCTAATTGGACATTGTTTGTCACTGTTCACAAACATTGGCATATCACTATTATCATTAGCACCAAATAACATTAACTTAATCACTTTGGTATATTCCAACTTATATTGTAATTTGTTAATTTTATTAAATGATATGACACTATCAAAATCATTAAATTCAATTTCATATTTTAGATTTCCAGTTGTAGCTAATTTAATATTTTCATTTTCCATTGATAATTCATTAGTTTCGATCATATAATTAAAAATAAACTCTGAATATAGTTTAGTTTTAGCATGCAACTGAATCACTTTTTTCATCTTAGCAGTATCCATTAATACTTTTTTGCTATATTTATAAAAATACTCACCTTCCTTATTAGGGAAAACTCCTTTGTTACTTCTTACTAATAAATTCGCCCCCAAATCTTTTTCAATTTGGGAAATTCTTTGAGATATATTAGATTGAGCATATCGTAGTCTTATAGAAGCTTTATTAATAGACTGTTCTTCATATACGACATTGAATATTTTTAAATCGTTAAAATTCACTCTAATCACCTATCAGTTTTTGTGATAACTATATCATAATTTAGTAATATGACTAATAATTTTTACGTGTTAGTTTATTATTAAATAAATAAGGAGGTATTTTTAATATGTATGCAATGCAATATGAAGTTAAGTTACCTAGTGACTATGATATGGAAATTATAAAAAAAAGAGTTCGCGAAAACGGATTTAAAACTGATGGTTTTGAAGATTTAATTATTAAAGCTTATTTAATTAGCGATGAAGATAATATAACTAAAAGTTACTCACCTTTATACTTATGGAGAAATTCTAAAGGTATGACAAAATTTATATTTGATGGATATTTTGATAATATTATTTCATCTTTTGGTTGGCATTCAATTAATATTGGCGTCACTTATTTAGTAAATATCACAGATGATGTATGTAATAGTAAGTACGTTCTTGAGGAATATATTAATATAAGTCCTTCCTCTTCATTAAAAAATCATGATATTGAAAACAAATTCTATTCATTTGATAATATATTAGCACAGTCAATAATATATAACCCTGATAAGTGGAAAGCTGTAAAATATTCTTTTGTAAATGAAGTTCCAAAAAATATTGACAAAAAAGTTCAAGTTTATCAAATACTACATATATCGCAATAACAAGAAGCTAAACCAATTGTGGTGTAGCACAAATCTTAAAATTTGTCAGTAAGTTTCGGAGAACCTATGTGAAAAATATAATAAGAGGTGAACAACTCTTACAAACTAATTGTTAATCTGTATACAAGAATTGTCTAGTGATTTGTACTGTGTTTTAAAATTGTTCACTATTTATTAAAATAGTTGCGAAAGTCAAATGATCTAAGAGTAAATGTTTTATACTTAAAAACCACTCCAATTTAGGAGTGGTCATTTTTCATTAATTGTTTGGTTCACCATTGACTAAGATGCTACGTAAAAAATTAATTACTTTTTCAGCGAATTGTACGAAGTCGCTCATTGCTTTCACCTCTAATAATTTGATTTGATAGGGTCATTTTAAACATTTAGCTATGCATGAATGACAGACGTGAAATGATTGGTTTATAAAGATGATTTTCCGGAGGAGAATAATCATCTTTATATAATAATTATTAACCTTTCTAATTTAAAAGTCTATAGGATAGCTTGAATTTCAATAAATTTTCATCCTATATTTTTACAGTTTTAACAAAGTTAATAGTCACTTAACTGCAATATCAAAGTATAAACTGTTATTGATTTAAAACGCGATTTTAATAATAAAAAGTAAACATGTGTATTCGTATAATATTAATCTACTGCCATTCTGTGACACGGTGCCTATAACTCATTAGCAACAACCCACATATGCTCGTTTAATATTATACTAAATGTTTTAATTAGTATGAACTGACGAATGACTAACTCACTTCTATAGCAACTATTCCATATCAATCGTAATGTTTGTTTTATACAACATCACAAACTTTCAAAAGTTCTTTATATCAGTATTTATAAGCATATACACTAAAAATCACATTCATACTCTTGCCCTTTATTTCAAAATTACGCCCTTTTTCTGCCCTTAAATTTAATATTTCAATAATAATCATTTACAAAGCTCAATATTGAGCCTTGCAATCTTATTTACATAATTACTACATTTAGTTTTGATATTGTTATGTAGTATATTCTTAATGCAAATTTTGAAATTAATCAATCCACTTCAAACACTTGATACACCTTACTTCATACACTTTTTAAAACTCCTAAAATGTTGCATAAATTGATGTTTATTATGATTATTATTAGACGTATATCAGTAGCTTTAAACACATAGTTGCACAAATTAATACCTCAATGCATCATAGGATGTTTCTCAGCGTTAAAAATGCCTATACACAAATATAATTTTTAGAATGAGCTATTTAACTTATCAGTTATGAATGATTGTATACATGTATAAATAATTTTAATAAGATAAATTGAAAGAGTGCATAATAAAGTATTGCCTTATATTAGAGTAGTATTCTATCTCTTTTTATGAGCGTTAAAGTCCTATAATCCACTTCATATCAATATTTAGTTTATATAGTTGTATATTACTGATACAAACTATTTATATAATTTAAAAGCTGGTAAGGAGTTCTATACTTCAGCTTTTTATTTTCTTTATACATTTTTCTTTGTATACTATAAAATTTGAAAATATAATAATAAATTTTAAAACCCTTTTTATCAATGCTCATAATATCTATATCCTTACTTTTACCATTATTAAATTCCATTCTAAAAATACACCGATCTCCATTATAGTATAAAAAGAAAAAATCCGTAATATTCTCAAATTTAATATCATCATAGTTTCTTTTTATTAATGTTAATGCATAATTATTACAATCCATAAACAGAGAATATAACAACTCAAAATTAGTTGAAAACTTTCTAGTTTCTCTATTTACCAATAAAGAAATATTAGTACCATATAAATTTTTATTTACAATATTTGATTTAAATGAGTTATATGCAATTAGTTGCCTATTCATATATACTAAATTATTATAAAATTCAAATTTTTTGACAAATAAAAAATATATAAGATATGTTCCAAAACCTTTAAAATTATACGTAGAAAAATCTCTAATTAATTTTTCAAATTCCACTAAGTATTCATAATTGTTTCCAATATTTTTCTCTAAATTTTGAATTTCAAGTTGTTCTTTTTGCATTTTCCTTGCATTATCCGAAGAAATTTTAGCACCTAAATAAGCCCCTAAAAATGTAGCAAATAAACCAGTGAATGAAATACATAGCGTTATTTTATCTTTGTATTCTATTCCCTTTAGTTTAGCGACAATAATGTAAAAAACTAATAACATTATTGCTATTAAAATAAATAAAAACCACTTTTTTATTCTTATCATATAATTCAGCCTCTTTTAAGTACTTTACATACATAGTCACATAAATTAATTACCCACTGCAACACAGGTCGTTTCTCAGCGTTAAAAAACGCCACTGGTAAGTGACGTTTAAAATGAGATATTTAACTTGTCCGTGTGCTAACTATTTAATTTGCCCTTACCATCAAAATTATGCCCTTTTTTGCCCTTAGTATTTAAATTTGACGATCACATATACACATATCATTTTGTTTAATTTCAATGCAATATAATAGTTCTCTCAGCGTCTTTTAGTACCTAGTATTAATATATATACATAAAAACGTCAAACCTATTAAGGCCTGACGCTATACATTTGAATAAATAAATATCCTATCATCATTTAACATTATAGATGGCACTATTCTTCTATCTACACCATTCTTCACTAACATTAAATTAAAGGATAGTATAATGCCTCCTCGCTCTGCTGCATTTAGTGAGTTCCAGATCTCTATTTCCTTATCTGTCATTAGATTAGTATAAGTAATAACAGTATTTTCTCTAATGCTCATAGCTCTATTAAACATATCGTTTACATCAATCTGTTCTACTTTAGAACACACGGTTATCAGTCCTCTTCTGGAATATCATTAATAATCATTGTTCTATTAGGGTGTTGTTCATGTATTTCATCTAGTGCTTTTCGTTTTTCTTCTTCCTCATCTTCCGGCCATTCACCTATATTAATTAAAATTGGTGTGTCCGTAGCTAACTCTTTCTTATCAGTAAATAACTTATGATACTTACCCAACATATCTCTAGCACGTAAACGGTCACTAGGCTTAATTGGCACCTCTATCAGTTCAACATGTTCATTATAAACTAACTGTACTTTGCCATTTTGTGGATTCTCTTTATATTCACCACGTTTGACAACAACTTCCTTAGTTTCAGTTTCATCACCGACTGCTGAATTGGTTAATAAATGCAATAGCTCATTAGCACTTAATACACTTTCGTCAATAACTTTTTTCTTTTGCTCTTGGATATAATCATTAATATGTTTCTTCTTTAACAAGCGACACCCTGTAACGTGTGCAGTTTTAGGTGAATAGCCAGCTTTTATAGCGCTTTGAGTAATATTTAATGTTCTTATATATTCATTTACAAAACGCTCTTGCTTAGGTGTTAATTTGTCCATATACTCACTCCTTAATATAAATAGTGCCTACCACTAAGGATAGGCAAGATATTTATTTAACTATGCGATTTTCTTCGGCCATTCTCTTAAGACTTTTCTCTCTTTGTGATTTTTTGGATAGTTCATCTTTTCTTAGCTGTTGAATATTTTGAGAAATTTGTTGTTCTACTACATCTAATAATTTTTGACATTCGTCTGCCGATAACGTTGTTTCTGTTAAAATATAATTGCTAACCTTATCTAAATTATATTTTCTAGCCATTATTTATCACCTCTTAATTGCATTTTATTTTTTATATTAATGAATGGTAGTACATCTCCACCTACATAATTTGAATATCTATTAGGACTGAAATAGTTTCTAATTTCTGCTCTTACTTCTTCATCCTTTTCAAAGTTTTCTTTGTCATAAACTCGAACAAATCTATCAAATTCTATTTCATATTCATCGTTTAATTTTGAAATTTCATTTGCAATTTTGTTATATTCCTCAACGATTGGCTCAAATTTTGCTAATATACGTTCTTTGTCCTTTTTGTACAAATGAGGTAAATCTGCTTGATGTTTAATCAATTCAATTGCTTTTTCTTTTCTAGTTTCATCAAATACTTCTTGTTTAGTAGCAAGACGCTTGCTAATAGCTTTTAATTGCCTTTCATCGGCGTCAGTAGTTTGATATAGTTCATCTGCCTTATCGTCTTCACCATTCGCTACTAACTGCTTATATTCCTCTTTATCTGATTTAATTTTAGCTTGTAAATCATTACGTTGTTGTTCTAATTCATTAATTGCTTTACGTTGATTAGTAATAAACTGGTTGTATTCTTCAAAATATGCTTCTGTTTTCATTTTCACTTCTCCTTATACTAATTGCATTTGTTTTTGTTGCCTCTCTTGTTTCAAACGTTCTTTAATACGTTGCTTACGAGCTTTACCGTCTATCTTACGCTTTTCTTTTTCCAATTTGATTTCTTCTTGCATGGATTGACGTTTGTTATCTTTAGTTGAATTCACTAATTGCAAAATGTCATTACTAATTCGATTTAATAATTCATCATCAATCAAAATACTATCTTTTTGATACCTTTTAATTTGTCGTTGTTCATCATCAGAATATTGAGATAATAATTTATGAAATTGTTTTAAATCATTCTTTGAATGATGTTTATATTTGTGCAGCTTATCTCATTCTTCAATAATAGATAATGCTAAATCTTCTATGTGATTCGACTCATAGGACAACTGCATAGTGTATGGATCAATAAACATTCTCGGATAGTGCAGTGCGTACATATCTTCTATTCGTTGTTCCCATTCATCAAATGCTTGCTTTAGGTATGTAGCATTATATTTTGTCTTTAGGTTCTTAACTGCAAATCTTTGTACTAATTCCAAATTACTACACCCTTTTAGATTTCCATTTCTTCTATAGCATCAATACGTGCTTGGCTACCCTCTATTTGACGTTGAATACTATTGATAGCATTACGTCTATCAAACTCATTCTCAATCATGTAATAGCCTCTGTGTGTCTTACTGTAGTTATATCCGATTGGGTAATGATAGTTCAGTATTAAACTATTGATAGTTAAGCGCAACCATCTTTCGTTTGTACGATTAACTGTCATACCTAATTGATTTAAAATATTGGTTTTAGTAATATATTTCTTAGACGTATTTCTTATCACATTGAGTACTTGGCGGTGTTCATCGGGTAAGTTGTACGTCTTTTCTTTTTCTATCATTTTTTGCATCTGTTTCACCTCACTTATTCAATTACTTTATACCTTAATTATACTAAATTTACACGAAAACGCAAACTAATGTTCGTTATTCGAATTTATTTAACTTACTATTAACATACGTCAAAACATTGTAATAAAAGCCTTGAAAAACACTTTTTTAGTTATATATAGAAATGCCACAAAAAGAACTAATGTTCGTTTTCGCAAACTCGCACACCCTAGTGTATTTCTACAACAATTAACATTTATTAGCTATATATAGGAGCCACACAACACATGTGACCCCTTATTTAATTACTTACTCACACTGTAGTATGATTCTTTCAGCTCATTCAACTTACGCTCTAACGCTTTGTAATCGTCTTGTGTAGCTTTCTCATCTTGGACAAATTCAGTTACTAACTTCAGTCCCTCAACTAATTCTGGTGCTGGCTCATTAATGCCAGTAGCTAACTGGTACAACGTTTCCATATTCCCTATAACATCAGCATTACTAGACTGAACACCCTCAAGCTCATCTATATTGAAATCTCTACTCATATAATCGAACATGTCGCTATTATTACTTTCTGCAAATGTTTCTAGGCCATACATGAAATAATCATTATCAAACATGAAACTAGCCATCATATCGCTTATAGTGTCATGTGTGCCATCTGGTATTTCATATCCAGTATAATACCCCTCAATGCTCTCTATTAGTTTCTCAGTATGCTTTTCTGAGGCTATCTCAAAAGATTTTCTCACTTCACAATTTTTTATCAGTACATGAGCATACATTTTACCTTTACTTACTAGATACACAGTGTTGAAAGGATCATTATAAATCCTAAATGCAAAAGGTACTTTATAACTACTTTCACATAAACCAGTAAAATATCTTAATAATGTTGCTGCTCTAGTTTCAAATTCATTTGCTATAATTTCAACGTTCATTTTATTCCCTGCTTTCTTTTAATGTAATTTAAATAGTTTTTAGTTCTTGCAGCTACTAATTCAAAACTACCATCTGCTATTGTTCTATATGATACTCTTTTATCATTCTTAAAGTCGTAAGTTTCACGCCATGCTATCCACTTAGTCCCAAAGTTTTCAAGATACAATGTTGATATGCGACTAATTGAGCAATAATATATTTCTTCAGATATTCCAACTAATAAACCTAGTTTTCTTAATTCGTCATCTATATTAAATTCGTAATGAGTTTCTTGCACTGTTATATGAGGCCTCCCACTCTTCTAAAGTAAATTCATCACCATTTGCTTTAACATCACCAATAATTACTTTTAGAGGCTCTATATCCACGTTACATTGTAATGCATAACTAATAGCCTTATATACATCATTATTACGTTCTACGCTTTCACCATTGATTACACGATTGTATGCCTCTTTACCTAGTCCACCTTTACCAGTATGTTGTAAATAATTGAAATTGTGATTAGGCAATACACTTTTTACTGAGAACTTTTCCATAGTCTGTTGTAGGTAATTTCCACGTTTTGAAAATATACGATCTTCAAATTCACCATCATAAGCGATTACTTTTTTCTTATTACTTGTGTATAGTCCTTTAGCTGTTTTACTTCCAGCTAATACAAAATAGTTATTATCATGTGCTTTAATGTCTACTGATGGTAAATATCCTATTTTTTGAGCGTATTCAACGCCATCACGTTTTTTAAATATTACATGCTTTCCCCCACTTGCTGTTGTCTGCACTAGCGTATTTTGTGCATTAGAAACAAACTCATCATAGTAAGGAATGTCTTTCAAACTATCAAAGCCACTTTCACCATTTACGTGATTAATATCAATGTCGATACACCATAAACCACGAGTAAGAACACCTAATACATTTGTCTTTGCATATGCTAAAAAGTGATTATCTATAAAATCATCATCAATAGTTACATTTTTAAATGATACTGTTGGCTTTTTATTATCGTTTAAAGGTACAACTTGCACATCTTTATTAAGTAGATACTTTGCTGCATTGTACATTTTCATGAGAATACCTCCAATAGAACACTAACCCTTATAACTTTAATTTTGTTCTACACTTGCATTTATTTATATATAATCAAAATACGCTAAGTAAAATAAGAGTTATAAGAGTTAGTAGTTGAAATTTCAATGTTTCAAGAGTTAGTACAAGAGTTAGTAAGAGTTAGACTATCCTAAGTTTCAATCAAAGCCAAAGCCATATTAAATAATTCTTGATTTTTCACTTTATGAACTTTAGTATTTTGTCCCTCTATCCATTCCTGCTTATTGATAGCTACTCCTATTTTTTTCATATCTTCTTTAGCTTTTTTATATCTTAGACTTTTATAATCTTCTTCGATAGTTTTTTGTAGTATTTCATCACCTGAAAAAATAAAATCTTGTTTAGATAATACTTTGAGCATAAGAATTTGAGTATCGGTTAATTCATCTTCGGTGTAATAGTTTTTAAGCGTTACACTATTAAACTTAAATTCTCTGCCTATTTGTTTAAGATACTCAAGACTTAATATTAAAAATGATACTGACGCATTGACTGAGTTTTCCCCGTTAGGCTTAACAAAGTCCCAAAATGGTTTAAATACTTTATAACGTTCTTCATCAGTTTCGTTCTTCGGTCTATCCTTAAATGCAATCTTAACTGTACGTGTTCTATTAGCTGTAATTTCACCAGTATCAACACTTTCATTAGTATCTAAAATTAATACTGCATTATTTTTAAACTTAACGTTATTTCGTTGTATGCCACGCCCTGAAATATTCTCACCAGTAGCTATTTTGCGTAATATCCTCATCATACTTTTATTAATTTCGCCTGTTTCATTTGCATGAGCAATATCTGCACCATAAAAGTTAAGCCATTCATTTGCAGCCTCAAAGCCAGATGATAATAAACTTTCAAAATTAACTTTGTTAACTTTTAGAAGTTTCTCAAAAGTTTCCATAAATAAACCTTTACCAGATCTGCCGAAGTCTTTGATTAAGAACCATTTTTCAGCTTGAATAAGTTTCATTTTTCGATACATAGTATAAGCATGTACCAACATTAAATTATTCTTACTGCGTTCATTGTCACTTACTAGGTCAAAGAATTGTTGTGCTAGGTTAGTGTTTATATTCTTCTTATCTACATCATATTTAATGATATAGTAATCGTTACTATTAATTTTCTTATCTACAAATTCTAATTCTCTGCAATTGTATATCCAATCATTACCTGCAATAGCGTAAGGATAGATATTATATTGATAATCATTAATGAAATATTCTTTGTAAACCTCTAGCATTACATCAAGAAAATCATTAATATGATACTTATTGTCTACTGGATACTCTAATGAAAAATTAGTATTATCTATAATTTCATATTGATTGCTATTTAATTTGATAAAGCTATCCAACTCTTTTGAGTAGATGACTTTTTCAGTAATTAGATCAATAATGAACTTTGCATAGCTATTTGTTTTACTAGGCTTAAAATGTGCCTCTTTATTCTCCTCACCGTTCTCTACTGTTGTTTTAACAGAGATAGTTCCATAGACTGCACCTATTTCTCTAGGTTTTATGGTATAATCTAAAGTAAGGTTATTAATGTAATCACCTACAAAATCATCTTTTTTACAGTGATAAACACTTCCTTTATTATTAAAAATTTGTTTTTCTGTTGTAATTGCAGCAAAGTAAATTCTTTTACTAATTTCTTTTATACGAGATAAATTAGGTGTATCAACATTATCTAATTTAGAATGGAATTGATAATGTTTTTTATATAAAGAAACTTCGTCCATTTAATCAGCCTTTCATTTTTGTATTTTAAGAATTAGCACAGAAATGTTATATTATTCCTGTGCATTTGGTTTTCAAAATGTACTAGTTATGCGTTATCTGATTTAGTCGCCAAACTATTCATATCAGATGACGCTCTTTTTAATTCTTCCATTGCATTGTTGTAATGATGTTCCACTTGTCCAATCATTGAACTCACATCAGTAAAGATTGAATTGATAACTGCAAGACAAACAAAATGATTTTGAATGCTTTCATTTGCAGTATATGTTGCTACTTGATCGTTAGACGCAACTAGCATTTTCTTATATTTCTCAGCACGTTCCATTTCATCTGCTACTAAGTTTCTGAGTGCGCTGAGTTTAGAAGTTAAATCTGCACTTACTACTTCATCTTTGATTTCGTGAATTTGATATTTTAATTTTTTCATTTACTACTCCTCCAATCTTTCAACAAAAACTAGCATTTCTTCAACAGCTAATTTTAATTCTTCAATATCGTCTTTAGTTAAGAACTTACTAATATTAGAATCTTCGTAAATGATAGGGAAATCTGTAAAAGTTTCAGTAGCTTGAACAAGATTTTTGTATTCTTGATAATCATTAGTGATTTCTAAAATCTCATTATTATTTAAATAAGGATACATTTTTTTAATAATTGAAATATCTTTATTACGACGTTTTTGTAATAGTTTGCTCATTTTTTTAATGTGCTTTTTGCCATTTACGATATGATCGTAATTCAATTTGTCTTCAATATTTTTATAATCTTTGTTATTTAATTTATTCATTGTTTCATTTTCCTCTCTGAATTTAATTTGTTTGTTTAATTTTTGTTTATTGTTCATCTGGTTGAACCTCCACTTTTTCATAATTTAATAGTGCAATTACGCTACCTAATAAATAAATAGCAAGACCTACATGAAATGCTATAAATGCACTAGCTAATAAAGTTGTTAAACTGATTAATAATAGTTGTAATGTGAATTTAACCATTTTGCACCTCCATCAATTTCTTAACATTAATTTGTTTTAAATCATTGTTGTATATATCCATGTGTGATGTGAGTTGATTCATAAACGCATCAACATCTGATTTCTTAAATCGGTATGTGCTACCTACCATGTAATACTTCATACCATTATTAATTAGCAATTCTTCAATCGTTGGTTTACTTAAATTTAGGTACTCAGATAATTCCTTATAAGTCATAAAGAACTTTTCCCTAGCTAGTTCATCGACACGTTGATTAATTGCTTGCTCTAACAACTCACGTGCTTCTTGTTCATCAATATTAATATCGAACATTTATTGTGCCTCCTTTTCTTCAAAGTAAAATAAATCTTTAATTTCAACGTCTAAGACATTAGCTATATTTTTTGCTAGTTTTGGACTAGGAATCTTTTTTCCATTTGCAATTGCACTTAAATAAGATATTCCTATTCCTAATTCTTTAGATAAATCTGATAAATTATATCCCTTTAAAAACATCGCTTTTTTAAAAGACGTATTATTAATCAATATAGACATTTTAAAGCCTCCCTTTTGCATACATTTAAAGTTTGCGTATTTGCGTAAATATTATTTACACAACTAATTATAAACACCTTTCTGAATATATTGCAATAGTTTTTTAAAAAAAATGCAAAAATTATTGTTTTGCAAATACGCAAAATGCTATTATTAAATTGAGGTGATAACATGAAAAAAGTTGGAGATTATTATAAAGAATTAAGAAAAGACTTAAAAATGACGCTTGAGGAATTTTCTTATACCATTGGTTTATCAAAAAGTTATTTAAATCAAATAGAAAAAAATGAGAGAATACCTTCGAAAAGTAAACTATTTCAAAACATTTGTTATTTAAATGAATTTCAAAAACTAGATCCACCATTACCTGAAAATGAAATACTTAAAGTCTTTGCAAATCAGAAGAAACTTGATTATTCACTTTTGAAGAAAGAATACAGGGAGTACGTTGAAGAATTTCTAGAAAATATTATTAAACATGAAAATTCAATCGGTATAAAATTAGATAATTTAGATAATAATTGCATCGCTTATCCTGTCAATCATGATGAGAAAATTAAGGAATTAGACAAACCATATTTTGATTTAGAGTGGTTATTATCACAAAATGATTATCATGTGTTTTATGGAAATAAATTTTTTACTGACAAAAATAAAATCCATACTGATAGTATAGATGAATTAACTTATAGCAAATTAAATGAAGATGATAAAAAGATGATTAAAACAATAATCGAAAGTATTTTTGAAACAAAATACGACAAAAGTAAAAAGGTAAATAACTTTAAAATGAATAAGTAGGTGTTCATGTGGCAAGCTATGACCAAATCGCTAAAAATAACTGGCGTTATCGCATTTCACTTGGTAAAAACGTAGACACTGGCAAATACGAATACATATCTAAGACTGGCTTTAAACGTAAATCAGATGCTAAACATCAAGCTGAAATGATTGAGCGTCAATTAAGAAATGGTGACTATATCGCCCCATCTTCTAGCACATTCAAACAAGTAGCTGATGACTGGCTTAAGCAGTATGCTAATGATGTAAAAGTAAGTAGTGTCAGAGCGCGTGAGAAAGCCATACAGCATGCCATAGAGCGCTTTGATACTAAACCAATACAAAATATCAAGAAACATGATTATCAACGCTTTGTAGACGATATGAGCGCTCAGTATAGTAAAAATTATGTTGATAGTATTGTCGCCTCTACAAATATGATTTTTAAATATGCTCATGATATAAAATTAATAAAAACATTACCTAGTGAGGGTATTAAACGACCTAAAAAGCAAGTCACAGTTGAGGAATTAGAAGGAAACGAAATCAAACAAAAGTTTCTTGAAAAAGATGAATTACTACAATTTTTAAAGATTGCTAAGTATCACCATTCACCACAAAATAGCTTTGAAGTATTTACCACATTGGCATATACTGGCATGCGTGTAGGCGAGTTGTTAGCGTTAAAATGGTCTGATATAGACTTTGAGAACAACACGATTAGCATTACTAAGACTTATTACAATCCAAATAATAATAAAAAGCATTATCAGATACTTACACCTAAAACTGAAAGCTCAATCGGTAAAATATCAGTAGATCCCCACGTGATTCAATTACTCAAAGATTATAAGGTAAATGTCCAGGACGCTTGGAAAAATGAATTATATGTAGATAATAATTTTGTGTTTACTGATGTGAATGGCTATCCTCTTGTGATTAAAAAACTGTCTACATGGATTAAAGCAATTATGAAAAAGACAAATATAACCAATAAACAAATCAGTACACATTCGTTCCGTCATACACATTGTGCGTTACTGATTGAAGCAGGTGTACATATCAAAGAAATACAAGAACGATTACGCCACAAAGATATAAATACCACAATGAACATCTACGCAAAAATTACCAACTCATATAAAAAAGACGCTTCCCACAAGTTTAGTCAACTCATGGAAAGCGTCTCAAAAGAGTTATTTTAAATGTCCGTTTAGTTCAGCTGAATCAAACGGCATTTTTTATTTTCTGGATTTTTATGTCATTATTATGTCACGATAAATTGTTGAACGCCTTTGAATAAACGTTTATAGGCGTTTTTACATCATTCCCGGCATACCGCCCATACTTGGTTGTTCATTATTTTCTTTTTCAGGAATAGTAGCTACTACTGCTTCAGTTGTTAAGAACATTGCTGCTACGCTTGCTGCGTGTTGAAGTGCTGAACGAGTTACTTTAGTTGGGTCTACAATACCTTCTTCAAGCATATTTACCCATTCATTCGTCGCTGCGTTAAATCCAACACCTGCATCTGCATTTTTCAATCGTTCAACTATAATTGAACCTTCTAAACCAGCATTTTCTGCAATTTGACGTACTGGAGCTTGTAATGCCTTAAGCACAATATTTACTCCTGTTTCAACATCGCCTTCTGCTTCAATTTCGCTTACCTTTTTATAAATATTAACTAAGGCAGTACCACCGCCGGCAACAATACCTTCTTCGACTGCGGCACGTGTAGAGTTTAAAGCATCTTCTATTCGAAGTTTACGTTCTTTTAATTCAGTTTCGCTTGCAGCACCTACTTTGATGACTGCTACACCGCCAGCTAATTTAGCTAATCGCTCTTGTAATTTTTCTCTATCGAAATCAGAGTCAGTTTCTTCGATTTGTGCTTTAATTTGACTTACACGAGCGTCGATATTATTTTCATCACCGTCACCATCTACAATAGTTGTATTATCTTTAGTGACTTCTACTTTATTAGCTGTACCAAGCATATCGATTGATGCATCTTTTAATTCTAATCCTAAATCATCTGTAATCACTTGAGCACCTGTAAGGATAGCTAAGTCTTCTAACATTGCTTTACGACGATCACCAAAACCAGGAGCTTTAACAGCAACAGCTGTAAATGTACCACGCATACGGTTTAAAACAATATTAGTTAGAGCGTCGCCTTCTACCTCATCAGCCACAATTAAAATTGGTCGACTAGATTGAACTACTTGTTCTAATAAAGGTAAAATATCTTGGAATGATGAAATTTTCTTATCTGTAACGAGAATATATGGGCGTTCAAGTTCAGCAATCATTTTATCTGAATCAGTTACCATATAAGGTGATTGATAACCACGATCAAACTGCATACCTTCAACGACTTCAAGTTCTGTATTGAAACCGTTTGATTCTTCAATAGTAATAACCCCATCATTACCGACTTTATCCATTGCTTCAGAGATGTATTGGCCAATTTCTTCGTCAGCAGCTGAAATAGCACCTACTTGCGCAATTTCATTTTTATTTTCAACTTTTTGAGAGATATCATGTAAAGCTTCTACAGCTATTTTAACGGCTTTATCAATACCTTGTCTTAAACCAACTGGATTCGCGCCACTTGTTACGTTTTTAAGACCTTCTTGAATCATTGATTGCGCTAAAACTGTTGCAGTCGTAGTACCGTCACCAGCAATTTCATTTGTTTTGTTTGCAACTTCTTGAACAAGTTTTGCCCCCATGTTTTCATAAAGGTCTTCTAACTCGATTTCTTTGGCAATTGTAACCCCATCATTTGTAATTAATGGTGTTGTATATTCTTTATCTAAGACAACATTACGTCCTTTTGGACCAATTGTTACTTTTACAGCATTTGCTAATTTATCTACACCTCTTAGCATTGCTTGACGTGCATCTTCTGAGAATTTTAAATCTTTTGCCATACTTGGAATGACCTCCATTTATTAAGATTTCTTACATAGATGTTCTATCTGTTTAATATATTTTTTATAATTAATGAATTACTGCTAAAATATCTTCTTCATTTAAAATTAAGTAAGTATCGTCACCACGTTTAACTTCTGTTCCAGCATATTGTTGGAAAACAATAGTGTCGCCTTCACTTACTTCAGGAGCAACTCGTGAACCATTGTCTAGTAGGCGTCCTGGTCCTACAGCGATGATTACACCTTCATTTGATTTTTCTTTAGCGCTATCCGTTAAAACAATACCGCTTTTAGTTGTTTGTTCTTGCTCTTTCTTTTCAATAATCACACGATTTCCTAATGGTTTAAGCATGATTGTTCCTCCTTCATTCACATGTGATTTAGCACTTTAATTAATAGAGTGCTAAGCTATTTTTATATTAATCAAATTTGGTCAATAATTCAAGTGAAAAGGTTAGCGAATAAATTTTGTACATCTATATTATTTACGATAAAATAAACTATACTCAGAAATAGATGGAGGTAAGTTATGAGAAGACTTTGGGTGTCCTTATTAACGGTACTCGCCTATGGCTTGGCTCAAATGCTACCTGGTTTTATACTTAGAAGTCATTTGCTTGGTCATATGTCTAAAATTGAAACTGCTAAATTCATGATATTCACGCAAGTTTCTCTTTTTATATTAGCCGCAATTATAATAATTTTAATAAATTTAAAAGTTAAAAATCCCACTACACTGGAAGCTGGTAAGAAGGAACCCAAGAGATACATCATTCCTTGGGCACTATTAGGCTTTTGTCTTGTTATGGTTTATCAAGTTATTATTAGTTTGATTTACTTTACAATCATGGGTAGTCAACAGACAAGTCCAAACACTGAACGTATAATAGCAATCGCTAAAAAAATGCCTATTTTTATTATTTTAATATCTATAGTAGGTCCTATTTTAGAAGAATTTGTCTTCAGAAAGGTGTTCTTTGGTGAATTATATAATGCAATTAAAGGCAATCGCATCGTTAGCTTTTTGATTGCTTCAATTGTAAGTTCACTTGTCTTTGCTCTTGCACACAATGATATAAAATTTATCCCTATGTATTTTGGTATGGGCATGATCTTTTCACTTGCTTATGTATATACTAAAAGAATTGCTGTACCAATAGGTATTCACATGTTACAAAATGGTACAGTCGTACTTATGCAACTTTTTGGCGCAGACGCTATAAAAAAAGCTAATGAACATGCCAACTTTATTCTACAACTTATATTAAACTAAAATAGCATCTAATCATGTAAAATGTTGCGAAGTATACATGATTAGATGCTTTCTTTATTATTGTTTATTTTTTCTTCTATTATAAATGAACATACCTACGACTCCTGCAAATATTGAAACAATAGCACTGCCTAAAGTGATAAGCGCACGATCTAATTTCTTATTTTTGTTGTAATCTTCAGATTGTTCATTATCATTTGTAGTGATTTCATCTGCACTATGATTTTTAAAAGCACTACGACTACCTTTCTCTTTATCGTTAGGTTTCTTCAAGTCAGGCATGGAGCCAATTTCACCAGTAATTAAAGCCAATACTTGTTCATCTAAGTTTTCATAATATTTACTTGCGTTTAATGGATTGAAATATTGAAATCTGAAATAATTTGAACCTTTTTGTAAAGAATCTAAATATTCATTTCCACTAAAATTTTGTTTTTTAAATAAACTATAAATATCACTATCAGTAATTTCACCATTTTCAGTATCTAGATTTCTTACTTGATTAATTAAAAATGGATTGTATTTATAGGCACCGCTAGCTAAACTTCTAAATCTATCTAATAATGAATTTTTTTCAGAATCTTGACTTTGCTCACCTTTACTGGTGTTTTGAGAATTATTATGATTTACAACTGAACCCGATCTATTCCAAATAAATTGATTTCTATCATAGTTAGGCTTTTGATGGTTAGATTGTGAGTAATTCAAGTCATTGTCATCATTAGAATTTCTTTTTAATGGAGCCCCACTATTGCTACTATTTTCATTATCATGACTACCTCTATTAGGATTTAGTAAAATTCCATCATTACTATCCTGAGGATGTATTGACGAAGAATGATCGCCATCGCTAGCATGATGATTTGCATTTGATGAGCTACCTTCCGTATGGTTACTCGAAGGTTGCCCGTTATTATTTGAATTAGATGGGTGATGTGAACCACTTTGATGTGAATGATCATTCTCGTTGCCATTATTATGACCACTTGAACTACTATTATCATTTCCATCAGAAGGATAGTTATCCCCAGACCCGTGTCCATTTGAGTTGCCGTGGTTATGACTATGGGAGCCAGAATGTCCACTACCCGAATGTGAATGGCCATCACTACCACCATCAGACGTATGATCGTGTCCGTGATCAGATGTGTGATCATGTCCGGAACCTGAGTCACTGCCTGAGTCAGAATCGCTGTCCGAATCTGAATCGCTATCTGAACCAGAGTCACTGTCTGAATCTGAGTCGCTGTCTGAACCAGAGTCACTGTCTGAATCTGAGTCGCTGTCTGAACCAGAATCACTGTCTGAATCTGAATCACTGTCCGAATCTGAATCGCTATCTGAACCAGAGTCACTGTCTGAACCAGAATCGCTGTCTGAATCTGAGTCACTATCTGAGTCAGAATCGCTGTCTGAATCTAAATCACTGCCTGAATCTGAGTCACTGTCTGAACCAGAATCGCTGTCTGAATCTGAGTCACTATCTGAGTCAGAATCGCTGTCTGAATCTAAATCACTGCCTGAATCTGAGTCGCTGTCTGAGTCTGAATCACTCTCTGAGTCTGAATCACTATCTAAATCTGCCTCGCTATCTGCGTCAGAATCGCTGTCTGAATCACTGTCTGCGTCAGAATCACTAGCTACGTCAGAATCGCTAGCTGAGTCCGAGTCACTGTCTGCGTCAGAATCGCTGTCTGAGTCAGTATCAGTATCAGAATTTAAATCATTTATTGAATTCGAATCAGACTGCTCATTTTCAGAAGTCGCGAGTGGATTTACTTCATTTTCATTGGATTGAGGTTGTTGACTTATTGAATTATCATCACTTGAAGTCTGATTTTCAGATTCTATTTGATTCGTATTAGCACTCGAAGAAATGGGCTTTGTATTATCATCTGCTGCATGCGCATGATTATCAAATAAAGATGTACTTAACATAAATGCAAAACCTGTTAATACAAACGAATGCTTGATTTTATTATTATTCATAAGTCAGTCACCTCCTCTTTTAGTTCTTTTATCATCTTTAGTATATATAAAATATTAGATTTTTGCATTTAAATAAGACTTTTGAAAATGAATATTAATCTTATTGAAATTTCATAGTAATTATTTGTACACTCTCCAAAGTATAATTATTATAGTATGTAGAAATCTAAAACAAAGGAGTACTTAAATATGGGTATTTTTAATAATAATGAAAATGAACAATCATTTAACGAAGCTATTGAAACTAGAAGAACTATTTATAATTTAGAAAAAACAATATCAATTAGTGACGAAGAACTAGAAGAATTAATCGCACATGCTGTCAAACACGTACCTTCTGCATTCAATTCTCAATCAACAAGAATTGTTTTACTTTTAAATGACAAAAATGAACAATTCTGGGAAAATTCGAAATCTATTTTAAAAGAAACTATGGGACCTGACAGAGACTTTGAACCTACCCGTCAAAAAATTGATAATTTTAAACATTCACATGGCACAATTCTTTATTATGAAGATCAAAGTGTTATTAATGCATTACAAGAAAAAATGCCTAATTTCTATGAAAACTTTGAAATATGGTCTAATCAAGCTAACGCAATGCATCAATACGCAATTTGGACTGCATTAGCTACTAAGGGTATTGGTGCATCTTTACAACATTACAATCCTATTGTAGATGAATCTACTGCTAGTCAATTTGATATTCCAAATACTTGGAAATTAATCGCTCAAATGCCTTTCGGTGATGTACGTGAGAATGCTAATGAAAAAGAAATCAAACCTTTAGAAGATCGCTTTATTATTAAAAAGTGAATGACTTAACTGCGTCTGTGTATGTATTACACAGGCGCTTTTTTGCGTTTAATACATAACTTTAGTATCTTATAAATAACTCGTAATAGGGAGTGACGAAGATGAAAATTCAACTTTTTCAATTTCATGTAATTTATGGAAACACTAATAAGAACGAATACAAAATCCAAAAATGGTTTAAAGAATACTTAAATGAAGATACTGATGTCGTTGTTTTACCTGAAATGTGGAATAATGGATACGCTTTAGAGGAATTAAAAGATAAAGCAGATACTAATTTAAATAGAAGTTTTTCACTTATAACTCAACTTGCTAAGCAATACAATGTTGATATTGTTGCAGGCTCTGTATCAAATATTAAAGACAACAATGTATTTAATACAGCATTTTCAGTGAATAAAGATGGCGAATTAATCAATGAGTACGATAAAGTCCACCTTGTGCCGATGCTTAGAGAACCAGAGTTTCTAAAAGATGGAGATAAAGTACCTGAACCTTTTCAGTTATCAGACGGCACCCTAGCGACACAAATCATTTGCTATGATTTACGATTTCCTGAATTGTTAAGATATCCGGCTAAAAACGGTGCTAAAATCGCATTTTACGTTGCACAATGGCCTAGCGCTAGGCTAAATCATTGGTTATCACTACTTAAAGCAAGAGCTATTGAAAATGATATGTATGTCGTTGCAACAAATGGTTGCGGTAATGATGGAAACACAGAATATGCTGGCTATTCGACCGTAATAAATCCTAATGGAGAAATAGTTCAAGAATTATGCAGTGATGAAGGAGTACTTACTACTAATATAGATTTAAAATTAGTTGATCAACAAAGAGAGTCTATTCCAGTATTTAAAAACTTAAAACCTACTCTATATAAATAAAAAATTAAGCCGTGAGCTTGGGAGGGACTCACGGCTTTGATAACTTATTATTAAGGGAATGTTTTTACAGTTATTTTTTCAATCTATTTTTTGGGGATGTTATTAATTATGAAAAAATTTTAGTGAATTTATCTATTTTATTAATGATAAATTGAATGTTGTTTACGATAGCTTACATGCTAGAAATAATTACCTAATTAAAGGTAGCTAAGAATAATACGTAACACTGAGTCCAAGGAAACTACAGCTTTATAGCAAATGTTGCTCACTTGCTATTAACTTTGGGTTATTAAGTTGGGATGGCTTAACAACCCATTACTTAGTCATACTATACGAAGAAAACAAAGTTACAATGAAAGAATTCAAAACTTATTTTTTGAATTTTTTAACTGTTTCAATGATCCATTTAATGAAATCACCGATTGTAGATACGATATCTGCAGCCATTACACTTCACTCCTTCCAACTAAATAATGGATTTGAATGATTTGGGAAGAATCATTCAATTAAGATTAAGCAAATTTTTCAACTATCTTTCCATCACATCTCTGTGATATGAGTCTATTAAAACATGGTTTTTACATAATAGTACGAATATTCCTTAACTCGTCAAAAATTGTACTTAAGTGTATTCCTTTTTATGATAAAATATCACTTAGGAATTAAAAATAACAGTTAGGTATAATTATTTAACACTTAGGCATAATATTTAAAATGAGTTGCGCAAAATTGTATAATGTATTATGAGGAGAGTAGTAGGCGAGTGAAAATAATAGATAGAAAAATTGATGAATTTGCTAACTATTTACAACGTAGGAATAACCTTAATCGTATACAATTTTTGAAAGTTCGTTTAGGTATGCAAGTAGTCGCTTCAAATATTGAAAAGACTATTGTTGTTTATGGTTTAACTCTAGTATTCCATACACTTATATACACACTAATAAGTCATTTAAGTTATTTTATAATAAGAAGTAATGCACATGGAGCACATGCAAAATCATCTTTAATGTGCCATATACAAAATATAATATTTTTTATTATTTTCCCTGTTTTAATAATAAAATCAAGTATTCCCTATTGGTTTTTATTACTATTGGCATTATTTGGTTTTTTGTTTATATGTAAATATGCTCCAGCAGCTACAAGAAAACAACCTATACCTAAACGATTGATTAATCGAAAAAGAATACTCTCTATTATTTTTTATAGTATTTTTACAGTTATATCTTTGGTAACACTAGAGCCTATAAATAAATTAATTTTATTCGGCATAACTCTAGAATCAGTTACGTTATTACCTATTTTTTTCCCTAAGGAGGATATATGATTATGAATAGCTTGTTTAATCTAATTTTTAAATTTTTCACTGTAATATTTGAATTTATCGGATTCGTAGCTGGTGCTAACCCTTGTCAACTTTATTATGACGAACCTGAAGTTCCAGAAGAATTATCTAAGCTTTATGAATAATGATTAGAAAGTGTGTATGTAATGGATGCTTTAAACTATATTCCATTTGCTGGTGTGCAAACATTATTATTATTTCTTATTATTAAAATTATTTTAGATATCAAATTTAACTTTAAGGATTATTTATTCACTTTTGGAATAATAATCCTTTCTGTTATTATGTTTAATTATTTTGGTAATAAAATCTTACCTGTTATTGTCATCATACTATTTTTATTCTTCTATAAGAAAATTAAATTATATTCATTTTTGGCAGTTTTAATGAGTAATTTAGTTTTGTATTTTACTAACTATTTATCAGTAACGTTATTTTTATACACTAGAAGAGTCATAAATAATGATACTATATCACTAATAATACATTTTGTAGCTTTTGTTTGTATTGCTTTTATATTGGCTTATTTATTAAAATTCTTATTTAATAAGCTCACTCAGTCGTACTTATCGCTTAATAAAAAATACATTACTATAATAACTATTGTTTTATTATTATCATTCGTTTTCTTTTACATAATCTCACAAACAGATATGAGTGCTAGTGATAGTCTTAGTTTATATGCTATCTTGTTAGTAGCTCTTATCGTATTTTTAAGTGTTGTGATTCTGATAATGTCAACATTTACTCTACGCGAAATGAAATATAAACGTAATCTCGAAGAAATTGAAACATACTATGAATATACGCTGCGTATCGAGAGTATTAATAATGAAATGCGTAAGTTCCGTCATGATTATGTCAACATTCTTTCTACGCTTTCAGAGTTTATTCGGGAAGATGATATGCAAGGTCTTAAAAAGTATTTCAATGAACAAATTGTTCCTATGAAGGATAATATGAAAACGCGATCTATTAAATTAAATGGAATTGAAAATCTTAAAGTTAGAGAAATTAAAGGTTTAATTACTACTAAAATTCTTCAAGCTCAAGAGAAAGCAATACCGATTAGTATAGAGGTTCCCGACGAAATAGATAAAATTGAAATGAATACTATTGAGTTTAGCCGTATTTCAGGGATTATCTTGGATAATGCCATTGAAGCTTCAGAAGCTCTTGATGATGCACTTATTCAAATTGCTTTTATTAACAATGAAGAATCTGTTACATTCATTGTGATGAATAAATGTAGCGATGATACCCCTAAAATACATGAATTATTTGAAGAAGGCTTTTCAACTAAAGGCGATAACAGAGGTCTAGGCTTATCTACGCTTAAAGAACTGACTGACCAAAATGAAAATGTCTTATTAGACACTGTTATCGAGAATGGATATTTCGTTCAAAAAGTAGAAATTATTAATACAGAAGCATAAGGATGTGAAATATAGATGAAGATATTCGTTTGCGAAGACGATCCTAGACAAAGAGAAAATATGGTTTCAATTATCAAGAATTACATCATGATTGAAGAAAAACCTATGGAACTAGCTCTCGCAACTGATGATCCTTATGAAGTGCTTGAGCAATCAAAAGAAATGAATGACATTGGTTGTTATTTCTTGGATATTCAATTAGAAGCTGACATGAACGGTATTAAACTTGGTAGTAAAATTCGTAAACATGATCCAGTCGGCAACATTATTTTTGTTACAAGTCACAGCGAACTTACATATTTAACATTTGTTTATAAAGTAGCTGCTATGGACTTCATTTTCAAAGATGATCCTTCAGAATTAAAAACAAGAATTATTGACTGTCTTGAAACAGCTCATACACGTCTTAAGTTGCTATCTAAAGAAAGTAATGTCGAAACAATTGAATTAAAGCGTGGCAGTAACTCTGTATATGTTCAATATGATGATATCATGTTCTTCGAATCTTCAACTAAGTCTCACAGATTAATCGCACACTTAGATAACCGTCAAATAGAATTTTACGGCAATCTTAAAGAGTTAGCTCAACTTGATGAACGTTTCTTTAGATGTCATAACAGCTTTGTGGTGAATAGACATAATATTGAATCTATAGATTCTAAAGAGCGTATTGTTTATTTCAAAAATGGTGAAAATTGTTTCGCGTCTGTGCGTAATGTTAAAAAAATCTAACACACTTTAAAAGACCCAGCTTACTGAACACTCTACAGTGCATAAGCTGGGTTTCTTTAAGTCTTTAATACTCTTTATTAACTTCTTCAATTGTCGGTAAACTCTCAATGGCGCCATATCTTGTTGTCGTTAAAGCTGCCACTTTATTTCCAAACTTAAGAATGCTTTTGCCTTCATTTTCAAATAATTGTGCTACATCAATCATGTCTGAAGTCAAAATACGACTAATGACAGCACCTATAAAGGCATCACCTGCACCTGTTGTGTCTATAGCTTTAACTTTGTAACCTTGATGTTCTATTGTAAATTTGTTCTTAGTGAACGCTTGTGCCCCTTTCGGACCTTTAGTATAAATAACCACAACTACGTTACCTTTAAATAATGATTGAATAGCTTTCGTTTCATCTTTAATTCCTGTAATAAATTCTAGTTCTTCATCTGATACTTTTACTACATTTGCTTTAGGAATAAATTCAAGAATTGCTTGTCGACATGCTTCAGGGTCTTCCCATAAAGGTAAGCGTACATTCGGATCAAATACTATTGTTCCATTAACCTTCTCAAATTTCTCAATCATTTTTGAATGTGCTTGTTTCATCGCACTTTCGACTAAATCCACTGAACAGAAATGTAAAATATCTTCATTAGTAACTTCTATATCTTCTATATATGAGGGGTCATATAGCATATCAGCTGATGGCTTACGATAAAAAGAAAAATCTCGTTGCCCATCTTCTTTTAAACTTACAAAAGCTAGTGCTGTATTTGCTTTGTTGGTACGTTGAATATAGTCTACACCTACTCCGATACGTTCAATGGTTTCAACAATGATGTCACCAAATGCATCTTGTCCTAATTGTGTGACCATTTCGGATTGACCACCTAATTTACTCACAGTTGCAGCTACGTTACAAGGTGCTCCGCCCACTTGGCGGCTAAATTGTTCTACATCTTTAAGTTCTGAATTTGTAACATGTGGTATAAAATCGATAAGTGCTTCACCTATTGCAAACAACCGTCTCATTTAATATCATCCCTTTAATTCATATTTCGTAAATTGTAAATATACTTGTCCTGACTCAGTAGATGCCTTGATACCCGTAGAGGCTTCATTTGGAAAAATACGGGATGTTAATACACGTTCACCATTATTACAGAATATTTCTATACTGGACGTATCTACAAAAATATGTAATTGGCTTAAAGGTGTATCTAAAATAGTTGTACGAGTTGTACCATCTACATTAGTAGGAAGTAGACCACTCTCTGAACGATCTAACGTAAGCGAATTCTCACGTTGATTATAGATAATTAATGTGGACTCATTTTTAGAACTTCTAAGCTCGAAATAAATCTCAGTTGCATCATTTTCTAGAATATCAATGATCATTTCATATTGTTTACCTTCATAAGGATGCAATTTACGATTAAATTTATTGGCATAACCTAACGCTGTTTCTTTGTTTGTTCTTAATGTTTCTAGAGCTTTTATCGGTCGTTGTTTTAACTTACCGTTTTCGAGAGTAAGTTCTCGTGGAATTGTTAAACAATGTGCCCAACCTTCACTATCTGTTGGATATTCACTTTCTGGTAACCCCATCCAACCAATTAATATGCGTTTTCCATCTTTATCTACAAATGTTTGCGGTGCATAAAAATCAAATCCTCTGTCTAATTCTTGAAATTCTTGATGATCAAATGTCATATTTTCAATATTTAAGTGACCTATCATGTATCCAGATTGATAAATATTATGATATTTGTTTCCATCCGCTTCAATCCCTTGTGGACAAAATAATATAATACCTTGTCCATCTAATTCGAAATAATCAGGACATTCCCACATGTAACCAAAATGTTTTAATTTTGTCTGAATTTCACCTAAGAATGTCCAGTTCACAACGTCTTCACTTTGATATAGGAGTAACCGACCTTGTTCATTGTTATTTTGAGCTCCTAAAATTGCATATAATTTATCATCTTTTTCAAACACTTTAGGATCTCTAAAATGGCTTGTATAGCCATTAGGTTGACCATGAATGACCGGTTTAGGAAACTTTTCAACCGATCCGTCTTCTTTAACACGAGCAATCATTTGACTTGAGAGACGATTCCAATGATTATCTCTATGGTTACCGGTATACATGTAATAAAGATGACCATTAAATTCAAATGCACTACCACTATAAACTCCATGACTATCATATTTAGTATCAGGCTCTAATATAGGACCTTGCGCTTTGAAATGTACTAAATCATCGCTTTTATAATTAAACCAATATTTTAAACCATGTACGGCTCCTAGAGGGAACCATTGATGCGATATGTAATAATGACCGTCATAATAAATTAGACCGTTTGGATCATTGAGCAATCCTGTTTCAGGCTGAATATGATATGTCTGTCTATATGGAGAAGCATCGACTTGTTGTTTTAACTTTTTGAATGTCTCCGTATCAACATCCTCTATGCGTTGATAACGTGCTTCACGTGTCCATTCTGCCATGTTTTCACTCCTAATCTCGACTGATTAATCTTTGTCTTAACTTTACTATTTTAACATATGAGCTTAATACTCCGTTGTAGATTTTTTGATTAAAAAGCACTTATTTTTGAAAATGATAACCATTATACCTAACAGATATATAGATTATCTAGTGTTAATAGCCTAATAAATTTAACTACTATATTGGTATCGGTTCCACATAGTTATAAAATAAAAATCCCTCATCTTTTACAAAATGACAGGAATTTTTATCTTAAGTTCTGTAGATTGATGATTTAATAATTGATTAATTTCTTTAAGTGCTTGCTCTCCTGCTTCTTGATAATTAAAGCAAATTGTTTCAATTACTGGAGACACTACTTGTGTCATTGGATCCCCACCAAATCCAAATATTGTATGAGGAGATAAATTTTCTTTATGGTCCGCACAATACTTGTGAATAGCCAAAGCAATTGAATCCGTAGCACCTACTATTACATCAAGTTCTGTGATATCCGACAAATACTTTTCAACATCCACCATAGCTTCTTCGTATTTAAATGAAGTTTCATAAATAATTGGCTCAATACCATATTGTTTTAAAGCGTCTATTAATCCTTTTTTACGTTTGATACCTACAGCTATATCACGTTCACTTACGCTAAATAGTGTAACTTGATGTCGACCCTTTTGACCTATCCTCATACCTATTTCAAATCCAGCTTGGTAATCGTCATGATATATACTATGTAATTTTGAATGTTCTTGTCCAACTATAATAACCGGCACATCAATTTTTTCTATAATTTGAATATGTTGTTCAGTAATATTTGTAGCCATTAATACAATCCCATCTACTTTACTCCTCGATAATGTCTCTAGTGCTGCAAGTTCTGCCTCTAGTTCTAATCCAGTGTAATTTAATAAAAGTTGATAGTTATGTAAATGACATTGATTAATGACGCCTTTAATCGTTTCATCAACTGCAAATGAATCCATACGTGGGATAATTGCGCCAATCAAATTTGTACGTCTTGCTCTTAAACTCTGCGCAAATTGATTAGGTTGATAGTCATACTCTTTTATAATTTTTGTCAGCTTTTCTTTTGTTTTATTACTAACGGAACCATTATTTAGAAACCTTGAAACTGTACTTTTTGATACACCAGCTAGCTTGGCGATATCAGAAATATTTTTCATAAGAAAACTCACCTATCATATATTCAATAACTTAAGCTTATTCTATCACATATGTAATCGCTTTAAATAATTAAATCAATCACATTTTTATTTACTAAAGTTTATTTGATATGTAAGGTGAGTTAAATTTATTTTTTGAAAATGATTTTAAAATTTCATCCGACGATTGAATTTGTTCAACTCGCCATAGAAGTAGGCCTTTTCACCGTGAACAATTTCATCGAGACCTGTTTTATCTTCTTCTGTAGTTGCTAAAGGTGTAAATGATTTAATTATTCTAGCTATGATGTAAGTAACTATTGCGCTAAATACTACAGTTGCTAGTGCCGCTGTTAATTGTATGAGAATCACTTTAAAGTCACCAGTGTATATGAGTCCATTTTCAATAGCATCATTCACTTTATGAGACTGGAACACTCCTGTTAATACTGCGCCTAAAACTCCTCCTACACCATGGATACCAAAGGCATCTAAAGCATCATTATATTGTAACTTCACTTTAATTAAATTAATAACGATGTAGCAACCGAGACCACCAATAATAGCGATAATCATGGCACTTAAATAATTAACATAACCTGCTGCTGGAGTGATAGCAACGAGACCAGATAGCGCTCCAGATAATAATCCTAAAAGACTTGTCGTCTTTTTCAAGGCATACTCTAAGATTAACCATCCTAGTGCCCCAGCACTTGCAGCAATAACAGTGTTAACGAATGAAATCATTGCAATTTGATCGAAAGTAAACGCGCTACCTACGTTAAAGCCGTACCAGCCCAACCAAACTAAAATACCTCCTATGAGAGTTATAAGTAAATTATGTGGCGTGTGTTTCTCTTGTTTCTTACCTACACCTATCATTATACCTAATATAAGACCGGACACCCCTGAGGTAATATGTACTACTGTACCTCCGGCATAATCAATAGCACCAAGCTTACTAATCCATCCTCCACCCCAAACCCAGTGAGCTACAGGACTATAAATGAGCACGACCCATAATCCAACAAAAATAAGATATGGGATAAATCTCATTTTCTCAGCAATAGAGCCTGATAAAATAGAAACTGCGATTGTACAAAACATCATTTGAAATAACATAAAGAGTGCGAGAGGGATATGAGGGCTAATTGTTTTAGAAATTGCAAAACCAACATGGTTTAAACCTAGAAATTTTAAACCACCTAACCAATCATTACCTTGATCAAAACTAATAGAAAAACCAATAATCATCCATGCAAAAGTAACGATAACTATTGCAGCCATACTTTGCATTACTGTATTTAATGCATTCTTAGATTGGATAAGTCCCCCATAGAATAAACTTAATCCTGGAGTCATTAACCAAACTAATAATGTACATAGAAATAAGAAAATTGTATCATCCATATTCATTCTTACCACTTCCTTTAGCAACATCATAATAAGTGTTTGAGGGAAGTGCAAAAATCGGTAAGATAATATTACACCATGAGTAAGATTAAGTGACATCTCAAATCAACCATTAGTATATATTAAGCATTAATAAAGCTAGCGACATCGTATAATATCACTAGCTTGTTACTCACTTATATTTAAGCTTTTTGAATAGTTATAGTCCAAGAAGCATCATCTAATTGTTCATAATTAGTTACTGGATAGCCATTTTCAGCCGCCCAATTTGGTAAGGCTTCTGTTGCTTGCGTACAATCAAAGTCTATTTTTAATTCATCACCTTGATTTAACTCTTCCATTTTCTTTTGTGCCTCAATAAGCGGAAATGGACACACCATACCAACTGTACCTAATTCATGTACCATTGTCTTTCCCTCCTTAAGTTGTCTGGGTTTGTTGACTTACTTGTTTACTTTTAGATGTTTGACTAGATGTTTGTTGTAACTTTTTCATAGGTTTAATAAAAATAAAATAACTCATAAACCATACACCTGCTATCATAGATGCTAAGCCTAACCATCCTTGCCAGCTCATCGTAGCTGTTTCGACTAACCCATTACCAATTGAACATCCACCAGCTACAGAAGCACCAAATCCCATCAATATACCACCTATAGCACTGTTACGAATAGTTTTCTTATCTGGAAGTCTCCATTTAAATTCTTTAGAACCTCTAGCAGCTACGTATGAACCAATAAAGATACCAAGCACTAATAAAACGCCCCAATCAATAAACTTAGTATTACCTGATATTAGAAAGTTAATCAAATTAGCAGATGGGGTCGTAATACCAAGTCCGTATGGTCGACCTGTTGATTCACTCATAGGCCAAGCCAGTAAAGCAATAAGTCCTACAGCAATACCTGCTATAAATGAATGGTATCTTCTTTCAAACAAATAGTGTCGAATACCTGTATACTTTTGTTTTAATTTAGGCACCATTACTTTTGGTTTACGTAAAGTTCTCACAACTAACGTAACTGTAATTATTGCTAAAATTAAAACAAGTACCCAGTTAGGAACTCCAGTTGATTGACTCACACTCGCGTTCACGTTTAAGGGTTTATTAATTGCATTCATAACTGGGAGAAGTACACCTGTTTTAGTAATTGCAGAAGTTATAGCATATAAAATTAATGCCACCCAACTGCCAATTAAACCTTCTCCCGCGCGATACCACATACCAGTGGCACAGCCACCAGCTAAGACAATACCTATGCCAAATATGAATGAACCTACGATAGTCCCTACTACTGGAAATGTATGAGCAGGGACTTTAACTATACCTAAACTTGTAAATATTAGTAGTCCTAAACTCTGAACCGTTATAGCTACAAGCAATGCGTAAAACATTTTATTACTTTTTTGGACATACATATCTCTGAAACCGCCCGCTAGACAGAATCTTGTACGTTGCATTACAAACCCTAATAATGCCCCAACAATAAGTCCACTAATTATCATCCATGTCATTTAATCACCTATTTCCGATATAAATACTAAGGTATTATACTGGAAATAATCAAATTTTGCAAACTTAATAAATTTTGACTTTTTTAAAAATTAAAGCTCAAACAGAATAAATTACTTTGTTTTCAACAAGCTTAAAAATATATGCGCTGACTCCCGAGGAAACAGGGCCAGTCGAAGCCTACAGGCTGAAACGATTTCCTTGGAAAGCATGCGCATATAGTATGTATTTTAGATTTTCTAATTTAAATAATTACAATTATATTTATTTAAGTTTATTGTATTTTCAATGCTTTGCTTAATGATTTTAAATCTTCTTTTGAAAAATGACTAAATTTATACCACTCATGATTGTTATAAAGAATGAATAATTTACTTCCTAATAGCCCCTTTGAACGCTTATATCTCACAACTTTATTAATATCTAATTCGATATCAAATGGTGTATATTCTTTACCATAAGCTTTGAATAGTAAAATATTATCATTTAATACGAGTTTCCCAGGAACGTTTACCATCTGCGGTATATGTGCTTTAAATGTACAATTTACTTCAAGTTTCACTATGGCTTGCCCCCCCTATTTTTTGATTATGTATACTATATCATTTTTCATAAAAAAGAAGCATCCTAAATAGGATGCTAAAAGTTGTTAATTATTATTACTATAGTTCTTCATAAAGAACAATAGTGATTGTAGTTCAATTCCTAAATCAATGTGGTGAACTTGTACGTCTTGAGGTGTTTTAACTCTGCTTGGCGTAAAGTTTAGTATACCTTTCACACCCGCTTCAACTAGTTGATCAGCAACTTGTTGTGCTACATTTTCAGGAGTAGTTAATATCACTACGTCTATTTCTTCTGCTGCTAGTGTAGATTTTATTTCATTACTATTTTTAACTATGACTTTGCCGACTTGTTCTCCAATCAATTCTTCTCTAATATCAAAAGCTTCTGTAATTGTCATCTCATCGTGTATTGAGAAGTTGTAAGTAAGTAACGCACGACCTAGATTACCTACACCTACTATTGCAATTTTAATTTCATCACTTTCACTCAGTTCAGACTTGAAAAATTCAAGCATACTATCAATGTTATAACCATAGCCTTTTTTGCCTAATTCACCGAAATAAGAAAAATCACGACGAATCGTTGCCGAATCTATTTGTAAAGCTTCACTAATTGCTTTAGAATTCACACGGTCAATACCCTTAGATTTTAATGTACTCACAAATCTATAATATAAAGGTAAACGCTTTAATGTAGCACGAGGAATTTTATTATTTTCTGGCATCCAATGTGTCCCCCTTGAAGTTTGAATGAATTATATTTATGTATTCAAACGTTTTATCGTGCAAGTTGTAAGGCGTTTAAATAATCAAATAATTGCCTACAATGAATACTTAAATATTATACATTATTGAATTTTAAAAATAAATATCTCAGTTTCATGTGATGCGCGAATGCTGTAAAATAAAGATAATTGAGTCAACATATAGCTTAATCGTCATACCTTATGAGGTAGATGTACCCTATTATTAAAAAATAATGCTTAACTATTTAAAATTCACATAAAATTAAAATTTTTTAAATCTTATTGATTACATATAGTCTATAACTATTTAATAGAATTAGAAAGGTGAGAATCGAATGATACTTTTACAACTTAATGACATCTCGAAATCGTTCGATGGTGAAGATATTTTTACTAATGTAGACTTTGAAGTTAAAACGGGTGAAAGAATAGGTGTCGTTGGTCGAAACGGCGCAGGTAAATCTACATTAATGAAAATTATAGCCGGCGTAGAAGGTTACGATAGCGGTCATATATCAAAAATAAAAAATTTAAAAATGGGCTATCTTACTCAACAAATGACACTTAACTCAACGGCTACAGTCTTCGAAGAGATGTCTAAACCATTTGAACATCTGAAAAATATGGAGAGCTTAATCAAAGAAGAAACTGATTGGTTGGCACAACATACGAGTGAATACGAAACACAAACTTACCAAGAGCATATGGAACGTTACGAGTCATTAACGAACCGGTTTGAACAACTCGAGGGTTATCAATATGAAAGTAAAATAAAAACAGTTCTTCATGGCCTTAATTTTACTGAGAGTGATTTTGATAAACCTATTAATGATTTTAGTGGTGGTCAAAAAACACGCCTTTCACTCGCTCAAATGTTATTAAATGAACCTGATTTACTCTTGCTAGATGAACCAACAAACCACTTAGATCTTGAAACGACAAAATGGTTAGAAGATTATCTTAAATATTTTAAAGGCGCCATCGTTATTATTAGTCATGATAGATACTTCTTAGATAAAATAGTTACTCAAATCTATGATGTAGCTCTCGGAGACGTTAAACGCTATGTAGGTAATTATGAACAATTTATTGAACAACGTGACCAATATTATGAAAAACGTATGCAAGAGTATGAAAAACAACAAGAAGAAATTCAAAAATTAGAAAACTTCGTAGAAAAGAATATTACAAGAGCTTCAACAAGTGGCATGGCTAAAAGTCGACGTAAAACTTTAGAGAAAATGGAACGTATAGACAAGCCGATGATTGACGCGAGAAGTGCCAATATACAATTCGGCTTTGAAAGAAATACAGGTAATGATGTCATGCATATTCGTGATCTTAAAATTGGATATGATTCCCCCATTACTCAACCAATTAATATTGAAGTGTTTAAGGGTGACCATATTGCTGTAATCGGACCAAATGGAGTGGGAAAAACCACTCTAATCAAAACAATCGCCAATAAGCAAGACAAACTAGCTGGAGAAATTACTTTTGGGGCTAATCTTCAAATTGGTTATTATGATCAAAAACAAGCTGAGTTCAAATCAAATAAAACAATTTTAGATTACGTTTGGGATCAGTATTCTCATATGAATGAAAAAGATGTGCGTGCTGTTCTAGGTCGTTTTTTATTTGTACAAGAAGATGTTAAAAAGATCATAAATGATTTATCTGGTGGTGAAAAAGCCCGATTGCAATTAGCTTTATTAATGTTACAAAAAGACAATGTGCTGATACTAGATGAACCTACTAACCACTTAGATATAGATTCTAAAGAAATGTTAGAACAAGCTTTAAAACATTTTGAAGGTACCATTATATTTGTTTCTCACGATAGATACTTTATTAATCAGCTTGCAAATAAAGTATTTGATTTAAATCATGAGGGTGGACAAATGTATCTCGGAGATTATCAATACTATATTGAAAAAACTGAAGAAGCTGCTGCAATAAAAGCTCAAGAAGAATTGAACAATTCTTCTCCAAAAACTAAAGATAATAATGATACCACTATTTCATCCTCATCATATTCAACTCAAAAACAACAAAAGAGTCAACAACGAAAAATCGAACGTCAAATCGAACAATGTGAAGCTAAGATAGAAGAATTTGAAACTCATATTTCATATATTGAGACACAATTAACTCAACCAGAAGTATTTAATGATCCTATTAAAGCTGCAGAATTAGCTGAGAAAAAAAATAATACCGAACAAAAATTAGAACAAGTTATGTTAGAATGGGAAGAATTACAAGAAAAATTATAAATATCCATTTATCATTGAGACACTAAAAGGTAGAATTTCTTACTTTTTAGTGTCTTTTAGTATGTTATTACACAAATTTTATTCACACTCTATATCGCTAATTTGAAAGCTATCCACACAGTTATCCTAGTTATCCACAAGTAAATTAACACTATTCCTAAAAATTATTCGAGTTATACACGGTAATATCCACACTTTTCAACAGTATTTATCCACAGTTTACACACATTTTGTTGATAAGTACGCACGTTCCCTATTGACATCTCATTTTTAATATGAAGATTTGAGTCTAAAATTTATTTATGAAATAATTTAAATATAACTATACTGAGGAGACATTTATGACTAACAATCAAACGTTCGGACTCATCGTTCTTATATTTATTATTTTAATAGCGATTGTAAATATTACCGTTTCATTTATTGAAAGAAGAAAAACAATTGCTAAAATCAATACGCTATGGGATAGAAAAGCTAAGTTAGAAACATTTATAAGACCTAATTCAAGATTTGATGCTCAATATCAAGAATATAAGGATAATTACATCGATAAACATCCTCTTATAGACGATAAAACTTGGTCTGATTTAAATATTGAAGCTCTATTTCACAAGATAAACTTTAATTTTACCGCTATTGGAGAAATGAAATTATACGCTTCATTAAGAGGAATGTTCTCGATTGATAATCAATCACTAATCAAACGTTATAGCGAGGATCAAGCTTTTCGATTAAATGTATCTTATATACTTTCTAAAATAGGCAAAACAGTTTACCCATTATTCCCTGATCAGTTAACACCAATTCCTAGGAATACGCTTTTAATGTTTTGTCCTTTATTACCAATAATTGCATTTTCAACTATATTTATTTCTCCAGGTGTAGGTGTCTTTTTATTTATTGGAAGCTTTTTCTTAAATATCGTACTTTCATTGAATTTGAAGAAGTCTTACGAACAGGATTTAAAATCAATCTTTTATACTGCTAATGTAATTAAACAATGTAAAGCTTTGTCTAAAATAGAAGGAACACCTGACATCAATATTAATTTCAATCATTTCAAGAATTCTAGTCGTTATAGTGGCTTGCTTGCTCAATTAGAATCCAATGATGTGGTAGGTAGTACGATTATGCTTATCAAATTGATGTTTATGGTAGATTATGTTTTATTCCATCTCATTCAACATAGTTATTTTAAATATCAAAGTGAAGTCAAAGAATGTTATGACTATATTAGTACACTTGATAATCATTACGCTATAGCAATGTATAGACGCACATTAACTAATTATTGTATACCTCATGCTGACGAAAACATGGAGGGTGTGCATTTTCAAAGTTTAATTCATCCATTATTAGATGAGGAAGTGGCCGTTCCTAATGATTTAAACTTGGATAGTAATCTTCTACTAACAGGTTCTAACGCATCTGGTAAATCAACATTTATGAAGGCTGTCGCATTGAATGTGATTATGGCGCAATCACTTCATACTGCTACTGCTAAGTCATTCAACTATCAACCGGGTTATGTGTCTACATCAATGGCTAATGCTGATGATGTTCTCTCAGGAGATAGCTATTTTATGGCAGAATTAAAGTCAATAAGACGACTTTTCAATATTGATACACAAACTAAAATTTATTGTTTCATTGATGAAATTTTTAAAGGTACGAATACAACAGAACGTATTGCAGCGTCTGAATCAGTACTCAGCTATTTGAATGGATTGCCAAACTATCAAGTAGTTGCTGCTACACATGATATTGAATTGTCCACCCTATTAGAAAAGGATTACTATAATTATCATTTTAATGAGTCTATTCAGAAGAATGAAATCTATTTTGACTACAAAATTAAACCAGGTAAAGCCAATACTCGAAATGCGATTGAATTACTTAGAATTACTCATTTCCCAGACGATATTTATCAACGTGCTCAAAGGCAAGTAGATGAATAAGTTAATTTTTGATAATAATTGCTAGCCTCATACAATAAAAAAGCACTATATAACGTCATATCCTTAGCTAAGTTGATACGTTATATAGTGCTCTTTTGTTTATTTAGTCATCGTAAAATCTTCAATGTCTATATTATTTTCACCATTCATAGCTAAATCACCACGTAATCCAGCTTGATATAAGTAATGACCAGCTGCACCAATCATTGCAGCATTATCTGTACATAAGGATGGACTTGGTATAGTTAAAGTAATGTTTTCTTTATTACAAGCATCTTTGAGCGCTGCTCTCAATCCTTTATTACTTGCTACACCACCTGCCACAATAAGTCGTTTAACACCATAAGATGTACAAGCATGGATAGCCTTATATGTTAATACTTCAACGACACTATTTTGAAAACTTGTAGCAACATTCTCTTCAACAATTTCTTCATTTTTCTGTCTTAAATTATGCAATTTATTAATAACCGCACTTTTTAATCCACTGAAGCTAAAATCATAGCTATCCTTTTCAAGCCAAACCCTTGGAAAATCATAAACATCGTGACCTTTAACGGCTAGCTGGTCTATTTGAGGACCGCCAGGATATGGTAAGTTTATCGTACGAGCCACTTTATCGTAAGCTTCACCAACTGCATCATCTCTGGTCTCACCAATAATTTCAAAGTTAAGGTGATCTTTCATATAAACTAACTCTGTATGTCCGCCTGAAACGATTAAAGCAATTAGTGGAAATGTAAGTGGTTGTTCTAGATGATTTGCGTAAATATGCCCAGCAATATGGTGAACCGGAATGATAGGTTTATCGTAAGCAAAAGCGAGTGCCTTTGCTGCATTAATTCCTATTAATAATGCACCTATTAATCCTGGACCTTGTGTTACTGCAATAGCATCAATCTCGTGCATAGTGACGTTTGCTGAGTCAAGTGCCTCTTCAATCGTAGCTGTTACACCTTCAACATGATGTCTACTTGCGACTTCAGGAACAACTCCACCAAATCGTTTATGACTATCAATTTGACTTAATACTGTATTAGAAAGTATTTCTTGACCATTTCTAATCACACTTACACTTGTTTCATCACAACTGGTTTCCATCCCTAGAATTAAAGTTTGTTGTGTCATTTCAAATTCACCCACATCACTAGTGCATCCTCACCTTCACCATAATAATTTTTTCTTTTTCCACCATATTCAAATCCTAAATTCTGATATACATGTTGCGCCACTACATTATCTAAACGAACTTCTAAACTCATTACTTCACAGGTATGACTTGCGTAATTTTTAACATATTTAAGTAATAATTGACCTAGTCCGTACCCTCTATACTGTTTTTTAATGGCGACTGTTGTAATTTGAGCTTGATCTATAACAATCCACATACCTAAATATCCAATAATTTTATCATCATATTCAATTACAAAATATGTTGCAAATTGATTCTGTTCTATTTCATGATAAAAGGCATCAATCGTCCATGAACTATAATTGAAGCTTTCGCGCTCTATATCAAAGACTTGAGGAACATCTTCAACACTCATTTTCCTAATATTTAATTGTTCTTCTGTTGGTCTAACCAATTTCTTTCCGCCTCTGATAATTTATGATACTTCGGTGTAAATGAATGGATATTTTCAGGTTGTTGAATTAAGGATTTCATAACTGAAGCTTTAGGTAAACTTTCAATCACTTCGCTATCTAATAAATGCTTTATATTTTCTAAATTAAACCCAATAAAAACATATTCTTGATTTAGCGCATGAAGTTTATCTTTTAAATCATTAATTGATAAATATCCATCCTCAATGATTGTAGTTAATTCACCATTAACGTATTGATAAACACCTGTATAAACCGCTTCTCTTCTTGCGTCAAAGATAGGTACTAATAATCTATGCTCATCTTTAATAGTTGCAGCAAGAGCTTTAAGTGATGACACACCATATAATCGAGTTTGTAAAGCGTAAGCTAACGTTTTAGCCACAGTCACACCGATTCTTAAACCTGTGTATGAACCCGGTCCTTCTGCAACAACTATGTCTGTGATTTCTTGTTTATCAACTTGAGACTGTTCAAATAACTTTTGAGTCTCAGGCATCAATTGAACTGAATGATTTTGTTTAATATTTGTAGTTTGTTCAATTAACACTTTTTCATCCTGCATGAGTGCAACTGATAACGGCTGATTAGATGTATCAATGAGCAGATAATTCATTGATAACAACCTCCCTTAACATTTCGTAATGTGCACCTTGTGCTTCAATCATTATTGTACGTTCATTTTCATTTATAACATTAATGTTGATTGTCAAATGTTGATAAGGTAATAAATCAGAAATAAACTGACTCCATTCAATGACTGTAACAGCATGGTCTTCGAAATATTCCTCAAATCCTAAATCTTCTTCATGGTCTTCCAAACGATAGCAATCCATATGATGAAGTTTGAGTTCATTCCCTTTATAAGATTTAATAATATTAAATGTTGGTGAATTAATAGTTCGTTTCACACCTAAAGCTTTTCCTATAAACTGTGTTAAAGTCGTTTTACCAGCACCTAAATCGCCGTTCAATAAAATTAAATCTCCTGGCTTTAGATTTTTCACTAAAACATTAGCAAATTGTTTCATCTCATCTAAATTGTGTATAGTAATCAACATTCATTCTCCTATTTACGAAGATACGTTATTGTTTCGTCCATTATTAACTCATTTATTGTAACAAATTTTAGTGTAAATTTCTTTGTGAAAATTCTAGAAACACATTTAAAATTAATTGTTAGAAAATTCTATATTTTTATTGACACGCTATTTTACTTGTAGTAAATTAAGTTTATCAAATTTTAAGACAATTCAAATTATTAAGAATACTTTACCATTCAACGAAAGGAGTATAATAAAATGACTTATAATACATCACATTATCTACCCACAACTCAAAACGTTATTATCATTTTATTATACTCGTAAGGACTCGAACTTTAGTAAGTATTACTACTAAATGTTTAAGTCCTATTTCTAGTTGAATGGGACTTTCAAACGTCCCAATAAATATTGGGACGTTTTTTATTGTTCTTAATACTTATACGGGGGAATCAAATATGCGAAGCGACATGATCAAAAAAGGAGATCAACAAGCTCCAGCGAGAAGTCTTTTACATGCTACGGGCGCTCTTCAAAAACCTACAGATATGAATAAGCCTTTTGTGGCAATTTGTAATTCTTATATCGATATCGTACCAGGACATGTTCACTTAAGAGAACTTGCTGATATCGCGAAAGAAGCTATTCGTGAAGCGGGTGCAATCCCTTTCGAATTTAATACGATTGGTGTAGATGATGGCATCGCAATGGGACACATTGGAATGAGATATTCATTACCTTCGAGAGAAATTATTGCAGATGCAGCTGAAACAGTAATTAATGCACATTGGTTCGATGGTGTGTTTTATATTCCTAACTGCGATAAAATCACTCCGGGCATGATACTCGCTGCGGTACGTACAAATGTCCCTGCAATTTTTTGTTCAGGTGGCCCAATGAAAGCTGGTCTATCTGCTCACGGTAAAGCACTTACTTTATCTTCAATGTTTGAAGCAGTCGGCGCTTTTAAAGAGGGGTCTATTTCTAAAGAAGAATTTTTAGATATGGAGCAAAATGCCTGCCCTACTTGTGGTTCATGTGCTGGTATGTTCACAGCAAATTCTATGAACTGTTTGATGGAGGTTTTAGGACTCGCCTTACCTTACAATGGAACAGCTTTAGCAGTTAGTGACCAACGTCGTGAAATGATTCGTCAAGCTGCTTTTCGATTAGTAGATAATATTAAAAATGATATAAAACCAAGAGACATCGTTACACGAGAGGCAATTGATGATGCTTTTGCATTAGACATGGCAATGGGCGGCTCAACTAATACTGTGTTGCATACATTAGCAATCGCAAACGAAGCAGGCATTGATTATGACTTAGAACGTATTAATGAAATTGCGAAAAGAACACCCTATCTTTCAAAAATCGCACCTAGCTCTTCTTACTCTATGCACGATGTACATGAAGCTGGTGGTGTTCCCGCTATTATCAATGAGTTAATGAAAAAAGATGGTACGTTACACCCAGAAAGGATTACAGTTACTGGTAAAACATTAAAAGAAAATAATAAAGGAAAGGAAATTTCAAACTTTGATGTTATACATCCTCTCGATAGTCCCTATGATCACGAAGGTGGGCTTTCAGTACTTTTCGGTAATATAGCTCCCAAAGGTGCAGTGATTAAAGTAGGTGGTGTAGATCCCTCTATTAAAGTCTTTAAAGGGAAAGCTATTTGTTTTAACTCTCATGATGAAGCTGTTGAAGCAATTGACAATCATACTGTACGTGAAGGTCATGTTGTAGTTATTCGCTATGAAGGTCCTAAAGGCGGTCCAGGAATGCCTGAAATGTTAGCTCCTACTTCCTCTATTGTTGGCCGAGGATTAGGAAAAGATGTGGCTTTAATTACTGACGGTAGATTTTCAGGTGCTACAAGAGGTATTGCAGTGGGACACATTTCCCCAGAAGCAGCATCTGGTGGCCCTATCGGATTAATTAGAGATGGAGATGAAATTACAATTGATTTAACAAATAGAAAGTTAGATGTTGACCAGCCACAAGAAGAACTTTATCGCAGACGTGAAGAGCTACAACCATTTAAAGCAAAAGTAAAAACAGGATATCTGGCTAGATACACCTCTTTAGTCACAAGTGCTAATACAGGTGGTATTATGCAAGTTCCAGAAAACCTTATTTAATTAGGAGATGATTACGATGTCTAATCAAAAAGAAAGCCCCTCTTTTACAACGGTAACCGCGATTAGTAAAGAAAATACTGATACATTAAATGTTTCTGAATCACAAGAACCAGAATACCTTCAACAACAAACTGTTAATCAAATGCGTAGTGGTTCTCAACTTTTATTCGAAGCTTTACAACATGAGGACGTTGATTTTATTTTTGGTTACCCAGGCGGTGCTGTATTGCCACTTTATGACACATTTTATGATGGACAAATCAAGCATATCTTAGCAAGACATGAACAAGGTGCAACCCATGCCGCAGAAGGATATGCACGTGTCTCAGGTAAAACTGGTGTAGTTGTTGTCACTAGTGGCCCAGGAGCTACAAATGCAATTACTGGAATCACAGATGCTCATAGTGATTCATTACCCTTAGTCGTTTTTACAGGTCAAGTAGCAACACCAGGAATTGGAAAAGATGCCTTCCAAGAAGCAGATTTACTTTCAATGACAACACCAATTACTAAACAAAATTATCAAATTAAAAATGTTGAAGATATTCCTAAAATAGTTCATGAAGCATTTCATGTAGCTAATTCAGGAAGAAAAGGTCCTGTCGTCATTGATTTCCCGAAAGACATGGGAATTTTATCAACAAACGTTGGTTTATCAAATGAAATCAATTTGCCTCATTATCAAGTTAAAAGTGAACCAGAAGATATAGACATTAAGACATTAGTTTCATATATTAGTAAATCTAAAAAGCCTATTATTCTCGCAGGTTCAGGTATCAATCATTCTAAATCAAATCAATTATTAACAGAATTTGTCACTAAATATCAAATCCCTACCGTAACCACACTATTAGGTCTTGGTGCAATACCTTACGAACATCCCCTGTTCTTAGGAATGGGAGGCATGCATGGTTCATATGCAAGTAATATGGCACTCACTGAATGTGATTTACTCATTAATTTAGGTAGTCGTTTTGATGACCGACTAGCTAGCAAACCTGATGCATTTGCACCAAACGCTAAGATAGTTCACGTAGACATCGATCCTTCAGAAATCAATAAAGTCATTCAAACAGATTTAGGTATTGTTGCCGATTGTAAACTCGTTTTAGAAGCTTTATCTTCTGAGAATGTCACAACAGCTCATCATGAAGAATGGATTCATTATTGTAAACAGAATAAGCAAAAACATCCATTCAAATACGATAAAAATGAAGATGATACATTTAGTAAACCTCAAAAGTCAATTGAATACATCGGAAAAATTACAAATGGCGATGCAATCGTCACTACTGATGTAGGCCAACATCAAATGTGGGCTGCTCAGTTCTACCCTTTCAAAGACCATGGTCAATGGGTAACTAGTGGCGGATTAGGTACGATGGGATTTGGTATTCCTTCTGCGATTGGTGCACAACTCGCTTCTCCTGATAAAACTGTCGTATGCTTCGTCGGAGATGGTGGTTTCCAAATGACTAATCAAGAAATGGCGCTATTGCCTGAATACAACCTGAACGTGAAAATAGTGTTAATCAATAATGGTACGTTAGGTATGGTTAAACAATGGCAAGACAAATTCTTTAACCAGCGCTTCTCTCATTCAGTATTTAATGATCAACCTGATTTTATTAAAATGGCTGAAGCATATGGTATCAATGGATATCTAATTGATTCATCGGACAAACTTGAATCACAAATCGATGCAGCTTTCAATCATAATGGTCCAGCGTTAATTGAAGTTCGCATCTCTCCTGTAGAACCTGTCAATCCTATGGTACCTAGTGGTAAATCTAATCACGAGATGGAGGGATTATAATGAAACGTACAATTCAATTTGTGGTCGCCGACCAAGTGAGTACATTACATCGTATTACAAGTGCATTTGTTCGATTACAATGTAACATTGATGAGCTGCATGTTAAGAGGTCAGATAATAAAGGTATTTCTAATCTAGAACTGAAAGTACATATTGAAGACTAAGCTGCTTTCAATATTGTATTAAAAAAGTTAGAACAACAAATCAATGTATTAAGTGTTACGAGTGTTTAAAAAATTGTTTGATGCGCTAGCGATGTAAAAAAATTGATGATTGAGACATAACTATCATCTTACATATTTTTATAACATAAATATTTTGAAAATTAAGAATTTTTAGGAAGTAATTGGAGGAATTCACTATGACAAAAGTTTATTATGATCAATCAGTTGAAAAAGATGCTTTACAAGGTAAAAAAATTGCAGTAATTGGTTACGGTTCACAAGGACATGCACACGCTCAAAATTTAAAAGACAATGGTTATGATGTAGTCGTTGGTATTCGACCTGGTCATTCTTTCGATAGAGCTAAAGAAGATGGATTTGATGTTTATCCAGTGAATGAGGCTACTAAACAAGCAGATGTAGTAATGATTTTATTACCAGATGAAATCCAAGGTAATGTATATAAAAATGAAATTGAACCTAACTTAGAAGCAGGCAATGCATTAGCTTTTGCGCACGGATTTAACATTCACTTTGGAGTTATTCAACCCCCTGCTGATGTAGATGTATTCTTAGTAGCACCTAAAGGTCCTAGTCATTTAGTAAGACGTACCTTTGTAGAAGGTACTGCTGTACCAGCATTATTCGGTGTACAACAAGATGCTTCAGGTCATGCACGTGATATCGCACTAAGTTATGCCAAAGGTATTGGTGCAACACGTGCTGGTGTTATTGAAACTACATTCAAAGAAGAAACTGAAACTGATTTATTCGGTGAACAAGCTGTACTTTGCGGGGGTATCCATAAATTAATTCAAAGTGGTTTTGAAACTTTAGTAGAAGCTGGATATCAAAAAGAATTAGCATACTTCGAAGTATTACATGAAATAAAATTAATCGTTGATTTAATGTACGAAGGCAGTATGGAAACCGTTCGCTACTCTATTTCAAATACAGCTGAATTTGGTGATTATGTATCTGGACCACGTGTTATCACTCCAGAAGTTAAAAACAACATGAAAACTGTATTAGAAGATATTCAAAACGGTAACTTTGCTAATCGTTTTGTTAAAGACAATGAAAATGGCTTTAAAGAATTTTACCAATTACGTGAACAACAACATGGTCATGAAATCGAAGCAGTTGGTCGTGAATTAAGAAAAATGATGCCATTTATTAAAGCTAAAAGTATTCAAAAATAATAAGGAGATGTTAAAAATGGAAAGCCATATTCAAATTTTTGATACAACACTAAGAGACGGAGAACAAACACCGGGAGTCAACTTTACCTTTGACGAAAGATTGAAAATTGCTAAGCAATTAGAAAAATGGGGAGTCGATGTCATAGAAGCTGGATTCCCCGCTTCAAGCTCTGGAAGTTTTAAATCAGTTGAATCAATTGCAAAGGCATTAACTACTACAGCAGTTTGTGGCTTAGCTAGATGTAAAAAGTCAGATATAGACGCTGTATATGAATCAACAAAGTTAGCTGCTAAACCGCAAGTACATGTGTTTATTGCAACATCCCCTATTCATTTAGAGCATAAATTAAAAATGTCTCAAGAGGAAGTATTAGCATCTATCAAAGAACATGTATCATACGCTAAACAATTTTTTGAAGTAGTACAATTTTCCCCTGAAGATGCGACTAGAACCGAAATTCCGTTCTTAATTGATTGTGTGCAAACTGCTATTGATGCTGGCGCTACCATTATTAACATCCCAGATACTGTAGGATTCAGTTATCCTACAGAATATGAACAAATTTTCAAAACATTAACCAAATCCATCCATTCTGAACAACCAATCGTTTTCAGTGCCCATTGTCATGATGACCTGGGTATGGCTGTATCTAATAGTCTGGCAGCCATTGAAGGTGGTGCACGACGCATCGAAGGTACTGTGAATGGAATTGGTGAACGTGCGGGTAATGCTGCGCTTGAAGAAGTTGCATTAGCACTTTATGTTCGACGTGATCATTATGGTATTGAATCCCAAATTAAACTTGATGAAACTAAGAAAACATCAGACCTCATATCACGATACGCAGGAATTCGAGTTCCAAGAAACAAAGCAATCGTCGGTCAAAATGCGTTTAGTCATGAATCGGGGATACATCAAGATAGTGTACTCAAACATCGTGAAACATATGAAATTATGACGCCTCAATTAGTCGGAGTAAGTACAACTGAATTACCTCTTGGTAAATTGTCTGGAAAGCATGCTTTTGCTGAGAAACTAAAATCATTAGGCTATGACATTAGCACTGAGGATCAAATCAACTTATTTAAACAATTTAAAGAAGTTGCTGATAAGAAAAAATCAGTTTCTGATCGCGACATCCATGCAATCATTCAAGGATCTGAGCATGAGCAACGAGCGATTTATCAATTAGAAAATTTACAACTGCAATATGTATCTAAAGGGCTACAAAGTGCTGTGGTCGTGATTAAAGATAAAAATGGAAAAACTTATCAAGATTCAAGTATTGGAACAGGTTCAATCGTATCTATATATAATGCTGTTGATCGTATTTTCCAAAGAAAGACAGAACTTATCGATTATAGGATTGACTCAATCACTGAAGGTGCAGATGCGCAAGCAGAAGTTCACGTTAGTTTAATCATCGAAGGTACACCAGTCAACGGTATAGGAATTGATCATGATATTTTACAGGCTTCTTGTAAAGCCTATATAGAAGCTCATGCGAAATATATTTCTGAAACACAAAAGAAAGAAGGTATTCATTCATGATTTACAAAATCGTAGCTTTACCTGGCGATGGTATAGGACCAGAAATTATAAATGGTACATTAGAGCTTCTCGAACTAATCAGTCATAAATATGACTTCCAGTATCAAATAGAACATCATCATTTTGGAGGTGCGGCAATCGATAACTATGGTACACCTCTTACTGATGAAACATTAGAAGCATGTAAATCTTCAGATGCCATTTTACTTGGTGCAATTGGTGGTCCCAAATGGTCAAATCCTAAAAATCGTCCAGAACATGGGCTATTAAAACTTAGAAAAGCTTTAAATTTATATGCAAATATACGTCCAACCATTGTAAGTGAGGGTACCAGTCATTTATCTCCATTAAAACAAGAGCGAGTTGAAGGTACTGATTTAGTGATTGTCAGAGAACTAACTAGCGGTATTTATTTTGGTGAACCAAGTCACTATGATAATCATTCAGCTCTAGATTCACTTACTTATACTCGTGAAGAAATAGAGAGAATCGTTAGAGTTGCATTTAATTTAGCTCAAAATAGAAGAAAAAAACTAACATCCGTTGATAAAGAAAATGTATTATCTTCAAGTAAACTTTGGCGTCAAGTGGTGAATGAAGTTAAAGCGGATTATCCAGATGTTGAAGTCAACCACTTGTTAGTAGATGCCTGTAGCATGCATTTAATCACACACCCTACTCAATTTGATGTTATTGTTACCGAAAATTTATTTGGAGACATTTTGAGTGATGAAGCATCAGTAATACCAGGCTCACTTGGTTTATCCCCTTCCGCAAGTTTTGGGGAACAAGGGACACGATTATATGAGCCTATTCATGGCTCGGCACCTGATATCGCTAACCAAGATAAAGCTAATCCATTTGGTATGGTGTTATCTTTGGCACTTTGTTTAAAAGAAAGTCTAAATCAAGAACAAGCTGCAATAGATCTTGAAAAACATGTATTTAAACTCATTAAGTCTGGCCATACTACAGCAGATTTAGGTGGAAGTCACAAAACTTCTGAAATATTTAAACTACTAAAGAATAATTATTTATGAAAGGGAGGAGAAGTATTATGGGACGAACACTATTCGATAAAGTATGGAATAAACATGTTCTACATGGGAATGAAGGTGAACCACAACTATTATATATAGACCTACATCTCATACATGAAGTTACTCCTCCTCAAGCTTTTGAGGGACTCAGAATTCAGAATCGTTCATTAAGAAGACCTGATCTCACGTTTGCTACTTTAGACCATAATGTACCGACTATCGACATTTTTAACATAAAAGATGAAATAGCAAATAAACAGATTACTACCCTACAAAAGAATGCCAAAGACTTTGGCGTCCATATTTTTGATATGGGATCTGATGAACAAGGTATCGTTCATATGGTAGGACCTGAAACAGGTTTAACTCAACCAGGAAAGACAATTGTTTGTGGCGATTCTCACACCGCGACACATGGTGCTTTTGGTGCAATCGCATTTGGAATTGGTACAAGTGAAGTTGAACATGTCTTTGCTACTCAAACACTTTGGCAAACTAAACCTAAGAATTTAAAAATCGATATAAATGGTAAATTACCTACCGGCGTTTATGCCAAGGATATAATACTCTATTTAATTAACCAATATGGCGTTGATTTTGATACAGGATATGCCCTTGAATTTACAGGAGAAACGATTAAGAGTTTGTCTATGGAAGCTCGAATGACAATTTGTAATATGGCAATTGAAGCAGGCGCAAAATACGGTATGATGCAACCTGATAAGACGACTTTTGAATATGTTAAAGGTCGTCCTTACGCTACTAATTTTGATCAATCTATTGATTGGTGGCAAACTTTATATTCCGATGAGGATGCGTACTTCGATAAAGTTATTGAATTAGATGTTTCAAACTTAGAACCTCAGGTGACATGGGGAACAAATCCAGAAATGGGAGTTAATTTTAGCTCTCCTTTGCCAGAAATTAAAGATTCTAATGATGAACGTGCCTATAACTACATGGGACTCAAACCAGGTCAAAAAGCCGAAGATATTGAATTAGGCTATGTATTCTTAGGTTCATGTACGAATGCAAGACTCTCTGATTTAGTAGAAGCAAGTCATATTGTTAAAGGTAATAAAGTTCATCCTAATATCACAGCTATTGTAGTGCCTGGCTCCAGAACAGTTAAGAAGGAAGCTGAAGCACTAGGTCTAGATGTCATTTTTAAAGAAGCAGGTTTTGAATGGAGAGAACCAGGTTGTTCAATGTGTTTAGGTATGAATCCCGATCAAGTTCCTGAAGGTGTGCACTGTGCTTCCACAAGTAATCGTAATTTCGAAGGACGTCAAGGTAAAGGTGCACGAACCCATCTTGTATCTCCTGCTATGGCAGTAGCTGCTGCTATTAACGGTAAATTTGTAGACGTAATAAAGGTGGTCGTATAGATGGAAATTCAACCTATTACAACCTACACAGGTAAAGTTGTTCCCCTTTTATACGACAATATAGATACAGATCAAATTATACCCAAAGTTCATCTCAAACGTATTTCAAAAACCGGCTTTGGTCCCTTCGCCTTTGATGAATGGCGTTATTTACCTGATGGTTCTGATAATCCAGAATTTAACCCTAATAAGCCAGAATATAAAGATGCTTCTATTTTAATAACGGGAGACAACTTTGGGTGTGGTTCAAGTCGTGAACATGCTGCTTGGCCTTTAAAAGACTATGGTTTTAATATTATTATCGCAGGTAGTTTTAGTGATATCTTCTATATGAATTGTACGAAGAATGCAATGCTCCCTATTACACTTGATAAGGAAGCACGAGAACATCTGGCTCAATTTGAAGAAATTACGATAGATCTACCTTCGCAAACCGTATCATCTTCAGAACACACTTTTGAATTTAAAATAGATGAAACATGGAAGAATAAATTAGTAAATGGACTTGATGATATTGCCATTACTTTACAATATGAAGATCTAATAGAAAAATATGAAAAAACATTTTAAGGGTGTGGAATATTATGACAGTTAAAACAATCGTTTCGACACAAGATATAGATGAAGCTTTTTTACGCCTCAAAGATATCGTGAAAGAAACGCCATTACAGCTTGACCACTATCTTTCTCAAAAATATGATTGTAAAGTATATTTAAAAAGAGAAGACTTACAGTGGGTTCGTTCTTTCAAATTAAGAGGCGCATATAATGCTATTTCAGTATTATCTGAAGAAGCTAAAAATCGAGGTATCACTTGTGCTAGTGCTGGTAACCATGCTCAAGGCGTGGCATACACTGCTAAGAAATTAAATCTTAGAGCTGTAATTTTTATGCCAGTTACTACACCTCTTCAGAAAATAAACCAAGTACAATTTTTTGGTAGCGATAATGTTGAAGTCGTGCTAACTGGTGATACATTTGATCATTGCTTAGAAGAAGCTTTAGCTTATACTAAAGAAAATGAAATGAATTTTATTGATCCATTTAATAATGTATTTACAATTTCAGGGCAAGGAACACTTGCCAAAGAAATTATTGAACAATCCGAAGCAGATGGAGTAAAATTTGATTATTTATTTTCTGCTATAGGCGGTGGAGGTTTAATATCTGGTATTAGCACATATTTCAAGGCTTATTCCCCAAACACACAAATTATTGGTATTGAACCTGCAGGCGCCTGCAGTATGTATGAATCTGTAGTCGTAAACAAACGGGTCATCACTTTAGATCACATTGATAAATTTGTTGATGGTGCTTCAGTAGCCAGAGTTGGAGATATTACATTTGATATAGCCAAGCATAATGTAGATGATTATGTACAAGTAGATGAAGGAGCAGTATGTTCTACTATACTAGATATGTACTCTAAACAAGCTATAGTAGCTGAACCCGCAGGCGCTTTAAGTGTAGCTGCTCTTGAAAACTATAGAGTAAAAATTAAAGGTAAAACTGTTGTATGTGTTGTAAGCGGTGGTAATAATGATATTAATAGAATGAAAGAAATTGAAGAGCGTTCATTATTATTTGAAGAGATGAAACATTACTTCATCCTTAATTTTCCTCAAAGACCAGGGGCTTTAAGAGAGTTTGTTAATGATGTACTAGGTCCTCAAGATGATATTACTAAATTCGAATATCTTAAAAAGTCCTCTCAAACAACAGGTACTGTTATCATTGGTATTCAACTTAAACATCACAATGATCTCATTCAATTAAAAGAGCGTGTAAATCAATTTGATCCATCAAATATCTATATTAATGAAAATAAAATGTTATATTCTTTATTAATTTAAAAGCTACAATGAAAGCTTGAAAATAATCCTACTATTGTAAGTATTATTTTCAAGCTTTTTCGTATGACCCAATTTCATCTGTTTTCTATTAGTTTTTAAATAAAAAAGAGCTTGCGGTATATTACTATCTGGCAATTGGTTCTTTGGTTCTTAATGGCTTTGACCATTAAGTAAGTAAAATTAAGTATTAAAAATACTTATTTTACTTTAGAACGTAAGTCGGCTACCTTCGGCGCTAAGGTGCTTCCTCTGCTTCGAGACAAGCGCTCGCATCTTTCTTCATTTTCGTCTCTCTCTGACTCGTTTAGCTCGACTAAACTCGTGGCGTTCTTTCCTTAATTCATCAGCTTCAAACGCTTTCTCTTCGCAGAGTATAGTTCTCTTCTATAGCTATGGCTCTTGATAATTTTCTATATCTTTATTTTTCGCATAAAAAAAAGAGACCTTACGGTCTCTCGTTTTGCCTGGCAACGTCCTACTCTAGCGGAACGTAAGTCCGACTACCATCGGCGCTAAGGAGCTTAACTTCTGTGTTCGGCATGGGAACAGGTGTGACCTCCTTGCCATTGTCACCAGACAAATGAATGTGTTATACATTCAAAACTAGATAGTAAGTAATGATTTTGCGTCGCAAAACATTTTAATATTGATTAAGTCTTCGATCGATTAGTATTCGTCAGCTCCACGTGTCACCACGCTTCCACCTCGAACCTATTAACCTCGTCATCTTCGAGGGATCTTATAACCGAAGTTGGGAAATCTCATCTTGAGGGGGGCTTCATGCTTAGATGCTTTCAGCACTTATCCCGTCCATACATAGCTACCCAGCTATGCCGTTGGCACGACAACTGGTACACCAGAGGTATGTCCATCCCGGTCCTCTCGTACTAAGGACAGCTCCTCTCAAATTTCCTACGCCCACGACGGATAGGGACCGAACTGTCTCACGACGTTCTGAACCCAGCTCGCGTACCGCTTTAATGGGCGAACAGCCCAACCCTTGGGACCGACTACAGCCCCAGGATGCGATGAGCCGACATCGAGGTGCCAAACCTCCCCGTCGATGTGAACTCTTGGGGGAGATAAGCCTGTTATCCCCGGGGTAGCTTTTATCCGTTGAGCGATGGCCCTTCCATGCGGAACCACCGGATCACTAAGTCCGTCTTTCGACCCTGCTCGACTTGTAAGTCTCGCAGTCAAGCTCCCTTATGCCTTTACACTCTGTGAATGATTTCCAACCATTCTGAGGGAACCTTTGAGCGCCTCCGTTACCTTTTAGGAGGCGACCGCCCCAGTCAAACTGCCCGCCTGACACTGTCTCCCACCACGATAAGTGGTGCGGGTTAGAAAGCCAACACAGCTAGGGTAGTATCCCACCAACGCCTCCACGTAAGCTAGCGCTCACGTTTCAATGGCTCCTACCTATCCTGTACAAGCTGTGCCGAATTTCAATATCAGGCTACAGTAAAGCTCCACGGGGTCTTTCCGTCCTGTCGCGGGTAACCTGCATCTTCACAGGTACTATGATTTCACCGAGTCTCTCGTTGAGACAGTGCCCAAATCGTTACGCCTTTCGTGCGGGTCGGAACTTACCCGACAAGGAATTTCGCTACCTTAGGACCGTTATAGTTACGGCCGCCGTTTACTGGGGCTTCGATTCGTGGCTTCGCAGAAGCTAACCACTCCTCTTAACCTTCCAGCACCGGGCAGGCGTCAGCCCCTATACATCACCTTACGGTTTAGCAGAGACCTGTGTTTTTGATAAACAGTCGCTTGGGCCTATTCACTGCGGCTCTTCTGGGCGTGAACCCTAAAGAGCACCCCTTCTCCCGAAGTTACGGGGTCATTTTGCCGAGTTCCTTAACGAGAGTTCGCTCGCTCACCTTAGAATTCTCATCTTGACTACCTGTGTCGGTTTGCGGTACGGGCACCTGTTATCTATCTAGAGGCTTTTCTCGGCAGTGTGAAATCAACGACTCGAGGAAACAATTTCCTCTCCCCATCACAGCTCAGCCTAACGAGTGCCGGATTTGCCTAACACTCAGCCTTACTGCTTGGACGTGCACTCCAACAGCACGCTTCGCCTATCCTACTGCGTCCCCCCCCATCGATTAAAACGATACTAGGTGGTACAGGAATATCAACCTGTTATCCATCGCCTACGCCTGTCGGCCTCAGCTTAGGACCCGACTAACCCAGAGCGGACGAGCCTTCCTCTGGAAACCTTAGTCAATCGGTGGACGGGATTCTCACCCGTCTTTCGCTACTCACACCGGCATTCTCACTTCTAAGCGCTCCACATGTCCTTGCGATCATGCTTCAACGCCCTTAGAACGCTCTCCTACCATTGTCCGAAGGACAATCCACAGCTTCGGTAATATGTTTAGCCCCGGTACATTTTCGGCGCAGTGTCACTCGACTAGTGAGCTATTACGCACTCTTTAAATGATGGCTGCTTCTAAGCCAACATCCTAGTTGTCTGGGCAACGCCACATCCTTTTCCACTTAACATATATTTTGGGACCTTAGCTGGTGGTCTGGGCTGTTTCCCTTTCGAACACGGACCTTATCACCCATGTTCTGACTCCCAAGTTAAATTGATTGGCATTCGGAGTTTGTCTGAATTCGGTAACCCGAGAGGGGCCCCTCGTCCAAACAGTGCTCTACCTCCAATAATCATCACTTGAGGCTAGCCCTAAAGCTATTTCGGAGAGAACCAGCTATCTCCAAGTTCGATTGGAATTTCTCCGCTACCCTCAGTTCATCCGCTCACTTTTCAACGTAAGTCGGTTCGGTCCTCCATTCAGTGTTACCTGAACTTCAACCTGACCAAGGGTAGATCACCTGGTTTCGGGTCTACGACCAAATACTCAACGCCCTATTCAGACTCGCTTTCGCTACGGCTCCACATTCGCTGCTTAACCTTGCATCAGATCGTAACTCGCCGGTTCATTCTACAAAAGGCACGCCATCACCCATAAACGGGCTCTGACTACTTGTAAGCACACGGTTTCAAGTTCTCTTTCACTCCCCTTCCGGGGTACTTTTCACCTTTCCCTCACGGTACTGGTTCACTATCGGTCACTAGAGAGTATTTAGCCTTAGGAGATGGTCCTCCTAGATTCCGACGGAATTTCACGTGCTCCGTCGTACTCAGGATCCACTCAAGAGAGAATATGTTTTCGACTACAGGATTATTACCTTCTTTGATTCATCTTTCCAGATGATTCGTCTAACATGTTCTTTTGTAACTCCGTATAGAGTGTCCTACAACCCCAACAAGCAAGCTTGTTGGTTTGGGCTCTTCCCGTTTCGCTCGCCGCTACTCAGGGAATCGATTTTTCTTTCTCTTCCTCCGGGTACTAAGATGTTTCAGTTCTCCGGGTCTGCCTTCTGACATGCTATGAATTCACATGTCGATAACATGACATAACTCATGTTGGGTTCCCCCATTCGGAAATCTCTGGATCAACGCTTACTTACAGCTACCCAAAGCATATCGTCGTTAGTAACGTCCTTCTTCGGCTTCTAGTGCCAAGGCATCCACCGTGCGCCCTTAATAACTTAATCTATGTTTCCACCAGGAAACGCGTTATTAATCTTGTGAGTGTTCTTTCGAACACTAGCGATTATTTTTATGAATTCAAGCTTATTTAAAACTCTATTCACTCGGTTTTGCTTGGTAAAATCTATTTACTTACTTATCTAGTTTTCAATGTACAAATTTGAATGTTAATAAACATTCAAAACTGAATACAATATGTCACGTTATCCCTTTCATCTTCGAAGAAGATGTTCCGAATATATCCTTAGAAAGGAGGTGATCCAGCCGCACCTTCCGATACGGCTACCTTGTTACGACTTCACCCCAATCATTTGTCCCACCTTCGACGGCTAGCTCCAAAAGGTTACTCCACCGGCTTCGGGTGTTACAAACTCTCGTGGTGTGACGGGCGGTGTGTACAAGACCCGGGAACGTATTCACCGTAGCATGCTGATCTACGATTACTAGCGATTCCAGCTTCATGTAGTCGAGTTGCAGACTACAATCCGAACTGAGAACAACTTTATGGGATTTGCTTGACCTCGCGGTTTCGCTACCCTTTGTATTGTCCATTGTAGCACGTGTGTAGCCCAAATCATAAGGGGCATGATGATTTGACGTCATCCCCACCTTCCTCCGGTTTGTCACCGGCAGTCAACTTAGAGTGCCCAACTTAATGATGGCAACTAAGCTTAAGGGTTGCGCTCGTTGCGGGACTTAACCCAACATCTCACGACACGAGCTGACGACAACCATGCACCACCTGTCACTCTGTCCCCCGAAGGGGAAAACTCTATCTCTAGAGGGGTCAGAGGATGTCAAGATTTGGTAAGGTTCTTCGCGTTGCTTCGAATTAAACCACATGCTCCACCGCTTGTGCGGGTCCCCGTCAATTCCTTTGAGTTTCAACCTTGCGGTCGTACTCCCCAGGCGGAGTGCTTAATGCGTTAGCTGCAGCACTAAGGGGCGGAAACCCCCTAACACTTAGCACTCATCGTTTACGGCGTGGACTACCAGGGTATCTAATCCTGTTTGATCCCCACGCTTTCGCACATCAGCGTCAGTTACAGACCAGAAAGTCGCCTTCGCCACTGGTGTTCCTCCATATCTCTGCGCATTTCACCGCTACACATGGAATTCCACTTTCCTCTTCTGCACTCAAGTTTTCCAGTTTCCAATGACCCTCCACGGTTGAGCCGTGGGCTTTCACATCAGACTTAAAAAACCGCCTACGCGCGCTTTACGCCCAATAATTCCGGATAACGCTTGCCACCTACGTATTACCGCGGCTGCTGGCACGTAGTTAGCCGTGGCTTTCTGATTAGGTACCGTCAAGACGTGCATAGTTACTTACACATTTGTTCTTCCCTAATAACAGAGTTTTACGATCCGAAGACCTTCTTCACTCACGCGGCGTTGCTCCGTCAGGCTTTCGCCCATTGCGGAAGATTCCCTACTGCTGCCTCCCGTAGGAGTCTGGACCGTGTCTCAGTTCCAGTGTGGCCGATCACCCTCTCAGGTCGGCTACGCATCGTTGCCTTGGTAAGCCGTTACCTTACCAACTAGCTAATGCGGCGCGGATCCATCTATAAGTGACAGCAAGACCGTCTTTCACTGTTGAACCATGCGGTTCAACATGTTATCCGGTATTAGCTCCGGTTTCCCGAAGTTATCCCAGTCTTATAGGTAGGTTATCCACGTGTTACTCACCCGTCCACCGCTAACGTCAGAGGAGCAAGCTCCTCGTCTGTTCGCTCGACTTGCATGTATTAGGCACGCCGCCAGCGTTCATCCTGAGCCAGGATCAAACTCTCCATAAAAAATTATGATGTTTGATTAGCTCATAAATACTAAATAGTTTGTAACGTTTCGTTACGTTTATTGGAATTAACGTTGACATATTGTCATTCAGTTTTCAATGTTCATAAATATTAAATGGAGCGGGTGATGGGAATCGAACCCACAACATCAGCTTGGAAGGCTGAGGTTTTGCCATTAAACTACACCCGCATGTAGTATTAAATATATGATTTGGTGCGGCCGAGAGGACTTGAACCTCCACGGGATTAACTCCCACTAGGCCCTCAACCTAGCGCGTCTGCCATTCCGCCACGACCGCTGGCAAAACGCATAATTAAACTTTTAATTATCGAGACAATAACCATTGTAAATTGTCGGTTACATTTTGTCAACACAAAATTAACTTAAAATTAATATTGTTAATAAAGGTTTGTTTTGCTTTCCTTTTTAAGACAACTATACCTATAATATATCATGTAATAATTATTGTCAATGTTTTTCACAACAAAATTTATATCAATTATAAAAAAGGTTGTTAGAAAACAACATCTGCTTTTAACAACCCTTTTACTAAATATATATTTATATTTTTTTATTTTTCAAAAACTTTAACTAATTTAAGTTTGCCACCGCAATGCCCGCATCTCATTATTTGAGTGTTCACTCTTTTAATACGTAAATAATTAGCTTTACAACTAACACATTGATATTTGTAATTAGCTCGACTTTCATATGTTTCAGTCGGATTGCAAAACCTTGGTGCGCCTACTTTAGCGCTTAAAGCTTTGAAATCTGTATCTCTGTGTTGATACCCTTTACCAGCAAGATGAAGAAAATAATGACAAAGTTCATGTTTAACTATTTGAGCTATTGCATCTTCTCCAAAATGCTTTAATTGTTTAGGGTTTATTTCTATATTGTGGCTTTTTAACAAATATCTTCCACCTGTAGTACGTAATCGTTGATTAAAATAAGCCTTATGTTTGAAAGGTACTCCAAAGTATTTGATGGCCAAGTTTTCAGTTAATCTTTGAAGTTCAATATTATTCATTTGGATCAATCATCGTTAAAGATACTTTACCTTTATTTTCATCGATATCCAGAATCCAAACATCCACGATATCTCCCACACTTACAATATCCATAGGATTCTTTACAAATTTCTTAGAAAGTTTAGAAACATGGACTAATCCATCTTGTTTAACACCTATATCAATAAATGCACCAAAATCTACTACATTTCTAACAGTACCATTTAATTTCATGCCTTCATTTAAATCTTCAATGGATAATACATCAGATTTAAGGATTGGTGTCTCAAATTCATCTCTTGGATCTCTATTAGGCGCAATAAGTGATTTGATAATATCTTCTAGAGTGGGTTCACCAATATTCAATTGTTTCGCAAGCCCTTCAATATTCACATCACTTAATGTTGATTTTAATTGATCCGTACCTATATCATTAGCGCCTAAACCTAGTTGCTCTAATATTTCATAAGTCACTTCATAACTCTCAGGGTGAATCGCAGTATTATCTAATGGTTCTGAGCCATCAACGATACGTAAAAAGCCTATACTTTGTTCAAAAGTTTTAGAACCCAACCGTTTAATTTTACTAATTTCTTTATTATGTTTAATAGGTCCATTTTCTTCTCTATAATCAATAATATTTTGCGCAATAGTTGAAGATAGTCCTGAAACATATTGAAGTAAAGATTTTGAAGCTGTATTTACATCTACGCCTACTTGGTTAACTGCAGTTTCAACTACGAAAGTAAGCGCATTGCTTAATTCTTTTTGATTTACATCATGTTGATATTGACCTACCCCAATAGATTTTGGATCTATTTTAACTAATTCGCTTAATGGATCTTGAACTCTTCTACCTATAGATACAGCGCTTCGTTCTTCAACTTGAAAATCTGGAAACTCTTGTCTGGCAATTTCTGAAGCAGAATACACAGAGGCTCCCGCTTCATTGACAATGATGAATTGAGCATCTAATTTATATTTTTTAATTACATTTGCTACAAATTGTTCAGTTTCACGGCTAGCTGTTCCATTTCCAATCGCTAGTAATTCAATTTGATAATCTTTAATCATGTTGACCAGTTCTTTTTCAGAAGCTTCGATTTTAGATTTTGGAGGATGAGGATAAATGACGCTTTTAGCAATAAACGTTCCAAAAGGATTAATAACTGCTAACTTACATCCCGTTCTAAATGCCGGGTCCACACCGAGAATTTGTTTTCCTTTCATAGGTGGTTGTAAAAGTAAGTTTCTTAAGTTCTCACTAAAAACATCGATGGCATGTGTTTCTGCTTTCTGAGTTAAATCTCCTCGAACTTCTCTTTCAATCGAAGGCATAATTAATCGTTTAAGACTATCTTCAATAGCCTCTGCAATATAAGGACTTGCTTCATTATTTACTTGAATTAATTGTCGTTCAATGTCTTTTTTAATTCTTGATGTGTCAAATTCTATTTTAACGTTTAATACTTTTTCTTTCTCCCCACGATTCATAGCTAAAATTCTATGATTTGCAACACGCTTTACTGGTTCAGAATAATCATAATACATTGAGAAGATTTCTTTTTCATCTTCTGCTTTTTTCTTCTTAGCAGACACAATTTGACCTTGATGATATATATCTTTTAAAAGTCTTGAACGATATTTAGGGTCATCTGAAACTTGTTCAGCAATAATATCCTGTGCCCCTTTAATAGCATCTTCTACTGTAGAAACTTCTTCATTTATGAATTCTTGTGCTTTTTCATCAACATTCTTATCTAAATTCTTCTGAAGTAACCATTTTGCTAAAGGCTCCAACCCTTTTCTTTTAGCTTCAGTAGCACGTGTTTTCTTTTTCTGTTTATAAGGACGGTATAAATCTTCAACTCTTTGTAGTTTTGTCTGTTTAATAATATCTTTTTTTAAGTCTTCAGTTAGCATGCCTTGTTGTTCAATACTATGTATCACTTCATCTTTTCTTTTTTGAAGATTTTCCATATATCTATATTCATCATCAATTTGCTTAATTTCAACTTCATCTAGACCACCAGTTGCCTCTTTACGATATCTTGCAATAAATGGCACAGTGTTGTTATCTTCTAAGAGTTCAAGAACTGATTTAATTTGTTTCTCTGAAAAAGAATACTTTTCAACGATTGTTTGAATTAAATTTTTGTCCATTATTCTACCACGCTTTTCTTTAAAAATTTCTTCACTAGTTTAACATAATTTTTTAACTAGATTCTTCCTAGATATAATTTAGAATGCTTTAATCTTTTTTAAAGTTAAAAATTCTAACATATAAAAAGAAGTTCATTAACTCAGTCAATGAACTTCTTTTTATATTTATTGTTTAGCTGCTTCTTGCAACTTTTTGATTGCAGTACGTTGCAAGCGAGAGACATGCATTTGACTTAAGCCAATACGTTCGCCTGTTTCCTTTTGGCTTAAACCTTCTATAAATGTACATTGAATAATTTGTCTTTCTCTATCAGATAATATAGGTAAAATACGTTCTAGAATCATTCTCTTTTCAGTTAAATCATAATTATCATCTTGTTGACCCATAATATCTAATAGAGTGACAGTTGATCCGTCTTTATCTGCTTCAATAGAATGATCAACACTGAGCGCATTATAACTTTGACCCATCTCCATCGCTTCCAAGACTTCTTCATCCGAAACTTCAAGTCGTTGAGCAATTTCACTGATGGATGGTGAACGCTCTAGCTCATTTGTAAGTTCGTCACTTATCTTTTTAATTCTTGGACCAATTTCTTTAATACGTCTTGGTACATGAACACTCCATGTTTTATCTCTTAAATACCTTTTTATTTCACCAATTACGGTTGGAACTAGGAATGCTTCAAATTTTCGATCAAATGACAAATCAAATCTATTGATGGCCCCTATTAAACCAACCATACCAACTTGAACTAAATCTTCATGATGTGATTGCCCTTTTGAATATTTATATGCTAAAGATTCTATTAGTTTGCGGTAATGCGTAACTAATTTATCTTGAGCTTGGCTATTTTCATTTTCTTGGTGCTCTTTAATCCATTGGTTAATTTGTTCAGGTGATACATCATTAGCTGATTTCGACTCTTTCGCCATTATTTCGCACCTGCTCTTTTTTAATATACTTAATCATACTGATTGTAACACCAGATTCTTTATAGACCTTCACTTCGTCCATTAATGATTCAATAAGGAATAATCCTAAGCCGCCTTCGCGAAGAAAATCAATGTTTTCGTTATCGTCGTAAGGACCTAATTTTGATTTAGTTGTTTCATAATCAAAACTTTCACCTTGATCTGAAATAACTATTTTTATTTTATCATCAAATATCTCAAAACATAAATTAATCATACCGGTTTCAGTATTTTGTTTATAAGCATGTTTTACAGCGTTAGTCACTGCCTCACTTACAGCAATTTTAGAATCTTCAATATCGTCATAAGATGCTCCAGCTCTTGAGAATACACCAGATAATGTTAAACGTATTAAACTTACGTATTCCGCAGAGGCTGGTAACCGCATTTCAATGTAATCTTGTCTTGATTGCATGTTATTCAACCTCCGTTCCTTCATTAACATGCATTAAATCTTTCAAACCGGTAATATCAAATAATCTACTGATTCGATCAGAAACACCTAATATATATAAATCTTTATCATTTTGGTTTAATGCTTTTAACGTTCCTACAAATAAACCTAATCCTGTAGAGTCCATGTAACTTACGTTAGCTAAATTAACATGAATGTCATGAGTCCCTTCTTGTCGCATTGGTACAAGTACCTCTTCTAATTCAGGCACTGTATATACATCTAATTCTCCGCCAACTTTAACTTCATAATAATCGTCATGAGTTACAGTTTCTATATTAAGATTCATTCGATACACTCCTAGTCTTTATCAAATCTGCTTCATTTCTACATTTGTGTTCAAAAATATGTATACCCTACGACTTGAAACTTTAATCTAAATTATTTAAATTAATTTACTCTTTTTATAATTAAAATTGTCATATCGTCTTTTCTACTAGGATTTTGAACTTTTAAAATTCCTTCATAAATAATTTGAACTATATCTTGTGGATGCATATGTTTATATTTTTGTATTAAATTTAACAATTTATCTTTATCGATAAATTCACCTTCTCTATTTCGTGCCTCAGTTACACCATCAGTAAAGATAATTATTAAATCTTCGAGATAAATAGGTATCTCTTGTTGATTATATCGAGTCTTCTGACTTACTCCAAGTACACGCCCACGAACGTCAATCTCTTCAAATTGTTCTGTTTCAGCTCGATAAATATAACCAGGCTCATGCCCTGCAGAACTACAATATAAAAGATGATTCATTTCTTCATACAAGCCATAAAACATCGTTACAAACATATTTTGGTTGACGTTTTTTTCGACAACTCGGTTAAGACGCTTTAAACCATCACTAGGCAATTGAGAGTGACCATATGAATCCATTCCAAATTTAATCATACTCATAGCTAAAGCAGCAGGTATACCTTTACCGATAACGTCCGCAACAGCGAAACTCATAGTTCCGTCTTTATGATCAATTAAATTAAAATAATCGCCACTTACCTTTTGAGCCGCAACGGAAATTACACCGATTTGTATACTATCGAATTGAGGTATATCTGTTTTAAGCATAGTTTGCTGAAGTCTAGAAGCCAAATCAATTTCTTTGTCGTGAACTTGTAATTTATTAACTAATCTTTGATAATCTCTATAACTATAACCGAATCCTTTTACTACCTCTTGAAGGACATCTAATGTACCGAGTATTTCTTTTTCTTCTAAATCTAATTGGTTAATATATGATTTATGAATTTCTACAATATCTTCTGGCAGTAAATCCTTTTTAATTACTTAATTTGTAAATTCTTCGCACTTTTTTATAAGTTGCGTTCGGTTTTCAGTAGTTAAACTTTCTTTTACAAGTTCCATATAATCTTTCTTAAATTCTTCCACAAGATGTGCCTCCTTACTTCCAATTCACAATTCCATATGCTTTTAATCTGGTACTTTTTGGAATTCTTTTTTATCTATAAAATGAATAGCAAATAACTAAAAAGCCACAGTTTCTTAATATCTAAAAAAGACTTTAGGATTGGAATACCTAAAGCCGTAAAACTCAAGACATTCTTTTATAATAAATGTATTTACATAATAACTATAATTATATGCTATTTAACTAATGAGAGGTAGCACTAGTCTTGATTTGCAAAAAATTCTTGATGTAAGCAATCGGTCTAAGTTACCTAGTTAATTAAGAGTTATAATTATTATAAAGTTATTGTCTTTAAATTCATTATTTTATTTATGTTAACTACATATAAAACGCTATAATCATTGATGGTCAAAATTATGTAATCCTAGACTGATATCTAGGGCGTTGTCAACTTCCTTCATCTTACTTTCAGACAAATAGGTCAACTTCTCTTTTAAACGTTTTTTATCTAGTGTTCTAATTTGTTCAAGTAAGATAACAGAGTCTTTATCTAACTTATATTTTTTCTTTTCAATTTCTACATGGGTTGGTATCTTCGCTTTATTAATCCTACCTGTAATAGCAGCAACTATGACAGTTGGACTATATTTATTACCAGTATCATTTTGTATAATTACAACAGGTCTTACTCCCCCTTGTTCAGACCCTTGAACTGGTGATAAATCAGCTAAGTAAACATCGCCTCTTCTAATCATTCATTCTTAGAGTTAGAAGTAAGATATGTTTCATTACAATCGCAAGCTTCACATTCGATGGGAAAAGCTTCCGTTGCTAGGGAGAGGTTTAAATCGGCCATTTGTGCATAGCCTTCTTTTAATGATTGTTCAAGACTGTGACTCCTAGATTGATTAAAAGATAACATATGAAGAACCTCCATCTGATTCCAAAAAAGTTGTTATTTAACCTTTAATTTATGTTTATAATAACAAATTTTTAACGCAGTGACTATACTATTTTAACAAATCGTTCGTAACCATTTGTTCTTCATTATGGTGATAGATTCTTGGTAAACGTTTTGATAAGTTACACAATACTTCATAATTGATTGTATGTTGCTTTTCAGCTAGAGACTCAACGGACTGTGGTGAATCTATATGATTATCCATCAATATCACTTTGTCTCCCATCTTCACATCATCAGGCACGCTCACTATAGTCTGATCCATACAAACCCGACCTACCACTTCACATTGATGGCCATTAACATTCACATAAGCACCTTGCATAGCTCTTAAATAACCATCAGCATATCCAACTGGTAGTATAGCAATTTTCATTTCTTTATCAGCTGTAAAAGTACGTCCATAGCTCACAGTTTCGCCAACTTTAAGAGATTTCACTTGTACTATTTCAGTAACGAGTTGAGCACTTGGGCGAAGATGTACTTTGACATTATCCCTAACATATTGTGAAGGATAATACCCATATAATGAGATACCTAATCTAATCGCATTACAAAATTGTCCATCCATTAATAAAGAAGCTGCAGAGTTTTGTGAATGAATGTAATTTGGTTTTTCTACTTGATTAACAATATCTTTAAAAAATTCATACTGTTCATTCATAGAATCCCCTGGTTCATCTGCGCTAGCGAAATGTGTAAACACGCCTTCAAATACAAGATCATCTTTTTTATTAATTATATCAACAACATCTTTATACTCTTCAACATCTTTCATACCTAATCGACCCATACCAGAATCTATTTTGGCATGTAACCAAAGTTTTTTCTCATTTTTTTCAGGTATATTTCTAATAGCTTCTTTAAGCCAAGCTTTTGAAGGTACAGTAAGAGCTACACGATGTTGAATAGCTTTACTTATGTCTTTAGTTGGAATGACACCTAAGACTAGTATTTTTGCATCAATTCCATGCATTCTTAATTCAATTGCTTCATCAAGTGTTGCAACTGCGAAAAACGAAGCCCCATGTTCCATTAGGTGATGTGCTACTTTTACACTACCTAATCCATAACTATTAGCTTTAATGACTGATATAACAGTCTTGTTATGATGTAACTGATTGAATATTTGATAATTGTTTAATATTGCATCTAAATTAACATTTAAATAGGTTGATCTATAGAATTTTTCCGACATGAAAAGGTCCTCCTTGAAACTACTCGCTTAATACTAAAGTATTAATACATTTATTATATAACGCCTTTATTCTAATTTTTCTAAGGTAACTTGACTCATTGCATAATTATCTGTATGGGTAATGCTTACATGAACTCTATATCCATCATAGTCGATACATGGCTTACCTAATTCATCGTTATAGCAATTGATATCTTTAAAAGATATCGTCTGACCTAACCCTGTACCCAATGCTTTACTAAAAGCTTCTTTAACAGCAAAACGACCTGCTAAAAATTCAATCTTACGTTTTTCATGAGTGAATTTTTCAAACTTTAGCTTTTCATTTTTAGTTAATACTCGGTCAACTAATCTAGGTTGTTTATATAACACCTCTCTAATACGCTCAATTTCTATCAAATCTATACCTATTCCATTTATCATAACTTCGCCTCTTTAATCACTTTCATTATAGTTTCTATTCATAGTATCTTATGCATCATCACCGTTTAACATATCATGCGCATCTCTAGTTTTATTTTGTTTAATTAATAACTTTAATTTTTGAGCTTCATTTTTATCTATCAATTCAATTTCACTATTACCCCCAGCTGTTGATAGCGTGAGAGTAGCTAGTTGATATCTTCTCATTATAAAGCCCTCATTAATATCGATGTTCTGAATTCTAAAGTAGGGAATGATATTTGTCTTTATGAAAATAATGCCTCTTCTAACATGTACTTCATCTTCTTCAATTGCGTATCTAAAATTTTTATATCGAAATATGGGCATTACAAATATAAAAAAGACTCCTAAAATAACGACTCCAACTATTTCAGCAATGATGAGTGTACGATTATCTATCCAATGAAATTTCAACACATTAAAGATGGTAAATACGATTAATGCAATAGTAAAGATTGTTATCCATACCAAAGCATTCATTCGCATTGCTTTTAAACCCTTTTTATTCATATAGTTATAATTACTCATGAGTATCACCTCTCATGTACCACTCTTTAAATTCATTAACTTTAGAAACGTCTGTGTATTTAAGACCTATTTTTTTATTTTCAAAACCTTTGGCGATTATAAATTTAAAATTGGCCAAATGCTTTCTTTCTAATAAAGGATGCTGTTTAATTTCCATACCTATGACTTTATTGAGTTTGAAGTAGAATCTTTTCATATTAAGTAATGATGCTTTTTGGATAACAATTTCTTCATTTTCAAGGTAATAACCACTATATCGCACATATAATATGGCCCTTATTATTAGTAAAATGATTAATAACCCCGCAATAACAAACGACCACGTAGACCAGAAATACCATCCAATAAAACTAGCAAAAATAAGAATAAGTGATGGTATAAGAAAATGTCGATGAAAACCTCTTAGTGGCATGCCAGTATGGGCTGTATTAAAACGCATTTCTGGTACCAGTGATTGAATCACTTCATAAGCTTGTTGCCGTTTAATAAAAGGTAAAATCATTATACGTCCATTAACATCACTCATCTCTGCAGAAGTAACAATGTCACTAGTAATATAAAAATGAATAGAAGTATAACCAAATAATCTTCTTAGATATGATTGATGTTCAAGTACACCTTGAAGTCGATTTGTTGGTACAGTGACATTCTTTTTTGTAAATAAGCCATATTGAATTTTAAGTTGATGACCTTGTTGCGTTACTTTATATCCATAGTATCTTATGAATGCGAGACACGTACCGATGATATAGCTCATTATTAAAACGACAACCACTATAGCAATAATTATGAAGAAAGTAGATTTTAAGACATATGAGAGTTCCCCACCTAATTTTTCCCAAGGTATAATGTCCGAGAAACTTCCCACAATTGGAGACAATGTTATTAATGTAATACCAATCGCACCACTAGTCATTGCCATAAATAATAATTGTTTAAATGACATTTTAAAAATTGATTTAGTAGGTACATTTTTCAAGGATTCATTATCCTCGTCTTCATCCTTTTCAAAATCAACATTCACTTTAGCTTGATGCGTTGCATTCAATTGTTGTTGTATGTTTTTAATCTCACTTTCAATCGATACACTTTGCTTCTTTGATATTGTACTTAGTTCAATACCGTCACTTGGAGTTTTAATAATAAGTTCTACGCCACCTACTATTTGATTCACAAAACCTTCAGTGGTATCAACTGATTGAATTCTACTAATATTGAGTTCTTTTCGCTCTTTATTTAATACACCTGTTGTAAGAATGAAATGATTGTTTTCAATCCAATATCTAGTATTATAAACTTTGAAAATATTATAAAAGAAAGTTATTAAAAATATTAATGTCATGATACCTGGCCATAAGTATGAATAGAAATCATCATATTTAAAATCTTTAATATTAAACAGGAAAATAATAATTACAATAAAATTATTTTTAATAACATTAATTAGACTCGTTACATATGAGACCGGATGTAGCTTTTGTGGATTATACATCGTCATCTACACCTCTCAATCTATTTAATGCTTGATGCTCTATTACGTCTGCCTCTTTTTCTGAAACCATCGGCAGTGAAATTTCATGACCTGCTGTAACCAATTCAATTGTATTTATTTTAAATATTTTTGCTAGCGGATTTGTACTGACTGTAATATATTGCAACCTCTCTATCTTACTTAGTTCTTCCTTTTTAAAGAAAAAAGCTTGCTTCAAAATAATTGAATCGCCTTCAAATTTATAAAAATGGTATTTATATCTCAGAACTGGCCCAACAATAAAGTTTATAACTGAAATCACCGCAACTGTAATAAGTATGTATAGAATAAAGTTCCACCAATTATAAGTAGACCAACAATAATATAATATGCTCAAAATCACTAGTACTACAATTAAACCAATAAAACTAGTGATGTAATAGTACTTTAATGCATTTTTAGGACTGCGATGAAACGTACTATCAAGATTCATATTAAAGCTCCTTTAATTAATTTACTCACATTATAGCATAGAGTGTGATAGGTCTAAATAAAGCTTTAAATCTAAAAAACCAGCTAAGTCAATAGACTTAACTGGTTAATAACATCATCGATTATTTTTGATGATCGGCAAATGTACGGCCTCTCATTGATTGGTTTGAACCTTTATTTTGTTTATCACGACGTTCGAATTTTTTATTATTTTTCTTTTTATTTGAATGACCTTTAGACCCTTTTGAACGTCTATTTTTATTATCAAATTTGCCATTGCCACGTTTGTTATTGTTACCTCTTCTTGAACCGCCACCTCTACTATTGCGATTCTTACGTGCTAATGGTTTCTCGAACGTTAACTGTACTTCAACTTCATCGTTTGCTTCTACTAATTCTTGTAGCAATGATGCAACTAACTCAGTGCTGTCATATTCTTCAAGTAATTCACTTGAAATGCGTTGTAAACGAGGTTCACTGTCTTTAGACATCCAGTTTTGAACTTTTTCTTTAATATCGTCTTCACGAGCTTTAAGTACTTCTTTACGATGTGGTGGTCTTAAAGCGTTCATTCGACGTCCATTGACATCTTCAATTTGACGTATATAATCCATTTCAATTGGATTTACAAATGTTACCGCGATACCTTCTTTACCTGCACGTCCTGTTCGACCTATACGATGAGTATAGCTTTCTGTATCTTGAGGGATATCAAAGTTATAAACGTGACTTACACCTGAAATATCCAAACCTCTAGCTGCTACGTCAGTGGCAACTAAAATGTCAATTTGGTCATTTTTGAATTTCTTCAAGACTTCTAAACGTTTAGCTTGAGTAATATCACCATGCAAGCCTTCTGCTTTATAGCCTTTAGATAATAGCGCACTAGTTAATTCATCAACACGACGTTTCGTACGTCCAAATACAATCGCTAAATCTGGTTGATGAACATCAAGAAAATTTGTAAATGTATCAAATTTCTCTAATTCTTTAACAATAGTATAGTATTCATCTATTTGTGGATCTGACATTTCATTATTCATTGTTTTAATGATTTTAGGCGTCTTCATAAATTGTTGAACTAAGTCTTGAATTGCTTTAGGCATAGTCGCTGAGAATAACATTGTTTGACGCTGGTCAGATGGAATTTTGTCCATAATAAATCTCATATCGTCGATAAATCCCATATTCATCATTTCGTCAGCTTCATCTAAAATTAATGTATGAATACCATTAGTTTTTAAAGTACGACGATTTAGGTGATCAATTACACGTCCTGGAGTTCCTACTACAATTTGTGGTCCTCTTTTAAGTGCTTTTATTTGTCGTTCAATCGGCATTCCACCGAAAACCGTAACGACTTGAACATTTTGGCCTTTACTGAACTCTCTTAATTGTTCCGCAACTTGCATAGCAAGTTCTCTTGTTGGCGCTAAAATGAGTGATTGTACGCCTTGTTGGCCTACAACTTTTTCAATTAAAGGAATACCAAAAGCCCCTGTTTTACCCGTACCTGTTTGGGCTTGACCAAGGATGTCGTCTCCTTCTAACGCATAAGGGATACTGTCTTTTTGGATAGGTGTAGGTTCTTTAAATCCCATAGATTCCAGCGTTTGAACCGTTCTATCCGAGATCCCTAATTCTTTAAAATTTTGCAAAATAATTCTCCTTTTTAAGTGTTTATTTCTTAATATACGTTTTTGCATATATGTTCACTTTTGTTTCATCAACTTCTATATAGTACCACCTTAAAAATATTATAGCAATAAAGCAGTTACTTACTTTCTTTGTTTTACTCTTAAATTTTAAATTTATTACTCTTAAAAAAGATAGCGCATCACATGATGTAAGCGGTTAAAATCTTTAAATCATTTTCAACGCAAAAAAACATGCATTTCAACTTACTCATCAACGTTTAGATCGAGAATATTGAAATATGCATGTTCATTTACTTTAAACTATTAAATTAATGCTTCGACTACTTCTTCAAGTTTCATACCTCGTGAACCTTTAACCAATATTTTATCGTTTTCTTTCACAATAGTCTTCAATTCTTTAATCAGTTCACTTTTATCATCAAAGTGTTGTGCAGTAGTCACTTCATTTTGACCTGTGTTAAAAATAAATCGTGCTTCATCACCATAAGTGTATAATACCTCAATTGTTTTATTATTGAGATAAGCCCCGACTTCTTCGTGCATAGATTGACTATTTTCACCTAGCTCTAAAACATCTGCTAGAATAAGGATTTTTCGTCCTTCCATACTACTTAGCGTATCGATGGCAGCTTTCATACTTGTCGGACTTGCATTATAAGCATCATTAATGACAGTTACGTTATTAGTAGTTTGGTGACGCTCCATACGCATACCTGTTAACTTAACATGATTAATATTGTCTTTTATTGTTTCATATGACAAACCAAGTTCATGTCCTATCGCAATGGCTATCGTCGCATTTTTCATATTGTGCGTACCTAGGATAGGTAGTGTGAAGCTTTCTTTATCATTTATTGTAAAAGCGATACCTTCTGTTTCTATATCATCAACATGACATACGAGCGTATTACTATTACCTAAACCTACACTTATTAATCTTGCTTTATTTAATTGTTCGAGATGCGATTTTAGTAATGGTTCATCACCGTCATATATGAATGTCCCATTCTCTTTAAGACCAATAGTAATTTCAGACTTGGCTTTAGCAATACCCTCTCTTGAACCTAAATCTTGCATATGTGATTCACCAATATTTGTGATGACTGCAATATCCGGTTCAGCAATTGAAGATAATAACTCTATCTCATGGAAGCCAGACATGCCCATTTCAAGAATAGAAATTTCTGTATCTTCATCTAAGTCTAATATTGTTAAAGGCATTCCAATCTCATTATTATAGTTACCTTGTGTTTTCTTTACTTTAAATTCTGTCGTTAAGACACTCTCAATCATATCTTTTGTAGTCGTTTTACCGTTTGATCCAGTTACTGCAATCACTTTAGGGTTCACATATTTAAGATATGCTTTGGCTAAGTCTTGTAATGCTTTAAGTGTATCTTCAACCCAAATGATTGGACCTTCGATATCCTCGTTTAACTCAGTTCCCTTTTCTGAAAATGAAGCACCAGCACCATCCTTTAAAGCTTGTGCAACAAATCGATGGCCATCTACGTTCTCACCTTTGAATGGGATAAAAAGCATATCCTTTTCAATGTTACGAGAATCAATAGTTACACCATTGATAGAATGGCTTAAATATTGTTCATCAATTTCGCAAGGTATCCAATGTTTGATTTGTTCTAATGTAACGTTAATCATATTTAAAATCCTCTATTAATCAATTTTATATTTATTTTTCTTTTTATCTTCATGACGTTCTTTAGCGAGATTTATTAATTTTGCAATTAAATCTGGATATGATAATCCCATATTCTCCCACAAGCTTGGATACATACTAAATGAAGTAAATCCTGGCATAGCATTTGTTTCATTAATATAGATTTGGTTGTCTTCTGTAACGAAGAAATCTGCACGTACTAAACCTGAACAATCAGTGGCTTTAAAAGCCTCTAACGCCATATTACGTAATGTCATTTGAACGTCTTGATCTAAATCGGCTGGTATTTGAAGCTGAACTTTACCATCTTTATATTTAGATTTGTAATCATAAAATGCCACATCTTTAACAACTTCTCCTGGCCATGTAGTTTCAGGATAATCATTACCTAATACAGCCACTTCAATTTCACGCGCTTCAATTCCTTGTTCAATTACAAGTTTACGGTCAAATTGGAAAGCTTCCTCAATACCTGATTTAAGTTCTTCTTCATTATTACATTTACTAATACCAACACTTGAACCTAAGTTAGCAGGTTTCACAAAAACTGGGTAAGTTAATTTATCATTAACTAATTTAATAATGTTGTTCTCATACTTTTCATATTCACTTCTTAAGAAACTAATGTATGGTAATTGAGGTAATCCTCTATGTTCAAACAATTGTTTCATAACTAATTTGTCCATAGAACTTGAAGCTGCTAACACACCATTACCTACATATGGAATATCTAATACTTCGAATAATCCTTGAATCGTACCGTCTTCACCATTAGGTCCATGTAAAAGTGGGAATACTGCATCATAAGAACGTCCAGTACTACCTTTACTTAATAATTGTGATATTTCTCCCGCTTCAACATTATTTAAAACTAATTCGTCAGTAGATTTAATTTCATCAGTGATGTTTTCTTTCTTCTTCCATTCACCATCATTTGTAATATAAATAATATCTATTTGATATTGATCTTTGTTAATTGCGTTTAATACGTTTTGTGCTGTTAAAATTGAAACATCATGTTCAGCACTTTTTCCTCCAAAAACGATACAAATATTCTCTTTTGTCATTTCGTTTTCCTCCATTACAATTACTCGGCTTATTTGCCATTTATCTGTTTAATAATTGTGATATTTTATTTATTATGTATAGCTCAATGTACATAACGGTCTCTGAAACTTAATATTATCATATTTCTAAAATCAATTGCATTTGATAATCCATCAATAAATCTAATTTTTAGTGACTGTTTTAATTCCTCTACCTTTGAATGGAAAAGAAAGCTTATTTCTATATAATTTGTCGACTTGCCACTTTGATATTCTAGCAAATTTAAAAAAAGTCATGTAAAATCAATGTAGACTATTTATTAACCGTTAAATTATGATTTTATATAGATTCATGAATGGTTTATGCTACAAATGAATCATTCATATATCATATTAATACGCGCATGATTATAAAGGAGTAGGAAATGAATTATTCATCTCGTCAACAACCAAGCAAACATTGGTTTCGTAAAGTCGACTGGATATTAGTACTGGTAATTACTGTGTTAGCAATCATAAGCGTAACACTAATTAGTTCTGCAATGGGTGGCGGACAATATAGTGCGAACTTCAGTATCAGACAAATTATTTATTACATCCTCGGAGCTATTATGGCATTTCTGATTATGATAGTTTCCCCTAAGAAAATTAAACATAATACATATATTTTATATTTCATTTTTTGTATTTTACTCATAGGATTGCTTATTTTACCTGAAACAGCCATCACACCTGTGATCAACGGTGCGAAAAGTTGGTATAGCTTTGGACCTATTAGTATTCAACCTTCAGAATTTATGAAGATTATTTTAATTTTAGCCCTAGCTAAAACAGTTTCTAGACATAATCAATTTACTTTCAACAAATCGTTTCACTCAGATTTAATGCTATTTTTAAAAATTATAGGTGTCTCAATATTCCCTATGCTATTAATTTTATTACAAAATGACCTCGGTACTACGCTTGTTATTTGTGCAGTTATCGCCGGTGTTATGATGGTTAGTGGTATTACATGGAGAATCCTTGCACCTATATTTATCGCAGCAATTGTAGGTGGTGCTAGTATTATTTTAGCTATCATTTTCAAACCTACATTAATTGAAAATCTATTAGGAATTAAGATGTATCAAATGGGACGAATTAATTCTTGGTTGGATCCTTATACTTATAGTAGTGGCGATGGATATCATTTAACTGAATCACTTAAAGCAATTGGATCTGGTCAATTAATAGGTAAAGGTTACAATCACGGTGAAGTTTATATCCCTGAAAATCATACAGATTTTATCTTCTCAGTTGTAGGCGAAGAGATGGGCTTCATTGGGTCTGTTGTGCTAATTCTCATATTCTTATTTTTAGTGTTTCATTTAATTAGATTAGCAAGTAAAATCAATAGTCAATATAATAAAGTCTTTATTATCGGGTATGTTTCTCTTATCGTCTTCCATGTACTTCAAAATGTTGGAATGACGGTTCAATTATTACCAATTACTGGTATACCTTTACCATTTATTAGTTATGGTGGGAGCTCACTTTGGAGTTTAATGACAGGCATAGGCGTCATTCTATCTATTTATTATCACGAACCTAAGCGTTATCAAGAACCTGATACTTTAGATACTGCTAAAACTGCATAATTTACAAACAAAAAAAGCACTCACACATAGTGAGTGCTTTTGATCATTTAAGCAAATTATTTTAACTCATGACTTACTTGATTAGATGTAGGTAAAGTATTAATAATATCTAAACGAGATTTAGTTTTTTTAATATTCACACCTAATGATGACAATAATTTGACTACGTTTTGAATCTTATCTGGATTCTTCACTATAATCACCTCGTTTGGATTGACTTCAAAATTATCATACCCCAATTTATACTACTTTACTACATCAATTGTTAAATTTTAAAAAATTATTTACAAATCTATAAATATGCTATATGTAAGTAAATTGAACATTACTCTAATAACGCACGCGAAAGCCAGAATCATATACTTCTTTTTCAATACTATTTAAATTCGCAGGCGTTTCAAATAATATCTTTATTTCTCCTACTTTACTATCAATATCTACTTTTTCGACACCAATCATATTTTCTAAACGTGTCTTTAATTGGTTTTCTTCCTCTATAGCCTCAATATTAGCAACATAAACAATTCCATTTTCCATTGTATTCTACCTCATTAATCTTTAATTAATTTTTGAAAAGTAACCAATAGTTCTTCCATCGCTTCTTCTTGCGCACCATTATTCACTTTATTCATAATACAACTTTTCATATGATGATCTAACAATTTAGTAGCCACACTGTTTAAAGCAGAGCGTGTCGCTCTTATTTGAGTTAAAACATCATCACAATACACATCGTCTTCAATCATTCGATTAATTGCGCGTACTTGACCTTCGATACGATTTAATCGTGACTTTAAATTTGCTTTCGTTTGCTCTGAGTGATGTGCAGTTTCATTTTCAGTCACAAGCGTCACCTCGTTTCTTTATTCTTCATCATCGTATTATTCAATAATTATTAAGTCAATTGATTCATTCACTTTTTAAAATAAAACCGACTATGATATTCAACATTCTTCATGCTATAATTGTATAGTTAAAACTTTTTTGAATATCTTCAACGAAATTATGAGAAATACAAAGGAGGTACCATATGTTAGAAGTCTTTACTATGGCGCTTCACCATTCAAATATAATCATTAATGTTATCTTAATTGGCGCTTTCATTTTAAACTTGATCTTTGCATTTACAATTATCTTTATGGAGAGACGTACAGCTAATTCTATATGGGCATGGTTACTTGTGCTCGTATTTCTACCTTTAATTGGGTTCATTTTATATCTATTGTTAGGTCGTCAAATCCAAAGAGATCAAATCTTTAAATTAAATAAAGAAGATAAAGTCGGTTTAGAAATGATTGTCGATGAGCAATTGGAAGCGCTCAAGAAACAAGATTTCTCTAAAGGTAACCATCAAATAGTTAAATTTAAAGAAATGGTGCAAATGTTACTTTATAATAATGCTGCCTTTCTAACGACTGATAATGATTTAACTATTTATACTGATGGTCAACAAAAATTCGATGATTTAATTAATGATATCCGTAATGCTCAAGACTACATACATATTCAGTACTATATCTTTCATAGTGATGGACTTGGGAAACAAATTCTTAGTGAACTTGAAAAGAAAGCCGAAGAAGGCATTGAAGTGAAAATGCTATATGACGATATGGGTTCGAGGGACTTACGTAAAAAGGATTTAAAACATTTCAGAAATAAAGGTGGGCATGCTGAATCATTCTTCCCATCAAAATTGCCATTAATTAATTTACGTATGAATAACCGAAACCACAGAAAGATCGTTATTATCGACGGTAAAATTGGTTATGTTGGTGGTTTCAATGTAGGTGATGAATATTTAGGTAAATCTAAGAAGTTTGGTTACTGGCGTGACACGCATCTACGTATTGTAGGTGATGCTGTAAATGCATTACAACTTCGATTTATTTTAGATTGGAATTCACAATCTACCCGAGACAATTTAACTTATCAAGAACGATATTTCCCTGATGTTAATTCTGGAGGAACAATCGGCATTCAAATCGCTTCTAGTGGACCTGATGAAGATTGGGAACAAATCAAATACGGTTACTTAAAAATGATATCATCAGCTAAAGAATCAATTTATATTCAATCCCCCTACTTTATACCAGATCAAGCATTTTTAGACTCAATTAAAATTGCTGCACTTGGTGGTGTGGCAGTCAATATTATGATTCCAAGTATGCCAGACCATCCATTCGTATACTGGGCTACACTTAAAAATGTCGCATCTTTACTTGAGGCCGGCGTAAAGGTGTATCATTACGAGAATGGCTTCCTACATTCTAAAGTATTGGTCATCGATGATGAACTCGCAAGTGTAGGTACTGCTAATATGGATAATCGTAGTTTCACATTGAATTTTGAAGTAAATGCCTTTATTTATGATGAGAGTGTCGCACGCTCCCTTAAGCAAGCATTTATTAACGATATGAAAGTGTCATCTAGACTTACAGAAGAAAGATACGAGCAACGCAGTACTTGGATTAAATTTAAAGAAGGTATTTCTCAATTATTGTCACCAATTCTATAATAAATTGAAAGGTCTGGGTTGTTCCTAAACCTTTTATTTGTGAAGGAGACTATTATGGAAAATGAATTAAAAATTAAACACGCATGTAACTATATGAAAATGGTTCATAAAGATGATCACACTGGGCACGATATCGCGCATGTAGAACGGGTTCATACATTAGCAAAGTATATCGCTTTAAATGAGGGTTTAGTACATACAACGATTATAGAACTTGCCGCTTTATTACATGACACAGTGGATAGCAAAATAACGAATGAACAACAAGCATATGATAAACTTTCTACTTTTCTAGAAACGATTGACTTAACCCAAGATGATATTCAACATGTTTTGCATATTATACAAAATATGAGTTACCGTGGTGGTAAAAACAATCAAGCCACATTATCGATTGAAGGGCAAATCGTAAGAGATGCTGATCGTTTGGATGCGCTAGGCGCAATCGGAATTGCTCGAACTTTTCAATTCGCTGGATATTTCGGCGAACCAATGTGGACTGAATCTAACGTGCCATTCGAATCACTACATACTGATAATATTGAAGCATTTGATCCTTCAGCAATTAAGCACTTTTACGAAAAATTATTAAAACTTAAAAGTTTGATGCATACCTCAACTGGAAGAAAGCTTGCTGAAGAACGTCATCATTTTATGCTTCAATTCTTAAAACAATTTTTACACGAATGGAATTTCAATAACAACACAAATTTGTAAATTTGACACATGAAAAAGCCAGCAAATCATAATTTAATTTGCTGGCTTTTCTTATTACCTATTTCTTATTCTTTTTAGAAACAACTTGCGTATTTTTGCCTTTTTTATTAGAAGACGGATTATGTTCTTTTTCATATTGTTCGATGAAAGGTTGAACTTCTTTTTTAGCAAGTTTAGAGTAATACAAATTTGCAAAATGCGTTTGTATTACTAAGAATAAGGCACTGACTGACCAATATAAACCAAGTGCAGATGACGCTTGTAATGAAATCCAAATAATCATGATTGGTGAAACAATCATCATCATGTATCCCATTTGGCGTTGCTCTTGAGGCATCGTTTTACTTGAAACATATGCTTGAACAAAGTAAAGAACACCGGCAATAATCGTAATCCAAATATCTGGTTTAGTTAAATTAAACCATAAGAAATGTGGATGATCAGAAAGTCCATTAACAAGTTTATCTTTTAATACGAAATATAATCCCATGATAATTGGCATTTGAATAAGCATTGGTAAACAACCGAGCATGCTCTTCATCGGATTCATATCATATTTTTTATAAACTTCCATCAATTCTTGGTTTGCCGCCATTTTCTCTTCTTGAGTACGAGCACGTTTAACTTTTTCTTGAATACCATCAACTTCTGGCTTAGCTACTTTCATTTTTTCACGCATCATATGACTATTTTTATAGTTTGATAACATGAATGGTAACAAGATTAAACGTATAACAAGAACTAAGATAATAATCGCTAGTCCATAGTCGTTATTAAATACATCATTTCCTAACCATTGTAAGAGATGTTTCATTGGCTGAACGAATGTATTAAAGAAGAATCCGTCCTGCTTTTCAGGTTTAGAGTAGTCACACCCTGCTAGAAAAACCATTATCCCTAAAAACAAAGGTAGTAACGCTTTTTTCTTCATTTTTCCACCTCTATTGTAATATTCACATAGGATTCATTTTATCATACTCATACTATAGTAGAAAACAAAAAGTGGAAAAATATATTGATTAATTAAAGTATTTACGAAAATGCTTAACAGTCTTGTCAATATTCTTACTTCTAGTTATTGCAGAAATTACTGAAACGCCATCAGCACCGGCTTCAGCAATTGGTTCAATATTTGTTTCATTAATACCACCTATTGCTACAATAGGTAATTCTCCAACATAATCTCGCAATTTTGTAATCATATGAGGACCAACAGGAGCGTTAGCATCATCTTTTGACGTAGTGGTATACATAGGCCCTACACCTATGTAATCCACTTGAGATAAATCCGATTGTTGATACTCATCTAAATTACCCACACTCAAACCTATAATTTTATTTCTAAACTGCATAGCAAAATCTTTAACTTCTTTATCATCCTGACCAACATGAACACCATCAGCATCAATATATTTTGCTAACTCTATATCGTCATTGACAATGAATGGTACGTGATATCTCTCGCATTTTCGTTTTAAATTTATTGCTAACTGTTTCTTCTCTTCACCTATTAAAGATGATGGGCCCTTTTCACGAAATTGATACATAGTGATTCCGGCTTTCAAAGCCTCATCAAGTACTTGTTCAATGGTTCTATTTTCTGGTATGTCTTGAGTTCCACAAATAAAATATACTTGTAATTGCTCTGAGCTAAACATATAAGATTAAACCTCTACTTTATGTACATATTTTTCAAATGTTGTCTCATCAATTTGATACATTTGATCGAGCAATTCTGGTAAAAATGATCCAGGGCCATGGACATGGTTTTTATTTTCAGCTAATTCTGCAGCAATATTGTACACACTAACCGCTTCAATTAACTGTTCAATTTCTGGTCGAGTATTTCTAAATAAGAAGCTTGCCACTACTCCACCTAAAAGGCAACCTGCACCGGTAATTTTAGCTAGAAGAGGTGAGCCATTAGCAAGTTTAACAATTTGATTATTTTGTGCGACAACGTCTTCCTTACCTGTAATGACAATTGCTGTTTCGAGATTTTTATGGGCCTTTCTAGCAATTTCAACTGCATCAAGTGAACTATCACTATCTGTTCCTTTCATCGTAGTTTGAGAGTCAACAAGCGTAAGTAGTTCTGATGCGTTTCCCTTTATTACAGAAACTTCAATTTGTTCTAAAAATCTCTTACAAAATTGTTTTCTGTAAGAAGACGCGCCTACTGCCACGGGGTCGAAGACAATTGGCGTACCTTGTTCGTTAGCGATTCTCCCTATTTTCATGATATCTTCTTCATTATCATGAGTTAGTGTACCTATATTAATCACTAATGCACTTGCCACTTTGTAAAATTCTTCTGCTTCTTCAGGTGCTTCACTCATTGCTGGACTTGCTCCTAAACTAAGTAACCCGTTAGCTGTAAAATTTTTAACAACGTCATTGGTATAGCAAACAATAAGTGGATTTTCTGAACGTAATCTTTCTAAATTATTCATCATCTAAACCTACCTTCTTTAAATATGCAAAGTGATTCACTGGACCTCTTCCTTTACCAATTTCAGGCGTATGTTCAATACTCATTGAAATAAACGACTTAGCTTTTTCTACTGCTTGATATATAGAACGACCTTTAGCTAGTTCTGCAGTGATTACTGCTGAAAATGTACAACCAGTTCCGTGTGTATGTTTAGTATCGAAGCGTTTATTTTCAAAAGTATAAAAATCGTCCTTCGTAAATAAGAAATCTTTAGCGTTATTTAAATCAGCAGAATGACCACCTTTAATAACAACGCCTTTACTACCAATCTCATTGATAAAAATATCTCCTGCTTTGCGGATATTGTCTTCACTATCTATTTTTAAACCAGTAATTTCCTCTGCTTCAGGAATATTTGGTGTTACAACATCAGCTAAAGGTAATAAGGTAGTTTGTAAGTGAGATTTAGTATCATCGTCCATGAGTGAATCTCCACTCTTCGCCAACATAACAGGATCAATAACATAAGGAATATCTGAATACTTTTTCAAATAACTTTGTATCAGTTCCATTGTTTCTTTAGTTGCAATCATTCCTGTTTTTATAGCATGTGGTAATTCATCATCAAAAACACTATCAAGTTGCTCTTGTACCCAACTTGTTTCCAAATTATGAATGCTCTGAACACCTAGAGTATTTTGAGCGACAATGCTAGTGATTGCTGCCATACCGTATACGCCACATGAATGGAAAGATTTTAAATCAGCCATTACCCCTGCGCCACCAGTGGGATCTGTTCCAGCTATCGTTAATGCTATTTTAGGCTTGTTCATGGTTTTCTCCTCCAAAATCCCATTTTTCATCGATATAAGCCATATTAAAGAAATGGCGCTCATGTACTGTACTTTGCAAGAAGTTTTCTTTGATTTCTTGCTTTTCTTTATCAGTACATTCTTCCGTTAAACGATCCATCAATTGATCGAAAACATCAACAAGTGGATCCATTTCAGTACTATAAAAATCAAACCACTTTGCGGTAATTGAATCTTTATTTAATTTAGGATCTTTAATCGCACGCTTAGCTATAACTGCATATACGTAAGGACAAGGTGCCATTGCAGCTATAGTGTATGCTGCATTTTCATGAGCATAAGCATTATAATACATATGCTTAATATAGTGATCTCCACTTGGTGGCCAAACTTTTTCTTTAACAATTTCTTCATAAGATTCATTGATATAATCAGCCAGTACTTCATGTGCCTCTACTTCACCATCTAACATGAATTCAATCTGTTCGACTAAGAATTTTACATCTTGCATAGTGTGAACCTTTGGAATAAGTAAGGCATATAAGTTTGTAAATTCTTTTAAATATGATGCATCCGCTCTTAAATATTGACGTACTGCTTGTTTAGGTAAAGTCCCAGCTAATAATTCTTGAATAAAGTTATCATTGTAAATTCTTTCAATAATTGGTTGAGCTTCTTCCCTTAATTCTTGTGAAAATTTCATTAAATAAGCCTCCTTGGATAATAAAAAAACTACTTTCCAACAATGAAAAGTAGCTAAATCTGGGCATAGCGATGCTTATTTGATAAAGACTACTTTCCTACGTTGGTACTAACCAAATCAGGTTATAAGGGTCTGAATCATATCATCTCAGCCTTGTGGCTCCCCTAGTAGTTAATATTTATTTAATTCAATAATTACATTATCAAACGACTCTCACTAAATCAATTAAATGTGCTTCTAAATAAAAAAACCATCTTCTCATATTGAGAAGATGGTTAATAATCATATATTTAAATTATGCAGTTACCCATTGGCTAGCGCCTGCAGTGTTGTATAATTTAACTGCTGCAGCGTCTTGTACGCTTTCTGGAGCGTTAGCTGGAGATTGACCTTTATATTGTTCTGGAGCTACTGAATCCCAAGTTGATTGTAAGAATTGGAATTTACCAGCTGCGCCAGTTGAAGGGTTGATAGCGTGGATGTCGCCACCTGATTCACGTTGAGCAATTTGTTTTAAGTGTGAATTTAAGTTTACTGATGAACCACTTGAAGCTTGGTTTGATGAAGCTTGACTACTTGCAGTGTTGTTAGTTGGTGCACTGTAAGAAGTAGTTGCTTTAGCTTGTGGTTGTTGAGTTTGCTCAGTTTGTGGAGCAGAAGTTTGTTCTGGTTGAGCTTGTTGAGCTTGGCTAGTTTGTTGTTGTGAACTTACTTGGTCAGCTGAAGTTTGGTTGCTTACATCTTGTTGTGGAGTAGCTTGACCATTTTGTGCATAGTTCCAGCTCCAGTGAGTACCATTTGATTCAAAGTGATAATTGAAACCATTGTAATCAAAGTTTACGTTATAAGCACCTTTTTGGATAGGGCTTTCGTTTAATGATTGGTCATTTGATTGAGCTTTTTGAGCTAATTCTGCTTTATCAACGTTTGTTGCTTCACTTGCGTGTGCGTCGTGTCCAGCATTACCTGCTACAACGCCTAATCCTACTGCTAATGATGATGCAATAATTGTCTTTTTCATTATTAAAAATCCTCCTAAAAGTGATTTGTTTTCTTAACTAATTTACAAGTACTACTCTAACATCTGTATAAACAGTGTAGGTTACAGTGAAATAAAAAAAACAAGCTCTTTTTTACACTCGAATTACAATGAATATTAATTATAATTGGAATTAAATTTCTACTCAAAACTGTCATGACAGTTTTGAGATTGTATCGATTCTTAAACAAGTTTGTAATATAATTGAAATCTGTCAGATAATTATAAGTTGATTGAATGATTGATGACTTAAATATTAAAAGCGACCTTACTTTAATATTGGCCGATCAAAGTAGGTCGCTTGAGTATAATTGAAAGAAAAGGATAATTTAATTTTTATTAAAAATAGGATGGAGTTTAGGGAGAGAATTAATTTTTAAATATTAATAATTTCAATGTCGTCTGAATGATAAGTGTCTTCATCGTATTGATTTTGAGAGAGGATTTCATTATGTTTAGTTTTTGGAGACATAAATTTAATTGTTTCTACATATAGTTCGGTTACAAAATGCTTTTGTCCTTCTTTTTCATATTTTCTTGAACGCATTTGTCCTGTTATACCTACTAATGTACCTTGACTAGTATATTTTTCGATATTGGTTGCTGTTTTGCCGAAAGCTTTACACAATAAATAATCACTTGATATTTCATTATTTTCATCTTTGTAATTTCTTTCAGTTGCTACACAAAATGTTGCGACCTTACTATCCTCCTTCTCATAAATTTGAGCATCTTTAGTCAACCTTCCTACTATTACTATTTTGTTTAACATGTGTCACCTCCTTCTTGTAATACATAATAATTGACGGGTTATAATTTGGTCAAAATTACAAATACCCTTAAAATGATAGCTATTTGTAGTATGTTTTTGATATATTTAAAGAAAATAATCATTAATTAAGTTCATAACTGCTTATAATTTAATTTATTGTATATTTAAAAAACAATTGGGATGTGAAATAATGAAAACATTTAAGGCTGTTCGGTTTCAAATTGTAAATGAGAATGGTGGCGTTTCAGAATATGAAATCGAAGATGGCGTTATTATAAATAAAGAAGGTAGTGGAACAGGCTGGTTACTTGAGATTATTATTTCAAATGAGCACTATGAAACATTTAAAACATATATGGATGATAAACAATTATTAGATATTAGAGTAGTCATCACTAGACCTGCAAATGATCCAGCTTTATTTGATGCTACGGTTAAAAATGTCGCTAATTTTAAAAAATCAATGTCTGTTGTTTTGGAATGTCATATTTATACTTTAAGACAAGTCTATGCCGAAAGCTTACTAGAGGAATTGGTAGATGATGGTTTAACTGGTGAAGAGCTTAAGAAGACCTTTAATCGAATGATGCAATCTAAACCTAAACTAAAAGAAGAAAAATTTGAAAGAAATTAAATAAATAAAAAAAGGAGTGTAAAAGGAACTAATTCATCTCAATTAGTTCTTGATACACTCCTTTTATAATAAGGAATAGTTTAAGCATCTTGAATAGCAAATGTTAGTTCACAGCTACAAGCAAGTTGACCATCGACTGTAGCTTTCGCACTACCTTTACCGATTGGACCTTTAATTTTAGTAATTTCTACTTCTAACATTAACGTATCACCAGGTGTCACTTGTTTTTTGAAACGACATTTATCAATACCAGCGAATAAAGCTATTTTACCTTTATTCTCTTCATTGTTTAACATCGCTACGGCTCCAGTTTGAGCTAGTGCTTCAGTTATTAATACACCTGGCATTACTGCGTATTCAGGAAAATGCCCTTGGAAAAATGGTTCATTACCAGAAACTTGCTTTAAACCCACGCAACGTTTTCCTTCTTCATATTCAACAACTCTATCAATTAATAAGAACGGTTGTCTATGAGGGATAATTTGTTTAATTTGATTATAGTCAAAAATTGTTTCCATTACATTAAACCTCCGAAATGTAAACTTTGATGTTTAAAAATGATTTAATCATTAATACGTTTGATATCTGCACCAAGGTCTTTTAATTTTCCATGTAAATTTACATAGCCTCGATCTAAATGTTTAAGTTCAGTAACTTGAGTAGTACCCTCCGCAACTAAACCTGCTAAGATCAATGCTGCTGCAGCTCTTAAATCTGTAGCTTTAACTTGTGCGCCTTGTAATTGACTTTTTCCTTCAATTTTAGCACTTCTACCTTCAACATTAATATTTGCATTCATTCTTCTGAACTCGGCTACATGCATAAATCTATTTTCAAAGACCGTTTCAGTAATAACTTTATGCCCATTTGCTGTAAGTAATAAAGCCATCATTTGTGATTGCATATCAGTTGGGAAACCTGGATGTGGTAATGTTTTTACATCAACAGGCTTTAAGTCACCTTCAGCAGAAACTTGAATACCGTCTTCTTTGAAGTCTAAATTAACCCCCATCTCTTCAAGTTTATATACTAAGCTTGCCATATGCTCTTTGATGGCACCTCGAACAAGGATATCTCCACGTGTGATTGCACCGGCGATTAATAATGTTCCCGCTTCAATTCTATCTGGAATGATTGAATGTTCTACACCATGTAATTTATCAACACCGTGTATAGTGATTGTATCTGTTCCAGCACCAGTAATTTTACCGCCCATTTCATTAATATAGTTGGCTAAATCTACAATTTCTGGTTCTTTAGCAGCATTTTCAATAATTGATTTTCCTGATGCAAGTGAAGCTGCCATGATAATGTTTTGTGTTGCTCCTACACTTGGAAAATCTAAATGAATTTGAGTACCTTTTAATCCATTTTTAGCATTAGCATAAATATTACCATTTTCTAAATGAATTTCGGCACCTAGTGCTTCAAATCCTTTGATATGTTGTTCAATCGGTCTACTACCAATTGCACAACCACCAGGTAACGCTACAATTGCATGTCCGAGTCTAGCAAGTAATGGCCCCATTACTAAAATACTCGCTCTCATTTTACTCACATATTCATATGGAGCCTCTTCATTCAAATTTTGAGTAGCATCAACTTTAACTGCATTTTCTTCTTTATTATATGAAACATCTGCATTAAGTGTTGATAAAACATTATTTATCGTCTCTACATCACTTAAAGCTGGAACGTTAACAAGTTTACTTTGCCCCTCTGAAGCTAATAAAGAAGCTGTTAATACTGGTAATACAGCATTTTTTGCACCTTCAACTTTAACTTCACCTGTTAATCGGTTTCCACCATTTATTACTATTTTATCCATCTTAAATCCTCCACTTATAACTCCTATTACTTATTCATTTCCCTGATTAATAAGTTAATATTCATTTTATAATTATATCCAGTTTTAGATATAAATAACAGTTTTTGAATTACTTTAATAAATACTTAACTTGAGTTGAATATTGTAATAAATCGACAATAAAATTACTTACCGATGTACCTATTAAAATAGCTACAAATATCATACAAATTTGCACTTGTAGTGCATAACCTTTTTTAAAAAATTGATCTAATCTAACAGAGTTTAGAGCCCAATAGGCTATACAGATACATATTACATGTAAGATAAGGTGTACAATTGCAAATTGACCAAGATAATCCATGTTCTACTCCTTCGTAAGATTACTGTATAACATTGTACACGAAATAACTTGATAAAGATACTTTAATAATTCCGATTGTGAAATTAAAATATTTAATAAAAAAAGGTTCGAAGCGTATATAACGCCTCGAACCTTTTTAGTTATTTTAATTCAGCCACACGTAAACGGTTATTAGCTCGTTCTAACGCTCTTTTGGCTCTATTAATGTCACTGTTATCATCATCTTCTTCTAAATGTGATTCTGCTCTCGACTTAGCCAATTTAGCTCTCTCAACATCGATTTCGCTAGCAGTTTCTGCTGTTTGGACGATAATTGATAATTTATGTTGTCTAACTTCAACAAAACCATCACTAACTGCTATATATTCGTTACCATTATGAAAGTTAACTTTAACATAGCCAGTCTTTAATGCGGCAACTGTTGGAATGTGTCCACTCATGATACCCATTTCACCAGCTGTTGTTTGTAATACAGCTAGTTCTACATCTTCTCGTTCGTAGACAGAACCATTAGGAGTGACAATATTTAGGCTTAATGTATTCATTATCCATACCTCCTAATTATTAGACTTCAACACCCATATCTTTGGCTTTTTCAATTACGTCTTGCATACTACCTACTAAACGGAAAGCATCTTCAGGAATATGATCGTATTTACCATCTAAGATATCTCTGAAATCTGATACTGTTGTTTTAACTGGTACATAAGAACCTTTTTGACCAGTGAATTGCTCAGCTACGTGGAAGTTTTGTGATAAGAAGAATTGAATTCTACGAGCACGTTCTACAGTTTGTTTATCTTCATCTGATAACTCATCCATACCAAGAATTGCAATAATATCTTGTAATTCTCTGTATTTTTGTAAAGTAGACTGAACTTCACGAGCTACATCGTAATGGTCTTGACCAACGATTGATGGTTCTAACGCTCTAGAAGTAGAAGCTAATGGATCAACCGCAGGATAAATACCCATTTCAGTTAATTTACGCTCTAAGTTAGTTGTCGCATCTAAGTGAGCGAATGTAGTTGCTGGCGCAGGGTCTGTATAGTCATCGGCTGGAACGAATACAGCTTGAATTGAAGTAACAGAACCTTTATTAGTTGAACTAATACGTTCTTGTAATTGACCCATTTCAGTAGCAAGTGTTGGTTGATAACCAACGGCTGAAGGCATACGTCCAAGTAATGCTGAAACTTCAGAACCAGCTTGTGTGAATCTGAAGATATTATCAATGAATAATAATACGTCTTGGCCTTCTTCATCACGGAAATATTCTGCCATTGTTAAACCTGATAATGCAACACGCATACGAGCACCAGGTGGCTCGTTCATCTGACCGAATACCATCGCTGTTTTCTTAATTACACCACTATCGCTCATTTCATAGTAAAGGTCGTTACCTTCACGTGTACGTTCACCAACACCGGCGAATACTGAAATACCACCATGCTCTTGAGCGATATTATTGATAAGTTCTTGGATTAAAACTGTCTTACCAACACCGGCACCACCGAATAATCCAATTTTACCACCTTTAATGTAAGGTGCTAATAAGTCTACTACTTTGATACCTGTTTCTAAGATTTCTACTTTAGTAGATAATTCATCGAAGCCAGGTGCCTGTCTATGAATAGGATCACGACGTACTGAATCATCAATCTTTTCATCTAAATCGATTGTTTCTCCTAATACGTTAAATACTCTTCCTAAAGTTGCATCACCAACAGGTACGCTAATATCTTTACCTGTATCTTTAACTTCCATACCTCTTTGAACGCCGTCAGTTGAGTCCATTGCGATTGTACGTACTACATCGTCACCTAATTGAAGTGCAACTTCTAAAGTTAAATGAAGTGTGCTATCTTCTTTAGGAACTTCGATGTGTAAGGCATTGTTAATATCAGGAACTTCATTATGTTCAAAACGAACATCGATTACTGGACCCATAACTTGAGTTACACGGCCAATTCCCATGTTGATTTCCTCCTTTTAATATTATTCAAGAGCTGCTGAACCACCAACAATTTCAGTGATTTGTTGAGTGATCGCTGCTTGTCTCGCTCTATTATATTCTAATGATAAATCATCAATAAGTTCAGTCGCATTATCAGAAGCATTTTTCATTGCAGTCATACGTGAAGCATGTTCACTTGCTTTAGCATCTAAAATAGTTCCATAGATTAAGCTTTCGACATACTGCGGTAGAATAACACTTAAAATAGATTCTTTATCAGGTTCAAATTCGTAAGATGACATTTGACCATGACCTTGGCTAGAATCTTCTTGAGATAATGGTAATACTTGCTTAGTTGTTGGTTTATTTTCAAGAACACTAACATAGTGACTATAATAAATTGTTAATTCATCAATATTTTCTTCGCTATATAAATCAATTGCGTGCTTAGCAATCGCTTGAACTGATTTAAACGAAGGTTGATCCGGAAGGTCAACTAAAGAACTTTCGATTTCATAACCTCTATTGTTAAAGAAATCAACACCTTGTTGACCTAAAACAATAATACTGTATTCACTACTGTCATTATGTTTCGCTTTAATATCATTCACTAAACGTTTTAATACATTTGTACTATAAGCACCTGCAAGTCCTTTATCACTAGTAATGATTAAATAACCACTACGTTTTACATCTCTAGCTTTAAGCATAGGATGGTTAGAAGAACTATTAGCACCTGCTACTGCAGTAATAGCATCTTGCATTTTTTCCATATAAGGTCTGAACTGCTTCGTATTCTTTTCTGCTCTACGCAATTTAGAACTAGAAACCATGTTCATCGCCTTAGTGATTTGCTTCATCTTTTTAGTCGATTTTATTCGATTATCAATCTCTTTTAGAGAGCCCATTATCTCACCACCTTTTTTAATTAGAGTATTAACGTTGAAAATGTACTCTCATATCTGCAGTTACAATTTTTCAATTAAGAATTATTGTTCTGATTTACTAAAACCTTTTTTGAATTCTGTAATAGCAGAATCAAATTTATCAGCATCTGGTAATGCACCAGTTTCTCTGATTTCATTTAATAAGTCAGTTGCATTTGCATCTGCCCAGTGGTTTAATTCGTCTTCAAATCGAGTAATATCTTCTACTGGAATATCATCTAAATAACCTTTAGTTAATGCATAAATTGTTAAAACTTGATATTCAACTGGTAGGGGGTGGTTTTGGTCTTGTTTTAATACTTCAACAGTACGTTTACCACGTTCTAATTTTTGAGCAGTAAATTCATCTAAATCAGAACCGAATTGTGCGAATGATTCTAACTCACGATAAGAAGCTAAGTCTAAACGTAGCGTACCGGCTTCTTTCTTCATAGCTTTAATTTGAGCAGAACCACCTACACGAGATACTGATTGTCCAGCATTAATAGCTGGTCTTACACCAGAGAAGAATAAATCTGATTGTAAGAAAATTTGTCCATCAGTAATTGAAATAACGTTTGTTGGGACATAAGCTGAAATGTCACCAGCTTGCGTTTCAATAATAGGTAAAGCAGTGATTGAACCGCCACCCAATTCATCATTAAGCTTCGCTGCTCTTTCTAATAATCTACTATGTAAGTAGAAAACGTCACCTGGGTAAGCTTCACGACCTGGTGGTCTACGTAATAATAATGATAATTCACGATAAGCTGCTGCTTGTTTAGTTAAATCATCATATACGATAAGAACATGTTTACCATTAAACATGAATTCTTCACCCATAGTTACACCTGAATATGGTGCGATATAAAGTAATGGTGCTGGATCAGCTGCAGAAGCAGAAACAACGATTGTGTAATCTAAAGCGCCTGCTTGTCTTAATTTCTCAACATTTGCACGTACTGTTGAATCTTTTTGCCCAATAGCTACGTAAATACAAATTGTATCTTGATCTTTTTGGTTCAAGATTGAATCGATAGCAACAGTTGTTTTACCAGTTTGACGGTCACCAATGATTAACTCACGTTGACCACGACCAATTGGTACTAAAGCGTCAATTGCTTTGATACCTGTTTGTAATGGTTCATCAACTGATTTACGATCCATAACACCAGTTGCTTTTTTCTCAACTGGACGTGTTTTAGTTGCATTGATAGGACCTTGTCCATCAATAGGTTGACCAAGTGGATTAACGACTCTTCCAATTAATTCGTCTCCAACTGGTACTTCCATAATACGGCCTGTACGTTTAACTTCGTCACCTTCACTAATATCGTTGTATGGTCCTAAAATAACCACACCAACATTTGATTCTTCAAGGTTTTGTGCTAAACCTAATACGCCGTTGTGGAATTCTACTAGCTCACCAGCCATAACGTCGTTTAATCCGTGAATTAATGCGATACCGTCACCAATTTGAAGTACAGTACCAACATCAGTTACGGACATTTCAGACTCATAATTTTCAATCTGTGAGCGTAGTAATGCACTGATTTCTTCAGCTTTGATGGCCATCTATGTCACTCCTCTTTAAATATTAATTAGCTCTTTCAAATTTTCTTTGTAATTGAACAAGGTCATTCTTAACGCTACCATCCATAACAGTTGTGCCGACCTTAACTCTAAATCCACCAATTAAATTTGGATTGATTTTAGTGCTAACAATTACTCTAGATAAATGTGTTTGATCTTTAATCAATTGTTCTATTCTTGCTAATTCATCTTCATTTAATTCATAAGTAGATTCTACAATTGCAAAGTCTTGGTTATGATGCGCATTATATAAACTTTGAAAAGCTCTAAATACATCTTCAATTAATGATAAATGACGATTATCAGCTAAAACTTTTAGCGTATTAACGACGTATTGATTTGCACCACTATATACTTCATTAACGAATGATTTACGCTCATCTGCTGTTAATGAAGGATTACTATCAATTGCTTTTAAACTTTTAATATAGTCGAAAGATGAATGGCTGATTGTTTCTAAATCTTCATAAACTACATCTAATTGATTTGTATCATTAGAGACATCAAATAATGCTTTGGCATATTTATTTGCTACCTTTACCATTATTTATCCCCTGCCTCTTTTAAATACTTTTCAACTAAATCTTTTTGATCTTGCTCTGAAATTTCTTTTCTAAGAACTTTAGATGCGATTAATACTGATAGTTCAGATACTTGATTATTAATATCAGCAAGTGCACGTTCTTTTTCACTGTTAATTTCACTTTGAGCAGTCTCAATCATGCCGTTAGCTCTTACATTAGCTTCATGAATAATTTCTTCATGTTGCTTACGTGCTTGAATCTTAGCATCGTCTAAGATTCTTTGAACTTCATCTTGAGTTTCTTTAAGTGTCTTTCTGTTTTCTTCTTCAAGTTTTTGAGCGTTAATTTTAGCTTGTTCAGCATCATCAATATATTTATTGATGTCTCGCTCACGTTTGTCCATTACTTCTTTTAATGGACCCCAAGCAAATTTCTTCAATAGCGCAAGAAGAATTACGAATGTGGCAAGTGTAACAATTGTTGTTCCCCATTCGACTCCTGCACCTAAAACGAACATATTAGCTGTTGCAGTCACGGGCTCATGACACTCCTTTCGTAGATATAATCACTAAGCTATAAAAAACAAAACGAACGGCGATAGCCTTGTACAGGCCTCGCCTTAATATGTCTTATCCAGCAAATGTCATGAACGCAATTACAACACCAATGATAGGTAAAGCCTCAACTAAACCAACACCAATGAACATAATACCCATTAATTGACCACGTGCTTCTGGTTGACGTGCTACACCTTCAACTGTTCTAGATACGATAAGACCGTTACCGATACCTGCACCTAATGCTGATAAACCAATTGCGATTGCCGCTGCGATTAAATTCATAATAAATTTTCCTCCTAAGAATTGTATATAATTATTAAATTAATTTAGTGTCCATCTGCCACTTTATGTGACATATAAACCATTGAAAGCATGATGAAGATATACGCTTGGATTGAACCAACGAATATTGAGAACGCTTGCCAAACGATTAATCCTGGAATACTTATAATCCAACCCCATGCTGGTTGTTGGAAAAGTAAACTTGCTAGTAAACCAAGTAATAATTCACCAGCAAAGATATTACCGTATAGTCGTAAACCTAAAGTTAATGTAGATGTAAACTCCTCAAATACATTAATGATTGCAAGTGGCCAGAAAGGTTTAAAGTATCCGGCTGCATATGCTTTAGGCCCACGCATTTTAATACCGTAATAATGCGTTAGTAGAATCATAGTTGTAGATAACGTAAGAGTTACCGTTGCGTCAGCTGTCGGTGATTTCCACCATAGATAGTGATCTTTAGTAACAATAGCAAACGGTAAACCAAGCATATTGGCTACAAAGATGAACAAAATTAATGTCACTGCTAAGAAGTGAAAGTTTCCACCTTTTTTCCAAGCCATGTTACTCTCTATGATGCCTCTTACAAAATCAAATACCCATTCAATGAAGTTTTGCTTTCCAGTTGGTCGTTTTTTAAGATTACGCGTGCATATTAAAGCTATGATAAAAACTAAAATCGCCGTAATGAGCACCATCATAACACTTGCCATGTTAAAGACAATATCGAATCCAAACACGTTCCAACTGACGAGTGGGGATTTGTGATCCATAAACTCACCTCTTTCTTATTTAATTTTTACTCCCTTTTAAGTAGAGGGCGCAATATGATTACAATATAAGAAATCATTAAACCAATTAATACACCTATGATATTGATGTGGTCTTTGAAGAAAAACCATAACAAACACGCAATGATTGCTACAAGATATCTCCATATATTGCCCGTTGAAATATGTATAGCATCTTGTTGTTGTGCCTTTGCTAAATAACTTTCAAAGATGTATGTATTAACCAAAGAACCACATGTTCCTATCATTAATCCTAAAATAAAAGGTCGGGGTATAATTAGATACAATATTCCTAATACTATTAAGAGATAAAGATAATATTGGATATATTGTTTAAAAATGATGTAGAAACGACTCATCTATATGCCTCCGAGTGTCTTATACCAATCATGTAAACCGTTCCACTCATACAATCTAAATGATAATATAGCCTATTGTATGGTGTCAATTCTATTCAAAGTCTTGTTAAAATTTACGGCATTTTTGTCACAAAATATTCACAAAAAAGTAACGTAACAAACTTTTTATTTTTCAAAATGATTGGGTTTATCACTAATTAATCCAAAATAATATTTAATATGATTTACTATCCTATTACTTGCATTCCCATCTCCATAGGGATTGTTTGTTTCACTCATATGTTTATAAAGCTGTTTATCGTCTAAAAGACGCTTAGTTTCCTCATAAACAGAGTCCTCATTAGTACCAATAACCCTTAAAGTACCTGCTTCTACCCCTTCAGGTCTCTCTGTACTATCTCTCAATACGAGTACAGGTTTATGTAGAGATGGAGCTTCTTCTTGTATTCCTCCAGAATCAGTCATAATTAGGTAAGCGTGCTTAGCAAAATTATGAAAGTCTATCACATCTAAAGGTTCAATTAACTCTATACGATCATGGTGACCTAAATACGCTTCAGCGAGTTCTCTAACTCTCGGATTCATGTGAACTGGATATACTAATGCTAAATCTTCATACTGATCAATTAATTTTCTAACTGCCTTAAACACGTTAATCATAGGTTGACCTATATTTTCCCTTCTATGAGCAGTTAATAAAATAAATTTCTTGTTACGATGTTTATCGATGATTTGAGAAGTATAATTATCATTAATTGTATAGTTCATAGCATCAATCGCTGTATTACCAGTTATTACCACATTGTTAGATGATTTGCCTTCATCAAGCAAATTCTTAGCTGCATTAAAAGTTGGGGCAAAATGCAAGTCTGCCATTACCCCAACCATTTGTCTATTCATCTCCTCAGGAAAAGGAGAATACTTATCATAACTTCTTAACCCAGCTTCAACATGACCAATAGGTAATTGATTATAAAAAGCTGCTAGTGACCCAGAAAACGTAGTAACTGTATCACCATGTACTAGTACCATATCTGGTGATTCTTTTTTAATTACTTCTTCTAAAAGAACCATCGATTTTGATGTAATATCAGGCAAAGTCTGCCCAGATTTCATAATATTCAAATCATGACAAGGTGTTATATCAAATGTATTTAATACTGAATCAAGCATTTCCCTGTGTTGAGCTGTAACAACAACGACGGGTTCTAATTCAGCATCTTTTTCTAATGCTTTTACGAGTGGTGCCATTTTAATAGCTTCAGGTCTTGTCCCGAAGATGGTCATAATTTTTTTCATCAAACTATCTATCTCCGAATCTATTATTTAGTGCCAAATAATCTGTCACCAGCATCCCCTAATCCAGGTGTGATGTAAGCTTTGTCATTTAATTTTTCATCAAGTGTCGCGATATAAATATCTACGTCTGGGTGAGCTTCTTGCATCTTTTCCACACCTTCTGGCGCAGCAATTAAGCACATAAAACGAATATTTTTCGCACCACGATTTTTCAGTGATGAAATGGCTTCTATTGCTGAAGCACCAGTCGCTAACATAGGGTCTACAACGATAATTTGTCTTTCATCGATATCTTGAGGTAGTTTAGCAAAGTACTCTACTGCTTTAAGTGTTTCTGGATCTCTATATAAGCCAATATGGCCTACTCTTGCTGAAGGAACTAAACTTAAAACACCATCAGTCATTCCTAATCCTGCCCTTAAAATTGGCACTATAGCTAATTTTTTACCCGCTAGTCGTTTAGCTGTCATTTTAGTTACAGGTGTTTGAATTTCAACATCTTGTAATTCTAAATCTCTAGTCACCTCATAAGCCATTAACATACCTACTTCATCAACTAGTTCTCTAAACTCTTTTGTACCGGTATGAGCATCTCTAATATAACTTAGTTTATGCTGTATTAAAGGATGATCGAAAACATGTACTTTACTCATTTATAATTTCCTCCAATGTTTTTCTCTATTATTCATATAATGGATATTTTGAAGTAAAGGCGTGCACTCTTTCTTTAGCTTCATTAAGTTTAGCTTCATCGTCAGTATGTTTTAAAGCTAAGCTAATAATTTTTGCCACTTCCTCGAATGCTGATTCATCGAATCCACGTGTAGTTGCAGCTGGTGTGCCTAATCTAATTCCACTTGTAACGAATGGTTTTTCTTGATCGAAAGGAATTGTGTTTTTATTACAAGTAATACCTACTTTATCAAGAGTCTCTTCAGCGACTTTACCAGTAATCTCAATAGAACCTTTAACATCAACTGCAACTAAATGATTATCAGTACCACCTGAAACCACTCTGAATCCTTCATCAATTAATGTTTGAGCTAAAACTTGAGCATTTTTAATCACTTGTTGTTGATATGATTTGAAGTCACTGTGTAATGCTTCTCCAAATGCTACTGCTTTCGCTGCAATTACGTGTTCTAGTGGGCCACCTTGAATTCCAGGGAAAATTGTCTTATCAATTTCTTTTTTATATTCTTCTTTACATAAAATCATGCCTCCACGAGGGCCACGTAAAGTTTTATGTGTAGTAGTAGTGACAAAATCAGCATATTCAACAGGATTTGGATGTAAACCAGCTGCAACTAATCCAGCAATGTGAGCCATATCCACCATTAATTTAGCACCTACTTCATCTGCAATTTCTTTGAACTTTTTAAAATCAATAGTTCTAGAATAAGCAGAGGCACCCGCTACAATTAATTTAGGTTTATGTTCTAGTGCAAGTTTACGTACTTCATCATAGTTAATTAATTCCGTTTCTTTATCAACTCCGTATTCAACGAAATTATAAAACTTACCACTAAAATTAACTGGAGATCCATGAGTTAAATGTCCCCCATGACTTAAGTTCATACCTAGAACAGTATCTCCCATCTCAAGAGCAACTAAATAAACAGCCATGTTGGCTTGTGAACCAGAGTGAGGTTGTACATTAACATGTTCAGCGCCAAAAAGTGCTTTAGCACGATCAATTGCTACTGTTTCAGAAACATCAACATATTCACAACCACCATAATAACGACGGCCTGGATAACCTTCGGCATACTTATTAGTCAATACTGAACCTTGAGCTTCCATAACAGCTTCAGACACAAAATTCTCAGATGCAATTAATTCGATATTACTATTTTGACGGTCATACTCCTTTTGAATTGCTTCAAAAATCACTTTATCCTGTTTTTCAATGTAAGACATAAATAATTCCCCTTCTTTCATTAAATTATTGATATTTAGCACGTTCGCCACCAATTTTCTTAGGTCGTGATGTCGCTATGGTAACGATAGCTTCTCCAACTTGTTTAACGCTTGTTCTGACTGGAACACATACATGCTTGATATGCATACCAATTAATGTTTGGCCAATGTCAATACCTTTAGGTACACTGATATGTTCTACAACCATTGGATCATCCATATGTTGGTAGGCATACGTTGATAAACTACCACCTGCATGTACATCTGGAACTACATTTACCTCTTCCATAGACAGTGAGTTAAAATCTGCTCTTTCAATCGTGATTGCTCTATTAATATGTTCACATCCTTGAAAGACAAATGACACACCTGTATCCTCTTCAATTTGTTTCAAAGCATCAAAAATCTCTTTAGCTATCTCTAATGATCCAACTGAACCAATTCGTTCGCCAATGACCTCAGATGTTGAACAACCGACAATACACAATTCGCCTTTCTTAAAGAATGACATATCTTTTAATTCAATAAGTAGCTTTTGTAAATCACGCAATGAAACCCACCCCCTTGAATATAATAAAAAGGAACATAGCAAACTTGCTATACCCCTTTATTATAACTTATTTAAAGCTTAACATATACTAATTATATATAATTTACTCTGTTATCGATTCATTTCAATTTTTTTCAATAAATCGTAGATATTTTGAAAAGTTTTTTCATATACTTCAAAAGAACATCCAAATGGGTCTTCTATATGCCCCTCAATACCTGCATACTCATTTATCGTGTACACATTTGAATATTGACCGTATTGAGACTTAATTAAATCTTTATGTGAAGGAGACATTGTGAGAATTAAATCTGCTTCTAAATCTTCCAAAGTAAATTGTTGAGCATTTGAAGGCTTAGGTAGATGATGACTATGAATCAATTGTAATGATTCTTTAGAGATTTTTTGTCCTTCCATAGCAAATAAACCACGTGATTGAATGTCATCGTTTGGCATCAATTTCTTAGCAATACTTTCAGCTAACGGACTTCTACACGTATTACCTGTACAAACAAATATTAATTTCATAATTCGTCACCTTCTATCACTTCATTACCTGCTGCTTTCAACATTCTATTCATAATCGCTTCAGACTGATCCTTTTTTTCAAAACTATAAATATAAGCGTGTTTAATATCATTAGAGCTATCTATAGAGTGCAATACACTATATAAATTATGGTTTGCCCCTTTAATATCTTGCTCATCATCACATAGTGGAATAAATTGAGCATTCTCAGGCAATAAATATTTCATACTAATAGGAAAAATAAATACTACATCATTCCATTTTTCATTATTATCAATTTTGTGAGTTAAATTTTCAACAATTGTTAGTGGCGTATCTGGCGAATAATGTTTATATTTCATCCCAGGAGCAATAGGTTTGTCCTTTTCAAAATAATTAGCCTTTTGAATACTCCCCGGTAAAACTTGTTCTATCATTGAAGTGGTTATAGAACCTGGGCGTGCTATTCTAAAAGGATATTGAGTACAATCTAACACTGTACTCTCAAGACCTTCTTCACTTTGATCTCCATTAACAATTCCGTCCACTTTTCCGTTTAAATCCTGAAAAACATGATCAAACTTTGTAGGTGAAGGTCTACCACTTAAATTGGCACTTGGTGCAGCTATAGGTTCGTCAATATATTGAAGTAACGCCCGCCCTATTTTATGACTTGGCATACGAACTGCAATAGAGTTTAATCCGCCTGTAACTTTTTCACATAAATAACCTGTTTTAAGAGGTAAAATAAATGAAATTGGTCCAGGCCAAAAGGCATCCATTAATTTTGAAACACGTTCATCAATTCCATCTACAAACTCTTCAAGTTGCTCCCTTTGATGTATATGAACGATTAAAGGATTATCAGAAGGACGTCCTTTAGCTTCATATATTTTTCTTACCGCATGTTCATTTCTTGCGTTCGCACCAAGCCCATAAACTGTCTCTGTTGGAATCGCTACTAATCCACCATTCAATAATGTCTCTTTAATCTCGTTTAACTTAGGATATTTAACTACATCCTCTTCATATTTTCTAAGATCCCATATTTGAGTATTCACCATTTTCACCTCTTTCTTATCTATATTATGAATTTAAAAAGAGTGGAACTCAATTCAGTTCATTATTGTTGAAGTTGAAGTTCCACCCATTCATTTTTAATTTTGTTTAAAACTTTATCCGCATTTAAAGATACATTTAATTTCACAAAAAAACGCATTATAATCTCATGAATTCTTTACCATTTGAATGACACGATGCGTTCATTACCATTAATATCTCTAATAACTTTAACTAACTTGTCAGGATACATAGAATTAATTAATGCTTTTAGTTGGTTGCCTTGATTATATCCAATTTCAAACACGACATGCCCTTGCTCTTTCATTACTTGTGGTAAATCTTTTAAAATACCCTCATAAATGGCGTAGCCTTCATTTTCAGCAAACAGAGCATGGTGAGGCTCATATTTAAGTACAGTATCATCCATATCTCTTGCTTCACATTCATCAATATAAGGTGGATTAGAAATTAATCCGTCAACTTTAATATTATTATCAATTAGAGGTTTCAATGCGTCTCCTTGAAGAAATTGAATTTCTTGCTGATGTAATGTTGCATTATTGCGTGCAACATTCAGTGTATCTTCATATAAATCTGTAGCGAGAACGTTTAAATCTGGCTTAAGCAACTTAAGTGTAATAGCAATCGCACCGCTTCCTGTACCAATATCGGCAACTGTATCTTGATGATGACATTGATTTAGAAAATGAAGCATCACTTCTTCAGTTTCAGGACGAGGGATTAGACAATTATTATCTACCTCGAAGGTATAGCCGTAAAAAGATTGAAAGCCTACGATATATTGAATAGGTTCACCGCTCAACATTCTATGTAGAGCTAGGTCAAATTTTGCTAAATCAGCTTGTGACATCTGTTCTTCACGATGGATAAGATAGTCTGTTCGTGACCATTTAAAAAGGTCCAACAGTAGCCATTCTGCCCTAGTCTGCTCATACCCTTTATCTAATGTTAATTGAATAGCCTCTTGAAGTTTATCTTTATAGTTCACCATTATTAAGTTCTTTCAATTTCTCAGTTTGTTCAGATAGAGTAAGTGCGTCTATGATTTCATCTAAATTACCTTCCATAATCTGACCAAGTTTCTGTAGCGTTAAGCCAATTCTATGATCAGTCACACGACTTTGTGGATAGTTATATGTTCTGACACGTTCTGAACGGTCACCTGTACCTACAGCAGATTTTCTTTGTGACGCATATTTTTGTTGTTCTTCTTGTAACTTCATATCGTATAAACGTGCTTTTAAGACTTTCATCGCTTTCTCACGGTTTTGAATTTGTGATTTTTCTGATGACGTTGCAATAACACCAGTAGGTAAGTGGGTAATACGTACTGCTGAGTCAGTTGTGTTAACGTGCTGACCACCCGCACCACTTGAACGATACGTGTCAATTTTTAGATCTTCGTTACGAATTTCAATCTCAACATCTTCTACTTCTGGCAATACAGCTACTGTTGCCGTAGAAGTATGTATACGACCACCTGATTCAGTTTCTGGTACACGTTGAACTCGGTGAGCACCGTTTTCAAATTTTAATTTACTATAGGCTCCACTACCTGATACTGAAAAACTAATTTCCTTATAACCACCATGGTCACTTTCAGAAGCTTCAACAATTTCAGTTTTAAAACCATATGCTTCGGCATATTTAGAATACATTCTCATCAAGTCCCCAGCAAATATGGCCGCTTCGTCACCACCTGCAGCTGCTCGGATTTCAACGATAACGTCTTTTTCATCATTTGGGTCTTTAGGAATTAATAAGATTTTAAGTTCTTCTTCCATTTCAGGTAATTCAGCTTTTAAAGACGCACTCTCTTCTTTAAGCATATCCACTTCTTCTTTATCTGAAGTTTCTTTTAACATTTCTTCAATATCTTCAAGTTCTTCTTTTTTAGATTTATAACTACGATAAACTTCAACAGTTTTTTGTAAATCAGCTTGTTCTTTTGAATATTTTCTAAGTTTATCTGAATCATTCACGACATCAGGGTCACTTAACATCTCATTTAATTGTTCATATCGTTCCTCTACTATATCTAATTGATCAAACACTACATTTCCTCCTTCTCATTTTCACTTGGAGCCACAATATGATGTGCTCTACAACGTGGTTCGTAACTTTCATTCGCACCAACTAATATAATTGGGTCATCTATTTTAGCTGGTTCTCCATTGATTAATCTTTGTGTACGGCTAGAAGGTGACCCACAAACAGCACAAACTGCCTGTAATTTAGTCACTTGTTCACTAACAGCTAATAATTTTGGCATAGGTTCAAAAGGTTCTCCCCTAAAATCCATATCTAAACCTGCAACAACAACTCTGTGACCATTTTTAGCCAGTTGTTCTACAATATTTACTATTTCACCATCAAAAAACTGCACTTCATCTATTCCGATAACGTCTACATCGTCTAAATCTTGGTTTAAAATTTCTCTTGACGTAGAAATATTTATCGCTTCAATTTCATTACCATCGTGTGAGACGACCTTTTCTTTATGGTAACGATCATCAATAGCTGGCTTAAAAACAATGACTTTCTGTTTCGCGTAAATCCCTCGTCTTAAACGACGAATCAACTCTTCTGATTTACCACTAAACATACTTCCAGTAATTGTTTCAATCCATCCGGAATGGTACGTTTCATACATTGAGAGTTCCACCTTTTTTCAAAACATAATCGCTTAATTATATCATATTTTATGAGTAGTTAAATGCATTTTCAAAGTATTATTCTAAATTAAACGACGATACTCTCATTTTACAAACAAATTGAGTAAAAACAAAATCTACTCACATAATAAAGGGTTAAAAAATAAAAAAACTGTCTACATTCCCTATATGGATACGTAGACAGTTGAAATTCAAATTTAGTTGTTGTTTGATTTGAAACCAAACTTTTTGTTGAAGCGTTCCACACGACCATCCGCAGCGGCGAATTTTTGACGGCCAGTATAGAATGGATGTGAATCAGATGATACGTCTAAACGAATAACTGGGTATTCATTTCCATCTTCCCATTCCATAGTTTCTGAAGATGTTTTAGTAGAACCACTTAAGAATTTAAAGTTTGTAGTAGTATCTAAAAAGATAACTTTGTGGTATTCAGGATGAATTCCTTGTTTCATTTCTTTCAGCTCCTTTGCCCTGAACCATCTGGAACAGAGTTATTTGTGAGTTTTTTACCCAATACTGTGTAATTATAATAGTTATCAAATCAAAACGCAACCCTTTATCAAAGATAACTTAGATAATTGGTTTACCTGTCTTTGTACTTTCTTCTGCTGACTTTTGTAATTGTGAAAAGAAGTCTTTATTATTTTTAGAGCGTTTTAACTTGCGAATAAAACGTTCAGTAAAGTCTGTAGAGTCTGTGAACAAGTTACGTAATTGCCATAATGAGTCAAGTTCAGCTTTCGAGATAAGTAATTCTTCTTTACGTGTTGAACTACGACCAATGTCAATTGCTGGGAAGATACGGCGTTCTGATAATTTACGATCAAGATGTAATTCCATGTTACCTGTACCTTTAAATTCCTCGTAAATCATATCATCCATTCTTGAACCAGTTTCAACAAGTGCAGTAGCTAATATGGTTAAACTACCACCTGCTTCAATGTTCCTTGCTGCACCGAAAAATGCTTTAGGTTTATGCAGTGAAGCAGGGTCTAAACCACCAGATAGCGTACGTCCACTCGGTGGGATTACAAGGTTATAAGCACGTGCTAAACGTGTAATAGAATCCATTAAGATGATAACATCTTCACCTATTTCAACTAATCTTTTAGCACGTTCTAATAATAATTCTGCTACTTTGACATGATGTTCTGGCGGCTCATCAAAAGTGGAGTGCACTACTTCCGCAGATTCAACTGAACGTTCAATATCAGTTACCTCTTCAGGTCGTTCACCTACTAGTAAAATAAAAAGTTGAGCTTCAGGTTTATTTGTAGCAATCGCATTAGCAATCTCTTTTAATAAACTTGTTTTACCTGCTTTAGGTGGCGCTACAATTAAACCACGTTGCCCTAAACCAATCGGCGTCACTAAATCCATAATTCGAGTTGAATAATTAGTCGGAAGCGTTTCTAATAAAATTCTTTCTTCCGGATAGAGTGGCGTTAACGCTTGGAAATGAGGGCGTTTTTTAACTTCTTCTGCATTTTGATCATTCACAAAATCGACTTGAAGTAACCCATAATATTTTTCATTATCTTTCGGTTTACGTACTTTACCAGTTACTTTGTCTCCACGTTTGATCTCAAAACGTCGGATTTGACTTGCAGAAATATATATATCCTTTTCACCTTTAGAATAGTTAACGGTTCTAAGGAAACCATACCCATCCTGTTGGATATCATCAAGGATACCTTCCATGTAGTAATTGCCATCTTTCTCCATTTGAGCTTCCATGATAGCTAAAACTAACTCTTTCTTATTTAATTTACTATAATTTGTTAATTTTAAAGATTTGGCTTTTTGAGTGAGCTCTTTAGTAGTGTTGTTTTTGTATAATTCGTGGAAAGATTCATACTGAGGAGATGTTCGTTCTCTTTCAGGCATAGACTTGCACCCATTTCATTATTTTTTATATTGCGAGACTTTGACATATAAATATTAAATTTAGACGTTAAATGAAATTTTTAAATTTTAAGATGTGCGAGTAAAATTTAAGAATTTCAGTAAGCCTTATCGTCTTTATTTTATATTCAAATGTGTCATGACCTTCTAATTACTAGAATAACTATAGCAAATTTTCAATTTAATTACAAAATGAATTTAGAAAATATAACAATAAAAACAAAACACGGAACTAATATAGTTCCGTGCATCGTTTAATTGCAAGTTTTAATTAATTTGTTCAATTATTTAAAATAACCAGCAATTGATTTAACTTCTAAGAATTCTTCTATACCATAGTCGCCCCATTCACGACCTAAACCTGATTGTTTATAACCTCCGAATGGTAAGTCAGGTTTTCTGCCAGCTTCATTGATTTCAATAGTTCCTGCCTCAACTGAACGTGCTACTTTACGTAAAGTCTCTTGATCTTTACCAATAACGTAGCCAGCAAGACCATATTTAGTATCATTAGCAATTTCAATTGCTTCATCTAAATCATTATAAGTGATCACTGACATAACTGGACCGAAGATTTCTTCTTGAGCAATTGTCATATGGTTATCCACATTGATGAAAATAGTTGGACGTGCGAAATAACCTTTATCAAGGCCTTCTGGTTTACCAGGGCCACCGTAGAATAATTCAGCACCTTCATTTACGCCTTTATCAATATAGTCTTGAACTTGATCGAATTGTTTTTTGCTGATAATTGGTCCGACCTGTGTACCATCTTCACGAGGATCTCCTACTTTAACTTGGCTAAATTCTTCTTTAACTGCTGTTAAGAAATCTTCTTTAATGCTTTCAGGTATAAGTACACGTGTACCTGCAGTACATACTTGGCCAGTGTTATTAACAACTTTGCCAGTTGTAGCTTTAGCTGCTTCCTTGATATCAGCATCGTCAAGAACGATATAAGGAGATTTTCCTCCTAGTTCTAGAGACACTTTTTTGAAGTCTTTTGCAGCTTTTTCCATGATTTTAGATCCTGTTGGGCCAGAACCAGTAAATGACATCATTCTCACTTTAGGGTGTTCACTTAATGGATTTCCTACACCTTCACCATCGCCATTAACTAAATTGAATACACCTTTAGGTACGCCAACTTTATCAAAGATTTCTGCTAAGATAATAGCTGCAAATGGTGTTTCTTCAGAAGGTTTAAGAACTACTGGACTACCTGCAGCAAATGCAGCAGCTAATTTTAATGATGTTTGATTAGTAGGGAAATTCCAAGGTGTAACTAATCCTGAGACACCAATAGCTTCTTTAACTACTAAATCATCTCCACGTTGCTCTTCAAATTCAAAATTATCTAAAGCATCTCTTGCTGCCGTAAAGTGATTTAGTCCCATTTGATAGTGAACATTTTCAGAAACAGATAATGGAGAACCTAATTCATCTGTAATCGCTTGGATAATATCGTCTTTTCTATTTTCATATTCTTTTACAATTTTATCTAACAAGTCTCTACGTTCTTCAACTGAACTATGACGAAATTCTAAATAAACTTTGTCAGCCGCTTCAACAGCTTTGTTAACATCTTCTTCATTCCCGTTAGCTACAGATCCCATCACTTCTTCAGTTGCAGGATTGATTACGTCAATTGTTTCGCCACTCGCACTATCAACCCATTCGCCATTAATATATTGTTTAGTGAAATTTCTCATATTAAATCTTCACTCCTTAGAAAAGTTATATGTGTATTCTATCCTTTAAAGCGTTACTTTAAACATATGAAACACTAAAATGAATTACGCTCAATTCATTTTATATTGGAAATTATAAAGCATCATTTTGCATCAACATAAAAAACTGCTTATAAAGTTTTTTATTTTATAAACAGTTCATCATGTCTTATTTATTTTGAAGAATTTGCTTCTAACTCAACGTATTTTTGTGCCCAAGCTTCCATAGGCTTTAATGCTTCGGCTAAAGCTTGTCCTTTATCAGTCAATTGATAAACAATTTCTAATGGGCTAGATGAAATAATTTGCTTCTCTACTAGTTTCCATTCTCCTAGGTCGGTTAATTTTAAGCTTAAAGCTCTAGGAGTGATCGTCTTTAGATCTCTTTTCATATCGGAAAAGTGAGCTGATTGACTTTCACATCTTGATAAATAATTAATAATTAGCCCATTCCAACTACGACCAACAATTTTGAAGGTTTCTTCAAGATATGGACAGATTTCCATTTGCCTCACCTCACATTTAATATGCTTATAATTGTAGGCATTTCTCTATTGTCTTCCAATTATTAATATAAATATTATACCACAAACCTTAAATTTCTTCAGTCCAAATATCTGCTCCGAGTGATTTTAAATGTTCAACAATATTTGTATAACCTCTGTATATATGTTTTACATTGAATATTGTTGTTACACCTTCAGCGATTAATCCCGCAGTAATTAAACATGCACCGGCACGTAAATCACTTGCATATACTTCCGTTCCTTCAAGACGCGAAGGTTTAATAGTTGCTGTACCTTCATCAGCATAAATATTTGCGCCCATACGTTGTAGTTCATCAACGTGTTTAAATCTAGCTGGATAAATTGTATCTGTAACAAATGATGGCCCATTAGTCATAAATAATAATGGTGTAATAGGTTGTTGAAGATCCGTAGCAAAGCCAGGATAAACTAAAGTTTTGATATCAACATTTTTATATGGTGATTGTTTACGAATAATTGCTTTCTCATCATCTATTTGGATATCAACACCAAGCTCTCTCAATTTAACAGTTAACGCTTCTACATGTTTAGGTACAATATTATTTAATACAACTTCTTCACCCATAGCAGCAGCCATACACATATAAGAACCAGCTTCAATTCTATCAGGAATAATTTGATATTCTGAACCGTGCAACTCTTCCACGCCATTAATTTTGATGGTAGTTGTTCCTGCGCCTTTAATATTAGCTCCCATACTCATTAAAAAGTTAGCGACATCTACAACTTCAGGTTCTTTAGCTGCATTTTCAATGACAGTCTGACCTTTAGCATGTACAGCAGCAAGCATAATATTTATTGTAGCACCAACACTAACCATATCTAAAAAGATATTTGCACCTTTTAATTCTTTAGCTTCAATTTTCATAGAAGTATCGCTTGATTCATCAATTTCTGCCCCTAATGCTTTGAAACCTTTTATATGTTGATCAATAGGACGTGGTCCTAATGGACATCCACCTGGTAGCCCAATGACACATTTTTTAAAACGTCCTAGCATCGCTCCCATCATATAATAAGATGCACGCAATGATTCAACCTTATTATTAGGTAACGGCGCATTTTCAATTTCAGTTGTATCTACATCCAATTCTTTTCCTTTTAAAGTCGTTTTAATATTTAAATCTTCTAACAAACTTACTAAAGTTTTTACATCAGAGATTTGGGGAAGACCTTCCAACTTTACATGTCCTTGAGCTAATAAAGTTGCGGGGATAATAGCTACTGCACTATTTTTCGCTCCACTAATTTCTACTTCTCCTTTTAGTGTTTGTCCACCTCTTATTTTTATTACCTCTTGAACCATATGATTTATCTCCTTTGTTTCCTTCGTTTTAAAATTTCACATTATTAGCATTATAAAATAATTTTACTTTGTTTGTAAAATAGTTCAAATCTAATCAATGTTAAGTTATTTTAGCAGCTTTACACATAAATAGTGTCAAAGTTTCTCGCTAAATAATAATACTCTAATAATTAATATAAGACTATTACCTCATATACAACTTCTTAATCGTTAAATTTTTGTTTATTTATGATTTATATATCTTTTATTTTTATGTAACATCTGATTAATTTGAGGAAATTCATTTAAATGAATTTCATTCTGATTCAAGTATAGCATAAATAAGACTATTGAAACCTTTGTTCAATGGGCTCAGACTGTAGACAAACCCTTTCACTCATTGTCATTTCATGCATGCCTAGCTCATTTACTAATGCAAACTCCCGTCGTTATGCATTTTAAAACCTTGATTAAAAGGGAATTCTATCAGTTTTCATCTTCTAAAATATTCCATAAAAAAGACCATTGAAACCTTTGTTCAATGGTCTATGATAATGATTTATCAAATTATTTAGCTCGGTTAGAAGTTCCGAATTCTCTAATTTTACCTTTTACTGTTTCTTTAATTGCTTCACGAGCTGGTCCTAAATATTTACGAGGATCGTAAACATCTTTATCGTTATTTAATACATCACGAACAGCTTTAGCTGAAGCAATTTGGTTTTTAGTATTTACATTGATTTTAGCAGTACCATAAGGAATTGCTTTTTGAATGTCTTTAGTTGGGATACCAGTTCCACCATGTAATACTAATGGTAATCCAGTAGAAGCGCCAATTTCTTCCATTTCTTTAAATCCTAATTTTGGTTCACCTTTGTAAGGACCATGAACTGAACCTAATGCAGGTGCTAAAGTATCGATGCCAGTCTTTTCAACTAATTCTTGGCATTCTTTAGGATCAGCGTAGATAACGCCGTCAGCTACTACGTCGTCTTCTTGTCCGCCTACCGTACCTAATTCAGCTTCTACAGAAACGCCTCTTTCATGTGCATATTCAACTACTTTAGAAGTAATTTCAATATTTTCTTCGAATGGACTATGTGAAGCGTCAATCATTACTGAAGTGAATCCAGCATCAATCGCTTCTTTACATTTTTCGAAGCTTGAACCATGGTCTAAGTGAATTGCAACTGGAATTGTAATGTTTAAATCGTGAATTAAACCTTCAACCATTTTTACTACAGTGTAGAAACCACTCATATAACGAGCAGCACCTTCAGATACACCTAAAATAACTGGTGCATTCTCTTCTTGTGAAGCTTCTAAAATAGCTTGTGTAAACTCAAGGTTATTTAAGTTGTATTGACCAACTGCATAACCGTTTTCTTTCGCATCAATTAACATTTCTTTCATTGAAACTAAAGGCATGAAAGTTCCTCCTTGAGTGCATAAGTGCACGTATTTTTCAAAAATCATTATATCAAAAATACATAGTTAATGCATTCGAATACTTTATATAATATTAATAATTTTCACAATCCTTAGATTTTAAACTGTTGCAACCGCATTCATTTTATCAATTTTTCAAATATTGCATTACTCTAGTGTATTATTTAAAATGTTTTATTGAAAAGAATGGAGGAAAATCATGTCAAAAATTCTAAATACACAATTGACTGGTATCTTTAATAGGCTTGAAAAGCAAGCATTAGATATACAAATGGCAGCACAATGTTTAATACAAGCTATTGGCGGTGAGGGTTATGTTTATGTTAAAGGATATGAAGATTTAAAATTTTATGAAGCTTTTGTCTTGAATAGTAAAGAAAAGCTCGAATCAAGCCGTTCACTAGATGACTTAAAATCTATGAGTGAAATTGATTCTACAGACAGAGTGTTTTTATTCTCACCTTTTTACAATGAGGATGTAGAGCAAGACGTTCAACGTTTAATTGAATTAGATGTCGATTTTGTATTAGTTTGTAACAATCCAAAACGTGATGATTTTCCACAACACTTAATGCATTACGTTAACCTTTCAACACCTAGACCCATTGTTTATACTGAAGATTATGATAAGATTGTTCAACCTCATGCGATGACATTTAATTATGTATATTATGAAATTTACACTCAAATGATAGAGATGACACGAGATTTAAATCTATAACTTAAGTTTCTACATTTGCGCAAACTATATAACAGGTATCAAACTTATCTCTATTCATATTAAATTTTCATAAATTTATACACTTCATTATTTTAAACATTAACTCAAGATACACTTAAAAAATAATTGAGATTGCTATACAAAAAATTAGCAATCTCTTTTTTTATATTTTAAAAGTACTTTATTTATATAGTCTGTTTATTTGTAAAGGTAGCCTCTTAAGAATGTGAAAGCATACAACACAATATACAGATAAAAAAACAGTAAAAAGATTGTTATCAATCTTCTTACTGCTTTGGTTTTAATACTTATTTATCTAAATTTTAAATATAATCAATTAACGATTATTGTTGTTGATATTTAAGTGAAGCCTCAATAAATGATCTAAAGATTGGTTGAGGACGGTTTGGTCTTGATAAGAATTCAGGGTGGAATTGACATGCAATGAAGAAGTCATTTTCCGGAATTTCAACAATCTCTACTAAACGTCCATCAGGGCTTGTACCTGAGAATACCATTCCATTATCTTCTAATTGCTCTCTAAATTCATTGTTAAATTCATAACGATGACGATGACGTTCTTCGATGTCATTTTTAGAATAAATAGATTCTGCAAGGGTACCTTCTTTAATATGACAAGGATATAAACCAAGTCGAAGTGTACCACCTAAATCTTCAATATCTTTCTGTTCAGGTAGTAAATCAATAATTGGGTATGGCGTGCTTGGATATAATTCAGCTGAATGTGCACCCTCTAAACCTAAAACGTTACGTGCATATTCAACAGTAGCGAGTTGCATACCTAAACAAATTCCAAAGAAAGGAATGTTATTTTCGCGTGCGTACTTAATAGCTGAAATTTTACCTTCACTTGCACGGAAACCGAACCCACCTGGCACTAAAATACCATCAACGTCAGATAAATAACTTTCAACGTTACTATCAGTCACTTCGCTTGAATCTATCCATTTAACAACAATATCTTTTTTGAATGGATAGCCAGCGTGTTTTAAGGATTCAACAACTGATAAATATGCGTCTTGTAAGCTAACATACTTACCTACTAATCCTATTGTAATCTTGCCATCAAGATTGTTAACCGTATCTAATAAGTGTTCCCATTCATCAAGTTGCGTTTCGTATTTAGCATTTAATTGAAGACGTTTAATGACGATATCGTCCATATCTTGGTTACTTAATTGAAGTGGAATTTCGTAAAGAGATTCAGCATCACGACATTCGATTACGCTTTCTTTATTGATATCACAGAATAATGCAATTTTATCTTTTAAATCTTGAGTCATTTCATATTCTGTTCTAACCACAATTAAATCAGGTTGAATTCCTAATCCACGTAATTCTTTTACACTGTGTTGAGTGGGTTTCGTCTTCATTTCACCTGCTGCTTTAATGTAAGGTAATAAAGTACAATGTACATACATTACATTATCGCGGCCTAAATCACTTCTTATTTGACGAATAGCCTCTAAGAATGGAAGTGATTCGATATCACCTGTCGTACCACCGATTTCAGTAATAACAACATCAGCGTTTGTACTTTCTCCAGCTAATAATAATCTCTCTTTAATTTCATTTGTAATATGTGGAATAACTTGTACTGTACCACCCAAGTAATCACCACGACGTTCTTTCTTTAATACATGAGAATATACTTTACCAGCAGTCACATTAGAATATTTATTTAGGTTAATATCGATAAAACGCTCATAGTGACCTAAATCTAAGTCTGTTTCTGCACCATCATCAGTAACAAATACCTCACCATGTTGATATGGACTCATTGTACCTGGATCCACGTTTAAATATGGATCAAATTTTTGAATTGTAACTTTAAGACCTCTATCTTTAAGTAATCTTCCTAGAGAAGCGGCTGTGATTCCTTTTCCTAACGATGACACTACTCCGCCTGTTACAAAAATAAATTTTGTCATTGTCTGACCTCCTGTATAATTTAGGGTTGCTACCTCGTTGTTATTATATTAATTAAAATTGTGAGTAACATAACGACCATGGTATAGCATGTTAATAGATTTTAAATTACTCTACAATTCTGTTCACTTTAAATTATTTAGTCATTTGAAAAATAAAAAAACGCTCCCTCTCACAACAATTGTAAGGGGGAGCGTATCTATTTAATACACGTGTCCTAATTAAAGGAGCCCGAATAAAATTCTATCATCTTTTAATTAAAAATAAAAGTCCCACTTTAATGTTCAGAAAATAAGAATTAGTCGTTGAAGTCTTCCTCATCTTCAAATTCTTCTTCTTCCTCTTCAGCAATATCGTCATCTTCATCTTCTTCAATCACGATATCTGAATCATTAATTTCTTCTTCTACTTCTTCATCTTCAGGGTCATTTAGGGTTTCTTGATCATCTGTCTCAGCAGGAATATCATCGTCATCATCGATGTCATCTTCACCTAATAATTTGAGGTTTTTATCTTCTTCATCTTCGTCATCAAGAATATCAAATTTTTGGATTGTAGGAGCAATTTTTTCTTCAATATCATCAACAGAGTACCAATCACGAAGACCCCATTGATTTTCTCCCACATTTAAGAAACGACCATCTGTATTAAGGTCAGTATAGAATTGAACAACACGATTCTCGATATCATCGTATTCATAACCACCTAGAGATTTGAACTCGTCGATAATATCATATAAATTCATTGTTGTTTGTTTATCATTTAATAAAGTGTAAGCCATATCGATAAATGACTTCTCATCAACCATTTCTTTTGTGTAATCTTGAATTTTCATTAAAATACTTCCTTTCAAAGGATTTTTCTCTTATCTAAACGTCAAATTTTCATTAACTAATAGTAACAAAAATAAATTATAAATGACAACTACTGATTTCGCAATCACTACTTCTAGTTTAATTATTGTTAACTCTCAGTTCATAGAACTAGTAGTTGATATACTTTTCAAATAAAACATAGTCTTCAGCTTCTTCAATCACTACAAAATTACTATTATCACACAACGGTTTTAATTCATTATTCTCTCCATATAACGTTATAGCTAGAACCTTTATACCATCAAAGTTTTTACGAATATACGTTGCTAATTGTCTTAAAGCACTTTCCGCTATACCTTCGTTACGGTGCGCTTTATTGACTTCAATTGCTGAAATTCTCATTCTATCTTCAATCTGTTCAATAGCAATAAATCCAACTTTATCATTATCTTTAAGTAAATTAATCACATGAATATTTGCCTCATTTGAAGTTTCGCTTTCAACCAAGCGAAGTGAAGAAACATGCTTAGAGTCTAAGTCCAAATAATAAAGTCGTTCTTTACCAATAGGGCCTTCCTCTTTAGTCGCAGTATGCATAAAGCCAGCGCGTTCATATACATTCCACGCTCCTTTATTCTCAGCATCAACTACAAGATACAAATGATTAAAATCTGGGAATAATTCCTGTACATATTGAGGTAAGAACATCATCATCTTAGTTCCGTATCCATGACCTTGATATTTTTCATTTACTGATAGAGATCGAACATAAACGACATTTTCTGGTGTATCGTATCCTTCATGTTGATAATATTGATGTAAGACGAAGAATCCCACTACTTGCCCTTCTTGATTCATTGCAATATTGGCTACTCTATTCTCATCATTTAACGCATCATCCAAAACTGATTTAGGTAATGAAGAATAAATCTGCTGTCTCTCACTCAATTTAAATTCATTTACTGCTTCACGATACTTTTCTTCAAACACTTGGACTGTAATATCTTCAAATTCCTTTTTGATAAACATTTCTTAAATCCCCTATTCGTTAATTACAACCTCTATTATATATGAAATAAATATTGATTACTATTTAGCTTAAATTTCTTTTTTGAAAATTTATCTCACAATAGCATTACCCTATTAAGAAATTAAACAACCGTAAATATGAATTTATTTAAATAATACTTGTTTTTCAGAGATTTTATTATACTATAGTGAGTGACATATTTTTGATGTGGAGTGAGAGTCAGATGAAGGTAGGTATTGATGCCGGAGGTACATTAATAAAGATAGTTCAAGAGCAAGGTAATGAACGTTTTTATCGGACAGAACTTACAACTAATATAGATAAAGTCATAGACTGGCTTAATAATGAAAATATTGAATCACTAAATTTAACTGGTGGTAATGCTGGTGTCATTGCTGATCATATTAATATATCAGCGCAAAGCTATGTTGAGTTTGATGCTTCTTCTAGAGGCTTGAGTATATTGCTAGAAGAACAAGGACATCATATTGATACTTACATATTTGCTAATGTAGGTACAGGGACTTCATTGCACTATTTTGATGGACAGGATCAACAACGTGTGGGTGGTGTAGGCACTGGTGGTGGTATGATACAAGGATTAGGTTATTTGTTATCTAATATTACTAACTATACAGAGCTTACTAATTTAGCGCAAAAAGGTGATCGTGATTCTATTGATTTGAAAGTCAAACATATTTACAAAGATAGCGAACCACCCATTTCAGGTGATTTGACTGCTGCTAATTTTGGGAACGTTTTACATCACCTTGATAACAACTTCTCACCTGCAGATAAGCTTTCTTCTGTCATCGGTGTAGTTGGTGAAGTCATTACAACAATGGCTATCACACTAGCACGTGAATACCAAACTGAAAATGTAGTATATATAGGTTCATCATTTAATAATAATCATTTACTACGTGAAGTAATTGAAGATTATACAGTATTAAGAGGTTTTAGACCCTATTATATTGAAAATGGTGCGTTTTCAGGTGCATTGGGCGCTTTATATTTATAAATAATAAAACTACGGTAGTGAATTAAAGGAAATCATTTATTATAAATTAAATTTCCCATTCACTACCGTTGTCAATTTTAATATGCTAAAAAGTAATTTCGTTAGATAACTTTTGTGCTGAAACGACTGTACCTACAACTCCAGGTTTTAAATCGATAGCTACCGCCTCATCATCATCACGTAACTTATCTAACCACTCTCCGAAAACTTTACCTTCAATTTCGATAATTTCACATTCCTCAAAATCTTCATCTCGTACCTTAATTGCACGGTTTTTAATACTCCAAACAGGCATAATATGAGGTTTGTGGTGATCATCATCACTAATCATGACAAAGTTTTTCTCATCTTTATTAGTTAAACCATAAACTTCATCGTATTTAGCTACATCTTTAACAAATTCTTTGATTCTAATGTCATCAAGTTCTGACATCAACTCATCTGTCATTTGAATAACATCCACTAACTGTCCATCTTCCTCATTGTTAACGTTAACTAAGATTTCATCGCCTTCATCAAATAAATCATCCAATTCATATGTGACGAATCTGTCAATATCAGCTCGAACAACCTTATCATAATCTACTGAATGTTGAGATAAATACGATTCTGCCATAGCTTCATCTGTCCACATAGCAATATAAGATTGCTCTTTTTGATTTAACCTTACTAACTTCTTGTTTTTTGAAGCAAAATAAATATATTCGTTTATCAAAATATCCTTGAAAAATGCTTCATATTTGTACGACATGTCAAACCCTCAATTCATTAGTTATTCGTATAGTGTGTTAACTTAAATGTTAAATGACTAAGAACCGATAGTCAATCGTGTACAATTAATAATATAATTTCATTATATTTCTTTTCATTTCTGAAAGTTTCGAAAATAATAAGTTTACTTACTATTTATTAATGTTCATTGAATATTACTTATAAATCTAATTCTCTTATAAACTCATTTTCATACTGGATAATTTCTTCTTTGCTTGATCCATGCCATATACATCCGAATCGCGAATTCACTTTATCCTTTCCATACCAATCACCATCATAATATGAAAGTGGATAAAGAACACCCTTTTTAATATATTTAACAATTGTATTATAAAAATGTGTATTATCACCGTTAGAGAAATAACTATAAAATTTATGGTATCCTTTTGCTAAATCCTTTGCGAGTAATAACATACTTGTTGAACCGTTTTGTCTAAAATTCAAATCAATTGCAAAGACATCATTATTTTTATCAACTAATAAATCAAATCCAGCAACGCCAAAGAACCCTTTACTTACACCTATTTCCATAATTTCCTTGCCAGCATCAATAACATGCTGAGGTACATCATTTACATTTTCATTTCCATTGTAAAAACCGTATTCATTCGTTAGCTGTTGCGCTGTACCTAAATATTTAATTCCTAAATCCGGAGCATAAGCGTATTGCACACAGTAGTTACTCACAGCTTCAATTTTTTGTTCAATAATTAAATAATCTGTAGCTTCCGTAGCTTCTTTAATACGCTGTTTGGCTTGTTCTAAATCTTTGTTATTGTAACAAATCATTACACCGTAGCCACCTGCTGTAGGTAAATCATCTCCGGGTTTAATTACAAATGGATAAGCCCAAGACTGAATTCGTGTTTCAAATTCCTCTATAGGTACAATTTCTCTATCAGGTAAATATTTGTTGTTCGTCCACTCAGGTATCCTCGATTTATTATTTAAAGCAACAAATGTATCCTTATTAAGTGCGTAATATTCTTTTTCTAAAATATCTTCATCATGTATATATTGAAAATAAATTTTCTTACCATCTTTATGCGCTAAAGTTTGTAATAATTCCTCATATGTCTCTTTATTATTAAACTTATAGATGTGTGTAGGAATTTGCTTTCCTACTAAGTCAAACAAATATGCTAATTTTTCAGTAACACTTGCTTCATGCACAATAACTGGAAAGCGATTACCAATAAGTAATTCTCTACCAGTTAAAAAATTGGATTGATGTTCATCAGGTTTTAACCATGGGTTAGAAATATATGAAGGTCTTGATGTATAAACTACATCATCATTGTATAAATCACTTAACGTCAACATTGGACCATTTACTTTTTCATTCATTATTTAACATGCCCCTTTATATGAGTATGTTCTTCAATAATTTCATTGAATAACTCCTCATTTTCAATTAATTCTAAGCCCATTAAGGCTAATATTTTAGCTCCTCTTATTAAAGCTTGATCACCATGAATACTTGCAGCCGCTTCTCTGAAACGATGTGTATGCCCTACAAGATTACGTGAACCAATTTTAATATGAGGATGAATTGTTGGAACGATGTGGCTCACATTACCCGTATCTGTTGAACCATAACCAAAGTCATCATCAATGACTTCCTCTCCCATTTCTTCAGCATATTTTTCAAATAAATCATCTAATTTAGGTGATTTAATAAATTCATTTACACCATTCTGAATAGGTCCAAATTCATAATCGCATCCTGTTTGAATGGCTGCACCACGTGCAATTTGGTTTACTTTCTCTGTTAACACGTCTAGTTCTTTGCGAGATGTTGCCCTAGTATAGAAACGAGCATGTGTATAATCTGGAATAATATTGGCAGCTTTACCACCATCTAATATAACGCCATGTACACGTTGCCCTTTTTTAATATGTTGTCTTAACTGCGCGACACCATTGAAATAAGAAATCATAGCATCAAGGGCATTAAGTGCTTCATCTGCATTTTCAGAAGAATGCACACTGCGACCATAAAATTTAATATCTAATACATCCACTGCTAGAGTGTTAATCGTACGATATGTTTCATTACCAGGGTGAACCATAAGTGCAACATCTAAATCTTCAATAATGCCAGCTTTAACATACGAAGCTTTAGCCGAACCATTTTCTCCACCTTCTTCAGCTGGACATCCTAGCACAATAACTTTGCCACCTATTTTGTCTATGACTTGTTTTAAAGCTGTACCCCCTAAAACACTTGCCGTTCCAATAATATTATGACCACATGCGTGTCCCAGCCCAGGTAGCGCATCATATTCTGCTAAGAAACCAATTGTAGGACCAGGTTTATCTGACTCGTATGATGCAATAAAACCTGTAGCATGCCCAGCAATATCTGTTTCTATTTCAAAACCATGCAATTTTAAAATATCGATTAGCGTTCTTGAAGCAAATATTTCTTCATTTCCTAGTTCAGGGCGCTCATGTATACGATGACTGATTTCAACATAATCATATTTTTTATTTTCAATAAAATCTAATATCTCTTGTTTTGCACTCATTGTACCTAACTCCCTTTGAAACCTTACTAGCTTAATTCAATTTATACGTATTTAATACTTGTTAATTGACGAGTATCACTTATAATTACTCCTAAAAATGTGTGGAGCTAATTAACTTTTTCCTATCATTTTCTAGTTTTTAACTTCCCTCAATAGAATTATTACTTATTCTATCGGATTTAATAATTGTTGTCATTACTTTTTATCATATATACACAATTTTCTTACAATTTAAACGCTAATTGTTTTGCTACTCATTTTCAAAAATTGTCATTCACATCGAGGATTGTTACAATCATATTATTGAAATACACAATAAATCACTTAACTGCAATAAGGAGGATACAATAATGCCTAAAATGAACGTTGAAAGTTTCAATTTAGATCATACTAAAGTTGTTGCACCATTTATTCGTTTAGCTGGAACGATGGAAGGTTTAAATGGAGATATTATTCACAAATATGATATTCGTTTCAAGCAACCTAATAAAGAACATATGGAAATGCCAGGCTTACACTCTTTAGAACACTTAATGGCTGAAAATATTAGAAATCACACTGATAAAGTTGTTGATTTAAGCCCAATGGGTTGCCAGACTGGTTTCTATGTATCATTCATTAATCATGACGATTATGATGATGTTTTAAATATTGTTGAAAAGACTTTAAACGATGTATTAAACGCTACTGAAGTACCGGCATGTAACGAGGTTCAATGTGGATGGGCAGCAAGTCATTCATTAGAAGGTGCAAAAGAAATCGCTCAATCTTTCCTAGATAAACGTAATCAATGGAATGATATTTACGATGCGGGAGAATAAATTAATTTAAGATTAAATAAGACTCTAGATTCACTTGCTTTTCACAAGATGATCTAGAGTCTTTCTTTTATGTACTTATTGCCCCTGTAATAACTATCATTAACATAAACTCCCTTTTATCTTTTTCATTATGAAATGATGTAAGGATTTTCCCATTTTAAAAATAAAACCTACAACCACTCAATAGCAGTTGTAGTTCAAAAATTATATTATAGTTTCTTAACTAGTCCCATTAAAACAAATTGTAATGGCAATCTTAAATAAAGTGCCCATTTTGGAACTTCTTTGTCTCCCAATGGTAATTGTTTACGTGCCATATAAATATTTGCTGGGAATACTGCTAATAGGAATAAATTAATTCCTTTCTTCAACCAACTTGCTGGTCTTTGAATTAATAGCATGATTCCAAAGAAGATTTCGAAAACACCTGTAACTAATACAGCTGTTTTTTGTAAAGGTAAATAATCTGGAACAATATTTCTAAATTGACGTTCATTCGTAAAATGTAATACGCCAGCTGTTCCAAATGCGATTCCTAATAGAAATCTTAAGAATTTCATTTGTGTTCAACTCCCATTTCTTTTAAATAACTTTTACCGTATTCTGGTAATTCTACGTTGAAGTTATCTGCAATTGTAGCACCGATTGAACTAAATGTCGTGTCTTGAGATAGTTCATGATACTGATTAATTTTAGGACTAAACATTAATACTGGTATATATTCGCGTGTATGATCCGTACCATCGGCTATTGGGTCATTTCCGTGATCAGCTGTAATAATCACTAAATCGTCTTCTTGTAAGTGTTCAATTAATTCCGGTAAACGATTATCAAAGTCTTTAATAGCTTGAGCATAGCCTTCTTTATCTCGTCGGTGACCATAAAGCGCATCAAAGTCTACTAAATTTAAGAAACTAATCCCTTTAAAGTCTTTTTGTACTACTTCAATGAGTTTGTCCATACCATCCATATTATTTTTGGTACGAATGGCTTCTGTCACACCTTCACCATCATAAATATCATTAATTTTACCAATAGCAATGACATCGTAATCATTATCTTGTAACGTATTCATCACTGTTTTACCAAAAGGTTTCAATGCATAATCATGGCGATTTGATGTACGTGTAAAGTTGCCAGGTTCACCTACATATGGTCTTGCAATAATACGTCCAATTAAATACTTAGGGTCTTTAGTTAATTCACGAACTTTTTCACATATATCATATAATTCATCAAGTGGAATGATATCTTCATGAGCAGCAATTTGAAGTACAGGGTCAGCACTTGTGTAAACAATTAAGTCGCCTGTCTTCATTTGATGTTCGCCCCACTCATCGATGATTTGAGTACCTGAAGCGGGACGATTCGCAACAACTTTACGTCCTGTCATCTCTTCAATTTCCTTAACAAGTTCATCTGGGAAACCATTAGGATATACTTTAAATGGTTGCATAATATTTAAACCCATAATTTCCCAATGCCCAGTCATTGTATCTTTACCAACTGAAGCTTCGCTCAATTTTGTATAAAATGCACCTGGTTTTTCAACCTTAGAAACTACTGGTAAAGAATCAATATTTCCTAATCCAAGTCGTTGTAAATTTGGAAGTTCTTGATTAAATCCTTCTAAAGTGTGTTTGAGTGTATGAGAACCCTCATCTTTAAATGCAGCCGCATCTGGACCCTCACCAATACCTACTGAGTCCATAACGATAAGATGGATTCGATTAAACGCTGTAGTCATTCTTTACATCTCCTACTCGGTTATAATTTTGTGAATTAAGGTTGGTGTTTCACCTTTTTCTTCAATTGTAATACTCTCGTCTAATTTGTCTAATATTTCATTAACATTTTCTTTATTGCTATGAATAGTGAGAATATTGTCTCCTTGTTTGACAGAATCCCCAACTTTTTTATTTAGAACAATCCCTACACCTAAATCAATTTTATCTTCTTTCGTTTGACGTCCTGCACCAAGCATCATTGAAGCAACACCGATTTCATTTGCAACCATCTTGGTAATCACGCCATCCTTTTTCGCTTGAAAATGAATTTGATACTTCGCATGAGGCAACTTATCTGGGTCATCAACAATAGACGAATCACCACCTTGGTGACTAATAAAGGTTTTAAATTTCTCTAAAGCTTTACCTGATTGAATAGCTTCCTCAAGCATTTGACGTGCTTCTTCTAATGATTGCGCTTTTTGAGCTAACACTACCATTTGTGAGCCTAATGTTAATACAAGTTCCGTTAAATCTTTTGGCCCTTGGCCTTTTAGTGTCTCAATCGCTTCTTTTAATTCTAAAGCATTACCAATTGCACGACCCAATGGTTGGCTCATATCAGAAATAATCGCCATAGTATTTCTACCTACATTATTACCTATACTTACCATTGCATGTGCTAATGCTTCTGCTTCCTCTAACGTTTTCATGAAAGCACCGCTCCCGGTTTTAACATCAAGAACAATTGCATCTGCACCAGCTGCGATTTTTTTACTCATAATTGATGACGCGATTAATGAAATAGAATTAACAGAACCCGTAACATCTCTTAGTGCATATAGTTTTTTATCAGCTGGTGTTAAATTTCCAGATTGACCTATCACAGCAACTTTGTTTTCATTAACAAGTTTAATAAATTCTTGTTCACTTATCTCTACATTAAAACCATTTACTGATTCTAATTTATCAATCGTTCCACCAGTATGACCTAAACCACGACCACTCATTTTAGCTACAGGTACACCCAATGACGCTACTAAAGGCGCTAATACTAGTGTTGTCGTATCTCCCACACCACCAGTCGAGTGCTTATCCACTTTTACGCCTTTAATTTGAGATAAATCAATCTTATCTCCTGAATTAACCATTGCCATCGTCATTGCTGCTCTTTCTTCTTGATTCATGTCTTGGAAAAAGATGGCCATAGCTAAACTCGAAGCTTGATAATCAGGTATGTCACCTTTCGTATAACCATTAATAAAAAATTCAATCTCTTCTTCTGTTAGCGCATGTCCGTCACGTTTTTTCTCAATAATATCTATCATTCTCATAAAAATCATTCCCTTAAATGAATCTTTTAATAATCTGAGTTGGAATCAAGACCCTCTATAATTTGGACTCCCGCACTTGCACCAATTCTTGTCGCACCTGCTTCAATCATTTTTTCAAAGTCTTCTAGACTTCTCACTCCTCCAGATGCTTTTACTTCTAAGCGGTTGCCTACAGTATCTTTCATTAATTTGACGTCTTCTGGTGTAGCTCCCCCACCAGCAAATCCTGTAGATGTTTTAACAAAAGTAGCGCCTGCTTTTTCAGCTAATTCACAAGCCTTAACTTTTTCTTCATCAGTTAAAAGTACTGTTTCAATTATCACTTTAACTGTTTTTCCATTAGCAGCTGCGATAACACCCTCAATATCTTTTTGCACTTCATCATAGCGTTGATCTTTTAAAGCCCCAATATTAATAACCATATCTATTTCTGAAGCACCATTTTTAATTGCATTTTCAGTTTCGAAGACCTTTACGTCAGTCGTAGTTGCCCCTAATGGAAACCCGATTACAGTACACACAAGTACATCTGTATCTAGCAATTGTTGACTTGCATAACTAACATGAGTTGGATTAATGCACACTGATTTGAATTGATACTTTTTAGCTTCTTCAAGAATTTTATCAATTTGTTCTCTAGTTGAATCAGGTTTTAGTAAAGTATGATCTATATATTTTGCTACGTTCATTTCCGTTCCTCCATTTTTCAAAATATATGTAACTGCTTACTAAGAATGGAACTAGCATACAAATATAAGTCCTGGTATACTTCTGAAGATGACAGAAAAAAGTGTCTTGAAGTCACCAAATTTTAATTTAATTTGTTATACAGCTTCACACTTAGTTAATAATCACATAATATTTACTTACAATTATATAGTACAAAAATTCGCATAAAAGATAAACAAATGTTATCTTATATTGTGATATAAAGCTTTTTAATCTATATTGATAACTTAAATAATAAGGAGAAGATAACTTATGACGAATGGTACACCTCATATTCAACCAAATGGTGTAAAAATTGCTAAAACTGTATTAATGCCAGGTGACCCGCTACGTGCTAAATACATTGCGGATAACTTCTTAGAAAATGTTGAACAATTTAATGAAGTACGCAACATGTTCGGTTATACAGGAACATATAAAGGTAAAGAAATCTCTGTTATGGGGTCAGGAATGGGAATTCCAAGTATTGGTATTTACTCTTATGAGTTATATAATTTCTTTGATGTAGAAACAATTATTCGCGTGGGTTCATGTGGTGCACTTCAAGAGGATGTTAATTTATATGATGTAATTATTGCTCAAGCTGCATCAACAAATTCAAATTATGTAGATCAATTTAATATTCCTGGACATTTTGCGCCGATTGCTGATTTTGACTTAATTACTAAAGCTAAAAAAGCAGCAGACGAAATTGGTGCTACTTCACATGTGGGAAATGTATTATCATCTGATACTTTTTATAATGCAGATGCAACATTTAACGATGCATGGAAGAAAATGGGTATATTAGGAATTGAAATGGAGTCAGCAGGTTTATATTTAAATGCCATCAATGCAGGCAAAAAAGCACTTGGCGTCTTCACAGTTAGTGACCATATTTTACGTGATGAAGCTACAAGTGCAGAAGAAAGACAAACATCATTCACTCAAATGATGGAAATTGCACTTGAAATCGCTGAATAAAATATTAAAGGTTCAACACTAGTACTTAGTGTTGAAAATAAAAGTAGCAGTAAGAAGATACTAATTGAAATCTTCTTACTGCTATTATTTTTAGCAATTATGTCCAAATATTTTTTAGAACGTTGTCTATCAAATTATTTGCCTAAATAAGATTGTAACATCCAATTATGTTTATCAACTGAAGTTTGCATGCCAATAAACATATCTTCTGATACATCATCACCCGCATTACCTGCTACTTCAATTGCATGTTCTAATTGTTTAGAAATGTTAGTGAAATCATGTGAAAGTTCTTCTACCATTTGTTCAGCTGCATAATTTTTTCCAGCCTCTTTAACAATTGATTTATCTAAACTTTCAGTTAAAGTACCGATTGGGTTACCACCAATAGCTAAGATTCTTTCTGCTAAATCATCTACATATTGGCTAGCTTCATCATAAAGTTCTTCGAATTTAGTGTGTAATGAGAAGAAGTTTGGTCCTTTTACGTACCAATGGAAATTGTGTAATTTTGTGTATGCTACTGTCCAGTTTGCTACTTGTTGATTTAATTCTTTTACTACATCTTGTTGATTACTCATTTAAAATACACTCCTTAATTAATCAGCTTTCCTTGATTACAATAATTATTATATTATAATAATTATAATCTGTAAAGCAAAATCACACTTTTATTTATAATTATTTCAAATTGTTGTCGAAATTATGACGATGCTTATTTGCATTGATCAATGAACTCATTACATACAAATTCTAATATTTTCTAATATTGAAAGTTATTTTTACTTTTTGACTTCCACCTATATATTATCAATTAGTGGTCAAAATTATCAATTAAGTTAACTTGATTTTAGCATTATCATCTAAAAAGAATGATTTTTCATATTCAGTAGGCTTATGCCAGTGTGTCTTCCACATTTTGTCTCTATTATTAGCAAATAAATTATAACTTAAATCACGTATTGGTTTCGGCAGTACTCTTAGACCTATACCTAACCATTTTTTATTGTTTGGCAACGAAGTAATAAGCGTAGCAATCGCGTCTGATTTATATTCTAAATGCTCACCTTTTTGCAAGATTACACTATTTCTATTTTTGGCTTCGGGGTGTTGATTAAAAAATTGTTCGCCAATCTCACCTTTTATAGTTGCGAACTCATAGCTCTTAGAAAGTCCATTTTGAATAAGCCAAATCGCATAATTATAACAATAAATGCAATTACCGTCATAATATATAATAGGCATATTAAATACCTCCTTTATTAACTCTTACAATTACATTTCCTTTTTTCAAAACATCATAAACACGGCCGCCTCCTCATTTACAAACATTTCTTTAGTAATTTTAATTAATCGAAATAAAAGCATTTGTATTTAACTTAATGGCGATTAAGAATCTTTAAAACATAAAAAGCTCCCCCCAAAACTTTCACTTATTAACGTAAAGAGTTTGAGGAGAGTCATTTCAAATTTAATTTCTAAAATTTAATTAAAATATTCTATTAAACTAACTTACTCTGAATGATTAACGCGTACAATGCGCGTATACTTAAGAAACTGTTGAGAATACTTCTGTTTAATGTCCTCAATAGAATCATATGTTACACCAATAATATGCCAATTAGGATTAAAGTGATAGAAGGAATCTTTGTTCTTAGACCATTTAATCATACTTCCATCTTTATTGTACCTAGGTAATGTCACCTCATAACCTTCTAATACATTAATGTACGTTTGGAAGATATCTGGATCGATACGATTAAAATTATCAATAACTAAATAATTTTTATCTTTGGTAGGCATTAATTGCGTAATAAATCCTTCGCGATAATATAGAGCGCCTGATTCATTTGGTAAATATTTGCCATATAACATATCCTCTGTAAAATCAGGATGTCCACTAGTAATGACAGGATTTGCATTTGTTTTTTGTAATAAATCATTAGCTGCTTTTAAGCCTTCTTCTTTTCTATCAACAACTAATAATATAAATGGTTTGAGTGAATCATCATTTTGATATTCAGTGACTTCTGATTTTTGAACTGTCTCGAATGGATTTTTAATACCATTATTGTCACTCATTTCTAATATAGCATCATATTGTGTTTGTGACATACTCGCGATAGCTTGTTTAGCATTTTCTTGTAAGAAATATAAATTCTTTAATTTCTGATGTTTATTTAAATGACCTAAGGAAATTGGGTTAATATTCTTGCCATACAAGATTTCAATAGCCGTACTATTCGTTCTACCTGGAATTGGAGGTTTCTCATGAATATGACGAGACACTTCGCCGATACCTACTACTGATTGATCTTTTTCTTTATTATAGATAATAATATTATCTCCAACTTCAAGTTGTGTATAGAAGTGATAACCATTTCTTTTTATTCCATTGTAAGTATGCGTAAAAATTGTATAATTTTTACCTGGTTCAAAGTCATCTGTTTCAGATAATAAAAAGTATCTTGGGATTTTAGATTCCCCTTTTCCTAAACTTACTATTAAATCAAATTCTGATTGTTTAATTTGATTAAACAACGTTTCTTTCATATTATTCATACGAAAATCTAAAGCTTCACTTCGTTTTAAATAGTCGGTCGTCAATGATTTCAGTTCTTCATTGAATTTAAATTCTACCCTAATTTTATTTTGAGCGCCTGCTTGAACACTTATAATTTCGCCAATACCTAATAAACCAGAATCAGTTTGTACTTGATAAAAGATGACTTGATCTCCTGCTTTGGCCTTTTTAAAAGCACGAAATCCTTGAGAAGGATTGAAATGTGCACCCGATTCAAATAAAGTTGTTTGACCTACAAGGGGTTCATTGTGATTCCATCTATTATAACCACAATTTAGCCAAAAATAGTTAATTTCCTCAGTCATTATGATACTCCTTATCTAACCTATAATTTAAATAAATGTGTATTACGAATACTTTGATACAAATTTTAAATCCATTTTATCATAATTTTTATCACACATTTTCAATATTCTCTAACAATTAGCTGTTTTTATCATTTTAAGAAAAAGAAGCTAAGACAACTCATCTGTCTTAGCTTCGAATAAAAAGTCATTAAAACTTTTAATAAACATTTACACAACCTATAATAAACAACTTTATTAATGAGGTGTAATCATGCTACCTAATAACGGAATGACGTTAATCATTACTCCACCTAATTTAAGCATAGCATTAATATCTTTATCTTTAATCGTAATCAAAGCACTAATAATACCTACAATTGCTACAACTCTCGGTAGAATTAATGTAGGGTAATGTGGCATATGTAAAAATATTCCAGCTCCTGAAATCATTCCACAAATGAGAGAAATATATAAAAATTGCTTCAAAACTAACGTTCCTTGTATGATTAATCTCTATATAATTACTAGCAATTTATTTTTAATCAAGCTTAAATATAACTGATTATAAGCGTAAAATCACCTTCGAATACGCTATCTAAATCTTCAGATGTTAAAACAAAATTAGTTCCCTTTTCAATCTCAAAAATTTCACCATCAATAATAATTTTACCATTACCTTCTAATACAGAAATTAAGCAAAATTCACGTGGCTTCATATAATTTAATGTACCTGAAATTTCCCATTTTACTATAGTAAAAAAGTCATTAGACACTACGTGGGTGCAATTGTGATTCTCTATCACTTCGTTCTGAGGTACAATACTTGGCAGTTCACTAGAGTACTCCATTACGTCTAATGCTTTAGAGACATTTAGTGTCCGTTGTTCATTGTTATTAAGTTTACGATCATAGTCATATACTCTATATGATACGTCAGATGACTGCATTGTCTCATATGCCATGATTCCAGCGCCTATAGAATGAATTGTGCCAGCAGGAATAAAATAAAAGTCTCCAGGTTTAACTTTAATCTTTCTTAAGTTTTCTTGGAACTTGCCTTCCTTTATTTGTTGTTCAAATTCTTCACGAGACGATGCTTTAGTGCCAATGGCAATTTCAGCATCTTCCTCCGCTTCGATAATGTACCAACATTCGGACTTGCCATATTGACCATTTTCATTTTCATAAGCATATGAATCATCAGGATGAACATGTATTGATAAAGGTGCCTCAGCATCAACAATTTTAGCCATTAAAGGGAAATCTTTGCTTGGGAACTCGCCAAATAGTTCTCTATGGTCGTTCCAAACTTGATCTAGTGTCTGCCCCGCATAAGGTCCATTGAGAATTTCACTCTTACCATTCGGATGTGCGGATATTCCCCAACACTCACCTATATGCTCATTTGGAAGATGATATCCAAATTGTTGGAGTTTACTTCCACCCCAAACCTTTTCATGAAAAATAGGCTTTAAAAATAACGGCATCATTACACCTCCATTATCTTAAACGTCAACTTAATCTATTATTCTAAAGTTAACTTAAGTATACTTATCTCCTTAAAGACATTTTTTCACTTTGTTATAAATAGTTTCTATATTTTTAAAGAGACAACAGTCAATTTAATAATTATGTATTGAGTTCCCTAATTTTAAGTTATATCCATTATTTTTCATTATCACTATTTATGATTGTACCACATTTCAAAATCTAAAGAAGTACCGAATTTTTTGAATAAAAATTATTATTTAAAAACAAATAGAACAAATCATCTTTAATTCAATTTTAGTTTATCAAACGCTTCACTAATTAATTAAAATTTTGCATTATTATTAACAATATCAATCTGAAGTTAAATAAACCATTTTTCACTCTATAATTTAAAACAAATAACAGCCGAATCACCTAAAAGGTAACTCGACTGCTTTTGCTAATATCATTTTTATAACGATTATTCATATTTTTGTAACGCATCTTTAATTTCTTTATCGCCACTAAGAATTTGAAATTCTTGATTAGCAAATTCATCTGATGTAACTACTTCTTTAAGCACTGTTGCTACATCGTCTCGAGGAATAGACGCACGTTTATCAAAGTATAAATCTGCTTCAATTTTACCAGTACCTTCATCATCAGTAAGTCTTCCTGGATGCACAATTGTATAATTAAGACCAGAATTTCTTAAATAATCATCTGAGTAGTGTTTAGCAATTGTATACGGTTTTAAATCGCCGGCAGAATCGAAAGCTTCTCTTCTTGAATCATAAGTTGAAACCATTACATAGTGCTTAATGTCCGCTTCTTTACTTGCTTCAATAGTTTTAACAGCACCGTCTAAATCAACTATAATTGTCTTATCATCGCCTGTACTGCCACCTGAACCTACTGAGAAAATAACTTTATCGTAATTGTTGAAGAGTTGGGTTAAATCTTTAACAGTGGCTTTTTCAACATCTACCAATGTTGCATCGACATCTTGGTCCTTTAATTCTTTCACTTGTTCCTCTTTACGAACACCTGCTGTAAAATCAATATTATCTGATTTTAATTGCTGTACTAATCTTGAACCTACGCCACCATTAGCACCAATTAATAAAATACTCATTCTTAATGTCCTCCCTTTTTAAAATCGTAATTGATGTTTACCACTCATTTTCAAAAAGTAAACCCAATAAAAATACGATTGACATCACTTCCACAATAAATTATATTAACATATGAACAAATATTCATATAAAGAGGTGCTTCAAGGTGAATGACATTGATCAAAATAAACATACCGATGTAGATACTTTAAGCAAAGTCACTGAGATATTCAAAGCTTTAAGCGATCTCAACCGTTTACGTATTATGGAATTATTAGAATTCGGAGAAGCAAGTGTAGGACACATTTCACATACATTGAATATGTCTCAATCAAATGTGTCACATCAACTAAAGTTATTGAAAAGTACACACTTGGTTAAATCAAAGCGACAAGGTCAATCTATGATATATTCTTTAGACGACAAGCACGTATCTACATTACTCAAACAAGCCATTCATCATGCTAGTCATCCAAATGAAGGTGGAAGTTAATATGACAAATCACAATCATCAACATCAAAGTCACAATCATGCACATGGTCATGTCCATACAAATAATAAGAAAGTACTTTTAATCTCTTTCTTTATTATAGGATTATTTATGTTAGTAGAAATCATTGGTGGATTTATTGCCAATAGCTTGGCCTTACTCTCTGATGGATTTCACATGTTAAGTGACACCATCTCACTTGGCGTAGCACTTATCGCATTTATATATGCGGAAAAGAATGCTACACAAACTAAAACCTATGGCTATAAACGCTTTGAAGTGCTCGCTGCTTTATTCAATGGCGTAACTTTATTTATTATCAGTCTTATGATTATTATCGAAGCTACTCGTAGATTTTTCGCCCCTCCAGAAGTGCAATCTCAAGAGATGTTTATTATAAGCTTAATTGGCTTAATCGTTAATATTGTAGTTGCAGCGTTAATGTTTAGAGGCGGTGATACATCTCATAATTTAAATATGCGTGGCGCCTTTCTCCATGTATTAGGTGATCTCTTTGGTTCAATTGGTGCAATCGTAGCAGCATTATTAATTTGGGCGTTTAACTTTACTCTTGCTGACCCTATCGCTAGTATTCTGGTGTCACTAATTATTTTAAAAAGTGCTTACGGTATAGCAAAATCTTCACTAAATATTTTAATGGAAGGTACACCTAGTGATGTAGACCTAGAAGCAGTGATATCTACAATCACTAAAGACGAACGCATTCAAAATGTACATGATTATCATGTTTGGACTATATCAAATGATATGAATGCACTCAGTTGTCACGCAGTTGTTTCAGAGCAATTAACAGTTAAAGAATGTGAAAATCTTTTAGAAACCATTGAACATGATTTATTGCATCAAAATGTTCAACACATGACAATACAACTTGAAACACCTAAACATAAACATGATGATTCAACATTATGTTCAGGTATTCATGAACACATACACACTCATACACATGTCAATAGTCATTAAAAATATCCTCAAGGGCAAGACACTTCCAATGTCTCATCCTTGAGGATATTCAATTATTTACATAAAGTTTTTAAAAATAAAGTCTCTTGCTGGTACTTGTTTTTCAGCAAAACCTTCAATAAATTCTTCTTCATCATAGTCTAGTTTTACACGTTCAACAGAAATGCCTTGTTCATTAATTGTAACAATACCATATACTGTATGAGCTCCGTTATTTAATCCCACTGCACCTGGATTAAAGTAAATTGTAGATTTATCATCAAATAAATGTAAACGATGATTGTGGCCAAATAATATTAAATCCGCGTCTTTATCTTCAAAAAGCTTAGAAATCTCTTGCTCATCATCACTAGCCATCGGTGCGAAAGGTTGCCCTTCAATTCCTACTTCTAATTTTTCATTAGGAATTTCATAATGAATAAATAAAACCTTTTTTCCTTTGATAGTCTTCTCAATATATCGTGGTAATTGATTTAATTCATCGTAATATGATTCATCGAGGTGGCTTTCTATCCATTGATGATGCTCATAAAATTTCCCTTTAAGATCTTCAGGATATTGTGTGTTATTAACTAGTGTCATGATTGCTTCATCATGGTTACCGGCAATCATTTCCATATCATCACGATCAAATACAGTATCTAAAACTTTGTTTGTCTCGTGTCCAATACCTATATTGTCGCCAAGATTATAAATTTTATCGATATCTTCTCTACTATCAATATCATCTAACACCTTTTCTAATGCATCATAATTACCATGGATATCAGTAATAACTGCAAATTTCATGATGATATCTCCTTTCAATGTGAATTTACTAGCATATTTTAACACTTCAATACCCTTTTATGTTAGATATTAATTTAAAAAAAATAAGATTTTTGATATTGTATTTATATTACGTTAAAGGAGTGCTTAAAATTTGTTTAGATATTATAAATCGGCATTTAAAAATGCTAAACCGCAACTACTCAAAGCTTTATTATTCGCTTTAATTAGTTTTGCAGTTTGTTTTATTGTTTATCGATTTGCATCAGCATTTATAGCTCAATTTTCTACTCAGATGCAAATGTTACAACAATTCGGACAATCCGTTTCATTAACAATGTACATCCCTATTATTATTATTTATCTTATTTTAGCTTTACTATTTATTTTCCTTGGATATCAACTATTAGCAGGTGCTATAAATGTTATCCAAAAGGCTATGAAGCACGAAAAAATTAAATTTAGTGATTTATTCTTTGCCTTTAAAAAAGGGCGTTATGCAACATCTTTATTATTAGCATTGATCTCAGTTGTTGCTATAATGATTATGTTTATCATTGCGTACTTACTAAAATTATTATACAACGTCACTTTTATTCAATTGTATGCGTGGATACAACAATCAGTAAGTAATGTGGATAATTCAATTGCTATTTTAATTATTTCTCAAATTGTAATTATTTTACTAATGGGATTCATTACTTCAATCGTTTATTGGTTCTTCTTAATCTTCATGATTAATTACACAGTTGCATTTGCAGAAGATCCACATCGAAAAGCAATGAGTAATGTTAAAGAAGGATTTAATGGAATTAAGAATGGTAAGAAAACTTGGTTAAAATTCTTTATTGGTATTTTATTACTTAACCTAGTTGTTCTTATTACAGGTCAACCATTAATTACCCTATTTAGTTATTTAACTAGTCATATGTCACAATCAGTTGCTCAAATTCTTGCATACGTTGTGCTTATTTTAATCATTTTAATTAGAATTGTTATTTACTTTATCATTCTTATGGGTATCATTTATTACTTCATCACACGTGGTGATAAAATTGATAAACCTGGTAAGAAAGCTCGCAAAGGTAAGAAGAATGACAAAGATTCATTAGCTACATCTAAAGACGATAACAAAGGTAAAACATCTAACGTAAAAGAAAAAGTTCAAGATAAAGTGAACGACAATGACTCTAAAGATGATAATCTTAAAGATAAAGCTGAAAATCAATTTAACAATCAAAAAGATAACGCTTCTAGTAAGGGTCAAGATTTAAAAGACAAAGCTTCTGAAAAGGTGTCTGACAATAAAGACGACATTACAGATAGAGCTAAAGACACTTTTGACAAGAAATAATAGTTATTAAATAAACTCGCAAGTAACCTATTATCGTTACTTGCGAGTTTTTAATGTTTATATATTTATTTGTCTAATAATCGTGATTTTAAGTATTTAGCTGCCCCATCTTCTTCATTTGTTTCCTCAGTCACTTCATCTGTGATATCTTTAATTTCTTGTCGTGCATTTTTCATTGCAACTGTATATTGCCCAAAGTCGAACATCGCACGATCATTATCACTATCTCCAATGACTAATGTTTCCTCTTGCTGAATACCAAAGTGTTCAATCATTTCTTTAATCCCGGTACCCTTATCGGTATTATACGCCATTGTTTCTGCATTGTATCGAGATGAGTTAGAAACACTTATACTTAGCAAAACTTTATTCTGAATAAGTTCATCTCTGAATGTGGTAATTTTATCAAGATTTGGATTAAACAAATAGATTTTAGAATAATCTAAGTCCGGCAACTCGTCACGCCAATCAATTTTATCTTTCATAGCGTCTAGTCTTGAAGTCCATTCACTATGACTTACATTATTGGGTGGCGTTTCACCAGTAATCATGTCACGCATCCATTGATAATCTTCTTTTAAAACGATACGTTGTGCTCCAAAAGGAAATACTTCATAGTAGATATGTTGTTGTTGAGCTAATTTAACAATTTTTTTAACTTGTTCTAAAGATAAACTGTGTTTAAACAAATTTTGATCCTCGATTTCACCAGTAGTACCATTAGAACTAATAATTCCATCAACTTTAAAACCTTCAGGTACGAGTTGATGTATCTCAGAATATGAACGACCTGTGGCTAGAAATACCTTAAAACCCTTTTCACGTAATTCATCTACCACATCCTTGGTATAGTTAGATGCTTTATTATTTTCATGTAAAATTGTTCCATCCATATCTAGGAATATTGCTTTAACGTTATTCATATTATCCTCCACTCGTTACTTTAATTACTTAAATAAATTGTGTCACTGTTTGATATAAAGTGCAACGACTTTAACTTTAATAAAGCGTTGATATCATATATATAGCTTAGAAACCTTTACCTTTTGTAGAATTAACGAAGATGCATTTCAATTTAAAATACATCATTGATATTGTGAGCTACCGCGACGATATTTTCGGAATATTCTGTTAAAAATGTTTTTAAAAAACCAGCAAGGTTTCCCTTAACTGGTTTTAAAAACTAGTTCAATTATTCAACTGTAACTGATTTAGCTAAGTTACGTGGTTTATCAACGTCTAAGTCTCTGTGCAATGCAGCATAATATGAAATTAATTGCATAGTAACAACAGAAACTAATGGTGTTAATAACTCATGTACATGAGGGATAACATACGTATCACCATCTTTGTCTAAGCCTTCCATTGAAATGATACAAGGATTAGCACCACGAGCTACAACTTCTTTAATATTACCACGGATAGATAAGTTAACATTCTCTTGAGTTGCTAAACCGATAACTGGCGTACCCTCTTCGATAAGTGCAATTGTACCGTGCTTCAATTCACCACCAGCAAATCCTTCAGCCTGAATATAAGAGATTTCTTTAAGTTTTAATGCACCTTCTAAACTTACATTATAATCAATTGTACGTCCTATAAAGAATGCATTACGAGTTGTTTCTAAGAAATTAGTAGCAATTTCTTCCATTACTGGTGCATCATCAACGATAGTTTCAATAGCAGTTGTTACTTTAGCTAATTCTCTTAATAAGTCGATATCAGCTTCACGACCGTGATTTTTAGCTACGATTTGTGAAAGTATTGATAATACTGCAATTTGAGCTGTATATGCTTTTGTAGATGCTACAGCAATCTCAGGACCTGCATGTAAGAGTAATGTATGATCCGCTTCACGAGATAACGTTGAACCAGCAACATTAGTAATAGTTAATGATTTATGACCTAATTTTTTCGTTTCAACTAGTACGGCACGACTGTCTGCTGTTTCACCTGATTGTGAAATATAGATGAATAATGGTTTTTCAGATAATAAAGGCATATTGTAAACAAATTCTGAAGCAACATGTACTTCTGTTGGTACTCCTGCCCATTTTTCGATGAACTCTTTCCCTACTAAACCGGCATGATAACTTGTACCTGCTGCAATGATGTAAATACGATCTGCATCTGCGACATCTTTGATTATGTCTTGATCAATTTTCAAGTTACCTTCTTCATCTTGATATTCTTGGATAATGCGACGCATAACTGCTGGTTGTTCATGAATTTCTTTCAACATATAGTGATCATAAACACCTTTTTCAGCATCTGAAGCATCGATTTCAGCAGTATAAGATTCACGTTCTTGAACATTACCTTCAGTGTCTTTGATTACCACATCATCGCGTTTAACAATTACGATTTCATGGTCATGAATCTCCTTATATTGATTAGTAGCTTGTAACATTGCTAATGCATCTGAAGCGATAACATTGAAACCTTCACCCACGCCAACAAGCAATGGAGATTTGTTTTTAGCTACATAAATCGTATCTTTATCTTGCTCATCCAATAAACCTAAAGCATATGAACCATGTAATAAAGTCACAACTTTAGTAAAGGCCTCTTCTGTTGAAAGTCCTTCATTTGAGAAGTGTTCGATTAACTGAACAATCACTTCTGTATCAGTTTCAGAAAGGAATTTAATATCTGATAGGTACTCAGCTTTCAACTCCTCATAGTTTTCAATCACACCATTATGTACTAATGTGAAACGACCTGTTGCTGATTGATGAGGATGAGAGTTTTCATAGTTTGGTACACCATGAGTTGCCCAACGTGTATGACCAATACCTACTGTTCCATCTTGATCACTGTTATCTGCGACTTTACGTAGTTCAGCAATTCTACCTTTTTCTTTAAATACTTTAGTCCCTTGATCATTAACTACAGCAACACCTGCTGAATCATAACCACGATATTCTAATTTTTCTAAACCTTTTAAAAGTAATTCCTTAGCATTGTCGTATCCAATATAACCAACAATTCCACACATAATCTATTTCCTCCAAAATGAGGGATAGCAAGAGCAATATGATTTGTCATTTTAATTTATATTAATAACCTTCTACCATATCAATGATGTCATACGAGTACATCAAGAAATAAGCGTGTGTAATTGATCAATTTAACACGCTACTCTACGCTTCCCTTAGTAGTATTTTATTTCGGCGATCTTATTAACTTTGTCCACTAAGTTGCCCTAGTGTTTTACTTAATAAGCTAACGAATGAGCCACATCCGGGATAGCATCCGCCGATCTATTCGATCACTATCCTCCTCGTCTACAAAAGCTATATTATTCTCTATAAAAGTTCTCATAATTAACTTTTAATTTTCAACAATAATATAGTCATTTGCACAGGCGCTATAACTATTTATTTACTTTCTTTCCTCCTTTCCATTAATCATTATTGTACACTGACGATGATTTATTTTGCAAATGATTTAACAATACTTCCTAAAATAAGTTAAAAAACTTATTTTTTTAACCTTTGAAAAAACTTATTAATATAAACTAATTCAAAGTTCTACTATATATAATAGTTAGACTTAATCTTGTCACAACTATCATGACAAACTCAATTTTTGTTTATATTGAGAGAAACTAACTACAAGATTTAAACTAAATATAGTCACATACTAATTAAAAAAAGAGGTGTAGAGATGTCACAAACTCAAGAGAAAAAAGGAGTCGGTCGTAAAGTCCAAGCGTTTGGATCATTCTTAAGCAGTATGATTATGCCTAACATTGGTGCATTTATCGCATGGGGTTTTATTGCCGCAATCTTCATTGATAATGGTTGGTTCCCTAACAAAGATTTATCTCAATTAGCTGGACCGATGATTACGTACTTAATTCCATTACTCATCGCATTTAGCGGTGGGCGTTTAATTCATGGTTTACGTGGTGGTATTATTGCAGCTACTGCAACTATGGGGGTTATTGTAGCTTTACCTGAAACACCAATGTTACTTGGTGCCATGATTATGGGGCCACTTGTTGGTTGGTTAATGAAAAAAGTAGACCAATTCGTGCAACCTAGAACACCACAAGGTTTTGAAATGTTATTCAATAACTTTTCTGCAGGTATCTTAGGTTTTATTATGACAATTATTGGTTTTGAAATTTTAGCTCCAATCATGAAATTCATCATGCACATCTTGTCTGTAGCTGTTGAATTCTTAGTTCACCTTCATTTACTACCTATAGTAAGTATTATTGTTGAACCAGCTAAAATTTTATTCCTAAATAACGCGATTAACCATGGTGTATTTACACCACTTGGTACCGACCAAGCAGCTCATGCTGGTCAATCTATCTTATTTACTATTGAATCTAACCCTGGACCTGGTCTAGGTATTTTATTGGCCTATATGATTTTCGGAAAAGGAACTGCTAAAGCAACTTCATATGGTGCAGGTATTATCCACTTCCTAGGTGGTATTCATGAAATTTACTTCCCATATGTTTTAATGCGTCCATTACTATTTATTGCAGTTATTTTAGGTGGTATGACGGGCGTTGCAACTTATCAAGCTACTGGCTTCGGTTTCAAAAGTCCAGCATCCCCAGGTTCATTTATCGTTTACTGCTTAAACGCACCTAGAGGCGAATTCTTACACATGTTACTTGGTGTAGTACTTGCTACATTAGTATCATTTGTCATCGCAGCACTTATTATGAAATTCACTAAAGAACCTAAACAAGATTTAGAATCTGCTACAGCTCAAATGGAAGCAACGAAAGGTAAAAAATCTAACGTTTCATCTAAACTAACGCATTCTGATAAAGAAGCAACTCGTTCAAATGCACAGAATGCGAGCGCAGCCGGAGCAACAGGTGTTACTACGTCTTCTACAGAAAATGAGAAAGAAAATGATGAAGATAATACTGAACAACTTTTAGATAATTACAATACTGAAAATGTTGATGCACACGATTATAGCGGTGTAAATCATGTTATATTCGCATGTGATGCGGGTATGGGTTCAAGTGCTATGGGTGCAAGTATGCTACGTAATAAATTTAAGAAAGCTGGTATTACTGACGTCAATGTGACTAATACAGCTATTAATCAATTACCTCATGATGCACAACTTGTAATCACGCAAAAAACACTAACAGATCGTGCCATTAAACAAGTTCCAAATGCTATTCATATTTCAGTGGATAACTTCTTAAATTCACCAAGATATGAAGAGTTATTAAATAATTTAAAGCACGAAGATTAACTTAATTATTTTCAAAAATGGAGGATACCGCCATGTTACTGAGTACACGTGAAAAAGAGATTATTGAAATATTAATCAAGTATCACGGCCAATATGTCACTATATACGACATCGCTCAACAACTAGCGGTGTCCTCTCGTACTATTCATAGAGAGTTAAAACAAATTGAATCGTACTTAAGTACATTTTCAATACTATTAGAGCGAGCCAATAAAAAGGGTATACGATTGTCTGGAGAAGCTAACAATATTAGACGATTGAAGGAAGCAGTAACAACTCAACAAACATTAGATTTATCAATTGAAGAACAAAAAGTAATCATTCTTTATGCTCTTATACAAACTAAACACGCAATAAAACAATTTAGTTTAGCACACGAAATTGGTGTTTCAATTCAAGCTCTAGCTAAACTTTTAGATGATTTAGAAGAAGAATTATTATCTTATCAACTGTCACTTTCAAGAAAACGTGGCGAAGGTGTCTACTTAAAGGGTCCTGAGTCTAAAAAAAGAGAATTTCTTAGTCAACTTATGGTAAATAACTTAAATAGCACAAGCGTTTATTCTGTAATTGAAAATCACTTTGTTTACCAATCTTTGAATCATTCTCAACAATCTCTCGTAGATTTAGATAGAATATTTAAAATTGAACGTATATTGATGGACTATTTAGGTCAACTGCCCTATACCCTAACAGAATCTAGTTATTTAACTTTGACGATTCACATTGTGTTAAGTATTACACGTATGCAAAATGGTGAATACGTCTCACTAAATAAAGATATATATGAAACAGTTAAAGATACCTTCGAGCATGAAGTTGCAACAGAAATTGCTAAACGTCTTGAAGAAATATATAACGTTGAGTTTAACCAAGCTGAAATCACTTTTATAACAATTCATTTGCGTGGTGCTAAACGTAAAGGTACAAAGGATTCTAATTCTGAGGAAGATAATAGTAGTAAAAAGATTCGTCAATTTGTTAATACAGTTACACGAATATCGGGACAACATTTTAAAGATAAGGAAAACTTAATCGAGGGGTTAACATTGCATATCAATCCTGCAATTAATCGTTTGAAATCTAACATTGAAACTTACAATCCTTTAACTGAAATGATTAAATTTAAATATCCACGTCTTTTTGAAACGATTCATAAAGCATTGCATATGGTGTGGTCTGATTTAATTTTTCCTGAAAGTGAGATTGCTTTTATAGTGCTTCACTTTGGTGGATCCATTAAAAATCAGGGAAATCGCTTTTTAAATATCCTAGTCGTATGTAGCAGTGGCATTGGAACAAGTCGTTTATTAGCCAATCGTCTTGAGCAAGTCTTTAGTGAAATTGAAAGAATTACTCAAGCTTCTGTAAGCGACTTGAATGTATTAGATTTAAATAACTACGACGGAATTATTTCGACTGTAAATTTAGATATCGAAGCTCCATTTCTAATTGTTAATCCATTATTACCAGAACATGAAGTGTCTTATGTAGCTTCTTTTCTAAGTACGAATTCAAATCAAACTCTTCTAGCTGAAAATGATAACTCAAATACCTTTACAAATCCTGAAGAAACAATTCAAGATATGCGCGTAGGTTTAGAGGTATTAGATTCAGTGAAAATAGAATATAAATTAGTAGATAATTGGAAGCAATATTTAGAAACTTACTTATTAAATGAAAATATAATTGAGGATAGGCAATCATTCGCTGATTTACTGCAATCAAAGTTTGAACAAAATCCTAATTGGGTGTTACATCCTTATCCGATAGCAATCCCACATTTAAAAGATAACATGTTCAAAAAACCTTCCATACTTATTACTATTTTGGAAGAACCGATACAATTGCAACGTAATCAAAATGATTTAAATTCAGTTCATTATTTGATAAGTATGTTTATTCCAGATAATCAAAAAATGGCTCAATTCGTAAGTGCCCTCTCAGAGGCGTTAAGCGAGCATTTAAATGACATCGAAGAATTTATGCAAAATCCATATGAATTTAAAACTATTTTAAGAAACAAATTATTAAATCAAATAAAAAATCAATTACAATAGGAGTGTTTTAAATGAGTGAATTATTTAGTAATGACAATATCTTTTTAAATTTATCGGCATCTGATCAAAATGATGCAATCGAAAAAGCAGGACAAGTTTTAGTTGATAGTGGTGCTGTAACACCAAACTATATCGAAGCTATGAAAGACCGTGAAAACGTAGTATCAACTTTCATGGGTAATGCATTAGCAATTCCTCACGGCACTGAAGAAGCTAAAGGTAATGTGATTCGTTCAGGTTTAAGCTTATTACAAATTCCTGAAGGTGTTGACTGGAATGGCGAAGAAGTAAAAGTCGTAGTTGGCATTGCAGGTAAAGATGGCGATCATTTAGATTTACTCTCTAAAATTGCAATTACTTTTAGTGAAGAAGAAAATGTTGATCGCATCGTAAATGCTACATCTGCAGATGAAATTAAACAAGTATTCGAGGAGGCTGACGCATAATGAAAGCAGTTCATTTTGGTGCCGGCAATATCGGCAGAGGTTTTATCGGATATATATTAGCTGACAATAACATTAAAGTTACTTTTGCAGATGTAAATGAAGATATTATTAATGCACTTGATAGTGAACATCAATACGATGTTATTTTAGCTGATGAAGCTAAAACAACGACTCGAGTGAATAATGTAGATGCTATTAATTCAGCTAAACCCTCAGATCAACTTAAAGAAGCAATACTTGAAGCAGATTTAATCACAACGGCTGTTGGAGTAAATATTTTACCAATTATTGCTAAATCATTTGCTCCATATTTAAAAGAAAAGAAAAATCATGTAAATATTGTTGCTTGTGAAAATGCTATTATGGCCACAGATACTTTGAAAAAAGCCATTCTGGATATTACTGGACCATTAGCTGATAATATCCATTTTGCAAATTCAGCAGTGGATAGAATTGTGCCATTACAAAAAAATGAAAATATATTAGACGTCATGGTAGAACCTTTCTTTGAATGGGTTATCGAAAAAGATGCTTGGTACGGTAAAGAATTAGAACATATTAAATATGTAGATGACTTAACACCATATATAGAAAGAAAATTGTTAACAGTTAATACAGGACATGCATTTTTAGCTTACGCTGGTCATTTTGAAAATAAAGCTACTATTTTAGATTCTATTGAAGATAAACAAATAGAAGCAGGCCTTCGCCAAGCTCTTAGTGAAACGAGTCAATATATCACAGATCAATTTGATTTCTCTAAAAATGAACAAAAGCAATACGTTGAGAAAATTATTGATCGCTTCAATAATCCTAACCTATCTGATGAAGTTACACGAGTTGGTCGAGGAACAATACGTAAAATAGGTCCTAAAGATCGTATTATTAAACCATTAACTTATTTATATAATAAAGGTTTAGAACGTGAAGGTTTAGTTAAAGCAGCTGCTCTTCTTCTTGCATACGATGACAATGCTGATCAAGAAACAGTAGAAAAAAATAATTATATTAAAGAACATGGTGCTAAGGCCTTCTTAAAAACATATGCCAAAGTTGACGATCAATTAGCTGATGAAATTGTTAAAGAACTAGAATTATTACAGAAAAAGTAAATGATATAAAAAACACCTTCGAAAGAAGAAAGATTCTTTCGAAGGTGTTTTAATTTATTAATAAGGAATATAAGAATAACTTATTCGTTACGCATTATCTAATCCCATTTTATCTTGAACAACATCTGCAATCTCTTGAGCAAAACGTTGAGCGTCTTCATTAGTGGCTGCTTCCACCATAACTCTTACTAAAGGTTCTGTACCTGAAGGGCGAACTAAAATTCTACCTTCCCCATTCATTTCAGTTTCAACTTTAGTCATGACTTCTTGTACATGAATATTCTCTTCTACTCGATATTTATCAGTTACTTTAACATTGATAAGAGATTGAGGATATTTTTTCATTTGTGATGCTAATTCACTTAGTGATTTACCACTCATTTTAATTACAGAAGCAAGTTGAACACCTGTAAGTAATCCATCACCCGTTGTATTATAATCCATCATCACAATATGACCAGATTGCTCGCCACCAAGATTATAATTACCTCTTCTCATTTCTTCGACAACGTAACGATCTCCTACTTTTGTTTTGTTAGATTGAATACCTTCATTTTCTAATGCTTTATAAAAACCGAGATTACTCATGACTGTTGAGACAATCATATCATTGTTTAATTCATGGTTTTTATGCATTTCTTGACCAATTATAAACATGATTTGGTCTCCATCAACAATTTGACCATTTTCATCTACTGCAATAATTCTATCTCCATCACCATCAAAGGCTAAACCAAAATCACTTTCAGTCTCTAAGACAGTTTCCGCTAATTTCTCAGGATGTGTAGAACCACATTGTTCATTAATGTTATATCCATCCGGATTACATCCAATTGTTTCAGTATCAGCTTCTAAATCACCAAATAAGAACGGTGCTAGTGATGATGTAGAACCATTAGCACCATCTAAAGCAATTTTAAGTCCTTCAAAATTAACATCTACAGTTGATTTTAAATAGCTTAGATATTTTTGAGCACCTTCAAAATAATCTGAATAATGTACAATGTCTTCACCGATAGGACGTGGTAATTCAGGATTATCTTGATCTAACAATTCTTCGATTTCATTTTCTTGATCATCAGATAATTTAAAACCATCTGAACCAAAGAATTTTATGCCGTTATCTGCAACTGGGTTGTGAGAAGCTGAAATCATAACACCTAAAGCAGCTTCCATTTCTTTAGTTAAATAAGCTACACCTGGTGTTGAAATAATACCTAAACGCATGACTTCAGCGCCAATAGAGATAAGACCTGCGATTAAGGCTGATTCAAGCATTTCACCTGAAACACGCGTATCTCTACCCACTAGTACTTTTGGGTGCTTCTCCCCTTTATTATGTGCTAAAACATATCCACCATATCTACCCAATTTAAAAGCTAATTCAGGTGTAAGCTCTTGGTTGGCAATGCCTCGAACACCATCAGTACCAAAATATTTTCCCATTTTTAAACTCTCCTTTATATCTAACAATTATTTAACGTTTATATATGCTTTCGTTTCCTTAGGATTTACTTTTGCAACATTGTCTGGCAAGTCAAATTTTACTGTTTTCTCAGTTGATTCTGATACGCCATCTAAATCAACTTCAGCTGTTACTTCATTGATGCTTTGTAAATCGTCTCTACTACCGTAAATTTCAACTTCTTTATCGTTTAATTTGATATTATCTAATTCTCTATCATTATCTAGTTTACCCGTTGATTTAGTACGAACTTTTACTTTTTTACTATAAGGTTCAACTGCAACTTTTAAATCTACTTCACTAGGATTAATTGAGACATTTAATTTATTTAATTCTTTATCAAATGCATTGACTTCAGCTACATCATTTGTATCTTTAGAAATTTTACTGGCCTTTTTAAATGTAGCTTTTAAATAAGCAATTTTTTTAAGCTGTTGCTCCCCACCTGTCACTTTAACAGTTTCAGGAGAAATGCTTTGTTTACTTACTTTATACTTTGCATCAATATCACTTTGACTTACATCAGGTTGAACATGCATTTTTTTAGTAATCTTTTTCTCTAGATGAACATCTGCGCTTTTAGGTTTTACACTGTAGCTTACATCGTCATCTATACCTTTAACCTGAAATTTCTTGTGATACTCTCCAGCTTTTTTATCGGATAAATCAATTGTTACTTTAAGGTCTTCTGGATTTTCAATTTTAATTAACTTTGATTGGGGGCCTGATAAATTAACATCGACATTATCAGGCGCTTTCGTAACATGTAAATCTTTATTATTGTAAATTACATCTACAGGTACATCCTGAATTGTTTTAGTGGATTTCTGTGATATATCGTCAGTATTAAACACATTTCCAAATACATTATTAACTGATAAAAAGAAAAATATAGCTAGGATTAATGCTACAAATCTTAATCCCCACTTACTTTCTAACATTTTAATTCACACCTTTCTTTTGAAAGTGTGCGCCAAACCAATGTTCAGCAAGTAATTCTTCGAAAACTTCATTAGATATATCTCTTCGAAGTTTACCATCAAAAGTTACAGATATATCTCCAGTTTCTTCTGAAACTACAACTGTAAAAGCATCAGATACCTCTGAAATCCCAACTGCTGCTCTATGTCTTGTTCCTAAACTTTTAGATATTTTAACACTGTCTGATAAAGGTAAATAACTCGCTGCTACAGCTATTTTACTACCTTGAATAATCATCGCACCATCATGTAATGGCGTGTTTGGAATAAAGACGTTTGTCAATAACTCTTGAGAAATATCTGAGTTCATTGGAATACCAGTTTCTATGTAGTCTTGTAATCCTGTTTCTTTTTCAAAAACAATAAGTGCACCTATTCGTCTTTTAGCCATATACTGAACAGCTTTAGAAACAGATTGTATTAATTTCTCTTCATCACGACTATAAGTGTTGGTATAACGTTTTAAAAAGCTACCTCTACCTAATTGTTCTAATGCACGTCGTATTTCAGGTTGGAAAATAACAATTAGTGCAAGTACTCCCCACTGAATAACGATATCAAATAATTTAGAGGTTGCTGTTAAATTAAGCATCTTACTGACTTGTTGGCCGATAACAATTACGACAATCCCTTTTAGTAATTGAATCGCTTTAGTGCCTTTAAAAACTGTTATGAGAAGATAAAGTACATACCAAACAATCAGTAAATCAAGTACACTAGTAATAATTTTTAATGTACTAAGATTTTGAAAAAAGTTGGAAAAATCCATAACATCTCCTCCGGGTAATATTTTTCCATATTAATTATTATACCAATCATTGTTAATAGTGTCATATGAACAAAGACTAAAAAATAAAAAAACTTACACAGTATATACCATGTAAGTCGTGCTTTCACAATTTTATTTATAGAAGTGTTTCACCAAAGAAAGTACCTAATAGCGCAACAGCTTGTTCAGCAGTATGATTCGAATTGTCAATAAGAGGATTAACCTCAACTATATCCATTGAAGTAACTAATTTTGATTCATTTAACAATTCGAGTGCAAAGTGACTTTCTCTATAGCTCAAACCACCCATTACTCTTGTACCCGTTCCAGGAGTTTCAGCGGGATCCAAAGCATCAACGTCTAGTGAGAAATGAAGGCCATCTATATTTCTAGATTTTAGATACTCAAGAGATCTTTCAATCACCTCTTGTTTTCCGAACCGGTCGATATCCGCCATAGTAAAAGTTTTAATATTTTTATCCTTTATGTATTTCCTTTCACCTTCATCTAAATCCCTCATACCAATTAATACGATATTTTCAGGTTTAACTTTAGGCGTAAAATCATTTATATTGACAAGTTCATCTGGTCCATCACCTGCTAATATTCTTAAAGGCATACCGTGAACATTACCAGATGGAGATTCTTCAGGTACATTTAAGTCACCATGAGCATCGTACCAAATGACACCTAAATTTTCGTAATGTTGACTAATACCTGAAATCGAACCAACAGCTATTGAATGATCGCCACCAAGTGTAAGTGGAAAGTTTCCTTTCTTTACTATTTCTGATGTAGCTTTGCTAAGATTTTCAGAAACAGTTACTATTTCATCATAGTTCCTTAACCCTTCTTGATCAGAGTTAAATTTCTCTACATCTAATGTTGGTACTTCTATATTACCTTTATCTATAACATCAAGTCCCATTTTTTTAAGACGTGACAATAATCCTGCATAACGAATTGCATCTGGTCCTAAGTTTACACCAAGTTTCTTTTGACCGAATGTGGAAGGTGCACCAATAATTTCAATACGTTGATTCATGACAATACCCCTTTCATTTACATAGATTCAGAATAATGTATACGCTTGCATTTTTCAAGAAGTATTGTAATTATATTTATTTAAATCAAATAAAAAAACACCTTCAATAATGAAGGTGTTTAAAAGTGAGCCATAGAGGATTCGAACCTCTGACCCTCTGATTAAAAGTCAGATGCTCTACCAACTGAGCTAATGGCTCTAATGGCTGGGCTAGCTGGATTCGAACCAGCGCGTGACGGAGTCAAAGTCCGTTGCCTTACCGCTTGGCTATAGCCCAATGAGATGGTGGAGGGGGGCAGATTCGAACTGCCGAACCCGAAGGAGCGGATTTACAGTCCGCCGCGTTTAGCCACTTCGCTACCCCTCCGGCATATTCACTTAAGAATGGTGGAGAATGACGGGTTCGAACCGCCGACCCTCTGCTTGTAAGGCAGATGCTCTCCCAACTGAGCTAATTCTCCATAATGGTGACTCCTACGGGACTCGAACCCGTGTTACCGCCGTGAAAGGGCGGTGTCTTAACCGCTTGACCAAGGAGCCCTGGCTCCGCAGGTAGGATTCGAACCTACGACCGATCGGTTAACAGCCGATAGCTCTACCACTGAGCTACTGCGGATTAATGATATTGCCTGGCAACGTCCTACTCTAGCGGGACGTAAGCCCGACTACCATCGGCGCTAAGGAGCTTAACTTCTGTGTTCGGCATGGGAACAGGTGTGACCTCCTTGCCATTGTCACCAGACAAATGAATGTGTTATACATTCAAAACTAGATAGTAAGTAATGATTTTGCGTCGCAAAACATTTTAATATTGATTAAGTCTTCGATCGATTAGTATTCGTCAGCTCCACGTGTCACCACGCTTCCACCTCGAACCTATTAACCTCGTCATCTTCGAGGGATCTTATAACCGAAGTTGGGAAATCTCATCTTGAGGGGGGCTTCATGCTTAGATGCTTTCAGCACTTATCCCGTCCATACATAGCTACCCAGCTATGCCGTTGGCACGACAACTGGTACACCAGAGGTATGTCCATCCCGGTCCTCTCGTACTAAGGACAGCTCCTCTCAAATTTCCTACGCCCACGACGGATAGGGACCGAACTGTCTCACGACGTTCTGAACCCAGCTCGCGTACCGCTTTAATGGGCGAACAGCCCAACCCTTGGGACCGACTACAGCCCCAGGATGCGATGAGCCGACATCGAGGTGCCAAACCTCCCCGTCGATGTGAACTCTTGGGGGAGATAAGCCTGTTATCCCCGGGGTAGCTTTTATCCGTTGAGCGATGGCCCTTCCATGCGGAACCACCGGATCACTAAGTCCGTCTTTCGACCCTGCTCGACTTGTAAGTCTCGCAGTCAAGCTCCCTTATGCCTTTACACTCTGTGAATGATTTCCAACCATTCTGAGGGAACCTTTGAGCGCCTCCGTTACCTTTTAGGAGGCGACCGCCCCAGTCAAACTGCCCGCCTGACACTGTCTCCCACCACGATAAGTGGTGCGGGTTAGAAAGCCAACACAGCTAGGGTAGTATCCCACCAACGCCTCCACGTAAGCTAGCGCTCACGTTTCAATGGCTCCTACCTATCCTGTACAAGCTGTGCCGAATTTCAATATCAGGCTACAGTAAAGCTCCACGGGGTCTTTCCGTCCTGTCGCGGGTAACCTGCATCTTCACAGGTACTATGATTTCACCGAGTCTCTCGTTGAGACAGTGCCCAAATCGTTACGCCTTTCGTGCGGGTCGGAACTTACCCGACAAGGAATTTCGCTACCTTAGGACCGTTATAGTTACGGCCGCCGTTTACTGGGGCTTCGATTCGTGGCTTCGCAGAAGCTAACCACTCCTCTTAACCTTCCAGCACCGGGCAGGCGTCAGCCCCTATACATCACCTTACGGTTTAGCAGAGACCTGTGTTTTTGATAAACAGTCGCTTGGGCCTATTCACTGCGGCTCTTCTGGGCGTGAACCCTAAAGAGCACCCCTTCTCCCGAAGTTACGGGGTCATTTTGCCGAGTTCCTTAACGAGAGTTCGCTCGCTCACCTTAGAATTCTCATCTTGACTACCTGTGTCGGTTTGCGGTACGGGCACCTGTTATCTATCTAGAGGCTTTTCTCGGCAGTGTGAAATCAACGACTCGAGGAAACAATTTCCTCTCCCCATCACAGCTCAGCCTAACGAGTGCCGGATTTGCCTAACACTCAGCCTTACTGCTTGGACGTGCACTCCAACAGCACGCTTCGCCTATCCTACTGCGTCCCCCCATCGATTAAAACGATACTAGGTGGTACAGGAATATCAACCTGTTATCCATCGCCTACGCCTGTCGGCCTCAGCTTAGGACCCGACTAACCCAGAGCGGACGAGCCTTCCTCTGGAAACCTTAGTCAATCGGTGGACGGGATTCTCACCCGTCTTTCGCTACTCACACCGGCATTCTCACTTCTAAGCGCTCCACATGTCCTTGCGATCATGCTTCAACGCCCTTAGAACGCTCTCCTACCATTGTCCGAAGGACAATCCACAGCTTCGGTAATATGTTTAGCCCCGGTACATTTTCGGCGCAGTGTCACTCGACTAGTGAGCTATTACGCACTCTTTAAATGATGGCTGCTTCTAAGCCAACATCCTAGTTGTCTGGGCAACGCCACATCCTTTTCCACTTAACATATATTTTGGGACCTTAGCTGGTGGTCTGGGCTGTTTCCCTTTCGAACACGGACCTTATCACCCATGTTCTGACTCCCAAGTTAAATTGATTGGCATTCGGAGTTTGTCTGAATTCGGTAACCCGAGAGGGGCCCCTCGTCCAAACAGTGCTCTACCTCCAATAATCATCACTTGAGGCTAGCCCTAAAGCTATTTCGGAGAGAACCAGCTATCTCCAAGTTCGATTGGAATTTCTCCGCTACCCTCAGTTCATCCGCTCACTTTTCAACGTAAGTCGGTTCGGTCCTCCATTCAGTGTTACCTGAACTTCAACCTGACCAAGGGTAGATCACCTGGTTTCGGGTCTACGACCAAATACTCAACGCCCTATTCAGACTCGCTTTCGCTACGGCTCCACATTCGCTGCTTAACCTTGCATCAGATCGTAACTCGCCGGTTCATTCTACAAAAGGCACGCCATCACCCATAAACGGGCTCTGACTACTTGTAAGCACACGGTTTCAAGTTCTCTTTCACTCCCCTTCCGGGGTACTTTTCACCTTTCCCTCACGGTACTGGTTCACTATCGGTCACTAGAGAGTATTTAGCCTTAGGAGATGGTCCTCCTAGATTCCGACGGAATTTCACGTGCTCCGTCGTACTCAGGATCCACTCAAGAGAGAATATGTTTTCGACTACAGGATTATTACCTTCTTTGATTCATCTTTCCAGATGATTCGTCTAACATGTTCTTTTGTAACTCCGTATAGAGTGTCCTACAACCCCAACAAGCAAGCTTGTTGGTTTGGGCTCTTCCCGTTTCGCTCGCCGCTACTCAGGGAATCGATTTTTCTTTCTCTTCCTCCGGGTACTAAGATGTTTCAGTTCTCCGGGTCTGCCTTCTGACATGCTATGAATTCACATGTCGATAACATGACATAACTCATGTTGGGTTCCCCCATTCGGAAATCTCTGGATCAACGCTTACTTACAGCTACCCAAAGCATATCGTCGTTAGTAACGTCCTTCTTCGGCTTCTAGTGCCAAGGCATCCACCGTGCGCCCTTAATAACTTAATCTATGTTTCCACCAGGAAACGCGTTATTAATCTTGTGAGTGTTCTTTCGAACACTAGCGATTATTTTTATGAATTCAAGCTTATTTAAAACTCTATTCACTCGGTTTTGCTTGGTAAAATCTATTTACTTACTTATCTAGTTTTCAATATACAAATTTGAATGTTAATAAACATTCAAAACTGAATACAATATGTCACGTTATCCCTTTCATCTTCGAAGAAGATGTTCCGAATATATCCTTAGAAAGGAGGTGATCCAGCCGCACCTTCCGATACGGCTACCTTGTTACGACTTCACCCCAATCATTTGTCCCACCTTCGACGGCTAGCTCCAAAAGGTTACTCCACCGGCTTCGGGTGTTACAAACTCTCGTGGTGTGACGGGCGGTGTGTACAAGACCCGGGAACGTATTCACCGTAGCATGCTGATCTACGATTACTAGCGATTCCAGCTTCATGTAGTCGAGTTGCAGACTACAATCCGAACTGAGAACAACTTTATGGGATTTGCTTGACCTCGCGGTTTCGCTACCCTTTGTATTGTCCATTGTAGCACGTGTGTAGCCCAAATCATAAGGGGCATGATGATTTGACGTCATCCCCACCTTCCTCCGGTTTGTCACCGGCAGTCAACTTAGAGTGCCCAACTTAATGATGGCAACTAAGCTTAAGGGTTGCGCTCGTTGCGGGACTTAACCCAACATCTCACGACACGAGCTGACGACAACCATGCACCACCTGTCACTCTGTCCCCCGAAGGGGAAAACTCTATCTCTAGAGGGGTCAGAGGATGTCAAGATTTGGTAAGGTTCTTCGCGTTGCTTCGAATTAAACCACATGCTCCACCGCTTGTGCGGGTCCCCGTCAATTCCTTTGAGTTTCAACCTTGCGGTCGTACTCCCCAGGCGGAGTGCTTAATACGTTAGCTGCAGCACTAAGGGGCGGAAACCCCCTAACACTTAGCACTCATCGTTTACGGCGTGGACTACCAGGGTATCTAATCCTGTTTGATCCCCACGCTTTCGCACATCAGCGTCAGTTACAGACCAGAAAGTCGCCTTCGCCACTGGTGTTCCTCCATATCTCTGCGCATTTCACCGCTACACATGGAATTCCACTTTCCTCTTCTGCACTCAAGTTTTCCAGTTTCCAATGACCCTCCACGGTTGAGCCGTGGGCTTTCACATCAGACTTAAAAAACCGCCTACGCGCGCTTTACGCCCAATAATTCCGGATAACGCTTGCCACCTACGTATTACCGCGGCTGCTGGCACGTAGTTAGCCGTGGCTTTCTGATTAGGTACCGTCAAGACGTGCATAGTTACTTACACATTTGTTCTTCCCTAATAACAGAGTTTTACGATCCGAAGACCTTCTTCACTCACGCGGCGTTGCTCCGTCAGGCTTTCGCCCATTGCGGAAGATTCCCTACTGCTGCCTCCCGTAGGAGTCTGGACCGTGTCTCAGTTCCAGTGTGGCCGATCACCCTCTCAGGTCGGCTACGCATCGTTGCCTTGGTAAGCCGTTACCTTACCAACTAGCTAATGCGGCGCGGATCCATCTATAAGTGACAGCAAGACCGTCTTTCACTGTTGAACCATGCGGTTCAACATGTTATCCGGTATTAGCTCCGGTTTCCCGAAGTTATCCCAGTCTTATAGGTAGGTTATCCACGTGTTACTCACCCGTCCGCCGCTAACGTCAGAGGAGCAAGCTCCTCGTCTGTTCGCTCGACTTGCATGTATTAGGCACGCCGCCAGCGTTCATCCTGAGCCAGGATCAAACTCTCCATAAAAAATTATGATGTTTGATTAGCTCATAAATACTAAATAGTTTGTAACGTTTCGTTACGTTTATTGGAATTAACGTTGACATATTGTCATTCAGTTTTCAATGTTCATCTCAATAAAATCAATCTTTTCAATCATATCTTTTCTAAGAAGAAGTGTCAATGATTTCTTAAGATTACTTTATTTATTTTAAAGTGTTTTTATAATGTTTGCAAGGGTAATTTTTACACTTGCTTAACAATTAAATTAAATACTTTACAATCGCTTTTCAGCGACTTTTATATAATATCAATTTCACGTTTTTAAGTCAACATTTAAATTGAATTATTTTTTAAATTTGTGAACAGCTAATTCGTAGCTCACAAAGAAATATTCTAGCATGATTTCTAAATTTTGCAATAGAAAAATCACACAAAAACAAAATTTGTTTCTGTGTGATCAGTATACCTTTGGTTAAATTACATTAAGATACTATTTTTGAGTACTGGCTATGACTTTTCTGGCGATTGATGTATAAATTTCTCCTAAACGATCTTCAGGCTGATAAATAGATGGTGAAAAATCTTTAGGGTTCCACGTAGGTTGTTCAAGAGGCAACTCTCCAAATAGCTGTGTTTCTAATTCATCAGCAAGTTTAGTACCTCCACCTTTACCAAATACATATTCCTTATTACCAGTTTCTTTACTTTCGAAATAACTCATATTTTCTATTACACCTAAAATGGAGTGTTCTGTATGTTTAGCCATAGCTCCAGCTCTAGCTGCTACAAACGCTGCTGTAGGATGCGGAGTAGTAACTATGATCTCTTTACTAGAAGGTAGCATTGAATGTACATCTAAGGCTACATCTCCAGTGCCAGGTGGTAAATCAAGTAAAAGATAATCTAAATCTCCCCATTGAACCTCTGTAAAGAAATTAGTAAGCATTTTTCCTAACATTGGACCTCTCCAAATGACAGGTGCGTTTTCCTCTACAAAGAAAGCCATTGAAATAACTTTAACGCCATGACGTTCAACCGGAATAATTTCTTTGCCATCTACTCCCGGTCTTTCATCAATCCCCATCATATCTGGAACGCTGAAACCATAAATATCAGCATCTACGAGTCCAACTTTTTTACCTTCTCTTGCCAAAGCTACAGCTAGATTAACAGCTACAGTTGATTTACCTACGCCACCTTTACCGGAAGCAATTGCAATAAATTCAACTGGATTATTTAGAGAAAGTAAACCTTCAATTGTTTTAGGCTTTTCTGTTCCTTTACCACGATACTTTTCTACTGACTCCGGTGGTAATTCTTCAAAACGAATACCTACTGTATTAGCACCGTTTTCTTTTAGAGCTTTTACAATTGCCATTTGTAAATCCAACTGCGGTTGTCCCCCTAATTGAGCCATTGCAACTTTAACACTAACGTGCTCAATATCTTCTTTAATGGTAACGTTAACTATACCATCAGTTTCTTTCAAAGGTACATCAATAATTGGGTCTTTTAATGCACCTACTATTTCTTCAACTTGATTTACCGTTAACAAAGTAAATCCCCCTTAAATATAATAATTTATCTACATAATAACAAAAGTTATTCGATTACGTAGTTTATCTTTTTTATTATAAGTCTTTTTTTATTATAAAAAAAGAAGTTAGCCCATAATAATAGGCTAACTTCATATATAATTTAGACTTCTCTCATATTTTGAGATTTTCTATTAGGTTCTTTAATAAATAACGCAAATAAGAATGCAACAACAACAAAACCTGTAACTAGAGCGAATGAAACATCAACTCCGGCAGCAACACTTTGTCTTTGTAATAATTCTTTACTAGCATGTGCAGACGAGGATGGCCCAATCCATTTCGAACCAATACTCATAAACGTTACCATTAATGCAGTTCCTAATGAACCAGCCATCACACGACCAAAGTTCATAATAGCAGTACCGTGTGAAATATCTTTATTGTCTAATGCATTAATACCAGTTGTATTAATAGGCATCATTAGTAGAGAAACAGCAAACATCCTAATCGCATAAATGACAATAAGATAAATATAAGATGTGTCTGCTTTTAAGAAACAAAGCAATAATGTGCAAATCGTTAATAAGCTAAAACCAGCATATATTAATGGTCTCGGACCATATTTATCATAGAAACGTCCAGTAAATACTGACATTATTCCATTTATAATCGCACCTGGCATAATCACTAAACCTGATAACAACGCAGATAAACCTAAAGCGTTTTGTACATATAGAGGAATAAGTAGTGCAGGTCCAACCATAGATAACATAATAATCATTGATGTAATTGTACTGAAACAAAAGATTCTACCTTTAAATACATTGAGGTTAAGTAATGGGTTGGAAATCGTTAGTTGTCTTCTAACAAATATTGAGATAATAATAATACTTATGATTAACGATCCTATAACTATTGGATTAGAAAAACCTAAATTTCCAGCACTACTAAATGCATACAGCATAATACCAAAACCTATAGTCGAGTATACAACAGAGCGTTTATCTAATTTTGAATCCTTCGTTTCGTTATAACTAGAAATTGAAATTAAACCAAAGATAAAAGCAATTAAGGCGATACCGACTATAATAATAAATGGCACTCTCCAACTTGCATTATCAATGATTAAGCCTGTGAATGTAGGTCCAATAGCTGGAGCGAACTGTATGACTAAACCAGCTAGCCCCATAGCAAAGCCACGATGTTCTTTGGAGAATAAAGTGAAAAGTGTAAATTGCATTAAAGGCATCAACACACCGGCGCCTATTGCTTGAATAACTCTTGCTGTCATCAACACACCAAAATTAGGCGCAACCGCAGCTACAATTGATCCTAGTAAAAATGTACCCATAGCTCCTAAATATAAAGGTCTAGTTTTAACTCTATCCATTAGAAAAGCTGTAAGTGGTATCATGACACCATTTACAAGCATAAATCCAGTAATTAGCCATTGGGAAGTGCTTTCATCAATTTTTAATTCTCGCATAATGTGAGGTAAAGCAGTGTTGAGTAAAGTTTGATTTAAAATTGCTACAAACGCACTCACTAACATCACTGCTACAATTAAATTCCGCTTCGTTTTGGGTAAATCGATACTAGACATGAACCTTTACTCCTTTATTGTTTTTATAACAGTGTTATATTCAATCAAATTATAATTATCAAAGCAAAATAAATGCTTAATTACTATTTCTTGTTATTCAAGTTCTCACTTTCAGGATAAAATATCTCCTTACAAATAAATAGAAATCCTATGATTAACATAATTACCCAAAATTGAATATTAATATATACATAGTGAATATGTACTATAAAATAAAACATCACTGTCGTTACTATATAAGAAATAAGATGAAATGTAATACCCTGAAAATAAGGATTGTTAGGCAATTTCTTCTTAAAGTAGTCCATTAAATGCTCAACAGCAAAAAGAGTAAAATATCCCAATACTATATAGCTACCATAGTAGAACAAATTGTCATAAAATCCTTTATTGTAGCCAAAATAACCTAAATGAAAAAATATTAAAATCCTACTTAACCCATATAATCCAAAACCAAGAAATGTTAAGAATATCGCCCCGGACAATACAAAGATAGCGAGAACAATAAGTGTTACAGCTAAATTATAAAATTTATTTTTAAAGAATTTCATCACTCATTGTCCTCCCCTCTTTTTTAATACATATTTATAGTATCACGTATTCATCACCTTATAAAATTTAAAAACGCCTACTCTTATAGTAGACGTTTTTTGTATTTGAAAACCTTTTTAATTATTAAAATTTGAAGTTTTATTAGATTTATAAAATAAAATCCACATCATTGACAAGCAAATTGAAATGACGGCAATCAAACCTAACACATTGTGTAGATGAGTGCCGAATAAACCTGATTTTAAAGCATACATATACCCCATAATTGTAGAACCTACAGATGAACCTAGGTTTTTAGTTAATGCATAAAATGACATCATCTTCTTCATATTTCTAGGAGAGCTTTCCTCTTGTACAATCACGCTATTTTTAGTGTATACATATCCAAAACTAAGTCCCGCAAAGATAACTGAAAATGCTATCAATAATGGCACTTTCATGCCAAATAAAATAATAACACTGCAAATTAAGAGAACTGTAAACGCACTAATATATAATGCTTTTCTAGTAAAGTTTGCTTCAATCTTCGCTAAATTAAAGTTTAATATAATCCATGCAACTGATAGTGGTAGAATAACAAACCCACTTTGAAGAGGTGATAAACCTAATTGTTCTTGTAAATATACTGGTATATACAGGTTATATCCTATTAATGACATAGCTATAAATAAATCAGTAATGAAAGCAAGCATAATTGATCGATTAAACTCATTAGTCGGAAGAAATGGATTATTTTGTTTTTGTTCTATTTTAAACAAGCCAACCAATACTAATAAAGCCAAGATGATTGCAATAATATTGAGATATAAATGTTGTTGATTTAATAATCCAAACATAAGCAATGCTATAAATATATAAAAGATTGATAATCCTTTCACATCAAAGTGTGTTTGATTACCATGTTCTTCCTCTGGAAAATGAAATGTCATTAGTACTAATACAATAGTAATAATTGCTATAGGTATATTAATAAAGAACAGCCAGTGCCATGTCGCAAATTCTAAGATCGCACCACCGAGTATGGGTCCAATGATACTGGAAATTCCCCAAACACTACCTACAATTCCCATAATTTTATATCTTAAAGGAATTTCAAACGCTAGTTTAGGGACTATCTGAGATAAAGACATCATGACCCCTGCCCCAAAACCTTGAATCATTCTTGAGATAATTAAAAAAGTAAATGTTTCACTTAAACCTGACATCAAACTACCAATTGCAAATAAAGAAACACCTGCAACGGCAATATATAATATCTTAAAACGAGATAACAGCTCACCTACAATAGGGTTAGCTATGACCAAAGCAATAAAATAAACAGTAAAAACTAAAGATACTAAATTACCTGCATGTAAGTTTATCTTAATCGTTGGTAAGGCTAGAGATATAATAGATGTCTCAATTGCAGCCATAAACATGATTAGTATCAATGCGGTTACTGTTAATATCGACCTAAACTTCATTTATATTTACTCCTTTTGTTCTATCTATTTCGAACCCTTAAAATATTAATACGATTATGTTTAGTTCGCAATCATGCAATAGTATTAATTTTCTAGGTTAAAATAAAACGGCAGAGCCATTTAAACTCTACCGTAAACTTACTTTACATAAAATATAATATCCCTATCATGTGTAAAACCGATGCAATCACAATAAAAATATGCCATATCATATGAAAATAAGGTCTATTCTTTTGCGCGTAAAACCAAGCTCCTATTGTATAAGAAAGGCCACCCAGGAATATAAATAAAATAAATAACCAAGAGGTGCGCATGATAATCACTGGTATAAATATCACACCAACCCATCCCATCACTAGGTAAACAATAAGACTGAGCTTATGATTAACTTTCGTAGCAATGGATTTATATAATATTCCCCATAATGTAGTCCCCCATAAAAATAGGGTCACTACCCATCCTATCCATCCACCTACTATAGTAAGTAATACTGGCGTATAAGTACCTGAAATAGCTACGTAAATCATGCTATGATCGATAATACGTAAAATATACTTATGAGCTGTATAATTCTGCATAGAATGATAAATAGTTGAAGAAATAAACATCATAAAAATACTAATAATATAAATAGACACACTTACCGATTCCAATGTGCCACCATGATTGTAGCTATGAACAGCTGCATAAGGTAATACAAACAATGTTAATAATGCAGCCGCACCATGTGAGGCTGCATTACCTATTTCCTCGCCAAAAGATAAGGGAATGATGTCCTTAAATGATTCAACTACCGATGCTTTTTTATGCTTAGATGTATGAGACATCTATTCCACCACCTTTTATTTAAATCAAACTCATACGTTTTAAATCTTCTGTAGCCGTTTCCACACTATCTTTACCTACTTTATTTTTCAGTGGTGAAAACTCCTCTTCTCTAGGAACTTGTAATGTAACAAAACTTGTTCCATATTTGAAAATATCGAAATAAAACAATTCAAATTTTAATGTTGGTAGCTCTACAACGCCAAAGTCTTCATCTAGTTGTTTTAATTTTTTAATAGCTAAATGATATGGTAGTTCCCTATCTACTGTACTTTTAATATAGGCCAGTTTAAATGCATGGATACCAATATTAGCATTATCAAAATCATTGGCTACTTCGGGATCCAATTCTGAATACTCAAGAACTGTATCTTTACTATCAATGTTGACTAAACGTCCAACACTCTCTCCATGTTTAGGTTGAATTGTTTTAGATGTAACATCTTTATTATTACTTACAGTGTAACCAGCAAATAATGGATCTAAGACTTTCACAAGAACATTGTCAATATTATTTAAGAAGATATATTTTACATGATCCTTTTCCATTTTATCTAAGTATCCAGCCTCTTTAAGAGATTTAAATACTCCACCATTACCATTTGGTGTTTCCATAATATGACCATCTCTGTCAAGTACAAGTTTGCCGTCTTCACCTAAGGCTACAATATTTGCTTGTTTAAAGAAATGTACATGTTCTGGATCATAATCAAAATATTGATGTTTCTTAAAATACTCTATTGTTTCATCATGATTTATATCACTAGTCATTATATACCAATTAATTGTATGACCCGTTTGATTCTTTAAATTAATGAGTTGGCGAGCCTGTAACTCAAATAAACTTACACCCTCAATTTCAAAAGAACCTTTAGGCCCTTTATAACCTAATCGCGTACCTTGACCGCCAGCCATAAGAAGTACCGCAAATTCACCATTTCTAATCGCTTCATAACCCTTTTGTTCATATGTATGCTTATCTTCATCAGAAAGTTGAGATTTCACTTCATACTTAACTTCTGATACCGATGATACATCATCTATTGATTTTCTATTAACATATAAATCATGATATAGTTTTTGAATTCCTTCTAAATCAAGCTCATCAACTTTATTTTCAAGTGCATCTCTTTCATTATTACTCATTAATTTTTCATATTCATACAAATGCTCTTGGTTATATTTCTCCAATTGGTTTTTATCTAACATGATTACTCTCCTTATGTATAAATGATTCAAAGAATTAATTTAGCCACTGTAACATAAATTCATTAAAAAAGGGTTGAAACAACGTGTATACTGTTCCAAAGCTAAAAGCTGTAGCTAAAGATAAATCAACTAATCCGCCTGTTTTAAAATGAAGCGGCGATACAACATTCAATGGTAAGGGATAGAATAATTTAACCCCTTTAGGTGTTAATATATCTAGTATAACATGTGAAGCTATTCCAATAACAATTGCAACCATATAATACATGGGTGTTTGAATTAAGTACAGTAAAAAACCAATGATAATGATGAAAGCAAGAGAGTGAGTAAATGTCCTATGGCCAAATAGTAGCCTAATAACAAAACTTAAAACTCTGAAACGTCTTCCAATTTTACTTTGGGTATGACATATGTCTGGCAATAGGCTTGCTAGAGTTGATAATACCAATATAGTGACTGAAGTAAATAAATCAGTATGAAAATATTGAGTTGTCAAAGCTCCTGTTAAAGCCCCACAGGAGGCATGTGTTTTACCTGTCATTTCTAGTTCTCCTTTTCAAAACATTTTAACACACAATTACATATAAAGCGAACATACTTTCGTATTAATATTTTATTAGTATGACATATTATATTCAAAAGTATCACATAAATACTTGAAAACGATTTCAAAATCATTTATGATGAATATACAAATTATTTAAAGGATGTGTTTTGAATGGCAATGACAGTAAAGAAAAACGATAATGAAGTACGTATTCAATGGAGAGTAGCAGATATTAAAATACCTAATAATGAAATTAAAAATATCTCACAAGACCAAGATATCCATGCAGTACCTGAAAAAAATGGAAAAGAAATCTCTCGTATTGGTTCTACATTTGGAAAAACAAACCGCGTAATTATCGATACTGATGACCATGAATACATTATTTATACTCAAAATGATCAAAAAGTTTACAATGAACTGACTAAGTAATTAAAATATATATAATTAATAATCCATACAAAAGCCACCAACCATGTATCTATTACGGTTGGTGGCTCTCATTTTTGATATATGAAAATTGATAAGTATAAACAATCCTATTATATTGGAATCAATAATGATTATGGAGGTGAAGTTATTGTTCGTCGTAACAAATAGAATAACCGTGAAAAAAGGTTTTGCAGAAAAAATGGCACCTAGATTTACAAAAGGTGGTCAAATCCAATCCTTACAAGGTTTTAATGGTATTGAAGTTTGGCAAATTGATAGAGATGATTATAGTGAAGATATGTATGTAAATACATGGTGGAATACTGAAAAAGATTTTAAAAATTGGGTAAATAGTGATGCTTTTAAAGAAGCTCATAAAAATACTGGAAAATCCGAAGACTCTCCACTAATTAAAAGTGAAATTGTTAAAGCAAATGTATTATCAAAATTAGATAAATAATTTTTTAATAGAGGATTGCTTATTAAAATAAAGTCTATTAATAAGCAATCTTTTTAATGAATAAATAAATGCGCAAGTAATGCAATAATAGGAAGCGTGATTAAAGTTCGTATTAAGAAAATCATAAATAGTTTACCAATGCTGACAGGAATTTTTGAACCTAAAATAACACCACCTACTTCTGACAAGTATATTAATTGGGATATACTTAATGCTCCAATAACAAAACGTGTTATGTCACTTTTGACCCCTTCAATTAATATAGATGGTAAAAACATATCGGCAAAACCTATGAGAATAGTTTGAGAAGCGTGTGAAGCTTCTGGAATTTGCAATAATTCTAGTAGTGGAACGAATGGTTTTCCAATAACTTCAAAAATAGGTGTATAATTCGCGATAATTGTTGCGATTGTTCCTATACTCATTACTACTGGTAAAATGACAAACCACATATCTACAACGGTTTTAAATCCAGAAATAAAGAACTTTTTGAATCCTGGAGCTTTTATACCAACCTCTGTCGCCATGTCATATCCATGTCTTAATGCCGTTTTTCCTTCTGGTAATTGCTCCGTTCTTGCATCCTCTGAAACATCTTTAGCATATTCATCTGGAATATTTTTTAAAGGCCAAATTCTTGGCATTATCATTGCTGCAATTAAACAAGAAACAATTACAGTGATATAAAAATAAAAGAATTGATCTTGCATTTTTATAGTTGAAGCAATAACTATAGCGAAAGTAATAGATACCACACTAAACGTAGTAGAAATGACTGTTGCTTCTCTTCTAGAATAATAGCCTTCTTCATACTGTCTACTTGTAATTAAGACGCCTACCGTTCCATCACCAATAAATGACGCTAGATTATCTACAGTTGATCGACCAGGTAGAGTAAATAGCGGTCTCATTACTGGTCTAAACACAGGTCCTAATAATTCTAATAGTCCGTATTCCATCAATAACGGTAAAAATAATGCCGCAAATAAAAATACGGCCACAAGAGTTGGTAATAGACTATAAAAGACCAGCCCCCCCGTATCTTCTGAATAAATCATTTTAGGCCCTACCTTCAAATAAGTAAGCCATACAAATACAACTGATAATACTCTTAATATTAGCCAACCTAGTTTGACATTAAATGCATTATACATTAGGCCTTGTGGATTTAACTTGTGTTTATAAATTGTTGAGCACAAAAGAGTTAATACACCTGAAATTGTAATAATTAATACAATTAATATAGGCATAATATTCCCTAAAAGATCTTTTAAACAATTTGCAAGAAATGCCACAGGTAATGTTGTTTGTTTTTGTCCATCTTGAACAACTGGTATAGGAATTAAAAATAATATGATACCTAGAATGGACATTGTTATAAATTTAATTCTACCTTTTATAATTTCGCTTTTAGTATATCCGTTCATTACTTTTCAATCCGTTTCTATCTATTTATATCAACTTGAAGTAATCAAGATTCATCTACACAAATGTTTATATATACAAAAATATGAATAATTACGTATAAATACTATACGCTAATCTATCACTTTTCGCAATTAAAAATTTAAAAAAGGCCGATTTCAATAAACTATAAATTGAAATCGGCCATAGCATACCTAAGAGCGCTCATATTCATATTTAATGAATAAATCATTTCATTCTACGTAGTAAGAATAAGAAATATGGTGCTCCAATAACTGCAATAACTACACCTACTGGAATATCAAGTGGCGGTTGAATTCCCCTAGCTAACCCATCACCAAGCGTTAATAGTATAGCGCCTATTAAACCTGACATGATAATGACATGTAAATTTTTGTGTCCGACGAGTTGTCTTGCTATATGAGGTGCTATAAGTCCTAAGAAACTAATACCACCGACAACTGCAATAGAAGCTCCAGCTAACATTACAGCCAAGATGAGTAATATCATTTTTAAAAATCGGACACGTGCACCAAGAGCTGTAGCGACATTATCTCCCAAGTTTAAGATATCTAGCTGGTAACCGAGTAATAATACTACCGGTACAGTGATAATAAACCAAGGTAAGACACTATAGAAGTTAGAAATATTATGTCCATATAAACTACCAGTTAACCAAACTAATGCATTATTTGCATCCATAGGATTACGAATAAGTAAGAACTGAACGATAGCCGTACAAATTGCGCCTATGGCTAAACCTATAAGAGCAAGTTTCGATCCTTTTACATCAAATTTGGAAATAAGGAAGGACAATATTAAACTAATCACCAATGCTCCAACAAACGATCCTAAAGGTAATACAAATAAAGGTGCCGACGGAAATATCATAATAATAATCACCGCTGCTAGACTTGCTCCTTTAGCAATTCCAATAACATCCGGAGATGCAAGCGGATTTCTAATTACACCTTGAATGACAGCACCAGATATAGCTAAACTGCTACCTATTACTAATCCCAATAATGTTCGAGGTATACGATATTCATTTAAAATAAAGTCATCTTGTGTGAAAAAACCAACAATAGCGTGTATAGGGTCTATCATAACTGAACCTATACATAAACTAAATATTGTACTGACGACTAATAAAATAATCACGATTCCATAACGTATACTATTGCTACTCTTAATCATACGCGATTCACCCCTCTTACAGTAATGAATAAGAAGTAAAAGGCGCCGACAAATGAAGTCACTATACCAACTGGAGATTCAAATGGATAAGTGATTAAACGACATAAAACGTCAGATATTAGCAATAAATCTGCACCAAAAATAAACGTGAGAGGTAGCATAACTAGATAATTTTTACTTACATAACGTTTAACTATATGAGGAACAATGAGGCCCACAAAACCGATGGGGCCTGCAATTGAAACAGACATCCCTGCTAATACTATCACTAGTATTCCAATAATCATTCTTACAATTTCAGTACGTTGACCAAGGCTTCTTGCAATGTCGTCTCCGAGTTCCATAATTGTAAGCTGTCTCCCCATAAAAACAGTTACAATGACAGCAATGACTATACAAGGTAAAATCATCATAATTTGATTCCATTTTATCCCAGCTAATGATCCTACTAACCAAAACATGACAGTATCATTAGAATCCTCATTTAAAAGAATGATTCCTTGGGTCATGCTACTAAAGAATAGATGTATCGCCATACCTGCTAAAGCAAGTTTCACTGGCGTAATTGATTTCGTAGATACTGACAACGTATAAACAGTAAATCCACCAAAAAAGGCTCCAATAATTGCTAGGATAGTTGAATAAGAACCTAGGGATGGAATTAAAACTGTAATTAAAACAATGACGAAGGACGCTCCAGCATTTACACCAAATATTTGAGGTGAAGCAAGTGGATTTCTAGTTATTGCTTGCATAAGTAGACCGGCTATCCCCAATGCACCACCTATCACTAACCCTGCAAGCATTCGAGGCATGCGTACGTTATGAATTAAAAATGTTTGTTCTGATTCAATATGTCCAGTGAAGTAACTTAAAATATCATGAAATTGTATTTTTGAAGAACCAATCGCTAAATTCAAATAGATTGAAATAAAAAGAAAGCACACACCCACTATATAAGTGAGTGTAGTGCGCTTTCTCTTTTTTTGTTCAATAGCGGATTGACTATTTTTAATACCCATAGTCATTATTTTCCACCTTACTTATTATCTTTATTACTATCTTTCTTTGAAAGTTCTACAAGTTCTTTTGCCATCTCTTCAGAAGAAATTAAACCACGTGATCTAGCCCATAGGTCACGATCTAACACATCTACACGATTATGTTTAACAGCGTCTAATTTTTTCCATACAGCATCTTTTTCTAATTCTTTAAGAGAAGGCTCGTTAGGACTTGCTTTATCAGTCATGATGAACATACGGCCTGGATTTACTTTAGATAATGTTTCAGTGTTCATTTGTAAGTAAGGTCCTTTAAGATACTTACTTAAACCTTTTGTCACATCATCAGTTAATGCTTCTTTGAATCCAAGTTGATTTAAGAATTGTCCTACATATGAATAACTAGGGTGTGCTAATAAACCTGATTTAGATGCAACTGCAGGTAACACTTTCTCATCTTTATTCATTGTAATTTCTTTTTTATATTTTTCAATCTTTTCATCATGTTCTTTTAGACGTTTTTTACCTTCATCTTCTTTACCTAATGCTTTAGAAATTGTTTTGAAGGCATCAATGTTTTGATTATAGTTTCCATCAAAACTCTTAAGTTCAATTGTTGGAGCAATTTTACTTAAATCTTTATAAATTCCTTTATGTCTATTACTATCTGCAATAATTAAGTCTGGTTTTAGTTTACTAATTTCCTCTAAGTTAGGTTGTTTACGTGCACCTACAGACGTATAGTTACCAATTTTATCTCTTAATGGTTTGATGATACGTTCCTTTTTCTTATCATCTGCTACACCTACAGGTTTTACATCAAGTGAAGCTAATGCATCTACGAATGAATATTCTAGTACAACGACACGTTTAGGGTGCTTAGGTACTTTAGTTTTTCCCTCTTCGTGTTTAATTTCTACACCATTTTTAGATGCAGATTTATTACTTGAATTATTAGAACCATTACTACCACAGGCCGCAACAAGAACTAATACTAGCATTAAGCCAACAGCACTAAAAAATTTTAGACCTCTCATTGTTCCACTCCTTAATATGTATATGCTTACATATATAGTTTATTGATAACGATTCTCATTGTCAATATTATTTTGTATAGTTTTATGAATATATTTTACTCAAATATAATTTAATTCATAAGTCAGACTAACTACTATGAAAGATAAATCTGAATATCACTTAATATTTGCCTTATATACAATTTACAGAACAATAACTAACTAAAATAAATAAAACTGCTCTTTTAAATAGAAAATTAAAGAGCAGTTTAAAGTGAAATATAATTTAATGAATAAAATTGAGTCTTCATTACGTATTGGCAAATATGGTTGTGTTAAAATTTTCAATCAAAGTTTGAATCTTTGAATCGTCGTAATATGATTTAGTTAAATTTTTCATATACATACTCTGTGACAAAGCTTCATAATTTAAACTAAATTGAATTCTATCCCCAATTTGATAGTGATCTTGATTATTCAAATCAATCATTAAATGATCGCTTGAGGCGCCAATCATTTTCAGATCATTGGCGATAGGCTTGATACCATCTGTAAATGTATCTAAATAACCTATATCCACTATTGCTTGTAAATAGGATTGGTGTGTCACTTGATTAATACGTGGTTTAATTTCAATAATTTCCGCTTCAAGTACAATCGCATCTTGATAGAGACTTGCAATAGGTTCATTCGTGGTAGTATCTATTCCTCTAAAGAGTGCTTCTCCTATTCTTAATTCATTAATCTTGCCAAGATCATTGTACATTGTTTGAGGTAACATACTTGAGTTACCTCCTGAAATAATTTTAAACTTGTAACCTATTTCCTTTTCAACGGCACTAATGAACTTATTGATCATAAAGACATCATTTTCTTCTGGAGCTTTGGATTTAAAGCACATAAAATTAAATGCTAATCCTACTAGTTGTATATGACTCATACTCATAATTTCTTTAATATAATCTAATACATCATAAGTTAAGACACCTTCACGGCCGTCTTTCCAATCTACCATTAACATGATTTGATGCTTTACATTCATTCTTTTTGCAATTACATTCAATTGTTTAATCGTATCAAGTTCTGTTTGAATACTCAGTTTTACAGTAGAAATCATAGTTTCAAATTCTGTCGTGGGGCGTAATAGTGTAAATGTGATATTTAAATCTCTTAGTCTTTCAATATTATCAATTCTTGATTCAGCAAAGTGTGTAATTCCAAGAGATTTTATTGTAGAAACGATGCGTTCATCTCCGGCAACACATTTTACTACAGGGGTCAAGTGAATCTGTCTACGTTCAAGTAATGTCTGAAGTACTTTGGCATTGTATTGTATTTTTGATAAGTTAACTTTGATTCTAGCCATGTACTACACCTCTTTTTTAATAGGATTTTCTAATTCAGTGTTTAAATATTTTTTAACTTTATTTTCCATCCTCATACTTAATAACGCTTTAACTGTTATAGTCGGACCAAATAATACTTTCCTCAAAATGTCGGCATGGGATTTATCATCATCAATCGCTAGATCAATCTCTTCACGAACGATATCAAATAACTCTTCTTCTTTAACATCTTCATATTGATTAAAATAATGAATCAACTCTGCTAATTGATTTTGTACAACAGCATGTTGAAACTTCGCAATAACTTCCTCAATGGATTGAGCTAATAAACTTTCATTCGTTACTTCAATATTTGTTACCTTCTGTTGTAAAGTATCTAAATCTATACGTGAACCACCTAAATCACGTACTAAGAATTTCATTTGATAGTTAGGACCTAGATTGACAATCGTATTTTGCATATGTGCTTCTAATGCAATTCCATAATCTTGAATGTATGCAATGAGTGGTTGGACTAATGTTTGTGTGTAAGTTGCAATAAAATGTTTAATGTGGTCAATTGTTATTTCAGTTTCAAGCCATTCTAAATAGCTATCTACAATCGCTTTACGATCAATTGGATTAGGATTAACTAAACTTGCTGTGACCACTGTTGAGCCATTTTCAAAGATAACTGGTTTCTGACGAATAATGCATGCAAGTTGTCTTGCCAAATCAGAATCCACGTCGGCATATGCACCAAAGGGTTCCATCGCCACTTGGAGTCCTGGATATTGATCAAGTAGTCCTTGTAATGCATAACTTAATTTAGGTCCATCTACCGTAGTAACCGTAGAAACAGTTCTTACTGCACTAGTTGCTTGAACATTCACAGGAAGTTTAACGTGATAAGGTTTATGAATTAAATCCATCGTTCTAAATGATAACGTTGCTTTAGATTCTACTGTGAATGGTGTTGGTATTAGTATTTTACTAGCAATCCACTGACTAAATTTTCCGCCTATAGTGTGATCGTATTGCCAAGGATGAACAATCATGACTCTATAATCCTCTAAATTTAAATTTAAAGGCTCCAAAAATGAATTGAGTTGATGACGATATTCCGGAATGACACGATTTAAAATATATTGTTCATCGTCTTCCATTGACGTAGTGACAATGTGATTCTTTTCAATAAGCATAATTTTTAGAGGAATAACCTTTTCAAACTCTGGAGCATACGCTTTCAACTCGTTTTTATTTAATGGAAGTTTTGTCTTAGTTAAAGGATGGGTAGGATGTCCTTCAACAATCAAACTCTCCGAATAACTTAAATCATCTATAATGCCACTATCTTGTAAATGTTGAAGCCAGGATATAAAGTTTAATGATTCAGGCAATCTTGAAAATTTCATACTTTGATGTATGAGTGATTGTCTGTTGTTAAAATGTTTATATGTTTCAATAAAACTGTCTCTACTATGAATCAATTCTTCATTCAATCGTTCTGAAATTTCAATATTAAAACTCTGTGTTAATGTTTCGAGCAGATCTTCTAAGTTTTCAATAGGTTGTGACTTCTGACCACGACCATACATAATATCGCCTTTAAACACATATCTTTCCATAGCACTTTTACGTTTTACTTGAACAGTTAATCTTTTGCCTTGGTACTGAATTTCCACCACACTATCATCTTTCGTTATTTTCATGCCTTCTGGTGAAATACGTTCTTTAATTATTGCGTTCATGATACGGTATTGTATATTTTTATCTGCTAACAGCCATTCATTACGCTCCATTATTACTTTCCTCCAACTTCGTCATACGCTGTATTAGGTAAAATATTACTGAAATGGCTACGGTAGTTATACCCATGATCATGAATGTCGTCAGTATTCCGAATACATCTGCAAAGAAACTCATAACTAAACTACCGAGAGGTATCATACCACGGTCCATCATAATAATACTTAATACCTTCCCTCTCTCATAGTCTTTAACACTATGTTGAAAATAAACTCTATTCGTTGTTCTTGCCCATTGGCTAAATAGTCCAATTAAAGTGATACAAATGAACATAATAACCAAATTATGTATAACGACGCCTAGTAAAGCTAACCCAAATAGCAAAGAACTTAAATAATACATTTTAACTGCGCTTAGATGATTTAAAATGGTAGGTAAAATAATTGTTGCTACGATACCACCAATAGCACAGAAGGTCATCGCTATACCAAATACTTCTGATTTTCCTGGAAAAATATGATTCGTAAGTACGGGTAATACTGTTGTATAAGAGAATCCTGTAGCCATGATTAATAGAGAAGTAATAAATATCTTACTCCCCTCTAGATTACGTTTGAAATAATTCATAACTATCTTTAATGAGAATTCTTTATTTTCGAGTTGATTTGAAACAACTTCAAAGTGAAGAGGCAGACTAAAAAGTACAGCAACTAAATAACATATCGCTTGTGCTAAGAAAGTTGAAGGCGCATGATAAGCTGCTAGAATGACTCCAGCGATTGCGGGACCTATCGAACGACAGATGTTAATGATAAACGAATGAAACGATACTGCCTGTGTTGTAGAAATTTTATCTGATAAATCAGGTAACACCGCTTGTCTTACTGGTGTTTCTACTGCACTTAGAATACCTCTTAACGATGCATAAATGAGTATTACAGCGATTGGGATAGAATCAATAGTAAATGTCAAAACACATAATACCGCAGTGACTATAAATGAAGAGGAAATCGTTATTCTAAGTAAATTTCCTTTATCATATTTATCAGCAATTGAGCCTGCCCATACACTTAGCAATAAAATTGGTACGAGTCGGCAAAAATTAACTAATCCCAGATAAACTGCGTTATGATATGTAGTAAGTACAAACCAGTTTAATCCTATTTGCCCAATCCAATTCCCCAAAAACAGAAGAAAAGAACTGGAAAAGAAAAATTTTGCCATTTAATTTCCACCTGTCTTTTTTATTGATAATAATTATCATTATCATTAATATGGATTATACAAATCTTATTTATTTTTGTAAAATATTTTTTAGAGGTGAATTATGAATTTCAATCAATTTATTAACAAACAAGACATTGAGATGACCCAAGATGAGCAAAATGTCTTTCAGTTTTTACAACAATATGATGAACAATGGGCATCTATTTTCCAAGATAAATTATTAACTGGTCGAGATAAAGTAACAAAGCGTTTAGTTACTTCTATACATAGAGAGAATTTAGTTCATGGTAATGATCATAGTCAGTTACTTAATAGACGTAAATTTGCTGGCTATGACACTCATGTAACTGACATTTTAGAAATACATTTTCCTAAATCAAAGCTATACTTATACGCACCAGTAACTGGTCAACATGCATTTAATCGTATAGATGTTGAAGGCCCCTTTTATTATAAACGTGAACAATATCAAGATGAATTTAAGCGTATTTTACATCCTAATGACATTTTAGACTGGATTCTTACTGAATCACCTGAGTTGGATAATGAAGCGAGCCAACAATTCAGAGATGACCAAACGAACAGTGCAGCTAATATGACATTTGCGCTAAGCTATCAATATTTTAAAATGAAGGATGATCGAGCACCTCTATACGATATTATTAAAAATCATCAAGATAGTTATCTAAGATCTGAGCAAGCCGTAGTAGAAGGCCATCCTCTTCATCCGGGAGCAAAACTGCGTAAAGGTATGGACGCGTTTGAAACATTTAGATACTCTTCTGAATTTACTCAGCCCATCGAATTAAAAATTGTATTATTGCATCATTCAGTGGCTCGTGTTCAAGCTTTAGATGCAAATTACAATGATACGATGAAACATATGTTTCCTGATATATACTCACACTTAGAAAAAGAATTTAGCGGACAAGTAAATTTAGACGACTATCAATTGATGATTATGCATCCATGGCAATACGACCATGTCCTACATCAAGATTACATGGAAGAACTTGATCAACGACTGATGATTGTAAGTGAATATTCTATCCCATATTATGCTGGCTTATCATTTAGAACGTTGGTTCCTGAATTACCTAATAAAGCGCCACATATTAAATTATCAACAAATGTACATATTACTGGCGAAATTCGTACACTTTCAGAACAAACAACTCATAATGGACCCTTAGTTACACACATCTTAAACGATATCTTGACTAAAGATTCAACATTCAAACAGTATGCTTCTACTGTAATTGATGAAGTGGCAGGAATTCATTTTTATAATTCTAATGATAGTGATGAGATACAAACGGATCGTAGTGAACAACTAGGTACGTTATTTAGAAATAATTTCTATCATTCTATAACGAATGACGTGGTACCAGTCATTCCATCAAGTTTAGTTGCAACGTATCCTTACAACTCTGAAACGCCTATTCAAACATTAATTCAAACATATCAAATTTCTAAGGGATTTCAGTCATTTGAAGAAGCAGCTAAAACTTGGATGAATGAATATAGTAAAGCGTTACTAGGTTTAGTCATTCCTTTATATTCTAAATATGGTATTGCTTTAGAGGCACACCTACAGAATTCTGTTGCAACCTTTAACGAAGACGGTTCACTTAATAAACTATATATTAGAGATTTCGAAGGCTTACGTATTGATACTGAGCGCTTAAATCAATCGGGTTATGAGACGAACCATTTTCATGAGAAATCTAGAATTTTAACAAATTCTAAGACTTCCGTTTTTAATAAAGCATTTTATTCTACAGTTCAGAATCACTTAGGAGAGCTTGTGCTTACAATAGCTAAGTCATCTCATTCTTCTTCACTTGAAAATGAAATCTGGAAGGATATGGCACTCATATTAAAGGATATTTTAAGTAATATCACAGAATTATCTGAAGGTCGTCGTAGTGAAATCGAAGAAGTTATCTTTGCCCCAACAATTGATTATAAATGCGTGACGACTATGCGATTAGAAGATCAAGCACATGAATATACGTATATTAAAGTAAACAATCCGCTTCACTAATTAAAATATTAATGTAATTGTAGTTTATAATAAGCAGTCTATGTTTAAGAAAGTCATCTTTTACACAGACTGCTTATTTTTTGAGGAAAATTAATTATTAATAAACAAAAAGCCTATAAATGGTGTGAGAACACTTTCCATTTATAGGCTAATATCATATAAGGTTCAACTTAAATGATTTATCAAATTGCAATTATGAATTATTGTAAACCTTGTCTATCACTGTGGTTGTTGTCTTTGTTGTCTTTTTCATTTTTTTGTTGCCATTCTTTTTTAGTCATTACATCGTCAACTTGCATATTCACTTCAACAACTTCTAAGCCAGTGATGTATTTCACTTGTTCTTTAACTAAGTCAGTTACTTTACGGAAGATTTTTGGTGCTGATTCACCATATTCTAAAATAACTTTTAAGTCGATAGCAGCTTGTTTTTCGCCAACTTCAACTGACACGCCAGTAGTCACGTTATTACCACTTGAGAATGCATTAGTGAAGTTGTCAGTGAATCCGCCTTTCATATCTAAGATACCTTTAACTTCACGAGCAGCAATACCAGCAATTTTTTCAACTACTTCATCAGAGAAAGTTAATTTGTTTTCGAATTGTGGTTGTTGATTTTCTTGAACTTCTTTTTGTTGTTCTTGTCTTTCTTTTTCACTTACACCAGTTTGGTTATCATATGCTTGTTTTGCTTTGTTATTATCTACTGCCATAGTAAATTCTCCTTTACTTTCAAAATTTAGTTATTATTAATAATTAGATTTAATTAATTCCTTTAGAACTGGACTAGCTCCATCTATTGAGGAAATTCATAAAGTCTTGCGTACGGTCTTTAATATACCCGATACCAATTCCAATTAAACACAAGACAATGATTAAAATTGTTTTCCAAAATCCAAGAGTTAGGAATAATATAGCTATAAGTAAAAATGCTAAAAATCCAATAATACGCCACTTAAATGCTTTAAATATATTGATTAATTGTTGTGTAGAGTCTTGTCCGTTTTGATTATTATTTTCAGCCATGATATCCCTCCCTTACAACACACGTGGACCAGACGTTTTCTGGTCACGAACATTAACTTCTAATTTTCGTACTGGAATTTCTGTGAAATGTTCAACATTTTTCTTAATGTCAGAGCGAATACTTTCAGTTAATGATTTCACTTGAACATCATTTGGTACGAAGAAATCTGCTTTAATGTCGATAAATGATTTCTTTTTCTTACTATAAAGCTTACTTACTACATTAGGTTGTCTTACTTGATCATATTTAGTTAATGTATCGTACGCAGATTTTTCAACTGCTTTTCTTGATACATAAATATGACCATCATCAAAAGTTTTATAAAGTCCAGGTTTACGATACGTAGGTTTGAATATGCTTAATACTAATATGAGTCCAATCAATATTAGTAATCCCGCAAGTCCAATTAATAGTGGTTGGAACCAATTGAAATGAAGGAAGTAGTCTTGATAGCTTTTAATACGACTATCCTTTATGTACATAAACAATAGGAACCCAACAATTGCGACTATTAAAAGGCCGAGGATGAAATTTTTTAGTCTTTTCACCTCGCACGGCACCTCCTTATGTCATTGTTGAATTTGTTTACATTTTAAATGAGTACCCTATAAATATTTTTTTGAAACATAAATAAAACAATTTTTTATTCTATTTTTAAAAATATTTAAAGAAGCACTACTTATAATACATTATTCCCATTCTAATTAGATGAAAAACGTATATTTTTATTATTATGTTAAATTTTTTTCGTTTTTAGAACTACGGTATTCTAGAATGTCAGAATTCTTATCCTTAACTAATACCTTATTGCTAGGACGTGGCTTTTCATCACTAAGCGACTTAAAGAGCGACCAAATCATAACTATGATTACGAGTGAAAATGGTAATGCAGCTATGATAAGTAAGTTTTGTATTGCTTGTGTGCCACCAGTGTAAATCATAATTATTGCAAATAGTGCCATGATAATACCCCAGCTTACCTTTACAAATGAAGCAGGATTTATATCTCCACGAGCACTTAACATGCCTAGTACATAGGTAGCGGAGTCGGCTGAAGTCACAAAGAAAATCATAATCACTACTAGAGTAATAATACTTAATATAAATCCAAGCGGATATTGTTCTAACGTTGCAAATGTAGCTGTCTCTGTAGCTGCTTTAGCAATGTTAGCTATATGATGATCTTGTAAATAAATTGCTGAAGCACCGAAGACTGCAAAGAATAAGAAACATACTAGTGCTGGAACAAATAGTACGCCTAAAATAAATTCTTTGATTGTTCTACCTCTTGAGACACGTGCGATAAAGATTCCAACAAATGGCGCCCATGAAATCCACCATGCCCAATAGAAAATTGTCCATTGTTGTAACCATTTAAATTTCTCTCCACCTGATGGAATTCTCAAGCTCATTTTAAAGAAATTGGCTATGTAATTCCCTAAACCATTCGTAAATGTGTTCAAAATATAAAGTGTCGGCTCAACAATGAATAATCCGACTAGCACTAGAAATGCTAATCCCATATTGATGTTACTTAAAGTTTTAATACCTTTATCAATACCTGACCATGCTGACCAAGTAAATAATATAGTAGCAACTATAATAAGGATAACTTGTGTTCCAAAGTTATTTGGCACTTTAAACAAGAAGTTGAGGCCTTCATTAATTTGTAATGCTCCAAATCCTAATGTTGCTGCGACACCTGTTACAGTCGCTATGACTGCTAATACATCTATCGCACCACCTATCGGACCTCGCATAGCTTTTTCACCAAAAATGGGCGTTAATGTTGCACTTACAAGACCGGGATATCCCTTATGGAAACTAAAATACGCAAAGACGAGCGCTACAATGCCGTAAACTGCCCAGGCATGTATACCCCAATGGAAGAAAGAAAATTGCATGGCGTCATTAATGGCTGACTGCGATCCAGCTTTATGTATTGGAGTTAAAGTAAAGGCGTGACTTATAGGCTCCGCAGTGGTCCAGAATACTAATCCGATACCCATACCTGCACTAAATAACATAGCGAACCATGAAGGAAGTGAGAATTCAGGATCTTCTCCTTCTTTACCTAATGTAATTGATGCATATCTTGAGAATAATAAATAAACACTTACTATAAGTATGAGTAGGACAAGTAGAAGATAATACCATGAAAAATGAACTGCTATAAATGAAGTTACAGTTTGCGTAACTTGTTCAAGTTGTTTAGGTAGAATCGCACCATAAATAACAAATGTTGTACAAATTGCTAATGCTACCCAAAATACAATGCTGATTTTACTTGTATTTGTTGATTTCATAAATAAAACAATCACCTCTTTCCTATGTTTATTACCCATCCCAAGTAATATCAATCATTTATACTTTGTATTTTTAAAATATATAACTTTTTAATTGTATAGTGATGATGGCGGCAAAATTGAATATAAAATTAGCAGTAAGATGATTCATAATTGAAATCATCTTACTGCTATTCTTTCTAGGAAATATGTCGATAATTATTTATGGTAATTATTTTTCCACATTAATAACTAATTTACCTATCATCGTATTTGATTCTAAAATTTGATGAGCTTGGTAAAGTGTCTCGGTGGTTAAACCATTAATCACCTTTGTAGTTGTATGGTGATATTGGCCTTGTTCAACCCTTTCAGAAATATCTTTCAAATACTCATGATGTTTAATCATGTCATTCGTGCGATTGACTGGTCTGGCGAACATAAATTCATGAGTAAAGTTAACACTCTTAGGTTTGAGTAGATTTAAGTCTTGCTTTTCTTTAAATGCAACAATCGTTGCGATATGACCTAATGGTTTAATAAGTTCAATCATTTTCTCATAATATAAATCTGTATCAAATGTGCAGAAAATGTAATCTACTTCATTAATATCGTGATGCTCAAGTTGTGTCTTTAAATCTTCTTTATGATTGATTACAATATCAGCACCCATAGACTTCGTCCATTCAATCGTTTCCTCACGAGATGCAGTGGTAATAACCTTTAAGCCATGTGCTTTAGCAATTTGTGTAGCAATACTACCTACGCCACCGGCCCCGTTAATGATAAGAAGAGATTTACCTTTGTTCTTTTCAGGGTCATGAGATATTTGAAACAAATCAAATAATGTTTCAGATGCTGTGAGACCAGTGAGAGGTAAACTTGCCGCTTGTTCAGGCTTAAGATTAGATGGTGCTTTCGCTACTAATTCTTCCTCAATTAACTGATATTCTTCATTAGAGCCATGCTGATTTGGAGAACCTGAATAAAACACATAGTCTCCTGGCTCAAACATTGTGACATCTTCTCCAACTTGTTCGACAATACCTGCCGCATCAAATCCTAATATACGTGGTGCATGGTTAACTGGTAAGATGCGTTGTTTCGTATCAACCGGATTGACACTTATACTTTGAACCTTTATTAATAACTGATTCCTAGTTGGATTTGGAATATTAAATTCAATTTCTTGAAATTGATTACCATCTTCTAGATTGAACGGTGCATTAAATCCTATTGCTTTCATGATTCCACCTCTATGTTGATTTTTATTAAATTAATTATAGCATTTAATTTAATTCACTCATTTGAACAGTTTTTTTGAAAATGAAGATACTAAACGTCAGAGACTTTAATTACTTGTTTACCAAAATTATCACCAGTGAGTAAATTTCTAAATGCTTGAGGTACTCTATCGAAACCTTCTTCTACAGATACTTGAGTCTTAATCTTACCCTCTTGTACCCATTTAGCGAGTTGTTCGCTTGCATTTTTAAAGTCATCAGCGAATTCGGCAACTAAGAAACCTCTCATCATCGCTTGTTTCTTAATGAGTGTCCCTTGAATACGTGGACCAATATCTTCTTCAGGATGGTTATATGAAGAAATAGCACCGCAAACAGGAATACGAGCATGTGTGTTTAGGTGTTTAAATACTTCATCACCTATTTCGCCGCCTACATTTTCATAATAGACATCGATGCCATCTGGAACAGCATCTGCTAATGTTTGGGCGAAATCATCTTTCTTATAATTTACACCTGCATCAAAATTTAATTCTTTAGTAAGATAATTTACTTTCTTATCTCCTCCTGCGATACCTACAACTCTACATCCTTTAATTTTAGCAATTTGGCCGACAACTGAACCTACTGCACCTGAAGCTGCTGAAACAACTACGGTTTCACCTTCTTTAGGCTGTCCAATGTCTAAAAGGCCATGATAAGCAGTTTGCCCTGGCATTCCTAGTACGCTTAAATATAAGTCAAGTGGCACATCTGTTGAAGGTACTTTATCGATATGCTCTGTTGATACAGTGTTTATTTTCTTCCACGGAAGCATGCCCACGACAATGTCACCTTCATTATAATCTTTAGCATTTGATTGAATAACTTTAGCTACGATATGTCCATTAAATGGCTCTCCTTTTTTAAAAGGTTGGACATAAGAATCTGCATTCGACATACGGCCTCTCATATATGGATCCACTGAAATATATAATGTTTCTAATTGAACTTCATTATTTTTGGGTTCTTGTACATCAGTTTCCTCATATTTGAATGTATCATCTTGTGGCATTCCATTTGGAACTTTGTTAAATACGATTTGTTCATTTTTCATATGATATCACCCTTTTTGAATATTAATTCTGTAAATATCATACCTCGAACAAGGTCATCGCAATCATAGAAAATCACTTGTATAATAAGAGCAAGCGTTGAGAAATTGGTTGAATCGTGATGTATGGGAGGTTTAATTTTCCTAAAATGAAATTAAGCATATTAGATTATGTACCGATATTTGAAGGTAGAAGTGCACACGAAGCATTTCAGCATAGTGTAGAGTTAGCACAACGAGCTGAACAATTAGGTTATGTGAGATATTGGGTGGCTGAGCATCATCAAGTTCGTTCTGTGGCATCAAGCGCACCTGAAATGGTCATGATGACATTATTGGAACAGACGAGTAATATCAAAATTGGAAGTGGTGGTGTCATGTTGCCACACTACAGCCCTTATAAAGTAGCTGAACAATTTAAGATGATGGAAGCACGCCATCCTCATCGTGTAGATATGGCCATAGGACGCTCTCCAAGTTTTAACAACGTGAACGCTGCATTAAATGAGAATAAAGAAAGAAAACTAGATTTTGATACACAATTAGATGATTTGAATAAATACTTTAATGATGACATTGATAAAGCGCACCGCTTCAAGACGTTATTAGCTACCCCGTTAATCCCGACCAAGCCTGAAATGTATATTTTAGGTATGAGTGAACGAAGTGCAAAGTTAGCTGGTAAACGCGGTTTGCCATTTGTTATTGCTAAAATGGGACAATCGTCAAGTGCTATTGAAGAAGTTATAAATGTCTATAAAAATGAGTTTGCACGTTGGCATGGAAGATATTGGAAATCGTCTGATGATGACGTTAATGATGCTTTTGGTAGGACATCTCATGGAAGTTCAGAGGAAGATTTTGCTGGGGATTTACATAGAGGTGTTAATGATTATTCCGGCGAACATATGCATGAAGCTTCTGAGGAAGATTCTAGAGGCCATGTGCATGAAGCTTTTAAAGAACTTTCTGGTGGTGTGAAACCGTATGTGATATTAGCTACATTTGTAGTAACGGGTGATAATGAGGTTGAAGTTGAAGAGCTTTTAAGCGCATTACAACTTTGGTTGTTACGTATTAATTATTTAGATCAACCTCAGTTTTACCCATCTATTGAAACCGCTAAGAATCGAGTTTACAGCGAGCGCGAGAAAGAGAAACTTAAACAGAATAAGCGTAGAATTATTTATGGCTCGCCTCGCGAGGTATCACGTCAGTTAAAGGATATTAAAACCTTGTTTGGTGTAGATGAGTTAATGATATTGCCAAATGTTTATGGAGAAGATGCGCGTTTTGAGTTAATTGAATTATTGGCACGAGAATTAGATATTTAGTGTGTTTGCATGATTAGGCACGATATTGAATCATTTTATTTGTTGAATAGAGTGGGACTAGATAACTGTATGGAGTGTGTGGGCTGTTGGTTCACCATGATGGTGTTTTAGATGATATGGTTTTAATAGAGAGGCGCACTGATGCATTAAAATTGTGATGAGCCAAATGCATGAGTGCGCTTCAACTATATGAATTATTTGTTCCATAGAAATTGAATGATGTCGTTTGCGATATTTTTATTTTCGTGTAATTGGCTATGTTGAGCTGTTTTACCGGTAAATTTATTTTCCGTGTAAGATTTTGGACTATTTCCTAGTAAATATTTCAAAGATTTTGATGAACTATTTGATACACGACCATCTGAATGTGTGCCATCTTGAATATCTCCATAAATATTGAGTACATCAATGTTTTTATCTTTATAAACTTCTTTTAAAGATAATAACTTTTTGAAATCATCGTTCATTTTATTTGGCTTACCATTTCGGTCTAAGTTTATTTCATTTATCTTTTCATTAAGATTTAGTACGCCATTATAAGTACCTGCAATATTTACTTCTTTTTGAAGGTGTGGCAAATATTTATCATTTCCATAGTTATTCATATAATAAGCAAATGACATATTCCCCATTGAGTGTGCTACAAAATTAAATTTATTGATATTATATTGGGATTTCAATTGAGACAAGACATTTTTAATCCATCGTGCATTTTCATTAAAATGACCATTGCGATTATTTTCAAATTCGATTTTTATAATTGGATTTTTTACATTTTTATCTATAGAACCAATAAAAGTCACATTACCATTGCGAGATACTTTTGCTATCATCACATCCTTTGTAACGCCCTTTTTAACTGCTTGATTAACCATGAATCTTTCTGATTTTTCGCTTCCTCCATATCCATGCATAAATAGAGTGGCCACAAGTTTATGTTGATGTTGAGTAACTGAAGACGGAATATGTTTGCCCGATTGACGGCTACAAAGTACAGCAGATAATATCAAAGTAACAATAATAATAAGTATAAAGACCATCGCAGAAGATTTTGATTTCATCATCTTACCTCATTTTATTTATTTTATATATTATAAACGATTAGAGAGGTATTTGCTCATATTTAAAGACTCACTACATCAAATGTAATGAGTCTTTGGAACATACAAGCTGTATTTAAATGATAAATTTTTAAAAGGAAATTATTTGATTTCTTTTGTTTTAGCTAATTCTTTGTACCAATAAGCACTTTTCTTAGGATATCTTTCTTGTGTATCAAAATCGACGTAGAAAAGACCGTAACGTTTTTCATAACCATTTGACCATGAGAATACGTCCATCAATGACCATAAGAAATATCCTTTCACATTAGCACCATCTGCAATTGCATCAGCAATCACGTTTAAATGTTTCTTAACATAATCAATACGAGCATCGTCATGTACAGTTTTCTCTTTTTCATCAAATTCATCTTTGTATCCTAAACCATTTTCAGTAACATAGATTTTATGATAATTTGGATAATCTTTCACAACCCTCATAATTTGATCGTATAATCCTTGAGGATAAATCATCCAATCCCAATCTGTTCTAGGTACATCTACATCAAATTCTCTTTGACCGACACCTTTAAGTTGGTATTTAGAACCACCTTTATCTCCAGTCGCATTGTGCGTAATCTCAGATTCACCTTCATAACCTCTCATCCAATCACTCATGTAATAATTGATACCTAAGAAGTCATTTAAATCTTTAGCAGCATCTAAAATTTGGTAATCTTCGTCAGGGATATTTAGCTTACCACCATTAACAGATAGGATGTGTTGAACGCCTTCCATTGTTTCACGAGAATACTTACCTAAGTATGTGGCATCTAAAATAAATTTATTATGAATAATATCCTCAAGTTCTGCTGCTTTAACATCTTCCGGATTAGAAGAGTCAAATGGATATTTTGTAGGTAAGGCATGAACTACCCCTATTTCACCTGAATATTGCCCATCTTTAAATAATTTAACAGCGCGAGCATGCGCAACCATCATATTGTGATGAGATTGAAAAACCTTTTCAAAGTCATATTTAATACCTGGAGGGAATTTACCTACTAAATATTGACCATCACCGATTGGCCCTATTTCATTGAAAGTAGTCCAGAAATTAACTTCTGGGAATTCTTTAAAGCAAAATTCTGCATAATCTACGAAATAATCAATGGTTTTACGATTTAAGAAATCTCCATCTTTATGAAGTACTTCTGGTGTATCAAAATGGTGTAAAGTAACGAATGGTTCAACATGACGTTTATGACATTCTTTAAATAGCTTATGATAGTACTCTACCCCTTTAGGGTTTACTTCTCCATAGCCTTTAGGAAAAATTCTTGACCATGCAATTGAAATTCTTATACCGTTAACTCCGAATTTCTCACTTAATTCTAAATCGATTGGATATTTATTATAGAAATCACTTGCTGGTTCTGCTGTATACCAATAATTTTCCTCAAGATATGTATCCCAAGCGACACGCCCCTTACCATCAGTTTGAGTTGCTCCTTCTGCTTGATAAGCTGCTGTTGCTCCACCAAAAATAAAATCTTCAGGTAATTTCTTAGTCATGAATAAAACTCCTATCTAATTTTTAAATTGTTGTTTTACAAATTCGAGTGCTGCTTGACCATCTCTAGTTAACTTAATGTATTCAGCGCCTTGTGTTTTAGCTAATTTTATACCTAATTTGTCAGTGTCTTGTTTAATATCTTCATAATTTGAGGCTACTTGTGGTGCTAATATAATTAATTGATATTCTTTCATAATATCCATATGTGCACCATAACCACCAGCCGCTGCTGTAACAGGTACACCGTATTCATCTGCTGCTTTATTCAAAGCATTAGCTAATAAACCACTTGTACCTCCTCCTGCGCATAATACTAAGACATTTGTTTGTTCAGTAATATTGCTGTCAGAATGATCTTGATTCACTTCTGGTTGTGAATCATGACTTTGCGAAGCTTCATTCGCTCCGGCAGTTGCTAAAATAGCATCAGCTTTTTTAGTATCAAAGTTAGCTGAAACTTTTTCTTTTAATTCATTATTAACTTCTTTATTACCTAACTCTTCTTCCAAAATCTGCTCATCATAAACCTTAACGAATGGATAATAAATAATGACATCTACTACGATTAAGACAATGGCTAATACAAATGACCAAAACGCAAAACCAGTACCCATCACGATACCTAGAGGACCTGGAGTAGTCCAAGGTAAGAAGATACTAAAACTATTCATATTCAGAACATCAACAAAAAATTTAAATATCCATACATTGACAATTGGCGCTAAAATAAATGGAATAAAGAACACTGGGTTTAATACTAAAGGCGCACCAAACAAGATAGGTTCATTTACACCAAAGAAAGTAGGAACTACTGAGGCACGTCCAATTGCTTTATTACGTTTAGACTTAGTTAGCCACATAAACATGAAAGGTACGACTAATGTTGCACCAGTACCTCCCATAGTTACAACAAACATTTGAGTACCAGGTGTAATGACTTTATCAGCATGTTCGCCTGCTTGAATTAAATGTAAGTTCGCTTCAAGGTTAGCGTAAGTAATTGCTGCAATGGCTGGTTCAACGATTGATGGTCCATGAATACCTACAAACCAGAAGAAAGCGAATGCACCAAAGATAATTGTCACTCCGACCCAACCATCAGCTGCTGTAAATAATGGTTCAAAGATTTTTAATACTGCGTTAGCTACATTGGTATGAATAAAGGCTCTAGCAATTAAATCTAACGCATAAAGAATAATGATTACTGCTGATAATGGGAATATATCTTTGAAAACTTGTGATATATTAGGTGGCACTTCTTTAGGCATTTTTATTGTAATATTATGTTTGATAAAGAAACTATAAACATTAACAGTTATAAACGCTGATAAGAAGGCTGTTAATAAGCCTTTTGTTCCCATGAAAGCACTTAAAAACCCTCCATCTTTTACAGGATCGGCTGCTAAGAACAAGAAACCACACATTGCAGCCATCATTGTTGAAATAAAGTTAATTTGATTCGTGCTTTCCAATCGTCGATTAAATGAATCAGTCAGTGATTTGGCTGTTGTCCCTGCTACAATGAAACCAACAATTCCCATCGTAAAGTTATAGGGTTTCATTAATATACCTTCCATTGTTTTACTCCAAGTAAATCCAAATACATTCGGTACATAAGTGACTAAAATAAATATACTTGAGAACAAGATAATAGGAATTGCTGCAATAAATCCATCACGAATCGCTCTCAAATAAATATTACGAGATATTTTTTCAAAGAACGGCTTTCCTTTTTCTATCCATGCTATTAACTTATTCATAAAGGTCAACTCTTTCTTTTATATAATTCGATTAAATGCTTCATTAGATCTTTTAATAAAATAGTAGTCATTAAATGATCTTGACCATGCATCATCGTTACACTATAAGCAATGTCGTCTCCTTGAGCTTCTTTTTGTAATAAACTAGTTTGAGCACGATGTGCATCAGCAATGCACTGATTACCCTCTTCTATTAAAGATTCGGCTTTATCATACTCTCCCTCTTGTGCGGCTGTTAATGCCTCTAAAAACTTAGACCGTGCATCTCCAGCGTAAGCAACAATTTCAAAACCTAATAATTGTACTTCTTCTCTATTCATGATGTGTCTGTCCCCTTTCGAGAATTAAACTCTCTCTTTCCATGATGTTGCAGTCGTTTCTAAAACTTTATTCAACTCGTCAATGTTTTTGAATCCTGTAGTACGAAGCCATTGTCTAGCCGCTTCTTCACCTTTTTCGATATATACTTGAACTGCGCCTGCCCAAGTAGCTCTACCACAAAGTACTCCATTGAATTGAGCTCCTGCGTCATGTGCAAATTTTAAAGTCTCTTAGAAAAGTTCAGCAGAAACGCCTGCACTTAAGTAAATATATGGTAATTTTGTTGAAGCGTCTTGGTCTTTAAAATGTTGTGCTGCTTCTTCTTTAGAATAAGCTACTTCTCCATCAGTGAATCCTTCAACATATTTCATATTTACTGGTACTTCTACTTTTAAGACATCAACATTAAAGCGATCTTCTGAGAATAGTTTCATCGCTTCATTTACTTTTCTTGGTTTCACTTTCGCAAATTCTAGACTACTATTATCTGGAATATTATCGTCATAAGTGAGAACTTCTAAGAAAAATGGAATATCTTCAGCTACACATTCAGATCCAATTCGTTCAATGTAAGCTTTCTTCTGAATATTAATTTCTTCTGCATCGTCGACGTCATAATAAAGCAAGAATTTAACGGCATTTGCACCTTGCTCTTTAAGTCGTTTAGCTGACCATTCTACTAAACGGTCAGGTAATCGACCTTTTGCGTTAACGTCATATCCTGTTTTTTCATAGGCAAGTAATAAACCACACTCTTTATTACGAGCTTCTGATGCAGGTAAACCATATTCAGGATCTAAAAGAATAGATGACGCGTATTGCGTTAACTCTTCTGATACTAAAACTTTTAATTGTTCAATTTGCTCAATTGTAGGTTCATCTGTTTGATGTTTTGCCATCATACGTTTTAACGCACCACGTTGGTCAAAAGCTAAAGCTGAGATGACACCTTTATCATTACTTAGATGTTCAATTGATGCCGTTTTTTGAGTTGTTTTTACCATGTTTTACACCTCTATAATTTCAATTTGGTCAAAGAGCTGAGAATAATTAGACATATTTACATAACCTGTTTGTGCCTCTTGAGCATTTAACATTCCTAAAGTGTTTGCCTTCTTAAGTAGATTCTCATCACTTTCATGATGAACAATTGCTGAAGCTATTCCTGCAACTGTTGAATCTCCAGAACCCACTGGATTAAGTACTTTAATCGAAGGAATGTTTACTTTATAAAATTGATTATTATGTTTAGCAAACGCACCATTCGCACCTAAAGAAACAATAATCCACTCAATACCTTTAAATAATTGATGATTTAAAGCTTTTTTCAGCTCTTCAGTTGATTCATTAAGTTCCGTAGAAATCAATTGTGATAATTCTTCAATATTTGGCTTTATCACTGTCGGTTTGTGATTATTTTGTAACGCTTCCTTTAATGTTTCTCCAGCACAATCCAGCACGACTGGTTTATCATTTTCACTACATATATCAATTATTTTTGAATAATAATTTGAATCTACACCTTTTGGTAAGCTCCCAGAAATAACAACCGATTTAGCTTTTGGTATTAGATCTTTTAAATGCTTCAAAAACCCTGTTGATTCATCCACAGTTATTGTTGGTCCTTGCTCCAAAATCTCTGTTTGGTTGCCATTATGCAATATAGCAATACAATTCCTAGTTTCACCTTTAATTTTGAAAAATGAATGTTTCACTTGATTGTGATTCAACTTTTCTGCTATAAAATCGCCTATTTTACCACCCAAAAAGCCAGTGGCAACAACTTGTTCATTGAGTTGTGATAACACCCTAGTTACATTGAGTCCCTTTCCACCAGCTGTCTTACTAACGTTTTGAACTCTATTAACTGTATCAATATGTAATTCATCCAATGGATAAGAGATATCTACCGAAGGATTTAATGTTAAAGTTAAAATCACGTTGTACTTCCTTAATCGTGATATTCGCCTTTATCCCACTTTTCTAAAAATTCATCAAAGAAATGTGGATCTTCTTGTTTAGCATTATGACTTTCAAGATGATTAATTTTTGTAATTAATTTTTTATTTTCTTCTGTTGGTTTATACTCAGCATTGATAAATGCTTCAATAATATCGCACATTAAAAGTTCGCCGATGATTTTACCACCAAAACCAATAACATTTGCATTTAATTCCTCTTTCGCATATAAAGCTGAAGTCATATCACGTACAAGTGCAGAACGAACGCCAGCAACTTTGTTAACCGCATTATTAATACCAACACCAGTACCGCAAATACATACACCTAAGTCAGCATTACCGTTTACAACTTCTTCTCCTACTTTTTTACCGAAAATAGGATAATGCGTACGTGTGAAGTCATATGTTCCAACATCAATAACTTCGTGTCCTTTTGACTTTAAAAACTGAGATACTTCCATTTTTGTATCAGTGACAATATGGTCACAACCTAAAGCAATTTTCATTTATTCTCCTCCTATTAGCACATTTTATTGAGCATATCTACGCGAATTTGGTGACGCCCACCATCGTAGTGTCCATTAACGAAACCTTTAACTACATTCTTAGCTAATGTGTCCCCAACAATTTCTGAACCTAGAGTAATCATTTTTGAATTATTATGGCCTCTAGTCATATATGCTGAACGTTCATCTGAAACTTCAGCTGCAATCATCCCTTTAATTTTTGTAGCAACTATAAAACTACCTGCACCATAAGCGTCGATGGCAATACCTAAATTGTCGTCAGACTTTTGAACTTCACGTGCAACAGATACTGTTGAATCTACAAAATCTAAATCTTTACCCTCAGTTACATCTAATACTTCGAAATCGTTCTCTTTCAAATAAACTTTAATTAAATCTTTAAGACGTTTACCATCTACATCAGAACCAATAATAATTGTCATTTTAAGTCTCCTTTTAAAATGATTTTGAAAGCAAACACATATCAATTAAGAAAAGCGCTTTCAATTACCTATGTTTAAATTATAAACACTATACAACAATAATTCAACATATATTGTTTGAACTTTGTTTATTTAATGTTTGTTTTCAAACATTTAGTGAACTTAGTGTTTATACTGGCTTTGTAAATCAACAAAAAAGAGCGGAAATGAAATCTCATTCTCAAAGAATGAATTCATTTACCGCTCTATAAAGGATAATTAATTAATAGATATTAAATTCTATATTTTAGTCAATGACCTCAACATATTTTTCAACTTGTTCTGTCTTTTCCGAATTATTATTATCCATTAATACCGCATTTAATTCTTTTAATTCACAGAAAGATGAAAAATCATCTTTTCCAATTTTTGAAGAATCAATAAGTAAATATTTCTCTATTGAATGTTTTAGAGCAAGTTGTTGGGTGTAAGCTTCATCTATTGAAGATGTCATCACTACACCATCTTTAACCCCATTACTACTAAAAAACATCTTACTAAATCTCAAGTTATTCAATAATTGATTCGTCATTTCTCCCACGAAAGCTTCAGTTAAATCTCTCATTTCTCCACCTAGCAGATACACTCTAAAATGTAAGCTCTGTTTATTCATGAGGATTTTAAAAACTGGTAAACAATTGGTGATAACAGTAAGTGAATGGTGGTGAATTTCTTCTGCCAATTTTTGCACAGTAGTACCTGGCCCTAAGAATATTGTGTCACCATTTTCTATAAGCTCTACTGCTTTTTTGGCGATATAGCGTTTCTCCTCAATGTAGTGCGTATGTTTTTCTTGGTGAGACATTTCTTTATATTGAAATGCAGAATTACTACGAGCTCCACCATGTATCTTAGTGAGAACGCCTTTCTCTTCTAACTCTGCTAAATCACGTCGAACAGTCATATCTGATACATTAAGACCTTCTACAATTTCATTTGTTCTAACCGTTCCTCTTTTGTTGATGAGTTTTGTAATTTCGTCGAGTCTATCATATTTATTCATATCTATATCCACTTCCTACGATTACATCATTTACAAACTTAATTTGTTTAAACTTTAAATTACTTTTCTTATGTCTTAATATAATTTTATAACATACATTAAATACTTTAAAATGATAAAGTAATATTTTATGTGAAGTTGTTGCTACTAAAAAATCATAACATGGAATCTATAATAATATCCCTGCTGTTATTTGAGATAAGAATTACAGATTTCCATTTATTATAAATAAATCAAAAAACTGAGGTGATTCAATGGAAAAGGAAATTCAACTATTAAAAAGTATTTTAGAAAGATCCAATAACATTGTGTTTTTTACAGGCGCGGGTGTTTCAGTAGCAAGTGGTATTCCAGATTTCCGCTCGATGGGAGGTCTATTTGATGAGATTTCAAAGGATGGTCAATCTCCTGAGTATTTACTAAGCGTAGATCATTTAAATGATGATAAAGAGAGTTTTATTGATTTTTATCATAAAAGATTATTAATAGCTGATAAAAAGCCAAATATTGTACATCAGTGGATTGCTGCTTTAGAACGTGAACACAAATCTTTAGGTGTTATTACTCAAAATATTGATGGCTTGCATTCAGATGCAGGAAGTCGTCATGTCGATGAGTTACACGGCACTTTAAATCGCTTTTACTGTATCAAATGCTACAATGAATACTCAAAATCTCAAGTGATGGAAAATCACATTCGATATTGTGAAAAATGTGGGCAAATTATAAGACCAGATATTGTATTATACGGAGAAATGTTGAATCAAAACACAGTATTCAGAGCTTTAGGAAAAATACAAAAAGCTGACACGCTAGTTGTTCTAGGTTCTTCACTTGTAGTACAACCAGCAGCAGGTTTCGTTTCAGAATTTAAAGGTGACAATTTAATAATAATCAATAGTGATCGCACACCATATGATCAAAGTGCTGACTTAGTCATACATGATGATATGACAGAAGTCGTCGAAAAGATCATGAAAAAATAGACCATATACAAGTAGCGTGAAACAATCATGCTATCTTTTTAATTTAATAATTAGTAACTAAAAATATAGAGAAGCTCGCTTAAAAATGAATATATAAAATAAAAAGTTATAAACGACAACACACGGATTCTAATTACTATTTCTATAACCAATAATCATTGAAAATAAAAAAACACTTCCCAAATAATGGGAAGTGTTTTTGTGCGTTCGCCAAAATTAACGTTTTGAGAATTGTGGAGAACGACGAGCTTTTTTAAGACCTGGTTTTTTACGTTCTTTCATACGTGGGTCACGAGTAAGTAATCCAGCGCGTTTTAAAGAACCTCTGTATTCAGGGTCAGCTTCTAATAAAGCACGAGCGATTCCGTGACGGATAGCTTGAGCTTGTCCAGTGAAACCACCACCGTGAACGTTTACTAAAACGTCATAGTTACCTTTAGTTTCAGTAACATCGAATGGTTGATTTAAGTCTAAGATTAATGATTCGAATGGTAAGTAGTCACGTACGTCACGGTTATTAACTGTAATGTTACCTTCGCCTGGTACTAAACGTACACGTGCTACTGAGTTTTTACGACGGCCTGTACCTTTATATTCAACTTGTGCCAATGTAATTTCCTCCTTCTAATTAACCACGTAACTCGTAGTTTTCTGGTTGTTGTGCAGCGTGTGGATGTTCAGCGCCACCATATACAAATAATTTTTTACCTTGTTTTTCACCTAAGCGTGAACTTGGTAACATACCTTTGATAGAAGTTTCTAATAAACGTTCTGGGTTTGTTCTTCTTAATTCACCAGCTGTGATTGATTTTAAACCACCTGGGTGATTTGAATGACGGTGATACATTTTATCTTGTTCTTTATTACCAGTGAATTCGATTTTTGAAGCGTTGATGATGATCACATAGTCACCAGTATCAACGTGTGGTGTATAAGTTACTTTATTTTTACCGCGTAAGATAGCAGCTACTTCAGATGATAAACGACCTAATGTTTGGCCTTCAGCATCAATAACATACCATTTGCGCTCAATGTTTGATTCATTTGCCATAAATGTTTGACGCATAATAATTGTCCTCCTAAAAATAAATGCTTCATTCTTAATTGTTTTGTTAATTGATCACATTCGAACCTATGATCAGAAAACGCACAATTTTAATATTTGTTACGATTTAAAAGCGTAAGATTTCATTTATTTTATTAACTGTTGTTCTACTTTGCTTATATATCTAGTAACACAATAAGTTTCCGGGGCTTATCGTGGGGTGATATAAAACAATACCGTTAATAATCTTATAATTTCACAATGCTTTTGTCAATGACATTCAGTCATTTTCCAATGATTTTTTAAGATGTATTTTAATATCATTTCCAAACTCTTCTGTTAAAGATTCTGGCGACAAATAAATCTTTTCTAAGTATAGTCCTTCTGCCGGAGCAGTAAAAGGCACATTGTTTCTATTTTTTTCTTCAAGTAGTTGCGGAACTTCGTCGGGTTGTCGCTTCCCTTTTCCCACCTCTATTAAAAATGCTACAAGAACACGAACCATGTTATAAAGAAATCCAGAACCAGTAACCACATAATCAAAACCTGTCTCAGTTTGAACCACTTCACTTTGGTATAACGTTCTTACTTTACTTTCCACTTCCGTTTTCTGAGAACAAAACCCCGTAAAGTCATGTGTACCAATAAAATGATGCGCAGCTTCATTCATTTTTGATAAATCTAAATCACTATTTATAAATGTTTCGAGACCACTTTTAAAGGGATTACGATGTTCTCCTTGATAAACTTTATAGCGATATCTCTTGCCGACACAATCATATCTACAATGAAAGTTTTCTTCTACTGTATGAACGTTTTTGACGTAAATATCATCAGGTAAAAAACGGTTCATCGCATATTGCCATTGTTGATTATCTATATTTAACTCAGTATCAAAATGGAAAAATTGTTGATACGCATGCACCCCTCTATCTGTACGACTGGTAGGATGAATTCGTACATGTCGTTTATGCATACGTTTTAAAATCTTTTCAAATTGTTGCTGTACAGTTCTTCCTTGTTGTTGGATTTGAAATCCTAAAAATTGATTACCCTGGTATGCTATTTCTACTAAAATTCGCAATGTCTACACTCCTGAGAACTTAATAATATATAGGATAATTGCAATTGGTATTAATGTTAATAAAGCAAATGTATCTCTTAGACGCCAATGTAATAACCTATAACTCGTACGTTTAACATTCATATCATATCCTCTAACTTCCATCGCTATTGCTAATTCTTCGGCTCTTTGGAAAGCAGAAATAAATAACGGAATCATTAAAGGGATGAATGCTTTTATTCTAGTTACTATGCTACCTGAACTTATTTCGGAACCTCTTGATTTCTGAGCTAAGATAATTTTTTCTAATTCATCCATTAACGTAGGAATAAATCTTAATGCAATGGACATCATCATGCTTAATTGATGCACTGGCACCTTAACTAGCTTTAGAGGTGATAATAATCTTTCAAATGCATCAGTCAAATCTATAGGGCTAGTAGATAATGTCATTATTGTCGCAATCATAACAATAAATATAAGTCTTAGAGAGATATAGATACCTTCAAGAACACCATCGGATTCTATTGTAAGGATTCCCCAATGAAAAAGTATCTTACCCCCATTAGTAAAGAAAATATGCATTAAAAAAGTAAATATTAAAAAGAAAAATATAGGCGTGAGACCTTTCATTAAAAACCCGAATGGTATTTTAGCTAATTTCATAAAAACAATTATAAGTAAAAATATCCATGCGTAAGTTCCAAACGAATGGCAAAAGAAAATATAGACTATAAACACAAAAACAAAGATAAGTTTTGCTCTAGGATCAAGATGATGTACAATCGAATGATTTGGGAGATAACGTCCAATGATTAATTTATTTTTCATTCTGCCACTCCCTATATAAACTCGCAAATTCTTCTTCGTTTAACGCTAATTTAGGTAAAGTAGTATTATACTTATATTCAAAGTCTTTTTGTAATTTTACTATGTTGGGCAAAGTAATATGCCAATCTTCTAATTGGCTTGTAGACCTAAATAACGCTCTCGGCTCTTTAGTTTCTACCACTCGCCCTTTATTTAGGACTATGACCTCGTCAGCATAACGTGCGACATCATTCATGTCATGTGAAACAAGAATGATTGTCTTATTTTCTTCTATTTGTATGCGTTTAATTAAAGACATGATTTGTTTTTTACTTTGTGGATCTAAACCTGCTGTCGGCTCATCTAAAATAATAACTTCAGGATTCATAGATAATATAGATACGATTGCTATTTTTCTCATTTGCCCGCCAGACATTTGAAAAGGAGAAAGAGACATAATATCTCTAGAAAAACCTAAATCTAATAATAATTGATAAGACTTTTCCTTTACCTTTTCTAAGTCCAATTTAAAATTTTTAGGGCCAAACTCTATTTCTTTTTCTACACTATCTTCAAATAATTGAGATTCAGGAAATTGGAAGACCATTCCTACCTTTTTACGAATAGGTCTTAAGTATTTATCTTTAGTTTTATGAGATATTTCTATTTCATCAAATGTAATAGACCCTTTTGTTGGTTTTAAAAGTGCATTGATATGCTGAATTAAAGTAGATTTGCCACTACCTGTTTGACCGACTATAGCATAATAATTACCTTGTTCAAATGTTAAATTGACATCTTCTATTGCATTATACTCATATGGTGTTCCTTTTTGATAAGTGTAGCTGACATTATTCATCTGTATAGTCATAACTTTTTGACCAACCCTTCGTAAGTAACAAATGACGAATCGAATCCTAATCGTTGATTTATTTTCATAGAGAAAGGTAAATCCAAACCTATAGCAGTAAGTTCATCTGTATATTTAAATATTTCTTGAGGGGACCCTTGTTTGAACACCGTTCCATTATTCATCACGATAACATTATCTGCTTCAATAACTTCATCTAAGTCATGCGTAATTGAAATAATCGTAACGTCATTATTCTCTTTAACTTCATGAACGAGTTTTAAAAGTGATGCCTTTGCATTAGGATCAAGCATTGTCGTCGCCTCATCTAAAATTATAACAGACGGGTTTAGTGCTAAAACTCCAGCTATAGCAACGCGTTGCTTCTGCCCTCCTGAGAGCGAATGTGGTTCATAATCAGCTTTATCTAACATATCTACTTCCGATAAGGAACGATCGACAATCTTTTGCATATCATCATGAGGTATGGCATGATTTTCAAGGCCAAATGCCACATCAAACTTTACTGTAGAACCAACAAATTGATTATCAGGATTTTGAAATACAATACCTATGTGATTTCTAACTTCTTGAATACTATTAATATCAATTTTTTTATTTTTAAATAGTATATGTCCTTCATTAGCTTTTTCAATTCCGACTATTAATTTAGCAATAGTTGATTTACCTGATCCATTGTGTCCAACAATTGAAGTCCATTTACCAGAAGGAATTGTAAAACTAACGTTATTTAATGTAAAAGCCGCATCACTTTGATACTGAAATGATACATTATTAAATTCAATGATATTATCAAGACTTTTCACATTAAACAACTCCTTAAACTCGAATATTGAATATTACTTTAAATATTTTACAATAATTCAATTTATCTGTATATCACATATGAGTTATTTACATCGAACTAAATAGGTATTAGATAAAAATAAAAAGCTGGGACATATAGCATTAAAAATGTCTCAGCTTAAATAAAAAAATAAGTGACTGATATTAAGTTCGAATGACTATAACCTCTATATAATATCAGTCTTATTTACTAAAATTGGACAACGAAATAGAGGTTAAAACTGAATTTTAGTCCAATTCAAATAAAAAAGCGCGCACCCCATCAAATTGTTGAGTTCACGCTTATAGAAAATATTTAGTTAGATGGGGTACTCTGAGCTAGACAATATTTGTATGTGGCAAACATTATCGTTGCACTCATTTGCTTTATATATAAGTAGTAAGTGTATTTATTAAGGTAAGGGTAAGGATAATGAAATCTAATTGTAAATTATCCTACCCTATTTAAATTATACTAATTCGATAATTACTGATTCAGCACCGTCACCGCGACGTGGGCCTACTTTAAGGATACGAGTGTAACCACCTTGACGTTCATTATAACGTTCAGCGATTTCACCGAATAATTTTTGAAGAGCAGTTTGCGTTGATTCATCTTCATTTAAGATTTCAACATTACGTAAAGTTTTAGCTGCATTACGACGAGAAGCTAAATCTCCTTTTTTACCTAAAGTGATTAATTTCTCTACAACACTGCGAACTTCTTTAGCACGAGCTTCTGTAGTTTCGATACGTTCACTTACGATAAGAGATGTCGCTAAGTCACGTAACATTGCTTTACGTTGATCAGAAGTACGACCTAATTTTCTGTAACCCATGAGTTAACCTCCTTTATCAATCTTCTTTTCTTAATCCTAATCCTAAATCTTCTAATTTATATTTAACTTCTTCTAGAGATTTACGACCTAAATTACGCACTTTCATCATGTCAGCTTCAGATTTATCAGCTAACTCTTGTACAGAATTGATTCCTGCGCGTTTTAAGCAGTTATATGAACGTACTGATAAGTCTAATTCTTCGATAGACATTTCAAGTACTTTTTCTTTTTGATCTTCTTCTTTTTCAATCATGATTTCAGCATTTTGAGCTTCATCAGTTAGACCTACAAAGATATTCAAGTGTTCAGTCATTATTTTAGCTGCTAATGATACTGACTCTTGTGGAGTGATTGAACCGTTAGTCCAAACATCTAAAGTTAATTTATCAAAATCACTACTTTGACCTACGCGTGTATTTTCTACAGTGTAGTTAACACGTTCTACAGGTGAATATAGTGAATCAACAGGAATTACACCAATTGGTAAATCACTAGTATTATTCTGTTCAGCTAATGCGTAACCTCTACCCTTATTAGCAACAAGACGCACTTTAAGATGTCCACCTTTAGACACTGTTGCGATTTTAAGTTCTGGATTTAAAATCTCAACATCGCTGTCGTGAGTAATGTCACTTGCAGTTACTTCGCCTTCATCTTTAACATCAATTTCTAGAGTTTTATCTTCTTCAGAGTAAATTTTTAATGCTAATTTTTTAATGTTCATAATAATTGTTGAAACATCTTCTACAACATTGTCTACTGCTGAAAATTCGTGTAAAACTCCTTCAATTTCGATGTACTTAACGGCTGCACCTGGTAATGAAGATAGTAGGATACGACGTAAGGAGTTTCCTAGTGTAGTACCGTAGCCACGCTCAAGTGGTTCAACAACGAACTTACCGAATTTAGCATCTTCACTAATTTCAATTGTCTCAATTCTAGGTTTTTCAATTTCTATCATTTACAAATATCCTCCTTAAATACGTCGACTAGATTTAAACTGTTTGCTCAGTGACCTGTAACAATACAATCATAAATTAGACGCGACGACGTTTTGGTGGACGACAACCGTTGTGAGGTACTGGAGTAACGTCTCTAATTGCAGTTACTTCTAATCCTGCAGATTGTAATGCACGGATAGCTGATTCACGGCCAGGGCCAGGTCCTTTAACTGTTACTTCAACAGTTTTTAAACCATGCTCCATAGCTGATTTAGAAGCTGTTTCTGAAGCCATTTGTGCTGCGAATGGTGTTGATTTTTTTGATCCTTTGAATCCTAATGCACCAGCTGATGACCAAGATAATGCATTACCGAATTCATCAGTGATAGTTACGATAGTATTATTGAATGTTGAACGGATATGAGCTACACCGTTTTCAATATTCTTTTTCACTCTACGTTTACGAGATACTTGTTTACGTGCCATTATTTTTTGCCTCCTTTACCTATTATTTTTTCTTATTAGCTACTGTTTTAACTGGGCCTTTACGAGTACGTGCGTTGTTTTTAGTTTTTTGACCACGAACTGGTAAGCCACGACGGTGACGAATTCCACGGTATGATGAAATTTCCATTAAACGTTTGATGTTTAAGTTTTGTTCACGACGTAAGTCACCTTCTACTTTGTAGCTATCTACAACTTCACGGATACGACCTAATTCGTCATCAGTTAAATCTTTAACGCGAGTATCTGCTGATACGTTAGCTTCTTCAACAATTTTGTTAGCAGTTGAAGTACCGATACCATAAACGTATGTTAATGAGATAACAATGCGTTTTTCACGTGGGATATCCACTCCTGCAATACGTGCCATATTAATTTACACCTCTCTTTTATTAACCTTGTCTTTGTTTGTGCTTAGGATTATCACAAATTACCATTACTTTACCTTTACGTTTAATGACTTTGCATTTTTCGCAAATTGGTTTTACTGATGGTCTTACTTTCATTTTTATACCTCCCTATATTATGGAGTGACGATTATTTATAACGATAAGTAATTCTACCGCGTGATAAATCATACGGAGACATCTCAACAGTTACTTTGTCGCCAGGTAGAATACGAATGTAATTCATTCTGATTTTACCACTTACGTGCGCTAAAATCTCATGACCATTTTCTAATTCTACTTTAAACATTGCATTTGGTAAAGTATCTAATACAGTACCTTCTAATTCAATTACATCTTGTTTAGCCATTGATTAACTTCCCCCTTTTTGCAATAGTAAGGTAATCGTCAATAGACAACTTAACGATACGAATCTATTCGTGACTAATTAATATAAGTTTAACAAAAATACGGGAATTAAAAATCGTTATTTGTCACTCATTTTATTAAATTTTACTCAAATATTCACTAAGCAATAGACCGTATAGTGTTGATCTATTATAAATGATCTAAGATATCAATGACATCGTTGGTTACTTCTTCAATATCTTTTGAACCATCAATGTTTTTCAAGACACCTTTTTCATTGTAATACTCTAAAATAGGTTTAGATTGTTTTACATTAACGCTCAAACGATTTGATACTGTTTCTGGATTGTCATCTTCTCGTTGATATAACTTTCCACCATCGATATCGCAAATACCGTCAACTTTTGGAGGATTAAATACAAGATGATAAGTTGTACCACATTTCTCACAAATACGACGACCTGTAAGACGATTCATAAGTTCTTCCTCAGGAACTTCGATATTGATAACTGCATCAATTTCTCTATCAAGCTCAGACATAATACTATTTAATGCCTCAGCTTGTTCGATAGTTCGAGGGAATCCATCTAGTAAGAATCCTTTTTTTGCATCGTCTTCAGAAATTCTTTCTTTAACGATACCTACAGTAACTTCATCAGGAACTAATTCTCCACGATCCATATATGATTTAGCTTCTTTACCTAAATTAGTTTCATCTTTAATCGCTTTTCTGAACATGTCACCAGTAGAAATATGTGGTATTGGGAATTTCTTAACAATTTCACTCGCTTGAGTTCCTTTACCTGCGCCAGGTAAACCCATTAAAATGATATTCATAAGTGCCCTCCTACAAATTATCTACCACCAAAGCCTTTGTACTCTTTTTGAGTCACTTGAGCTTCTAATGTCTTCATAGTTTCAATAGCTACCCCGATAACAATTAATAAGCTCGTACCACCAATTTGAATTGATTGTGGTAAGCCCATAAATTTAGTTGCTACTATAGGTAAAATAGCTATAACTGCTAGGAATATAGAACCTACAAATGTCAGTCTGTAAAGAACTTTAGTAATATATTTTTTGGTTTGTTCACCAGGTCTTATACCTGGGACATAACTACCTTGCTTTTTAAGGTTATCAGCCATCTTTTCAGGATTAACTTGAACAAATGCATAAAAATATGCAAAAGCAATAATTAATACAATATAAACGATCATTCCAATATTACTTGATGGATTGGCAGTGTCCGCAATATTCTGTGCCCATTCAGCTTTAGGGAAGAATAAAGTCAACGTTCTTGGTAATAAGAAAAACGCCATCGCAAAGATTACTGGAATAACCCCGGCTGAGTTAACTTTTAAAGGTAGATAAGTTGCTTGTGTACCTAATCGTTGAGTAGATTGTTTCTTTGCATATTGAATTGGAATTTTACGCTTAGCTTCAAGTACGAATATAGCACCAACCGTTAGTAAGATTAATGCTACGATTAAGCCAGCAATTTTTAACCATGCTAGTGAAGTATCATCTTGACCAACAAATAAAGATTGGCCAAATTGTTCTATACTAGATGGCAATGTAGATAAAATCCCAGCAAAGATGATAAGAGAAATACCATTACCAACACCAAACTGAGTGATTTGGTCACCAAGCCAAATTAAGAAAGCTGTTCCTGCTGTTAAAACAACTGCAATCAATAAATAACTCATAATTGATTTATCCATAATCAATTTGCCACCAAGATAATTGTTAAATTGGAAAGCCATGCCTATTGATTGGATAAAAGCTAGAATAATAGCGAAATAACGTGTTACATTATTAATTTTTCTTCGACCCATTTCACCTTGCTTAGCCCATTCAGAGAACTTAGGCACAATATCCATTTGCAATAATTGCATTACAATGGATGCGGTGATATAGGGCATAATACCCATCGCAAAGATAGAGAAACGTTTCAAGGCACCGCCACCAAAAGTATTTAATAACTCAGTGGCACCTTGAGAACCCTGCGGATGGTTAAATGCTTCAGGATTTACACCTGGAGCAGGAATATACGTTCCTATTTTAAAAATTACTAACATTGCTAGAGTGAAGAAAATCTTGTTACGCACTTCTTTAGTTGTAAAGAAACGCACAAGCGTTTGAAACATTAGATCACCTCGTGTGCTCCACCTTTAGCATCAATAGCTTCTGCTGCTGAAGCTGAGAATTTATGAGCTTTCACTGTTAATTTCTTATCAAGTGAACCATTACCTAGTACTTTAATACCAGATTTTTCATTCTTAACTACACCAGATTCTACCAATAAAGCTGGAGTTACTTCAGTACCATCTTCAAATTTATTAAGTTGGTCTAAGTTAACAATAGCATATTCTTTACGGTTAATGTTAGTGAAACCACGTTTAGGTAAACGACGGAATAGAGGTAATTGTCCACCTTCAAATCCTGGTCTTACTTTACCACCTGAACGTGCTTTTTGACCTTTTTGACCACGGCCACTAGTTTTACCGTTACCAGTTGCAGCACCACGACCTACACGGTTACGTACACGACGTGATCCTTCAGCTGCTTTTAACTCATGTAATTTCATTTCGGCACCTCCTTAATTATTTTTCTTCAATTGTTAATAAATGTTTAACTTTGTTGATTTGCCCACGGATAGCAGGGTTATCTTCAACAACTACTGAACTATTAGTTTTTTTAAGACCTAATGCTTCAACAGTTTTACGTTGTGTTTCAGGACGACCAATAACACTACGAGTGAGGGTAATTTGTAATTTAGCCATAACTTATTTTCCCTCCTTAATTGTATAATTCTTCTACAGATTTGCCACGTAATTTAGCAACATCTTCTGCATTTTTTAAGTTTTGTAAACCATTGATTGTCGCACGAACCATATTAATTGGAGTATTTGATCCTAATGATTTACTTAAGATATCAGTGATTCCAGCTAACTCTAATACGGCACGAACAGGTCCACCAGCGATTACCCCAGTACCAGGTGCAGCTGGTTTCATTAATACGCTACCTGAACCATAGCGACCAGTAATAGTGTGAGGAGTTGTACCTTCAACACGTGGAACAACTACTAAATCTTTTTTAGCTGCTTCTACAGCTTTTTTGATAGCTTCAGGTACCTCTTGAGCTTTACCAGTACCGAAACCTACACGACCATTTTTATCACCTACAACCACTAATGCAGTGAAACGGAAACGACGACCACCTTTTACTACTTTAGCAACACGGTTTATCGTAACAACGCGTTCTTCAAATTCTTTAGTTTCTTCTTCTCTACGAGCCATGAATGTGTCCCTCCTTTAAATTAAAATTCTAATCCGCTTTCTCTAGCAGCATCTGCTAATGCTTTAACACGTCCGTGGTATAAATAACCTCCACGGTCGAATACGATTTCTTTAATACCTTTATCGTTTGCTTTTTTAGCAATTGTTTGACCTACTTTAGTTGATAAATCAACTTTAGACGCAGATTCGTTTGCAATGTCTTTATCTTGTGATGAAGCTTGAGCTAAAGTTTCGCCTTTAACATCATCAATAATTTGAGCGTAGATGTGTTTGTTTGAACGATACACATTTAAACGTGGCTTTTCAGCTGTACCTGATAATTTAGTACGAACACGAGCATGTCTTTTCAAACGTACTTTATTTTTATCAATTTTACTGATCATTTCAATACTCCTTTCTTTAGAGTGTTATCTATTATTTACCAGTTTTACCTTCTTTACGGCGAACATATTCACCTTGGTAACGAATACCTTTACCTTTATAAGGTTCTGGAGGTCTTACTGAACGGATGTTAGATGCAATCGCACCAACTTGTTCTTTAGAAACACCAGATACTTTAACAGTTGTGTTTTTCTCAACAGCAAAAGTAATACCGTCTTCAGCTTTAATTTCAACTGGGTGAGAATAACCAACATTTAGTACTAAGTCATTACCTTGCATTTGCGCACGGTAACCGACACCAACAAGTTCAAGTGATTTTTCGAAACCTTGAGAAACACCTAGTACCATATTATTTAATAAAGCACGAGTTGTACCATGGTCTGTTCTATCTTCTTTAGAATCAGAAGGTCTTACAACTTCGATTGTGTTTTCTTCTTGTTTGAATGTCATTCTTTCATTTAAAGTTTTTTCTAATTCACCTTTTGGACCTTTAACAGTTACATGATTATTATCAAAAGTTACTGTTACGTCACTAGGAATGTTAATAATTTTCTTACCAACACGACTCATGTTATGGCACCTCCTTATTAATTAATTACCAAACGTACGCGATAATTTCTCCACCTACGTTACGTTTTCTAGCTTCTTTATCAGTGATAACACCTTCAGAAGTTGAGACTAATGCAATACCTAAACCGTTTAATACTTTAGGTACTTCGTTAGCTTTAGCATATACACGTAAACCAGGTTTAGAGATACGTTTTAATCCTGTGATAACACGTTCATTGTTTTGACCATATTTTAAGAATAAACGAATAACACCTTGTTTATCGTCTTCTACGTATTCAACGTTTTTAATGAAACCTTCATTTTTTAAGATTTCAGCGATTTCTTTTTTAATATTAGATGCAGGTAATTCTAACTTCTCGTGACGAACCATGTTTGCATTTCTAACACGAGTAAGCATATCTGCGATTGGATCTGTCATTGTCATTGATTGTTGCCTCCTTTCAGACTCTTAATTATTACCAGCTAGCTTTACGTACGCCAGGAATTTGGCCTTTGTAAGCTAATTCACGGAAACAAATACGGCATAATTTAAATTTACGATATACAGAATGTGGACGACCACAGCGTTCACAACGAGTATATTCACGTACAGCGAATTTTTGTTTTTTTTGTTGCTTAGCAACCATTGAAGTTTTAGCCACTTAATTAGCCTCCTTTTTAGAGATTATTTACGAAATGGCATACCGAAGTTTGATAATAACTCACGAGCTTCCTCGTCAGTATTAGCAGTTGTTACGATAACAATATCCATTCCTCTAACTTTACTTACTTTATCATAATCAATTTCAGGGAAAATTAATTGTTCTTTAACACCTAAAGTGTAGTTACCGCGTCCATCAAAAGCTGTTTTAGAAACGCCTTGGAAGTCACGTACACGAGGTAATGATACTGCAATAAGTTTATCTAAGAATTCATACATTCTTTCACCGCGAAGTGTTACTTTAGCACCGATTGGCATACCTTCACGTAAACGGAATGTTGCAACTGATTTTTTTGCTTTAGTTACTAATGGTTTTTGACCAGTAATTAATTCTAACTCTTCTACAGCATTATCTAATACTTTAGAGTTTTGAACTGCGTCACCTACACCCATGTTCACTACGATTTTTTCGATTTTAGGTACTTCCATTACTGAACTATAGTTGAATTTTTTAACTAAGTTCTCAGTAACTTCAGAGTTATACTTTTCTTTTAAACGGTTCAAAGTGGATCCTCCTTTCAACTAGTTATTAATTATTAGATTTGATTTCTTCGCCTGATTTTTTAGCGACGCGAACTTTTTTACCATCAACAATTTTGTATCCTACTCTTGTAGGTTCGTTTGTTTTAGGGTCTAATAATTGTACGTTAGAAACATGGATTGCTGCCTCTGTTTCTAAGATTCCACCTTCAGGATTTAATTGAGTTGGTTTTTGGTGTTTTTTAATTACGTTAACACCTTCCACAACGACACGGTCTTTTTTAGGTTCAGTCGCTACAACTTTACCTTCTTTACCTTTGTCTTTACCTGCGATAACTTTTACGTTGTCACCTTTTTTGATATGCATGTGGGCACCTCCTTAAATAGTATGATTGGTAATTTTTGTATTATAGTACTTCTGGTGCTAATGATACGATTTTCATGAAGTTACCTTCACGTAGTTCACGAGCAACAGGACCAAAGATACGAGTACCACGTGGGCCTTTGTCATCACGGATGATAACACATGCATTTTCATCAAATTTGATATATGAACCGTCGTTACGGCGAACACCTGATTTAGTACGAACTACAACAGCTTTTACAACGTCTCCTTTTTTAACAACGCCACCTGGTGTTGCATTTTTAACAGTACATACGATGATATCACCGATATTCGCTGTTTTGCGACCAGATCCACCTAATACTTTAATTGTAAGAACTTCACGAGCACCAGAGTTGTCTGCTACTTTTAAACGTGTTTCTTGTTGGATCATTCGTTAAACCTCCCTTATCTCTAATCTTGATTAAATAATTACTGACTCTTCAACAATTTCTACTAAACGAAAACGTTTTGTTGCTGATAAAGGACGAGTTTCTTGAATTTTAACAATGTCTCCTAATTTAGCTGAATTGTTTTCATCATGAGTTTTGTATTTTTTAGAGTATTTTACTCGTTTACCGTATAATTTGTGAGTTTTGTAAGTTTCTACAAGAACTGTAATAGTTTTGTCCATTTTGTCTGAAACAACTCTACCTACATAAACTTTACGATCGTTTCTTTCGCTCACTTTCGTAACCTCCTCTTTCAATTATTATTGATTAGCCTTACTTTGTTCAATTTCTCTTTCACGAGCAACAGTTTTTAGACGTGCAATCGTTTTTCTTACTGTGCGAATACGTGCAGTTTCTTCTAATTGACCTGTAGCTAACTGAAAGCGTAGGTTAAAAAGCTCTTCTTTTGAAGATTTGATTTGTTCTTCGATTTCTGAAGTGGTTAAGTCTCTAATTTCCTTAGCTTTCATTTGTTTCACCACCCAATTCTTCACGTTTTACAAACTTAGTTTTTACTGGAAGTTTGTGACTTGCTAAACGTAATGCTTCACGTGCAACTTCTTCAGATACACCAGCTACTTCGAATAAGATTCTACCAGGTTTAACGACTGCAATCCAGCCTTCAACCGCACCTTTACCGGCACCCATACGTACTTCTAAAGGTTTTTTAGTATACGGTGTATGAGGGAAGATTTTAATCCAAACTTTCCCGCCACGTTTCATGTAACGTGTCATTGCAATACGAGCAGATTCGATTTGACGAGATGTGATCCAAGACGTTGTAGTTGCTTGTAAACCATACTCACCAAATGTTACGTAGTTACCGCCTTTAGAACGACCAGTTGTTTTTGGACGATGTTGACGACGATATTTTACACGTTTTGGTAGTAACATTATTATTTTCCTCCTTCACTAGTGTTCTTAGTAGGAAGAACTTCTCCACGATAAATCCATACTTTAACGCCTAATTTACCATAAGTAGTGTCGGCTTCAGCGTGTGCGTAATCGATGTCAGCACGTAAAGTATGAAGTGGAACAGTTCCTTCTGAATATTGTTCAGCACGAGCGATGTCAGCTCCGCCTAAACGACCTGATACTTGAGTTTTGATACCTTTAGCACCAAGTTTCATAGCTCTTGTGATAGCTTGTTTTTGTACACGACGGAATGAAGCACGATTTTCTAATTGACGTGCGATATTTTCAGCTACTAAACGAGCATCAATATCAACTTTTTTGATTTCAATTACGTTAATGTGTACTTTTTTATCTGTTAAAGCGTTTAATTTATTACGAAGTTTTTCAATTTCTGAACCGCCTTTACCAATTACCATACCTGGTTTACCAGTGTGAATAGCAATGTTGATACGGTTAGCAGCACGTTCAATGTCTACATGAGAAACTGATGCTTCTTTAAGTTCTTTATCAATAAATTTACGGATTTTTAAATCTTCGTGTAATAATGAAGCGAAGTCTTTTTCAGCATACCATTTCGCTTCCCAGTCACGGATAACTCCGACACGAAGTCCGATTGGATTAATTTTTTGACCCACAGTATTCCCTCCTTAGAAAGTTATTAAGCTTCTTTAGCTTCTTCTTTACCGTCACTTACGACGATTGTAATGTGGCTTGTACGTTTATTAATTGCACTTGCACGACCTTGTGCACGTGGGCGGAAACGTTTTAAAGTTGGTCCTTCATTTGCATATGCCTCTTTGATAACTAATTCATCAGTGTTCATGTCATAGTTATGCTCTGCATTTGCTAAAGCGGACATTAATACTTTTTCGATTACTGGTGATGAAGCTTTGTTAGTTAATTTTAAAATAGCAATAGCTTCAGCAGCATTTTTACCTCTGATTAAGTCAAGAACTAATCTTACTTTACGAGGTGCGATTCTTATTGTTCTAGCAACCGCTTTTGCTTCCATTAGGATTTCCTCCTCTACTTATTAAAATTATCTTCTAGTTTTCTTGTCGTCTGCAGCATGTCCTTTAAATGTACGAGTAGGAGCAAATTCACCTAATTTGTGACCTACCATATCTTCTGTTACATATACAGGTACATGTTTACGTCCATCGTGTACTGCAAAAGTATGACCGATGAAGTTAGGGAAAATTGTAGAACGACGAGACCATGTTTTAATTACTTGTTTCTTTTCACTTCCGTCTTGTGCTTCTACTTTTTTCATTAAGTGATCATCGACGAAAGGTCCTTTTTTAATACTACGAGCCATTTGGGCGCCTCCCTTCTTATTGTGTGCGTGCAGCTTTTAAGCCGCACACCCAAATAAGTTGTTATTATTATTTTCTCTTACGTCCACGAACGATAAGTTTGTCTGATGATTTTTTACCACGACGTGTTTTCTTACCAAGAGTTGGTTTACCCCATGGTGACATTGGAGATGGTCTACCGATTGGTGCACGACCTTCACCACCACCGTGTGGGTGATCGTTAGGGTTCATAACAGAACCACGAACTGTTGGGCGAACGCCTTTCCATCTAGAACGTCCAGCTTTACCAACGTTAACAAGTTCATGTTGTAAGTTACCAACTTGACCGATAGTAGCACGGCAAGTAGATAAGATCATACGTACTTCACCAGATCTTAATCTGATTAATACATATTTACCTTCTTTACCTAATACTTGTGAGCTAGCACCAGCTGAACGAGCAAGTTGTCCACCTTTTCCTGGTTTTAACTCAATGTTATGAATTACAGTACCAACTGGAATGTCTTGTAGTGGTAAAGCATTACCTACTTTAATATCAGCTTCTGAACCACTTTCAACAGTTTGACCTACTTGTAATCCTTTAGGTGCGATGATATAGCGTTTTTCACCATCAGCATATACTAATAAAGCAATGTTTGCTGAACGGTTTGGATCATATTGAATTGAATCTACTTTAGCAGTGATTCCATCTTTATTACGTTTGAAATCGATAACACGGTATTGACGTTTATGTCCTCCACCATGATGGCGAACAGTCAATTTACCTTGGTTGTTACGTCCCGCTCTTTTCGGTAGCGGTTGTAATAATGACTTTTCAGGTGTTGTCTTTGTGATTTCTGCGAAATCCAAAGTAGTCATATTACGACGACCATTTGTTATTGGCTTATATTTTTTAAGAGCCATTGTCGCTTACCTCCTTATTGGTAATTTATTTTTAGTTAAATAAGTCGATTGAACCTTCTTTTAATTTAACAATCGCTTTTCTTCTTTTATTTGTATAGCCTTGATAACGGCCCATACGTTTTTTCTTAGGTTTATAGTTCATGATATTAACACTTTCAACTTTTACATCGAAGATTTCTTCTACAGCAATTTTGACTTGTGTTTTATTAACACGAGTATCAACGTCGAAAGTATATTTATCTTCTGCCATAGCTTCTGAAGATTTCTCAGTGATTACGGGGCGCTTAAGAATATCTCTTGCTTCCATTATCCGAGCACCTCCTCAACTTTTTTAGCAGCAGCTTCAGTGATTACTACACTGTCAGCGCTTGTAATATCTAAAACGTTTAATCCTTGTGCAGTTGAAACTTGTACTCCAGGGATGTTACGTGCTGATAATTCAACATTTACATCTTCGTCTTCAGTAACAACTAAAACTTTTTTTGGTTGTTCAAGAGTAGATAAAACATTTTTGAATTCTTTTGTTTTTGGAGCGTCAAAACCGAAAGAATCAACAACTGTAAATCCATTTTCTTGAACTTTGAAAGATAATGCAGAACGTAAAGCTAAACGACGCATTTTCTTAGGCATTTTGTATGAATAACTTCTTGGAGTTGGTCCGAATACGATACCACCACCGCGCCATTGTGGAGCACGGATTGTACCTTGACGTGCACGACCTGTTCCTTTTTGTCTCCATGGTTTACGTCCGCCACCACGTACAGCTGAACGATTTTTAACAGCGTGTGTACCTTGGCGTAATGACGCACGTTGTAAGTTAATAGCTTCGAAAAGAACGCTATTATTAGGTTCAATAGCGAATACTGAATCGCTTAATTCAACTGAACCAGATTTAGATCCGTCTACTTTTAAAACATCATAATTAGCCATTATGCAATTTCCTCCTTTCGCTTCTTGAATTATTTATTACCTTTTTTAATTGAAGTTGTGATTTCTACTAAGCCTTTTTTAGGTCCAGGTACGTTACCTTTAACTAAAATTACGCTATTGTCAGTGTCTACTTGAACGACTTCTAAGTTTTGAACAGTTACAGTGTTTCCACCCATGCGACCTGGCATTTTTTGTCCTTTAAATACTCTTGAAGCGTCTGAAGCCATACCTACAGAACCTGGTGCTCTGTGGAAATGAGAACCGTGACCCATTGGTCCACGTGCTTGACCATGACGTTTGATAGCACCTTGGAAACCTTTACCTTTTGAAACACCTGTAACATCAATGATGTCACCAGTTTCAAATGTATCAACTGAGACTTCTTGACCTACTTCGTATTCGTCAACGTTAACGTTGCGGAATTCACGAATGAAGCGCTTAGGTGCTGTGTCAGCTTTTTTAGCGTGACCTTCAGCTGGCTTATTTGCATATTTATTAGATTTAGAACCTTTTTTATATGCTTGTTTGTCTTCAAATCCAACTTGGATTGCGTTGTAACCGTCAACTTCTTCAGTTTTCTTTTGTAATACAACGTTTTGGCTTGCTTCTACTACTGTTACTGGGATTAATTCACCGTTTTCACCGAAAACTTGTGTCATCCCGATTTTTCTTCCTAAGATTCCTTTGGTCATCGAAAGTCCACCTCCTAAAAATTTCTATTATAATTTAATTTCGATGTCTACACCTGAAGGTAAGTTTAAGCCCATAAGAGCATCAACTGTTTTAGGTGTTGGGTTAACAATATCGATTAAACGTTTGTGAGTACGTTGTTCGAATTGTTCACGAGAATCTTTGTACTTATGCACGGCACGAATGATTGTATAAACTGATTTTTCAGTTGGTAACGGAATTGGTCCAGAAACATCTGCACCAGAACGTTTTGCAGTTTCAACAATTTTCTCTGCTGATTGATCAATCACACGATGATCATAAGCTTTTAATCTGATTCTGATTTTTTGTTTTGCCATAATTTTCCCTCCTTGTTCGTCTACATTTAAGTGATAGACTTCTCCACGAAAACTATCTCACACAACGCCATGGCAAAGCGGCCGGGTGTGTCAGTAACCTTTCGCTTCATCGCTTTTCATAAAGTCCAACATTAGATATGTTACATGAAAAACACCGATAAATCAAGGTTTTTCAGTAACTTTCTATATATCTGTCTAACACATACTTGATTATTGTACTTGAAATAAAGAGCTTGTTCAACCGTTTTATTGAAATTTTTTACTTTTATTTTAGTTCATTTCCTAAACGGAAACATATTAATATATTTATAACGTTAGCTTTAATATAATAGGAAGAGAATAGGAGTGATTAGATGAAAAACGGAGTTAAAATGACTTTAGCAATTTTAGGGGTTTTCCTTATCATTTGTGAATTTTTCTATGGGATTCCTTTTTTAGGTGGTAGTGTCATTTTAAGTTTTGGTTGGCAACCATTATTACTTAATGCATTTCTCTATCTTATTATTACAATTATTTTACTTGTAGATACTCAAAATTCTATTAAACCAATGGTTATTATACCGATTTTAGGTATCGTAGGATCATTTATTGCATTTATCCCAGTAGTTGGTATGGTAGTACATTGGATTTTATTCTTCTTAATGATATTTTTTGTGTTCATTGTTTTATCTGCTCCAACTTATCTACCAAATAAAGATGCTCGAGTAATCTACACTCAATATAAGAACGATAGTAGAGAAAAAGAAGAAATTCATAGATAAATATCATTTATAATAGTAGAAAAAAGTCGGCCCATATATGGGTCGACCTTTTTTATTATTTATGAACAAACACAAAGTAAAGTATAAATAATGCCATGAGTACATACATAATAGGATGTACTTCTTTATGTCTTTTGGTAATAACCATTGTAAGTGGATAGAAAATAAATCCACACGCGATACCTGTAGCAATTGAATATGATAAAGGCATCATAATAATGGTAATAAATGCAGGAACCGCAACTTCAAATCGTTTCCAATTGATTTCAGCAAAGTTAGAAGCCATTAACACACCTACAACTACTAAAGCAGGTGTAGTCACAGCACTTGTAACCACTTCGATAAGTGGACTAAAGAATAGTGCAAGTAAGAAACAAATACCAGTTACAATACTAGCAAAACCTGTACGGGCACCTACCGCTACACCTGATGTAGATTCTATGTATGAAGTAGTTGTTGTTGTACCAAAAATTGCTCCCACAATCGTAGCAAGTGAATCTGAGAAAAGCGCTCTTCCTGCTCTAGGTAATTTATTATCTTTCATGATACCAGCTTGTGTTGCAACAGCTACAAGTGTACCTGCCGTATCAAAGAAGTCAATGAATAAAAATGTTAAAATGACGATTAAAAATTGAACTGTGAATAATTGACCAGGATCTTTAAATGATTCAAACGCTACACCAAAAGTTGGTTTAATACTAGGAATATGACCTACAATTCCTGATGGAGTATGGATTTGACCTGTAATCATACCTACAATCGCTGTAATAATCATCCCTATAAATATAGAACCTGGTACTTTTTTAGCGTATAAAATAACAGTAATTATAATTCCAAATATCGCTAATAATACTGGCGCTTTAGTTAAGTGACCAAGTGTAACAAGTGTTGAATCATTTTTAATAATGATTCCAGAACTTTGAAGTCCTACAAAGGTGATAAACAATCCTATACCTGCTGAAACAGCCATTTTCATCTGATAAGGTATAGCATTAATAATGATTTCCCTTAATCCTGTGGCAGTTAAGATAGCAAAGAACACCCCAGAGAATAGTACGCCGGTTAAACCTACTTTCCATGGAATTCCCATTGTGAGCACAACAGTAAATGCGAAGAAAGCATTTAATCCCATTCCTGGCGCTAAGGCTATTGGATATTTAGCGATAAGTCCCATAAATAAAGAACCAACGAAAGCAGCTAATGCAGTGGCAACAAAAATTGCCCCTTGGTCCATTTTCATATCGCTAGAAACACCTTTTACCCCAGCCAAACTTAAAACTTGAGGATTTACGGCAAGGATATAAGCCATAGATAAAAACGTCGTGATACCACCTAAAATTTCATTTCTATAATTTGTTCCATGCTTATCGAACTGAAAGTATTTTTTCACGGTAAATGCTCCTTTATTTGAAATACTTTAATATTTTAATACCTAAATTCACAAAAAACAATACCAAAAGCGAACCTTTAACTATATTTATATTTTTTCGTTCGCTATTTTTTAAAGTTTTAAATTTTTTAAAGCGTCTTTAAATGGATTATTATCTATCTCTTCTGTATTATTCATATATTTCTTCATTTCTTTACGTGAAACTTTACCGTTAGTTTTCTCTTTCATACGCTTATTCATTTGAGCTTGTGTTTCAGAATGACCGCAAACACATCTGTATACTGCCTCTTTCCCTCTTCCAAATAAAGTCATTTTCTTCTTACAATTAGGACAACGCGCATTCGTTTTACGTTGAACATTTTTCTTAGTTTTACAAGAAGGATCTTGGCATACAAGCATTTGACCATTTTTAGTTTTTACTTTGATCATGAACTTACCACATGTAGGACATTCGGTCGTAGTTAAATTATCATGTTTATATTTTTGTTCACTATTTTTAATTTTGTCTACAATTTGTTTAGTGAAGTCTCTCATTTCGTTCATGAATTTCTGAGAGTTATATTTCCCTTGTTCAATAAGAATCAACTTTTCTTCCCACTGAGCAGTTAAAAGAGGTGATGTTAATTGATCAGGCGATAACTCTAAAATTTGTTTACCTTTAGATGTAACTTTGATTTTACCATCTCTTGATTCAAGTGCATTCATATTAAAAAGCTTATCAATAATGTCTGCACGAGTTGCAACTGTCCCTATTCCTCCAGTTTGTTTAAGAGTTTGAGCATACTTTTTATTACTAAAATTAATATAATTTTGTGGATTTTCCATCGCTTTTAATAGAGAACCTTCATTAAAATAATCAGGTGCTTTCGTTTCATGTTCATGAATATTCACTTTTTGAACTTTGAACTTAAGATTTTTAGTAAATCGATGTGATGATGTTTGACGTAATTCCTCTTCTTTAAGTGCCTTAAAACCTAATTGTTTAGGAATGTTTTCTTTCAATGTAAAGATTAAATCTTTTATACCAAAGTTAATCACAACATTTTCATATTCGTAAGGTTTCATTAAAGTTTCTAAAAATCTTTGAACAATAATTGTATAAATTTTTAATTCTCGTTGACTGAGTTGATCAAGTGATGGTCTTACTTCCGTAGGTATAATGGCATGGTGATCTGATACTTTTCCATCATTAAATATATTCATTTTAGGTGAAAAAGACTGACTCATAAGTTCTCGCACATGGGCTTTATATTCAGTAGCGAGTAAGGCTTGTAAACGCTCCTTAATCGTATCCACCATATCATTCGTTAAATAATTTGAGTCAGTACGTGGATACGTCACAATTTTATGTCTTTCATATAAGTTTTGTAATGTATTTAACGTGTCCTTCGGTCCCATTTTAAAACGTCGATACGCGTCTTGTTGTAAATCCGTTAAATTATATAACATTTGTGGGTACATTTTCTTATGCTTAGTTTTTATATCTAATATTTTGCCTTCTTGGTTTTTTACTTGTTGTGCAAGTGCTTCTAAATCTTCTTTATTTTTATAACGTTTATTTGAATCTATTTGAAAGTTGTACCCATCTACCTTAATTGATAATGTATAGTACTTCTCAGGTTGGAAATGATTGATTTCTTCCTGTCTAGATTGCACTAATTGTATAGTTGGTGTTTGAACACGTCCTAGTGATAATTGTGCATCATACTTTGTTGTCAGCGCACGTGTGGCATTAATTCCTACAATCCAATCCGCTTCACTCCTCGCTAATGCTGCCTGATAAAGACTATGATATGCACGTCCATCTTTTAAATGTTTAAAACCGTTCTGAATGGCCTTCTTAGTTACCGAACTAATCCATAAACGTTGAATTGGTTTCTTGTTGCCAACTTTATCAAGTATAAGCCTTGCGACAAGTTCCCCTTCTCGCCCCGCATCAGTTGCTATAATGATGTTGTTCACCTTTTTATCCATTATTAATGATTTTACAGTTTTAAATTGCTTACTCGTTTTACCAATAACAATAGTCTTCATATGTTTAGGTATAATAGGTAAATCCTCAAGTTTCCATTCTTTATATGAAACATCATATTGTTCTGGTGTTGCATTTGTGACTAAATGGCCTAATGCCCAAGTCACGATATACTTTTCATTCTCAATATATCCATTCTTTTTCTGCTTGATATTTAATGCCTCAGCTATATCTCGAGCTACCGAAGGCTTTTCAGCTAATATTAAGGATTTCATGATAACTTCCCTTCTGAAAATGAATTTGAAGTTAGCTTAATTTTTACAATAATAATTTTTGAATCGTAAAGAAGAACTCTCTCAAAATATTTTTTCAAAATTAAACTTATTCATTCATTGAATAGTATTAGTCATATTGTAACATGTGTATCTATCGATAAACTTTCATTTCTCTATAAATATAATATAATTGAAGAAAGACTATAAGAGGCGGAGGTAGAATGATGAATATCGTTCAATTGCGTGAACCACAAAAAATAAAAGCTTTTATAGACTCATCTCGTTACTTATCAACATCTTATTTATATAAACTACCTCAAGAATATGAGGATTTTGACACATTATTAAATGAAGCTATTACTCATCCAGGCGTGATTGCAATGACTGAAAATAATCAAATTCAAGCGTTGATACTTGCTTTCTCATATGATAATCATCGGTACAAAATAATAGGACCATTTATTGCACAAGACTTTACTTTGACTGATAATCAATTCAAATTACTGTTTGATAAATTGATAGAACAACAACCGGATGAATCCATATTCAACTTTTCATTTGAAGAAGGTGCACAAGAATATAAAACCTATATGAAGACAATCCATGCTAGTTATAATTTTACTGATTATTATTTGGAAGCACAAAAAGACCTTGGAGATCATTTTAATAATCAAAATATCATCGAATATCAAAAAGGTTTCTATCGTGCATTTAGCAAATTACATATGATGACCTTTAAACATAACGCAATGACTCCGGATGAAATTATAGAATCACTAGATGAACATAATCGATTATTTATATTTGTAAGTGAAGGTCTATTGAAGGGGTATTTATACTTACAAGTCGATACTGAACGCAACAATGCCGAAATTAAGTACTTTAGTTCCCATATGGATTATCGACTCAAAGGGATTGCTTTTGACTTACTTGAGTATGCTTTGAAATACGCTTTCAAGCATTATACTATTCACAAAGTCTACTTTAAAATACGTAATAAAAATAGCAAATTGGTTGAACGTTTCAACGAGTTGGGCTTCCAAATTAACTATGAATATAAGAAATATAAATTTGAACCTAGACATTTGCACCAGGATTTCTCAAGTTGATTAGTACACTTACACATAATTAATTTTATACTTTAACCGTAAACGACTGTTTATAAATATCTTGTAACATAGAGTGTTTATAGACTTAACTTAGTTTACGGTTTTTTTATTAGACATTTCTCAAACTTTTACTCTGAGTTGTCATTCGTAAGTTTTTGTTTTTTACTTATCAAATTTTTTGATTTAGAATAATTTCAAGTGTTAAAGAATACACTTAATTAAGATTTTTAGGAGAGTGAGTAATAAGTGCAATTTTTAGACTTTCTCATCGCACTATTACCAGCCCTGTTTTGGGGTAGTGTTGTAATTATAAATGTGTTTGTAGGTGGTGGACCCTACAATCAAATCCGTGGAACGACTTTAGGTACTCTAATTGTCGGTATCGGTTTACTACTAACTGGTAATGCTGCTTTTGATAATTTAACAGTTATTATTGTAGGTTTAATCTCTGGTGCGCTTTGGGCCTTTGGTCAAGGTAATCAGTTAAAATCTGTTAACTTAATAGGCGTTTCAAAGACGATGCCTATTTCTACAGGAATGCAACTTGTTGGTACTACTCTATTTAGTGCCATTTTCTTAGGAGAATGGAGCACCATGGTTCAAGTTGTAATGGGCCTCATCGCAATGGTTTTACTAGTGGTTGGTATTGCTCTAACATCACTTAAAGCTAAAAATGAAGGCACATCCAATAATCCAGAATTCAAAAAAGCAATGGGTATCTTGCTTATTTCAACTATTGGTTACGTAGGCTATGTTGTTCTTGGAGATATTTTCGGAGTCAGTGGTACTGATGCCCTATTCTTCCAATCAATCGGTATGGCCATCGGTGGATTTATTCTCTCTATGAATCATCAAACTTCTATTAAATCTACTGCATTGAATTTAATACCTGGTGTAGTATGGGGTATTGGTAACTTATTTATGTTCTACTCACAACCTAAAGTTGGTGTAGCCACAAGCTTCTCATTATCACAATTACTTGTTATCGTTTCTACTTTAGGTGGTATCTTTATTTTAGGTGAGAAAAAAGATCGTCGCCAAATGATTGGTATATGGTCAGGTATCGTTGTGATAATCATCGCATCAATTATTCTAGGTAACTTGAAATAAAACGTTAGGGGGACGTAAAATGTTTAAAGAATTAGAAAACAAAGTAGTTGTTATTACTGGAGCTGGTAGTGGTATTGGTAAATCATTTGCCGAAAACTTTGGGAAAGCTAAATCTAAAGTAGTATTAAACTATCGCTCTGATCGTCATTTAGATGAAATAGATGAACTAAAAAATACGATTCAAAATGCTGGCGGACAAGCTATTGCAGTTCAAGGTGATGTTGCTGTAGAAGAAGATGTTAAAAATCTTGTTCAATCAGCAGTTGATCAATTTGGTACATTAGATATTATGATTAACAATGCTGGTTTTGAAAAACCAATCCCAACACATGAAATGTCTAATGCTGAATGGCAAAAAGTCATAGATATTAACTTAACAGGTGCATTTACAGGTTCTCGTGAGGCGATTAATCAATTTCTTAAAGAAAATAAAAAAGGTGTCATAATCAATATCTCAAGCGTTCATGACACAATTCCTTGGCCTAACTATGTCAATTACGCTGCAAGTAAAGGCGGATTAAAGTTAATGATGGAAACTATGTCAATGGAATATGCTCAGTATGGTATTCGTATCAATAATATTTCTCCAGGCGCCATTGTCACTGAACATACTCGAGAAAAATTTTCTGATCCTAAAACACGTGAAGAAACGTTAGAAATGATCCCAGCACGTGAAATTGGTGAAGCTCAAGATATTTCAAACGTCGCATTATTTTTAGCCTCTGATTTAGCAAGCTATATTCATGGTACAACTATTTATGTTGACGGTGGTATGACTAATTATCCAGCATTTATGGGTGGTAAAGGATAACCCCTTTTTAAATTCACACTCAAAAAAGCATTCGAAGACTTTTTATAAGTCATTCGCATGCTTTTTTCATACATTGCTATTAGATTTTATTTTTCAAAAATGAATGAACAAACAACTAAACAAAAAGTGCTTGATAAACATATAGAATAACAATACTAATTATTATAGTTAAGTTAGTGACCATCCCTACAAATGGCAACGTCTTATACTTAAATTGAATGGAATAAGGTATGATAGCTACACCTACTGGTAAAAGCCATGTAATTAATAACGTCGTCTTAATCATTGGATCTGATACCGGTAAAAAGAAATGTACAAGTGTTCCTGCTACAATAGCTAATCCATAATGCAAGCAAAGATACTTAATCGTTACAGGTAAGTATTCTCTATCAATGCTAAAGCTCAACATGACACCTAGTAATATCATTGATAATGGCATATTAGCTTTAGAAAGAATGCTGAAGAAGTCTATGGCTGGCTTCCATATATGAATATTAGACATATTTAGTGTAAACATAACGATATAGGTTACTAATGGTACAGACTGAATCAATTTCTTCCCTAAAAATTTAAAATTGAATTGGTCTTCACCTTCACTGAAATAACTTCCCACAAAGTATGTCAAACCGAACATAATCATTGCCCCACCAATATCAGCCATTCCAAAATATACCATACCTTTTTCTGGCCAAATAGCATTAACTAAAGGATACGCAAACAGACCGATATTCATTGAACCTGTCATCATTCCTACAGAACCACGCATTTGGTTACTATACTTCCTAAAGAACCATATCACAATGATTTTGGCAACAATACCATAGACTATCATCATGATTGGTAAGATTGAGAATGACATATTTAGGTCAGCACTATTTAAGTTAACGATGACAAGAGAAGGTAATGTGACGTTTAATACAAGCGTTGAAAGAACTTGACTATCAGTTGCTTTTAAATAATTAATGCGCTTAAGAAAATAACCGAGCGCAATAAGTAATATAATCATGACAAATTGTTCAGTCACATCTATACCTTCTTTCTCTAGATTTTCATTTTTACAGTTGATAACTTTAACATATTTCTCACAATTTTTAGAAGCGTCTTGTTTCGTGATATAATCTAATTTAAATATAGTTACTAAACAATTTCAATGATAAAAGGAGATTTGTTTCTATGGATTTAGAATCTAAATTAACAGAACTAAAATATGATTATGTACGATTACAGAATGATTTAGATAAAAAGGAATCGCTTAATCAAAATGTTGATCCACTACTAAAACAGCTAGAAGATATTGAACAACAAATTTCTGACATTCGAGCTAAAATGAATGAATAATTTAATGGTAGACAGAAATTTAACATTTAATTATTACAAATTAAATGTTAGACATAAATGAGAACAAGACTTTTCTTTAATCATTTATTGACAATGAGCATATTCAAATTAACTTACATATGAATTATCAAACATCCTAGTCATCAATTTTTGAACGTGCTAAGATATAATTCGTAAAAGAAAGGATGTCCCAGATGCAATTTTATCTAATTTTGTTGCCCATTTTATACTTAATTGTCGCATATATTAGTATTTTTAAAATGCACTCGATTTTCACGAGAATTTTAAGAATTATTATGGGTATTTTATTATTGTTCGTCGTTGCGATTACGACGCTACAATTTCCGAAAGAAAATTGGTGGGTATTTATCGTGTTATTACTCCTAGTTGGTAACATTGAGGTTACAGGCTTTAAAGAACTTAAAGGCGATAAAAAAGGTGTTAACATTTTAAATATCATTTCAATTATTTTAATAGTAATTTATGTAATTTTAACGCTATTTTTATATTAAAAAATATGAAAATCGACTTAGGCTATAATATGAGGATGCCTAAGTCGATTTTTTCTATTTATTATTCCATTTTCTAGAAAATTTATTCTTTAGGGTGAACAAGATTTCGTAAATAACTGGAACGACGATGAGTGTCAATATTGTTGAAGAAACTAAACCGCCTATTACAGTAGCTGCCAATCCTTTTGAAATAAGAATTGAACTATCTTGACCAAATAACAATGGAATTAATGCACCAATTGTTGCTATTGCAGTCATTAAAATAGGTCTGATACGAGTGCCACCCGCTTCAATTAATGCTTCTTTCATTTCCAGACCATTCTTTTCATTGTTTATTACTCGGTCAATTAAGACAATCGCGTTAGTTACCACAATACCTATAAGCATCAACATACCTATTAAACTTGGTACGGAAATTGTTTCGCCAGTTATAACAAGAGCCAATACAACACCTACAACAGTAAATGGTAATGAGAAGAGTATTGTAAATGGAGCTAGCCCACCTTTGAAAGTAATGACAAGTATTAAATAAACAATAATAATAGCAGCTAACATAGCTATAGCTAATTGAGACATCGCCGTATTAATATCATCAGTCGCACCACCAACATTCATTTTAACGTTGTTTGGTTTATGAATGTCATTTAATTGAGACATGACTTCGCGAGACTTACCTCCGACATCTTTATCTGAAACTTTACCTGTCACAGTCGTTGCATAGTCTCCATCTTCTTGCGTTAACTTACTTGGTGTCGTAGTTTTCTGTAATGAAGCTATTTTACTTAATTTAATTGTTCCACCTGTTGGTTTTTTCAATTCTATATTATTCAGTTTCTTCGGAGACCAATCAGTTTGCTTATTCTGTTTAACTTTAACATCAATTTTCTTGCCTTTATCTTTAACTGTAGTAATTGTCTTTTCAGGCAAGTTCTCATTAAGATTCATAGCTAATTGACTTGCCGAAATACCATTATCGGCAGCCTTATTCTGATCTACTTTAATTTCATATTGATCATAAGTTTGTGATAAATCTGATTTAACATTTACGATACCATCAATATTTTTCATTTTCTTCTCAATATTTTCAACCGTATCTTTAATTGATTCTGGTGAAGGACCTTTTACAGTCACTTCTATTGAATCATTACCTGCACCAGTTCCTAAATCCTGATTTTTCCAATCTCCTGGTTGCTTAAACGTCTCAATATGTTTAAGCACTTTATCTGGTTCCTCATCAAAGTGAAGTGTATTTGAATCATATTTAACCATAATTGCCATACTATTTGTGCTACCTGTTGGATCTTGAGGTGTCGGTCCTCCAACAGAATATTGTACGGCTTGAACTTTATCTTTACTATCTAAGTATTTTTGTACTTCCTTCGCATGATTTAAAACTGACTTTTCAGTTTCGCCGGGTTTAGGCGTATAAGTTAATGCTAAGAATTTATTATCCCCCGACGAAATATAGCTTGTTCCTAATGTTGTCGCACCTAAACCTATACTACCAATTAAAATCACTTTACTAATCACAATGACTATCCATTTATGATTGAGTGACCATTTTAGTATTCGTCTATATTCTTTGCTAATCACACCTAAACCTTCACGCTGACGCTTCGTTTTCACACCTTTTCTGAAAAGTGTAGAACCTAAAGCCGGCACAACCGTAATGGAAACAAGGAGTGACGCTAAAAGACTAAATGTGATAGCCAGCGCAAATGGTCTAAACATTTCACCGACAGAACCTGATACAAAGACAAGTGGTAAAAATACGACAATCGTTACTAAAGTAGAGGACATGATAGGTTTAAATACTTCAGTTGTCGCATTAATTATTAAATTTTCACCTTTCATTGTCTCATTGGGATCTGATAGTCTACGATAAATATTTTCAACTACGACGATAGAGTCATCAATCACACGTCCTATTGCGACAGTTAATGCACCTAATGTCAGAATATTTAATGATACATTACTTAACTTTAAAGCCACCATAGCAATTAGAATGGACAATGGGATTGATACTACTGAAATAGCTGTTGTTCTAATATTACGTAAGAATAGAAGAATTACTATAATAGCTACAATCGTACCTAAAGCTGCTTTTTCTACCATGGTATAAAGGGAATCTTCAATGGGTTTAGCTGTATCCATCGTCTTCGTTGATGTCATACCCTTATTATTCTTAACAAATTCATCTACTTTTTTCTGAACTTCTTTGGCAACTTGAACAGTATTAGCATCTTGAGATTTCATAATTTGTAAGTTAACTGCGTCTTTACCATTCGTTTTAGATATTGAAGTTCGATTATCTCCTACAGAAACGTCAGCTAAGTCTTTTAAGCTTACTGATGGCATTTTCCCATTACTACTTGCCATTTTTGATCCTGATTGCGAAGAGTTGGAATTTTCTTTAGGCATTAAGCTCTCATTATCAGAATCGCTATTATTAGAATCATCACTACTTTGATTGCCTTGTCCTGCTATAGATAAAGGAATCTTTAGATTTTTTAAAGCATTAACTGATTCAAATTGACCGTCAACGACAAGCGATTTATCCGTTTTACCAAATTGGAATAATCCTAACGGTGTTTCACGAGTAGCAGTTTTTATGTAATTTTCGACATCATCAGCAGTTAACCCTTTATCATCTAAAGCATCTTGCTTAAATTTCAGTGTTACTTCACGATTAGTTTGACCATTTAATTGAGCATTTTGAACACCATTAATCGTTTGTAATTTAGGGATAAGTTGTTGATTAAGCTCTTTAGTTACATCTTTTAAGTCATGTTTATTACTTGTAAATGAATATGCAACGATTGGGAAGGCATCCATAGAGTTTCGAGTTAATTCCGGATCTCCCACTCCGTCTTTAAATTTAATTTTATCAATTTCTTTTCTTAGTTGTTCTTCAGCTTTATCCATATCTGTGCCATCATTATATTCAACTGTTACAATTGATGCATTCTGTATGGATTCTGTCTTCACACTCTTTACATAAGCCAAGGAACGTACTTGATTATCTATTTTCCTACTAATTTCATCTTCAGTTGATTGAGGGGTAGCACCAGGCATGGTAGTTTGAACAGAAATCATCGGATTCTCAACATCTGGTAAAAGTTCGAGTTTTAATTTTGCACTCGAATAAATCCCGCCTAAGATGACTAAAACAACCATTAAAAATATAGCGAATTTATTACCTAGCGAGAACTGTAATAACTTTTTAATCATTCTAGTATTCCCTTCTATATTAAAAATATATTTAGTAAAAAAATCTGAACGATCTAGTTGAGTCACAGAAGCGTTCAGATTTTTGTTGCATTATTTACCTTTTAGTTTACGTGATAATTTAATCTTAGCCTTAGTTAAACGAGGTTTTACTTGTTCAATCAATTGATATAGCGGTTGATTAAGGACATAATCAAATTCACCTATTTTTTCACTTAAATATGTGGCCCAAACACGCTTAAATGCCCATAATCCATAATGTTCTGAATCTTTATCTGGATTATTATCAGTTCCACCAAAATCATACGTGGTAGCACCGTGCTCTCGAGCATACTTCATCATTTCGAATTGCATATGATGATTTGGTAAGAAATCACGGAAATCATTTGAAGAGGCACCATATAGATAATATGACTTATTACCTGCGAACATCAATAATGCACCCGATAAATAGATGCCATTTGGATGTTCTTTTTCAAGCTCTGTTAAATTCACTTTTAGTTCATGAGTTTTCTTAATTTTATTTTCAGCATCGTTTATTTTATTTAATGTTTTTTTGTCTTGCTTTTTCTGTTGTAGCTTTTCTTTTTCTTTTGAAAGATTATCTAAGTCTTTATTAACTTGTTCTAAAACTGGCTTAGGTTCTAATTTCACTAAGAAAAGTTCTGCATCTCCATCTTCATGTAATGCATCATAAATATTTTCAAAGTAACTAATATCACGCGTTAAGAACCCATCTCGTTCACCTGTAATTTTCATCAAATTAGCGAAAGTTTTTAAGCCCTCACGTCCAGTACGTTCAACTTTAGTACCTCGTTTAAGTGCTAAACGTACTTTAGAACGATTGCGTCGTTCAAAACTTTGGATAAGTTCATCGTCAGATTTATCGATAGGCGTAATCATTGTCATTCTAGGTTGGATATAATCCTTTGATAATCCTTCTTTGAACCCTTTATGTTTAAATCCTAAATCACGAAGGTTTTTTAAAGCCTCTGCGCCTTTATCAACCTCAACGTCAGGATCAATTTTGATTGCATAAGCTTTCTCTTCTTTAGCTACCTGTTTAGCAATTTCCAACAATGTCTCTAAAGCTTCTTTATTATTATAATCAGTTACAAAACCTCTTGATATATAGCATAAAGTGAATGGTAATTTAGGTATTTTTTTGAATAGTAATTGTCCTACACCTTTAATTTCACCATTTTCACCAACCGCAATTCGTCTTGAGTACCATCCAGTTAATTTCTTAGTATCTGCCCATTTAGATAATTGCAGTAAGTCGCCATTTGGATGAGATTTTACAAATGCGTCATGTTCTTGATTAGTGATATTCATCTTTTCCATGCTTTATAATATCTCCTTTATTTTACAGTAATTTTAATTATACATCCTAACCTTGATACTGTCGATTAAGGACGTTATAAACCTTTTAGTTATGTCTATACAGTGTTGCTTGTTATAATGATGATTATTATTAGATAAAGAGGTTTTCTTAATGAGAAAAGTCATTCTATTCTTATTTATCATTTTAAACTTATTAGCTATTATAACATCGTTAGCTCAACCGCTCACTGTATCAAATTTTAGTTTGAGAGTAATGTTTGTAGCGTTATCATTTGTTTTATCTATTTTCTTCTCACTTATAAGAACATCTCGTTTTGACACTATTTTAAGTATGATTTCAGTAATCATTGCATTCATTCACATTGCAATCATTGCTCAAAGTACTTATGAATACCTATATTAATTTATAGGTTCAAAGCGATATTTTGCACCTCTAATTATTATTGAATATGGAGATGTCGCTTCTGAATCTTTAATCACTAGAGTGTGATAGCCTGGGTCTTTTCCATCTTCAATTCTAAAAAGGATATCATCATCCGCTAAAATGAGGTCAGTATACGTATCAGTTTCATCTACAACTTTCATGTCATACCATTTGATCCAATTGTCTACTGTTAAATTGCGTTTTTCACTACTCACAACAAGCGTTTCTATTGAGAATTGCTTCTGATACAAGTCTTTTAAACTTTCTTCTTTATATGCTTCACTCTCATCCCATTGAATGAAGAATGGAGGTTTAACATTATAGCTAGGATCTGCTATATATAAAAGTTGCCATCCTACTTTATCCCCTTTTTTATTTTCCCTTTCCATACGAACAGGTCCTATGACATCAATATTTTTCTTTTGTAAAGTTGCTTTAACTTCTTCTATGTTTTTAGTTCGCAAACAAATTGTCTTGAACCCTTGATTAAAGTCATCTTGGGCTATTTTAGTAGCAAATGAGACACGTCCCTCTTCTGTTTTAGCTACTTTCTTAAGTTTTTCTTTATCTTCAACATCTAACAATTCAATATAATTACCATTAATATAAGATAACTGGTTATACGTACCAAATTGATGATGTTTCCCACCATTATGTAACTTTAATAATTTCCCAGGAAATTCAAATTGATTGAGTTGATCAATGTAATGAATAATGTGATCAAACTTAAGCTCCATCAACCTACCCCCTCTACCTATAATTAATTTTTATTTTAACAAAAAGCGTGCCATTTTACTTTAAATATCTAAAAGAATAAAAAGGTATTGCAATATTCATATATTAGTCATATAATATATCTTGCGTTCAAAAAAGGTTAGCCAAGCTAACTAAATATCATGAATGAGGTGTTATTAATGTTAAACAATGCTTTCTTCAATAGTTTTATAGGTGTATACAGACCATACACAAAATTAACTCAACCGATTTTAGATAAACATGATATTCATACTGGGCAATGGCTTGTTTTAAGAGACATAGCAAATTTTCAACCAACTACATTAGCAAAAATTTCTAATCGACGTTCTATCGAAAAACCAACTACTCGTAAAATAGTTAAAGTACTCCTTGATAATAAATGGATTAGTACAGAACAAGGTAGTGATAAGAGAGAGAAATTACTAAGACTAACCACTGAAGGACAAGCCTTGTTTGAAACTATAAATAAAGAAATTTCGGTAATACAAAAAGATATTATAAAGAAAGTAGGCTTAACAGAAGCACAACTAACAGAAATTACAAAAGTTATGTCTCAAATACATGAGACACTTATTAAGGAGGAAAAATAATGAACGAAGCGATACCTACTAAAGATCCCATATTTACTAAAAGCTTTAATCTCAATTTTGTAATTAACTTTTTCGTATATTTATGTATGTATCTTTTGATAGTAGTCATAGCTGGTTATAGTAAAACTGAATTTCATGCTTCTGATTCACTTGCTGGGCTGGTCGTAGGTTTATTCATAGTTGGCTCACTTATTGGACGATTTATCACAGGAAAATACGTTAACTCTTTTGGGCCAAAAAAGATACTCATTTTCGGATTAATTTGTTTAATCATTACTCAATTACTTTACTTCATTCCAGGTTCAGTGTGGTTCTTGATGATAGTAAGATTACTTAACGGTATTGCTACTGCAATCGCTACTACCGCAACAGGTACCATTGCTGCTTACGTGACACCACCTACACGTAAAAGTGAAGGAATTAGTTTATTTTCTTTAAGCTTAGTTTTGGGTACAGCGATTGGTCCTTTCTTCGGCATGTTGCTAATGAATTCATTTTCAATTCAAATTCTATTTATGATTTGTGTAATATTAGGAGTATTGAGCGGTTTACTATCACTCTTTATAAAAATTGATTTTAAAACTGTTGCATCTAAAAATGATACGTCTAATCGAAAAGCATTTAGTTTGGGGAATTTTATCGCAAAAGAAGCAATTCCTGTTGCGATTGTCATGATGTTAATTGGTGTCACATACGCTGCGATTCTCACTTACTTACAAGCATTTGCAGTTGAAAGAAACTTAGTAACTGCCGCAAGTTACTTCTTCATATTTTATGCAGTAGCTTCACTTGTGACACGCCCAATTGCAGGTCGATTAATGGATGATAAAAATGAAAATGTAGTTGTTTATCCTGCATTTATTTTCTTAATCATAAGTTTTGCAATGTTAATGTTTAGTTTTGATGGCTGGGTATTACTCATTGCTGGTATTGCATTAGGTATCGGGTATGGTAACTTATCTTCCTCAATGCAAGCCATTGCAATTAAAGTATCACCTTCAACGAAGTACGGCTTAGCTACATCAACTTATTTTATTGGTTTAGATATCGGTATTGGCTTCGGACCATCATTCCTAGGCCTTTTCACACATATGATTACTTATAGTCAATTATATGGCATTATGGCAATATTAGGCATAATTACGTTATTTATTTATTTTGTAGTTCATGGTCGTAATGTTAAGCATCAATAGATTTAATAGGTTTTAAACTATAAAAGCGCCTATCCCTTATATTTTGGGATAGGCGCTTAATCTATTAATTAGCAATACTAATTGTTTCAATTTCACCAGTCATTTTATCTAATAATTTCTTTTGTTTAGCATCAAAGAAATAGAATACTTGTCTTTCATCTGTTTCAGAACGTAATTTAGAAATTAACTCTTTTTTGTAAATCTTTCTTATAATTACATCAATTTTACTTGTATCCCATAACATTTCAAAATGTAATGTATCACGGAGTTCTTTACCACTAATCTTAGTATCTGCATAAACTTTGTATAAAACCACAAATTCTTCAATCGAAATGCGATAAGTCGTCTTTAACCAATGTTTAAGTTGACTTAATTCTCTTTCAGATGCGATAAAACGTTGTACTTTGTTACTCATAATAAAATGCCTCCTAATGTTGATTCTTAGATGTTATGTTTGCATTATAAAATTCAATTGCTTAACTTTATTATATAACAAAGTTTGCATTTAATCTATTACAAATATTAAAATAGCGTCTAAATCTTGTTAAGAATTTAAACATTTTAAACAATCAGTTATATATTGAAAGGCATATAAAATATCTAAATAGATTTTGCTATAGCTATGTTACATAATTAAACGCTTTAAAATATAAACATTTAAAATTAAAACAACACACAATAGTTAATTTGAAGCTATAAAGCGAAAATCGCCAGACTCTAAAAAGTTTGGCGACATAAAATGAGGAGTTAATAAGGAATTCCAATCTTCTTTGACTAGATACAGTTTTCTATGAAATACTCTGTTGGTCTGGCTACTATCCTCCGATATAATTCATATTTATTTTTTTACGTTTGCGATTAGCAACAGTTTGTTCTGTTCGTTCATCAGAATATCGGTCATCTCGAATATGCCACAGCGCTTTGAATTGTTCTTTTAATTCTTCATCTGTTGCTCCAGATCTCATGAATGCTTTAACGTTAAATCCATCCACAGTAGCAAATAAACATCCGTAAAATTTACCATCTGATGAGAGTCGTGCTCGAGTACATGTAGAACAGAATGATTGAGACACACTAGTTATCAAACCAAACTTCGCTCCGTTATCATTATGCCTATAATATTTAGCAACTTCTCCAAAATATTTAGGTTCTAGTGGCTCAATATTAAAATGTTCTTCAATCATATTTAGCATTTCATCTTTGGTAACAACTTTACTAAAATCCCAACCATTGTCGTTACCAACATCCATAAATTCTATAAATCGAATTTCAATCTGCTTATCTTTAAAATAGTCTATCATTGGTATGATTTGGTCATCATTCACACCTTTTTGTATGACGACATTCACTTTAACGTGAAATCCGATTGAAACTGCATAGTCTATTTGTTCTAAAATAGTAGAAGCTTTAATATTACGGTTATTAATTGCTTGGAAAACCTCATCGTCAATCGCATCTAAACTTACATTAATGCGACGGAGTCCTGCATTATAGAGATTTTGGCCATGTTTCTTTAAAAGCAAGCCATTTGTCGTTAAGCCAATATCCTCAATACCCTCAATCTCATTAAGCTGTTCAATCAATTGATATAAATTACGACGTAATAAAGGTTCGCCTCCAGTAATTCTAATCTTTTTGACACCTAATTCAGCATAAATACGTGAGATACGAGTCATTTCTTCAAAAGTTAGTAGCTCTTCTTTAGGTAAAAAGACAAAATCATCTCCAAATATCTCTTTAGGCATACAGTAATCACACCTAAAGTTACATCTATCTGTGACAGATAACCTTAAATCACGTATAGGTCGGCCTAATTTATCTTTAATTTGCTCTACTACCATATTTGGGCCTCCTTAATTTCTTATCTTCGTTTTTAGAGAGTCCAAGTCTTGCTGATAGTTAATATTGTCGTACCAATAATGAGGAGAATGAATTTCAGAAACGTCTAACCAGTCAGTGGATAATTGATTGTACACATGTCGCAAACTATAGTCATCTGATTGCAAAGCTGCCTCTATCGTTTTCAATGCGTGCGGACTATAAAAGGCAATCGTGGGTATTTTTGTTTCTGCGTCTTTAAAAGCCGCAATATCTAAGTGATCCTCAATGAGATGAGAAATCATAAACTGATATAATCCACTTATAGCTTTACTTGTAATCATAGGTGTATCAACTGAAACTACAAAAAATAATTCCTCATCAGAATATTGTTTCATTACTGAATAAATTCCTGCTAATGGGCCCTTATTTCTACTATTATTATCGTCAATAACAACGTTTTGATGTTCAAATAAAGGCGCTAATTGTTCATTGGTGCTAATAATAACCTCGTTAAACATATTTGTTGAAGTCAAAGTGTTTATGATTTTTTTATAAAATGGTTGCCCTTCTATTTCTGCAAATGCTTTAGGTTTACCAAAGCGTTCAGAATGACCACCTGCTAATATCATTGCTTTCACTATACCTAACCTCCACTAACTGGTGGAATAAGCGCTACAGTATCTTGAGGTTGTACAATATCATCTTTTCTGACAAACTCCTCATTCACTGCAACTTGAAATTTTTTATTTTCAATTTCTGGATGTTGTTCAAGTAGGTAAGCTTCAAATTCTTGAACTGTCATCGTTTTTTGAGTATCTATCTCTTCAGATGATTGGTTCAAAATTTCTTTCAATTCTGCGAAGTAAAGTACTTTCATAATGTTCTCCCCCTCTTCGCTTCTTGATGGGTACCCTTTTGGTGGCCTTGCCACTCTTCACCATCTTCCCAAATTTCTTTTTTCCATATAGGAACAATTTCTTTTATGCGTTCAATTGCATACTCATTTGCTTGATAAGCATCTTTTCTATGTGGTGAAGATACCGCTATAAGCACTGCGATGTCAGAAATTTGTAACGCTCCGATACGATGCACAATTGTAGTTATCGTGCCAGGCCAACGTTGCTTAATTTCATCGCCAATTTGAGCTAATTTCTTCTCTGCCATAGGAGTATAAGCTTCATATTCTAGATATTTTGTTCGAACTCCCTTTGTCCATTCTCTAACATGACCAGTAAAAACCACAACTGCTCCTTGATGTTCATTGAGTGTGTAATCTCTGTATAGCTCAGTTTGAATCGGTTCAGTCACGATTTCAAATTGCTTCATTAATTTTTCAATCCTTCTATCTTAATCAATTCTAACAATGCAATCTCAAATTTTTCATAAACATTTGATTCGTTCAAATTGATAGTGAAACATACATTGGTTAGTTTAGATAACATTTCTAAGTCGCTATCATCTCTATATACAACAACTTTTTTGAACGGTTCTTCTTTAAAACCTTCTACCAAGATGATATTACAATCAATTGTAACAGATTCTTTAATAATATCAGTAAGATTCTGTTTACTTATACGTGTTACTGTTTGTTGAAATGTTTCACCTTGTACAATGCTTTGATCAGCGCCTGCATTAAAATGTTTCATATGATCAACATCATCATTTTGCAGTGTAATATCATTCCCCAAATGGCCATGATGTTTAATTGTCGCTACAGTAAATCCCTTTTCTTTTAGAAATGAAACCGCATGTGTCATTAAAGTTGTCTTTCCTGAATTTTTATATCCTACAATTTGTATAATCACAACAGCAATTCCTCTTCAAACGCATTAGATTCTGTAAGTATTACATCCACCGTGTGCCCTGCTTTGAAACCTCGTGTTCCACTAGGTAACATAATCATCGCATTGGCATGTGCAATCGCTACAACAGCACCTGATTTATTAAAACCTGACGGGACAACTGTAGTACCTGAAGGTGTTAAAGTCGCTTTAGCTCTGATAAAACGAGTAAAAGGATTAGGCTTAGTAAAATCTTCCATAAGTGTCGCTTTGATTATTTGAGGATAACACTCACTTGCGCCTATCAATTTATTAACAGCTGGTTTAACGTATAATTCAAAACCAGTAAAACAAGCTGAAGGATTCCCAGATAAACCAAATAAATATTGTCCATTACTAAATGCGACTGTTGTAACACTTCCTGGTCTTTGAGCAACCTTATTAAATAAGACATTTGCATCTATCGCTTTATATATTTCTGGTAGATAATCGAAATCACCTACTGACACACCACCTGTAGTAATGACGATATCATGTTGAGATAAAGCATCTTTAACTACTTGAATGCTACTTTCCAGATTATCCTGTTGTAATTGATATGTGCCTACTTCTAAACCAATTTTTTTAGCTAACGCTTTAATCATAGGTCCGTTTGAATTTCTAATCTTACCAGGTTCTAATTCATCTTCTACATCTAACAACTCACTACCTGTAGCTATAATTGCTACACTTGGTTTAATCGTTACAGGAACTTGTGTATAGCCATACGTTGCTAATACTGCAATCGCACCCGGATTAATATGTTGTCCTTTTTTAAGTACGATATCTCCAGTTGTCGTTTCTTCGCCTTTTAGTGATATATTTTCAAGATGATCAAACGGCTTACGTATAGTAAAAGTTGATTCAGATTCAATAGTTTGTTCAAACATCACAACTGCATCAGCACCCTCTGGTATTTGCGCACCAGTCATAATACGAACCGCTTGATTTTTCCCTAAAGTCTTAGTTGAGACTGAACCCGCTCCTATATGATCGATAACCTCAAATTCAATGCGATGTTCACCGCTAGCATCTTTAGAATCTTCACTACGTATGGCGAACCCATCATATGGTGACTTATTAAAACGTGGAATATCATACGTTGCAACAATATCTTCTGCAAGAACACGCCCCAAACTTTCATCTAAATCCACTTTCGTAGTACGAATCGACACATTTTGTTTCATTATGCGAGAAATCGCTTCTTTTACTGGAATAGGATTTCTTTTTTCAACTGGCATATTTTCATCTCCAAAAATAAATTATTTTCATGATATACTAAATCCTGCTAGGAGGAATAGTATGAATAACTTTACACATATAAACGAACAAGGGAACGCTAAGATGGTTGATGTTTCTGACAAAGAAGTAACTAAACGTCAAGCACGTGCCCATTCAAGTATTACTGTAAATGAAACGATTTATAGGCAAATTATCGATAATACTAATAAAAAAGGTAATGTACTCAATACTGCACAAATAGCAGGAATTATGGCTGCTAAAAACACATCTACAATTATACCTATGTGCCATCCTTTACCTCTAACAGGTATAGATGTCAATTTTGAATGGGATACATCTCAAACACCTCATTATATATTGAATATCACTGCAATTGTTTCAACAACTGGTAAAACGGGCGTTGAAATGGAAGCACTCACTGCCGCATCAGCAACAGCTTTAACTGTTTATGATATGACTAAAGCAGTCGATAAAGGGATGGTCATTGGCCAAACCTATTTAGAATCTAAGTCTGGTGGTAAGTCTGGTGACTATCAAAGAAAAGTATGAGAAATACATTCATGTCTTGATTGTTGATTGAAATAAGGGATGGTAATGTAAATCAATGTAGTTTACCTGCTATCCCTAAATCTTTATTCACTATTATTTCGTTAATTCATGAACAAGGTGATTTAATTCAGGTTTAATTAGTTTTTCAATTGCAAGTTTGACTGCCCCAGTTGATCCAGGTAAAGCAAAGATTAATTTATCTTTTGCTGTGCCTCCAATAGCGCGTGATAATAATGCGCGTGTACCCACATCCTCTGAGTAACTTAAATAACGAAATAATTCTCCAAATCCTTCTAATTCTTTAGTTAATAGTGGTCTTACCGCTTCAATCGTAACATCTCTTTGAGAAATACCAGTACCACCTGTTGTAATAATGACATCTATATTTTCATTGTCTTCTAACCATTGTTTTATCTGTAATGTAATTGCATTTTTATCATCTTTAACAATCTTATAATGGTGTTCTTCTATACTTACATTAATCTCTTTTAGAAGTGATTGAACTAATTGCCCGCCTTTATCACTATCGAAATCCCTTGTGTCAGAAACAGTTAGTATTGCTACATTAATATTTCTTTCTAATTGAACATGTTCATGTTGATGATTGTTCATGATAATTCACTCCTTTATTATCCAAACAATTGATTAATTAATTGTATCGCTTGTTGAGGTTGAGTCATATTATGAATAAGGAACCTACCCCCATTGAATGCAACAATACGATGACCCCTAAATTTGAAAATAGTCATATAAAGATTCGTGCGATAATGTATATGATGCTGTTCTAGAAAGGTAGTAAGTATTTCCTGAGAAATATTTTTATTCTTATACTGTACTGTATCTCGCCCACAAAGTGTGGCATAATTTTGGCGTTCCTGATTTAAATATGGAAAATGAGGGCGACTACCGCATGTCGGGCATTGATCTTGATGCATTTTACTAAACCCAATCCTATAATGATCACCTTCCCATATATCTCCATAAGTCAACTGAGGCTTAATATCATGACCTGTTAGCAACTTTAATGCGTCTTTTAATTGAAGACTTGTAGTCATAGTCACCGCAGGTTGAATCACGCCTACAGTATCACATGTTAAATTTACTGAAGGCAATTGAGGCATAAGACAATTAAAACAAGGTGTTTGTTCTGGGATAAATGTAGCCTCGGCGTAAGTACTTTGAACTACTCCACCATATATCCAAGGAATATGATGCTTATAAGCGAAATCATTGATTAACTGTCTTGTATCGAAATTATCAGTCGCATCAAGTATTAAATCTACTTCTTTACCATGTTGTTCTAAAAAAGGATAATCCACATGTTCTATCCATGCCTCAATAACGACATCATTACGTATTTGAATTAACCTGTTCTTTGCAGCTATCACTTTAGGTAATGCTTCATGTGCATCATTTTCTGTGTAAAGTGTTTGTCTTTGCAAGTTACTATATTCAATATAATCTCTATCAACTATAGTTAATTTACCAATGCCTGCTCTAACTAACCCTTCTGCCAAGTGCGTACCCAATGCGCCCATTCCAATAATAAGGCCATGTTGATTTTCAATCTTTCTTTGTCCTTCTTGCCCAATATGTTTAAATAACATTTGCCTAGAATAACGTTCTTGATTCATATTGGTTATCCTCTCATCAATATTTGTTTCTATTATAATGTCTATTTTTATAAGTAACAAAATTTATACACACAAACACCTCTCCCATTACAGAAAGAGGTGCTAATGTTCATTTATTCATTGCCAATATTTACAATTTCGTGTGCCATCTTCTTAGCTTCATAATTTGAATGTGTAACAAAAATAATAGGTATCTTCCACTCATCAAATATCTTTTGCACTAGTGCAATACTCTCATCCTTCGTCACATCATCTAAACTTGAGAAAGGCTCATCAAGTAATATCAAATCAGGCTTCGTACTTAATGAACGTGCTAATGCAACACGTTGCGTTTCTCCACCAGATAAAGTCATTGGATATTGAGTAACTAAGTGAGAAATGTTTAGTGTCTGAATTAAATTATTTATATGCTCAGATGGTTCAGTCATAAAAGTGATATTTTTATACACGTTCATATTTGGAAAAAGCTGATAATCTTGAAATAGATATCCAACATTACGTTGTTGAATTTTGACATTAATTTTATTTTCCGTATCAGTCAAGATACGATTATTCACTTTAATTAGTGCTCGGTCAGCTTTCTTTAAACCAGCTATGATATTTAGTACAGTAGTTTTACCTATTCCCGACGGACCTCGAATGGCATATATTTTAGGGATTTCATCATTAATGTCGACACGGATGTTGATATCCTTTAATAAGTATTCTAATTGAATCTTCAACATCTAATCGACCTCCCTATATTTATCATGATTGATTAAATTAATCGTAGTAATAACGACTACAGAAAAGGCAACTAGGACGAGTACCCATAGCCAAGCTTCATTTTCCTTACCTTGTTCAACTAAGAAATAAATTTCAAGTGGCAACGTATTTGTCTTATTAGGAATATATCCAGCCACCATTAACGTCGCACCGAACTCACCAATCGCGCGAGCAAAGCTCATCATAATACCTGCTAATATAGAACGTTTGGATAAAGGTAATATCAATTTGAAAAATATTTTAGTTTCGCTTGCACCCATTGTTCGCGCAGTATTTAGCATTTTCTTATCTATCATTCTAAATCCACCAATTGTATGTTGATACATTAGAGGAAAACTAACAATGACAGATGCAAGTACTGCACCTGTCAAAGTAAAAACTACTGGTAAGTGTAGAATATTGGTAAAGAACTGACCTATAGGTCCTTTTGTTGAAAAAACTATTAATAATATAAAACCAAGTACTGTAGGTGGAAGTACTATTGGTAATATTATAAAACTTTCAAGGATTTTTACCCAATGCCCTTTTTTGTTATATAACCATTTGGAAACAAATATTCCTAAAATTGTTACAATAATTGTACTTGTAATCGCGACACGTAATGATATCCAAAATGATGTTAAATCAGGCATAGTTTAAAACTCCTTAAGCCGAGAATTGGTATTCTTTAAGAATTTTTTTAGCTTTATCAGATTTTAAGAATTTCATCCATTCTTTAGCTAGTTTCTTCTCAGAAGTTGCACCAGCTTTATAAGTGATTGGTTTACTTAATTTAACTTGTTCAATCTCTTTTACTTTATCAGTCTTTTTCTTTTGATTGTATAAGTCAGTTTTATATACAAAACCTTCTTGTGCATTACCTTTTTCAACATAATTCAATACTTGTTTAACGTCTTTGGCATTAATGATTTTATCTTTTACTGAATTATATAAATTATTATCTTCTAAATATTGTTTAGCGTACTTACCTGCTGGTACAGTTTTCACTTCACCTAAAGCAAGTTTATCACCATCTTTTAAATCTTTAACTGATTTATAATTCTTATCCTTATCACCAATTAATACAAGTTTATTTTTAGCGTAATTATATGTATCATGAGCTTTCTTCTTGTCTTTTAATTGATCCACATCTTTAGTGTTTGCAGACATAAATACATCTACAGGAGCACCTGTTTCAATTTGTTGTCTTAACGCACCAGAACCACCGTAATTAAATTTAATATCAGCGTTCTTGTGTTCCTTTTTAAATTCTTTCGCAAGTGCTTTACTAACATCAGTTAAACTCGCTGCAGCAGAGATTTGTAATTCTTGCTTTTTACTATTATCAGACGAGCTTTCATCCTTTTTATCACTATCTTTACTACTATTGCTAGAGTTCGAACATCCTGCTAATACTAGACACAGAACTAACATAGCAACTAAAAAATGTTTTATTTTCATAAACTAATCCTTCCACTCTATTTACATTATACTCTGAATGAGAACCTTGAAAAGTCCTTTTTTGAAAAATAATTACAATTAATAGAACATTTGAATGAACATTTTCTTTTATAGTTCTTACATTAATTATTAAAAAGTTTACATAAACAAAAGCATTTAAATTTTTAATATTTAGCATTATGATTGTATTATGACTAAAATGGGGAGCAAAACAAGATGAATAATGATGTTTCGAGTAATCAATCAATTATAAGATATGAAAACGGGCAATTATTTGAAACCGAAGACTTTTATGTTACAGAATTCCCTTTAACTATCATGGTCAACGGCGAAGAATTTGCTACTATTATTTGTAGCCCAACCAATATGGAAGAACTTGTACTAGGATTTCTCGCTTCAGAGGGAGCCATTCTTAAGAGAGACGAATTAAAATCAATTCAAATTGATGATAGTAAAGGCTTTGCTCATGTAAAATTAACTAAATCATTGGGAGATCGTTTTGAATATTCTACGAAACGTATGATTGCCTCATGTTGTGGGAAAAGTCGTGAGTTTTACTTTCATAACGATGCCGCTATTGCTAAAACTTCGATGTCTAAAATCGAATTACATCCTCAACAGATTTTAAGGATGATGACTCAACTTCAAAGTGCTAGTGTGATCTTCAAACAAACCGGCGGCTTACACAACGCAGCAATTAGTGATGGTAATACCTTTTTTGAACATAGACAAGATATTGGACGTCATAATGCACTTGATAAGTTATATGGTTATTGTATACAAAGACATATTTCGGTAAGAGATAAGGTATTAATATTTAGCGGTCGTATTTCTTCTGAAATATTAATTAAAGCAGCAAAAATTGGCGTAGGTGTGATACTTTCTAAATCAGCCCCAACAACATTAGCTGTACAATTAGCGAAAGACTTAAACATTACAGCAATTGGATTTATTAGAGATGGTAACTTTAGTATTTATAGCCATCCAGAACGTATAAAAGGCTAGTGAAATATAGGAAATTTGTTTTTCCTAAATTCACTAGCCTTTTTATTAGATGTTTTCTTTTAAAATTTGATACCTAAAACCCAAATATGTATAACCTTGCTTTATGTACATATCCTTAGCTGTATCTTCACCATCTGCGACAAGAATTACTGGCTTGGTTTTAGCTAATTTACCGACGTGCGATTGAATTGATGAACCAATAGCGTTATGTCTGTATTGCTCCATCACACCTAATCCATCTATTTCCACCGTATGTGATGTAATAATTAAATCAACAATTCCAACAGGCTTTTTCCCTAAGTACGCAATTAACCTATTTTTTCCATCTGACAAGAAGCATTCCTTGATTTGCTTTGCATTTTCTTTGGCATACTGTTCTCCAAAAGGCAGAGCAAAGTAGTTATGAATATATACATAATCATCAATGTTTTGCTCTGTCACTTGCTGAATTATCACTTGATTATTTTGAGGCAATTGCCTTAGTTCATTAGCCTCTATTGCATACAATTCCAAAATACCTAGTTCAAAACCTTGTTGTCTAATAATATCTAACCATTGTTTACTAAGAACTTCATTTTCAGGAAAATAAAACGACAAATGATTTGAACCTTGGTTAAGATGATACCCCTGTTGTTCTTTCAAATCTTCAGTCCATTGACTTATTGTAGGCATTTTTTTATAGATCCATGTATTACTATCAAATTTAAGTGGATGTCCCGGCGTTAAATAAATGATTTTACGGTTGTCTTCTGAATATTTCACACCATCGACATAGATATCATTTAACGTGATGTGAGTCATAGATTTCTACCTCGCAAAGTTTGATATATATTAATGTTATTGTATCAAACTTTTAAAACGAGTGTGATTTAAGATGGTCGCACCAATCAAGCTAGATATAATGGCTTTAATAATATCTCCAGGCATAAAAGTAAATGATAGTAAAAATGCCTTAGAAATCGATATATGTATAATGAATCCCATAATGATAGTACCGATGATATCTAATGCTAGAACCCCGATAATTAATGTAGTGACGAAGAGTATAAGGAAATTAATTTTCCCATAATAACGGTCTCTAATTAATCCAATAAAGTAAGCTATAAATGGATATAAAAATAGGAATCCTGCTGATGGGCCTACAAATACACCTATTCCTCCACGTCCTCCGGATAAAACTGGTAAACCTGTGGCAGCTAATAATAAAAAGACAATCACAGTCAATGCGCCCATTTTACGCCCTAATATGATCCCAGCTAAAAAGATACCAATGTTCTGTAACACAATAGGTACCGGCATAAACGGTAAAGGCACACCAGGTACTAATCCTAAAATACAAATAATGGCAGTCATCAAAGCTGTAAAAACTAAATTTTTTGTACTCACTTGTTCATCCTCCTTACATGAGAATGATTATACCACCAATGTAAACTTTAATAAATAAAAAGTTTACATATCCTGAAGTTATTAATTCTATTTATTAAGCTTTTTTCGCTAAATAAGAAATATAATCGAAAAACGCATTATGTTCAACATAATTAACTACATTCACTTTACGCCCGTTATCATCTTTATAAGTCTTTCCTTGACTCGGCCCATGACTTATTACATTCACATTCATTTTTACTGATTTTACTAGTTTAGGCATACCAACATATGCAGTTGTTAGCACATCCCATAAAAAGTAAGTAGAATTTGTAACGAAATGCGTTAATGGTGGTACTGCAGCATAACTTACTCCTAAAAAATCAATCCCTATAAATTCTCTCTCGTCCGCCCATTTTTGGCGCACATCTAATGTCAAAGGCACTTGATTTGTACTTTCTAAAGCCACCATATCAATCTTAAGATTACTATCGAACACAGTTTTAACCGCTTCAGGGTCCCAGAACGCATTCCATTCTGCAGTGCCATCGTGTTCTGGTTCTTCAACATTGCCTTTATCTAGAAAAGTTCCACCCATCCATACTAATTTTTCTACATTTGATAGGAATGATTGATCATGACGCATCGCTTTAGCTAAGTCGGTAAGTGGACCCGTAAAGAGTAATGTCACCTTTTCAGTACTTGCGTTTACTTTTTGGATTATATCTTCATAAGCTTCATAGTTACTTTCACTAGATCTTTTAGGCGTTTGACTTTCATTTAAAATTGGTAATGCATCCATAAAGAAGGCGTGCATTCTCCATTCTTTAGGAAATGGATTTTTACCTCTTTCGTAAGATGGTGCAACTTGTATCGATTGATTAGAAAATCGATTAATAATTTTTACTGATGCACTCAATGAAGGTTCAAGATAACAATCCGCTCCAATAGTACTCACACCAATTAATTCAACATCTTCCATTTGCAGTAATAAAAATAAAGAAATTAAATCATCAACTCCACCATCATGGTTAAAATAAACTTTAGTCATTATTATCTCTCCTCCATTCTTAATTATTATTTTATCAAAATTCTCATAGTGTATTAAAAACAGGTTGCCACTATTGTAGCAACCTGCAATATAACCAATTGATATTCGTTAATTCCCTTTTTTGTATATTATTTTGCATCCATTAATTTTTTCTTCAAGTCTTTACGCATAAAGTCTAACGTATAAGGATCATTATACCAATAAGTTTCAGCTTTTACCTTAACAACGTGGCCTTTTTTAACTGCAGGTAAATTTTTCCAGATATTTGTTTTTTCATAACCTGGAGTAGATTTACCGGCACTAGTTGACACGATATAATCCCCTGCAACTTTCTCAATTTGCTCTTGATTTACTTCTGCCCAACCTGCTTTTTTAGTTAAATCATTTTGACCTTTAGACATCTTTAATCCGAATGCTTGATATAATACTTCGCCACCACGGCCCCAGTTATCACCGTATGTATATAATTTTTTATCAAATTCATCGAAGATTGAAACTGTAGCATCTTTACCTATCTTGTTCTTGATTTCTTTACCGTCTTTAGCTGTTTTTTCTTTCCACTGTTTTTCCCATTTTTTAACTTCGTCTTCTTTACCAAGTAATTTACCTAATTCCTCTTGTTGCTCTAGGTATTTATGCTTTTGGTAATTGAAAGGTACAGTAGCTGCAATTTTTTTATATTTTTTAATATTTTTATTTTGATCTAAAACGATGATTAAATCTGGTTTTTGCTTGGCAACTTTTTCAACATCGTCGTCTCCCACTTTAGTAACACCTTTAAATTTATCTTTTAAAATATGACTTTGATCAACTTGATTACTTACTGCAACGATATTTCCACCTAATTTTTTAATTCCACCTGCGTATGAAGGTGCAACAACTGCAATACGTTTTGGATCTTTAGGTATTTTAATTGTTTTACCATCATCTGTTTTATATGACTTAGTTTCTGCCTTTTTATCTGAGTCCTTTGAGCTGTTTCCTGAGTTGTTTCCGCATGCTGCTAATACTAGGACTAAGACAATTAAAGGTAATAATAATTTTCTCATAGTTCCCTCCTAAGTGATAACGATTATCAATTTCGTTATTAATTATACGAAAATCATTGTAGTTTTACAATAGTTTATTAAATTCATATTTTTAAAAATTAAAAAATACAACATGTTATCTGACAACGATAACATGTTGTATTAAGACATCCCTTACATCTTACCTGGAATACTTTTAGCAATATTCGTATAAGCCATATCTTCCATAGGAGGATTATGCAATCCAGCCCTCATATCTCTATAATAACGTTGCAACGGTCGATCCATCTCTAAACTTTTAGCTCCAACGATTCTCATTGCTAAATCTATGACTTCCATCCCTTGATTCATCACCATTACCTTACTAGCTGAAGTTACATTCCAAATTTGCGCATCTTCTTCATATATTTGGTAACCTTGAGCAGTACTCCATAAGAAATGGCGCGCCGACAATAATAAACTTTCCATTTTACCTAAATTCTGTTGAACGGTCGGCAAATCTGCTATTGTTCCTTCAATGCTATTGGGGCTATAATTTTCCGCAAAATGAACTGCATAATCTCGAGCAGCTTGCGCAATACCCAAATAACAACTTGGTATATGAAGAATCCACCCATTCGGTTGAGGTTTACGACTAGCTTCAACAAAATACTCGTATGGTATATGAACATCATTAAGAACTAAGTCATGACTTTCAGTGGCACGCATTCCTACCATATTCCAATTATCAGCAATTTCAACGCCATCAAATTCTCGAGGTACTAAGAAGAATCCAACTGTATCGAGCTCTTCTACATAAGCTCCAACAATGTAATGCGTTAATGCTTTACTCATTGAGGTAAATGTTTTAACTCCATTTAGCACATAACCATTGTCTTCTTTAACAGCATGTGTACCTGGCCGCCCACCTCTAGTAGGACTACCGGTTTCTGCTTCGCTAACAGCACGATTAACTAGCGCTCCATTTACAATCTCATTCGCAAATGTATTGAGCATACTTTGCTCCCACATATTTTGTTCATATAATTGACCAACCACACTGAGATGCCATCCAATTGATAAAGCCGTTGCGCCATCTATTGCACCTAAATAACTTTGTAAGATGACCATATCTTCTATTGTTGCACCTTCTCCACCGTACTCTTTAGGTAAAGTCAATTTAGTATATCCCTCATCGACTAACCATTTTATATTTTCAAATGGAAATTGACCTTGAATATCATTTTCCGCAGCTCGTTGTTTAAATATATCTTCCACTTGTTTAAACTTTGCGACCCATCTTTTTTGAATTTCTGTGCGTACTAGAAACGACTGTACCACTTCTCTCACCTCAAATACATTCCCTTTTAATTAATCCTAGTTTAACACTCGACTTTTATATTTGAAAGTCTCCTCTTCTGAAAATGACTCTCACGATTAAAATATATTTCCGAACCCTCTAAAAAAGCCTTGAATGATCTCCAAATTGTATCATCCAAGGCTTTATCTTCTACATCACGTAATTAGTATATAACACTTAACTTAGCGAACAACTTTCCTAAATCGAACTACATCTTCAGCAAAATAATTTAAGTGCGATGTTTCCCTCCTGCAAACAGCATCAACCACGTTGCTAAAATAAACGGCATGGTTAATGCAGGCAAACCAAAAGGTTCAAGCAACGTATTTAATCCGAGATGTATAAATACTGTTAACAATACACCACAACCTGTAACCAAATAGCTATTCATCGTTGTTTTAAAAGTAACACCTAGTGCAATTGCCGTTAAAACTAAATTATAGCCGAATAAACCTTCATTGATGTCTGTATAATTACCACCTAATAATCCAACGATGACGAAACCCACAAGATTAGCAATAACTGCGTAAATGCCAGCCTTCCTAGAACCTATAAATATACCAACTAGGATAAATAAACCACCTATAAAACTTGGTACAAGAAATACTTGGCTAAACCCTTCTATAAGAGATTTAAAAAATTGGATATGTTCATTCCCAAGATCAAATGACGCTTTTTTAATATGACCAGGAATGATATCTAATTCAGTAGTTAAATGTTTAACTTGTCCAGGTATTAATACAGTAATCCAAGTCATAATGACAAAAGGTGAAGTTAGCATAGATACACCATATGGTTTTAAAAATTCTCTAATTGCTGAACCCATAGGTAGTGTTAATATTGTTGCAATTAACGTAATTAATACACCACTCCAATTATTGTCTATGAATAATATTAATGCTATAGCAGTTAGTACCGGACTAAATCCTGCTAACCCATTGTCAATTTCTTCTTGTGAGTAGTTCATATACGGTGCAAGAAAGTAAGCAACACTACTAGCAAGAAGTGCACTTAAACCCACTTTCCAATTCGCAACAAATAAACCAATCAATACTAATAAACCAGTCCATTTACTATTAATCAATAATACCTGTGCGATATTTTTCAATATTACTTCAATTGTTTTCAATTCTTTCACCTTAATTCTTAAAAATTTTAAGTATATTCTAGTGCTAAAATAAAAAATCTTAAATATTAATAATCATTTTTCTAATAGAATATTTTTAAATATTAGATAAAAATTATATTCGATGTTATTTGTACACTAATTGTAAAACATCTTTATTAAAATAACAAAATTATCTTACCTCATTACTTGTTTATTCAATTAAATCGTTCTAAGATTAATTTTGCAAGGCAAATTTTTTGAAAGAAGGGATTATTTTTGCATTTCACACAACGAGAGCAAGATAAGTTAATGATAGTTGTGGCTGCAGAAGTTGCTCGTCGCCGTAAAGCACGAGGCCTTAAACTCAATCATCCTGAAGCACTTGCTTTGATTAGTGATGAACTACTTGAAGAAGCAAGAGATGGTAAAACTGTTGCTGAACTAATGAGCTATGGCAAAACGATTTTAAATGAAGACGATGTCATGGACGGTGTTGCAAGTATGATAAAAGAAATTGAAATCGAAGCAACATTTCCAGATGGAACTAAATTAATTACTGTCCATCATCCGATAGTTTAAGGAGGACTATATAATGATTCCTGGTGAAATAAAAGTTAAAAGTACAGAAATAGAAATCAATAAACATCATCCTGAAACTGTTATTGAAGTAAAGAACACAGGTGACAGACCTATCCAAGTTGGTTCTCATTTTCATTTCTTTGAAGCTAATAAAGCTTTAGCATTTGATCGCGAAAAAGCTTATGGAAAGCATTTAGATATCCCTGCTGGAGCTGCTGTTAGATTTGAACCTGGTGACGAAAAGGAAGTTCAACTTGTTGAATATGCTGGTCATCGTAAAATCTTTGGTTTCCGCGGTTTGGTCAATGGTGATATAGACGAAGAACGCGTCTATCGTCCAACTGGTAAAAATGGCGAAAATGCTGGCATTTTCGGTGATGAAGGCGAACAAAATGCGAATAAAAAAGGTGGTAAGCAATAATGAGTTTTAAAATGACACAATCTCAGTATACAAGCTTATACGGTCCTACCGTTGGTGATTCAGTGAGATTAGGAGACACAAACCTTTTCGCACAAGTTGAAAAAGACTATGCTAATTTCGGTGATGAAGCTACTTTCGGTGGTGGTAAATCAATTCGCGATGGCATGGCACAAAATCCGAATGTGACCCGAGATGATAGAAACGTAGCGGATCTTGTATTAACGAATGCCCTAATTATCGGTTATGACAAAGTTGTCAAAGCAGATATTGGCGTTAAAAATGGCTACATTTTCAAAATTGGTAAAGCAGGCAATCCTGATATTATGGATAATGTAGATATTATTATTGGTTCAAACACTGACATTATCGCTGCAGAAGGTAAAATCGTTACAGCCGGAGGTATAGATACACACGTACACTTTATCAATCCGGAACAAGCTGAAGTAGCCCTTGAGAGCGGTATTACTACACATATTGGTGGTGGTACTGGTGCATCTGAAGGTACTAAAGCAACTACTGTGACTCCAGGCCCATGGCATATACATCGTATGTTAGAAGCCGCAGAAGAACTCCCTATTAATGTAGGATTTACTGGTAAAGGTCAGGCCGTAAATCATACAGCGCTGATTGAACAAATTCATGCTGGTGTAATCGGTCTTAAAGTACACGAAGACTGGGGTGCTACGCCTTCAGCATTAAGTCATGCATTAGATGTCGCAGACGAATTTGATATCCAAATCGCACTTCATGCGGATACGTTAAACGAAGCTGGCTTTATGGAAGATACGATGGCAGCTGTTAAAAATAGAGTGTTACACATGTACCATACTGAAGGTGCTGGTGGCGGACATGCTCCAGACTTAATTAAATCCGCTGCTTATCCAAATATTTTACCGTCCTCTACAAATCCTACCCTACCTTATACACATAATACTGTAAATGAACACTTAGATATGGTAATGATTACCCATCATTTAAATGCTTCTATACCTGAAGATATTGCTTTCGCAGATTCAAGAATTCGTAAAGAAACGATTGCGGCCGAAGACGTACTGCAAGATATGGGCGTATTCAGTATGATTAGTTCTGACTCACAAGCGATGGGACGTGTGGGTGAAGTGATTATTCGTACTTGGCAAGTTGCCCACCGCATGAAAGAGCAACGCGGATTACTAGAAGGTGACTCTGAATATAATGACAATAATCGTATTAAAAGATATATTGCTAAATATACAATTAACCCTGCTATCACTCATGGTATTTCAGATTACGTTGGTTCAATTGAACCGGGTAAATTTGCCGACCTTGTCGTATGGGACCCAGCATTCTTCGGTGTTAAACCTGAACTTATCGTTAAGGGGGGTCTAATTAATTCAGCTGTGAACGGTGATGCCAATGGTTCTATACCAACTTCAGAACCACAAAAATATCGTAAAATGTATGGTCAATACGGTGGTAACATCACTCATACAGCAATGACTTTTGTATCAAACACTGCTTACGAAAATGGTATATCCCGTCAATTAAATTTACAACGCGTGGTTCGTCCTGTTAAAAATATACGTCAGTTATCTAAAGCAGATATGAAAAATAATAATGCTACACCTAAATTAGATGTAGATCCACAAACCTATGAAGTATTTGTAGATGGTGAAAAAATCACTAGTGAAGCTGCTACTGAATTACCATTAACTCAAAGATACTTCTTATTCTAGGAGGCATACAAATGATTATCGAAGAAATTCAAGGCAACATTGCGAATTTATCTCCTGAAGAGAAACAAAAACACATTGAAAAAGTTTACTTAGAGAACTCTGATTTAGTAAAAAGAATTCAACGTGTCAAAACTGATCACGGTAATGAAATAGGTATCAGATTAAAACAACCGATTGATTTACAATACGGCGATATCTTATACCAAGATGAAACAAATATGATTGTGGTCGACGTAAACTCTGAAGATTTATTAGTAATTAAACCTAGAAACCTTAAAGAGATGGGAGATATTGCACATCAACTCGGAAATCGTCACCTTCCAGCACAATTTACAGATACTGAAATGTTAGTTCAATATGACTATTTAGTTGAAGATTTACTTAAGCAATTAGGTATTCCTTTTAATCATGAAGATAGAAAGGTAAATCAAGCATTTAGACATATAGGACATTCTCATGATTGATCATCAACATCTAAGACTTTTTCAGTTCTGTGATTCTCAATTTCCGACTGGTGCATTTAGTCACTCATTTGGTCTTGAAACTTATATTCAACGACAGACGGTACATGATGCTGAATCATTTACACAGTGGCTTACACTCTTTTTAAATGAACAGTTGACTTATTCAGATGGTTTAGCAATGCGAATTGTATACGATGCTTTAGAAAATAATAATCAGACAAAAATTTTGGACATCGATAAAAAAATATTTGTTCAAAGTGTGCCTAAAGAAACTCGAGTTGGTACGAAACAAATGGGCACGAGAATGGTTAAATTGGCAATGGAACTTTATGATGCACCGTGGATCCAGTGGTATCATGAACAAATGAATCTCAAAAAAGCAAAGCTACATCCTGCGATATGCTTTACTATTTTAGGTCATCATTTAGGAATGAACATTGACACAATCATAGATTATTATTTATACCAAAACGTATCTAGTTTAACTCAGAACGCTGTTAGAGCTATCCCTCTTGGTCAAACTGCCGGACAAAAAGTCGTAACGAACATGATTCCATATATTGAAAAAACACGTCAACACATATTAGAGCTAGCAGAATCTGATTTTGGTATGACTGCTCCAGGATTAGAACTAAACCAAATGGAACATGAAAACGTGAATGTGAGAATATTTATATCATAGGAGGCATATTTTATGGCTGAACCAATTAGAATTGGAATTGGAGGACCTGTAGGTGCAGGTAAAACTCAATTAATAGAAAAAGTTGTTAAACGTCTGTCTCAAGAAATGAGTATCGGTGTCATAACTAACGATATTTACACTAAAGAAGATGAAAAAATATTAGTCAATAGCGGTGTGCTACCTGAAGATAGAATTATCGGTGTAGAAACAGGTGGTTGCCCGCATACTGCAATCCGTGAAGATGCTTCTATGAACTTTGCTGCTATTGATGAATTATTAGAACGCAATGATGACATTGAACTCATTTTCATTGAATCTGGTGGCGATAATTTAGCAGCTACTTTTAGTCCTGAACTTGTAGACTTTTCAATTTATATTATTGATGTGGCTCAAGGTGAGAAAATTCCTCGCAAAGGCGGACAAAGAATGATTAAATCCGATTTCTTCATTATAAATAAAACAGATTTAGCTCCTTATGTTGGTGCTTCGTTAGAACAAATGGCAGAAGATACGAAAGTCTTTCGTCGCAATCGCCCTTTTGCTTTCACTAATTTGAAAACGGATGAAGGTCTAGATGAAGTGATTGAATGGATTGAGCGAGATACACTACTTAAAGGATTAGCTTAATGGCACAATCTAAATGGACAGGAGAACTCGACTTAACAGTCTTTAATAACGGGCATCGTTCCGTTGCTCGAAATATCTTTTTTGAGAAAGCACTGAAAGTCCTTCGTCCTGTGTATCTTAATCAATCTACAATTCCAACATTTTATATTGTTAACGTCGGTGGTGGCTATTTAGATGGAGATCGGTATCGTCTAAACATAAATCTTGAAGAAAACGCCCAAGTTACCTTGACATCCCAAGGCGCCACAAAAATATACAAGACACTAAATGATCGCGTAGAACAATATCAATCTTTTAATTTGGCGAATCACTCTTATATGGAATTTGTAGCCGATCCAATTATCGCTTATGAAAATGCAAAATTCTATCAACATAATACGTTCGTTTAGAAGCTGAAAGTTCTATGTTTTACACAGATATACTAACGCCTGGCTATTCTTCAGACGATCATGATTTCACTTATAAATTTATGCATTTAATTAATGAAATTTACGTAGAGGACGAGTTAGTCACATATGATAATATGCTATTAAACCCTGAGAAAAATCAACTTAGTTCAATAGGCTATATGGAAGACTATACACATTTAGGCTCAGCTTATTTTATTCATCCAGAAGTAAATCAGAATCTTATTGATGATATTTATAAACAAGTATCGCATTATGAAAATGAATTGAATTGTAGATTAGGCATTACACAGTTACCCACACACGGACTTGCAATACGTATTTTAGCGAATCGTACACAAACTATCGAAAAAATATTAACGAAAGTTCAATCATATATCGCTCAAGTACTTTATCAGCGCGAAATAGATTTTTTAAGAAAATATTAACTTTTATTCACATTAAAAGACTAGGCATACTATTCCGATAGTAGACCTAGTCTTTTTTTAGAAATCTTCATCCTTAAAACACACATGAAACTTCAGTTCTCTAGTATTTTTTAAATATATTGTTCTAATTCAACAATTAATTTTTTAATTTTCTCTCGTTGCTCCGCTGTTACAAATACAATAACTGTTCTTTCATCATGCACGCTTCGTTTTTTTGATAATAAATTCAAGTCTTTTAATTTTTGTAATGCTTTAGTTAAATAATAAGGCTTAAATTCTGAACATGTAGCAATTTCTTTAGAAGAGATTTCGTTAGATTCACTTTTTAAAATGTGATTAAGAATATAAATTTCTTCATAATTTAAATTATATTGCTTTTTAGTATCTCTGAAAAACTTTTTTACTTGAAATGTAGCATTGACCAAATCATTGATATCTTTGATTTTTCCCATATTAAAACCACTCCTCTGATGCACATCTTGTTGTAGCAAGGTTCACATGTATTTTATCTAACCGAAAATTTCTCCGCCCATGTTACAAAATACATTTTAAACAAATAGGTATAAAAATTCAATATTTTTATTACTACAAAATGCATTTATAGATTTATTTCTTAACCTATACATTTATATAAGTGAATTTGATGTAATTAAAAATTATAATCCAATTTATATAACACTAATTGCATCATAGTGATTTTAAAATTTTATATAATTCCTATCAGTTTAATTAGCTTTATCGCATAGTCGACAAGAGTGGTTTTTATTGTTTACTATTCTTTACTGTTCATAAGCATACCAATATTTTGGAGTATTAATGAATAACTTAGCATATACTAGTTATTGAATTTTCTGTTTAACATAATCTACAAATGCTTGAACATCTTCAGTTTTAATTTGTTTCATAGGCACTTTACCGATATTAAATTCAAACATAATATCTTTGCCATCAAATTCCACTTGATTTACTTCATCATATCTAATATTTCTATAATAGAATTGACCATTCATATCTACATTCATAATCAAACGTTCATTAGTAGCAATGAATGCACCTTCAAATTCACTTTGCCCCTGTACATTGTATTCAATGATACCTAAAACAGAAGGTCCTTTCTTTTCAGTTGGGAACAAATCGTCCGGATTTACATTATCTAAAATCATTATCTATTCTCCTTACTTTATCAAATCAATTTTGTTTTATAGTCGTTCTATTCCCGTTTCCAAGCTATTGTAACATTCACTAATGGTTGATTTAATGTAGTCCACTTTTTCTTCATTAACACTTAAAACAATATTTCTCTCATCTTCAGTACTTCTACTTTTATTAATATATCCTTTGGCATACAATTTTTTGATGATAGGGCTGACTGTAACAACCCCTTTTAATAAATGAGCTTTAATATTTTTATAAGTAGATGGTTCATTATTAATAATCAGTAGCCCTAATATATATAACTCTTCTAAAGATAGCTGGTCTTGAGATGGCACTTTTTCAATGCTTTCAAATTGGTCATGACAATTTAAATAATAAGGAAGTGCAGTATGTTGATTAATGTAAGCGATGGATTTAGATTTTAATTCTAAAAATGATTTAAAATCCTCAAACATAAGCGCTATTTTTTCATGTTGCACTGCTGATAGACAAATGATTAATCGACGTTGATCAAGCGGATCACGTTTTTTAGTGAGCCAATTAAAATCATATAGTTGATTTATTAATTTAAGAAGATGGTTTTTTGAATAATTTCTATAAAAGATAATAGCATTCAAACTTAATCCTTCTTTATGTTTCTCAGTAAAATGGTATATGAATTGTAATAATTTTAACTGTTCCACCGTTAAATTATAGGAAACTCTCAAATATTCTATCGAAATGTGATCTAATACAAAGTGAGCTAGAAAACTTTTAATCTTCTGTTGATGCATATGATGACAATCCTCTCTTAGCAACCAACCACGCTCTACAATGAAATAAGAAATTTAAAATGGGCAATACTATCTTTAGGAATTTCTATCGAAGATGTTGAAATTTCTTTGAAATTTAATTTTGCTAACCAATGGTGTTGATGATAAAGCATTAGATTGTCCAGACTATTGTTCTCACTTATCGCATACCTTTGAATATCGAAATACTCTACCTCTGCATGGTTGAGTTGTTTAATATCTGAAAAAATTAATCGATATTGATTCACATTCATCTTTGATTTGATATTTAAAAAATATGTAATCACTTGATACTCGTGTTTATATCGAGTCATTACCATCTGGTTATTTCTATAAACTATTTCGCCTCTCAGTTGGTTTAACATACTGATTACATAAGATACTAACTGGAATGCATTCGGCTCTTGTTGAGCTATATTAACTACCACATATTTTTCTAAATAAGGTAACGATAAACCACTCACTTTATCATATTGATTCATTAATAATCTTATATAATCAATTGTTTGTATATTTAGTAGTTTTTCCTTATTTTTTATTAATTGGTCTACTTCAATAATTATTTTAGACTGATGAATATCGAGGTCCTCTAATAAGTTAATCGGTATCATTATTTTATCCACATCATTTACTATTCGCGCTAAACCTAACTCTTCATATTGGCCAGGTTTTACTCGATAAATCAATTGATAATCATCAAAATACTTATTAATAGATTGTTGTAACTGGTGGATTAAACTACACTTAACTTCTTCTATTAAAAAACCTAATTGAAAATGATTAAATTGACGCAAAAATATAAATAATACTTCCAATGCTTGATGAAATGACATTTTCTCTGTTGAGTTAAATACATCTGGCCTTGAAGTTGATACTTTAAATATAGGATGCATATTTAAATCAGATATAAATTGAAGAAGTTGTAACAACTCTTTTATAAACGACTCTCTATCTTTAAATATATCTTTATAATTTAAATCTACTATATAATGTACATTTCCTTTATTGATATTTAGTGCTCTTTTCATGTTTAGAAATGAACATTGGTCAAAATAATTATTGTTAATGTGTTCAATATAAAAATCCGGTGATTGATATATATTGTTACTTTCTGCCACTTTAATTGTACGCTCTTCTATTTCAAGTGAAGTTTCTTCTCTGAATTCACTTAGGGACTTTAGAATATGTCGATTTAAATCAATTTCTTCAGATTTATTTTGGAAGATAGACGTTGCTATATAATCTCTTCTAATTAATTTAGGTGTGTTTCCATAAGTATCTTTAAATAATTGTATAAATCGAGAATAATGGTGGAAGCCATGATCAATTGCTATCTCTTCTATCGGTCGACGTGTAGTTAAAATATCATTTAGACAAAACTTTAAACGTAGATGGTTAAGGTATTGGTTAAATGTTTGAAAGGGCGTTTCTTTAAACATACTTGTAAGTGTTTGATTAGATAACTGAACTGCATTAGCTAAGTCTTGCTTATTTATTTTATTTTCATGGTGATTAACTAAATATTCATGAATTTCTTCTGAAATGTACATTTTTTGATTAAATGGGTGGTCAGTATTCTCAAAATGACTTAGTTCAACCATTAAATACAGAATTAATTTATTGGCCTCTGTTTTGTAAGCTTTTTTTAGAGTATGTAATTCCAATAACTTTATTATCCAAAATTTAACTCTTTCTTGCTCATTTTTATTTATTTTTAGACCATTAGATAACATTGAGTTATTCGCAATTCTAAGATATGAATCATAAGGTATATCAATAACACAGCAAATTGAATCATTTTCACTTTTAAATGAGTATGTATCATTTAAAAGTACGAATGCGATTTCATCTTTAATTAATTCATACTTGTTCAAATTAATAGTTAACTCACTCTTACCTTGTAAACAATAGAATACTCTTACATTTAATGCTTTAGTTGTTTTAATAGCTAATTGATTAAAAACACGTATCGAATAATTCTCTCTCATATGTCTGCCTCACAATGTAGTATTGTGTTTTTGTTTATTAAAATTCTCCCCGATTGTTAAAAACTAAATTTAACTAGACAACATCTATATTTCATTCTTAATTATACAATCTTTAAATTTTTAGCTGTAGCAAATTAGATTAATATTATATCAATTTTCTTTTTAATTTAAATAGCTTTATCTAATATTTTTTGATTAATATCCTTAATAAATCTTTCAATATCCACACTAACGATTTATTGAACAGGCAAACATCATCTAGTTTATTCGATATATAATTCAATAAATATTTAAATACATTTGCTTTAAAGAATTTTCTGTAAATTTACAGTGTTGTAACAACAAAATATGTTTTTTAATTCAAACAAAAATAAAATGCCGTCATAATCGTTTTCCAACAGATTCTACTAAAATGTTGGATTATAACAAACCGTGTAACAATATTAGCAAAAAATTACAAAACGTTAACAAGCCACACAAGCATACTTTTTTCTGATAAAGTATTGCTTGTCGTTAAAAAGAACGAAAGAAATTAGTAACTCATTGGTCACATGACTATTAAATAAAAAGATAATTTAATTCTCAGGAGGATATTTAACAATGAAAAAAATCGCTACAGCTACAATCGCAACTGCGGGAATCGCTACTTTCGCTTTTGCACACAACGATGCTCACGCAGCAGAACAAAATAATGGTGGTTATAATCCAAATGATCCAACTTCATATAGTTACTCATATACTATCGATCAACAAGGAGATTACCACTACACTTGGAAAGGTAACTGGAGCCCAGATCGTTTAAATTCTCATAACAATTATAGTTACAGTAACTACTCAAATAATAATTACAATAATAATAATTATAGTAATTCTAATAACCAAACTGGTGGCTTAGGTGCTAACTATTCTTCAACAAGTCGTAACGTACATGTAACAACAACTTCTGCTCCATCTTCAAATGGTGTGTCATTATCAAACGCATCTTCAGCAGGTGGTAACTTATATACTTCAGGTCAATGTACATACTATGTATATGATAAAGTTGGTGGAAAAATCGGCTCTACTTGGGGTAACGCTAATAACTGGGCAAACGCTGCCGCTTCAGCAGGATATACAGTAAATAACTCACCTTCACAAGGTGCGATTTTACAAACTTCACAAGGTGCATTTGGTCACGTTGCTTATGTTGAGAGTGTCAACAGCAATGGTTCAATTACTGTTTCAGAAATGAACTATGGCCACGGTGTAGGTGTTGTAACATCACGTACTATCTCAGCTAGTCAAGCTGCTTCTTATAACTATATTCATTAATAATGCAATTATATTTAATAACGTCAAGCATTCATTCCATTTTAGGTATGAATGCTTTTTTAATTCATTGAATACCCTATGAATTTAAAAACTATTAAACACCAAAAAGGCCTATTACTTAGAAAGTAATAGGCTAAAAATAGTTTTTTCTAAAACAAATTCAAATGTTCTTGTTTAGTCTTTCTATATCATTTTAAAATTGATAATTAAGATGTATAAAAGAATTCGTTACATACAGTCAAGTATTTATTCCGCTACAAAATAAATACAATCACTATATAGAAGGATATTAATATGCTAAAACCAACACTAGATATAATCGCTACAAGTTATATCTATGTATATTGTTTCAACATATTTAGTATATTCCACTCTGTAAAAATATTAAACTTAATTTTTATTTAATTTCTTTATACCTATACCTGTAAAACCGTAAGTAATTGCTATTAGTGCACACAAGTAACAAGGTACTGTCCAAATAAAGAAATCCCCTACTGACACATTTAATTGGTGTGAATAATATATACCTGAAGTTCCCCATGGAATAAGTGGTAAAATCATAGTGCTTGAATCTTCAAGTGTTCGAGATAATACCGATCTTGATAAATCCATTTTTTCAAACATTTCTTTCATTAACACACCAACCATGATAATTACAATAGAAGCAACACCTGCTGCAAAAACAAGCATCAAACTACAAACCACTGTAATAAGTATAAGAGTTCCAACTGATTTTACACATTTAGATACAGTATTTAACATAACATCTAAGCATCCTGCTTTTTCTACAATACCTGCAAAGGCATAGCCACAAAAAATGGTAACAATAATTTCTGTCATGCTCATCATACCACCTTGTTCTATTAAAGTGGTCACATTCTTAGATAAGTGTGATTGATTTACCATACTATGATTAAAACCTTCAAACATTGCTTTCAAACCATCAACTATATTGAAATGATTATTAAATGTTCCAACAATTAAAGCACTTAAACTAGAAATGAGCATGGATGGTACTGTAGAGACTCTTAGAAATAAACAAACCGCAATTACAACTAACGGAATCCATACAATTAAATTAATGTTATAAACTTTATCTAACTCATGGAGTAATGTCTGTATTTGTTTAGGATTCGTATGACCTTTTGAATGCAATCCCGCAAAGAACCACACAATCATGCCAATGATGGATGCAGGAATTGTTGTCCACATCATTGATTTGATATGAGCAAAGATATTCACTTTAGTAACTAATGCGGCTAAATTAGTTGTATCTGATAAAGGCGACATTTTATCGCCAAACACTGCACCTGCAATAATTGCACCTGCAGCCATACCAGGCGCTACGCCTAACTGATTTGAAATTGAAATCAATGCTATACCTGCTGTGGATGCTGACCCCCAAGCTGTACCTGTAGCGACCGAAGTAATTGCACTGATGATAAATGCAGAAACTAAAAAATAACTCGGATTTAAGAACTTTAAACCATAATAAATCAATGCTGGCACTGTTCCAGAAAACATCCAACTGCCAACTATAATCCCTACGGCTAAAATGATAAAAATAGCAGGCATAGCTGTAGTAAGCCTCTTAGTTATACCTTCTTCTAAATCTTCCCATCTTAATCCAACTCGATATGCAATAAATGCAGCATAAGCTGATGATATTAATAATAATATCTGAATAGGTATATTAAAGAAGATAAATCCTATTACTACCACTATTACCATAAATATAATCGTAGATAAGGACTCCAAAAATGTGGGTTTCCTGTACTTATGCGTCATATTAATTGCTCCCTTCAGCAGTTTTTTGATGCAAAACCTCTTTTCGTAAACTTGTGATTAAATTTTTATTCTAAATCTAATTTTTCTAATCCTAATTCTTCTATTGTCAACCCTTCTTCAAAGAAGTCTCGTTCGAGAATTGTTGATGCGATAACTATAACCGCATCAATATTAGGTGTTGGTACATCTATAACTCTCCCTAAACTAGACCATAAGACTAATCCATAAGCGATATCTTCAGTTAAATATCTATTTTCTACATGGTTAGGTCCCGGTATTTTAGAAAATACTGGACTCGTATTAAATAGACGATTTAAAGGTTCATCTTCATCTTGTCGCTCTAAATAACCTCTTTGAATACGAGATTCTTTTGCTGTAGATAACTCAAACCCTAATTTTCTCCCTAAATTCAATCGTTCAAGTTCAATCGCATGTAATAATCGAACTGTATGTTTAGTTATCCCTTCTTTATATAATGAGAAATTCTCAGCATAATCTATTCGACCTACGTTTAGTAAAGTAGGACCCGGGTGTACTTCTGGGTTACCATTCTCTAGATTTGTCTTTAACAGACTTTCCTCTTTAACTAGATATTCATAAATTTGTGATACTTTTTCGTAACTATCATTTAATTCACTTCTATCAAATGTTGAGAAAAATACTCTACGTACATTAAGTGATAAATCTACTCGCGCATTTTCAAAATCAACACGTGTACCATAAGTAAGCGTGTTGGCTTCAGCAAAATTAGGGTGTACATCAATGTGACGATCCTCTAAAACGTTCATAAAACGAATAGACCCCATAGAAGCAGCTATGTTGAAAAAGATAAGATGTTTATCTGTCACAAAGTGAGACATGACTTTAGCATAATATTCAATAAATGATGATGGAATAATGACTTGAACGATATCTGCATCTTCTAGAACATATTCAATATCATCACTAATATTTGTAAAAGGTATAAATTTTTCTTGTCCTTCATTATTAAAATCAAAACCGCCTTTTTCAAAAGCAGCATTAAATTTTTCAATTGACTCGTTACGACAATATAATCTTACATCATGACCTTTGTCTACCATATCGACAGCCGCAGTTACTGCACCATTACCTGAACCTACAATAGCTATTTTCATAATTTTCCTTCTTTCTTCATTAAAATAGTTGTGTTCATATTTGTTAATTTAAATAATCCAATAAAAAAGGAGTGGGTCTGAATTCATCAATCGTATAGGAAGAATTCTGCGGCCCGCCCCGCGATAACTATAAATAACGTGTTTAATAAATATGAGTCAAAGCCATTCACTTACTCAAAAACATTACTTCTTCTGTATAATAACAATACTATATAACCGAATAAACCATTTTTTAAACTTATTCAATATTTAAAGTTGAAAATTTAAATTTATCATTTAATAATAAATTCTATTTTGATATAGTAATAAGTGTATTATGTATATAAATAATAAATTCGGAGGCTATTCATTATGAATAATAGTGAAAATCATCGTTTTGATCATTCAGAAACAACTTCAGAAAGTCAAATGTCATCTCAAAACTTAAATAGTGAACGAAACCAATCTACTCAAAATAGTGATTACCAACAATATAATAGAAGCAATCAGTATACTTCACAAGAAAACAATCAAATCGCAAAAGATGAAGAGCAAGACGAGCGATTAATGTCAATGTTAATTTATCTATTAGGTTTATTTACAAGTTTTATTGGTCCACTTGTCATATGGTTAGTAAAACGAAAAGACTCTAAACTTATAGATACAGCTGGAAAGACATATCTAAATTACTACATTTCTTATTTTATATATTCTGTAGTTGCAGTGATTTTAGTGTATGGCTTTCTTTTCATATCAACCTTGAGTGATAATAATACAGGTATTCAAATTTTTGCATTAATTTGTATGTTAATTCTCACTCTTGCCTTACTTGTTTTATCAATTATTAGTATAGTATGTACTATTATTGGGTGCGTTAAGTATTTTTCAGGCAAAACTTATAAAATACCATTCAGCATCCCTATCATAAAATAAAAGTTAGGTCTTATTTTATTACAATAACCTGTAACAAAAGCTTAAGTTTTTAAACAACAAAACCTATTTAATTTTAAGAACAGTGCTTCATTGAAGTTTTTGTAACAAACTGTAACCTTGACTAACGTTTATTACAACGATGGTCAAGGTTTTTTTAATTGGTTTACGAAAGCGTAACATCAATCACAAACATAAAATATTTTGTTAGAGTTGTTGTGTCGTCAAAGATGACGAATAAATAACATAAAATGATATATTCTTACTCATTGGTCGCTACACCTTTAAGATATATCATATTATTGTTTTATTTTTGGGAGGACTTTTAATTATGAAAAAATTAGTTACAATTACGACATTAACAGCAGGTATTGGTGCATCTTTATTTGGAGCTACGACAAACGCACATGCTGCAGAAAATAGTCATGGTAATCAACAGTGGAATCAACATTCTCACCATCCCATGAACAATGGTTTTCAAGAACATAATAATCACTTGAAGCATTTTAACTATCACCCACAACGTCCATTTAACTACTACAAGGATCAGCATAGCTTAAATCAAAATACACGCACACACACTTTTAAAAATACAATTACAACATCATCTGACTTAAGCTCTAATTCAAGCAGCTCATCTACTACTTCAACTAAGACAACGTCTTCTTCAGGAAACTTATATACAGCTGGTCAATGTACTTGGTATGTTTATGATAAAGTTGGAGGCACAATAGGTTCAACTTGGGGTAACGCAAATAACTGGGCAACATCAGCTCAATCAGCTGGTTATACTGTTAATCATACTCCAGAAAAAGGCTCAATTCTTCAATCATCTGCAGGTGCATATGGACATGTTGCTTATGTAGAGAGTGTTGGTAGTGATGGTTCAGTTACTGTATCAGAAATGAATTATAATGGTGGACCATACGTTGTAGATACACGTACAATCTCATCTAGTGAAGCAAGTTCTTACAATTACATTCACCTCGACTAAACACTATATTTTCAACTATCTTATAGCTTTAACTCCCGTCAAAGTTGCGATTTATATCTAAGTAACTTGACGGGTTTTTAATTCAATATACTAAATTAATACTTAACTACTACGTCAATTTTTAAATATTGCTACACTATCACTTATTTGAGAAAATAGTGATATCACTTTAAATTGGAGGCAATTGATAATGCAATGGCTGAAGGTAATTATAGCTGGATTTGTAGAAATCATCTGGGTTACAGGATTAGATAATGCGCATTCTTTATTAAGTTGGGTTGTTACCCTCTTTTTTATTGCCCTCAGTTTCTATCTTGTCATTGATGCATCTAAGCATTTACCAGTAGGTACCGTCTATGCTTTTTTTGTAGGTATAGGTGCTGTAGGTACGGTACTTGTAGATATGATTTTCTTCAATCAACCCTTTACAACTACCAAGCTTATATTAATCATAATTCTTATTGCAGGTATTATAGGCTTAAAACTCACTACTAATGAAAATGAAGAAGGAGGTCAATAACGATGGCGTGGATTTTTCTTTTAATAGCCGGAAGCTTAGAAATAATCGGTGTGGTACTACTGAATGAATTATCACGTACACAAAATAAATTATTCATCATATTACTTGGCCTCGCCTTTATTTTAAGCTTTAGCACTTTAAAACTTGCCATGCATGAAATACCTATGGGCACAGCTTATGCTATTTGGACAGCTATAGGAACCGCAGGCGGTACCATTATCGGCATGTTATTTTATAAAGAATCGAAACACTTTAGTCGAATTATTTGCATTTTAATGATACTTGTAGCTGTAGTCGGATTACGTTTGATTGGCTGATTTATATGGTGAAATAGTTCATAAGAATCTTATATACTGCCATTAGCCAAGCTATTTTAATCTTAATGTGGCTGAACGCTTTCTATTGTTTGCGCTTTCTTCTTTTACTATACTATTAATAAAGAAGGAGTGATAATTATGGAAAAAGTATATATCGCAGGCGCAATTCCTGAAGTAGGATTAAACTTATTGAAAGAACATTTTGAAGTTGAGATGTACGATGGCGAGGGAATTATTGATAAAGAAACTTTAAAAGAAGGCGTTAAAGATGCCACTGCTTTAGTAAGTTTACTCTCTACTAATGTGGATAAAGACGTAATAGATAGCGGTAAAAATCTTAAAATTATTACTAACTATGGCGCTGGTTTCAATAATGTTGATGTCGATTATGCGAGAGAAAAAGATATCGATGTGACTAACACACCTAAAGCATCCACAAATGCCACTGCTGATTTAACAATTGGCTTGATACTTAGCGTTGCCCGTCGAATTGTTGAAGGTGATGAATTATCAAGAACTAAAGGCTTTGACGGCTGGGCGCCTCTATTTTTCCGTGGAAGAGAAGTTTCAGGCAAGACAATTGGAATTATTGGTTTAGGAGAAATTGGTGGTGCTGTTGCCAAACGTGCACGTGCATTTGATATGGATGTATTATATACAGGCCCACACCGTAAAGAAGAAAAAGAAAGAGAAATCGGTGCTAAATATGTAGATTTAGATACTTTATTAGAGAATGCAGACTTCATTACTATTAATGCGGCTTATAACCCTGATCTTCATCATTTAATTGATAGTGAACAATTTAAACAGATGAAATCCACAGCATATCTAGTTAACGCTGGTCGAGGACCTATCGTCAATGAACAAGCACTTGTACAAGCGCTTGAAAATAAAGAAATCGAAGGCGCTGCCCTAGATGTATATGAGTTCGAACCTGAGATAACAGATGAGCTCAAATCGTTTAAAAATATTGTTCTTACACCACATATCGGTAATGCGACATATGAAGCTAGAGATATGATGGCTAAAATCGTTGCTAACGATGCAATTAAAAAATTAAATGGTGAAGAACCACAATTCGTCGTAAATCGTAAATAATATATCACTCTGAACGTACAAAAGGTGAGCGGAACATTTAATGTCGTCCGCTCACCTTTAATTATTTTTCTTTTGATTTATATAAAAATGTTGCTTGTGATGATGCATATGCGTTAGGCATCATTTTCATAATTGAATTGCGTATGTTCACAATTAATTTATTACGTTTCTGTGCAACCTTTCCAATTTTTCTTGATCGCTTAATTACCTTGGCAGTGTGCTTAACACGTAATTTATCATATCGTTCAAGTGCTTTGTCGAAATCATAAGCTTCCAAGCAATTGACTAAAACGATTGCATCTTCCATCGCTTGTCCAGCACCTTGCCCCATATTTGGCGTAGTAGCATGGGCAGCATCTCCTAATAAAATTGTTCTTCCATATACAAAGGTTCTTAAAGGTTTCATATCATAAATGTCATTTAATAATATGCCCGTCTCACTTTGCTTATCAAGTATTTGTCGTACTTCATTTGGAAAATGATTAAAATATGCTTGTAAATGCGGTTTACCAAATGTTTGATATTTAGGATCCCTTTCTTTAGCTGGAACCGTAATGAACCAATAAGCTTGGTTATTTAATAATGGAACAACACCAACTCTTCCCTTTGCACCCCAATATTCATTAGCTACATGTTCATCTTTAAGATTGACATCATCAACAATCCCTCTAAAGCAAGTATAGCCCTGATAAATCAACTTGGTAGAGGCACCAACAGCTTCCCTTACATTTGAGTGAATGCCATCTGCTCCGATACACAAATCAAATGCTTCACTTTCTTGTGCTGAAAAGTGAACTGTTACTTTAGAATTTGTTTGTTCTAAACCAGTCACTAAATGATTAGTATATATTGAAGAAGACTTAACATATGATTGAATAATATCTATTAAAGTTTGACGCACTAACGTTACATTTAAAGTATTATTTTTTAATTTAGCGGACACTAATTCGCGCCCACGTTCATCATATACATTCATAGCTGTTAGATTTTGACCAGCGTTTTTAATGCCCTTTTGAAGATCATGATTACCCAATTTTTTTAGTACATTATCCCCTATACCTATACCTGCACTCACTTCTCTAATTGAATTATTCTTCTCGAAAATTTTCACTTCATGACCTTGCTCTTCTAATAATGCAGCGACAGTCAAACCACCAATTCCTGCACCTACAATTGCAACTTTCATTGTTTTTACACCTCAAATTTATCATTCGTTAATATTTTATCATATGTTTAGTTGTTTAAAAGTTTGTCGTCACACTTTTAATGGTAAATTTTACATATCTAAATAAGGTTAGCGACATTGATGACCATGTGCTAACCTCATTGCTATCTATAGTATTTTTTTCGTATATTTTCTTTTTTAATACCAAAGTTGTCATAATATTTTTTCATCATATCAGCAATATTGTCTACCCACTTAATATCACTCGCATATTGGTGTTGCCCAGGATTCTGTGGATTCCAACGCATTTGATATAAATTAAGTTGATTATTTTCAAAATAATGATTACGTACGAAAGATGCGCCACCCATAATTGCTTTACTAGGTGTAGTCCATGATTGTTGTTTAGCATAGCTTTCACCAGTATGGACAGCATTTTCATCGAAAGCGCCAATGCCATAAAAGTTGTAGTATCTATGACTTCCATCCTTAACGCCTTTAGCAAGTTCTGATTTTCCGTTCCCAGTTTCTACTAATGCATGACTTATTAAGTAAATAATATTAACTTCATATTTATCTTGAGCTTTTATAAAGGTATGGCCTTGATCTTCAAGGATACCTTTACCTTTTAAAATATGATTGACTTCTGATTCAGACATAGGCACTTTTTCAGAAATATCCATATATTTCAACGGATTGTCTCCATGGCTAATACTCATGGCTTGTTCAACATCTTTTTCTTTCGCATTGACAAACTTTCCATCTCTCTCTTTAGTATTTAGCGTACCTTCACCTATCTGTCTTTCTACAGCTTCATTGAAAGTATATTTGATATCATTTTTGAAAAGATTAGTATCAAAAATGAGGAATAGAATTCCAAATATTACTAAAATAGCTATTATTAAGATTGTCGTTATACGAAATCTAGTATTCTTCATTGTTATCTAACTCCCAAAGCTTTATTTTGATAAAACGAAATATGCGATAACAATTGCAATGACAACAATAAAGAATGATACATTGATTGCAATTTTCATACCTGTGCGATCTCTAAACATGACATTAAATATGACTAGACTAATAGCTAAAGATACTGCGAAGAATGCTATTGCAAGCATAAGTTTTAGCATAATTAGAAATACAATACCAATAACTAATAAGACATTGGAAGTGATTGCCATGGCTTTCAAAATATTAGGATTGATACGACTTCACTCCTTTATTTAAACTTTTCAATATACATTTCATCATACATGAAAATTTATAGATATGCGATATTAAAATAGAGGCTCGGAAGTCATTATAGAATGCTTCTTCGCCCCTAAGCTCACATAATCATTGATATGATTTTATTCTCGTGACATGCCCTTAAGTAAATTAAGCATGTAAGTTAAACTACGATTCATGTCGTCATCTTTAAGGATACCCATTAAGTTTCTAATAGATGTACGTGCATTAGGACTTGCTTGGTTTGCAACATGAAGACCTTTGTTAAGACGATTAAGCATTTCACTTAAATCTTTCACATTTAAGTCACCAAGTAAAAAGACCATTTGTGCCATATTAGATAATAATCCTGTGTAAATATCCTTATTTAACTCCACTGCAAACTTATTGATAATTACTTGTCGTGCTTTAAATCCACCATTGAGTGCATCTAAAATTTTCGCTTCATCTAAAGTATGAATTAAACGGATTGCTTTAAGAATGCTATCTTTATTCTCAGCAATAGCATCAAGGACTTCGTTTAAATTTTCATTCTTTATTTGCTCAGGTGACTTTTTTAGACGTTTAATTTCAGTAATTCTTTCAGCCATTATTTATCACTCTGCTTCCCTGGGAATAAGTAATCAGAACGATTCCATTTTTTCTGTACTTGAACACTATATTGAGGATGACGATGTTTATCAACACGGAAGTTAGTTGGATTTAATGGTGACTTACCACGTTTAGATATAACCTCCATGCGTGCATTTGTTCGCTTGTATGACGGCGTATCAGTGTATTTATCTACATCACTATTTGTGAGTAGGTTAATTGCTCCCATATCTCCATTTTCTAAAGCATCATTATTTAGTGGAATATAGATTTCTTTGCCTTTAACTCTATCTGTAATATGAGCTACCAACGTTGCTTCACCAGTTTCTGAAATCAATTTGATTTCAGCACCTTCATGTATATCACGATCTTGCGCTAGTTCTGGTGAAATCTCAACAAATGGATGTGGTACTTTATATCTAATCATTTCAGTTTGATAAGTCATGTTACCTTCATGGAAATGTTCAAGTAAACGACCATTATTAACATGAATATCATAAACTTCATCTTCTTTGAAGAAATTATCAAATGTTAATGGATAAAGCTTTGCCTTTTTATTCTCAAAGTTAAATCCATCTAAATAAAGAATTGGAGAATCTTTCCCATCTTTATCTACAGGCCATTGAAGACTATTAAAACCTTCTAAACGGTCGTAGCTTACACCTGCATATGACGGAGTGAGTCGAGCGATTTCCTCCATCACTTCTCCAGGGTGACTATAATCCCAATCTGCGCTTAATTTATTAGCAATAAGTTGGAATATTTCCCAGTCAGGTTTAGAATCCCCCAGTGAATCTAACGCTTTATATAAACGTTGCACACGACGTTCCGTGTTGGTAAATGTACCATCTTTTTCTAGAGAAGGACTTGCAGGTAATACCACATCAGCATAAGTAGCAGTGAATGTTAAGAATTCATCTTGTACAACCATGAAGTCTAATTTCTCAAAAGCTGCTTGAACGAAATTAATATTAGAATCTACGATACCTGTGTCTTCACCATATAAATAAAGTGAATGAACGTCTCCATTATGGATACCTTCTATCATTTGATGATTATCGCGACCAGGAGTTGCACTTAATTCTACGCCATATTCTCTTTCGAATTTAGCTCTAATTTCATCATCAGTAACAAGCTGGTAACCAGGGAATTGGTCAGGCATACTCCCCATATCACTACAACCTTGTACATTATTATGACCACGAAGAGGATATGCTCCAGCGCCAGGCTTTCTATAATTTCCAGTTACAAGTAATAAATTAGAAATAGCTGTACTTGAATCACTACCGATGTCTTGTTGCGTGATACCCATCGCCCAGCAGATTGCAACTGATTCAGCTTTCGCAACTTCATGAGCGAACTTAATTAATCGTTCTTTTGGAATACCTGTTGTTTCTTCAGCGAACTCCATTGTAAATGGTTCTAATGATTTATAATATTCGTCAAAATAATCGACCCATTCGTCTAAGAATGCCTTATCATGTAAATCATTATCGATAATATACTTTGTCACCGCGCCTAACCATACTAAATCAGTACCTGGTTTGGGTTGATAAAATTCATCTGCACGTTCAGCCATTTCATGTTTTCTAATATCAAAGACATGAGATTTTTGACCGAATAATTTTTGAGCACGTTTCATTCTTGAAGCAATGACAGGATGTGCTTCAGCAGTATTTGTACCAATCAACACTGTCATAGCTGCCTTTTCTAAATCATCAATACCACCAGCGTCGCCGCCGATTCCTACTGTACGAGTCAAACCTTTCGTAGCTGGTGCTTGGCAATAACGTGAACAATTATCTACGTTATTTGTTCCTATCACTTGTCGAGCAAATTTTTGCATTAAATATGACTCTTCATTCGTCGCTTTAGAAGATGAAATAAATGACAAGCTATCTGCACCGTGTTGATTTTTAATATTGTTAAAGTTATCTGCCATCACTTGCAGTGCTTCTTCCCATTCAACTTCATGGAAAGCACCATCTTTCCTTACTAATGGCTTAGTAATACGTTGATCAGAGTTAATGTGGCCCCATGAGAATTTACCTTTAACACATGATGCAATCTTATTAGCAGGAGAATCATGAGATGGTTGAACTTTTAAAATTTCTCTATCTTTTGTCCAAACTTCAAATGAACAACCAACACCACAATATGTACATACTGTTTTTGTTTTATTTATACGTTCTTTACGCATTTCAGATTCTGAGTCAGAAAGTGCCAATAATGGACCATATCCTGGTTCAGATTTTTTGATTAAGTCGATCATTGCTACAAGTGATCCTGGCTCAGTATCAGTCATGTAACCAACATTGCCTTCCATACTCACTTCCATCATGGCATTACATGGACATACTGTTGCACATTGACCACATGATACACATGAAGATTCATTAATTGGCACATCATTATCCCAGATGACACGTGGATGTTCACGATCCCAATCAATGCTTATTGTTTCATTTACTTCTATGTCTTGGCAGGCTTCAACACAACGGCCACATAATATACATTGGTCTGGATCGTAACGATAGAATGGACCATAGTCTTTCTCATAAGGTTTTTCTTTATATTCATATGTTTGATGCTGGATGCCCCACTCATCCATAGTATTATGGATTTCACAGTCTCCATTATTATAGTCACATACCGTACAATAAAGCATATGTTTTTCTAAAATACGATCTAATGCTTCTTTTTGACTTGATTTAACATCGTTGTTATCTGTTTTTACATTCATTGGACGGTCTATTGTTGTGCCACATGCACGCGCAATTTCTCCATCAATTTCAACCATACATGTATCGCATGTTTGAATTGGCCCCATCGATTCATTGTAGCAAATCGCTGGAACGAAAATATCTCGAGACCGGATAAACTCAAGTAAATTTGTGCCTGGTTCGACAAGATAATCTGTGGCATCAAGTGTGACTACCAAATGTTCTTGCATAGGCTCACCCCATTTATATTAATTTTACCGTAATAGACTTTTCATGTTAGCTAGATCTATCTGAAAAATACCCCACATATATTTCAAGATAGAATTATCTAAATTGTATTACTTTAATTGCAAAAAGTTAAGTATTTATAAATAATTTATATTCATAAATTATTTATTTGAAAATCATTATCAATTAATGATCCTTTTACTTATTACATTTAATACTTATATACCTTGTAAAAATACATTATAAACACAAAAACACTGTGAGAATAGTTCTCACAGTGCTCAAATACAGTTTATAAATCTAAATTATCTCTTAGTAGTTGCGTGTTGCTATTTTTAGAAGCATCACTTGGGACAAAGTAATATAAACCATCACTTTGAATACCACCTTCTCCGTCAAGTTGATGACGGTTTACGTTATCGTTAGCATCTTTATAATTTTTTCTGACAAGATTCAGATCACTTAATGATAAATCAGTTTTAACATTTTGCTGTATTTCGCTCATTAATGAATTAAAATGTGTTATTGATGTTGGACTTGTCATTTTATTAGCCATAGCTTCAAGTACAAGTTGTTGGCGTTCTTGTCTACCAAAGTCCCCACCAGCACCTTCTTCCTTGCGGCTACGTATAAATCTCATTGCAGCATCCCCATCAACATGTGTTTTTTGACCTTTAACAAAATGTAAACCACTAATTGTGAAAGTGTCATTACTTACCACATCCACACCACCTAAAGTATCAATCATATCGTGTAATCCATCCATATCAATTGTTGCATAGTGGTCAATTGGTACATTCATTAATTTCTCTAAAGAATTTACCGCCATATTGGGTCCTCCGTAAGCATAGGCATGAGCAATTTTTTCTGTCGTACCTCGTCCTACAATTTGAGCTTGAGTATCACGAGGAATACTAACGAGTTCTGTTTTTTTCTCTTTAGGATTAATTGATAAAATCATAATGGTATCGCTACGCTCTCCACCACCTTGATGTTTTCGCTCCGCATCTGAATCCACACCAAATAATGCAATTGTGAAAGGGTCGCCTTCTTTTAAATTAACCTTTCCTGAGCGTAACTCTGAATGGCTTCTATTTAGAGGATTGTGTATCTTATCCCCTGTAATAAATATCTTGGCACAGATGTATATTACTGCAATAACAGCGAGTAAAAATAATACTCCTACTATCCAAAGTAAAATTTTAGTTGGCAGGCTCATTTTTCTTTTATCTGAACGTTTCACTCCTACCACTCCTTTACATTTATTTCATATTCATATTCCATAGATAATTATATTATAAAATAAATTATTTACTATACATCTGTAGACCTATTCATTTATACATTCCGAATAACTTAAAAGTGAATTTTAACTCACATAATTATAATTGAGGACAATAATAAAGCCTTAAAAAGAAACTCTTTCTAAGGCTCCGACATTAACAATTCACTTATACAATTATATTAATATAATTGTACTTATTTTTGATAGCCCTTACCGCTATTCAAAATATCCAGTACATCTTGATGACAACCAGGGTTACTAATTATAAAAGGGCCACCCTTACCAAAATCAACTTTGCCACCATCTAAGCTAGTCATTTTCAAATTAAGTTCTTGCGCAAAAAGAAACTGAGCGGCTATATCCCAAGGTTTAGGATTCGTATTCATGTGAGCGCCGAATTGACCTTTAATGACCCTAATTGAATCTAAACCACATGAACCAATAATTCGATAACTAAATGAAGTTTGGAAAAGTGCGTTTATCGTTCTATCATTTAAAACATGTGGGTTAAACGACAATATTGCATCTTCAATGGTTAATGTTGCAGGCTTTAACATCGGTAAATCATTCTCATATGCTCCCTCACCTGATATTGCTTTATACAATTTATTATGAGGATAATCGTAGATATAAGATAGTTTTGGCTCTCCATCCACAAAGTATCCTAGTATAATACAATAATCTTCTTGTTGCTTTACAAGGTTAGCCGTTCCATCAATAGGATCCATAATCCAAACATGTCCATGATAAGGATCAATATCATCATTATTTTTTTCTTCAGCTAATAGTAGATGCCCAGGTAATTGATTTGACAAGAATGTTTGAAAATGGTCTTGAATCTGTTTGTCTACGTTAGTAACTAAATCAAAACGATCCTTTTTGGTATCTGTATGCATCTCTTGAATAAGACGCGGTAAAATATCATCAACAATTTTTAACCAATCACAAATTAAACGATCAATCTGCTTTAAACTTTCTGTCATCCTATGTTTCACCACCAAATAAAATAAATTTATGTAGAATTAATAAATCAGTTATATATTATAAGTAAACTTTAATTATCGAAATCTCTCTATTTACTTATATTTATTTTATACGAAGTCATCAAGATTTTGGAATAATAATTAATAAGTTTTTAAAAAAGAAAAAATCGGCTAGTCACGAGCTAGCCGACAAATAGAAAGGAAAGTAAGTAATAAATATTGAAGATGTTTTGATGTAACTCGAACGATTACACAGCTATCTGTTATATAGCTCTACCCCTTTGTCTAATCGCTCCCCCTGTTACAAATATTATAGTAACATAATGATTTTTATATTGTAAGCGTTTTCTAAAAGAAAAATAAGAAATTTTACACTTTTGTACCGACCAAAAATAAGAAAATGTCATCATTGTCGCTTATATGTTATAATAAATGTAATATGTAATGTTTATGGAGGTGACTTTCATTGAATAAATTAGAACGCCAAAATCAAATCATTCAGTCTATACAAAATTCAGATAAAATGACCGCTTCACAACTTGCAAAACTATTTAAAGTTTCGAAACGTACTATTTTAAGGGATATTGATGATTTAGAAGAACAAGGTGTAAAAGTGTACGCACAACACGGTAAACTCGGTGGTTATCAAATTAAAGATGCTCAATCAAAAATTTCTTTATCTTTAACAGAAAATCAACTGTCAGCGTTGTTTCTTACACTTAATGAAAGTCAGTCTTATTCTACTCTCCCTTATCAAACAGAAATTCAAGCCATTATTAAACAATGTTTAGGTTTACCCCAAACGCGATTACGCAAGTTATTAAAAAAGATGGATTATTATATTAAATTTGAAGATAGTAATAATTACTCATTACCACAACTATTTTCAGATATATTAATATACTGTACAGAACGAAATGTCATGCTTGTTGATTATATTGAAGAAGGAAAAGCGCACGCTGAAAATGTTATTTTTATAGGTTTATTGTGTAAAGATGGTCAGTGGCATGCAGTGATCTTTGATATAGGTCGTGGTCATACACGTGAATTATCAATCATGGACATACACGATATTTCTTACTCATTCGAAAAAACTATTAAAACTCAAGATATCTCAATAGATAACTATCAGCAATTTTTAAACCCAGCTGACATAAACAGTTAATGTGAATCAGCTGGGTTTTTAAACTAATTATAAAATATTGACCATAGAGTATAAATAAATGACACTAGATTATTTAACATATGCAAGCTAATCGATGCTGCCAAATTTCTCTTTGAAATTAAATACACAGAGACTAAAGCAATGGCTAAAATAAAGTATGCTCCGAATTCAAACGGTGATTTCGCATCAGTTACATGTATGTAAGTAAATAATACAGCTGATATAATCCCCATTACAATAAAATTAAACTTCTTTCCTAACTCTCCTATTAGTATGTGTCTAAACACTAATTCTTCAACGATAGGTCCTACAATCACGATTAATAAAAACGCGAAAGGTATAAATGCATGTACTTTGAACAATTGATCTAAAGCCATCTCATTTTGCGTATCAGAATATTGTAGATGCTTAGGTAAAAACTGCATTAACCATTCATATAAACTTGACAAACCATACGCCAATAAAAAAGCGATAATAATAATGAACCATCGTCGTTTCAAGTATTGTAAACCTTTTTTAAACCTCTCTCCAAATGTATGGATGTGTAAAAAGTAAAATACAAATATCACAACAACATAAGCCATTAACTGCGCCAATGTACTAATCATCGCTAATTGTAACTGTGACATATGTTTTAGAAAAAGCGCACCTAGCGCCATACCTGCAACGCTAAATAGAAAAAGTCCTACCAATACTACTGCAATTAGACTTAAATCTCTCCACGCAATATCACTAAATTTATATTTTTTCTTAACTTCTTTCTGCCTCATAGACGTTTCCTTTCTATTACTCAATCATTTTTAAAATTTATTGGAGGAATTATGAATTATTTAGAAATCACACGACACATTGAACAACGAATTATAAAATTGCTCTCTCTGACTGAAAATGCTAAATATTATGTACTCAATCATCATAACAAATTTGAAGAAACTTTGAACGTATTTAATCAAGAAGTAGAAGTTGAAAAAATTTGGATAGAATCGCATAAATCAATATTAAGTACCACACCAGAATTAACATCTTACTATTATGTCATTCTTCATTTATCAGAACACCCTCTTATACCAATCAAACAAGGAGACATGCTTTTTTATATTCATATCAAACAACTTTTATTACATGAACAACTTTTAAAAATCAAACCTTCGACTTCCTAATTATTATAAATTTATCTTTAATTTCGTTTATCAACGTTTCGATACATTGCACTTATTTAAATCTCACATTACTTAAAACATCATGTGCTTTAAATTTTAATATTATATTATTCAAAAAATACCTCAAATTGTAAACGTTTAATAATAGCGTTATAATCGTACTGATTAAGTAATTAAAAGGAGTGTTAGATGTGCTTGGCTTCTCAGTTTATTTAGGAAATGCTTTAGATAAAGAGTATATTCTTAACATGGCTTCTATGGGTTATGATGTGATCTTTACATCTTTACAAATCCCTGAAGAAAACAAGCAACATCAGTTGTCATATTTTGGGGAATTATGTCAGCTTCTTTCATCATATAATATCACTTATATCATTGATGTTAATCCTTCTTTACTTAATCCAACGCTTTACAGTTATTTAAATCAATTGCCACATGGGGCATTTTCTATACGTATTGATGATCAATTGGATGTTGAACTCATCCATGAAGTTCAAAGTCATGGTTTCCAATGCTGTCTTAATGCGAGTAATATCACAGAAGATATGTTGAAGCGCATTTACAAACAAGATTATCAGTCTCAACTATTATACTGTCACAATTATTATCCACGACCTGATACAGGTCTTTCACATTCTTTCATTGAATATAAAAATCAACTTATTAAAACTTACGATAAACATGCAAAAATATATGCCTTTATACCAGGAACAGAGCTAAGAGGCCCTTTACATAAAGGGTTACCAACAGTTGAGTCACATCGTTCATCACATCCTTTAGTTGCTACGCATGAATTACAATCTCTAGATATCTCTCATGTTATTATCGGTGACACAGCAATCAATTTATTAATTGCTCAACAATTGTCTGATATGATGCATCGTCGACATTTTACGCTCAAGCTTAAAGACTTGGATCCATCATTTTCTGAGAGAGTCTTAAGAACACATACATCGCGCATTGACGCACCAGAGCATATCATACGTTCTCAATATTCACGTGTTAACAATGATACTCCTATAAATCCTATAGGAATAACTGAAAGAGACATTGGGGATATCACTGTAGATAACCAACTAAATGGGCGATATGAAGGTGAAATTCAAGTCGTTAAAACACCACTCAAAGGACATTCTCATATTAACCATATTGCAACAGTGAGCGATGAAGATCTTCAATTATTAACACTGATTCAGCCTGGAGATACTTTTAAATTTACATATACGAAGGAGAATGACAATGAATCGTTTAACAACAGAAACTCGTAACACACAAACGATGCATTTAGATGAAATGACTATTCAAGATGCACTACTAACAATAAATCGTGAGGATCAAAAAGTACCCAAAGCCATTGAACAAGTGATTCCTCAGTTATCACAGGTTATAACTAGTGCTATCCAACGTTTTAATCGTGGAGGAAGAATAATCTATATAGGCGCTGGTACAAGTGGACGTCTTGGCGTTTTAGATGCTGCTGAATGTGTACCAACTTTTAATACACGTCCTGAAGAGGTCGTTGGTATTATTGCGGGTGGTCAAAAAGCGATGACCGTCGCAGTAGAAGGGGCTGAGGATGATAGCGAGCAAGGCGCACAAGACTTAAAAGATATTCAGCTAAATGATAATGATATTGTTATTGGAATATCTGCAAGTGGTCGCACACCTTACGTCAAAGGCGCCCTCACTTATGCTAACGATATTCATGCTGATACTGTTGCTCTTTCGTGTAATACAAATAGTGAAATTAGTGCTTGTGCAGAGCATATTTTAGAAGTTAATGTGGGACCTGAAGTTTTAACAGGATCTACTCGTTTAAAATCTGGCACTGCTCAAAAACTCATATTAAATATGATTTCTACAATGACAATGATTGGGGTCGGAAAAGTATATGATAACTTAATGGTGGATTTACGACCTACGAATAAAAAATTGGTCAATCGTTCAATCACCATTATTCAAGATATATGTGATTTAGATGAACAAGATGCACAAACATTGTATGAAGAAGCGGGAAATCATATTAAAACAGCAGTTGTCATGTATTTATGTAATACAACTAAAGAAGACGCTGAGACGCGTTTATATAAAAGTAATGGAGTGATCAAGCAAGCCATCAACGTTTAAGGGGGAGTTTCCATGAACAAAGAAGAACGTCTTGCTAAAGATATCACTAACGCCGTTGGTGGTAATCATAATATTGATAATATTATTCATTGTATGACTCGTGTTCGAATTAAAATTCATGATTATGATAAAGTTAATTACAATGAATTGAAAAGTATTGATGGTGTTTTAGGTGTTGTTGAAGATGAACGCCTCCAAGTTGTAGTTGGACCAGGCATTGTTAACAAAGTTGCAAATTATATGTCTGAAACAAGTGGCGCACCTTTAGATGATGATACTTCTCATACTGAAAATAAAAGCTATAAAGCGCAAGCTGAAGAACAAGCACGACAAAATAAACAGAATTTTCAAAGTCATCGCAAACAAAGTAAATGGAATAAAGTTTTAAAGTCCATTGCTAATATTTTCATACCTTTAATCCCAGCATTTATAGGTGCCGGGTTAATAGGTGGTATTGCAGCGATATTGAATAACTTATTAACAGCTGGAACTCTATCTGGAGATTGGCTTAAACAAGTTGTTTCAGTGCTGAGTGTCATTAAAGATGGGATGCTCGCCTACTTAGCTATCTTCACTGGAATCAATGCAGCGAAGGTGTTCGGCGCTACGCCTGGATTAGGTGGTGTAATTGGTGGTGCAACATTACTTACTGGTATAACTGACGAAAACCCAATTAAAAATATCTTTACTGGTGAACACCTCGTCGCTGGTCAAGGTGGAATTATTGGCGTTATATTTGCAGTATGGTTGCTTAGTTTAATTGAAAAAAGATTACATAAAATAGTCCCAAATGCTATCGATATTATTGTAACTCCAACTATTTCATTATTAATTATTGGTTTATTAACATTGTTTATTATAATGCCAGTTGCTGGCTTTATATCTGATGGATTGGTGCATGTCATTAACTGGATTATTGGTGTAGGAGGCATATTTAGTGGTTTCATCATTGATGCTTTCTTCTTACCACTAGTCATGCTAGGATTGCATCATATTTTCACACCAATTCATATCGAATTAATTAATAAAACGGGTTCTACTTATCTGTTACCTATTGCAGCTATGTCTGGTGCTGGACAAGTCGGTGCCGCATTAGCTTTATGGGTTAGATGTCGTAAAAATACTAAATTACGTAATACTTTAAAAGGTGCTCTACCTGTTGGTTTCTTAGGTATTGGAGAACCTTTAATCTACGGAGTCACATTACCATTAGGTCGACCATTCTTTACAGCTTGTATTGGCGGCGGTATTGGTGGCGCTGTTGTTGGTGGTATTAGTCATATCGGTGCTACAGCTGTAGGGCCTAGTGGTATTTCTCTTCTACCGTTAATAGATAATCATATGTACCTCGGTTATATTGCAGGTTTACTTGCCGCTTACGCTGGAGGTTTCATTTTCACTTATTTCTTTGGCACGACTAAAGAAATGAGAAATTCTGATCAAATGGGTGATTAAATTGCCAAACATTTTAAATGAAATTGACAACCAGTACCCCTACCTAACTAAAAATGAAAAAAAGATAGCTCAATTCATACTCAACTCACCTCATAAGGTAGTTAATATGAATTCTCAAGATATAGCAGAAGTTTTAGATACCAGCCCCTCCTCTATAATAAGGTTTAGTAAGAAAATAACTGAAGGTGGCTTTCACGAACTTAAAATTGGTTTATCTAAATTTCTGCCTAAAGAAGCATCTGTATACAATGTTGAACTTGTAGACAATGAGAATACAGATTCTCTCAAAAAGAAAATGCACTCTCGTGCTAAAGGTGCGCTTAACAACGCCAATGAAAAAATTGACGATAAGACGATAGATCGAATTTGTGATTTATTTAAATGTGCAGAAACCATTTTCATCTATGGTTATGGTGCTTCATTTGTAGTGGCTACAGATTTATATCAAAAATTATCTCGCATTGGTTTAAATATACAATTGGTACAAGAAACACATATCTTCACGACCATGTTAGCAACACATAATGCTAAAGACTGCGTCGTATTTATTACAAACAATGGTATGCAAAGTGAAATGCGTTCAATAGCCAAAGTTGTTTCAGACTATCATATACCAGTTGTTACTATTACTAGTACGAATGATAATCCAGTAGCCAATCGTTCAGATATCGTCTTGTCTTACGGCCAAACTGATGAAAATGAAATGCGCATGGGTGCAACGACTTCATTGTTTGCACAAATGTTTACAATAGATGTACTTTATTATCGTTACATTGCTCTAAATTATCAATCATCCTTAGATTTTATAACACAATCTAAAATGGCTTTGGATAATTACCGTAAACATTTATCAAATATTGAATTTAAACATTAAATAAATAGAAAAAGCGATTCGTCATACTCTAAATTTCTTTATATTAGAGTGTATGAACGAATCGCTTTTTTGTTTAACTATATATTGCTATTATTCTAAGCCTTTTTGGTTTTTCTGAGTTAATGCTGCTTTTTTAGCTTGTTGATCCTTTTTATTATAACGAACGAAATAATAAAGTGTCACAACTGCTAGGAACACAATACCAATAACTACAGAAACAACTGTTTCTTTATTAAATAGCATACCGATTAAGACTAAAATTAAGAATGCTATTGTAAGATAGTTAGCAAATGCGCCTCCTGGCATTTTGAACGGATGATTTTTAACTTCTTCAGGATGTAACTTTCTAAAGCGTAAATGACTGAATAAAATCATAAACCAAGGAATCATTCCTGGTAATATAGATGCACTATAAACATAAACGAAAATACTTGCTGCACCTTTAATAAATAAAGGGAGAATGACGTTTAGTAATGCACCGATTAAGATACCGATTGATACTGCAAGTACTGTGTAGAACGGAACACCATTTTTTAATACTTTCGAGAAAATCTTAGGCATTTGTCCTTGCTTAGATAATGTATAAATCATACGGCTAGCACTAAATATACCTGAGTTACAACCTGACATAGCAGCTGTTAATACAACAAAGTTTATTAAACCAGCTGCGAAAGTAATCCCTACTTTAGCAAATGTCGCAACGAAAGGACTTCCTATGTCACCTAATTTGTCCCAAGGATAAACAGAAACGATAACAAAAATTGCACCAAGATAGAAGATTAATATTCTCCAAATAACTCCATTCACTGCTTTAACAATATTCTTTTGAGGATCTTTAGTTTCTCCAGCAGAAATACCAATGAGTTCAACCCCTTGATAAGATCCAATAACTATTGACAGTGCGAAGAAGAAACCAACGATTCCATGTGGCATAAATCCACCATGAGACCATAGATTTGAAATCCCTATTGCATGACCACCATTACCAATTCCGAATAAGATTAAGCCAAAACCTGCGATAATCATTAAAATAATTGTAATAACTTTGATTAATGCAAACCAAAATTCAAATTCACCAAAGGCTTTAACTGAAACAAGGTTTGCTCCCATTAATAATGCCACTGCTACGATACCAGGTATCCAGTTAGGTAAATTTGGGAACCAATAGTTCATATATTCACCAACTGCGATAACTTCACTCATCCCTACTACAACCCATTGGAATATATTACTCCAAGCCGTCATATAACCCGCTGCTGGGTGTATGTAATCACTTGCAAATGTTGCGAATGATCCAGTTGTAGGATTAAGATAAGTCATTTCCCCCATTGCTCTCATAATTAGGAATAAAAATATACCAGCGATTAAGTATGCAAAAATAACTGATGGGCCAGTCCATTTGATTGTACTTGTTGCCCCCATAAACAGACCGACACCAATTGTTCCCCCAAGTGCAATCATTTGCATCTGACGTGCACTTAGTCCCCTTTGTAATTCATTGTTTTCCATAACTTTACCCCATCTCTAAATCTAGATTATTTTTTTAATGATAATCTTATTTCCGTAATTATACTACAAATTGACGAAATTGAAACAAAATTTTTACAATTTAACGAAATCGCTTACACATGTATCATAGCAAGCTTTTTAATTTTTGAAAACACCTATTTTGAATATTTTTCTGAAAATTAAAGCTATTTGCATTTTTATTACATAATATGCTTTCTTTCTAAATGAATTACGGAGTATGATATACTTTTTCTAAATAGTTTAAGGAGTTCGGATATGAATAAGGCACTCATTAATCGTTCAATTAAAGTTACATTAATATTTATGATTATATTTTTCCTACTTAATTATTTTACTATGAAACAACCTGATATCATGTCTGTCGTAGGTCGAACACTTCTTGCTACGGTAGCCTTCTTCATTCTTTATTTAGTTGCCTTTACCATTCTAAGTTCTCCAGAACGAAAAATGATTTATGGCACAACCATTCCAATAGCACTTATAATTTGTATATTAGTTGGAGCTTTGTTCTTCACACCTCAAATAGGAATCATTAGTGGTTTAATTATTGGAATCATAGCAGGCGTTATATGGGAGCTTATAACAAGAGGAAATCATGGAGGTAAGTAATCATGACAATAATTATAGGTGTAGTCATTATCATACTATTAGTAATTAGTTTGATACCAAATTATCAAGCAATGAAATTAGCTAAAAATCAAGGTCAGAAACCTACACGATACACAATTATGGTAGGTATAGATTTAATTTTAATCGTACTCATCGCTATAACATTAATTTTAAAAATGAATAGTTAATACAAAATAAAAGTCTATAAATGAATTTAGTTATCCAAATTCATTTATAGACTTTTTTAATTTAAGATCCCACTAAGAAAAGATTTCGTTACAGTGTTAAATTATCATTTGCTAAAAAATTTATAATTCTTTTAAAGCTTTCCTTGCAATAAAAGAAAATATCCTATGGTTGCAAGTAAAAGATAAACAATAGATCCAATTATGAATGATCTAACTTGAACATGAAATGGTGTACGTTTATTAAAAATAGGACCAAGAACCAGATTCCCTATTGCTAAAATAATTGGACCAGCTATAAAGAAAAGTATAATGTAACCCACGCTTATACCTCCTATTTCTTCTCAAATAAAGATGTCACAATATCTTCAATCGACATATCTTTTCCGACGTAATTAATAGTTGAAAAATTTTGTTCTGCTGTCATCAAATTCGTGTTAACGACAACATCTAATCCTGCCATCATAGCAGCTGTAGTACCATTCAACGAATCCTCAATTGCTAAACAATTTGTTGGATTATAATTAAGGTTTTGAACAGCCATTAAATAAGGTTCTGGATCTGGTTTAACGTTATCAACGTCTTCTCTACCAATAATGACATCAATATAGTTATCTAAACCCAACTTTTTAAATGTTGGATATATATCTTCTCGATAGCTACTAGTTGCAATTGCCATAGGTATATGACGCTGTTTAAGATAATCCATTAACTCTTTGATTGTACTGATAATTGGCAAATCACCACTAGTTTGATAATGTTCTTGATATATTTTTTCTTTATTATCTGCGCCTATGGCCTGCTCGAGATGTTGATGTAAATCTGTAGCTGTCCCTCCGATAGATTCTCTATAAAAATCTACTGAAATAGGTTCAGCTTTATGTAATTTGAGATGTTTATTTATTGTCTCAAATAAATGACGTTCTGTATCGATAATTGTTCCATCGAAATCAAAGATAACTGCTCTGTACATTCATTTTTCTCCTTGTAAATGTAGCTATTTATTTCCCATATTAACATAAAAAAATGACTATCGTGACGAGATAGTCATAAGCATTATTAAAGCACTTGCGTATTTTTTTTACTAAATCTTAAAACCATTTTATATATTTTGTAAAAAAAAGATTACAAAATAATAAGTTTTTAACTTCGTTCAAAAGTCTTAGTGATTATATAAAAAAAAGAGTGGTACAATCTATTTAAACGAACATCGTATGCTTCAGTTATATGCCAAATTCACGGGAGGTCATAACATGTTGATTGATAAATTTGAAACCTACATTATCAATATTGCAGGTTTGAAATCTCGCTCAACGCGAAAAAAATTAACTCATTTATGTAAAGAAATAAAATTTTGTGAGTCATTTCAATTTTCGATTTTCAAACAAAATAACATGTTTGCACTTGAGGTCAGTTTACCTAAGCAACAGTTACCATATTTAATAAGCTTTTTGAGCTTCCACAATTATTCTATTTACCAAATTTTGTCTCCTAAGCATTTCGATGAACTTCTTGATTCAGAACATCTCTATCAATCAGCCAAACGTTTTGATTTAGCTATCGATGGTTTACAAGATGCTTTCATTAAAGACAAGGTAATTGATATCATGAATATGTTTGCTAACCATCACGATGTAAACTATACATTGAATAACAATTGTGCAAGTGTCGTATGTTCTCCAGAGATATTCGCTCAATTACTACATACAATTGCAACACGTAATATAGATATTTTATCAGCAAGCTATCGTGCCAAAATGCTTCATAAAGCTAGAATTTCATAATAATTTAAAGACCAGTGTTGTTAATAGCACTGGTTTTTTTTGACAATAAAACATCTCAAGAAGATATAATTCTTTCTCCTTGAGACGCTTATTGTGATATTTAATTACCTTTCTTCCTCGTAAACTAAATGTTCAAACGCTTCTCGTACTTGAGATACAGACATACCGACTACAACTTGCACACTTTTACCACTTTTCACTAAACCGTGAGCCATTTGATTATGTGTAAAATAACTACTATCTTGAACTTTACTTTCATCATTCACTGTTAAACGTAGGCGAGTTGTACAATTTGTTACGTCTTTAATATTTTCTTTACCACCTAGGCCTTTTAAATAGTAAGCTGCTTTGTCATCATATTCATTCACAGTTGATTTTGGTTGTTCTGATGAAGCAGTGCCACCTTTCTTATCTTTATAATCTTGTTTAGAAAATAGTTTTACTTCTTCTGTTCCTTTTTTCGACCTGGAAGTGGTATATCAAATTTAAGAATTAAAAATCTAAATAGGAAGAAGTAGATTCCCACAAATATAAAACCAATCACTACTTGAGCAACATATGTCATCCAGTGATCTTTACCTAACGGGATCCAGTTTGTAGCTAAGAAATCTAGCACACCGCCTCCCATATTACCTACAACACCAAAAGCATACATTAAAGTATCCATTGTAGCTGCCAAGATAGCATGGATCACAAATAAATATGGTGCAATAAATAAGAATGTAAATTCAAGAGGTTCTGTAATACCAGCAACAACCGCTGTTAGCGTTGCAGGTATGAGTAGTGCTGCCACTTTCTTACGATTTTCTTTCGGTGTTGTCGAGTACATTGCAAGCGCAATTCCTAAACATCCAAATACTTTACCATTGCCTTGTAACATAAATCCATAATGGAATTGTTCTTTTAAAGGTTTACTACTTTCAGCAAATTGATTCAAATGCTGTAACCATTCTGCTTTTAAACCGTGATTTACTACCACAGGTCCTACCTCAATTGGCGCGTATATAAAGTGATGTAATCCTGTAGGGATTAATACGCGTTCTAAGAAATGGTATAACCACACGCCAACGTATCCAGAAGCAATGATAAAATGCTGAATTGATGCAATACCATGTTGAATTGTTGGCCAAACCACACATGTTATTGCTGCAATAGGTAACATTACAAAGAATGAAATGGTAACTACAAATGTGAGGCCTTGGAAAACCCCTAACATTTCTGGCAATCTTTTACTATAGTATCGATTATGTATCCATGTAATAATCCCTGAAATAATAATAGCCCCTAAAATATTTGTATCTAACGTTTCTATCCCTGCTATAGCTTTTAATCCAGTGACGTTTTCTACGCCTTTTTTTAAGTTAGCACCAAAGGTATGAGGCCATTGCGTTAGAATCGCGTTAATAAATGTGTTAAACATTAAATAACCCATCAACGCGGCTAATGCTGCATGCCCTGGTGCTTTTTTAGCTAGAGATAGAGGTAAACCCACAACAAAGACGATTTCCATGTGATTAAAGATGACCCATCCGCCTGACTCTATCACTGACCAGAATTTGAACCAGAATGTATGCTGATCTGCTAAACCGCCCATGATTGTTGGATTTTTGAAAAGTGTCGCAAACCCAAGTACGATACCAAAGAAAGCAAACATCAACACTGGCACGATCATCGCACTACCGAATCGTTTGATAGCATTCATAATTAAAACCTCCACATCCCAATTTATTTCACACTATCATTTACTTATATGTTTGTTAGTAAGTGTTAGTATCTCTAAATAAGTTAATTTCAATATATAGTAAACGCTTACATAATAACAACGACGTTGACGCATTTTGAAACTATTTTGTATAATCAGATTATATTTTCATTGAACGGAAATTTTTTCATGCAAAATAATGAGGTGCTTAAATGATACTAGATGAACGTGTGAACACTCATTTCGATAAATTGAATGATAATGATATACAAATCGCAAGTTATGTTAATACACATATAGAAGAATGTAAAAATATGAAAATTCAAGATTTAGCTGTACATACGCATGCATCAAATGCCACTATCCACCGTTTCACACGTAAACTAGGATTTGATGGCTACAGTGATTTTAAATCATTTTTGAAATTTGAAAATGAAAAAAAGAATCAGCTTCCTTCTGATTCAATGGAACAATTTAAACAAGAAATAGCAAATACCTTTAGTTATTTAGATCGCATTGATTATCAATTATTAACGAATAAAATGCATGAAGCCACTACGATTTATCTTTACGGAACAGGACGCGCTCAAATGAATGTGGCTGAAGAAGCACAACGTATTTTACTTACAATGCATAAAAACATTATAATCCTACATGATGTTCATGAATTAAAAATGGTGTTAAATAAAACTGTTCCAGAGGATTTATTCTTTATTATTTCATTATCTGGCGAGACATATCAATTGACCGAAGTTACACAGCTTCTTCAATTAAGACAGAAATATTTTATCTCAGTAACAACGATGAAAGATAACTCACTCGCTCAACAAGCAAACTATAATATATATGTATCAAGTAATACATTTTATTTAAATGACGGTACCGATTATTCAAGCTTTATTAGTTACCATATCTTTTTTGAAACACTTTTAAGAAAATATAATGAACGTAAAGAAAAAAATGAATTATTATAAATAAAATCGCAAGCATTATTTGTAACACCCAGAGGCTACTCATTTAATGCTTGCGATTGTTTTTAATTATGCTGTTGTTCTTCTAGTTCTTCTAATATATGTTGCATTTGATCAATCATTAATTCAAAACCATGCGCAGTTGAATCATGATATTCTTTCTTCTTCTGTTTGTACTCCAACGCAGTTAAACGTCTTTCCTTTTCAACTAATGAGCGGTAGTAAAACAACATTTGAGTACCACCATTTTCACGTTCAAAGAATTCTACTTCTATGACATCCTCTTCGGCGCTTAAACCAGGCATACCTATTGTCATTTTAATGTATTCATCCATTACAAGCTCTTCGTATTTACCTTCGATAACATTTTGCTTCCCATTTCTACTATCTACTATACGATATGTACCGCCTTCTTGGACATCCGCTTCAAAAGTCTTATTTGTACGTGGTGTTGTCATGAACCATTGTTTAAGAATCTCCACTTTTGTCCATGCTTCATAAACAACTTCTGGAGTAAATTTTAGTAAACGTTCGATGTCGATTTCTACGTGTTCATTCTCTACATTATATTTTGCCACTCTCTTTCACCTACTTTCACTCTTATTTCTATTTTAACGTATTTAAGCTATGTCACAAACTCTGAAAGCTCTGAAAAAGTTAAAAGGAAGCTAAAATCTAAATGAGTAGCTTCCTTTTAATTTATATTTATTTTTGAGGTTTATCTTTTAAACGAGGGACTCTCAAAATAATAGCCACTAAACCACAGATTCCTAATAAAATTGGATAGATACTATATGGAACAAGTAAGAAAGGAGAAATACCAGCAACACCAGCTGCTGAAATAACTTGAGGACTATATGGGAGTAACCCTTGGAAACATCCTCCGAATATATCTAATATACTAGCTGACTTACGTGGATCGACATCATACTCATCAGCAATGTTCTTGGCTAAAGGTCCTGCCATAATAATAGAAATTGTATTATTAGCAGTAGATATATCCGCGGCACTTACTAAACTGGCAATACCTATTTCTGCACCACGTTTAGATTTAACTCTAGCACGTACAAACTGTAGTAACCAATCTATGCCACCATTATGTTGAATGATACCTACAAGGCCACCAATCAGTAATGCTATCATTGCAATATCTTCCATTCCAATTATACCTTTAGATACGGCACTGAGAAGTCCTTTCCAACCAAAGGAACCATCAATCAATCCTATTAAACCTGCTAAGGCTGTACCACCAATGAGTACAATGATGACGTTTACACCTACAAGTGCGAGTATCAGTACTAATAAATATGGAATAACTTTAATTAAGTTATAATCATAACTTTTGGCATGATCGATTGAAATACCATTCGTTAAGAAAAATAAAATTATAATCGTTAAAATAGCACCTGGTAAAACGATTTTAAAATTAACTCTAAACTTGTCATTCATCTTAGTCTTTTGAGTTCTTACTGCAGCAATGGTAGTGTCCGAAATCATTGACAGATTATCACCAAACATTGCACCACCGACTACCGTAGCCATAGCTAAAGCTGCGGGCACATGTGTTGCTTGTGCGAATCCAAATCCTACTGGGGCTATCGCTGCAACAGTCCCAACTGATGTCCCCATCGAAATAGACACGAACATACAAATAACAAATAGGCCTACAATGATTAAATTTTGAGGAATCAATGATAAACCTAAATTAACAGTTGAGGTAACACCACCCATTTTTTCAGCAGTAGTTGAAAACGCACCTGCCAAGATAAAAATTAACATCATCAAGATAATGTTCGAATGTCCAGCACCTTTAGTAAATACTTCTACCTTCTTGGCAAAAGATTCTTTTCTATTCATAAGTAAGGCAACGATTACTGTAATTGTAATTGCAACATTTAAAGGCATAGTTGTAAAATCTCCTGAAATAATTCCTACACCTAAAAAGAGTAATACAAATAGGAGTAATGGGAACAGGGCCCACGCGTTACCTTTCTTTACTTTCTCCATAAATTTGACCTACTTTCCATAAAAATAGGAGCGAAACAGAAATTTCATTCTCAATGAATCATTTCTTCATTCCGCTCCGGCAAGTGACTTTATTTGAAAACTAACCCAAGTGTGTATCAATAGAGTCAACTCATACCAACAAGTGATTAAAAGATATGTTATTTCACCATTTATACTCTGTTGGCATAGCATTTCAGCTTATCTTCTAACCTTAGCGGTTACTGGAATTGGCACATGATAAAATGTTGCCGAAGCTTCCTAGGGCCAGTCCCTCCACTTCTCTCGATAAGTTATTCGAATTGTGTCTAACGTTACAAGATAATTATAGACACGTCAATACATAAAGTTTATTGTATTTTAAAATTATTCTTCAATCTGTGTAGTGAAAAATTTCTCATAAATCGTGATTGCTAAAGCAACAATAATCAATAACACAATAGCTACACCAAAAACAATCCACCATTTCAAATAAAGACTTATAAATATGAGTAAAATGCTTATAATTGTTAAACATAAAGATACCCTTTTGAAAATTTTTTCAGTTCTAACCGATACAATTTTATATTCACTTATTTCGTCGCCATGAAGAAATTTACCATTTTTTGCTTGACTAATTTTAAGCTTCACTTCAAGGACGTAAGCAATACTTCCAGAACAAATAATGATTAGTAGCATCGTAACATTTGAAAAAGGTTGTGTAATAATCCAACTGAACATTCCAAAATAAGCAAGTGCAGAAACAATTGCTAAAATATAATCAATCATAGGATTAAACCAAGTTATACCTTTTTTTACATTCTCGTTAACTAAATAAACATTAACTGCAGAAATATATGTACAAATAATCACAGCTATAGCTAATATTACTATTAGATTATGATGGCACAATATTAGTGACGGTAAAGCTAAAGCAATTAAGATATTAGGTAACCATCTGATTAAAAAATTCTTCATTTTATAATCACCTTTATTCTATATTTCACCAATCACATACATCTTACATGAAAGCTTCAACTATTATCAAATCACCATTTAATATGGTGCAAACTTTCTACTCTCACACTAAAAAATGGGAACTCAGTCGAGTCCCCATCACCTTAAAATAATCAATATATAATTTGCCTATTAAAAGTAAATCAATTGTTAGTCGATTTGCATACCACCTGTTACACCAAAGACTTGGCCAGTAGTATAACTTGAATCTTCTGAAGCAAGTAAAACGTAAGTACCTGATAATTCAACTGGTTGACCGGCACGACCCAGTGGCGTTTGTTGTCCAAATGTAGGAATTGCACTTTGAGGTTGACCTCCAGTAATTTGAAGCGGTGACCAGAATGGCCCAGGAGCAACACAATTCACTCGAATACCTTTCGCACCAAGTTCTTCAGAGAAACTTTTCGTTAATGAAATAATTGCTGCTTTAGAAGCTGCGTAATCATGTAAAATTGGACTCGGATTATATCCTTGAACGGAAGACGTCGTCGTAATTGATGCGCCAGGTTTTAAATATTCTAACGCTTTTTGAACTGTCCAGAATACTGGATATACATTCGTTTCAAACGTCTCTGCGAAAGCTTCAGTATTAAATCCGTGAATATCATCATGATATTGTTGATGGCCGGCAACTAACGTTACATTATCTAAACCGCCTAACTCATTATAAGCCGTTTCTACCATATCATAGTTAAACTGTTCATCCCTTAAATCCCCAGGAATTAGAATAGCTTTCTGACCAGCATCCTCAATCACTTGTTTTACTTCTTGTGCGTCGTCTTCTTCACTCGGTAAATAGTTAATAGCCACATCTGCGCCTTCTTTTGCATAAGCGATTGCAGCTGCGCGTCCAATTGCTGAATCTCCTCCAGTCACTAACATCTTATAGCCTTTTAATCTCTCATGACCTTTGTAAGATGTTTCACCACAATCAGGTTGAGGTGTCATTTTCGATTGTAGACCTGGTAACTCTTGCTCTTGTTGTTCATAATCAGACGTTTTAAATTTATTTCTAGGATCTTGTGCTGACATCATTCATCATCTCCATATTTAAGATTTAATATTATTTACCCATCATAAAGCATATTTTAATCATCATTTTATCTCTGAAAATGAATTCAATAGCACTTTAAATAGCTACATGGCAACTATTGCCGTATAGATTAACCATTCAATAATTTTTTAACGAGCGTTACAAAATACGTTGGTACTTTCTCTAAAATACGTTCGTCTGGGTCATATTTAGGATGATGCAAATCATATTCACTATTGGAGCCAATGATAGCAAAGACACCGGGGTAATCTTTCGTATAACCTGAGAAATCTTCACCAATCGTTAGTGGTTCTTCCATCATTTGAACGTTGTAACCTACTTCCTTAGCTGCTTCAATTGCTTGTTGGGTAAGTGTTTAATCATTTACGACAGCACCCGGTAATTGTGTATATTCGAATTTAATATCTACATTAAATACTAGAGATAACCCATCTGAAATTTCTTTCATACGTTGCTTTATAAGTTGACGTTTTTTAGAATCAAATGAACGAACAGTACCTTGAATATAAGCTTGATCAGCGATGACATTCCATGTATTCCCACATGACACTTCCCCTATCGTAACGACCGCACTATCAAATGCTGATAAATTACGACTCACAATAGATTGTAGGCTGTTAATCAGTTGACCTACTACAATGACCGGGTCATTTCCTTGTTCTGGTTTCGCTGCATGAGCACCTTTTCCTTGAATATGAAACTCAAAACGATCTACAGCGGAAGTGATTACACCACTTTTAATCGCGAATTCACCAATGTCTAGTGAAGGATAATTATGAAAACCTAAGACTGCTTTAACGTTCTTAAGTACTCCAGTTTCACTTAACCTAATTGCACCATGACCTAATTCTTCAGAAGCTTGAAACAATATTCTCACTCGTCCACTTAATTCGTTTTCAAGCTCTTTAAGTTGAGTTGCTACGCCTAAAATACTTGCCATATGGATGTCATGACCACATGCATGCATTACTCCTTCATTTGTAGATGTAAACTCGTGCACAACTTGTTAGTTTATCGGTAATGCATCAATATCAGTTCTTACTGCAATCACCGGTTCACCTCTACCTATTTCAGCCACTAAACCCGTTTCTAAAGGTACATCTAAAATGGTTATATCAAAACTTTCAAGTATACGTTTAAGTCGCTTTGTAGTTTCATACTCTTTATCAGAAAGCTCTGGGAATTGATGAAATGTACGTCTCCAATTAACATAATCTGAATAATTTGGCATAAGCTATTCAGTCCCTTCTTTTTTAAAAAATAAGCGTAAAATGTAGTAAAATAACGTGCCTGCAATAACTCCAATAGCTAAATTATTAGTAATTAAAATTAAAATCATCGTTAATCCCATAACCAATCCACGTTTAACTGGTGCACCTTTAATATGTTGAAAAGTGCGTCTATCAAAGGTATTAAAAGAAATAGTAATGAGTACCGAAGCGAGTACCACCATCGGTATTAAACCAACAAGTTGTCCTAAGACGAACACACATAATAATAAGAAAATACCGGTAGTGAGCGTAGCTACTCGTGTTCTTGCTCCCATACGATAATTAAATTTCGATTGTCCAACTAAACCGCTTGAACCATATCCTCCGAATAAACCAACGATAATATTTGATAATCCTTGTCCTACAATCTCTCTGTCTTTATTAGTTGGATGTTGTGAAATCATATTCATCATATCATTTGTTAAGTTAGTTTGGATTACTGAAATAATGGACATTGTGAAAGCATATTTTAAAGCAATGAAGAAAGCACTCAGTTCAAACATTTCTTGAGGTATATGAATCGATGGCATTGAAAAGTGTATATCCGCCATATCATGTACGTATTGCAAATTCGGATGAATAAGCCATGTCGCAAATGTTAATACGATAATAGTAATCAGCGGTGCCGGAATTACTTTAATTGTTCTAGATGAAATAAAAATAATTATAAAAGTGAGTGCACTTACCACATAAGTTGCTATTGAGATACCAAATATATACTTCATTTGTGTCCACAATAATAGAAGTCCCAAGGCGTTCATAAACCCCATAACAACAGTATTAGGTATGAGTTTTAATATTTTATCAATATGGCATAAACCATATATAAATAAAATCATTCCCATGAGTATGGTTGCAAGAGCCAAATAATGAACCCCATATTGTTCTACTAAAGGCCCACCTATGATAGAAATACCACTACTTGGTCCTGAAACCATTGCTAACCTTTTACCGAACAAAGAAATGAGACACATCATTAAACCACAACTCATCAGTCCTAACGTTGGCTTAATATGTACTATAAAAGAAAAAGCAATAGCGACTGGTAATAGTGCTAATGCCATGAGTATACCTGCTAAAATATTTTGACCATAATGACCTTTCCATTCCTCTATATAAGCAATTTTATGCAACTCGGTCATTAATACATCCCCTTTTTGCTAAGCTTTAGAGGCTTCATTTCAAACTATTAAACCTCTCATATCGATATAAGTATAATCATTATTTCACTTTTTCACTATATTATAAACCTCTCGTTTGAATATAAAAAGGCGAGCCCTCAAAGGACTCGCTAAAGACTATAAACGAACGCTTTAACTCTTTTTGATAACATGACCGCCTAGCTCATTTACAAGTAACTGATTTACTTTAATCTAACTTAAATTCATTATCCACGATAACTTTACCATCTTTAATCACTTTTTGAGCGTGATTAATACCGAAATGATATGGGATATACTCATGGTTTGGCGCATCCCAAATTACAATATTTGCTTGGTCCCCTTGATTAATCGTACCTGCATCAGCATCAATTGCTTTAGCTGCGTTTACTGTCACGGCATTCCAAACTTCAGTTGGTGATAATTTTAATTTCAATGCAGCAATCGCCATCGCAAGTTGTAAATTATTTGTTACGCTACTACCTGGATTGTAGTCAGTTGCTACTGCAATCGCACCACCATTATTCAACATACCACGTGCATCAGCGTAGTCATTTTTATCTAAGTAAAATGTTGTAGCAGGTAATAATACTGCCACAGTATCACTAGTTTTAAGTTTAGCTTTACCTTCTTCACTAGAAGCAACTAAATGGTCAGCTGAAATTGCACCTTCATCAATAGCCAACTCTAATCCGCCTAATGGATCAATTTCATCAGCGTGAATTTTAACTTTAAATCCAGCTTCTTTAGCCTTTTCCATATATCGCTTAGATTCTTCAACTGAGAATACACCAGTTTCACAAAAAATATCAGCAAAATCTGCATATTCTTTAACTTCTGGTAGTAATTCAATCATTTCTTCTAAGAACGCTTCATTAGATTCAGCTTCTTCAGGCACTGCATGCGGCCCTAAGAAAGTGTGTTTCATGTTTAGGTTATATTTTTCAGCTAAACGGTTCGATACTCTTAACTGTTTTAATTCATTTTCTTTATCTAAACCATAGCCACTTTTACTTTCTACTGTTAACACACCATGTTTAATCATTGTTAGTAAATCATGCTCTGCTTTTTTGAAAAGATCTTCCTCACTAATTTCTCGAGTAGACTTTACAGTTGAAAGAATACCTCCACCAGATTCCAATATTTCTAAATAGGATTTCCCTTGGCGTTTTAATGACATTTCATGTTCACGTGAGCCACCAAAAATGAGATGTGTATGCGCATCTACAAGTGCAGGAGATACCACTCTACCACTAGCATCAATGACCTCTTTAGCCTCATAGTCATCTGTATGAGGTCCAGAGTATACCACTTTCCCATCTTTAATTACAACTGTACCATTCTCTACAACTTCTAATTCGTCCAACTCTCTCCCTTTTAAAGGTTTGTCAGTAGATTTAGGTAAAATTAATTCTTGAATATTTTGGATTATTAAATCATTCATTATTTATCACCTGCTTCATCAATCATTGGAATTTGGACACCTTTATCTTTAGCCGTTTTAATAGCGATGTCATATCCTGCATCAACGTGTCTCGCTACTCCCATACCCGGATCTGTAGTTAAAACTCGTCCTAATCTTCTATCAGCACGTTCTGAACCATCTGCTACTACTACCATACCAGCGTGTAATGAATAACCCATACCTACACCGCCACCATGATGGAATGAAATCCAAGAACCACCAGCTGCAGTATTAATCAATGCGTTGAGTACAGCCCAATCACCAACTGCATCACTGCCATCTTGCATACCTTCAGTTTCGCGGTTAGGACTTGCTACTGAACCAGAGTCTAAATGGTCACGCCCTATAACAATGGGTGCTGAAATTTCTCCATCACGTACAAGCTTATTTAAAGCTAGACCCATTTTTGCACGTTCGCCATAACCTAGCCATGCAATTCTTGATGGTAAACCTTGATACGAAATTTTTTCTTCAGCTAAATCTAACCATCTTAATAATTTTTCATTATCTGAGAATAATCTTCTCATTTCTTCATCAGCACGTTCGATATCTTTAGGATCACCACTTAATGCTGCGAATCGGAAAGGTCCTTTACCTTCACAGAAGAGTGGACGGATATATGCTGGAACGAATCCTGGAAAGTCGAAAGCATTTTCAACACCATTATTGTATGCAACTTGACGAATATTATTACCATAATCAAATGCTACAGCACCATATTTTTGGAATTCCAACATCAACTCAACGTGCTTAGCCATTGAAGCTTCAGATAATTCTACATATTTTTTTGGATCTTCTTGACGTAATTTCTTCGCTTCCTCAACAGAATAGCCTTGTGGCACGTAACCATTTAATGGGTCATGCGCACTCGTTTGGTCTGTAATGATATCAATTTTGAAACCTTTATCTAAAATTGCTTTATGAATATCCACTGCATTACCAACTAAACCAATTGATAGAGCTTCACCTTTGTCTTTTGCCTCTTGAGCCATTTTTAGAGCTTCATCTAAATCCGTAGATTTAACATCACAATATTTTGTTTCAACACGTTTATCAACACGTGTTTCATCAACGTCCACACAAATTGCGACTCCGTTATTCATAGTTACAGCAAGTGGCTGTGCGCCACCCATACCACCTAAACCTGCAGTTAAAGTAATTGTTCCTGTTAAATCACTTTTATATTCTTGATTAGCTAATTCAGCAAAGGTTTCATAAGTACCTTGAACGATACCTTGTGAACCTATATAAATCCAACTTCCAGCGGTCATTTGACCATACATGATTAACCCTTTTTTATCTAGTTCATTAAAGTGATCCCAGTTCGCCCATTCTGAAACTAAAACTGAGTTTGATATTAAGACACGTGGCGCTTCTTCATGCGTTTTAAATACGGCAACTGGTTTACCAGATTGTACTAACATCGTTTCATCTGCTTCAAGATTACGTAAAATGTTTTCAATTGCTTCAAACGCTTTCCAATTACGAGCAGCCTTACCAATACCACCGTATACAACTAATTCTTCAGGATGTTCAGCAACTTCTGGGTCTAAGTTGTTATATAACATTCTTAATACCGCTTCTTGCTCCCAACCTTTACATTCAATATCTAAACCCTTTTTTGCTTGAATTTTTCTCATATCAATCTCTCCCATCTGGAATTATCATTCAAACCTAATTAAATGAGCTTAGCAGTCCTATTTGAAAAATGAACCCCCTTCTAAACGAATATTAATTAAAAATCTTTAATGCCATTAGAAAATTAATTAAATATTCAAATAATTCAAATTCCAAACTTTTAGACTGCTTTAAATATCTTACATTTATAGTATAATGTACTAAAATATAGACAACAAATATAAATAAACTAATTATTTATAACTTAAAACTATAAATAGGGGTGTCACACTTGAAGATTATTCAGCTTGAATATTTTTTAGCTATAGTTAAATATAATAGTTTTACTAAAGCGGCTAATTTCCTTCATATAAGCCAACCTTCTCTAACAGCAACAATTAAAAAGATGGAAGCTGATTTAGGTTATGACTTATTTATGCGTACAACTAAAGACATTAAAATCACTGAAAAAGGCATTCAATTTTATAAGCATGCGACACATATCGTACAGGAATATCGTTCCACAGTTGAAAAAATATATGACTTAAATATTACATCTGAACCTAGAATTAAAATGGGAATGTTAGAATCAACAAGTCAATGGATGGGTAAAGTGATAAAACAACATCATAATGATTATCCTAATCAACAATATCGTATGTACGAAGTGCATGACCGTCATTCATCTATAGACAAATTGCTTAATTTTGATGTTCATTTTGCACTAACGAACGAAGAAATCACTCATGAAGATATCGCATCTATTCCATTGTATAAGGAACCTTATGTGTTAATTACTCCTAAGGATGAATTTCCAAATCAGAAGACGATTACAATTGAGCATCTTCCTCTAATAATGCCAAACAAAAATTCACAAGTACGTGACCATTTAGATGATTATTTCAATCGTATGAATCAACACCCTAATATAGTCTTAGAAGCCGATCGCTTTGAATCAGCAACAAACTTTGTCCATTTAGGATTAGGTTATGCAGTGATACCTCGTTTTTATTATCAATCAAATTTTACTAATGATTTGGATAGTATTAAAATCCGCCCGAATTTAGGACGTAAGATTTTTATTAATTATTTAAATAAACGCAAGCATTCCGAACAAGTAATGTCTTTAATACAACTTTGTATAGCGTATTGGGATACTTAAATAAACTTATATTAAAAAAAGCTCAATTAGCGTTAAAATTATCTTTGCAACGCTAATTGGGCTGTTGTATATCATGAATATTTATTTTTTCACTATTGGTAGTCCATTTTTTAAAGGTATTAAATTAAGAAATGATGAACTAAGTTTGCTACTAGTTTTGCAGTACGATTATCTAAATCATACTCAGGATTCATCTCTGCTATACTAATCGAAGCCACTTTCTCACTAGGAATAATACGTTTCGCTAGCTCAAATACAGTATGAGGATAGATACCTAAAACGGCAGGCGCACTCACACCAGGCGCAAATGCACTGTCTACAACGTCCATACACACAGTAAACATGATGACATCATGATCATGTATAAAATGTTCAATCATATCTTTAATCGGGGGAGAAACTTGGTGTAGCAACTCATCTGCGTACACATATTGAACATTCTTCTCTTTAGCATAATCGAATAAACCTTGAGTATTACCACCTTGAGAAATACCTAATACCATGTAATCAGCATTATCGTCTTGATCTAGAATCTGTCTAAAACTAGTACCCGACGTAGACTCACCTTCGTCACGAGTATCAAAATGTGCATCAATATTTATAACACCGATAGACTCATTTGGATAAACTTTACGCGTGGCTAAATATTGTGCATAAGCAATATCATGTCCACCACCAAGTAAGAAAGTTTGTTTATGATTTTGAATTGATTTCGCTGCAAGCTCAGCATACTCTTGTTGCGTATCTATAAGTGAATCATGATCATGTTCTACATTACCGTAATCAATGAGCTCTTCACATTGATTTAAATCTGGCAATCCAGCAAAGGCTTGTTTAATTTTATTAGGTCCTTCTTTTGCACCTACACGACCTTTATTTAATTCAACCCCTTTATCTACAGCATATCCAAGTATACCTACACCTTTGGGGTTATTAGTTTTTTCAACTTTAGTTAAATCTCCAAATTTTACAGTTTGGAAATGTCTAAATTGTCTTGAATCTGTTTCACTATCTAAACGACCTTTCCATAAATCCGGTTCCGCAAGTCTATACATGATATTTCCCCCTTAATTTATTTATTATATAAACTATTTAAAGTATAACTATTGATGTTATCGAATTCAACGCTAGTAGTTAAGTGATACCCTCTATTAAAATTGATTAATTACGATTATCTAACAAAATACTTCAGGACTATTACATTTTTATGATAATTAAAATAGACAATTTAAACATATGCTTGTAAGATGTATAATTGTAAATAAAAGAAATTTGGCTGTTACCTAATGGAGGTTACAAAAATGAAAAACTCTCGAATTTCTGGGTTTCAATGGGCAATGATGGTCTTTGTCTTCTTTGTTATTACAATGGCCTTATCCATTATACTTAGAGATTTCCAAGCGTCCATTGGAGTTAAAAGATTTGTTTTTGACATCAAAGACTTAGCTCCATTTATTGCATCATTAGTATGTATTTTAGTATTTAAGTATAAAAAAGAACAATTAGCCGGATTAAAATTTTCATTCAGTCTAAAAGTTATTGAACGTATCCTATTAGCACTCATTTTACCGCTTATCATTTTTATGATTGGTATGTTCTGTTTCAATACTTTTGCTGACAGTTTTATCCTTTTACAAACATCAGATTTATCAGTATCTTTAATTACAATTCTAATTGGCCATTTATTAATGGCGTTTGTTACTGAATTTGGTTTCCGTTCATACTTACAAAGTATTCTTGAATCTAAGATGAACACATTCTTTGCTAGTATTATTGTAGGTGTAATTTATTCAATCTTCACCGCAAACACTACTTACGGTATTGAATATGCTGGTTACCATTTCTTATATACATTCATGTTCTCGATGATTATTGGTGAATTAATCAGAGCAACACATGGACGTACAATCTATATTGCGACTATATTCCATGCAGCTATGACATTCGCCTTAGTTTTTCTTTTCAGTGAAGAAACTGGTGATCTTTTCTCAATGAAAGTGATTGCACTTTCCACTACAATTGTAGGTTTATTGTTTATCATTATTAGTTTAATTATTCGTGCCATTGCTTACAAAACAACGAAACAAAGTTTAGATGAAGTGCAACCCAATAATTATTTAGACCACACCGAAGAAGATGATTTTGAAAGTCATAAAAATGATGATTCAAAAAATCATCAATTTGAAAATGATAGCGTTGCTAATAAAGAAGATAATAATTCAGAAGCGAGTTCAGAGCATTCAAACACTAGTGATACAGATTTAAAGGACAGCGCTAAATATACAGAAAATCGTCATTCATCTGTTGTTAGCGATGTAAAGAAAGAAATTAATCAAGTTGAAGAACAAGACATGAGTGATTCAACTAAAAAAGAATAATTAAGTATATTAAAGGCAACTTCTAAATTAATTCAGTAGAAGTTGCCTTTTAATTTTGTTTATTCAAATTCTAAATTTCATTTGCAAAACCATATTTTGATACCAGGATTGATGACAATACACCTATGTAAGTCATTTCAAAAATTTATCTCATCATCTTAGCTCAATTTATTTATCCATAATTTTTACGCCATTTTGGGTACCTACAATCGCTTGATCAGTCATATCGAGAAAATATCCTGTTTCTAATACTCCTGTTAAATGAATCAGAAATTCATGCATTTCATACGGATCAATGCCTTCTGGCAAATTACAATCTAATATATAATTTCCATTATCTGTTGTAAATGGAACGTCTTCATTCACACGTCTATTCACTTTTACGCCCTTAATACTCTCAATCTTTTTGGAAACTTGATACCAATTAAATTTATCAACTTCAACTGGTAAAACAAACGTTTGACCTAAATAGTCAACGATTTTATTTTCATCGGCAATGACAACAAACCTTTCAGCCATTTCATCAATCACTTTTTCTCTGAACAGTGCACCGCCCCCACCTTTAATAAGGTTGAGATTTGGATCAACTTCATCTGCACCATCTATAGCAAGATCAATTTTTTTTACGTCGTTGACTTCAACAATGTTTATATCTAACTCCTTGGCAAGAAAAGCAGTTTTATTTGATGTGCACACGCCTGTAATTTCGTAATGATGTTGATGAATCAACTCAGCAATTTTAGGTACTAACAACTCAATAGTACTTCCTGTACCGATTCCGAGTGTCATACCATCTTTTATTTGGCTCGTTACATCATCTAATGTCATAAGTTTAAGTTCTTTTACGTCTTTCATTAGCCGAAAGTCTCCTTTTCTCTTTAATCCTTAATATTATTTTACATGACTTTGTTTATTTTTGAATACCCGATTATTTTTAAAAAAGTCTGGACATCATTACTTCATCAATTTTTTAAATTTTTGAAAGTGTTGCCGAAACAGCCTTTATATTTTGAGATAATAAATAATTTTAAAACTAAAAAATCGGATACTACTGCTATAAAGCAATGTATCCGATATGAGTTACTTTTCATTGATTTGATAACTTGTTTTAGAAAAATATGGTGTATGGGGGTTTAAAATTGATTGTGCTTTTTCTCCATACATATTAATGTCATTAGGAATATGTTGCGTTTCTACTGTGAAACCAGAATGAGATTTATAAATATTAAAATCGCTGTCCCAATTTTGAGGTTCGTTAAATGTAAATATAACCATATTGGGCATGTCCGTTTCAATCAGAAGTTCAAACTCTTTATTATCTATAGCAAGTTGTTGGTCACCCACTTCAAATGGATGATCTAACCCTTTATAACGTTGCATTTGTTCTTGAAGCTTTTGATTCGTACTATCAAATATATCTTTAAAGAGAATGTGTTCATCTTCAAATATTTGGCTAAAGTTGAGTGGCTCATCTCCTGTCACAATATTTTCATCATCAAGTGTATACATCTTTAACGATGAACTGGACATTCGATGATTATCAACCACATTATTATCACGATTTAAATTAAAATATACATGGTTTGTAGGGTTGAATAATGTCCTTTTCGTTGATTCAGCTTCATATTGTATAGTCCATCGATGGTCAGCATCATATGTATGCGTTACCTTAATAGTCATATCTCCAGGATAATGATCTTCCATTTCTTTAATTGTTGTAGTGAATATAATTTTAATTTGTCCAATTTCATCAATAATTTCATAATCAAAGATACGTTTATCCAGGCCTTTGGAGCCACCATGAATATGATGTGGGCTATCATTGTCCTCTAATTCATATGTTTGACCATCTAATTTAAATGATGAATCTTTAATTCTACCTGCATAACGACCAATTGTCGCACCAAAGTTAAATGGATTTTCAAAATAGAATTCATCCGCTTCTACTACATTCCCTAAAATAATGTTATTGTCATGATATTTCCACGATACAATTCTAGCACCGTAGTTCGAGAATACAATTTTTGTTTCATCATTATCGATTTTAATTAAATCAACATCATGTCTTTGATGCTCAACTTCAACTATCATTACATAATCTCCCTTTCAACCACGTTAAATTAAGCTCTGCTAGGTAATAACATGACAAGCACACCGATGATACATATTATCGCGCCTATAACATCATATTTATCTGGCGATTGTTTATCTACTACATAAGCCCAAAACAGGCTCATTATAATAAATACACCTCCATAAGCTGCATATACTCTACCAAAAATAGAAAATGATTGAAACGTTGCAACCACGCCGTAAAGTATGAGTATGATGCCTCCCATTAAACCTAGCCAATATGTATGGCCTTCCCTTAACCATAGCCATATTAAATAGCCTCCGCCAATTTCACAAAGGCCTGCTAATATAAAAATAAATACTGGATAAAACACGATACAATGCACCACCCTATCAAACAGTCTCATTCTTTATTGTTTAGAGGTAGATAAACTCAAAAGAAATTTATTTAATATGTTAAGTTACATTGTATCAATGTTAAATTCTATAAATCTATCATTAATTTAACGACGATGTTTTCACTTACATATTGTTACACTTTTTCTTTTATTATTCCATAGGTTAACCACATAAAAAGCCAAATATTTGATGAAAATTCAAATACTTGGCTTTACTGAGTTATTTATTTTTAATGAGTCGATGTATAGATTTAAATAATCCTTTCTCAAATGTGAGAACAGAATCTTTATATGTTTTTACTGCTATCCATAGTAGTAAAATAATCACAATCACTGATAACCCCATGCTGACAATAATTTCCCATATGTCTAGATCAGATGATTGAGATCGTACTAATAATTCGAACGGTGCTAAAAATGGTATAAAACTTGTAATCTTAGTGAGTAACATATCTGGCTTCATGATACTAAATATCGCGATGTAAAATGCAATCATAGCTAATAATGTTAATGGCATTAAAGTTTGATTCATATCTTCAATTCTTGAGACGAGCGATCCAAGAATAGCTGCAAGCAACACATAAGAGAAAATACCTACAATCAGACATAGCAAGCTCACAACAATAATTTGCCATGCAAGGTAATTCATTTGTATATCAAAGTTTTTGAACAATTTCTTTAAATCAAATGCAAATATACATATTAATGCCGTAAGAATAATCATAATAACTTGAGTGAAAGCAACAGCAATTACTGCAGCAATTTTAGCAAGTATATGTACAACTGGTGAAACACTTGTAATTATCATTTCTATCACCCGTGATGTTTTCTCCGTAGCAATTTCCATTGCCACTTGACCTGCAAAGTTGAAAATGATGAAAAATATTAGCATTAATGTTGCGTAAATCAAAATGTAATTTAGCGTTTTTTGGCCAGAATTTAATTGACTATCTTCTTTATCAGACATGATTTTACTATCTACATGACTTTGCGATTGCAATTGTTTTAACTCTTTTTGGCTTAAGTCAAGCTTTGAGGCAACTAAATGAGATTGCACTGTTGTTAATACTTCAGTAAACCGCTGTTTATCTTCAACATCAACATTGTCCTTACTTAATATAGTACCTGACAATTGATTATCTTTATTTTGATTGACTATATAGGCTCTATCTAATTTTTCATTTTTAACTAACTTTTCTGCTTTGGTTTTACTTACTTTTTTAAATTTCGCATCATCTTCAAGACTATGTCCTTGTTGCTTTAACACTTTATATATTTGTTCATTCTGTGTAACTATACCTACTTTATCTGGACCATGATCAAATAACCCCATAATTTTATCTATGTTTGAAAGTCCAACCATGAGCACAACAACGATGGCCATAAATATAATAAATGCTTTTGATTTAATTTTACTCATATAAGTGAGTTTGAATGTTGACCAAAATTTACTCATGTAGTTCACCTACTTTATCGATAAATATATCATTAAGCGATGGTTCTAAGACTTGAAAACGTCTCACGTATCCTTGTTTAATTACAGTATTATAAATCTTTTCCGCAACCGCTTCATTTTCAATCGTTAAGCGAACATCATGTTTACGATGCTCCTTTTTCAAAATTCCTGGTATATCATTAAGACCATCTATCTGGTGATCTGATTCGACGATAACTAATTTATTACCATGTTCAGAGCGAACTTTCTGTATATCTCCTGAAACAACAAGTTGTCCTTTATCAATAATACAAACGTCATCACATAGTTCTTCAACGTGCTCCATTCGATGTGAGCTATATATTATAGTAGACCCTTTATCATTTAAATCTTTAACTGCACGTTTAAGTAATTCCACGTTAACGGGATCTAGCCCACTAAAAGGTTCATCTAAAATAAGTAATTCTGGCTCATGAAGCATACTTGCAAGTAATTGAATTTTTTGTTGATTACCTTTAGATAAAGATTGAATATGTTTCTTTCGATTCTCAGTAATTGCAAATCGCTCTAACCAATAATCAATACGTTGTTGAATATCTCTACTTGATAAACCTTTTAAAGTGGCAAGATAAGTGAGTTCTTCCTCTACAGTCATTTTGGGATGTAGGCCACGCTCTTCTGGCAAATAGCCAACTTTGTTATACATATGTTTGTTAATATTTTTCCCCTCATATGTAATATGGCCTGTAGTTGTTTCACTTAAGCCAAGAATCATGCGAAATGTCGTTGTTTTTCCAGCACCATTTCTCCCTAAGAATCCCAACATTTTCCCCTTATCAAGTCTTAGCGAAATATCATTTACTGCCGTAAAATCTCCAAATTTCTTGGTGACATGTTCAATTAACAAACCCATCGTTTCTACTCCTAACACTAAAATTTCTATTTTGAATTCCTTTTCAATATAACATTATTTAATTGCATAATATAAGTAAACTTCATAAAATTAATAAACTTTACAAATAATTTTGAAAGCCCTATCATTATTCACAAACAATCCATCGTTAAATAGACGTTGATTATCTTCATAAAATAAAGGGGTTAGTAAAATGAGCTACAGTATTGGAATTGATTATGGCACCGCTTCTGGTCGAGTGATTCTGGTGGATACATCAAGTGGCGATATTATTTCAAGTTATGAAGAGACATATCCTCACGGTACTATTGCTGAATCACTATACGGGGAAACGTTACCGCGTAATTATTTTTTACAGAATGCTGATGATTATCAGTACATACTTGAAAATGGTGTTACGCATGTATTAGAAGAAAGTCAAGTGAATAGAGATGAGGTAATAGGAATTGGTGTAGATTTTACAAGTTGTACTATTGTATTTTTAGATGAACATTTTGAACCTCTACATAGACATGAGAATTTTAAAAGTAATCCCCATGCATATGTCAAATTATGGAAGCATCATGGGGCTCAAGATGAAGCAACACAAATGGTTGAAGTTAATCAACAAGAGAATCAGAACTGGCTTGATTATTATGGTTCAAGCGTTAATAGTGAATGGATGATTCCGAAAATACTTGAAATGAAACATAAAGCTCCTGAATTGTTAGAACACACTCATTATATTATGGAAGCTGGAGATTACATTACCAGTTTACTTACATATAAAAATATACGTTCCAATTGCGGTATAGGCTTCAAAGGCTTTTGGGATAGAGAAAATGGTTTTAACTATGCGTTTTTCGAAGCTGTAGACAAAGATTTACCTAATATTGTAAAAGAAAAATGTGAAGCACCAGTAATTAATATTGGAGAAAGCGCAGGCACTTTAGCTGAATATTATCAGGAATTGTGGGGACTTCCCTCTCAAGTTCAAATTTCTCCATACATGATTGACGCACATTCAGGCGTTCTAGGAGCAGGTGCCATTGAACAAGGCGAATTCACAGCTGTAATTGGAACGAGTACCTGCCACCTTATGCTAGATCCTAAACAAGAACCTATTCCTGCAATAACAGGTTCAGTAAAAGATGCTATTATACCTGGTTTATATGCTTATGAAGCAGGCCAAGCCGCAGTTGGTGATCTATTTAGTTACTCAGAACAATTAGCACCTAAGTCAATTACTGATACTGCTCTTGAAAATGATGTCCCCTTACTTGAGTACTTGGAAGAGTTAGCAAGTAATATTAATGTAGAAGATCAACATGTTATAGTACTTGATTGGCACAATGGTAATAGAAGTATTCTAAGTGATAGTCACCTTACAGGTAGTGTGTTCGGTTTAACATTACAAACACCTTTCGAAATGATTCATCGTGCTTACTTAGAATCTACTGCCTTCGGTACAAAAATGATAATGAATCAATTTGAAGACCATCATATTCCTGTTCATACCGTTTATGCTTCTGGGGGTATCCCTAAAAAAAGTAAACTCTTAGTCGATATTTACGCCAATGTGTTAAATAAAAAAGTAGTTATGCTGGAATCATCAAACGCAACAGCATTAGGCGCTGCTATGTTAGGCGCAAATGTTGGTGGTGCTTATTCAACGCTTAAAGATGCTGTAAAACATATGAAGCAACCTATTCATTACGTTAAAGAACCTGAAAGCGAAAAAGTGAAAGCTTATAAAAGACTCTTTGATAAGTATCGTCAACTTCATGATATTCTTGGACGTGAACATCCAACTTTATCTTATATACACAAATAATAAATAGTGGTCAAAGTAGATATTTTACTTTGACCACTATTATTTTAAGCTTTTTTTATCTTGCGTACTTTGAATAAAGCAATGGCTATAAAAATGACAATTATAAGAAGTGTAATCAAAGGTGCATACGGCATATGGTGCATAACCACTGAAATGATGATATCAACAATGGATATGATTAATAATGCAGGTAAAAACCATATGCAATTTTAGCATATTCCATTTCTATTCTCATTCGTTCATACTCATCGCTAAAATTGTATTGAGGGATTAGATTAAGTAACCTATCTGTGGTATTCAGTTTTTCCTTAGCTGGTGCGGTAGGCGTCTTTGATACTTTAATCCTTTTATCACTTGATATCATATTTATAAATGGTACAACAAATGGAATAATTAGCGATAATTGAAACCTATCGATATGACCCTTAATTACTAAAGGCACAATGATTAAATTTACTAAAAGTAAATAAATGCTAGTGAGACCGAAAGCTATCATACGTTTTTTAAAACTCAATTTTTTAAGCCACTTTTTCTCTTCTTCATTTCTAACATATATTTCTTTCGATTCTACACTATATCCATTTGTCATTAACATACATGCTAATACGATGAGACAAAGTAATACACCTATTATATAAGGTGATAAATAAGACCTCTCAACATCAAAAATAGCTTCAAAATATAACAAAGCCAACATTAAAATAGATACAAGGGCACTTATTTTAGCAAATAAGCGATTAAATTGTTCTAGTTGATACTCGTCTTTGACATTAAATAGCTTGCTAACCATTTTTATCCTCCCAAAACAAATCGTTCAATGTGACATTGAGTTCTTTAGCGATGTTTATACATAATTTCAAAGATGGATTATATCTATCATTTTCTATCATATTAATCGTTTGTCGAGAAACGCCTACTGCTCGGGCTAAAGCAAGTTGCGATATTTTTTGATGTGCTCTATATTGCTTTACTCTATTCAATGTTACAGCCCCTTTTCCTCAATCATAATTACTTTTATCATAATAAAATGAACAATGAATAGTCAATTATATACGACATCCTTACCTAAAAAAACGACCTCATAAAGAGATCGCTTAAAATTTGAAATTATTCATCTTTATCTAATGGATTATGATTTTCGCCATCTAAACTATGATTGAAATCTGTAAATTTAAGACTCGGACCATACTTATTAGTTTCTTTTTTACTATTTAAACATGTCATCACTAAAACATAAATTGAGAAAACCCAGATGAATATATTTAATATCATAATAAAAGTTAAAGCATATCCATTTTCAGACGTATTAGGATTTTCCACAATAATATTAGATATGATATATATGATAAAATTGGCAACAATAAAACAAATAGGTATCAACATTGAAAGTGACAAATCATGAAATCTACGCACTAAAATAGCTAAATTGGGAATTAATGTTGCGAGTGAATAGATTAGATACCATAAACCACCTATAATAAGACACGCTCCACCGAAGAGAAGACTACCTTCTTTATTACTTATTGCACCAGAAATAATAAAAACGTACCCAAGAAATAGTCCTATGATGCCAGGAATCATAAATATTAAATTCCACAACATAGCATACCAAAATTCACTACGTCTTGAGCGTCCTTTGAAGTTCACATAGTTAGACCAAAATAATTTAAGCGCTTGTCCAAATCTCGCTTTTTGTCGCATATTTAAATCTCCTTTATGCTCTGTTATGTAAAAGTATTTTAAATTTATTTACTCTTTGATAAATTAAGAAGAGTACACTTGGAAAGTAACTAGCATTTTGAGTATATCAAAACATAAGTTTAATCAAAATATATAATTAAATTTATTTCTCAATTTTAAAAGTCAAAAAGAATTCTTATTATAAATTTCTAAGGTGAGATCACAGTGGACTTTATTAATAAACAAACGATTCAAACAGCAAAAGATTTATTAGGGGTTAAAATCATATATCAAGATGAATACCAATATTATTCTGGTTACATTGTAGAAACTGAAGCCTACTTAGGTTTTAAAGACAAGGCTGCACATGGTTATGGTGGAAAGCAAACTCCCAAAGTCACCTCACTATACAAAAATGGTGGGACCATATACGCACATGTCATGCATACTCATTTATTGATTAATTTTGTTACTCGCACTAAGGGAGTTCCAGAAGGAGTACTCATTCGTGCAATTGAACCAGAAGACGGTATTGAAGCAATGAAAGCTAATCGTGGAAAAACTGGATATGAGATAACTAACGGTCCAGGTAAATGGACTAAAGCTTTAAATATACCAAGAGCTATCGATGGCTCAACATTAAATGATTGCAGATTATCCATAGATACTAAAAATAGAAAATTTCCTAAAGAAATAATTGAAAGTGGAAGAATAGGCATCCCAAATAAAGGAGAATGGACTGATAAACCCTTACGTTATACTGTCAGAGGAAATCCCTATGTATCACGAATGCGTAAATCAGACTTTCAAAACCCAGATCATACTTGGAAATAATTAGAAAGCGAGGAACTCGTTAAGAGCTTCCTCGCTTCTTTGTATTTAATTCACTTTAATATCTCCTGAATCATTAAATAATTGTAGTTTTTTACTACCATTACCTACTTTTTTATCTTTTAATTCCCTTAACCCTACATAAGAATCACCTGAATCATTATGTATTTTTAAAAGGGTATCTTTAGGCTTTTCTTTATAATGTAATGAAATATCTCCTGAATCATTTTTAATATTTGTATTTACATCAGGTTGCATTTTTTGCAAATTAATATCTCCTGAGTCATTGATCAATTTTATATGTTTTTTGGAATTAATATTTGATGTTGAAATGTCTCCTGAATCATTATTCACATAAAGCTGATCAAACTTACCTTTGTTAATTGATATATCAGCTGAATCAGCATTCAATTTTGCTTTTTCAACATTAATATTATTTACTTTTAAATCTCCATCATTCGCATTCACAGACAATTTATTAGTTTTTTTAGGAACTGTTATAGTGATATGATTTTCGACATTATTTAAAGGCCTAAAGTTAATCACTGATTCTTTAGTTTCTTCTTTAAGAATCCACTGTTTATCTTTAATGTAACTCTTAACTTTTACATTCTTATCATCACCTCTAGATGTTACTGAGAAGTGATTTCCTTTTTTGATTGTAACATCGCTCATGTCAGAATTGACTTCAATCGAGCGAATATCTTTTTTATATTTTTTTGAGAGATTTGTCGTTACTTTATCGTTGTAGCTATCTTCTTTTTCAAGTTTTTCTCCTTGTGCATACAGACCTATACCACATATAACAACTAAAGCAAAGCCAAAAATAAATAATGTGATAAGAAATTTCTTCATGACTGAACACTTCCTTTCACAACTGAGACATTCCATTTTAGATATTTCACAATCATAATATATATCCATTTAATAATATAAATAGTTATAACTACGACCATTAATCCAATGCCGAACATTAGTCCAGCCATAAAAACATCGTAAAGAATAATTGAACTAAAACCATCAATAAATCCTTTAACAATTAGCATTATTGGTGCACCTAGCATTGAAATAGTGAAGAGAATTAAAGATACAATTGCAAAAAAGATCATGACAGCGGGGAACAATATAATAAAGAAATTGAATAAACTGAGTCCCATAACTGCAATAATCGCAGAAAAAATATTACTTATTGAGCTATTACTTTTTGCTCTCTCGACCGCTGCAGTTGCTCTTAATTCTTTTGCAATAGATTTTGGATTACCTAGTTCTTGAGAAATCTGTTCTTCAGATTTCCCTTCTTGTTTTCCACTATAGAAATGTGTTTCATACTCATTTAGAATATCTTGCTTCTCATCATTATTGATATGTCCTAAATATCTCTTTAGTAACTTTAAATAATGATCTTTATTCATTTGCTTCACTCTCCTCTATAAATTGATTGACTGCTTTAGAGAATAAATCCCATTCATTTTTAAGTATGTCTAATCTTTCCAGCCCTTGTTCAGTAAGACTATAATACTTTCGAGATGGACCTTCTGATGATGGTTGATAATAAGTAGCAAGTTCTCCACTTTTGACTAAACGTCTTAACAATGGATACACAGTCCCTTCCGCAATAGTCATATAGCGTGAGATATTTTGAACTAAAGAATACCCATATTGATCTTCTTTTTTAATAATTAATAAGACAATTAACTCTAGAGCGCCCTTTTTAAATTGAGTGTTCATGTATCTACCTCCTTTTTGTATTATTCAGTATTGAACAATACACAGTAGTTGTTATAACTAATATAGCACCCACTACTATACATTGCAAGGTAATGATTATTAACATTATGTAAATCTAACGTGCATTTTTTAATTTATTGTTAAATTTACATTTAATTCAAATTAAAATGTTCTGAATACTAGATTTATATAAATAATATTATTTGATTTCCTAGATTTATTTAAATTCTACATGTATAATGGTTATTATGGCTTTTTATAACGCTTACATAATTATATAGATTAAGTATTAAACATAGGTTTTGGGACTACTTCTAAGGGGGCATTTTTATGATAGAGTTAGATGCAATCACAACCTTGTGTTTAGCATGTGTTCTATATTTAATCGGACAATCAATCATTAATCATGTATCGATATTAAGGAGAATATGTATACCTGCTCCAGTTATAGGCGGTTTACTCTTTTCAATTCTCGTAGCCATTCTTGATTCTTTACATATTGTTAAAATCAAACTCGATGCGTCATTTATACAAGATTTCTTTATGTTGGCCTTTTTCACTACTATTGGTTTAGGCGCATCATTAAAGTTGTTTAAAATTGGCGGTAAAGTCATGCTTCTTTATTTCATGTTTTGTGGAATCATGGCGATATGTCAAAATATTATAGGTGTATCTCTCGCTAAAATTTTAAATATCCAGCCTTTATTAGGGTTAACTGCTGGCTCTATGTCAATGGAAGGTGGACATGGTAATGCAGCTGCATACGGTAAAACAATCCAAGACATGGGTATTGATTCCGCTGTAACCGCAGCACTTGCTGCCGCAACACTAGGTCTTGTTTTTGGAGGATTAATCGGCGGACCAGTTGTTAAATACTTAATAAAACGATATAACCTTACTCCAGAACATCGTGATGAATCATATAAGAATTATGGTGAAGTAGAATATAACCAATCACTTCATAATAAATTTAAACCAACACAAATATTTTTCATTCAATTTACAATTCTAGTATTTTGTATGGCTTTAGGGACATATATCGGAGATACATTCACTCACATGACTGGCGTCAACATTCCTATGTATGTTGGTTCAATGTTTGTTGCCGTTATCATTCGAAATGTATCAGAATTTGCTGGATTAAATATTGTTGATTTAAAAATTAACGACCAAATTGGTGATATCTCACTTGGTATCTTTTTATCTTTAGCATTAATGAGTATTCAGCTTACCGAAATTTATTCACTCGCTATTCCTTTAATCATCATTGTATTGATACAAGTTGTCTTCATGGTACTATTCTCTATCTTCGTATTATTCAGAGGACTAGGTAAAGACTATGATGCTGCAGTAATGGTTGGTGGATTTATTGGTCATGGTTTAGGTGCGACACCTAATGCAATGGCTAACCTTGACGTTATTACTAAAAAGTATGGTAGCTCACCTAAAGCATATCTTGTAGTTCCTATAGTTGGTGCATTTTTAATAGATCTAATCGGCGTTATTATTGTAATGAGCTTTATACAATTCTTTAGTTAATACGTAACGTCTAATAGCATTAAAACAATCATGCATATAATTAAACTAAAAAAGGCTGAAAGAAAGCTTCGTAATGAAGCCTTCTTTCAGCCTTTAATTTATACTTTCGTACATTTTATATATTAAACTTTAGCCTCTGTGAATATCTAAGCCACGTTGTTCAATCCAAGAAAGTAGTTTAGGACTAAATACAATATCTTTGTGAGTAAGTGAATCAATATCTTTAGCATCTAACATCGTCATAATTTTTTTCATATGATTTAAGAAAGATTCTACATATTCAATCGTATTAGTAATACCTGATTGCTCTACTTGATTTAAAAATGGTCTAGACATACCAACAGCTTTAGCACCTAAGGCTAAACTTTTTACTGCATCTAAAGGTGTACGTAACCCACCACTTGCAAATACATTTAATTTATCTTGATAATCTGTACTTTCAAGTAGAGATTCAACTGTCGATTGCCCCCATTGGGTTAAGTAATCCATATCTTTATTTGAACGACGTTCATTTTCTATATCAACAAAATTCGTTCCACCACGACCACTTACATCTACATATTGAACGCCAATTTCAGCTAAAGACTTAAAGGTCTCTTTACTCATACCAAACCCAACTTCTTTAACAATTACTGGTACATCCACGCGATTCACAATAGCTTCTATATTATCCATCCAAGTTACAAATTCACGGTTACCTTCTGGCATAACCAATTCTTGTGGTGAATTCACATGAATTTGTAATGCCTGTGCCTCAAGTAATTCAACTGATTGTAACGCCTTTTCAACAGGCACATCTGCACCAACATTACTAAATATCATACCCTCAGGATTAGTCTGTCTTACAATGTTAAATGTATCTGCCATTTTAGGGTTTCTTAAAGCAGCATGTGTAGATCCCACCGCCATTGCTAGTCCAGTTTCTCTAGCGACTACTGCTAACTTTTCGTTAATTTGCTTCGTCCAATCACTGCCGCCCGTCATCGCATTAATATACACTGGGGATTGCATATCAAAGTGAGAAGTATGACTTGTTAAATCAACTTGATCGACATTAATGCTAGGAATGGAATGATGAACAAATCTTAATTTATCAAAATCAGATTGATGCGCATCATGTTGAGACATAGCAATTTCTACATGTTCATTTTTTCTTTGTTCTCTCAGTGAATCACTCATTGAAATACCTTCCTTTGTTTAAATTCAAATATTTTTGTTAAAGTTTTAGAACCATTTTTTCCTTTTGAAAAAGATGACTAAAACAATTGTTATCACAAGCATTACGCCTAAACATATAAAATAAGCATAATGCCATTTTAACTCTGGCATATAATCAAAGTTCATTCCATAAACACCAGCTATAAATGTTAAAGGTGAGAAAATAACCGATACAAGTGTGAGTATTTGCATAATACTATTCATTCTAAATGAGGTGAATGACTCATAATTTTCTCGAATTTCATTTGTCATTTCTTGAGCTGTTCTAATGACATTCCTCTGTTTAATAAGGTGGTCATCAATATGTTGAATGTACATTGAGTGTTTAGCATCTTTAATGATATTACCTTCACTCTTAATCGTATCAACAACTTCTTGCATTGGAAACATAACTCGTTTAATTTTAATCAAATCTGAACGTAACTGAAAAACGTTTTCCATCACATTCTTACTATAGCGATCATCAACATGACGAGCTTCAAAATTATAAACTTTATCTTCAATACCATATACGAAATCGAAATATTTATCTACCATACTATCAAGTATATGTATCACTATATCCGCGCAATCTAATTCTGAATCATGGTTTTCAGCATTATATTCGGCGACCCTCTTTAAAGATTGAAAAGGTTTATGATGATACGTGACAAGTATATTATTTTGAAGAAATACATTTAATGCGATGGGTGAATAATCTTTATCAATAATACTGTGAAAAATCATATATTGATATTCTTTATATTCTTTGTATTTAACTCGTGGTATACCTGTAATAGCATCATCAATTTCTAAATAGTTAAAATCGAATTTATTTCTTAGAAATTCATTTTCTTTATTTGAAGCATTTTCAAAATCATACCAAATAATTGTCGCATCACTAGGGACGTCTTGAATATTTGATACTTCCGTAAGAGGTTGTGTTAAAGATTGATATCTTACGGTCATTGTCATCTTACTTCCCCCTCCAATTATCTCAGTTACATTCTATCATGAAATCAATCACGTGTATGTGTTAATTTAATTTAGTAAGATAGAGTTATATTCAAGGGGGATAAGAGATGTCTAAAACATTTACTGTAACACGAAAAGTAACTGAAGATTTGATTGATAATAATAACCATATGCATGATGCATATTATAATGTAATTTTTAGCGATGTAATTAATGAGTTTAATTATAGTCATGGGCTATCTCTTAAAGAAAGAGAAGAAAGTCAATATACAGTATTTACAATAGAAGCACATACTACATATTTAGCAGAACTGTCTCTTGATCAGTCATTCACTGTAGAATTATACCTTTACGACTATGATTATAAACGTACGCACTTATTTTTAAGAATGTTGCATGAAGATGGAACTATAGCTGCTACAAATGAAGTAATAATGATGGGTATCGACAAGAATCAACGGCGCTCTGCACCATTTCCTGAGAAATATATGGAATTTATAGAAGCTTATGATTTAGAACAGGAAAAAATTGAGTGGCCTAAACAACTAGGACATCGTATTGGTATACCTAAGAAAGGAGAATAGTTATGCCTACTAGGAAACGTATAAAAAACGAGCTTATAGATTTGAAAGAAGACGTTAAATTTGAGTTGAGTGAGTTAAACAATCAGAAAGAATTAGTCATTAATGGGCCTGCATCTCAACTTTTTAAACGAGCAATTCATATGAGTTATTTACAAGGACAAAAGTTTTCGATTGATGAAATATTTACGCTTATTGATGAGAACCAAATCGATGAAGAATTTCTTATTCAATATAATAATTTTGAAAAATATGTTCAAGATCAAAACTTAGAAAAGAAATTTACTTTTAGTAATTTTACTGACATACCACGTCAATTTGATGATTTTATGGCATCTTTTTACTATTTAAAGGGACAAAATTTTATTGTCACACATATTAATTCGATAATAGAATAACCATAAAGAACAAGGACTTTGGTAGTTTGATTTAACCAAAGTCCTTGTTCTTTATTTCCGAATAGCCTTCGTAATTTGTTTGATGACTTTATGTGATTGTCTTATTGGATATAATGGAAAATCATGCACCATTTTTGGATATTCATTAAACTCAACAAATTGTCCATAGCCTTCTAGTAAACGTGCGAGCTCTTTCATATCAGGATTTTGTATTTCCTTACCTCCTCCATACATGTATACAGGAGGTAATCCTCTTAGCTCACCATAGAGTGGTGAAACACGTTTATCCGTTAATGGTAGACCATTAGACCATACTTTCATAAGTTCATTCACACCAAATCGACTTACTAATATATCTTCGTCTTCTAAGTCTTCGGTAATCATTTTATTTGATAGTGTCGCATCTAAAAGTGGTGAAATTAAGAATAGTTTACTTGGAACAGGTTCATTTTCCTCAATTAAGGATTGTACAAATCGCATAGCTAATCCGCCACCTGAACCGTCTCCCATGAGGACGATATGATCAACACCAACTTCAGCTACTAATTCATCATAAACTTCCTTAATCGCGTTGTATGTATCTTCTAGGTGAAATTCCGGCGCCTTAGGATAGATAGGTAGCACAACTTCATGTAATGTATTTAATGCTAATTTATCTAACAATCTCCAGTGGAATGGTGAGGGTTGCAATGTATTGTATCCCCCATGTAAATACAGAATTTTATTATTAGACTCATGTCTGAAATTAAATCTGAATACTTGCATATCCCCTAAAGATAATTTATCAAGATTTGCTTTTACATTTAATGATGAGGGTTGTTTATGTTTTTTACTATTTTCGTCTCTTCTTTTTTCTAAAAATTGCTCTACCTCATCGTCATTTTCGAAAAATATTGATCTGTTATGAAGTATATATTTATTGACTACTCTATTCATTAAACGATTTTTCATAGCTTGCTAGACCTACCTCTTTTCAAATTTTAAATTTATAAAACAATTTGTTTAAAGTGCTATATTCATTTTTCTAAAAAAGATATAATATTATATGAGTTAGATGAATCTTAAACCACTTTATGTGTGCGCGTATATGTCTTGAATAAAGCCAATTATAACAAACATAAAGTGAAAATGATAAATATAGGACAGCAAAATTAAAGGAGGCATCTTAGTGTCTGAACCTAATCAAAATCTAAGTAACTTCAACGCTCAATTTCATGAGCAAGAAATACACCGAGGCAAAAGATATGGGAAGAAAAAGCGTTCATGGGTTAGTATTATCATCCATCTGATCATACTCATTTTAACTGCTATAACAGGTTATAGTATGTTGAAACAACCTATTTTTAACCTTGCTTTTGCAAATAAAACAATTAATTTCCATGAAATTCAAAACTTCCAAGATACTCTAACTAAAATTGGTAATTTAAATATTAATTTGGGCAATATGGATGACTTACAAAAATCTATAGACAACCTCATAATGGTGTTTAATATATTCTTTATTCTTTGTTTAGTTAGCATGTTTATTACAGTAATTACAATTATTCTTAATAGAACATTATTGAAGATTTTTAATTTACTTATCCTAGCTGGCATGTTACTGATTACTTTGTATTTTAGCTATATTATTCATACGATTGCGCAAAAAATTTCTGAATCACTCAAACAATATTATCTAACTGTTTCTCCAGACCAAGTAATTAATGAAGCTGATGCAATACATAATGCACTCATTTTACTTGCTTGTAGTATTGCACTCTTATTCATTAGTTTATTCTTCCGTAATCGACTAGCACGTATAAGATAATGCAAAAGGCCAATCCATAACTTTTAATCAAGTTAAGGATTGGCCTTTTATTCGTGTTAATAATTTAATCCGTTCTCCTGCGCTCTCGCGCATGCATAAGAGCCACTAACAATCTTCCGATTGTAAGTGGCTCTAAGTGTCCCCACAACACATTTTTATCTCTTAATTAGTTTTTACTCTTGGTGAGCTGTTTTATCTTCTGCGTTAGCTTTTTTAGCTGACGCTTCTGCTTTTTTCTTACTTTGTAAGAATAAGCTTAAGATTAATGCGATAGCACTAATAACAGTAGCAATGATAAATGCATCATTAACACCTTCAACAGATGCAAGTTTATTAACATATTGTAATAACACTTTTAATGCACCTGATTCGCCACCATATTGTTGTGCTAATTCACGCATATGATCTTGGATAACAGGATTGGTTTTATCTAATTCATCCCCGAATGCTGCAACATGATTGGTTTGTTGAGTCGTCATTACTGTTACCAATATAGCTGTACCGATAGAACCTGCTAATTGTCTCATTGTATTAAAAAATGCGTTACCATGTGAGATCAATCGTGCAGGTAAAGCATTCATACCTGCTGTCATAATAGGCATCATAATAAATGCCATACCGAACGAACGCAATACATATATGCCCATAATATGAAGATATGGCGTTTCTAAGTTCAATTTACTTAATTCCCATGTAGCATAAGTCATAATACCGATACCAAAGATTGCTAAAGGTTTAATACCTATAGTATCTAATAGCTTACCAGCTATAGGACCTAAAGCACCCATGACTAAGGCACCCGGAAGCATGAGTAAGCCTGAGTCTAATGCTGAGAAGCCACGTAAATCTTGTAAATATAAAGGAAGTAAAATCATACCGCCATATAAACTCATCATTACAATCATATTGATAACTGTTGTAAGTGTATATGTTGGATATTTTAATACTTCAAGATTTAACATTGGAGCCTTCATTCTTAACTCTCTAATTACAAATAGAACAATGAAGATAATACCAATAACAAACATTGTTACAATTTCAGTCGAACCCCAGCCTTTATTACCAGCTTCAGAGAAACCGTATAATAAAGCACCGAAACCTATTGTACTATAGATAATTCCTGGTATATCGGCTTTAGGATTTGTGGTACGTTGGTAAAGTTTAAACCAAAACATACCTACAATAATTGCTACTAAACCGATAAAGAACATACCGTAGAACATGACGTTCCAATGATAGTTTTGAACGATATAACCTGATAGTGTTGGACCAATGGCTGGCGCTAAGATCATAGCTATTCCCATTGTACCCATTGCGACACCACGTTTTTCAGGTGGGAAAATCGTTACAATAACGTTAGAACCTAATGGCATTAAGATACCTGCACCAATGGCTTGTAACACACGTCCTCCCATCATAATTGGGAAGTTAAACGAAATCGCACAGACAAGTGAACCAATCGTAAAGAGCGCTAAGCCCACAATAAATAATTTTCTATACGAATATTTGTTAAATAAGAAAGCACTAATTGGAATTAAAATACCATTGACTAACATGAAACCTGTCATCAACCATTGTCCAGTTGATGCAGAAATATTAAATTCAGTATTAATTTTAGGCAATGCCACATTTAATAATGTTTGGTTTAAAATCGCAATAAACATACCAAATAACATTGCAGCTAAAATCTTACCTCTTGAAATACCTTTACCAAAAATGAAGTTAGATTCTTGGTTTTTAATCTTATCATTAACTCTACCTTCTACAGAATTAGGGTTAATAGGATTTAAAACTTCATCTGATTCTTCATTTGATTCTGTAGAATGATTATTTTGATTATCGTGTTTCTCTACGTTTTCTTCTTCATGTTGATCTGAACGACGTAAAGAACCAGGATAGTCATCATATATACTTTCTGAATGTGTTGCATTAGAAGATCTTTGATCTCCCTCTTTAGTAGATTCGAAGTGATGTTTTCTTTTATCTTCTTCGATATTATCAGAATGATTTCTGACACGACTTGAAGCATTGTTAGACTCAGATTGTTTATCTAGATCACTTGCTTTAAATTTAGATTGATAACTTTGATTCTTAGAATCCTTAGTCGAACGTTGTTCCGCTTTTTGACCTTTTGCTTTTTTCCTAGATTTAGAAAGAAAAACATTAATAAGACCAATAAGTATGAGCGCTATAACAATATAAATAATAATGAAGGTCGCTGTCATAAAATGACCCCCTTAATTTTTATGGATTTTAACTTCAGCGTTCATACCTGGAACAACATTTTTAGATGGTTCAGAATCTAGAGAAATTTTAACTGGAACTACTTGAGACACTTTAGTGTAGTTGCCGTCACTGTTTGATGAAGGCATTAATGAGAAACTAGCTGCAGTTGCTTCACCAACTTGTTCAACTTTACCTTTGATAGAAGCTTTTTGACCGTCGATATCAACGTCTACATCGTTTCCTTTTTCTACATCAGAAATGTCTTTTTCATCTACGTTAGCAGTAATGTATAAATCATCTAAATTGTATGCATAAGCGATTGGGTTACCAGCTTGAGCCATAGACCCTTCCATACCATCAGTTTTTACGATAGTACCTTTTTGAGGCATTTTGATGCTCATATCTTTAGATTGACCACCTTCACCTTGAGCTGAAACTTCAGCTACTTTATCACCTTTATCAAGTTTATCTCCTTGTTTAATATCAAGAGATTTAATTTGTCCTGAAGCTGGACTTGAGATTTTAATTTGATCTCCGTCTACTTTTGCGTTGTCAGTAGTTACGTAGCTAGTCGCATTGTTCCAGAACCAGAAAGCTAGAACACCTATAACTACTAAGACAATGATAGTAATGACATTCACTAATACCATTTTCTTCATGAATATATCCTCCTATTTGCTTTTAAAATTCACTTTATCTATTATAGAGATGTGAATCTAAAAATAACACCAACAATTTTTATAATTGTGTTGGATAAAAACTTATATAAAAAAATTAATCAGGTGAAACAATGAAGCAACGTGCTAAATATAAAATCATTCAAAGTCTTATTGAATTACTTGAAGAATACCCATTTGAGGACATTACTATCAAAATGATTTGTGCATATAGTAACGTAAATCGCTCAACTTTTTATGATCATTTTCAAGATAAATATCATTTATTAGAACGTATACAAAATTATCATCTCGATAAATATAAAGCTTTACTTAATTCTTTTTATCATGACTTTCATAGCATTAAGCAAGATCAAAAGAAAATGTATAAATTCTTTTTACTTGTTGCAAGTTATATCAAATGTAGGGAAGCCTTTTATAAAGCAACATTAATTACTCATCCTAATAAAGATATTGCTTTGGATTATATTAATGAAACTAGAGATTGTTATGAAAAGGTGATGAATAGATATGAAACCTCAATTCAGAATAAACACATGTTTGTTGTTTATTCTGTAGGAGGCCAAGCCGGTATTATTATCGATTGGTTACGACGTGGTTGTGTAGAGTCTCCAAAAGTCATAGCAGAAGTCTTACTCGCAAATACTATTAAACTGCAAAGGTAAACATTTAAAGCTAAACTGAAGGTGAAAAAAGTCTACTTCGAAGTTAATTATAACTCTGAAGTAGACTTAGATTAAATCATCTTAAACGGTTTAGCTTTTTTTAAATACGCGTCTATTTAAAAGTTGTAATATAATCAGAATTACCGCAGTTATAGCAATAATAATAATGTAGGGTGTTGGATCATTTTCCCCTTTAATACCTACGAGTGGTGACATCAGTCCACCTAATAATGTTTGAAATAGTCCAAGAAGACTTGAAGAACTCCCCTTTCCACTTTTACTTTCATCCATTGCAATAGAGAAACCAAGTGTTGCTACACCTGTTACAGGTGCTACAAGTATTACAAAGCCAAACGCTAATAACCAGAAATTCCAATGATTGATTAATGTCATACTTACTATGATGACACCTAAAATTTGGATTACAGTCATCATTCTAAGTATAGATTGTCTATCAAAGTAATCTACTAACTTACCGGTCAGTTGACTTGAAATAATTAAAGTAATACCTATGGATGCAAACATGATACTAAACTGTAAAGGCGAAAATCCATATATTTTTTGAACAATAAATGGTGAGGCTGAAATGTAAGTGAATAATAAAACAAATGACACACCTTGTATCAACATAGGTAATACAAATCTTGGTGTAGCAAATAAATCTTTAAAGTTCTTAAACATTGTGCCAATGTTGCTATTAACACGGTGTTCATTTTCAAGGGATTCTGGAACTTTGAAGAGTGTTCCTATGAACATAAGTAAACCGAAAATGGTCAATATAATAAAGACCATTCTCCAACCAGTAAAACTTAGTATCAATCCCCCAAGTGCTGGTGCGATAACTGGTGCAACACCGTTAACTAACATTAGAAGTGATAAGAATTTGGTTAAATCATTTCCTGAGTATTTATCACTTGCCACTGCTCTGGATATGACTGCACCTGCCCCACCAGTTAGACCTTGTATAAGACGTAATATAATCATCACCCAAATATTCGTAACAAAAATGATTACTAAACTTGCCAGCGTGAAAATAACCATCGCAATAAGAAGAGGCTTTTTACGACCTTTAGAATCGGAAATAGGACCAGCAAACAAGTTACCGAATGCTAATCCCACCATGAAAAATGAAATTGTTAATTGAGCATTTGATGCTGTTGTATGAAAATCATTCTTAATGTTAGGTAGACCTGGTAAGAACATGTCAATTGACAATGGACCTATAGCAGTAAGTGCACCTAAAATGATGATAAATAATAGGGAATTGCGATGTTTGGGTTGTGATTGCTCCAAAGTGAAGCCTCCTTTATACATTTAAAAGGAAATCAAGCTTTTTTCTTAAGCTTTTCCTGATAATTAATTATATTACTAAATAGCTATAATAAAAGCCAAATGCATTTTGCATTTGGCTTTTATTCATCACCTTTTGTGAGTTGCATATTACTATTATCAGAGTCAATTTCTAGTTCATAGTCTTTGTTAACAAAGTTACCTGAGTTATCAATTTGTTGAATCGTGGTTTTAATTTTATCTCCGCTTCTACTCGCACTTATTACTTGTGGTGATAGCATTGAAACAGTTGTATGATTTGCAAAGTTATTTTTCATTTGTTTATATATAGAAGAATTCTTTTTAAAATAACTTGATATAAAATCAAAATTATTCATATTAAAAGCTGAATTAATCGCCATTGAGTAACCACTGAAGAACTCCGTTAATTTATTTTTGAGACTGTTCTCTTCTTTTTCTTTTTTCTCAACATAACTGTTGATTTTATCACTTTCAAAATTTAACGTCACAGTCGTATTATTTTTTAAATCATCAGCACTAATTGTTTTGGTTTCTGAACTAAATTTTCTACCTTTTGCTTTACCTGTGGCAGATATAGTAATATCTTTCGTTTTCGGATATGGACCATACTCTTTAGAATTGGAGTATGACATTTCACGATCATTAATTTTTACTTTTTCTGAACTATCACTTAATTTACTTGCACCTTTTAATTTGATATTTAAATAGGTTTGATCAAAATCTTCCGAAGCTTCTACTGTCTCAGAACTACTTTCTCTAAAATCAAAATTTAAATAGCCATTGAATGTACCATTCTTAGTAATCTTTTTAGCAGACATGTGATAAGTACCCGGTATGAAATCACCTAATGGTGTATTCTTGTGTGCATCTGCAATGACAGTTTTGCGTTTACCACCTGTTTTAAATTCATATTTTGTTTCTTCTTTAGGTTTAATAATTGGTTGTTTCGTAGGTGCAGTAAAGCTCATATTATCAAAGAATAAATATCTCGTACCATTTTTACTAATTCTCAGTACGTCTTGACCACTTCTCGTTTGGATATACGATGCGACACTTGAATTATTTTTATTCAATTTGTCCACTGTCTCTCGAATATTACTAATAAAACTTTTCATACCTACTTCGTTTTTAATATATTTAATATATTCTTTCGCCTCATCTGGATCTACTTTATTATCTTTAGTACTTAATAAAGTTGCTACTTTTTGCGTATCATTATTATCTACTGCATTAACAAGAATCTTAGCTTGTGCATCTGGAGAATTAAAGTTCTTTAATAGGAAAAATAAAACCACAATAAGTATTAAAATAAAAAAGACGATTCCTAGTGGAACAATTCTACGTAATTTGAGGTTCGTAGCGTTATTATTTTGCGATTGAGATGATTGCTGTTTAGTTTTATTTTTTCTTTTCTTATCTCTTGATAATGATTGCCCACAATTTGGACAGCTTTCATTATCACCACTAACTGTATGTCCACAGTTTGGGCATTGATTCATTATATCACCTCTTATTCCCACACTACATTCACTTAATTTTTATATTATATAATTATTTTATCCACCTGGTTTATTTTACAGATTTTGATTTGAAATTACAATTTCTAATATATGTAGTTTTCATTTTATTTTAATTAAAAAGCATTTACGCACTTATTCGAATTATATTAATAAAACAGCTTAAGTTAAATACATAATTAGTCCTAAATACTTAAAATAATTTACACTTTTCATTATATTCCTATCAATGATTCAGTGTATAGTCTAATTCTCAGAATATTTATAATTTAGAATTAAACGATTTGATACGATGATCAATGACCTCTAAAACATGTCTAACTTTTTCTATTTCCTCTGTTGAGAAATCACTTGTCATATCATTAGCAATATTACTTATGATTGCTTTTCTTTTTACAATATATTCTTTGCCTTTTTCTGACAAAATTACAATTTTTAAGCGTTGGTCAGTATTGGCATTTGTTTTTTCAAGTTTAACTAAGTCAGCATCTAATAATTTTTTAACTCTTCTACTTACTGCTGCTTTATTGACGCCTTGTTTTTCAGTAATTTGACTCACTGTTAATGATTCATTACTTAACATATTCAACACATTAGATTGCTCTATAGAAATGCCATATTCAATTTGTAAATCTTTAAGTAGCTTTGCAGTTAATGTATTTACGTCATTTATGAATTTTTCCAAAAAAATGATATGATCTTCTATTCGTCTTACCATGTAGAATCTCCTAATTTATTTTATCTATTTATATAAAAAAATTATTTTTCATACTTTTAAATAATAGCAAGAATACTATCAAATTGAAACCTCTAATGAGCTCACGTATTTTATAGCTAAAAGATTGCTAATTATGAATAGCTAGTCTACATTATATATACAATAAATGTAGAGGTAATCCATTCATGATATCAATTATTCTAACAATCATTGCTTTTATCCTTATTGCATCTTTGTATGTCAATCAACCACTCACTCTTAATTTAAGAGCTTATATTTCTACTATTATTATCGGATTTATCATTACAATTTATCATTTAATTCATTTAACTATTCCGTATGATTTAACAAGCTTAATGTTGATTGCTTCATTATTCATTCTCATTAAACATCGACATTTATTTAACTTTAAACGTGGACGTCTATTTTTGAAACACATGTTTATTTACCTTTATCGCATCATATTATTGCTATCAGCATGTATATATATCAGTACGGTAGAGATCCCAATTATTAATGGATTGGCCTTATGGTTCGCCACCATCGCTTATAGTACTACATTCGCTTTTATTTGTTATATTTCTTGGTCATCAGCTTATGGTAGTCATTTATGTTCTAAAAATGTAGACCTAATTATGGTACTAGGAGCAGGTATTTTTACAGAGGAAGTCACTCCTATGCTTGCTGAACGGTTAAATTGCGCAATCAAAGTTTATGAATCTCAAAAGCATTCTCCATATATGTTAGTAAGTGGTGGGCAAGGTCCCGACGAACCCATTACTGAGGCGCTAGCAATGAAACGCTATCTCATTGCGAAGGGTGTGCCGGAGAAACGTATTCTAATGGAAGCACAATCTACTAATACGTATACCAATTTTCTATATTCAAAGCCAATCATAGAAGAACATTTTGGAAGACGGGCACAATTCTTATGTGTTACAAGCCAATTCCATATTTTAAGATCATTGCGTCTTGCTAATAAAGTAGGTTTAGAATTCTATGGTCTCGGGAGCCATACACCCTATCATTTTTTCAGTATAGCGCTTATCAAGGATTTTTTAGGATTAATGTATCAATATAAAGTAATTCTAACTATTTATTTTGCGATTATCTTTTGGGTAAGTCTTATACGCATGATCATCGTCTAAGAAATGAATAAGCGAGATAACGAAAACTACTAATCAAGTAGACTAACGTTACCTCGCTCTTTTTATTAGTTGATTATTTTACCGTCATAAAGTTCTATAACACGGTCTGCATATTTAAATAAACTTTCATCATGTGTAATCATTATACCAATCATACGTTTTTCACTAATCTGTTCTTTAATCATTGCTACGACATCTCTAACTCTCTTTGCATCTAAACTTGCGGTAGGTTCGTCAGCTAGTATGATTTTAGGATGATTCATAAACGCTCTCATAATCGCTACACGTTGTTTTTCTCCACCTGATAACATATAGGGATAGCTTTTCACCCTATGTGTTAAACCAATCTCATCAAGTAATTCATTAGCCCGTAACTTTGCTTCTCTTTTAGACATTCCCGCTTCTTTACCAACAGTGATCAGTTGTTCTTCTACAGTGAGGTACGGAATGAGATATGACGCTTGAAATATAAAGCCGATGTCGTTGAGCCTCATTTTAGTATTGTTGTTGTTATTAAATAAAGGGCTTTCTTCATAGATGAGTTTACCAGATGTAGGTGATAATAAACCACCTAGTATCGTTAATAATGTAGTTTTACCGGAACCAGAAGCACCATTTAAGATAACGAATTCTCCATCCTGAACTTCAAAATTGATTCCTTTTAAAACTTGCGTTTCAGATTCATTTTCTCCAAAAGTTTTAACAATATTATCTACCATTAATGTCATTATTCATTTCCCCCTATCGCTTCTATCGGATCAATTTTTAAAAGTTTAATGAACGAGAGTGACGCGCCAATTAAACCAACGAATAAAAATATTATTAATACAACTAACATGTTGCTCACTTCTAAATGAAATGGCATTGTAACCGGTAAAATTTGATTTATTAATATAATTAAAGCTTCAGATATAATTACACCAATCAGAGTAATTACTGAAATTTGAACGATTAATGAAATAAGTAAATGTGGTGTGGAAATGCCTATAGCTTTAAGTATTCCTATCTCGGAAATTTTCTGTATCGTCATTACATAAAAGAATGCGCTTAATACTATTGCTGTGATAATAAATAAACTATAAATCATCATTTTCAATGGACTTTGCTCAGCTTTGTAGCTAGCAATATGATTCGTTAATTCTTGTGCTTTTACATGTTGCACACCTTTAATTGAATTGATTTCATGCTTCTGTTTACTAGATAAATGACTCAATGAATAAAATGAAGCCACACCATTATTTTTATTTTGAAATACGTTTTGATTCATAAGAATCACATTACTATGTGAATACATAGCATCTTTAAGAATTCCTACGACTTTATATGGCTTACCTTCTTTTGTGAACTTCACTTTATCTCCTTTTTTAATCCCTTTTGCGATAAGTTTTTCATTCACTACAATTTCATTTTTATGATTTGGGTATGTTCCAGATTTTAGATTAAATTTATTTTCGGTCGTATAGTTTAATGCAACGACATTTTCTTCATTACCTTTTATATTTAAAGTTTTTGACATCATTTTTATTGGTTGCTCGTTAACGATTTTGCTTATTTTAAATTGTTGTTTAGAGTTTAATGAAGATTTTTCTAGTTGTGGTTCCTTCATTTTCTGAATAATAAATTGGTTCCCTTTGAGGTGATCAAATAGAGAAATGTTTTCCCTGGCTAGTCCTTGAGCCAACCCACTGATAAATAAAACCATCGTAGACATTAAAAATACGATAAGCATTATAAGTATAAATCTGAATTTATAAAATTTAATTTCTTTCCATGCTAAATTCATTTATAGTCACTCCTTTATCTTTGTCACCAAAATTTTAAGAAGTGAATGTGAACTGAATATGAACGAACTTCGATATGTTAAATTAAAATTGGAAATAGTATAATAAATAAAAAACTTAGGAGCGAAAAGATGATGGTGAGCTGTTTAGTTGTTGATGATGATCGAAAAATATTAGATTATGTAAAATCTCATCTAATAAATGAACATTTTGAGACACACGCTTTTTTAAGTGGTGAGGAGGCACTTCATTTTCTTGAAAAAGAGAATGTCGACATAGCTATCGTTGGTATTATGATGAATGGCATAAATGGTTTCGAATTATGTAAAACTTTAAAAGAGGATTATGATATACCCGTTATTATGTTAACGGCAAGAGACGCTTTAAGTGATAAAGAACGTGCTTTCTTAAGCGGGACAGATGACTATGTAACTAAACCATTTGAGGTGAAAGAATTACTATTTAGAATCAAAGCGGTGTTAAGAAGTTATCAAATTAATGCTGAGTCTGAACTTAAACTTGGAAATTTAACACTCAATCAACCATATATGGAGATAAGCGTTGATGCTAAAACGATAAATCTTCCTAATAAAGAATTCCAATTATTATTTTTATTAGTGTCTAATCCAAAACACATTTTTACTCGAAATGACATCATTGAAAAGATTTGGGGCTTTGATTATGAAGGAGATGATCGCACTGTTGATGTACACATTAAAAGACTACGTCAAAAGTTGTCTAGATTAGGTGCATCAATTTCAATACATACGGTCCGTGGACAAGGGTATAAGGTGAATCAAGATGTTTAAAACACTTTATTCTAGAATTGCAATCTATACTATCACAGTGATACTTTTTAGCGCCTTTATAAGCTTTGTCCTTACAAATATCTATTATCATTTTAATTTAAAAGCCTCTAATGATGCTAAAATCATGAAAACCTTAGAAGAAGCACGCAATTATGAAAACGCACAAAACACTCAATCACTCTCCTCTTATTTTAAACATTTGGGAGATATGAATTATCAAATACTTACTGTAGATAATCATGGTACAAAACATTTTTATGGAGAACCATTCCGTCGAGATACATTACCACAATCTGCTATTCAATCTGTAATGAATGGTAAAAATTATCACGGTATTAAAAATAAGCCATTTGAATTATTTGTCACAGGTTTTTTCGATAATGAAACGGATAACACGGTAGGCTTACGCTTTAAATCTAACGATAAACCAGTTGCAGTATTTATGCGTCCTGATATTGGTGAAACATTTAGTGAGTTTAGAATATTTTTAGCCGTGTTACTTGGGCTATTACTTGTCATCTCAATTTCATTAGTTATTGCTTCTACGTATTCAATTATTAAACCCGTTTCTACTCTGAAAAGTGCAACCTATAGACTGATGAAAGGCGATTTTCAAACTCCTATCAATCAAACACGTCAAGATGAAATTGGCACCTTACAATCAAGGTTTGATACAATGCGCAAACGTTTAGGACAAGTAGATGAAATGAGACAACATTTTGTCCAAAATGTATCTCATGAAATCAAAACTCCACTGACACACATTCAAAGTATATTAACTCAACTACAATTTTCTAAAAGTAAAGAAGAAAGACAAATGCATGTTAATGAGCTATTTAATATTACTACTCAAGTCAGTGATTTAACGCAAGAACTATTATTACTATCTGAATTAGATAACGCAGAACATTTAACTTTAGATAAGCGCATCCACTTAAATGATTTAATTAAAGATATTGTTAGACACGAGCAATTCCATATTGAAGAAAAAGATTTAGTAATTATGACAGAATTAGATGAGGTATATTTCCTAGGAAATGAAAGACTCATTCATCAAGCGTTAAGCAATCTTATCATTAATGCCATTAAATACACCCCACAATATGGCTTAATCCAGATACATCTATCAATAGAAGCATCCAAGATTATTTTTACCATCGAAAATGAGGGCACAGTCAGAGATAAAGATATGTCTCACATTTTCGAAAGATTTTATAAACTAAACAATGATCAGAGTAGTAATGGTTTAGGTCTCGCAATTACAAAGTCCATCGTAGAATTGCACAATGGTACTATTTCTGTTCAATCTAACGACGCTACAATCTTCACAATTCAATTACCAATTAAAAACACTGTATAAACTAACTCCTAACCATGTTTTAGTTTATACTTTATCTTCATAAAAAAGGCTCTAAGATGATTTCAAGTTTGAAACCATCTTAGAGCCTTTGTTTTTAATTGACTTACTTTATCATTAACTTAGCTTCTACAAATTATTTAACATTTAAATACTTTGTAATTTCTTTATTTACAGCATGGTATACATCTTCATGTTCTGAGAGTTTCAAGCCAAATGAAGGTACCATTTCTTTGATTTTAGATTCCCAATCACTAAATTCTGATTGATAACAGCGTTGTAATACATCAAACATAATATCTACTGCTGTTGACGCACCTGGTGAAGCACCTAGAAGAGCTGCTAGTGTACCATCTTCAGAAGTAATAACTTCCGTACCAAACTGTAGGTTACCTTTAGATTTATCAGTATCTTTAATCACTTGAACACGTTGTCCTGCAGTAATTACTTCCCAATCCTCGTCTTTAGCTTCAGGGAAGAACACACGTAAGTCATCAATACGTTCTTCATTAGATAACATTAATTGAGATACAAGATATTTAGTTAAATTAAACTCTTTAACACCTGCACTTAACATCGTTACTATATTATTTGGTTTAACAGATTTAATTAAATCTAAATATGAGCCAGTTTTTAAGAATTTAGGTGAGAAACCTGCGAAAGGTCCAAATAATAAAGAACGTTCGCCGTTAACAAAACGTGTATCTAAGTGAGGTACAGACATTGGAGGTGCACCCACCTCTGCTTTACCATACACTTTTGCATGATGCTGTTTAATAACATCAGGATTTTTACATCTTAAGAATAATCCACTTACTGGGAAACCGCCAATGTGTTTAGATTCTTTAATACCTGTTTTTTGTAATAAAGGTAAACTAGCGCCACCAGCACCGATAAATACAAATTCCGTTTCATAATTTGTTATTTGACCAGATGTTAAATCTTTAATAACAACATTCCAATTACCATTATCCTGTTTCTTAATGTCTTGAACTTCATGCTTATAATTCACTTCGACATGTTTCTCTTGTAAATTGCTAATTAATTTTTTCGTTAAAGCACCAAAATTCACGTCTGTCCCTGTTTCATCATAAGTGATAGCAATAGGCTCTTCTGACTTACGCCCTTCCATCATTAATGGTACCCATTTCTTAATTTTTTCAGGATCTTCAGAGATTTCCATTTTTTCGAAAAGAAGATTCTTTTGAAGACTATCTACACGACTTTTCAAGAAACGCACATTATTTTCGCCCTTAACAAAACTCATGTGTGGTACAGATTGGATAAACTTACCTGGGCTATCTAATTGACCCGTACGTACTAAATACGTCCAAAACTGTTTAGACACTTGGTATTGTTCATTAATCTTTATCGCTTTAGTGATATCAACTGAACCATCTTTACCTTCTTTAGTATAATTCAGCTCGCATAATGCTGAATGCCCTGTACCAGCGTTATTCCAAACGTTTGAACTTTCCTCACCAGGTTGGTCCAATCTTTCAAATAATTTAATTTCTTTCTCAGGTGATAATTCTTTAAGTAATGTTCCTAATGTTGCACTCATAATGCCGCCACCAATTAAGATGACATCTGTTTTGCTATGTTGTGTACTCATAACAAATACAGTCCCCCTTTTCAATGAATAAATGGAACGATTGACTCTAATGGATTTGTTTTAATATAGATTTCTATATTAAAGCGCTTTCTAAACCTATAAAAAATATATCCCAAGAGTTATTTAAGGAAGACTTGATTCTCCCTCATCATAACCATTGATTAAACTAGTTTAATTATATACTATAAATTGCTATTCACAAAAGGATAAAAAGTCAGATATCTATAAATTGTTAAACTCTGACCCTTAAATAATGCTATTAATCCATTCTAACATATTACCTTTAGTAGTCTGACTAATGTTATAATGAACTACAAGATTATAGAAACAATGAGGTGTTTTACATGAAATCGTTCACGTTTTTCATGCATAATATATATGCTATGGGTGGAACAGTAAAATCTATTTCCCAGCTCGCTAATACTCTGTCTAAAAAAGGTCACTCAGTTACAATCATCTCAGTATTTAGAGGCGCACAATCGCCCTATTTTAAATTAAACAAAGATATTAATATTAAAGTATTAGTTGACTATCGTTTTAAAGCCAAAAATTTCAAAGCGATTGTCGCTAATCGTGTAAAATCTTATACTCCACTTTTAAAACCGCAAAAAATTTCTCAACATGAACCAGGATTAAATCAGTTTTCAAGTTATGTCGAAAAGAAAATGATTAAAGCCATCAAAAATGTGTCTTCAGATGTATTAATTGGTACTCGTGCGAGCTTCAATATTTTAATCTCAAAATATGCCAAAACTCATATCACCAAAATAGGTATGGAACACATGAATTTTGATGCTCATCCTGAGCAATATCAAAGAGAAATTATTGCTGCCTATAGAAACTTAAATAAAGTCACTACATTAACTGAAAGTGATCAAAAAAACTATCAATCTCGACTTAAAACTCCTGTATACGTCGTACCAAACATAGTAACTGAGAAAAAAATTGCTGCGCCGAAGAAAAATATTATCTTGGCCGCTGGTCGTTTAGAATATGAAAAAGGATTCGATTTACTTCTTGAGAGTGTGAGACTTATACAAGATTATTTAAGAAGTTTAAACTATGAAGTACATCTTTATGGGGATGGAAAAGAACAACACCAATTACAAGAATTTATCGATCAATATAATTTAAGCGATATTATTCAAATCAATGCGTCTACACAAGAATTAAATAGTAAATTAGCGCAAAGCAAAATTGTTGTTGTACCTTCACGTAATGAAGGTTTTGGGATAATTATTTTAGAAGCGATGCTTCAGGATAATATAGTTATTAGTTTTAAAGGCAATGTAGGTCCTGAAGCTATTATAAAAAATGGTTATAATGGTTATCTTGTAGAGTATGAAAATGTATCACAATTAGCCAAGCAAATTGATTTAACAACACATAATTATCATGAACTTGATCATATTATTCAAAATAGTAAAGAAACCTTAAAATTATATCACCCGGATTCAGTATATGAAGACTTTATGAATATGTTCAAATAATTAAACATCTCCAAGCCTACTAAGAACTTTTAAAGGCTTGGAGATGTTATTTTTTATAGTAATAATGATAAGATGAATGTCCATAAACATACGAATACGAGTAAACCGATACTGTATCGTAATGTCATTTTAAGTAACTCAGATTCTTTACCAACCTCTTTAACGGCAGCTGTTGCAATCGCTATAGATTGTGGTGAGATGAGTTTGGCTGCTACACCACCTACAGTATTTGAAGCAACAAGCAATGATCCACTAGTACCTATTTGTTGAGCAACTGATGCTTGAATAGGTGCAAACAATGAGTTGTTGTTGACGACGGAACCTGTCATGAATACGCCAATCCATCCAAGTATAGGTGATAAGATTGGGAAGACATTACCTGCTTTAGAAATACCTTGACCCATCGCACTACTTAATCCACCATATGTTGTAATTTTAGAGATTGCCAGAATAAAGCAAATAGTAAGGACTGGTAGCCAAAGTTCTTTAAAAGTGACACCAAATAAACGACCAGCATCTCCAAAGTTTACTTTCTTAGACATTAATATAGTAATAACGATCGTTAGTAGAATAGCTGTACCTGTTTGGCCAATAATATTAAGTGATAATACAATTGGTTTGTGTGCTATATCACTGAATGTACCTGGTAGATTAAAGTTAAACACAAGTGATGATAATTTACCTTTTGGTAAGAATAACCCTTTAAATGATGGAGAACTCCATATCATGACAATGATTGTTAAAATAACGAATGGGCTCCATGCATATAATATTTCCTTACCTTTATGATGTTTAACTGGTTCTGGTTCAACATCTTGTTGAATTCTAAAGATATGTTTAGGTTGGAACTTTTTAGAAAATAAAGCTAAAGCTAGCATAGATGCAAGTGGCGGAATAATATCTGCTAACTCTGGTCCATTGAATACAGTTAATAGTGCTTGTAAAACTGTATAAGTGACAGAAACAACTAAAATAGATGGTAATGTTTCTTTAATACCTTTGAAGCCATCAATAATAAAAATTAATAAAAACGGAATAAAGAAGTTAATAATGGCTAATGTCAGTGTTGCGGTTTGTGAAACATCCATAGCTGTAACATTTCCCGGTAAATGTAATGTATCGACCACTCCAACTGGTATACCTATTGCCCCAAAGGCACCTGACGCTGCATTAGCTACTAAACATAACATTGCTGCTTGAAGTGGTTTAAAGCCAAGTTGTGATAATAATAAAGCACAAATTGCAATTGGCACCCCAAAACCTGCAGCACCCTCTAAGAACGCATTAAACGAAAATCCTATCAGTAATAATTGAATACGTTGGTCTTGAGAAATACTTGTTATACTATCTTGTATAGTTGAAAATTGCCCAGACTCTAAAGTAATTTTATAAAGTAATACCGCCATCATTACAATATAACCAATAGGTATCACCCCTTGGAAGAAACCTTCTACAACTGCACCAGAAGCGATTCCCACTGGTAATTTGAAAAATGGAATTGCAATGAGCAATGTAACTACAAGTGTAGTTATCGCTGCATAAATTCCTTTCATTTTGAAAACTGTTAAACATAGTAAAAATAAAATGATAGGTATTGCTGCTACTAAACTTGATAATATTAAATTACCAAATGGATTAAATGTTTGTACTAACATATTTTGACTCTTCTTTCCTAAAAAATTTTCTATGAATTTAACTAGCAACATACTAATTTTAAACAGTTAACAAAAATTAAATAAAAATTAGTATGTCATCCCCACAAATATTTGTGAACTTTTTCACAAGAAAAATATATCATCTTTCTTTTAAAAATACAATAGACTTTTTATAGTTTATTCAAGAAGATTTCAAAACCTCAAAGTTTAATATTTTCCTAAAAAAAATATAGTACTAAGTTTTTAGATTTATTACATTGAAAGTCATTTTTAAGCAGTGAATTCATGAATTATAGTGAGCCACATGATAAAATAGTAGTAATAAAAGTTTAATAGATAGAAGGAAAACGAATGATAAAACAAATAAACATTTCACATATGGAGAAGTTGGAAGGACTATTAGAAAAAGCTTTACATAATGGTTACACACATTTTGTACCCTATTCAAATGAAATTCAGATTCATCAATCAATGTTAAAATCCATTGAGCTACCTTCAACTTCATTTGTTGTCGATTATACAATACATAATACGTATCTTAATGACTGTAGATACTTTGGTAAAACATATATTAACTTTGAAGATTGGGTACAAAATATTAATTTATATCCTAATGTTATTTACGAAATCAATTCAGCACTTAAGATATTGAATAAATTTGAGGTTGAAACGATATTTGACTTAGCTTTATTTACTATTCTTAAGGGCCATGTAGCTGTAGAAGGACATGTGGCACTTGATTTTAAAGACTCCCTCCGAACAAGCAAGGTATTCTGGAGAAGTTTTGACCGTAATGGATTAAATTATAGAGATCAATTCTTTCTTAATAAAATTGCATATGAACATCAACGTAGAATCCCTTTCACACGTGTACCTTTCAATGATCATGATAGTATACGTTATTCTGATTCCGTGTTATTAAGTACTAAATTCAAAGCACCAAGATGGCTCGTAAATCCAATTAAAAATTATTCATTACGTAAACATAAGGAAATTAGTTATATTTATGATAAAGATGATTCTAAAATTAAATCACATGTCGTATTTTTAGGTTTTGATTATCATTATAGAGGTAATTCTAAGTATCTATTTAATTACTTTGTAAAACATAACGCTACAGTAGAATCATATTTTATTACTGATGATAGAACTGGCCCACATTTCATATCTCCTAATGATGAGAGTGCAAAGGAAGTCATTGAAACTGCTAGTGTTGTAATCATAGAAAGCTATCTACCTGATGATGTTCGTCCTAATGGAAAGGTCATTCAATTATGGCATGGAACACCTATTAAGCGTCTCTTTTTAGATAGTAAAGAACCGCATCAAAATCTAAACATTTATAACTATCGAGCACGTAAATATAATAAATGGGTACATCAAGATTATCTTGTCGTTGATTCTACAGAGGTTGTAAAATATTTTGAATCTGCTTTTCCGAGTCATAAATTAGATATCCTACCTATTGGTTATCCAAGAGTCAATTATTTATTAAATAAATCTCAAGATCTCACCCTAAGAAAAAGAATTATCAAAGGGTTACAATTAGATACCTCTAAGCCAGTTCTGTTGTATGCCCCAACTTGGAAATCAAATACATCTGAAGAAGATATACTACCTTTATCTGATAAGTTACTCAATAAATATAATGTGATATTCAAAGGGCACGTTGAAAGTAAAGATAATTACATTCCTGATGGCGTGATTGTCCCACCTGAAAGTGTAGAAACACAAGATCTAATTATGATAGCTGATATTGTTCTAACCGACTACTCTTCTATTATTTTTGATGCACTCACTCTTAATAAAAAGGTATGTTTATATACGCCAAATCATGCTCAATATGTTGAAGAACGTGGTGTATATGAAGATGTACTCAATAGCTTAAAAGAAGTATGGTATACAGATGCAGAATTACTTACAAATCATTTAATTTCTGATTCAATACCACATGTTAATAGTAAATATATTAATAGACAAAATCATTCATTAGACAAACTTAGTCATTTAATAGCTCAGCAAATAAATTGATAATTACTTAAATAACGCGCTCACTTTTAAATTAAGTGAACGCGTTATTTATATACTATTGATGATAGTTTGGATCTATAAGTGTTGGTTGACCTTGACGATTCACTGTGACTATTGAATAACTATTGTCTTTTGAGGCATCTTTAAAGCTAAATACATATCTAAATCCATCATTAGTAGCCTCGAGGGAGTAGTCATTATATTTTTTATGTGAGTTACCAAACATGTTTGCCTCATTCTTTGCTATATCTAGGGCTGTTTCAAAATTTGGAAGTTGTTGTAGTGCTTGACCTTCATTTCCATTAAATGGAGACAAGCTTCTAGCGACCTGTGTCGCGTGGTTGCTTTGATAAGGTGCAACATAGTCCTTATTTTTACTATTATCTTGGTTAGATTGAGGTTGCTGTTTTGATGTATTAGTATTTTCAGTTTGTGAATCAGACGACGAAAGTTCATTATTATTACTACTAGATTTAGATGTACTGTCTTTATCTTTATGATTTTTAGACTTATCCTTTGAATCAGTTTTAGACTTTTTCTCTTTTTGTTCCTTCTTCGAACTATCATCATTTTTCTCATTTTCATCACTTCCACTATGAGAACATGCTGCTAGTATTAATGTTAGAACTGTGATACTTGCGAATAATCTCTTCATGAATATCTCCTCCAGCTTTTGAATCTATCTACCATTACTCTCATTTTATAACATCGTATTTTTATAAAAAGCATAAAAAAAGAGTATAATATTAATTCCTTATTAATATTATACCCTATATTTATTAATTGAGTATTAAATTTATATACAGACTATAAGAAGTCCTTTCCCTTCTAATTAGCATCAAATATACATTTTCAAATTACTTTCGAGACATCTGTCCCATATATTGATTTAACTTTCAAATGAATTTTCTTAACTTTAGATACAAAACAGACTGTGACAATAAAATTAGTCACAGCCTTATATATATAATTATTATATTTCTACTTGTTTTCTTCGATATCTTTGTGAATAAGCTCTCCGATATATTGAGAAGCTTTACCATCATCAACTGAACAGAATCTATCATAAAAAGCATCAATTTGGTCTTGATATTCATCTTGAACTTTATCTAAGTCTTTGAGTTTTTTAGCCAATCCATATGGTTCAGTATAAATTGGACCTGGTAAATCTTTCATATAGTCCATGTAGAATCCACGTAATCCTTTATCATATTTATCAATGTCATATGCAAAGAAAAATTGAGGACGTTTTAAAATACCATAATCAAACATAACAGATGAATAATCAGTGATTAAACAATCACTTACCAAGAATAACTCTGAAACATCGTTATAATTAGACACATCAACTGCAAAGTTTTCATATCCTGTTAGATCAAGAGCATTAGAGATAAGATAATGCATACGTAATAAGATAACGTAATCATCCCCTAGCTCATTGTATAGATTTTCTAAATCAATTTTTAACTCAAATAAATATTTACCCTTACTAACAAATTCATCATCTCTCCAAGTTGGAGCATACATAATTACTTTTTTATCACTTGGTAAGTTAAGATTTGTCTTGATTTCATCGATATAGTCTTGATCGTTTGCACGATTCACTAATACATCATTTCTTGGATAGCCTATTTCTAATATTCTAGGTTCATCCATCCAGAATGCACTTCTAAAAATTTCTGAAGAATATCTATTAGGCGAAATTAAATAATCCCAACGTGACGTTTCACAGTTGAAGTTTCGTTTATATCTTGAAGTTGTTGTACCAGGCATACGTACGACTTTCATATCATTTGCAAGTCGTTTTAATGGCGTACCATGCCAAGTTTGAATATAAGTTTGGTTATCCTTTTTGTTTAAATATAACGGTGTACGTGCATTTGATACCCAATGACTTGCTTCAGAGTATGCTTGATAGTACTCAGCAGAACCACGTTTCACTTTTTTAGCATTACCTGGAATTACACTCTTATCAGGTTTTTTAAGTGACCAAACATAATTGTAATTTGGATAGTATTTTTGCATATATTCATATATATATTTCGGACTATCACTATAATTTTTACCACCAAATGCCTCGAAAACAATCGTTCCTTGATTAACATTTTCTTCTTTATCAGTAAGTTCATATATAGAACGATCTTTATTTTTTCTTCTGAGTAAGACATTTTTAACGTGACGCAATGTCTTTCTAAATTGGTTCACTTTAAAAGCATTCTCTGTATCTTGATTCATCAATAAAACCGTTTCTATGATATTGATAAGTTTTTGATGTTTAACAAGTTGGACGTTAAGATATTGTGCTAATTCAACAAGTGTATCTTTGTGAGCCTCATATCTTGCTTTAATATCATAATGAGTTGGATCAAAATCACGGGAAATTCTATTTTCCATTTTATTAATAATAAATGTTCGCGTCATTTTATTCGAAGTACGTTCTAAAGCATCATAGAAGCTCTTTACATATTCCTCAAAAAGAACATCAAAACTTTGCTCACTTAACGTCACTGTTTCAAAAGGATCGTAAACTTCTCCACGGAAGTAGAACGGGAAGTTAAAAATACGCATAAACTTATTAACATACTTCATATATTCAAGCGTAAATGACCAATCAGTATAAATACTTAAATCTTCGTTGAATTTCAGATGATGTGCTTTGACGATTGCAGTTCGGAATATTATATTACAAGCTGTTTGCTTTCTTAAAAATGAATTAACGTTCGCGTCAGCATTGTAATACTCAACTCTAACACGATCTAAATCAACGTATTGAGGACGTTGAAGTGTAAATGAATGAATAGGCGCTATCAAGCCATCAGTATAATTAAATTTATCTAGATAAAATGTGATTGCATATGAGGCTAAAACGTCATCTGAATCAAGAAACATAAAATAAGGTGTTTCCACTTGTTCTAGAGCAACATTACGTGCATGTGCATGTCCTTGATTACTCTCTAATTTGATATAATTAATATCTTTATCATAATCTTTTAAAGCTTCATTCATTAATTGTTCACTATTGTCAGTAGAACCATCATTAACGATAATCACTTCAAAATCTTGAGTTCTTTGTTGTTTAATACTTTCAATACAACTTTTTATGTACTCTTCTGAGTTGTAATATGTGACAATAATTGTCAGTGTACTCATGTTATACGTCCTTTCTAATAACTCTATATGAATATAACGTGATTTGGCAGACATGCTATTAGATTTTATAAATCTAATATTTGTAATTCCTCTTTCACTTTGTATTACGCATTTAATTCTTCATAAGTGAAATGGTTAGGATAATTAAAACTAGTATACTCATTAAAATAAAATGTACGATTATCATAAACACATTTTAATTCAATGATTAACTGTCATCATAGCAACTGAAACATTGACAACGATGATTACTAGTTATAACAAAATCAACGCCTTGATTTTACTAAAATTTTACGTAAAATTCATAAAAATTTAACGTGATAATTATATCTAATTTTTAATACCTACGCTAATAATAACAAGTTCAATGTTCTAATTTTATATACTTTTTGGTATATTTTAAATTAAACTTTTTTCCATAATTAAATCTTTATCTACGACATCACCAGTATAAAATTCATGTGCACCTGTAACGACAAAACCTCTTTTTTCATAAAATCGAAGTGCTTGTGGGTTGTGCTCCCACACACCAAGCCAAATCTTAGTTTTATGATATTCCTTTGCTTTTTTGACAGCCAAGTCAATGAATTTTTTACCTCTCCCGCCACCTTGATACGCCTCATCGAAATAGATTCGTTGAATTTCTAAATAATCTTCTCCCTTTTTTTCTGTTTGGGCATGATTAATATTTAATTTTAAATATCCTACTACTTTTTGTTCATCTTTAAAAAAATAGTGAAATGAATCTTTCTCTTGAAGCTCACGAGATAATTGATTAATGTTATACGCCTCTTCAAAAAATTTATTAAAATCTCTATCATCATAAGACGATTTAAATGTATGATAAAAAGTTCTCTTAGCTATATCCTGCAATATTTCAACTTCATCACTTCTTACCTCACGGATACTTTCACTCATACTAAACAACCCCTTTTTGTCGTTTAAACTACTTTAACTTATTTTATCGGACGAGTCACGCTTTTTTATTTTGTAATACTATCATTTTTCTGTTGATAATCTTTATCAATGAGTATAAAGTTATAGATGAAAATTGTTTAAAAAATAGAGTGAGGTTATTATATGTTTGAAAATATGTTTGTCGTAGGTATCACTGGTCCTACAAGTTTAGTCGTAATCGCAATTATCGCATTGATTATTTTTGGACCTACAAAATTACCACAATTTGGAAGAGCTGTTGGTTCAACGTTAAAAGAATTTAAATCCGCAGCAGAACATATTGATGAAGATTCACACGAGACTCCCAGTAAAGCTTCTAAATCACAGCGAGAACAATCAAAATAGTTCTTTACTATTAGAACATTTTGGAGAGTTACGTCACAGGCTTGTCATTGTATTGATCGCACTTATCGTGTCAGTCTTCTTAGTTTATATTTCATCACATTGGTGGATGCAACCTTTTATAAAATATATTAAACGAGCACATGTTACTTTACATACCTTCTCGTTTACTGAAACGATACAAATTTATGTAATGATTATTTTCACAGTAGCAATATGTTTAATTGTACCTATTATTTTCTATCAACTTTGGTCTTTTATAGCACCAGGCCTACATGTTTATGAGCGACAATTTATTTATAAATATAGTTTTTTCTGTGCTTTATTATTCATTATAGGAGTAGCCTTCGCATTTTTTGTTGGCTTTCCAATGATTATTAATTTCTCTGAAAAACTATCTCATATGCTCAATATAGACCAAGTTATTGGATTTAAAGCATACCTAGGAGAGCTAATTAGATGGCTCCTCGTTTTTGGATTTATATTCCAATTACCTATATTATTTATGGGTTTAGCTCATTTTGGACTTATAGATGTTAATCAGTTAGGTCATTATAGAAAATATGTTTACTTTGCTTGTTTTGTTGCAGCAAGTATTATTGCACCACCTGATTTAATATTAAACTTAGCATTAACACTTCCATTAATTCTCTTATTTGAAGTCAGCATGTTTATCGCAAAATTCACTTATAGAAAACAAAAAATCACAAATGAACTCTAAATGAGTCTCATTTGTGATTTTTCTTTATTGTTGATTCTTTTTACGTTGTTTAAATACAAATAATAGTATTAAAATAACTAAAATGATTTGAGCTACTATTGTTTCGACACTAGGATAGAAACCAATCCAACTCACTGTAGGCATACCTTCGATACTATGTTGAGGTATCCAACCTAGTAATTGAGCTTTTTGGATACTTACACCTAACATTTTAAATGTCATAATGAAGATTAGTATTGAAAGCACTCGAAATATATAGTGAACTGGAATTAACTTGACAATAAATCTAAATAGTAAAGCGAAGATGATTAAAATTACAATCGCTATTACTATTCCTATTATAAAGTCTTGCGTTTTAATGCTACCAATCATACCCATATAGAATATGATAACTTCAACACCTTCACGAAGTACTGATATCAATCCGATTGTTCCCAATAAAACAAGGTTACCGTTACTAATTGCATTTTGGTACATCGACTGAATCATTTCATTCCAACGTTTTGCACTTGATCGATTATGCATCCACACACCAACCACATACATTAAAATAACGGCTACGATACCAAGTACCGCTTCCATACCCTCACGAATAATACCATTATTGCCAATTGTTGAAATCAAAACAACTGCTAACGCTATACTTAATACTAATCCTAAGAGTGCACCACCTATCACACTAGATGTACCTTTATGGTCTTTGACCTTGCGGGTCATGGTTGTTAAGGTCATGACGATTAATAGTATTTCTAAGCCTTCACGTAAGAAGATTACCATTACATCAACGAAAGTATAATCTCCTGTTCCAACCGTATCTTTAATATCATTATTGATCTCTTTTAAACCGTCTTTGACACGCTCTTTGTTGCTATCATCTAAAATACTTTGATAATAAGGTATTTTATCTTCAATAGTTGTATATAAGCTACTATTCTTAGTTTGAATTTTACCTTCGACATATGGCCAAATTTGAACAAATTTAGATAAAGCCGCATCCGTTTGTTTTAAATCATTTTTATTGATACCAGTTATCGCCTTATCTAACTCATCATTTAATTGTGTCACTTTGTACTTACCATTTTCTTCTGATGATTGTTTTTGGTCCACAGTATCTATACTTGATTTGAACGTATCCCAAGCGTTCTTAACTTTCTTGGGATCTAATGGTTCCTTTTGTATGGCTACACGAAGTTGCATTAAATTCACTTCAATCGTGCCATATTTCCCTTCATCGTAATTACGAATGACAGTTTCATGACTAGTCCAAATTTGGTTCAAACTATTATTAATGGATTCGAGTTCTGAGCGATTTTTATTTTTAATCGCTTTTTGAATAGGTTCATCTTTGGCGTCTACTGCTTGCTTTAATTCTTTAATTTGACCTGATGCATCTTTAGAACTTTGTGTATTTTCATATGTAATTAATGCTTTAGTTAAGTCTGATAACTTATCAGCTTGATCATCTGAAGTTTTAGCACTTTCAACTTCCTTCAGTTTATTCTTGACTGCTTTACCTTCTTTATTATCTTTTACTTTTAAAGCATTAATTTCTTTTCTAACTTGCTTGATAGCTTTTTTCTTATCGCTATCCTTTTTTGAATTATCACTAATCGTTGATTTAGCATCCGTAATTGAAACATATGCTTCACTCATTGAGGCATTTTCAGCATGTACTGGTGCTATTTTAAATAAACTTAATATTAGAATTAAGACGATAAGTATCTTAATCGAATAGTGTTTCACCGAGGTATCCTCCCTTTTTCACACCAGGTAATACGATAAATGTTGCGGAGGCACGATGTGTAATGTATTCATTTAATTTATCTTTATGACCTAAATGGTTTTGAATATCAATAAATTGTTGAGTCGCCTTTTGGAAACTAATAAATAATAACCCTGTTTCTAAAGCTCCAGTTTTGTCATTTGTTCCTGCAGTGTAGTTATAAGCACGACGTTTAATGGACGTCTTCGCTTCATGCGCTAAACGTGCATGAGCATCTGCAGGAATTACATACTCTCCACTACTATCCTTTGCATCGAGATCCATTTCATCAAATTCTTTCTTACCAGTTAGTGGAGCACCAGAGATTCGTTTACGTCCAAACGTCGCTTCTTGTTCTTCGAGTGCAGTGCGGTCCCATGTTTCAATATGAATCTGTATGCGTCGAATAATACAATATGTACCATTTTTAGCCCAACCGTCATCAATAAATACATAATCCTTGTACTCGTCAGTATGGCGAGGGTTAACAGTCCCATTTTTAAATGCTATTAAGTTACGTGGCGTTTCATGAAGTTGTCCTGAAACAAAACCTGTTTGAGACCATTTAACTTGTACAATATCTCTAAATGGTCTTATTAAGTTATGGATAGCATGGAAAGTAACTTGATCATCCATTGAACATGCTTGAATCATGATATCTCCATCACTAAAATCATCCGATAATTGATCATTAGGGAAATGTGGTAAATCTTTATAATCTTTCGGTATCTTGTCTTTCATACCAATCTTTTTCAAGAAAGATTTACTTACTCCGAACGTAAGCATTAATTTACTCGCACTTAAGCCAATTGCTTCACCAGTATCAACAGGTGGTAATAATGGGTTACTACTCTCTTTACCGACAGAATCTCCGTCCGTCATCTGCGCTGTCATTTTCGTCCACTGTTTGAACATATCTTTGATTGCAGCTTTATCTTTCGATTTTAAATCTAAAGCTACAAAGTTAATTGAACGTTGTGTGGGTGTAGTAATACCAGCTTGAACTTTGCCATAAAACTCATATGCATCTTTCTCTTCATCTTCTGGTGTATCAAACATTGATTTAAAAGAAAATATACTTCCTACTCCACTTGCACCAATGACTACACCAGCGCCACCTATGCCTAACATTTTTAAAATTGATCGGCGTGACATTTGTGATGATTGGTCTTTGTCTAGTTTACTCATTCTGTAACCACAGCCATCTTACTTAATGGTTCACCTAAAGCATTTACAGCATCAGCCAATGCTTTTCTATCTTTCTTAGTTACATCATTATAAGATTTATAACCATCACCGTCTTTATATTTATCAAGTAATTTATTTACCTTGTCAAAGTTCTTTTGAATATTTGAACTTAACTTTTTATCTTTTTTCTCTAGAGTAGGTTTAAATAACTCATATATTTTTTGCGCGCCTTCAATATTAGCTTTAAAGTCGTATAAATCAGTATGAGAATAAATTTCTTCTTCACCTGTAATTTTAGATGTTGAAACTTCATTTAATAAGTCTACTGATCCTTGAAGCATTAATTTAGGTGTAATATCTAATGTATCAGCTTTTGCATGTAATTCTTTAGCATCTTTTAACAATTGATCAGCATCCTTTTTAGTAGTACTGTCAATTTTATTGTCTTGATAAAGTTGTTTTTCAATTTTATGATATCCTGTCCATTGATCTTCTTTTTTCTCTTCTTTCATATCTGCTAAACGAGCGTCAATCTTAGGATCTAAATCACCGAAAGCCTCGGCAACTGGTTCTGAACGTTCATAATACATACGTACCTTAGGATATAATTCTTTAGCCTTTTGCATATTGTTATCTTTAATTGCATCAACGAATTGTTGCGTACCTTTTAAGAATTGATCGAGTTGCTTATCTGTGTACTTTTCATACTTCTTAGTAGCTTCATTTAATTCCTTTTTATTACCACCACTACTATTATTTGTTGAACTTGAACTATCTTTACTATTATTGTCGTTTCCACATGCTGCTAACATTAACGTTGATGCTAATAAAATAACCGGTAACTTTTTCATTACTTCACCTCATAGATTGATAAATAAATGATTAACCTATTTTGACTCACATCGAGTTGGAGTTAAAGTTCTCAATTGATAATCATTATCAATAATATTATATTCGTGGGTGATATTTGTGTCAATAACAACTCTTTTGATTTTTTATCTAAAAATCCTTTTAAATTTTAAAGAAATTAGGAGACATTTATGTGTTATTTATTTTTAAAAATAAAATGACTGGGTAAACTATGAATAAGGGAATTTAGAGTTGACGATTACTATAATTTATAGAATTTAAAAAGATACTTATAGGAGTGGCTATACTATGGTAGAAAAGTTTCAAGCATTTATAGTTGATCAAGACGACAAAGGTAACGTTTCTCATGATTTTAAAAAGATAAGTAAAGAGGATTTACCTGAAGGTGACGTTCTCATTAAGGTTCACTATTCTGGAATTAATTATAAAGACGCTTTGGCTACACAAGATAACAATGCAATTGTAAAAAGTTATCCTATGGTGCCTGGTATTGATTTGGCTGGTACTATTGAAGAAACGAATGCACCTGGATTAGAAGTTGGAGATGAAGTCATTGTTACAAGCTATGACTTAGGTGTAAGTCATTATGGTGGTTTCAGTGAATACGCACGTGTGAAATCAGAGTGGGTTATTAACTTACCAGAGGGACTTACTCTAGAAGAAGCTATGATTTATGGAACTGCTGGATATACAGCTGGCTTAGCTATTGAAAAATTAGAAAAAGCTGGCATGACTATTGAAGGAAAAGAAGTTTTAGTAAGAGGAGCAACAGGTGGCGTTGGCACACTTGCTATGCTTATGTTAGAGAATCTGGGATATGACGTGATAGCTAGTACCGGCCGAAAGAATGTTGACGCTGATTTAAAAGAACTTGGTGCTACTGAAGTAATCAATCGCCTACCAGATAATGATGAAAAAGCATTGGCATCACGCACTTGGCAAGCAGCCATTGACCCTGTCGGTGGTCAAAATTTACCTTATATTGTTAAACGTTTAGATAATAATGGCAGTGTAGCAGTAATTGGTATGACTGGTGGCAATGAGTTTGAAAGTTCGATTTTTCCATTTATCTTAAGAGGTGTAAGTATTATTGGCATTGATTCAGTTTTCACACCAATCAAGTTACGTCGTCGTGTATGGAGAAGATTAGCAAGAGATTTAAAACCAAATCAACTTCATGATATTAAGCATGTCATTTCTTTTGATGAACTTCCTCAAGCTATTGATAAAGTGATTAACCATGAAAATACTGGTCGCATTATAATAGATTTTAATGCTTCAAAATAATTAATATAAGAAAAAGAGCGCGAGTACACCTCATAGTCTACTCGCGCTCAAATCTTTAATACTTGATATACATTCCTTTTGAATGTGGCTCGGTACTTATGAACCCAAACTTTTCATAAAGTTTATCAGCTGGATAATCTGCCATTAAACTTATATATGTTCCTTTTTCAGCCACTCGATTAATATACTTCATAATTTCTTCCATTATAGTACGCCCATGTCCCAAACCTTGGTATTCTTTATTTACTGCGATATCTACAATCTGAAAAGCAGTACCACCATCTCCTATAACACGCCCCATACCAATGAGCTTATTGTCATCATAAATTGTGACATTAAAACAAGCATTGGGTAACCCCTTTTCAGCAGCTTCAATTGACTTAGGACTCATACCAGCGTTGACTCTTAAATCACAGTATTCTTGAACTTTAGGTGCTTCAAAATTAATTTCTACCATCACTATGCTATCCTTTCAATAAACTTAGTATAGATATTGGTTCACAATATCTTTGTTTGACTCCTTAAAGATATCGTTATGACTTGATACATAACCTTCAGTTGCTGCATGAGGTTCGATGTACGTCTTAGCTAAATTAGCAGCATTACCAGCATCACTGAATGCGCTCGCAATTAAATGTACTTTAGCATCATGGTGCACGATATCGCCACATGCGTAAATACCCTCTACACTAGTAGTCGTATTCCCAAAGCCTTTAACTCGGTATTCATCATAAAGTTCAAATTGTGATGTACAATCTTTGAGTAGTGGATTCTCATGATCAAAGCCATGACTAATTATGACTTCATCAAAAGCTTGAGTTTCGATTTTACCGCTCTCAACATTCTCCAGTTTCACTTGATGAATACGTGTATCATTGTCATTTCCAATAAATTGTTTAATTTTAGTGTTTGGCAGTAATTGTACACCAAGTTCTTTAAGAATCCCATTCATAGCTTCATAACCACTTGTTTCTGATTTTCGATAAATCACCGTTACGCTTTTGGCAATTTTCGCAATATCTCGCGCCCAATCTAATGCAGTATTTCCTCCACCGGAAATAAGGACATCTTTATCTCTAAATTTTGAAAATGACTGAACGACATAGTGAAGATTTGTAAGTTGATAACGTTCTGCACCTTTAATATCAAGCGGTTTTGGATTAATGATCCCTCCTCCAATAGCGAAAATAACTGCTTTGGATTCATAAATGTGCCCTTCACTTGTTTCAATTTCAAAATGTCTTTCTGAAACTTTACGTATATCAGTAACACGTTCATTTAAATTTACTTTAGGATTAAAATGTAAACCTTGTTTAATCATATCTTCGATAATCTGGTAGCACGGTTTAGGTGCAACACCACCAATGTCCCAAATAATTTTCTCCGGATAAATTTGCATTTTACCACCTAACTTATCTTGCACATCAATGATTCTAACTGACATCCCTCTCAACCCAGAGTAGAAACTTGCAAACAAGCCAGCTGGACCGCCACCTATAATCGTAACGTCTTCCATATTGCTTCCTCCTATAATATGTAAAGCATATTAATTAATTCCCAGTGATAATTATTATCATTTATTTCATCAATATTATACTATATGTGAAATGCGTATTGAAGATATTCATATTAGCACTACATAAAAAACTCGTGAGTCATTAAAAACTCACGAGTTAAAATTAATCCTTAGGTTCAGTAATAATTGCTTGTCTAAGTAAAAAGAATAATAATAACAGTCCTGCTAGCATTCCCGTATGACCTATACCAGCAAAGCCTGCTAAAGCTTCTGGTGAATATTTTGCACCAATCACTTGTAAAGTACCTTTATAAGTCATCATGCCTATTGTCACTATGACACCTAAATGATAGACGATAAAGAACCAATTAAATAAATAATAACTACTTAATTTAAATACCTTTTCAAGTGGTAATAAAAGTAAGAACATAAACATTCCGAGTATAAGTGTATGAGTATGTACTAATGCTAATTGTGTATCACCCGTAAAATGATGCGCTTTAGTTAATTCTCTGTAATAGAAACCACTTAATAGTCCTATAATCATATAGAATAAAAAAGAATATAGTAATCTACGCATGATGAATCCTCCCTCACGGTTATATTATAGAACATATTACTAAATATTAAAGTGACAAAATCACGAAGAATATAGATGACTACAAAAAATTCCTAAAAAGATAAAGTAAACTTTTTAGGAATTTTTGAGCTCTTTATTTTTTATTACGTGCATGTTTAAATAGAGCAACTAATGAAATAATTATTGCAAAGATGGACACAATCCATAAAGCGATTGAGCCTCCACCATTTGAAGTTGATGCTTCAGATTTTTTATCATTTGAACTTGCACCTTTTTTCACAGTAGTAGTTGGAGCAGGATGTTCACTATTTTCTTTACCAGTCCATTTTACAACATCACCGTTATCATACGTTTGATATGCTTTCCATTTAAATGTGCCCTCATCTTCAGGATTAGCTGCTACAATCGGAAATTCTATAAACTCGTTAGGTCCTATTCCTTTACCAGTAGCTTTCCATGTAATTTTAGTGATATTGCCTTTCTTATCTTTTTTAAATTGATGCTTAAATCCTTCAACAGGTGCGACGTTTGCTACGTTGACACCTTTAGGGACATTCAATTCAACTTTGACAGTGTTATTATCTTGCTCAACTGGAACCCTCACATCATATTTGTCATAAGATCCTGGTTCACTTTGGTTGGGATTAAGTGTCACGTGCGCATCGGCGTATTTAAAACATCCAATCGCAAAAAATAAAACAATTGTCATTGATATCAATTTGCGTAACATGATTTTCCTCCTTAACTTGGGATATTAATTTGACTCATCATCACACCGGCAAAAATTAAAATAATGCCGATAATAAGTTCTGTAAATAGAGTTACTTTGTTTACATGATTTCTTTTACCTAAAGCACGGTACGTTTGGTAAAATCCTAAAATCATCATGATTAATGTACCAATCACTTTAATAATGATAAATACTGTCCAAGCTTGTATATTATTCCATATAGCTAAGACATTTGTTTCGTCAATAGCCATCAGGACACCAGAAATTATCAATAAAGCTACCGCTGTAATATTCGTTTTCAAAAGCATATGTCTAACATTTGTTAATTGATTGCCACGTCCATTTTTAGCGTAACAAATCAGATAGACTAACGCGCCTAACCATAGTGTCATTCCTGCTAAATGTAGCGTTCTAATTACTATAGACCAAAGTGGCACATGTTGTGACCACGCATGACCAGACATTGCTATAGCTAATATCATTGCTAACGACACAAGCCAGTACCATAATTTTTCCATATCTTTAAGAACCATTAATATAAATAATACAATAAGCGCAATTGAACTAATGATATATGGAAATTGCATAATGACGTTAGCTTTAAAAGATAAAATATCGTTTAACACATCTGATGTGAGTGTCATCATATAAACGAGTATCGACATAAGAATCGACATCCCCATTATCCATGCGACACCGACCTGTTTAGGTAATATGTTAAATTGCTTTAATCCTCGACGTTTAGCAATACCATTCATCCAGAACAAGCCAACTAAAATAATCGTTGCACCTTCTGTGAGGTATCGAAATACACCAAACCAAAAGCTTGGTTGTTCATAAAAAGAATCAGAGGTATCAACATTTTTAGCAGTCACCTTGCCTACTGAAAACTCAAATTTATTACTCACTTCATGACCATCTGCTGAAATCGCATGCCATTCAACTGTATTTGTCCCTTTAGCAATTTGATCTCCAGGAAATTCTAAAGTTTTTGACCATCCTGAAGTTGTAGGTTTTACTTCACTTATTTTTTTACCTTTATCATTATATAAAGTTATATTTGAATATTTTGCATTGACTGGCTCATTATATTCCAGCTGTATGTCTTCTGGTTTATCTTTAACAACCCCTCTATCTTGCGGTGTTGTTTTTTCTAAAGTTGCATGTGCAGAAGCTTGTTGCTGAAAGGCTGGAACCAATGTCATTAATATTATAACTATCAATGCAATCATGTACTTTGTCATTTTACTATGTACTAACATTGAAACCTCCCATATAAGTGCTTTTAAATTTTGCCCTGTTTCCAATAATATAGCTTACATTTCCACTTAACAATAACAATTCTAATTTTTCACTATTTCGACAAAAAAGAAGACAAGTAAGAAACCTTAATCTCTAACGTCTCTTAAACTTGTCTTTTAAAATTATACTTCTGGAAGCAACTCTTCTTTATCAACTACTAAATAAACAACGTTAGCTAATAATAAACTAACGCTGTTTATTTCATATTATGAAGGTATTTCAGTACGTTTAGTACTATGTTTTCTAACTATTGCTGCGATTAAACTTGAAATGATACCGAAAATCATAAAGCCAATTAGCATCCAAACTGTACTATTTAACTCAATTGCTTTATTCATATAAATAATCTCTTTGAGCGTAGTAGTATAGTGTGTAAATGGATTCCATCCATAAGCCCATTTTTGATCTCCTTCTGGGAGCATTTGTTTTGGTAAAGTAACCATTTGCATACTGAAGAACATGAGTAAGATGAAGATAGGTAGAGATTTCATACCTAACCAAACCATAATTCCTAGTATTAATCCAACAAATACCATTATTGCTAGAGCAATGAACAATGCAACTCTATTAGGATGATCGAAATGGAATCCTAATACACCTTTCATAAAGTACACATATGCAAAGCTGCCTAAGAAAGCTGCAAGTACTGCAGTTACCATTTGTCCTACAGATGCAATAATTCTATGTTGTATCGCAAAGTTATTACTAGTTCTAAATGCATAGAATAATAACACTGAAGTAATCATTGAGCCCATCCAAACTGGCATAAACATTAAGAATGGTGCATTACCGCCACCTTGATGATCTTTAACTTTATTTACTTTGTGATCATCAACTTTAACCGGATTAGTGATGCCTTGGATATCTTTAGGACTTACATCTACATTCTGTTTTTGAAGTGTAGATAAACCTTGTTTAGTAATTTGTTTATTTAAGTTTTGTCCGACACCTGATAGTATATTTGTAACAATGTTTGATGCTTGTAAATTTGAACCTTGGCTTACAATCGTTTTAAGTTTAGCTTGTTTTACGTTAACACTTTGATTACCCATTTTTTCTTTCATTTTTTGAGCTTGTTGTGCTGGAATTTCACCAGATTCAACTTTTTCTTTCATCTCTGACTTTTTACTATCCATAACAACTTTTTGAGTTTTACTCATTGCATTTTTTGAAAAGTCTTTTTCAAATACAACTGCCCCATAATATTTCTCATTATCGAATCCTTTTTTCAAATCAGATTCTTTATCAACTTTGATCCATTTAATTTTATCTGAATCACTATCTAATAATTTATCTTCTATTTTCTTACCAATATCAACTTTATTACTTTGAATAGTTGTACCTTCATCATTATTGACGATGGCAATTGGTAAATCTTTAGGTTTTGGATTAAATGCTGGATAAAATGCTAGTGAAAAAATAACTAAGATTAAAATCGCAGCAATTGGTGCTAACCATAATAATTTGCTTTTAAAGATATTCATGAATTGACCTCCTTTTTTATTGAACAATGTGTTGAATATTTTTTACGTTGTCTATTATAATAGGTAAGAACAATTTAACAATAATCAATTTAATAAAATACGTCTGTTATTGAACACTTTGTTGTAAATTGTCTATTAAATCATTGGGAGGTTATATGTAATTGAAAGAAGATAGGCGAATAAGAAAGACAAAATCTTCCATTAAGAAGGCATTTACAACATTATTACAACACAAAGAGCTCGATAAAATTACGATTAGAGATATTACAACTGAAGCTGATGTGAATAGAGGAACCTTCTATTTACATTATGAAGATAAATATATGTTGCTTTCAGATATGGAAGATGAGTGTATTTCAGAGCTAGCTCATCTAACGGATTTTAATCAAATAGATGGGGACACTGTTGAAGATATTTCAGAACTCTTTATAGATAGAGTTCTTACTAAAATCCTTCAACATATAGATGATAATTTAGATTTTTATCAAATCATTCTACAGTTAGATCGTCGAAGTAAACTTGAAGAGAAAATAAGTTTATTAATTAAACAAAATATGAATCGATATATGAGTATTAATCATGAAATAGATGGTATACCAGAGATGTATTTTCATAGCTATGTCGCAGGCGCTACAATAAATACTATTAAATATTGGGTTTTAGACCCAAATCGTATTTCAGTTGATGAATTAACACATCATATTTATAAAATTGTTTATAATGGACCATTACGAATTATGGCAGAATATAAATATAAAATGAATCATGCCTAACTTAATCGTTCAAATACTATCTAACTGTTAATCAAATTGAATATAGAAGACTTTGAAAGGAATTATAGTTATGATTACTGCTTATAAACATGAAAGTATAAATTCAAATGAAATTATTGAAACTAAAGTGGATCATAGCGCGTCTTGGATTAACGTTGTTGAACCTGAACGTGAAGAAATTGAAGAATTAATGGAAATCTACAACATTCCAGAGGACTTTATCCGTGACCCATTAGATTCTGAAGAAAGTGCACGTATAGAATATGACGAAGATACTGGCTATTCACTCATTATTATCGACTTACCTATTGTCAACTCTACAAACCGTCGCGTACTTTCGTTTGTTACTATTCCACTAGGTATCATTATAGGTAATGGCATTATCATGACCGTTTGTGATGCCGAAAATGAATTTCTTGAAAATTTTGCAAGACAAGATGATATTAATTTAAAATTTCATAGTCGCTTTGCACTTGAAATTCTATTAACAATTGCAAATCACTATAATAGAAATTTAAGATTATTAAATAAATCGCGAATTCGTATCGAGAAAGATTTAAAGAATAACATTACTAACAAACAATTATTTAAACTTATGGAAGTTGAAAAAAGCTTAGTTTATTTCTTAGCGGCATTAAAAGGTAATGATACAATTATTAAAAAACTATTTCGTTTACCTGCAATCAAACGCTTTGAAGAAGATGAAGAATTACTTGAAGACTTAGTAATCGAAAATAATCAAGCTATTGAAACAACCGAATTACATCAACGTATCCTTGAAAGTATTACAACATCTTATGCTTCATTACTATCTAACGACATGAATACAATAATGAAGACATTAACACTGTTTACTGTATTACTTACTCTTCCTACGCTCGTGTTTAGTTTCTTCGGTATGAACGTACCATTACCTATAGACGACCATAGTTATGTTTCATGGGTAATCGTTGTAGGTATATCATTGATACTTGTTGCAATAGTGAGTATCTATTTATGGCGTAAACAAAAGCTTTAAATCATATTTTATATAAAAAGTCCCACTTGAATTTGATTTTAAATTCAAGCGGGACTTTTTAATTATTTAGCTGCAGCTTTATAGGTCTTTCTTTTCGATAAAACAAATGTAACAACGATTGACACAATAAAGGCAATCATCATACCTATGAGATAGTGTAACCAACCTGCATGCGCTGGATTAATAGATATAAATCCTGGTAAACCTGCAGTACCCAGTGCAATAGCTTTCACTTTGAAAAATGAAATGTAAGCTGAACCTAATCCAGATCCCACAACAGCACCTATAAATGGATATCTTAATTTAAGATTGACACCAAACATCGCTGGTTCCGTAATACCTAATAATGCAGAAATTCCAGCTGCAGATGCCACACCTTTTAGTTTTTTATTATGTTTAATTATAAAGAATGCTGCAATGGCTGCACCACCTTGAGCAACATTAGACATAGTAGCAATTGGAAAGATGAACGAACCTCCCGTTTTAGTGGCGTCAGCAATCAAGGTCGTTTCAACTGCGATGAAGCTATGATGCATGCCAGTAATTACAATTGGTGCATAAAGTAAGCCGAATATGAGGCCTCCTATAGCCCCACCAAAATCATACAACCAAGTTAGTCCATCTGATAACCAATATCCTAATTGACGTGTAATAGGTCCAACGAATAAAAATGTGATAAAAGCTGTAACAAATATAGATAACAATGGTGTCAGTAAATTATCCAAAACAGTCGGTATCACTTTACGTAGCCACTTTTCAATTGTAGCTAAAATATACGCAGCAACTAACATGGGAAGCACTTGTCCTTGATAGCCCACCTGATTAATATGTAATCCAAAAATATCCCAATGGGGAATAGCTTTCCCTGCTTCAACTGCTTTAGGAAAATCATAAGCGCTCATTAAACTAGGATGAACTAATATCATGCCTAGTGCGGCACCTAAGAAAGGATTACCCCCAAAACGTTTAGCTGCACTAAATCCTATTAAAATAGGAAGTAAAGTAAATGGTGCATTTGCAAAGACGTTTATCATTTCAGCCAAGCCAGCAAATTGACTGTGAACATCAATGAATGATTGTCCTTTATAGAACAAATCTTTGGCAGTTAGAATGTTATTCAATCCCATCAATAAACCACCAGCTACAATTGCTGGAATAATAGGAACAAATATATCTGACAACATTTTCACAAATTTTTGTAAAGGATTCATATTTTTAGTCGACTTATCTTTAACATCTGATGTCGTTGATGCCTCTTTGCCAGTAATTTTCTCTAATTCATTAAATACTTTGTTAACAGTCCCAGATCCAATAATGATTTGATACTGTCCCCCAGTTGAGAAAGTTCCCTTTACTACATCCATATTATTTAGCGTTTCTTCATCTACTTTGCTTTCATCATTAAGAACTAATCTTAATCTTGTAGCACAATGTGCAATAGCATCAAGGTTTTCTTCCCCACCTATTGCTTGTAATATATCTTCAGCAGATTTCTTATAGCTCATTAAATAAGCCTCCTTATTTAGAAACCGGTTCCATTTATTTAACTTTATTGTAACCGGTTCCAAAGTTTTACGCAATAGCTCATCAATCGTTTATTAGTAATCATATTAATTTAGAAACTTAACTTCCGGGTAACCCTAATAATATAAGATGAGGTGAATAATTTAATGAAAGAACGTGGAAAAATAGAAAAGCTTTGGCGAGAAGAGAAATATCGCGTATTACTACATGATCAAAATGCCTATAACATAATTAGAGCACTGCTAAAAGAATCACCCTCTCTTGAAGAAGTACAATTTCAAATTAATGAAGCAATTAATCATTCTCCAACAACTGGCTCAATTATTAATGCCTATGAACACATGTGGGGTTATTTTAAAAATATAGCAACTGAAAATGAAAAACATAAGGCATTGATGTTAAAGGATGACTTTATGAATCATCAAATTGAATTGGACACCCTACTAAGTTATTTGAGTCAACTTGCTAATAAGTATGACATTAAATACCTTCAAGAAAGTACAGTACTAAATTAAAAAAAGACCTAGGTGAAAACACCTAAGTCTTTCGCAATAATGTACGTGTTATATTATTTCTAAAAAGAGTAATTGTCTAAGTTGTTTCACACTGTAATAGCATTAAGGCTTGTTAATAAAACACTAATGGAATATCTTGCCTTGTAGCTATGTCATTCGAATAATTAAAACATTAAGCTGATAATTAATAAAATATAAAACTTTACCATGACACTACACGAAATATATTTCTTTAATTTAATAGTACTTCGGGGGAGAGTAATTTTAATTAAAAATCTTCTAATTGTTGCTACTAAACAATTGTTGTTGATCGATTATACTTTAATGTGCATAGATGTTGATTCCTGTTGTTGAAATAGTAAGTATTTCATGTGTTTCAATAATTTGTCTTAACATTAATTAGTCTTGATGTTGATTCCTGATGTTTGAGAAGAATGAATTTTATTCTTGTTGATCTTATTCTTCGATGTTATGCATTCTTCTTATTCCATGGTGTCATTTCTTTCTAGATGACTTAACTTGAGTTGGTTGATGAATAAGTTTCGAGAAAATTATTAAGTATAACTGAATTTTTCTAGTTGTTTATTCTATTAGTATAGTTAAACAATTAAATAATAGAAAATGTGTGCTATTCTTTGTTGTCTCTCTCTTTATGCTGTTGATTCTTGATGTATTAACATACATAGTACATTTATTGCTACGATTTCCATCCAAAAATTAATTCACTATAAAATTAATCGCAAATCGTCTAAAAATTTACATTAACTTCTTTTTAGAATTTCAATTGGGTCGAAATCTATATTTATTATGTACTAAAAAATTCGTTTGCACTCTATCCAAAATTTTCAAAATAAGAACTCTATATTTCTAAATAATTATTTGTGTTGTGTACTACTTATAATTTTTGATTGGTTGCTTAACTTTACAAGGAAAAATTTTTATATTTCTCTATTACTATTTCAAGACGAATCGATTATAATAACATTTATTATTCTATAAGGAGCACAGTGCCGAATTATGACATGTCATTTAAATATTTATCAACAGTATCATTCACCCCCAACTCGAAATATCAATCGAATCATTTTAATGTTCTCACTTACAAATCATCTAGAAATTACGATTAATGGTGAAACTAAAGATTTAGATAATCATATTGCTATTATTAATCAAGCTGATATTTTTTATGTAAATCAATCCTCGAACTTGGTTATGCTCTCTATTCCTGTATTTTATTTCTATAGTGAGGATGAAAATTTCTTCAAATGTTATTTTGATCGACATTTACTTCAATCTAGCGGTTTTGTAAAAAATATTATTTTACAATCGATTCATCATTATATGAGCGAAGAAGAGCAAGATACTCAAGCTATTTCAAAAATTATTCAGACTTTATTTAAGGAAACAGTGATAAGATACAAGGAAAAATATATCCCTCAAGTTGCTATCAATCATCCAGTATTTATCCAAGGACTTAGCTACATTCATTCCAAAGTTTCAGATACGTTATCATTACGCGAAGTTGCAAATTATTGTAATATTTCTGAATCATATTGTTCAAATTTATTTGTTCGCTACTTAAATATGAACTTTAAAGATTACTTTACAAGTTTAAAAGTCATTTATGCCATAAAATTGCTATTATCTACAGATGATTCAATCAATGCGATTTCTGAACGCTCTGGTTTTAGTAGTCATACGAACTTCACTAATCAATTCAAAAATCATCTAGGCTTTAGTCCCAAACAATTCCGTTCTATGATCTCTAAAATTTCATTAAATCCAGTAATGGATTTTAGCCAAACTCATTTTTTAGATTACAAAGATTTAATCAATCAATTTGAATTTAATGATCAATTAGCAACTGAAATTACTGAGATAGATCTTAATCAATTTAATCCTAAAGATCATACCAAAAGCTCTAAAGCATTTATCCGATTTGAAAACTTTAACAAATTATTCCAGTTCGTTTTTAACGAGTACTACGATATCGATTTCTCTTATTTGCCACAACCCGTAGTATTTATCCAAGATATTAACGATATCGCAATTAGTCATATTAACCTTAATTTGTTAAATCGTTGTTTTGAAAAGTTATTCGAAATGGATATCGGTCTAGCAATGCAAATTAATTCTACGCAACAATTTGAAGCAATTAATCAAATCATATTATCATTTTTACAAAGCAATCAAGATTATAAGAATAATAAAAAGCTAGTTAAGCTCATGCTTGTTTTTAATTCAGAATATATGACTGTAAACGAAATCCATTTATGTCATTTAAAAATTAAAAATAAAAATCGTGAAATTAGGTATGGTATTACCGTTGAAGGTTTACTTCGTGATTCGCCTTCAATTGATCAAACTTACGATATAATGAAACGTCTTAACTTTGATTACTATTTCATTGACATTGAGAATCTTGAAACTAAAAATTTGTTATTAACCAAACGTAAGACATATCATCATTCATCTACTCATTTTGAAAATTACAAGCAATTTATGCTAGATTCAGGAATTCCAACTACAAATTTTGTATACAATAATTTATCACTTAAGTGTTTTAAGTATACTAATAATGGCACTAATCCATTACAGTTATCAGATTTAGTATGTCACCTTATCGCCCTTATGAGATACGGTGGTGGCATAAGTTATCAACTTATCGACGATCACTCACAATATATAGCTTTATTTAACAATTATGGTAGCCCTTTACCTTTAATGCACATTTATAAAATGGGTGATTCATTTGTCGACGAACCTTTAGAACTTGGGAATAACTATCTAATAAGCCGTAAAGATGGAAATTATCATATCTTATTATTTAATAAAATCAATGATCGTTATTTATCTGATAGTAAACAGAAGTTCATTTTCAAAAATAATTTAAAAAGAACTCCCTCATTATTATAAAAACGTTAAATAATGAGCACGGTTCAATCCAAAATCTACTTCCTAAAAGCAAAGAATTATTATATATAGAACGTAATATACTTGAAGATTTAGATAAATGTAATCGCCCTAAAACAGAATTAGCTATTCAAGAAGAAAACAACAAACCATTCCAAATGACTTTGAAGCATGATGAAGTTAAATATATATGTTTTAAACCCATTTAAGTGTTACAAGTGTCTGAGTTTATCATCATCAATGAATGGATATAGTAACTATTAAGGAGATGATGATTTTGGATAAACAAAAAGCAACTCAAGCAATTGAAAAAGTATTAGAAACTTCTAAAGTTGGCGTATTATCAACTGCTTATAATAACAAACCTAATAGTAGATATATGGTTTTCTATAACGATGATTTAACTTTATATACTAAAACTAGTATCAATTCAGTAAAAGTTGATGAAATTGAAGATAATCCACACGCTTACATTCTTTTAGGCTACAATGAGACAACTAATAATAGCTTTGTTGAAATTGATGCTCAAATTGAAGTAGTTAAAGATCAGAAAGTCATTGATTGGTTATGGGAAACACAAGATAAGACATTCTTCGATTCTAAACAAGATCCAGAATTGTGCGTCTTAAAAGTAATTCCTAAATCAATTAAATTAATGAATGATGATGAGTTAGATACTCCTATCACAATTGAAATTTAATATTTTAAAAGATACCGGAGAGGACAATGACATTGATTTGTTCCTCTCCCTATTTGTATTTAAAATTTCTTTTGTAAGAAACTCTGTATATTGGTGCCCTTACCAGTAAGGTTTACTATAAATTGTAAGGAGAATAATAAAGACGTATTTTCAATTTAGTTATCTATTCCGAATATTTTAAAATACTAAAATAGTTTATACATTAGCCAAGTTTTACGTTTTAAATATTATAATTTTATGAATTTTGAAAGTGTTTTATTTCGTGATTTTTGAAAATATGATTGCAATGTAATCTCAAGTTCTGTATAAATGAAGTAACATAAATAAAGGAGTTTTATTCAACTATGAAAAATAAAAAAGCATTAGGTTTTGGACTTATCGCAATTATGCTTGTGCTGTGTATCGTACTTGTCATTATGATGATGGTAGGTGGTAAAAAAGATACATATTACGGTATTATGAAAAATAGTACTACTATAGATAAAATGATTAGCGAAAAAGATGAAAAAATTGAAAAGAATGTTAAATTACCTTCGAACGCTAATGTTTCTGTAAAAAAAGAAGACTTTGTAATGATCTTTAAAGATGAAAAGTCAGGAAAAATCACAAAAGTTAAAAAAGTAAAACACGATGATGTACCTCATGGTTTAATGTCTAAAATTCATGATATGAAAGGCATGAACCACGGCATGTAAACGAATATTGAAAGAATTGAAAAGACCTTGAAGTGGAATAATATTCCCCAACTCAAGGTCTTTTTAATTTATTTATGTATATTGTTTTCATTTGTCTTGCGACAAATGCATAAGCGAATCTAAAAACTTAAGTTTTAAGATTCGCTAAAAAAAAAATGTCAGATATAGATTTTTATAGTGAATTAAGATACTTTTGGCCTTTTTCTTTATCGTATACCTTCTCCCATTTCGCAACAACAATCGTTGATAAAGCGTTACCCATTACGTTAACGCATGTGCGAACCATGTCTAGTAATCGGTCAATTCCGATAATTAATGCAAGACCTTGTGCTGGCAAGTGCATAGAGCCTAATGTTGTTAATAAAACTACAATAGAAACACCTGGAACCCCAGCCATACCTTTAGAAGCAATCATTAACGTAGCCATTAACACTATTTGTTCTGTTAACGATAAATGTACATCATACATTTGAGCTACAAATAATGCTGCAATTGATTGATATAATGCGGATCCGTCTAAGTTGAATGAATAACCTATTGGAATAACAAATGAGGTTACATCTTTTGGCGCACCAAAATTTTCCATTTTCTTCATAATAACTGGTAATACTGCTTCTGAACTTGAAGTTGAAAATGCTAGTAACAACTCGCTTTTTAAAATTTTCATGATTGAGAAGATACTAACTCCAACCATTCGAGCAACAATTCCTAATACAACTACAACAAAGAAAATCATTGCTCCAACTACTACTAATAAAAGTTTTAATAATGGAACTAAAGCTGATACTCCAAATGTCATAACAGTTGTACATATAAATGCAAATACTCCTATTGGAGCAAGTTTTAAGATTTTATTAATCATCCAAAACACTGCTTCTAATGTGCCACTTAGAAAACCTTTAACTGGTTCAGCTTTTTCTCCTATTGCTGCGAGACCTAAACCAAAGAATACTGCAAAGAATATAATTGGTAATAAATCACCTTTAGCTAATGATTCAAATAGATTGGTTGGCACAATATTTACAATAGTATCAATTAAATGATTACCGTATGTAGAAGCTTGTTCAGCTGAATGTGCAGAAGATTGATATTTAGAAATGTCACCTTTAGGTAGTTTATTATAATCTAATCCGGCACCTGGTTTGAACAGGTTACCAATTATAATACCTAACCCAATAGCAACTGTCGTTATAATTTCAAAGTAAAGGATTGCTTTCCATCCATAACTGCCTACCTTTTTCGAATCCCCTAAATTCGATATAGACAAAGCAAGTGCACAGAATACAATCGGAATAATGATCATTTTTATTAAATTTAAGAATATGTCACCAAAAGGCTTTATATAATTTGCTAAATTATCTTGTCCAAATAATAAAAGTCCTACGATGACACCTAGTACCAAAGCAATAATAACTTGCGTTGGTAAACTTATTTTTCTCTTGAATAGAGCCATAATGCAAACTCCCCTTCATCTGACATCACTTAATTATATCAGATAATATTAAAATAGCTACTTAAATTTTAAAGCTATTAATAAATAAAATATTTATGACTTGAAGTCAAAAATGTTAATAATAGTAAAAAAACACACGACTTCAAAGTGGATCATGAAGTCGTGTGTACTCTAAATTATTTATTTAGATGGTTTATAATTTTTATCAAAATCACTATGTTTCGCTTTCTTTATGCTTTTCTTCGTTTCACTATCAAAGCCTTCTACAAATATACCTTTATTTGTACTAATTGGTTGCATAACATAAGTGACATTAGATTCGTCTTTGAAAACGATTTCTTTGTAATACATCCCTTTTTTAGCACTATACAAATTATCTTGCTTTTTAATTTTATCTTGTAAATGATGTTCTTTGATATAACTATCCATAAGTTCGATATTTTTATGACCTTGATAACTTTTTAGACCAAAGAAAAATACTATGGCTAAAATAAGTGAAATGATTAATATAATAATTATTCTTAAAATGACTTGTTTTCTACTCATGATAGAAACTCCTTTTATACTTATCTTATTAAGTATGAACTAAAAGTTGGTTATATAAAAGAGATTATTTAACATTGTAACAAAATGTTCTCATCTCATGAATATTACTTTATAAATATTCTCTCACTTCATGAACAGGTAATCTTACAGAACCATGAGCTTCTTGAGCTTTTTTACCAATAGCAATTGCTAATACTGGGACATATCTATCTGAATCATAACCAATAATCTTAGCGATATTTTCTTTATCAAAGCCACCAATAGGATTTGTGTCATATCCATAAGCTTTAGCAGTTAGCATAAATTGCATAGCCATTAAACTACTATCAATATTTACAATGTCCTTCATACCTTCTCTTGACAAACTTTTATAATAAGGAAGAATCCATTCTAACATTTGAGTTTTAATTTCCTCTGTCATATGGGCTTGGTCTACTGCATCATTATAAATTTGTTCAGCTTTTTCGTAATTTTGTAAATCTCCGAAAATAATCACCATAGCCGAAGAAGTAGTAAGTTGTCTTGAATTAAATCCAAAAGCTTCTTTGATTTTTTCTTTTCCTTCGTCACTCTCTACAACAGCAATTCTCCATGGTTGCATATTAACTGATGAAGGTGCCTTTGTAGCTTTAGTAATCATTTCATCCATTTCTTCATGAGGAATTTTATATTCACTATCGAATACCTTTACTGATTTTCTTCCGTTAAGTACTTCATTGAAATCATTTAATCTTGTCATGGGATAATACTCCTTTATTCTGTATTTATTTGAGTTTCAAAATCAAACAAAATATATTCAAATGTCGTCTAAATTTAATTTAAAACAATTTGATTATAATGATGAAATCGGCACTTGACAAGTCATACACTTCATAATATTGTTACTTTAACAAGGAGTGATTAAATGTATGTAGAGAATAGTTATTTAAGTAAACAATTATGTTTTTTATTTTATGTTTCTTCAAAAGAAATCATAAAGAAGTACACAAATTACCTCAAAGAGTATGAACTAACATACACAGGGTATATTGTACTAATGGCGATCGAAAATGATGAGAAACTTAATATTAAAAAACTAGGTGAGCGAGTCTTTTTAGATTCAGGCACACTGACACCACTGCTCAAGAAATTAGAAAAGAAAGATTACGTTGTTCGAAGTCGTGAAGAAAAAGATGAACGAAATCTTCAAATTTCACTAACAGAACGAGGTAAAGAAATTAAAAAACCGTTATCTGAAATATCAATGAAAGTCTATAGTGAATTCGATATTAATCAAGATGAAGCTAAAGAATTAATTGAAAACTTGCAAAATTTTGTATCTAAAAATTTTGACAATAGTATAGAAAAGTGATACTTGTAGAGAAAAAGACAAAAGTAGACTTTTTGAAAATCTTAGGCAAATTCAACTTCAGCATTAACGACACAATTTAATAACATCAGTATGTATAGTAAGCTTTTGTCTTATTCTCTCGTACAATTTTTGACTTTTTTTATCCCCTAATTCCTACTAAACTTATAGAATACCTATTTTTTATTAAGTGTTATCACTTTACCTCTTTTCGCTCTCTTAATATAATGTAGTTGAAAAATTATTCTAATATATTCTAACTACTCATTTAACACTTTAAGGAGTGAATTCTAATGAATAATAATGATTTTTTCAATAATAATTTCTTCAAAAATGATCCTAGCGAATTATTTAAAGACTTAGGGAAACAAGTATACAATCAATTTTCATCAAGAGCATTTCCTACTAATATTTATGATAAAAATGATGCTTATGTATTAGAAGCTGAACTTCCTGGTTTAAGCAAAGAAGATATTTCACTTAAATTTGAACAACATATTTTAACTATTAAAGCATACAAAAAAATCAATAATGAAAATTATAAATCACAACTTAATGAACGTTCTAATGGTGAATTAGAAAGACGCTTTGAATTCGATGATATTGATAAAGAAGGTATAGTAGCTAATTACACTGATGGCGTATTATATGTCACATTACCTAAACAAATCAATGAAGATGACAAAGCTACTACAATTTCAATTCAATAATAATAAAAGGACCCTCAACTCTGAAAAAAGTTGAGGGTTTTTACTGTATAATATGCAAAAATATGTTAAATACAATTATTTATCTACATATTAACTATCATTAATCACTATAGAGTGTTGTACCTATTACAGTCTCTTTTTTATATAAATGAACCATTGTGATTAAAGCAATAAGTGCAAATAGTACTAATAAACCAAATGCAAGATGACTTGAACCTGTTAGTCCTGTGACAAATGTAATCACTAAAGGTGGGAAGAAACCACCCAAACCTCCCATCATAGAAACAATTCCATTTGCAGAGCCTGCTTCTTTCGAGAAATAAGAAGGTACTAACTTAAACACGAGGCCATTACCTATACCTGCAAAAACGCTTATAGTTAGACAACCAATAGTAAAATAGATGATTCCATCGAATAAAGTTAAAATTAAACCTCCAATAATCATTATTACAAAATCTATAATGAGTACTTTCACAGCATTAAATTTATCCCCTAAAACGCCACCAAGTGGACGTAAAAATGTTGCAAGAGCTATAAAAATACCGGATCGAATCCCTGCATCTACCTTATCGATAGTAAAATGATGCACTAAATAATTTGGTAAGAATAATCCAAATGCCACAAACGCACCAAATGTTATGAAGTACCAAAAACTCAAATAGTATAATTTATAATTTTTAGCCAATACTTTGACTTGAGATATTAACGGTACTTTGACTTTAGGTTCTTTATTATCTCCCAATAAGAACATTAATACTGCAAACAAGCTGATAATGATTAAATAACTTCTAACGGTATTTTGCCACCCTATTAATCCTGCCAAAACAGGTGCACAAAAAGATGAAATTGCTGTTCCTATATTGCCCATTCCATAAATTCCGTTAGCTAATCCAACTTTATCTTTCGTAAAATATTTAGGTAGCGCAGTTACTCCTACTGAGAATATCGCCCCACCGACTCCAAGAAAGAAGCCACAAATTATAAGCATCGTCGTACTTTGGGCTTGTCCTAAGAAAAATATTGGGAATAGCAACACTATAAAACTACTAAAGAATACCCATTTGGCACCTATAATATTTGTAAGGTACCCAAAAGGAGCTCTTAAAACTGATCCTAAAATAACAGGTATAGCTAAAATAATAGAAATTTGACTAGCAGAAATTTTAATATCTTGAGTGATAAATGGCATTAACGGAGATATAATACTCCACGCCATAAAACCTACTATCAAACTAAACGTTTGTAATGTAAGCTGGTAAACTCCTTTTTTCATTTCTTTTTCACCTTCATTAAGTTGATAGAATAATGATTAGTACCATGTCTATTTTTAAGAGAGGTCAAAATAATGAAATCTATAAATAATACATACGGGAATAGACATAGTACTAATTACAACTTTATTTTAGTTTTATTGTGAAAAAATGAACATAAGGATTTACCCTTAATATACTCAGCTTTTTCCCTATAAAAAGTATTAATAGTTAACTCTAAAAAATAAACATCATATGATACATGCTAATTTTAAAACACAAAAAAATCCTAAAAAATGATGAGCTTATCATCTTTTAGGACTTGATTAATCAACAATATGTTTTTAAAACTCGAGTAATTTCTTTTTTAGTGCATATTCAACAAGTTCAGGTTTACTCTTAAGGTTGAGTTTATTCATGATGTGTGTTTTATGTGCTTCAACTGTTTTCACTGAAACAAATAACTTTTCAGCTATATCTTTATTACCATAACCTTTTGCAATAAGCGGTAGTATTTCAAGTTCTCTTTTTGATAATATCTTAAAGGGATCTGAAGAATAACTCACTTCTTCCTGATGAGATTGATTAATAAACTCATTTACTAAAGAAGTGGTCATCTTCATATCTACATATGTTTCTCCTTTATATACTGTTCTTACAGCTAAAATTAATTGCTCATCAGGTGCATTTTTTAAAATATATCCTTTCGCTCCACTTTTTAAAACGTGAAATAGGTATTCCTCATCATCATACATCGTTAAAATAAGAATCTTAGTTTCTGGAAAACTTTCTGAAATTTTACTTGTAGCGACTAACCCTGATTCACCAGGTGGCATGCTCAAATCTAAAATTAAAACATCTGGTTTATACTCTAAAACCTTTTGATATGCTTCAACACCATCAGCTGCTGTTGCGACAACTTCCATATCTTCTTGATAGTTTAATATCATCGAAAATCCTGTTCTTACTACAGCGTGGTCATCTGCTATAACGATCTTCACATTCATTCCCCCACTATTTTAAATAGGTATGTCTAGTGTGACTATGGTTCCTTTATTGAGGTGTGATTCAATATTAATATTTCCATTTACTAATTCCGCACGCTCTCTCATACCGTAAAAGCCTAGTCCTGATCCTCTGGGCTTGTCATCCAAATTAAAACCTTTACCTCTATCTACTACTTCCGCTAACAAGCGATGTTCATTTTTACTAATATGAACCTCTATTTCATTTACTTCTGCGTACTTTAACGCATTTAGAACCGCTTCTTGAATCACACGATAGACAACAGTTTCAACTTCATTATCAAACCGTAATCCTTTAATATTGGAATGGTAATTAATTTGAATACCATAATTTTCTTCAAATTGCTTAAAGTAGGAATTAAAAGCGGCTTCTATGCCTAAATCATCTAATGACGAAGGACGTAGTTCCACTGATAGATTACGAATGTCATCAATGAGTTGCGACACTAAACCTTCTATTTGTTGCGTACTTTCAACAACTGTTTCATCTTGAAACTTGTATTTTAATAGTCGTAGTTCAACATCAATATTTAACATTTCTTGAATCACGCTATCATGTAACTCACGAGAAATGCGCTTTCTTTCATTCTCTTGAGCTTGTATAGATTTGTGAAGCATTTTCTGTTGATACATTTTCTCCTGTCTTTCAATTTGTGGAGAAACATTTTGCAAAGTAAAAGCACTAATTCCTCTTTCATCATCAATAGTTTGATAAGTAGCTGTATAAGGTTCTATTTTATTGTCCTTTGTCTTCATAAATACTTGGAAGTTTGATTTCTGCAAATGATTCGCTTCTAAAAAGCATTCTTCACATGACTGTAAATCATATTCATTGGAATATCCTTCACAGCGATTGCAAATGGCATGCGTCATTGCTTTATAATTATCTTCTTCAGATAATATATCTCTAGCAGCTCCGTTCATTGCAATAATTTTACCAAGACGATCGACAAAGACAATCTTTTCAGTCGTAGTATCATAATATTTATGCAACAAGTCTTCTACATTTAATTCAAATTTATTTAGCATCCTATTCACCTAATTCGTTTCTGTAAAAAACCCTATTTGACTTTGAATATCAAGTTGTTCTAAAGACTGTGGCAGAGGATGATGATTTCTTTGACCTAACAATAATACTCCATACATTTGATGGTCAAGCCAAAGTGGAACTGCTACAACAGCTGTTAACGATTCATTCAAAATAATTGGAAAGGCAATTTTCTCTGCTTGAGTTAGTGCTGTATCTACATCAGCAATTACCATGCGTTTTCCAGTTTTCATTACAGTCCCAGCTAAACCTCTTCCTTTTCTTAATATAATTAACTTATATCGTTCATTCGTATTACCTGAAACATATTTCCATTTGATTGGCGATGATCTAAGCGATCGTTCATACATCGCAATCCCCCCAAAATCATAACCACCATCTATTCTCAATCGGTCTAAATTATTCTGTAAACTTTGATTGTTTAATAAGGATTCTGGTCTCAATTTTCCCATCCTCTCGTCATCAAACTTTATTCTTGCGATAAATAATATATCTTCTATTCATATATGAAATCGGTACACTCCATACGTGGACTAATCTTGTAAATGGCCAACATGCAAATATTGTAAATCCTAGTAAAATGTGCAATTTAAAAGACCAAGGGACGTGAATCATAAAATCAGCATTAGGTGTAAACATAAACAGATGTCTAAACCATATCGCTATAGTTTGACGATAATCAAAATCAGGTTGAACTGCGTTGGTGAAAATTGTTGAATAACAACCCATAATTAATATAATCACTAATAAAATATTAACGAAAATATCAGAAGTTGAACTAAGTTTCCTAACATTTTTAATAGTTAATCTTCTTGAAGTAAGAAGTATCATTCCTAACAATGTTATTATACCAAAAATACTACCAATATATACTGCTCCTATGTGATAGATGTGATTATTAACACCTATAGATTCAAGCCAATTTGCTGGAATCAACAAACCTACAACATGACCAAAGAATACTGGAATCACGCCAAGATGAAACATCAAACTTCCCCATTTTAACTGTTTCTTTTCAATTAATTCACTTGATTTAGCCGTCCAAGAAAATTGATCATATTTATAACGAGCAATATGTCCAATAACAAAAATACTTAAACATAAATAAGGATAAATGACCCATGTAAATTGATTAAGCATGATTCCCCACCTCTTTATTAGAAACAATACATGCTTTTAAAGTTTGTCTTAACGCTTTGATGACATACGCATAAGGGTTGTTATTTTTAGCAAGATGATTAGCCATCTCATAAGTTCCATCCTCAATAATCATGATGATTAATTTTAAATTGTCTTCTGCACGAACATCATTTTCCCAGCGAGCTACTTGCAAAAATTGAAGCATTAATGGTAAGTAATCCGATAATTCATTGTCTATCATTTTAAGACCAAACATTTCATATAACACTTTAAGTTTAGCTAACATTTGCCCACGTTCTTTTTGAGTATCAAATCGATTATATGTCATGTATAGAGGATAGTTTTTACTGAAATCAAATGTGTCTGTATAAATTGCTTTAATTTCGGACAAAGAATAATTCATTATTATTTCTCTAAATGCACATAAATCTTCGTATGCTGGGTGAGATGCTTCAATTGTTTCTTGAAACACATTAGGGTGAAAGGTTAACTTTTCTGGAAAGTTAATTTGTTGGCCCAAGTAACCTAAACTTTCTTGATATTGAGCTAATTTCTGAAGATTAATCACGGAAAATCCCTCCATAGAAGTTATCATTGTATATCTCTTGTCCTGATTTACCTGAGCCAACTGCTACACCACAACCTTCACAATTTGCACCAAAGTATTCTCCACCATAACCTTGACTACCTTGTGCTCTATAGGTATCTAAATATGTTTCTTTGTGCGAAGTTGGAACAACAAAACGATCTTCATATTTGGCAATTCCTAATAAACGATACATGTCATTTAATTGACTTTCTGTTAAATTCAATCGTTCAAGCTTAGACACATCGAATGGTTGTTGGGTCACTTTCGCTCTCATATAGCTTCGCATCATCGCCATTTTTTGTAACCCTAATTTTATTGGTGCTACATCACCAGCAGTTAATAAATTAGCTAAATATTCAATAGGTAATCGCATCTCTTCTATTGCTGGGAATATCATATCTGAGTTATTTCCAGCATTTTGCCCTTCAAAATAGCTCATAATTGGACTTAACGGTGGACAGTACCATACCATCGGCATCGTTCTAAATTCTGGATGTAATGGAAAAGCCATCTTATATTCCACTGCTAATTTATACACTGGAGAATTTTGAGCTGCAGTAATCCATTCATGACTGATACCTTCTCTTTCGGCTTCGGCAATCACCTCTTCATCAAATGGGTCTAAAAATAAGTCTAGTTGTTTTTCATATAAATCCTCTTCATTAGTTGCAGAAGCCGCTTCTTGCACTCGATCTGCATCATATAACATCACACCTAGGTATCTCATTCTACCTGTACATGTTTCAGAACACACTGTTGGCATGCCCGTTTCGATTCTAGGAAAACAAAACGTACATTTTTCTGCTTTATTCGTTTTCCAATTAAAATATACTTTTTTATAAGGACATCCTGTCATACAATAACGCCAGCCTCGACAAGCGTCTTGGTCAACTAATACAATCCCATCTTCATCTCTTTTATACATTGCGCCTGAGGGACAAGAAGCAACACAACTTGGATTAAGACAATGTTCACACAAACGTGGTAAATACATCATAAATGTTTCATCAAATTGAAATTTGATATCTTCTTCAATTTGTTGAATGTTAGGGTCTTTAGGACCTGTAACGTGTCCACCGGCTAAATCATCTTCCCAGTTAGGCCCCCACTCTAAGTCAAGCTTGTCACCTGAAATGAGAGAGTGTGCCTTAGCAACAGGAGAATGTTTCCCCTCCTTAGCAGTAGTTAAATGCTCGTAATTATATGTCCAAGGCTCATAATAATCTTTAATCAAAGGCATATCTGGATTGTAAAAGATTTTACCTAAAGCAATTTTTGACCATCTATTTCCAGATTTTAATTCAAGTTGACCTTTCTTATTTAACACCCAACCACCTTTATAATGGCTTTGATCCTCCCAACGCTTAGGATAGCCAACACCTGGCTTCGTTTCCACATTATTAAACCACATATATTCTGCACCAGGTCTGTTAGTCCAAGTGTTTTTGCATGTCACACTACATGTATGACATCCAATACATTTGTCTAAGTTCAGTACCATTGCTATCTGCGCTTTAATCTTCAAGCCAATTCACCTCTTTCATTTTTCTTACCGCAACATATACATCTCTTTGGTTTCCAATCGGACCATAGTAATTAAAGTGATAACTAATTTGAGCGTAACCTCCAACTAATTGTGTAGGCTTTAGGTGAATTCTAGTAGGTGCATTATGAGAGCCTCCACGAGTATCTGTGATTTCTGAACCAGGTGTTTCAATATGTTTATCTTGTGCATGATACATAAACATTGTTCCTTTAGGCATACGATGTGATGTTACAGCTCTCGCGGTTACAACACCATTTCGGTTGTACACTTCTAACCAATCATTGTCTTTAATGTCATGTTCTTCTGCATCTTCGTTTGATAGCCATACTACAGGCCCACCTCTAAATAGCGTTAGCATACGTTCATTGTCCTGATAAGTTGAATGAATATTCCATTTACCATGTGGGGTTAAATATCTAAGTACTAAAGCATCTTTCCCACCTTTAACCTTCTTATCTCGTGTTCCAAATACCATTGGTGGTAATGTTGGTTTATAAACGGGTAAGCTTTCTCCAAACTGTTGAAATATTTCATGATCGATATAATAGCTTTGTCTACCTGTTAATGTTCTAAATGGTACGAGTCTCTCAATATTAGTTGTGAAAGGAGAGTATCTTCGACCATTTTTATTTGAACCTGGAAATACCGCCGTTGGAATTACTTCTCGTGGTTGTGATGTTATATTCAAAAATGAAATCTTCTCTGAAGCACGAGCTTGAGAGATATCCTTCAATGGCATTCCAGTTTGATGTTCTAAATCTTCATAAGATAGTTGTGATAATTTCCCATTAGTCGCAGAGGAAATATTTAATATTGCATCTGCGACTTTACGTGCAGTGTCAATTCGAGGTCGATGATTTCTTACCGAGTTTTTATCATTATCATTCCATGTACCGAGCATGCTTTTCAGTTCTTCATATTCATCTTTTACACTGAAACTTACTCCATGAGCGCCTACGTTGGCTTTTTCAAGTAAAGGGCCAAGCGTGACAAATTTATCGTAAATTTTAGTGTAATCACGTTCTACAATGGCAAAGTTGGGCATTGTTTTTCCTGGAATACCTTCAATTTCACCTTTCGACCAATCTTTAACAATTCCAAATTCAGAACCTAATTCTTGTTTAGAATCATGACCTAGAGGTGTTGTTACAACATCTTTGAATGTTCCTGGTAAATAATCCTTTGCCATTTCTGAAATTGCTTTACTTAAAGTTTTATAAATATCCCAATCTGAGCGTGATTCCCATAAAGGATCTATCGCAGGATTGAAAGGATGTATAAACGGATGCATATCTGTTGAAGATAAATCGTGTTTTTCATACCAAGTTGCAGCTGGTAGAACGATATCGGAATATAAAGGCGTCGCAGTCATTCTAAAATCTAATGACACTAATAAGTCTAATTTACCAACAGTATCTTCTCTCCATTTAATTTCTGAAGGTTTATCATCTTCATTAGGTTCAGCCATTAAACCTGACCGTGTGCCTAATAAATGTTTCATGAAATATTCTTGTCCTTTAGCGGAACTGGATATTAAGTTTGATCTCCAAACAAATAGTGTTTTAGGATGGTTCTTTCTTAAATCTGGATCTTCAATTGCAAATTGAGTCTCTTTATTTTTTATTGAGTCAATTGCTTTTTTAAGAATAGCCTCATTAGAGTCGTTTCCTTCCTCTTTGGCTTCTTCTCCGAACAACAGACTATTTTTATTAAATTGAGGATATGAAGGTAGCCAACCTAATCGAGCAGCCGTCACATTGTAATCTGCTGGATGTTGATGCTTAATATTCTCAGCTAATGGTGATTTAAATTGATCAACATTTGACTCCTCATATTTCCATTGATCTGTTGCAAAATAGAACCAACTTGTACCATTTTGTAAACGTGGCGGTCCTTGCCAATCCTTAGCAAAGGCAACAGTATTCCATCCTTCAATAGGTCGACACTTTTCTTGACCTACATAATGTGCCCAACCGCCTCCATTGACTCCTTGACATCCACAAAGTATTACTAAATTTAAAATCGAACGGTAAATCGTATCTGAATTAAACCAATGATTAATGCCTGCGCCCATAATAATCATAGACCGTCCATCCGTATCAATTGCATTTTGAGCGAATTCTTTAGCAACTTGAATGACTAATCCTCTATTGATACCAGTAATAGATTCTTGCCATGCTGGTGTATATTTGGATTTAACGTCATCATAGGATTGAGCTTCAAGTTCATGGTTAAAACGTTGAATACCATATTGACTCGCCATAAGGTCATAAACAGTTGATATATATACTTCTTGATCATTAGACAATCTAATCTTGCGAGATGGAATAGGTCTCTTAAACACGCCGTCACCCTTACTATCAAAGTATGGGAACTGGATAGTTTGTAATTCATAATCTTCTTCAACCATAGATAAAGCCGGATTAATTTTTGTTCCATCTTCATTCTCTAATTTTAAATTCCATTTCTTACCTTCTTCCCAACGCTGGCCCATCGTTCCATTTGGTACTACTAATTGTTGACTTTCACAATCAAAAATTACTGGCTTCCATTCACTATTCTCACTATCAATACCTAAATCACTTGCTCGTAAAAATCGACCTGCTTTATAACCATTTTCATCTTGATCTAACATAATCACGAACGGCATATCAGTATATTGCTTCGCATAATTGATAAACATATCGTTAGGTTCATTTTCATAAAATTCCTGTAAAATAACGTGCGTCATAGCTTGCGCTACTGCAGCATCTGTACCTGGATGAGGCGCTAACCAATTGTCAGCAAATTTCACGTTTTCTGCATAATCTGGTGCAACTGAAATGACTTTAGTCCCTTTATATCTTACTTCAGTCATAAAATGTGCGTCTGGTGTTCGTGTTAATGGTACATTGGATCCCCACATGATAATGTAAGCAGTGTTATACCAATCACTCGATTCAGGTACGTCTGTTTGTTCTCCCCATATTTGAGGTGAAGCAGGAGGTAAGTCAGCGTACCAGTCATAGAAGCTAAGCATTTCTCCGCCCAATAGATTAATAAATCTTGTTCCTGAGGCATAACTAATCATAGACATTGCAGGTATAGGAGTGAATCCTGCAATTCGGTCAGGACCATCTTTTTTAATCGTATATAAAATTTGTGCTGCAATAATATCTGTAACGTCTCTCCAGTTTGCTCTAACATTACCACCTTTTCCTCGAGCTTCTTTATATGCTTTAGCTTTATTTTCATCTTCTACTATAGAGGCCCATGCTGCGATTCGATTGCCGTTATTTTCCTCTAATGCTTGAGTCCATAAATCTAATAATTTCCCTCTAATGTATGGATATTTTACTCTTAGAGGACTGTACTCATACCATGAAAATGAAGCGCCCCTTGGACATCCACGAGGTTCAAATTCCGGCATATCAGGTCCGCAACTTGGGTAGTCAGTTTGTTGATTTTCCCAAGTAATCACTCCATTTTTAACAAATACTTTCCACGAGCATGAACCAGTACAATTGACGCCGTGAGTCGTTCTAACTACCTTATCATGGCTCCATCTTTCACGATACATTTTCTCCCATTCTCTACTCTTTTGCTCTAAAACTGACCAATTTCCATTAAACTTTTCAGTAGGCTTAAAGAAATTTAATCCAAATTTTCCCATTAATGACATCCTTCCACTTTGAATGCTTTTATCATTTCGCATTTATATCGTAGTATTCGTGTTCACAATGATTGTACATTTTTTCACAAAGTTTTAATATTAGGGAAATACCTAATTGAATAGTTTTAATCCCTAAAAAAAGGGACGACAATATTGAATTCGAGTGAATCCAATTTGTCGCCCCAGGCTTCCGAGGAGTATCAAAATTAATTCTATTTATGCTTGAATATAACTAATATCGTGTTGGTCTATTATATTTTTGTATAATACTTGTTGAGTATGGTGGTAACTGTTATCAAAATTGAGTAAACAATTCTTCCCTTCTTCATACAATGCTTCAGCTTTTAACATAGCGTTCTCTTTATCTCCATTAATCACGTACAAAATATGATTGACATCTTCCATGGTGCTATCCAGTACCATTTTATCTATTTCATTCACTAATGGACCTAATATACAAATTCCCGGTTGTCCCTCTGAATTATCTTCATTTAATAGTTGTTCAATCGTGCTTAACTTCCCGGTAATCACTTTTTGATTATAGCAAGTAGCATTAAAAACGATAGCTATTGGATAATCTTCACTAGTATAATTTTTAATTTGTTCGATGATTGCACCTAGTCGTTTAATTCCCATGTAAATGGCCAAAGTTCCACCATTCATTAAATTTCTTATATCAATATCTTTATTAGTAGACTCTTTAAAATGTCCAGTTGAAAAAGTTACACTAGGCGCTATTCCTCTCATAGTTAATCCTATATTGAGAGAAGCTACTGCGGCACTTGCTGATGTCACGCCTGGTATAATTTCATGTTCAATGCCATATGATTTTAAAGTATTAATTTCTTCAGTAACCCTGCCAAATATAGCAGGATCTCCACCTTTTAAGCGTACAACACATTGGTATTTTTCAGCCATTTGAACTATTTTTAGATTGATATCCTCTTGTTGAATGTGTTTGCAGTAAGGTTTTTTCCCTACATCAATCAGTTCAGTTTGAAAACTTGAATACTGTAGAATAAGAGGATTGACTAAACGATCATAGAGAATGACATCTGCATTTCTAATGATACGTTCTGCTTTTTTAGTTAATAAATTAGGGTTACCAGGTCCTGCCCCAATTAAATATACCTTTCCCATTGATTTTAAAGACATATATAAACCTCATTATCGATAACCTCAACAGTATAGGTTTGGACACAACCTGAATCTGGCTCTTGTACTTTTCCAGATAACAAATCTATTTTTTGGTCATGTAAAGGACAGTAAACATAATTTCCACTTACAGTCCCTTCAGACAATGGACCTTTTTTATGCGGACAGATATTACTTACAGCGTAAACATCTCCCTTTTCAGTAAGAAATATTCCAATTTCTTTATTATCTACAATGACTTTTTTACCTATAAGTGGTGTTAACGCATCTAATGTTGTAACTTTCACCTTTTCCATTGCTTTCATCTCTTACACCTTCTCAACTTCAAAGATTTTTTGTGCATTTTTATTTTCTACAATGGCTTGCCATGGTTCATTTTCTATAGCTTTTTTCGCTTCCATAATTCTATTAAATAATTCTTCTTGTCTTTCTTTATCTAATAAAACTTCTTTCACATTTTCAAAACCTAATCGACGAATCCACGGTGCAGTTCTCTCGGCATAAATACCAGTTTCTCTATAATATTGCATTAAAGCACCGCATAATTGAATGACTTCATCTTCAGTTTCTACTGTTGTTAGTAATTGTCCGACTGTAACATCAGTACCTCCATTGCCACCAATATATATTTGGTATCCATTTTCAACTGAGATGACACCGAAGTCTTTCACACCAGATTCTACACAACTTCTAGGACAACCGGAGACGCCCATTTTAAACTTATGAGGTGTATCAATATATTCGAAAGTTTTTTCGAGACGAATACCTAGACGAGTTGTGTATTGTGTACCAAAACGGCAAAATTCTTTTCCGACACAACTTTTTACAGAACGCGTTTTTTTACCATAAGCGGAAGCTGAACGCATCCCTAAATCCTTCCATACATTAGGTAATTCTTCTTTGTTTAAGCCATATAATCCAATACGTTGTGATCCTGTTACTTTTACGAGTGGCACATTGTATTTCTTAGCAACTTCTCCAAGTTTGATAAGCTGGTCTGGATCTGTTACGCCTCCTCTCATTTGAGGTATGACAGAAAATGTACCATCATTTTGTATATTGGCATGATAACGCTCATTTGCAAATCGAGAGTCTTGTTTATCTTGATGCTCCAATGGATATACCATATTTAGATAATAATTAATTGCAGGACGACATTTAGGGCATCCATTTTTATCTTTAAAATTCAACACACGTCTTACTTCCTTGGATGTTTTAAGACCTTTAGCTCTGATTTGAGTCACAATTTGATCTCTAGTAAGTTCTGTACAACTGCATATTCCTGAAGGTTTAGCAGCTACAAAGTCATCCCCGAGTGTATATTGAAGTATTTCTCCTATTTGTTTTTTACATTTACCACATGAATTACCTGCTTTAGTAGATTGGGTTACTTCATTGACAGATGTAAGACCTTCTTTAGTAATAGCGTTCACTATCGTACCTTTATTGACACCATTACAACCACAAATTGTTTCATCATCTGCCATATCAGCAATTGAAACTGAACCTGTATCATCACCTTTGTGTAATAATGAGACAAGCGTATAATCTTCGAGGGATTCATGTTTCTTCATCATATTATAAAATCGAGATCCATCATCTGTATCTCCATAAAGTACTGCTCCTACAACTTGTCCTTGATTTAAATATACCTTTTTATAAATATTGTCAATGCTATTAAAAATCTCGATACCGTGTATGTCATCATTTTCAACAATCTGACCAGCACTGTATAAATCACAACCAGAAACCTTTAAAGAAGTGAAAGTTGTTGAACCTTTGTAACCTTCTGTTTCATTTCCAGTTAAATAGTCAGCAAGAACTTTACCCTGTTCATAAAGTGGTGCAACTAAACCATAAACTTTACCATTGTGTTCAGCACATTCTCCAATTGCATAGATATTTGAATCGGACGTTTGTAGAAAATCATTGACTACAATACCTCTTTGAACATCTAATCCAGCATCTTTAGCCACCTCTGTATAAGGTCTAATTCCTACAGCCATAACGACTAAATCTGTCTCAATCACACGTCCGTCCGCTAATTCAACAGCTTCAACATCCTCATGACCTATAATGCGTTTTGAGTTGGCTTGCAATTCAAATTTCATGCCTTGCTTTTCAAGATCCGCTCTCAACATATCGCCAGCTTTTCTATCCAGTTGCATCTCCATTAACCATTCAGCAAGATGAAGTACTGTGACATCCATACCTTGGTCTAATAAACCACGTGCACACTCTAATCCAAGTAGCCCACCACCGATGACAATAGCTTTTTTCTTTTTACTAGCGATATCGATGATTTGTTCTGTATCTTGTATCGTTCTCCACCCGATAACACTCGGTAAGTTAGACCCCTCAATGGGTAACACAAAAGCTTTAGAACCTGTTGCGAAAATACAAATATCATATTCTAGTTCTATACCTTTTTGTGTAATAATTTTTTTAGATTGTCGGTCTACCTTTTCAACTGGGTCATCATTGATAAGTGTAATATGATTTTCTTCATACCATTCATAACTGTTCATAATCGTCTCTTCGACAGTCATTTTATTTTGTAAAATATTGGATAACATAATTCGATTATAGTTTGGATAAGGTTCTTTACCGACTACTGTGATATCATAGCGATTCGCATCTCGACTAATCAGTTCTTCTATAGTTCGTATACCTGCCATACCGTTACCAATCATTACTAATTTTTGTTTAGACATATCTATGCTCCTCTAATGTAAAAATTAATCTATAATTTATTACTAAAGGATTGGTAAAAGAGTCTAAACTAAGGAAGCTAAGTATTTAGTGATTATTTATACAGCTAATTGTTCTATACGTGCGCGAATAATTAATTTTAAAATGTGGTCAAAATTAATAGATGGTGTAATATGAAGATTACAATGAATATCCATTTCTGATATTAAACGTTTAACTTTATTAACTAAACGGCCATCAAATAAAAATAGCGGTACGATGATTAAATCATCGTATTTTTTAGATATTTCATCCAAATCATTTTTAAATGTCATTACACCATATAGTGCTCTCGCGTATACTGGTTTATTTGAATCAATACTTTTCACAAATTCTTTTAATTCTTCATGGGCTTTTGTGAAACGACCACTACCGTTACCATGTGCAATGATGACTGTTGCTACATTCGCATTAGCTGGTAAGTCTACATCTGCCATTCTTCTTTCAACTAAATCCTTCATATAAGGATGCGTACCAAGTGGCTCACTCATTTCACTATTAATATGAGGATATTTCTCTTTCATGCTTTTTAAAATCTCAGGTATGTCGCCTATATAGTGCATCGCTCTGAATATAAGTAAGGGTACAATTCTAAATCGTGTCACACCTTGCTTAATCATTTTTTCCATAGTCAATTCAAGATTTTGCGTATCACTTTCTAAAAATGCAAGCTCATAATGATAATCTTCATCTTTTAAAAGTGTAGTAATAAACTCCTCTAGTGCCTCATTTTGTTGACCTTTCCTCATACCGTGTGCCACTAAGATATTACCTATCACTATTACCAATCCTTTCATCTGCATTGTATAATAATTTTTTGATTAATTGTGATTTTATTCACATTATTTTTGAAAAGTAGGGAATACCCTTATCTCAAACATGAGGGGAATTCCTCATAATAAATGTCATATCATTAAATCTGACGAAAATTTTAAATTTTTCTTTATAAGTTATATAATTAATATATTGGTAGTTAACAAATATGTCTAAAATTAAAAATAATAAGGTTTAACATCATAACGCAATCACTTCAAACATAAATACTAAATAAATGTTACTTTTAATGTTAGACATAAGTTGCTTCAATAAATTCAATGTTCATGTTAAGAAAGGACTTGTTTAATGAAGAAAATTTTAATCCTTAACATATTAGTATCTTTTATTTTAGCAAGTTGTGGAGGGAAATCAAACTCTGATAAAAATACATTAAATGTTGAAATTCCCTTAAAAACAAAATCAATCGCCCCCTATGAAACCGATATTCCTGTTAAAGTAGGTGCTTTGGAGTCACTTTTCAAAATGTCAAAAGACGGTAAAGTTAAACCATTACTAGTTAAAAGCACACATCAAAAATCTGATAACACCCTCGAATTGACATTAAAAGATAATATTAAATTCCAAAATGGTCATAAATTGACTGGGAATGCTGTGAAATCAAGTTTAGAGGAGGGAATGAAAAAAAGTGATTTATTAAAGGGTTCATTACCTATTAAATCAATTTCTGCTAAAGGTCAAAAAGTGACGATTACTACAGAAGAACCTTATCCAGAATTAAAATCAGAACTAGCCAGTCCGTTTGCGGCAATTTATGATACTAAAGCCAAAAGTAAAGTTACCGACAAACCAGTCGGAACAGGTCCATACCAAATAGATAACTATAAACGCGCACAGAAGCTTGAACTCACAAAGTTCAAAGATTATTGGCAAGGAAAACCAAAACTCAATAAAGTAAATGTCACTTATCATGAAGATGGTAATACACGCGTTGATAACTTATTATCTGGTAAATCGGATTTAACCACAGATGTTCCTATCGATCGTATAAGTGATGTAAAAAATTCTAAGAAAGCTAATATCCAAAGTACGTCAGGTTTCCGAACACATCTACTGTTATACAATCATCAAAGTAAAAAGATTAATAAAAATGTTCGAGAAGCATTCGACATGGTTATTAATCGTAAAGAAATCGCTAAAAACATTTCTAAAAATTATGCTAAGCCTGCCTCAACTCCATTTAATGATCGATTAAAAAATGTGAAAAACGATAAAGTTCAACCCCAAGATATTGAAAAGGCTAAAAAATTATTAGCACAAGAAGGATTTAGTAAGTCACATCCACTTAAAATCAACATGGTCACATACGATGGTCGTCCAGAATTACCTAAAATTGGCCAAGTGATCCAATCAGAAGCTAAAAAAGCTAATATTGATATTCAGTTACGTAATGTAGATGATATAGATGGTTACCTTAAAGATCCAAAAGCTTGGGATGTGTCTATGTATAGTTATTTAACTATACCTCGAGGAGATACTGGCTATTTCTTCAATACTGCATATTTGCCTAACGGTGCACTCAATAAAGGACATTATAATAATAAAGAAGTCACTCAACTTATTAAAAAATTAAACACCTCTTTTGGTGAAAAACAACGTGCATCAGTTACCAATGAAATTTTAGAAAAGTCTAAAGGAGACATTCCAAATAGTTATATTACGTACAATGATCAAATTGATGGCGTAAGTAGTAAAGTTAAAATTTTCAATGTCACTCCTGAATCAATTTACCTTATTGATTACAAAGTAAGTAAAAAAGAATAATTATATAAAAAACTCCCTATAAAGTATTCACTTTGAAATGTCTACTTTATAAGGAGTTTTTTATTTTACTAATAAAGACTTTTAATACTTAGACAATGATACTCATAGTTGTCTTAAAATGGTGGTTGCCCTAATATTTGTTCTTCAAAACGTTCAGGGATTAAAATTTTACGCATTATGACTCCTAAATCACCATCATCATTTTCATGTTCAGCATATTTTTCATAGCCTCTTTTTTCATAAATTTTAAGTAACCAAGGATGGAGTCTTGCAGAGGTACCTAAAGTTACAGCTGCCGCTTTTAATGTATCTCTTAAAAAATCCTCTTCAACATAACGTAGCAATTGACTACCATAGCCCTGACCATCATAAGATGGTTTAGTCGCAAACCACCATATAAAAGGATATCCAGAAATACTTCTCACACTGCCCCAAGGATAACGTACAGTAATTGTGGAAATAATTTCATTATCCTTTACCATAACAAAGGTCGTATTGTTTTCTAAATTATTTTTAACCATTTCTAAATCTGCATTGACTGAAGGCCAATCAATTCCTAGCTCTCTTAATGGTGTGAAAGCATCATACATTAATTGATGTAGCTCCTCTGCATCTCCCAAGTTAGCAATTCTTATATTTGTCTCTGGCATAATTTCACTCCCCCAAATCTAACATTCTACTTGAATAATAGGCTAACTTTTAATCAAATGAACGTCCATTGATTAAGCTTAAGAAGGTCAGACTATATTTAAAGTTATTTTCAATTTTAACCATCTTTTTAAAAATAAGCAGATCCATCTATATGAACCTGCTTAACCAATTATTCAGTTAAACTATCACGTTTCCCATTAAGATACGCGTAAACTAAACCAACACATATACCGCCACCGATATAGTTACCAATAAATGCAAAAACAATATTCTTTAACACGTCTAACCAAGACAATGCCTCGATATTAAAGAATATCATTCCTGCATAAAGACCTGCGTTAAATACTACGTGTTCATAACCCATAAATACAAAGACAATCACACCACAAGCGATGAAAAACGCTTTAGCTAAGCCCTCTTTAAATTGTAGAGAAATGAAGATGCCAATATTGATAAAGAAATTACAAAATATACCTTTAATTAATATACTCACCCATGTAGATTCAACTGTTTTCTTATGTACTAGTGTCGTTAAACTATTGGTCATCTCTGGTGTCATTACATGAGAAAATTTAAGTAAGAAGAATAGTATAAATCCACCAACAATATTTCCTATGAAACAAAAGATGAATATCCACGTCACTTTCTTCATACTTATAACTTTATAATACCAGCCGACGGTTAAATACATGAAATTACTTGTAAGTAATTCAGAATGAGTTAATACAACAAGCACTAGCCCTAAACTAAATGAAATTGCACCCATCAAATTGATTAAGCCGTCAATATGTGTTGAAGCAAATTGGGTTTTGATTGCTAACATAAACACTGTAACAATTGAAAGTAAAAAACCGGCCATCATTGATTTTAAAGCATATCGACTCGGAGTTTTATCAGCCATAACCTCTTTCATTTGTACTTGACCGGCAATATTTTGAACAATTGTCTTTGTTGCATGTGTATCTTGAACATTTTTATTATTATGTATCATGCGATCTCTCCTTAATTAAACTCAACATTTATAATAATACATTATACTAATTCATCTATGTATTGTGTATCTCTATAATAAAATTTCTAATAAAAATATCGCCCTGTACCTAGGGCGATATAAAGCTATTCACCTTTAGTTATAGTTAATGTTTACGTTGTGCTAAAAAATGTAAACTATACGCGAAAATGCCATAACCCAATGCAGTTCTTAAAATAAATCTCAGAATTTTATTAGATACACAATTTGAGTTAATTACGATAGACGAGATGCCTGTAGTAAATGTGTACAATCCCAATACTTTTAAATATCTTTTTTTCATAATAATACCTCTTTAACAAATAATTGATTTCTATACCAATTATAATTGAAAAAGAAGCGACTGACTCTGACAGATTTTTGACAACTAAGATTTAAGTAACTTATCTAATTGATCTAAAGTTGAATCCATCCCTTGCTCAACGCCCATATCTAATGCTTGTTGAGCAGCTTCTTGAGTTGGAAATACTGATGTTGAGGTAACTGTTGTTTGGCCATTTTGCTCTTCAAAATTCATGAAAATTTGCATACCAGGCATTGAAGTATCTTTCTCACCTTTAGAATTAGCAAAGTAATCTAGATATTCAATATGATTAGGTTTGTCTACTTTTTGATATTTAGTAACAGTATAACTTGTCATGTTAGGCGCTTGAATCGCGAAAAACGCCTCTCCACCCTCAACAGCGTTAAAATGATAAACCTCTATTGAAGCGCCTTTAGGATGAAACCACTGTTCAAATAATTCTTTCTTAGTATAAGCATCAAATACTTTTTCAATAGATGCTTGAAATGTTCTAGAAAAAATAATTCTATTTTTTTCTTTTTTAATTGGCATAACGAACCCTCACACTTTATCTTTTATTTTAATGATTATATAGTAACAAAATTCGTCAAATAACAAATAATAAAATGCCCCCACTCATATGAATGGAGGCTCTCAGTTTAACCAACGTAATAAAAAATCATGCTTCGGTGGTTAAGAATTAATTATTGTTCTTTCACATTACTTGATAATGACTTATCTATGTTTTTAATATTTTCTTTCATTAATTTTTGATAAGACAAGTCTTTTTCTTCTTGTTGATCTTTATTTAAAGATTCCATGTTGTAAAACTTAAGCGGTTTAGCATCTGTTTCTTTACGAATTGTATCTGTAACTTTATTTGCTACATTATCCTCATAAAGAATATATTTCGCTTTACTAGCTCTTATCTCTTTAACAATTTGAGTTAATTCTTTTTGCGATGGATCCTCTGCATTCATATTTTGAATACCTTCTTGCTTAAATCCATATCTATGAGCTAGATAACCGATTGACTCATGAGAGATAAATACAACATTATCTTTCTTGTCTTTAGTTACTTTCTTCATTTCTTTATCTAAATTAGCAAGTTCTTTGTTAAGTTTTTTGTAATTCTTTTCATATTCTTTCTTATGTTTTGGATCTTTCTTAATTAAAGCATCTTTGATTTCTTTAGCGAATGTTTGATCCATTTTTGGGTCTAGCCAAATGTGCGGGTCATATTCACCATGATGGTGATGTTCGTGTTCCTCGTGCTCTTCTCCATGATGGTGATGATCAGGAAGTAAACTACTTTTACTTAATTTATCTTGTAAAGATAATTTCTTATCTTTATCTTTGATTGTTCCTGCTACTTTTTTAGCAACTGGATCTAAATCATCACCTGTATAGATAAATAAATCTGCCTTACTCGCATTTAAGATATCCTTTTGTGTTGGCTCATAGCTATGTAAATCAGTACCTGCTGGATAAATTGATTTAACGTTTACATGTTTACCACCAATTTGTTCTGCAAAAGATTTAAGTGGATAAACTGTAGTATTGATAGTAATCTTACCATCTTCTTTTTTATTATCATCATTTCCACACGCCGTTAAAATGAGGGCAAATAAAGGGAGAATGACTAATAAACTCAATAGTCTTTTCATAAACAACCTCCTAAATAGTTATTATTACGATTTAAAAGTATATACTTTTATTTCTTAATTGACAAGGGCTTTTAAAAATATTTCTCACAATCATTTGGAAAATAGAACTATTGGTAGTTTTGTAGTGCATCATCTGCAAGTAACTTTTAAAAATAAAAAATGCCGACAAAAGCTTAAGCCTTGTCGACATTTGCAAAGAAGATTGACATATTATATTCTTTAAAATTATTTATGCCCTAATCTTCATTAAAGAAAATTACTCTTCTAAAAGTTTTTGATAACTACTAAAATCATATGGATCTTTAACTTTTTTACCTTCAATGAATACTGTAGGAGTTTGTTTTATATGATGTTCCTTACCTAGTTTTTTATCTTTTTCAGCAGCTTTCCATGATGTTGAATTTTTAGTTTTATAATTTGTTTTAATCTTATCTTTAGTTTTATTACTAATGTTTAATTTATCAATTTGTTTATCTATTAATGTATGTGTAATCCATTTCTTATCTTCGTCTTTTTGATGTTCAAACATTAACTTTTGAAATTGGAGTGAATACTTTGGTGCATAATGATTTACTGCTTGTTGTGCTCTTGAACCAATAATTGAGTCCTTTCCTATAAAGGCAAGGTTCACATATTGAAACTTAACTTTATTTTTATCAATATATTTATTTCTCAACTTTGGCATCACTTTATCTTCTACTTTTTTACAATATGGACATTTAAAATCTCCATACATAACTATTAATGGCTTGCCATCTTGTTTAGCTTTAATAGAACTTGGTTGTTTTGAACACCCATATATAAAAATGATGGTTAAAATGGCTATAATTCCAATTAATTTTTTCATTAGTACTCCCTTTGTAGCTATACAACGATTAATTCATGTTTTCTTCCTTGTAATCAGGTTCATGTTCTTCATAATAACCTTTGGAGTTAAAGTTTTCTTTGTAATGCGCTTTTTTGCCTTTAAACTCATATGTGTAATAATGTACTTCAGCATCATCACTCAATGGTTTATATGCAAGAATAACGTATTTCCCTTTTTTAAATACATAAATATTCGCATCTTTCTTATCAAAGTGTTTTACTTCATCTCCTGTATCGTGCTTAGCTATTTTTTCTTGTTTTTTGTCTTGCATTTTTACAGCTTTATCAATTTTATCAGTATATTTACCACTACTACATCCCGCCAATATAAGTGCTACTACTGATAAAGCAACTGCTAATTTCTTCAAACTACTCACTCCTACCTTTTCAACCTATTTTATCTATAGAAAAAATAAATTACCTTGAAAATCTATACATTCTTCATTTATTGTCCCATGTTAGATTCCATTCTTTCATTATAAATATTATCACATAATAAGTGTTACGACGAAGCTAGTTGTTTTTATTTTTTGTGATTTTTCTATTAATTAAATTTAAGTTGGGGTAAATTTATCTCATACAAAAGTATGATGCAATGTTTTGTGTTATTATGTGTAATGATGACTTGGGTTTGGTAAAATAGATAAATCATGACAATTTAGATAACTAAATAGATTTAGAGGGGAAGATTAATGATGAAATTTGTTAACTTATCTTCTGAAGAATTCGATCAATTTACTTCAGAAAATTTTTCACATTATACACAATCAAGTATACATTTTGATAACCGTAATAAAATGAAAGGCGATGTTCATCTTGTAGGAGTTAAAGATGAAGATGACAAAGTCATTGCTGGTTGCCTTTTAACAGAGGCACGCTCGCTTAAATTCTTTAAATATTTCTACACACATAGAGGTCCAGTAATGGATTATAATAATCAATCATTAGTTCGTTTCTTCTTTAAATCTCTTACAGATTACTTGAAAAAACGTAACTGCTTATACGTTCTTGTTGATCCTTACCTACTAGAAAACTTGAGAAACGCTGATGGTGAGATTATCGAATCATTCGACAATCGACCATTCATCAAAACAATGGAAGATTTAGGTTATAAACATCAAGGTTATACAGTCGGCTATGATACAATGAGCCAAATTCGTTGGCTATCAGTATTAGATCTTAAAGACAAGACTGAAGATCAACTATTAAAAGAAATGGATTACCAAACACGTCGTAATATTAAGAAAACTTATGAGATGGGTGTTCAAGTTAAAACACTTCCTATAGAAGAAACAGACACATTCTTTGAATTGTTCCAAATGGCTGAGGAAAAACATGGTTTCAAATTCCGTGAAAAACCTTACTTCGAAGATATGCAAAAAACGTATGAAGATCATGCAATGCTGAAACTTGCTTATATAGACTTACAAGACTACCTAAATACATTACAAGAAAAACATGATAACTTAGAAAAACAACTAAAAGAAGTTGAAAAAACATTAGAAGAAAATCCAAATTCTAAGAAAAATAAAACTAAACACACGCAAGTAAAACAGCAATATGATAGTAATGAACGTAAAATTAATCAAACTAAAGATAAGATTGCTGAAGAAGGACAAGTACTTAATCTAGCCGCTGCGTTATATATTTATAATGACCATGAAGTATATTATCTCTCTAGTGGTTCAAACCCTAAATATAATGCTTATATGGGTGCTTACCGTTTACAGTGGGAAATGATTAAATTTGCTAAAGAGCATGATATTAATCGTTATAATTTCTATGGTATCACTGGAGACTTTAGTGAAGATGCTGAAGACGCAGGTGTACAAAAATTCAAAGAAGGTTTCAATGCTGACGTTTATGAATATATTGGTGATTTTGTTAAACCAATAAAACCTATATTCTACAAACTAAAAGAAATCTTAGATAATCGCAAATCATAAATTAAAAAGGATCACATCTAAACTCCCCTTTAGATGTGATCCTTTTATATTATACAAGCTCTATTTTTAAAGCAACTACACCATAATTTAATTCATCAGTTTGGTTATAGATGGAATAAATACTTGCTACTTTTTGCGCCAAGGTCGCGTCTGTCTCATAACCTATTTCAGCATTATCATAGTAGTTAAATAACTTCTGAAATGTATCAAAAACTCGCTTTTCAGTTACTTTGACTCTCATTTTTTCTCTGAGTCGTCTATATTTGTAAAGACAATCGTGTCACCAATTTTAACTTTTTGTCTTTTCTCATCATTCAGTCTAATTTCTACCGTTTTCTTATGATTACGAATGGCTTCGAATGGCTCCACATTTAACTTCATCGAGTGTTCCATTATTTCACTCCTCAAATCTTCTTTGTGAAAATTAATTTATAATTATTTTAACATAAAAAAGCTATGCAAACGTCAAATAACCGTCAGCATAGCATGTATCAAACTTATTTAATTACATTTAAAAAGCGTTTTAATTCCTCAGTTTGAGGTTGATTAAACATTTCGTCTGGCGAGCCTTGCTCAGCAATTTTACCTTCATGAATAAAAACTGTATGATTTGAGACTTCCCTAGCAAAACGCATTTCATGCGTCACAATGACCATCGTCATACCTTCATCAGCGAGTTCTTTGATTACCTTCAAAACATCATTAACTAATTCTGGATCAAGTGCTGATGTAGGTTCATCAAATAGCATGACCTTAGGATTCATTGCTAATGCTCGAGCAATGACAACACGTTGTTGTTGTCCACCTGATAAAGCATGAGGACGTTGGTCTTTCACGTGATCAAGTCCAACTTTTTCTAATAATTCCATTGATTTACGTTCGGCTTCAGACTTTTTCATTTTCTTAACCGTAACAAGTCCTTCCATCACATTTTCTAAAGCAGATTTATGTGGGAATAAATTATAATTTTGGAAGACCATTCCAGACTGTTTGCGTACTTCGATTTGAGATTTTTTATCCTTTTCAGTATAAGTTTTACCATTAACATAGACTGTACCGTCTGTTGGAATCTCTAAAGCATTCATCATACGAAGTAACGTTGTCTTACCAGAACCTGAACGCCCTATTAAAGTTACAACTTCACCTTTATCTACAGTTAAATCAATGCCTTTAATCACTTCGGTTTCATTAAAAGACTTATGGATATTTTTTAATTCAATCATGAGCGATACCCTCTTTCAATGCGTGATTCATACCATCCTTGAATAATTGAGATGATAAAGCATACAACCCAGTACATAATTGCTACTAAAATATAAATAGTTAAATATTCGTATGAAGTAGACGCAACTTCTTGTGCTTTTCTGAACATTTCAGCCACAAGAATGAAACCTAATAGTGAAGTATCTTTAATTAATCCTAAAAATGTATTACCTAATGCTGGTATGGAAACACGTATTGCTTGAGGTAATATAATTCGTTGAACTGTTTGGCGATAATTCATTCCGATTGAATACGCCGCTTCAGTTTGCCCTTTAGGAATTGAAATAATACCACCACGAATAATTTCAGATGCATACGCTCCCACGTTGAATGATAAACCTATAATAGCAGCTACAACCGGTGCTAAAGTCCATTGATTATCCGCATCATTCGTAATGAGTCTTCCTAATTCTGGAATACCATAAAATATAATAAATAATTGAACAATCATCGGTGTTCCACGAATAATTGATACATATACGCGTGCTATGCCTCTTAAAATTTTACTTGTTGAAATACGCATTAATGCAGTAAACAAAGCAATAGCAAGGCCTAGAATAAATGTAACTATAGTAATAGGGATTGAATATTTCACCAATCCCTCTAACATTGGACCAAATGCTTGCTTAGCTGCATCTAAAGCGTGTTGCTGTTCATTATTTAGACTTAGAAACATCTTGACCAAACCATTTCTTACCTATTTTAGCTAATTCACCATTATCTCTGATTTTCTTAAGACCATCATTGAATTTTTTAATTGTTTTATCATCTACTTTCTTAGAAAATGCGAAAGCTGATTTATTTTGTTCAGCGTTACCTTTAATAGCTTTGATCTTAGCATTAGGTTTTTGTTTCTTATAATCTAAATAAGATAAACTATCATTAAACGTAGCATCCACACGTTTAGAAAGTAATAAATCCATTGATTGGTTGAAACCATCAACTTTAGTGATGTCGGCACCTTTATCTTTTGCTAATTTACCGTAGTTAGAAGTGAATGTTTGTGCTAATTTTTTACCTTTAACATCATTAAATGATTTAATATTTTTCTCATTATCACGTACAACTAATACTGCGCTTGAATAAGTGTAAGGATTAGAGAATTTATATTTCTTCTCTCTATCTTTATTGATACCAACTTGGTTTGCAATGACATCAAAGCGCCCTGCATCTAAACCTGCAAACATAGAATCCCATGATGTTTCATTGAATTTTAATTTGAGGTTTTCTGCTTTCGCTACAGCTTTAATAACACCAATATCGTAACCAGTTAATTTATCTTGTTTATTGTGAAAAGTGAATGGTGCGTAAGTACTTTCAGTACCTACTCGTAATGTATTATCATCTTTACTACTTGATTTGCTATCTTTATCACTTGATGAATCGTTATTACCACATGCTGCCAATACAAATACTAAAGCGATAATGCAAAATAAAAGTCTCTTCATTTAGTTAAACTCCTTAATCTTATTATTCTAATCGGAATAAAAATATTTTATCCCTTTAGAGTGTAATAGTCAATAAGAAGTTCCCTTATATCAAGTGTTCAGAAAGTTCTAATATATTTTTTATACCGTTCATGAAGTTTGTTCTTTTTCTTTTTTAGTACGTTTTTTAAGCATAAATGTGCATAAGAAACTGATCACCGTAATTATCACTGCAAATAAAAATCCTGCATGATAACCATGCAACATCGTATCTATTTTAATTTGACTGACCATTTCTTGTTTATTCATACCTTTATAATCACTCATTTTAGGTGAAAAATGTTGACTCGCTTGACTTAAAATAGTAATTAATCCAGCTGTTCCAATTGAACCTGCCACTTGTTGTACGGTGTTAGTCATAGACGAGCCATGCGCATTCATTTCAGGAGTTAATTGGTTCATGGTATGTGTCATTACTGGCATTAATCCTAATGCTATACCAATCATACGAATCGCGTAAACTGTAGCTAACATTACTGTTGAGGTATGTTCATCCATCACCACAAAATACGAAGTTGTTATGATTACAATTAACATTCCGATGATAGCTAAAGGCTTAGCACCAAACTTTTCATACATTGCTCCTGAAGTCATTGACATGATAGCCATCACGATTGCGCCAGGTAATAAAATGAGTCCTGAGTCTAAAGCGGGCTTATTTAATAAATTTTGAACAAACATTGGTAACACTGTTTCTGAACCGATCATTGAAATCATTGTTACTGCCATAATAAGTAAACCAATTGTAAATTGTTTATTTTTAAAGACACCAAAATTGAGTAAAGGCGTATCCAAGCGTGATTGTCTCCAAATGAATAACACCACTAAAATAATACCGCCGATAATCGTAGACAAGACTATTGGATCGTCCCAACCATCATGTGAAATGGAGCTCGTACCATAAAGTAAACCACCGAATCCTAATATAGATAATATAATTGAGATTACATCAATAGGAACTTTAATATTTTGTCCTACATTCTTAACAGTGAATAAGGCGATAATAAACGTGATTGCTGCTATCGGTGCAACAACATGGAATAAAGATCTCCAATTAAAATATTCAACTAAATAACCAGATAATGTTGGACCAATCGCAGGTGCTAAGCCGATTACAAGTCCAAAGAATCCCATATATTTACCACGTTCATGAGGTTCAAAGATATCTAGAATAGATGTCATCATTAAAGGCATCATAATACCTGAACCTAAAGCTTGAACAATTCTTGCAAATAATAACGTAGTAAAATTGGGACTAAAACCTCCAACAATTGTACCTACAAAGAAGATTAAAATTCCTGTTAGGAAAACTTGTCTTGTAGTAAATCGTTGTATAACTAATGCTGATAATGGAATAACCACTCCATTGGTAAGTAAAAACGCTGTTGTTAACCATTGAACTTGAGAATACTGAATGTGAAAATCTTTCATTATACTTGGTAAAGCTGTTGTTAATAATGTCTCATTTAACAAACCAAAAAATCCGCCAAGTAACATAGTGATAATCATGACTAACTTTGTTTTTAAAGACATGACCTTCCCCCCTTTTATAACATCAAACAGATATTTGCCTATTATACATATTTTGAATAAGTTAATCATTTAGTTGGCTCACTTTTGTTTCTAAAAAAATACTACGACTTATGTATTTCTGTTAAATCGTAATTATTACTATTTACAAAAGCATCATTTTCTTCCATAATATAGATACACAAGGAGGAAGATAAAATGAAATTAGATTTACAAACTGCTAGACGCAATTTGAATAGTCCAAATATAAAAACAAGAAAACGTGCTCTGAAAATAATAAAACAACATAAAAGAGCGAAATAAAATCTTTTAAATTCTAACACTTATATTTAAACATCTAAATTTGATATGTTAATCATTTACCCGAAATGAGTAAGACATATTTCCCAGACAATTTCCTTATTATTCTTTCAACTTATAACTTCACATAATAAAAGCCATTAAATGATTTAAACTTATCATTTAATGGCTTACTCTATTCTGGTCTATTATAAATAGTATTTATCTTTCACTTCCAAATCATCAGTTAATTCATAAACAAGTGGCGCACCTGTTTTTATTTCATAACCAACAATCTCTTCACTAGATAAATTTTCAAGGTATTTAATTAATGCTCTAATGGAGTTACCATGTGCAGACACAAGTACAGTTTCACCATCTAATAGATGTTGTGAAATTCGATCAGTCCAAATAGGCACAACGCGATCTAATGTATCCTTTAAACTTTCAGAATATGGCATCATTCTTTTATCTAAATGTCTATATCTACGATTGTTTAAATATTCTTCACGTTGTTCTTCACTTTCTGCTGGTGGTTGCACATCATAAGAACGTCTCCATTGATGAACTTGTTCTTCTCCCCATTTTTCACGTGCATCATCTTTATTTAAACCTTGTAATCCACCATAGTGACGTTCATTTAATCGCCAACTTTTATGCACTGGAATCCACTGTTGATTAGAACCTGCTAAAATATATTGTGTTGTTTCTAAAGCTCTAGTTAATAACGATGTATAGGCAACATCAATTTCTAATTTATTATCTGCTACTTTTTCACCTGCAGTTTTAGCTTCTTCAATTCCTTGTTCAGACAACTTCACATCTGCCCAACCGGTAAATAAGTTTTTAGCATTCCATTCACTTTGTCCATGACGACATAATATTAATTTTGGCATAAAAAAACACCTTCCTAATTTAAAATTACGTAATCAACCACTACACAATCTCAAAACATGAGCGTAAATATAACAATGAGATTGCTAACATGACTTAATGATTACATGAATAACTGACCTCATTTTTCTCTCTCACTACTATTATTATAGACCGTTAAAACTTATTTTCCCAAGTAATTGTATGGCTATTTTCGTAATATATTGTCACAAGACATTGATATATTGAAATGTTTGTTTTATGAATAAAATATCTGACTTTGTATTTTTACTTTGATGTAACCTATGAAAACAATTGCGATGATATAGTGTATTTACAACTTGAGAAAGACACAAATTAAAATAGATCTGTGATACCTGCATCATGAACTGCATTTTCAGACAGATTCTAGTAAAAGGAGTTATTAATTATGAAAAAATCAATACTAGCAATTCTAGCTACAGTTTCAATAGGCGCTACAGGTTTAGAAGCCGGTAATGCACATGCTGCCGAAAATACTAATCAAAATTATAATTCTACAGCTACTCAAACATCATCTAGCCATAGCTCTAATGCAAGTAGTGAGTCAACAAGCGAAGTATATCAAGAATTCATAAAAGCTGGAGGTACAAAAGCACTTTGGGAAAAAATCGTACTTCCTGAATCAGGCGGAGATCCAAATGCATCTAATGGACAATATCATGGATTAGGTCAAACTAATCAATCATGGGGATATGGTTCAGTCGCTACTCAAACTAAAGGTATGATTAATTATGCCAAAGAACGTTATGGTTCTATAGATGATGCTATTTCTTTCCGCGAAACTAACGGGTATTGGTAATTTATAATTAGGTTAAACCTATAAAAATATAATGATTGTTTAAGATACGATCTACTATTAACTAAAGCTATATTTCAACTATTATCTTAATAATTCAACATCTCTCTACGTATTAATATAGCCAAAACCCCTAAATGAACTTTTTAAAATCAATTCATTTAGGGGTTTATTTTAAATTATTTTCTCACTCTAATTATGTTTTTACTCTTTAATCGTTTTACCATTTTCTTCTTGATTATAAGGTTCGGGATGAACATATACTGAAGAAATACCTTTTTCATGTAAATGATGCTCTACTCTATCACAAATTTGATGAGCTTCATACAATGACAGATTCGGTTTCACGACGATAGTTACATCAAGAAAAATACTACTTCCATGATAACGCCCTTTAATATTATTCACGTCGATAACATCTTTCACTTCTAATATATCATTACGATAGTCTTCTAGATCTCTTTCATTAAATCCGTCACTTAAAGTAAAGATTGACTCTTTAAAAATCCCAAACCCGGTATAAATTATTAATAAACCTAGAAGTGTCGCTAAAATAATATCTACAATTGGAAATCCAATTTGCGTGAATATAAGACCTATAGCTGTACCGATACTGACTAAACTATCGGATAAGTTATCTTTTGCTGCAGATCGTAACGAACTGCTATTAGTTTTTTTAGCGAGTCTATGATTAACATAAAATACACCTAACATAATCACACCACTGACTACACTGACAATAATTGTAATTACATTAGGTACATGTCTATCTTGTGTAATAAGTCTTGGTGCATTTTCCGTTACAACCTGTATCCCGACAAACATAATAATAAAAGATACAAGTAATGTCGAAATATTCTCAGATTTTAAATGACCGTATTGATGATTTTTATCTGCAGGTTTAATAGAAATTTTTAGTCCGACAATAACTGCAATTGAAACGATAATATCTGTCATATTATTTAACGCATCTGCTCGAACCGCTGCAGATTGGTATATATATCCGGTAACATATTTGGCTATTGAAAGAATAATATACACGACTAAACTAAGATAGGCACCACGTTGAGCAATCTTCAAATTTTCACTTTGAGACATGCTTATTTACCACCTTAATATGCTTTAATAACTTTAGTATGAAACAATAACTGAGGTATTACAACGTTTTTTTATTTCTATATTTTTTATGAAAATAAACTAATGAAATTTTTAGATTTGCCTAATTTATAATTTATATTTATTCAAATTTAATCACAATCTCAAATCTCTTTTTAAAAAAAGCAACCCACTCAGTACAACGTACTTAGTCGGTTGCTTTATCTAAACTCAATTAATCTCGTAAGATCCACTTAGACAAAATAAATGTTACCGGTATCGTAATAATTAATCCTACAAATGGGGCTATCTCTGAAGGGAAATGAAACCACTGCACAAATATGTATAAAAGTAATGTTTGCATTCCCATATTAATCACCTGTGTAAGTGGAAAACTTAAAAACTTTTTTAGCGTTGGTTTTACCCTATAAACAAAATAACAATTTAAGTAATAAGAAATGATGAAACTCACAATAAATCCCGTGATATGACTGACCAAGTAATTAACACCTAATAACTTTAGAAGTAATAAATATACAATATAGTAATTTAAAGTATTGATTCCACCCACTATTACAAATTTGATAATTTCAAAATGTGTCTGGGTTAATCTCATTCTCTATCTCCTTTAATTATTCTCCATCATAACCAAATGGTACTACTTTAAACTTTAGATCTTTTGGCAAATCATAATATGCTTTAAAGTCATTGAAATCCGTCTTCGTTGACGGTGTTGTTAAATGCGTATATTTTTCGAAAGGTAATCTCTCTAATATAATACTTTGATGACGCTTACCATTTTTTAATTGTTCTTCAACATTTTCAATTCTATTGACACTACTTTGATAAATCAAGCTAAATCCTATAACGAATATCAAACTATAAACACATGCAATTGCCTTAACGATAGTCGTTACTTTATTGATATTTCCATCAAATTGCTTTACAAAACAAAGTAAAAATATTAACCACAGCACGTATATGAAATAAAAGTTTCTATTTCCTATTGGAGCCACAACCAATAATGGTAGTGTCGATAACACGATTGAAATTAAACATCCTAAAGCGATGGCTCTTAAATATTTTTCTGATATTAATATGACTGTACTATATATAAAGACCGCAAAGAAAACTGCACAAATCAAGAAGTTTAATAAAGCTATTGAAAATGATTTTGTATATATTTCAAAATGGAATTGATCATAGATGAGTAATTTATAAAACGGTAAACTGTACAAACCATACATAATTGCAAATTTAATAACAACATGTTGGTTTACAAAAATTGTATTACGAACCAAAAGTATTGTAATGATAACCGAAATAACTACGAGTATTAAATATTGATTAAGAAATATATACTTAGGAAAGTCCATTAATAAAGTCGTTCCTATTTTATGTATAATGCCTACTTTATCTGAAATAGAATGGTAGATTGTTTTACCATCGATGATTTTAAAGTAAATAGGATTTAAAAACATAATGATTGCGCCAATGCAACTTAGCATAAAGCCTACAATTAAATAGTAGTTTAGCTTTTTATGTTGGATGCCATATATACTAGCACCAATTAAAATGATAAGACTATTGTATATAGTGATATTTTCAATAAATAACTGCCCAAACAAACAAGCTGTGAGAAACAGCCAAAGATGATTAATACTAGCCTCCTCATCTCCATAAAGAATATAAATGATAGTATATAAGATGAATAATGAGATTATTGATGAAGGAATATAATTGTAGAATCCTGCTATCCATCCATAACTTTCACTATAAACTCCACTTGGAATCATTATTAACAATGTAAAACATATCAAAATATATATAAACTTTTTATTTACATTCACTATCATTGAACAAAAGTAAATCATTAAACACGATAAAGCAGTATAACTTAAATATTTGAAAATAGCGCTATGCATCGCGAGAATCTCTAAAAAATTCCCGAGATATCTTCCATTCGTTCTCATTAAATCTTGCCCAAGTGAACTTATGTGTGAATTTAAATACCAATGCCAGTCCACAAAAGATAATGGTGTTAGAATAGCCATAATGAAATAAAATAATATAATACCTATATACCAACATAATTGTTCGTGTTGTTTAAGTTGTTTCATAAGATGTCCTCTCTGCATGTTCATGATGTTTTATCGTAAGCTTAATTTATTTAATTTTATTATAGACTTAAAAACATATAAATGACTATACCTTTCCAAAAGATAATGATAAGTGTGACTTTAGTTGAAGTTTATTTTTTTATGAAATAGCAATAAAACATAATAATAGGAAGTGATTGCGTGTCACAATTTAAAATAGTTATTGCCCCAGATTCGTTTAAAGAGAGTATGACAGCGAAAGAGGCAGCTACTGCAATTCAAAATGGCTTTCAAGAAGTGTTTAATGATCAAGTTACTTACGACCTTATACCTATGGCGGATGGTGGCGAAGGAACAACTGAAGCTTTGAAAGAAGCTTTAAAGGCGACTTCCTATACCGTTCAAGTTAAAGACCCTCTCTTTAGAAATATTGATGCAAGTTATGCAAGAAGTGATCAATATGAAACAGCTATTATAGAAATGGCTGAGGCGTCTGGCCTTCATTTATTAACCCATGAGGAGAGAAATCCACTTCAAACTTCCTCCTATGGAACTGGACAACTCATTAATGAAGCACTTAAACATGGTGTAAAGAAAATCATTTTAGGAATAGGAGGAAGCGCGACCAATGACGGTGGCGTGGGTATGTTGCAAGCATTAGGAGTTTCTTTTAAAGATGTTGAGCATAATGAAATTAAACCTGGTGGAGCAGCGTTAAACACAATTGATAAGATTGACACCTCTCATCTCAATCCTTTGCTACAAAACGTTGAAATTAAAGTAGCTTGTGACGTTACAAACCCATTATTGGGTGACCAAGGCGCTACTGTAATATATGGACCTCAAAAAGGCGCTACTGAAAAGATGATACCAAAGTTGGATTCCGCATTAAGTCACTATCATGATAAAATTAAAGAAGAATTACAAAAGTCTGTCAAAGATATACCGGGTGCAGGCGCAGCTGGTGGCATGGGTACTGCTTTACTAGCTTTTCTTGATGCTAATTTGCAAGCAGGTATAGATGTAGTTCTAGATGAAACACGTTTTCAAGAGAGAGTGAAAGATGCTCAAATTGTTATTACAGGGGAAGGTAAAATGGATAAGCAAACGATTTATGGTAAAACACCCATAGGCGTTGCGAAAGTTGCAAAGGCATATGACATCCCGGTTATTGCAATTTGTGGTAGCCTCGGTGATCAGTATCAAGAAGTTTACCGCCACGGCATTGACACTGTCTTTAGCATTACTGAGTATCCTTCTGATTTAAAGACCACCCTTGAAAATGGACCACAATTCATGCAAAGAACTGCAACAAATATCGCCCGTCTCATCAAATTGAATTTGAAATTAAAACCATAAAATTGAAGTTTACCATTACAATGAGGTGACATTATGAAAAGAACAGATAAGTATAGAGATTCATACAAATACGATAATCAATATCAAAACCACCGACGTCGAGCTGAAGAAGACGAATTTCGAAATCGAGCTCAATCTCCAAATAAAATGAACGGTCAACGTTCTAATCAACGAGAATTTGAGGATGAACCAGAACGTTACTATAATGGTCGTGATTATCGTCGTGAACAACAACTTGAAGAGGAAAATGAAAAATCAGGTCGAACTAAAAAATGGCTTATTGCTATCATAGTTATTTTACTTATTATAGTAGCCATTTTTGTTACCCGTGCCATCATGAATCACAATGATGATAAAGTAAATAATGATCCTAATGTGTCTCAAAATTATAAAAAGCAAGTTGAAAGTCAAAATGATGATATCAACAAACAAGTTGACTCAGCGAAAAGTGATATTAAAAATAATAAAAATAGTGAATCTCAAATTAGCAAATTACAAAATGAAATTGATAAATTAAAACAAAAAGAAGAAAATAATGCTGATTCTAAATTCACACAATTTTATCAAAAACAACTTGATAAACTAAAAAATGCTAATAACGCACAACAAAACAATGAAAATCAAAGTAAAATTAATAGTATGCTTGAAGATATCAACACTAAATTTGATAGCATTAAATCAAAATTAGAAAGTATATTAAACGGTTCAAGTTCTGATGGACAAAGTAATTAATCATACTAACCTAGCAAGGTCGTTTAGGATAACGACTTTGCTAGGTTTTTTATGTATACACAAATTAGTATTTAAGTTTAGTACTTACAAACTCATGTAAAACGTATATAATTGATGTTGTAATTTGTTCAAAGGAGATTATTTATGACTCATTCAAGTGCCAAGCACTTTTCAATGATATTAATCATTATCTTAGGTGTCATGACAGCATTCGGTCCACTTACGATCGATACATATACACCTTCTTTACCTAAAGTACAACATGATTTTGGAACTACAACTTCAGAAATCCAATTGACACTATCCTTTGCAATGATAGGACTCGCGCTTGGGCAATTCTTATTTGGACCTATTTCAGATGTCTTTGGTCGTAAACGAATTGCCACGATATTAATGATGATATATTTAGTAGCCACTTTTTTATCTATATTTATCGGTCACTTAACGTTATTTTTAATTCTACGATTGATACAAGGTTTAACAAGTGGCGGTGCTATCGTCATCGCCAAAGCGTCTGTTGGAGATAAATACCATGGTAATGAATTAGCTAAATTTTTAGCCTCATTAATGGTAGTTAACGGGATTATTTCCATATTAGCACCATTGCTAGGCGGTTTTGTATTATCTATATCTAACTGGAGAATGATATTTGCATTTTTAACGCTTATCGCTTTTATAGTTTTAATTGGTATTTTCTTAAAAATGCCAGCCCATACTCAAACAATGCAAACACGTCTTCAATTTAAAGATATACTTAAAGATTTCTTGTATTTACTTAAAAAACCGACATTCGTTATTCCTATGTTGCTACAAGGTTTAACCTATGTGATGTTATTTAGTTATTCATCAGCATCTCCTTTTATTACTCAAAAAATTTATCACATGAGTGCACCTCAATTCAGCGTGATGCTTGCTATTAACGGTGTAGGATTAATCATAGTTAGCCAAATTGTTGCACTACTAGTAGAAAAAATTAGTCGTCAAAAATTATTAATTTATTTAACGATTATGCAAATTGTAGGTGTAATATTACTTATTGCGACGTTAGCTTTACATCTTCCTTTATATGTATTACTCATCGCATTTTTCATTAATATTTCGCCAGTTACTTCAATTGCGCCATTAGGCTTTTCAATGGCAATGGAAGAGCGAACAGGAGGTAGTGGTAATGCCTCTAGCTTGCTAGGTTTGTTCCAATTTATATTAGGAGGAATTATCTCTCCATTAGTTGGTTTAAATGGTGAACATGATATGACTCCCTACTTACTTATAATTAGTGTTACTGCTATCTTACTAGTTTTACTACAATTCATTTATTTTAAGCTTTATTCAAAAAACACTATATCTCATTAAAAAGTAAAGCCTCCCTTCAAAATGTAGAAGTGAGGTTTCATTATTATTATTGAATTGGCATCCATATCTCAGTGACGTAAGATTCACTTTGTGTATCACCTGGTCCGTATAGCTCAAAGAATGGGGCTTGTTTTATTTCAATATTTTCTCTAGGAATAAGTTCATGATGTATATCATTCATTGTTTGCTGAACACTTTTAGGGACAGGTCCTTTAGCTTCGACAACTAAATACTTTCCACCTTCTAAGTTGAATGTCTCTAAACCATCATGAGGATCTTCTGTACTTGTCACACCTATAGCGTAATCCATTGTTCTATCTTCTTTAGGCAGACAAACACCTAACAAACCGTTCAATTGGTTATCGCTTTTTTGCAATAATCGTTCATCTAATTTCATAGTATGCACATCTTCCCAGAAATCCGGAATATTACTTTGAGCGTGTCCTCCGCTTTTATAATGCCTATAAGCGCCTATGACTTTTGTGCTTTCAAGATTTTCTATTCTATAGTCCATGTTCATCTCCCCCATTTTAATTTTACTCAATTATCTTATAACCCATTTTCAAAATAATAACCTCATCAAATAGAACAAACATTTTAATATACTAAATGAATGGCACGTTATATAATATTAAATATTAAATGAATACCAATTTGTTGAGGAAGAAATTATGAAGAAAACCATTTTACCAGTTAAACCTATAAGTCAATTATTTCCAATCCCTATGGTTATGGGATGTGAAGGCGTATCTGCAGCAATGTTACTACAATTTAATCATCATTCAATTAAAGCAATGGAAATTATGAGCAAATGGCCTAAACATCCTAACAATCCATATAAAGGTTACGTCGGCCACCCACTGTTAGTGAAGTTAGGTTACCACCAAACCATCTTTCCTGCTGCATTCGTTCCTTTCCTCAAGCAATATGACAATCGTGTTAAAGATGGTTCAGGTTCTAGCTTAAAACAACTTGAACGCGTAATTGATCAAGGACAACCTGTCATTATATATCATACAAGTTTAGGTGCTAGACCCTTTCACCGCGTGTTCCGTCTTGATAATAAACCTACTAGACTTGTATCGAACATTCATGTCACATTATTAATAGGTTATGATGATACTTATTACTATTATATTGATCCTTTGTGGACACAACTAACTAAAGGAATTGTCATACCTTCAATCATTCCAAATCATAAACAGATAATCAAAATAAAAAAACAAAAATTAGAACGTAGTTATAATGCACCAGGCCAAATGTGTGTATTCGTTCAACCATAATAAAAAGTAAAATCTCGAGACAAAGCGTTGTTGTCTCGAGATATTTTTTAATTACAATTAAATTTTAAATATGGAAATCTATTAACGCATGATTGATTTCTTTAGCTAAATCTGATGTTCTCCATTGTCTTTGATAACCTAGACATGGGCACATGTAAGTTGTATCACTATCTCTTAGTTCTTTTCGAAAATGAACATGCCCCATAATACTATATTTAATAGGATATTTCTCATAAATATAATCAAAATCTTGCGTCCCAATAAATGCATTAAAAAAATCAAAAATTCGATGTGGTGTAGGTACAACAAATTGTGGATGTGTAACCACATGTGTCATTAAAATAATATTACGGTCATCAACGTTCTTGATATCTTCATCTACCATTTGGGCTGCCACTTTTGACAACTGTTGGTCTGACGTAGTCCAGTCAATTCTTACTTTATCTTGCCATGTCGCCCCGTAATGTTTGCCTTTTTTAATTTTGTCTAATGAAAATCGCTTATCTGCATAACTATAATCATACCAACCTGTATGACCAACGATGGCCCACTCATCATTAACAATCAATGGACGTCCTATTAAACATTCTTCTTGTGTTTTATAAAATTCTAAGATCTCAGTTGATGATTTATCCGAGCCATCGGACCACAAATCGTGATTCCCAGGTATAAAATAAGTTGGAATTTGTATCATGGCTTTTAAATGGACAATAAACTGATAACTCATTTTATAATCATTAGAAATATCTCCGGCAATCAATAATATATCCAATTTCCTCTCATTAACTACCTCTGCCAAAATATTGAGATAGCTTTCCGGTTTGAGTTTTGGGTGGCGATCAATATGTAAATCTGAAATTGTACCTATTTTCATGATTTGACCCTTCTTACATTAGATTACAATAATTTTTATTATTACATATCCAGAAATTAAAGTTAATTAATCAGTTTAGTAATATTACTTGCTATTTACAAAAATAAGATTATAATTAAGTATATTTTTTAGCTTTACTGAATTTTTATAGATACAAATAATATCAATCTAATTTTTTTGATTATTCTAAAAAATCATAAGTATTTATTATCATAAACACTCTTATAAATGTATTTACTTATATTTCTGTAAATCATTGCTTTATCAAAATTGTTTCTATAATATTAGACGAAAGAAAACGCTTTCATAAACATTTGTTTTTCTGAGGAGGAAGTCTATGGCTAGACAATTGCATAGGGAGTTAAATAATAGGCATATCCAATTAATTGCTATTGGTGGTGCTATTGGAACTGGATTATTTCTAGGTTCTGGGCAAACTATTTCTTTAACTGGACCGTCACTATTATTTACTTATATGATTATTGGGATTATTTTATTCGCATTTATACGTGCTTTGGGAGAATTGTTATTAAGTAACTCTAAATTTAATTCATTTGTAGATATCGCAAATGAATATTTAGGGCCTTTTGGAGGATTCGTAATAGGTTGGACTTATTGGATTTGTTGGGTCGTTTCGAGTATGTCAGATTTAACAGCCATGGGGCAATATTTCGCATTTTGGTATCCTCAGGTCCCTCATTGGTTAACTGTGTTATTTATTGTACTGATTTTAATTTCATTTAATTTATTAGGCGCCCGTTTATTTGGAGAACTTGAATTTTGGTTCTCAATCATTAAAGTTGTAACTATCGTAGCGATGGTAATTGTTGGGTTGGTTTTAATTTTCCTATCATTTAAAACGCATTACGGTCATGCTTCATTCACCAATTTAGTTAAGCACGGAGGCATGTTCCCACATGGTCCTTTCGGATTCTTAATGTCATTTCAAATAGCAGTCTATTCCTTTATTGGTATTGAGCTTATCGGTGTAACAGCTGGTGAAACAAAAGATCCTGAAAAGACTATCCCTAAGGCTATTAATAACGTTCCTATTAGAATTTTACTCTTCTACATCGGTGGTTTATTAGTCATCATGTCAGTCATTCCATGGGATAACATTGACCCAGATAGTAGTCCTTTCGTAAAGCTATTTAGTATTATTGGCATACCTTTTGCAGCTGGTATAGTGAACTTTGTTGTCCTAACTGCAGCCGCTTCTGCTACAAATAGCGGTATTTACTCTAACAGTCGTATCTTGTTTGGTTTAGCTAAACAAGGTTTGGGACCTAAAGTATTAACTAAAACAAATTCTAACGGCGTACCCTACCTTTCAATGTTCGTATCATCGATTACTTTACTTGTAGCAGCGTTGTTAAATTTTATCTTCCCAGATGCAATTAAACTATTTATATATGTTACGACTTTATCAACTGTACTCTTTTTAGTAGTTTGGGCAATGATTATCGTGTCATATATAGTTTATGTTAGAAAGAATTCTGAAGCACATAGAAATAGTAAATTTAAATTATTCGGTGGTCAAGGGGTTGCGTTTGTCGTATTAGCTTTCTTCTTCTTTGTATTTATATTATTATTCTTTAGTGCTGATACACGTGCAGCAATCTTTATTTCGCCAATCTGGTTCATATTCTTATTCTTCTACTATAAAAAATATAAATCAAATGCCAAAGCGTTAGCTGAAAAACAACATTTAAGCAATCAAAAGCAAACTAAAAACATATAAATGTTCTCTTTAAAAACATCTTAAAGAATAATATTTGTTATTCTTGCGCTTATATAAGATGTCTTCAATTATTACTCTTAGAGTGGCGGAACTATAAAAGAATTATAAACAATTCTTTTTGTTCCGCTTTCTTTTTTTGGGGTAATAATTAATACAAATTAAAGTTAAATTCTGCTAAAAGTTGTGTATATGTGATTTACATTTTTAAATGGTAAAATATATGTTATTGATTTATAGAGGAGAATCATATGGAATTATTAGAAGCTTTTTTAATTTTTATATTTGCAGTCATTGTAAGTTCTGTCTTACATAATATGTTTCCTAAAATTCCAACTGCATTTATTCAGATTGGTTTAGGTGTTATCATCTTTACTCTACCTATTCCAATGCATTTCGAATTTGATTCAGAAGTATTTATGATGGCCGTTATTGCCCCATTATTATTTGTTGAAGGAACGCATGTGTCTCGTTCTAAATTATTGGAATACCGTAAACCCGTCATTTTAATGGCAATGGCCTTAGTTTTTACAACGGTTATTGGCGTCGGTTACTTTATACATTGGATTTGGACCGATTTACCAATGCCAGCTGCTTTCGCGATAGCTGCGATTTTATGTCCTACTGATGCTGTGGCCGTATCAGCCATTACAAATGGGAAAGTTTTACCTAAAGGATCAATGTCTATTCTAGAAGGGGAATCATTGCTGAATGACGCAGCAGGTATCATTTCATTTAAAATTGCGGTCACTGCGCTTGTCACTGGTGCATTTTCAGCAATTAACGCTATCGAACAATTTATTATTTCGACAATCATCGGAATATTAGTCGGTGCCATCTTCGGTATTATTGTCGTGAGAATACGTATCTACCTTACAGCGAACAAAGGATTAAAAGATAATAACACATTAACATTTATCCAATTATTGACACCCTTCGCTATTTACTATATAGCTGAAACATTGCATGCATCAGGTATTATAGCTGTAGTAGTAGCAGGTTTAATTCATGGTTTAGAACGTGATAGATTAATCCGTGCACAAACAGAATTACAAATGAACTTTACACAAATTTGGAATACGTTTAGTTATGCACTGAATGGCTTTGTCTTTGTTGTACTAGGATTCATCGTACCTGAGGTTGTTATGGAAATTGTTAAAGATGAACCTGAAAATATTAAATTCTTAATTATGATCACCCTACTCATTGCGCTTGCTATTTATGTATTTCGTTTTATTTGGGTATTTGTATGGTATAAAGACTTTTATTTCCCGAAAAATATTCAATATTACATGGATAACTCAGATGAAGAAGAAACACCTCCCAATCGAGCACACTATGCTTTTATAATGACAATGTGTGGGATTCACGGAACGATTTCACTATCTATGGCATTGACCTTGCCGTATGTAATTAGTAATGGACATCGTTTTGAATATCGCAACGATTTATTATTTATTGCATCATTGATGGTATTAATCAGCTTAATATTAGCTCAAGTCATTTTACCGCTCATCACGCCTTCTGAAGAAGTATCTCATTTCAAAGGCATGAGTTACCAAGAAGCGAAAATATTTATCGTTCAGAATGTGATAGATCATTTTAAAAATGAATCTAAAAACAATACTTCCATAGATTATAGACAAGTGATGAACCAATACTTTCAAGAATTAGCATTTCTATTAAATATTGAACCTGATAGTAAAAATACAAAAGAGTTGCGACGTTTAGAAGATATTGCAGAAGATGTGGAAACAAATACGTTACAAAAGCTTATCGATAATGGGAAAATTGATGCTACAAATGTTCGAGACTATCGTAATGTCATGGATGCTACTCAAGCTTATAATGAGAAAACGTTTGTAGAGAAATTTACTCGACTCTTTAAAATGATTTACTTGCGTTTTAAAGCTAGAAAAAATCGTAAAAAAGAAGAACGTTTAGTTCATAAACAAGAGCATGCGAGACTTAAAGAATTACACCAATCAACAAGTGACAATAAAACTAGAATTCGTGAGCAGCGTGAAGCATATAAAAATTCAAGACAAGAATTAAAAGAAGAACGTAAATTGAGAAAACAGCAGTTCCATGATAGTTACAAACAAGTTCAAAAAATCTTGCGCATCGTCAACCACCATATCGTGTTGAGATTACGAGAGGAACAAGATAGCTCGAATGTTTTAGAGGTAAGTTTAGTAATCAATCAGTATTATTCATTATTACGTATGTTACGTAGTCGTTCACGCCAAGACTTTAAATCCACTAAATCCCAAACACAAAGTAAAAATGACCTTGTTCCGGAAAATTTAAGAAAGTTAAAATTAGAAGGTTTATATAAACAAAGAACTATTCTGGATAAGTTAATCCAACGTAATAAAATAACGAATGATGTTGCAACACAAATTCGTGAAAATATTAATTACAATGAAATTGTTTTATCTCACGAATCAAAAGAATAAGGCGTATCATTTCAAAAATATGACTTTTAAATAGCTATGTATATAAAAAGGCTCAGAAAGAAGATTGTGATCAATCTTTCTGAGCCTTATTTAGTATGGTTACTTGTTCTCTCATACTGTCTCACATTATTTAGTTAATTTAAATGGAATGGTACATAATATAACGTTTTTTTGATAGATCAAATGCATTTTCAATCTGAAGCTTGTTTGATTGTGAAGTAGATTGTGCCATGGTTTTTTGGGAATAAATTCAGGCACAACTACTGTGATTAAATAGTTTTGATCATTCGCTTTTTTACGAATTTTGTCGATAAATCTTGAGATTGGACGAATGATACTTCTATATTCTGAATGTAAAATAACTAATCTTACATCTGGGAAGTGTCATTTCCATTTCTCCATTAATGCTTTATCATCTTCATCTCCAAAAGTGACATGGACTGCGATAACATCGTTATCAGCTAACATTTGAGCATAATAAATTGACTTATCAACCGCCGTCGTAATACTAGGTATTGGCACAATAGCTAAATTACGATCTACAACAGGAATGTCATGTACATCGATATCTGAGCGTAATTGTTGAGCTATATTTTTATAATGCGTATTAATTCTCATAAATACAGATACTACAAATGGTAAGAAGAATAATATTGGCCATACTTGAGTAAATTTAGTGATTAGAAGAATCATAAATACGATAAAAGTAATTGTTCCACCCACTAAGTTAAATGATAGTTTAATACCCCAACCTTTAGGACGTTCTTTTACCCACTTCAAGACCATACCAAATTGTGCTAATGTAAATGGAATAAACACACCTACAGCATATAATGGAATTAAATTTTCAGTCATTCCGTTAAACACAATAATTAATATAATCGCCAAGACACCTAAAACAATAATTGAATTTGAATATCCTAAACGATCACCACGAACTATGAACATACGTGGCATATACTTATCTTTAGACATTGATGCAGTCAACATTGGAAATGCAGTAAATCCAGTATTGGCAGCTAATACTAATATCATTACTGTTGTTGCTTGAACGAAATAGAATGCAACGTTATTACCAAATATTTTTGAGGCCAGTTGAGATAACACAGTAGTCTCTGTTTGAGGCATTACACCATAAACGTAAGAGAGCCCTACGATTCCTACAAGTAAAACTGCTAGAATAGTCCCCATAGTTACTAATGTTTTGACTGCATTTTTCGGAGCAGGATCCTTAAAGTTGGTGACAGCATTAGAAATAGCTTACACACCTGTTAAAGAAGAAGCTCCAGAAGAGAAAGCCTTTAACAGTAAGAATAATGTTACCCCCGGTACTGCAGTGCCAACAGTTGAATGCATATGTGGTTGCACGTCTCCTATAGCAACACGATATGTTCCTACAATAATTAATACAATTAATCCTATTATGAATAAATAGACTGGATAAGAAAGTACAGTGGCTGATTCTGTAAGCCCTCTTAAATTCATAATTAAAATGAACAAAACTAATAAACAAGCAATTAACACTTTAAAATGGTATAAGCTTGGAAAAGCAGCGACAAACGCATCTGCACCTGATGAAATACTAACTGCAACGGTTAGAATATAGTCTACTAATAGTGAACCACCTGCGAGCAATCCCCATTTCTCACCGAGGTTCGTTTTAGAAACCATATACGTACCTCCACCTTTAGGATATGCGTATATAACTTGTCTGTATGACATGATTAAAGCTGCAAGTAAGATAAGAACTGCACCAGCGATTGGTAAAGTATACCATGAAGCAACAGCACCAATTATTGATAAAGTGATCAATATTTGCTCTGGTCCATAGTTGACAGATGATAAAGCATCGGAAGACAGGATTGCTAAACCTTTAAATTTAGTAATTTTTTCATCCTTTAAGTCTCTATTTTTCTTTGGACGCCCGATTAAAAGTCTTTTAAATTGATTAAACATAACGCTTACCTCTTTAACTCTTTATCAATGGCTAAACTATACTCCCATCTCTATAAAATGTATAGGTTTTCAAGTCATCTTTTAATATATCATTTACTCCATTAGTGTTAAAGTACACTTATTTTTAGTTGCGTTTTACAAAATTTTTAACTATACAAAAGATTGATAGCAATGTAATGAGTCTTTTTATGAAGTATTTTTCAAGAAAGCTGGTATAATAATAAACACTTATCGCATTTGGGTTGTACACAATCGAATGTAAATACCAAGATTAATTGAGGAAAGCGCAATGAAAAAGAAACATTTTATCATCACTATTGTAGCCATGATGATTCTTATATTAAGTGGTATATTAACAAAACATTATACCGCTCATAGTAAAACGGAGAGTATGCTTACCCATCATTCACAGAAACAAATCGATCATATCGTTCACTCAGCAATGAATAATGGTAAGATACCTGGTGTCTCCGTGCTTATTGTTAAAGATAATAAAGTCTTTTTAAACAAAGGTTATGGTTATGCCAATGTGGATCAAAAAATGAAAGTGACCCCTCAAACAAAATTTGAAATTGCTTCAAATACGAAAGCTTTTACTGGATATGGGATTCTTCAACTTGCTGAAGAAGGTAAATTAAATTTAAATGATAAAGTATCAAAGTACATTCCAGACTTTTATATGACATATAACGATGAGAAAAAAGATATCACTATTAAACAATTGCTAGGACATACAAGTGGCATACCGAGTGATATTACTGAAGAGGATCATTATTCGGAAGATTATAATAGTCTGAAACATATCGTTGAATATGCTAAAGGGAAAGAATTGAATAATGCGCCTGGTGACAGCTTCGAATATTCAAATATGAATTATGATATCCTAGGTTTAATTATTCAAAACGTCTCACATCAATCTTATCAATCATATATTAAAGAACATATATTAGAGCCGTTACACATGCGACATACTAGTTTCAAAACTACAAGTAAAAAAGGTAAAAACGAAGCTACTGGCTATGAATTAGTAAGTGGTGAAGCTATAAAGACTACACCTGAATTTAATATTGGTGATACCCCATCAGCTTTTATGATGACGAGCACCAAAGACTTAGAAAATTGGATTAAACAACAATTAAAACCTTCATCTAAAATGAATTCTATAATCAAACAATCACATCAAAAGATTTCAGAAACTGAAAATCAATCAGACGATGATGGTTATGCTGCAGGTTGGTTTATTAATTCGAGCATCCATATTATTTCTCATCCAGGTACTCTTAATAATTTCTCGTCAGAAATTTTACTTAATCCTACGAAATCTTACGGAATTGTCGTGTTAGGAAATATGAATTCATCTCAAGTAGCAAATCTAGCTGAAAACTTAAGTTCACAAATTTTAAATAATGATCACTATACAACTATTGAACAAAAAATTGATGAGTCTAAAAGTTTTAATCATACGATAACTATTATAACCGGTCTTGGGGCATTCATGTTTTTACTTCTGAGTTTAATACGACTTAATCACTTAAAACACCAACGTGTAATCTATGATAAAAGGAAAGTTCCATTTATAACATTCCTCCTGATCATCACATTATTTGTCATATTGAGTATTGCTATTTATTTACTTCCTCTGTTTATATTAGGAAATGTAAGTTGGACATTTGTATTATCATGGTTACCTGCACATGCGAAGTGGCTGTTAACGAGTGTTTACCTTTTCTTGTTAATGATGATGATATGGTTATCCATTAATGTTTTGACACGTCATCCCAAAAGTTAAATATCAGATTTTAACACTTAAGCAATGAATCTTTACATTTAAGAATGATTGCACATTCTAAAGTTTCAATTTTGATACTTTTAGAGTGTGCAATTTTTTATATCTATAAATACTTTGTACGTAATTTTTTGTTAAAATTCAATTATATTGTTAGAGATAGAGATAAAAAGGAAGATGACTATGCACAAACGACTTGCATTAATATTGTTAAGTTTAATAATATTTTTAGCCGGCTGTGATTACTCGAAAAAAGAGAATCAAACAGGCTTTTTCTATAATTTATTTGTTAAACCAATGGACAGCTTACTTCACTTTTTAGGTAGATTATTTAATGACAATTATGGTTTAGCTATTATTGTTATTGTTCTTATTGTACGATTTATATTACTACCTTTAATGGTAATTCAAGTGAAAAATATGCATATGATGCGTGAGAAAACGAATGTGGTAAAACCAGAATTAGATGCGATTAGAGAGAAAATCAAAAAGGCTGACACTCAAGAAGAACGTAATGCGGCTAATCAATTATTAATGAAGAAATATAAATCATATGGAATTAACCCTTTTAAAAACATGATTGGATGCTTTCCGGTAATTATTCAAATACCAATACTAATGGGGTTATACATGAGTTTGAAATATCCAACAAGTGATGGAATCACTAAGTATCCTCACTTCTTGTGGTTTAACTTAACAGAACCAAATTTAATTATGACAATCATCGCAGCTAGTATGTACTTTATTCAACCATTAGTCAATTCAATTCATTACCCTAAAGATCAAAGAAAAACATATTATGTAATTATGGTAGTTTCGCCGATATTCATTACATATGCTTCTTTAACTTCCGCTTCAGCACTTGGTCTATACTGGAGTATCAGTGCAGCATTCCTAATAGTTCAAATGCATCTTGCACACTCTTATTATGGGAAACAAGCTAAAAAAGAAGCAGCCAAACTTAAAAATCAATTAGAACTAAACCAAGCTAATAAAACAGAGTAATAATTTGAATTAATAGACCATATAAATAGCACTATTTAGAGCGTGAAGACATCTATATAGTAGATGAACTAAACACTCTAAATAGTGCATTTCTTTTATTCTATAGGATTCATACCATCTTTCCATGTTGAATAGATGAGTTTACCACCTTATGCTTTGAATTTGTCATTCGTCACACCTCGTTCAAATGGTTGTGCGGGTTGTATTGTTATTTTTGGATTAACCTGTAATTGATTCTTATACCATTCAGCAAAATCAGAACCTTTTACAGGTTCATCGTCAGCTACATTGTAAATACCATTATCAAAATTAATCGCTTGAATAGACGTTTCTACAGCATCATCAAGATGCACAAATGATGTAACACCATCACTTAAAGTAACATTACCGTCGATAAATTGGTTATAAATCATGCCATCTTTGCCATACCAAGTACCTGGTCCATATAACCAACCAAAACGTAAAACAACATATTCTCCTAGACGTTTAGTTTCATTTTCAAGACCTTCTACGCCATCGACTGTAACCTTTCTGTCTCCAGTAGAATTATAGTCTAAAGGCGTTTCTTCTGTAGCTAATCCTTCACCAGCTTCATAGGTAAAAGCAATGCTCTGCGCGATTACTTTTCTAACGTTATGCTTAATTGCAGCATCCATTAAATTTTTAGAACCATCAATTCTCACTTTAGTATTCGCACTCATATCTACATTTTTTAAATCAGTAATCTGATTGATAATGATTTCAGGTTTAAAAGCTTCTATAGCTGCATCAATTGTGTCGGCTTTAAGAATATCACCGACATAAGGTTGCACACCTGCATTTTCCAATTTCTGTTTACCATGTTCTGATGTAGTAAAACCTGCGACTTCATGTCCCTCTTCTTTAAGACGTTTTACTAATTTCGTGCCAATTAAACCTGTTGCTCCTGTTACAAATATTTTAGTCATTTTATTCACCTTTTCTTTCTATTTTTTAAAATGAATTTCCTCAATAACTTTAACTTTATTTTAAAGCTGATCTAACGTAATCAATAGCATTCATCCAAACAATATGACCTAGTAATTCAGAAATACGTTCTTCTTTAGGTAACTCATCAATTTCAGGAGTTAAACCTACACGAGGTAACAAGTATTCATGAAATGCAATATTTATAGCTATGCCAAATAAACTCCCTCTTAAAACAGTTACTTTGGAATATCTTTCAGCAAGAATCGCATATGCGAACGCATGTGCAATTGAAAAGCCATAATGAATGCCCATCACAGCTATTGGTATTTCATTTTGATTGTAGTTATAAGTAGCATGTTTAATCTTCTCAGGTAAGCCTAATTGATTTAATAAAGTCATAGGTGGCGGCTCTTCTTCACGTTCAGGAGTTCTCGGCGGTACTAACGCTTCCCATCCCATTTTAATAGCTCCTCCAATGAAGCCTCCAACAAGGCCTGTAACCATGATTCTTTTACATGTACTTGACATCATAACATCTCCTTTTATACTCACTTTTGTGTTTACCCTTTTCAAAAAAGCTAAAGCATATTGTAAAAAAGAAGTAGCACATTGAATAACTTCTTTATCATCTTATAAAAAAGTTAAAACAAATGTCCTACTTCATTATTTATTGTGCGTTTAACTGACTTTCCTTTGAATGAATCAGATTTGTCACAAATTCATTCACTGGAGCGGGTATATGATTTTCTTTGCCTAATCGTGCAACTGCACCATTAATATAGTCAATTTCAGTTTTACGATGATCTTTGATTAAATCTTGATACATAGAAGGATAGTGCGGACCTACCTTTTCATTCAAGTCTATTAGATATTCAAAAACTTCATCAACATTAAGGTGAACATGATCAGATGTTGCAACATGAACAATTTCTTGTGTTAATTTATAAATTAAATTTTTGGCATAGCTACTTTCATTTAAAGTGGCTAAGTTACACTCCAAGATACTGCACAATGCATTCGCTGTGCCGTTAACACAAATCTTCTTCCAAATTGATTGATGTAAATCTTCGCTTACGACTCCATTTAATTCACTTTGATTGAGGATATCTACGATAATTTTTACGTTATCGATCCCCTCTGGAACAAGACAACCAACTTCTACGGGACCGCTTCCCATAAGGTGAGTATGACCCGGAACGTCTATACCCGCTGTCCATGTAGTGACACCACGAACAATACGGGCATCTTCTACATAATTGCGAATGAGTCGTTCATGTTTTAACCCATTCATCGTACAAACCACAATGGTTTCTTTATGAATATGAGGTTTGATTGCATCTAACACTGACTCTAATTGCATAGATTTAGGAAATAAAAATATAACATCGTAAAGTTCATTTGACGGAATTTGTGAGAGACAATGCATAGGAATGTCAAAATGATATCCCTCACCATTAATATCAATATGTAAGCCTTCCTGTTGAATAGATGTGACTTGGGGTTCCCAACCATCTATAAGAGATACGTCATAACCATTTTGAAACAGTTTGGCTCCAAACCCACTTCCAAGTGCGCCAGAACCCGCAATTGCTATTTTCATTCCTTACATCCCCTTTATTAAATGATATTATTTTTAAACTACTACTTAAAAGATAAAGCGTCAATGCACATTCGCTCTTTTTTCTAAATTTTCTGTTAATTTTTTATTTTAGAAAATGGATGGCCAATACGCCATCCATGATATTTATAAATTTGATTGTTTTTTCGGAACTAAAAACAAGATAGCTATTAGAGCGAGGAGTGCTACAATTGCGTTAAATATCACACCCATAAAACCACCGAGTGATAAATTTAATTGCGCAGCAAGCACACTATAAACTGTACTTGAAATAGCGACACCAAAGGCATTCCCTAAAGAAGAAGCCATTTTGTATACACCTGAAGCTACACCTACTTTTTCGTCTGGCGCTTGAGCAACAGCTGTATCTGTTGAAGGCGTCGCATAGATACCTAAACCAGTACCAAATAATAAATACCCTACAACACTCGCTGCGATGTACCATGCGTCAGGTAAAAATGTTAAAGAAAGTAGAATTAAACCTATAACTGTAAAACCACTTCCCATAAGTAGTGGTCGTTTAGGTCCTAATGCTTGTAAAATCTTTTCACCTACACGAATCATAATTAATACCGCTACTAAATATGTAAGTGAAATATAGCCTGTTTGTTGAGAATTAAAATCTAATTGCTGTTGATAATAAGTGTTAACCACAATTAACGTACCACCTGCAACACCATTTAACATAAAGTTTGAAACTGTTGCACCGGTATAGCCTTTATTTTTAAATAAATCAAAGTCAACAAGAGGATGTTTGATTCTATTCTCATACATAACGAATACGATGAGTGAGATAACGAAAACGGCAATTAAACCTAATATAAGTGGAGACATCAAGTCATAATTAGATGTTTGAGTAATAATAACATTAATACTTAACATACAAATCACTAAAATGATTAATCCAATAACATCAAATTTCTTAGGTTCCAGAGGTTTATTGCCGATAGGTTCAGCTTTCGTCTCGGGAGTATGTTTTATTAAAAACATTGCTAATATCGTCAAAATAATAGAGATAATAAAAATAGAACGCCAGCCAAAATTTGTCGCCATTAATCCACCAAATAATGTACAGACGCCACTACCACCCCATGAGCCAATAGACCAATAACTGAGCGCGCGTTGTCTAGCTGTGCCGATGTAATATTCATTAATAATCGCTAACGTCGCGGGCATTATACATGCAGCAGAAAGTCCTTGAACTGCACGACCAATAATTAATAGACTCGGTAATGGTGTAATAATGATAAGAATTGAACCAATGATATTTAATGCTAATCCAATATATGTAAGTTTAACGCGTCCAAATTTATCCGCGATATCACCGGCACCAACAATAAATAAGCCAGAAAATAATGCAGATAAACTCACAGCAATATTTATCGTACCGATATCACTGTTATAAGATGATTGTAACGGGACAACCAAGTTAACCAGTGACTGTGCAAATAACCAAAACGTGATAACTCCTAATATAATCCCTAGTAAAAGGCGGTTATCTCCCCTAAATTCTTTTGAAGTATTCATCTATCATTTATTCCTCCTACTTGAATTAGAAACCCTAAATCTGAAAGACTAACTCACTTTAAATATATTTATTTATCTTAATTAACGAAAATACCCCTAATTATTTTTTCGTAATTTTACATTAAGAAACTTTATCACATTTAAATTTACTTTTTAAATGATACCAACAAATATGGTAAAATTTTTAAATTAAGTCTTATTATGTATAGTACCTTCTATCAAGAAATGACTTCTTATAATTTTTAGAAAATTTGTAAATATAGAAACTTATTCTACACTATTTACTTTAATATTTCCATACTATAATGTTTGAACTTATAGGTTTAAGATATGTAAGGGCTTAATTTATTGATTGAATTCTTGGAACTCACAAAAATAAGTCAAAAAAATATAATTTCCATGACAATTTATTTACGTTTTTAGTATTATTTCAATAGAATTACCCTTAAAAAATAAATACATATTACAATGTGTTTTATAGAAAGCAAAGGAGGAATTAAAGTTGTCAAACTCTAATTCAAATAAGGAAGATAATAAAAACCCCCAAGAGAAAACATATAATGTTTTTCAACAAGCCTTAACACTGGCAGTTATTTTATTAATTTCTAAAATAATCGAATCATTTATCCCGATTCCTATGCCAGCTTCAGTTATTGGTTTAGTATTATTATTCATCGCTCTATGCACTGGCATAGTCAAGTTAGGACAAGTTGAATCTGTAGGAACTGCTTTAACAAATAATATTAGTTTTCTTTTCGTTCCAGCTGGTATTTCAGTTATTAACTCATTACCAATCTTAAGTCAGAGTCCTGTTTTAATTATTTTATTAATTATTATTTCAACTATTTTATTACTTATTAGCACTGGTTTTGCTTCACAACTTTTAGTTACGAAATCACTTTTCCCATCTAAAGAAAAAAATGAAGAAACTAGTCAAATCGGAGGTTAAACAATGCTTGATCATTTAGGAATTCACACACCATACTTTGGAATATTACTTTCATTAATTCCTTTCGTAATTGCTACATACCTATATAAAAAAACAAATGGTTTCTTCTTATTGGCACCATTATTTGTCAGTATGGTTGTAGGAATAGTGTTTTTAAAGGTAACTGGCATTAGCTATCAAGATTACAAAATTGGTGGTAATATCATTAACTTCTTCTTAGAACCGGCTACTATTAGTTTTGCGATACCTTTATATAAAAAACGTGATGTATTAAAAAAATACTGGATTCAAATATTTGGTGGAATTGCCATAGGTACAGTCGTAGCACTTATTTTAATATACCTAGTTGCTAGATTATTCCAATTTGGTTCTCAGATTACAGCATCAATGCTACCTCAAGCAGCAACAACAGCAATTGCTTTACCTGTATCTGAAGGCATTGGCGGAGTAAAAGAATTAACTTCCTTGGCTGTTATTTTAAATGCAGTAGTTATTTCTGCACTAGGTGCTAAAATAGTTAAAATGTTTAGAATTTCAAACCCCATTGCGAGAGGATTAGCTTTAGGTACTAGTGGCCACACTCTGGGTGTAGCTGCTGCTAAAGATTTAGGTGAAACAGAAGAATCTATGGGAAGTATCGCCGTTGTTATTGTAGGCGTAATTGTCGTAGCTGTTGTACCTATTCTCGCACCAATCTTATTATAAATTTTTAAACTTTATAATATAAAAATAGAGCTACATTTCCTTATACTTTTAATAGGAAATGTAGCTCTTTCTTATTAACAATTACAAATCACTGAATATTATCCTAATTTTTGAACTTGGTCTTCTTGTGACTGAGTTTTTTTATTTTTGCGAGTTGGATCTAAACGCTTCTCTAAAAAGCGTAATCCAATGTCAATAATTATAGCGATTAATGCAATAGGAATGGCACCAGCTAAAATGAATGTTGTTCCATCTGTAGAATTTGTACCACGAATGATAATATCCCCAAGTGTTGGCGCGCCTATAAATGAACCTATCGCTACAATACCAATTGCTACTACAAGTGCGATTCTAATACCTCCAATAATCACAGATAATGATAAAGGAAGCTCAATCATTCTTAAAATTTGGTTGCCCGTCATGCCCATACCTTTACCCGCATCTTTAATGTTATCATCAACTTCTACGATACCTGTGTACGTATTTTTAATAATTGGTAGTAAAGAATATAAAAACACGGTCACAACAACAGTAGTTGGTCCTAGACCCATAGCTAACATTAAAATCGCTAGCATCGCAATGGCAGGTACTGTTTGGATAATGTTAGCAATCGTAATGATTGGCCATGATAAGCGTTTATATTTCGCTATAAAAATCCCAATGGGTATACCAATGATACAAGCGAATAACACACCATAAACAGACATAAGTAAGTGTTTAAAGAAAAGTTCTAAAAGGAAGGCCCAGTTGAGTGAATAATACTCTAGGATTGAATGCAATAAATTGGCTTTCATTATTTTTGCCCTCCTTTCTCATTATCAAAATAATGATGTTTCTTCAAGTACTCTTCCGCAATCACGGCAGGTTCTTTGCCTTTACCATCCGCTTCATAATTTAATTTTTGCATTTCTTTAGTATTAATTTTACCTTGTAGTTTTTTCAATGCTTTATCAATTTTAGGATTATCTTTAATTAATTTCTCCGTAGCTAGAGGACTGCCATCATATGGTGGGAAGAATTTACGATCATCTTTTAAGATTTTTAAATCATAGGCTGCAATACGTCCATCTGTAGAATATCCTACTGCCACATCTAATTTTTTATTTTTAAGTGCATCATAAACTAAACCAATTTGCATTGGACGAGCACTATCAAATTTAAAGCCATAATCCTTAACGAATGCAGGATAGCCATCTCCTGCACGATTCATCCATTGCGTATCCATACCTAAACGCAATTTATCTTTATACTTTTTAAGATCTGATACTTTTTCTAAATGATATTTCTTAGCTGTTTCTTTAGTAACCATAAAAGCGTATGTGTTAGCAAACCCTAGAGAATCATAATATTTTTGATCATATTTCTTTTTAAATAAGCGTTGCGTTTCTGACATCGCCTTTTTAGGGTCCTTCGTCGGTTTAGCATCAAGTACACTTGTTAGTTCCGTACCTGTGTATCGAACTGACGACATATTTACATCTCCGCGTTGTAACGCATTATGCTGAATAATACTTGATCCTAAGTTACCAATTAAAGTTGGTTTGATTTTGCCATTTGTTTCATGCTCAATCATTAATTTTTCCATATTACCAATAATTTTTGTTTCACTTGTTTCAGTCGTCGTAATTTTTACATCATCTTTTGCATTGCCATCACCAAGGCCTGGCAAACTACACCCAGATAATACTAAGAGGGACAATGCAATGAGAATGACTGTATATTTCATATGTTTCTTCAAAGACGTTTCCTCCCTTTTTAATTATCTAGATACTTTGAGACCTTTAGGCACTGCCCACTTTTCAACTAATGAAAGTAAGAAGTCAACAATTAACGCTAAAAGTGTTACTAAAATAGCTGCACTTATAATCATAGGTGGTTGATAAAGATTTAAACCGTTAAATACCAAGTCACCTAATCCGCCAGCTCCGACATAACTTGCAAGAGTTGCCCAACTAATAACATACACACTTGAAAGTCGGATACCACTAATGATAAGAGGTAATGCAAGTGGTAATTCAACATCTTTCATTAATTGCATCTTCGTCATCCCCATACTTTGACCTGCTTGAATAACATTTTTATCAATATTTTTTACACCTAATACTGTATTATTCAAAATCGGTAGTAAAACATAGATAAATAAAGCTACAATAGCCGGTGTCTTACCTACACCAAAGATAGGAATCATAATTGCTAATACTGCAAGTGTTGGTATTGTTTGGAGTACACCTGCAATGGTTAATACAACATTAGCTGTGCGAGTCGTTTTAGAAAGTAAAATACCCAGTGGCACCGCTACAACAATTGCTATTAGTAAAGCAATAATTGAAATATAGAAATGCTCAATTGTTTTCGATATGAGTTGACCGCCGTATTCTTGAAAGAATGCTCTCATTATTGATCAACTCCCGTTTTCTGAGTATCATCAGGCTCATTAGCTCCTTTATGTGAGTCAGACTCTTGAGCTACGTTAGCCTCTTGCTCCTCTTGAACACGGTTGTGGGTAGGATGATTATTTAAATGAGATGAGTCATTCCTTAAGCCCTCATCACTCTCACCCCAAATTGAATCGTAAACAATGTCCACTAAGTTTGCACGAGTAATTAAACCAATTAATTCATTATCATCACCCACTACCGGTACGTTTCTTACATTACGTTTAAGAATCGTACGCACTGAATCTTGTAATTTTGAATCAATATGTACCTTATAAATATCACGTTGCATCGTATCAATTAATTCTTTTTTTGCTCTTAAACCTTGATTGATATCTTCAATATCTAAGAAACCTAATAATTTATTATGATTATTCACGACAAAGATGGTATCCACTCGACGTTCTCTCATAATATTAACTGCATCATTTAATGAATCATCCGCCTGTACTGTTACAGGTTTAATCATCGCAACTTCTACCGTCTTCATATTCGGACGATCTTGTATTAAACGATTTTGACCGATAAAGTCTTTAACGAAGTCATTCGCAGGATTTCTTAATATATTATCAGGTGTATCATACTGAACAACTTGCCCTTTAGACATGATACAAATTTTATCTGCCAGCTTAATCGCCTCATCCATATCATGCGTAACGAAAATAAATGTTTTACCAAGCTTTTGTTGTAACTCTTTAACTAAGTCTTGTAACGTATCTCGAGTTATAGGATCAAGTGCACCAAATGGTTCATCCATTAAAATGATATCCTGTTCAGCAGCAAGTGCACGCACTACTCCAATACGTTGTTGCTGTCCACCAGACAATTCAGCTGGATAGCGATCTAAGTATTCTTCAGGTAAATCGACTAATTTAATTAATTCTTTTGCCTTACTATCTTTCTTCTCTTTAGACCATTTTAAAAGTTTAGGTACTAAAACAATGTTCTCTCGAATGGTCATATGTGGCATTAAACCGATTTGTTGAATGACGTAACCAATGCTACGGCGTAATTCTACTGGATTCATATTACGTACATCCTTACCATTCATCGTAATCTGACCGTCAGTCGCTTCAATCATACGATTGATCATACGTAATGCGGTCGTTTTACCACTACCACTTGTCCCAATAAAGGCGATAAATTCACCAGATTCAATATCCAAGGAAATATTATCAACTGCTTTTTTATTCCCTGAATAAATTTTGGTTAAGTTTTTAATACTTAACATAGTTTTGTTCCCCTTTCCAATTGTTAAAGTGACGAAGTTTCCTCAAATTTCAAAAAATAAAAGGCCTCAAGAGCAGTTGTTAAACAAATAGGTTCATAAGTTAAACAAGAGCACAGAGGCCTTTGCTTTTAAAATTTTGAATATGTAATATTTCACATAATTATGTTAGCAATCTGAATATCATACTAACACTAATATGTGCACACGTGAACTTCGGCAGTTATATAAGTCTATACCCTATATTAATTTATTAAACATCAGTCAACTTACAAAGTCATATTTTTCTATGTTAACTTTTTTATAAAATAGAGCCTAAATAAATATTTACCATCTAAAAGTTAAATTTCGATGAAAAAATAAATCAAACCGCAAAAATTCGTGATTTTTTTCACATAAATTTGCTTTAACCTATTGAAAACCTACCCTAATAGTATTATTCTCAAAGTGTGATAAGAATTATTACACCAAATGAAAGACTAAAGATGTAGTTTCGATGTCAAATAAACAATTGAGGGGTTGTTAAATTATGAAAGCAGCAGTCTGGTATGGACAAAAAGATGTTCGTGTAGAGGACCGCGATCCAAAAGTATTAAAAGATGATGAAGTTCAAGTGAAAGTCTCATGGACAGGTATTTGTGGTACAGATTTACATGAATATTTAGAAGGACCTATTTTCATTTCAACAGACAAACCTGATCCGTTGTTAGGTCAAAAAGCACCTGTAACATTGGGTCATGAGTTTTCTGGCGTAGTTGAAAACGTTGGTAAAGATGTCACACGTTTCAAAAAAGGTGATCGAGTTGTCGTAAACCCAACTGTTTCTAAACGTGAAAAAGAAGAAAATGTTGATTTATATGATGGTTATTCATTTATAGGTTTAGGTTCAGATGGAGGGTTTGCAGAGTTTACTAACGCACCTGAAACAAACGTGTATCATTTACCTGACAATGTATCAGCACGTGAAGGCGCACTTGTTGAACCTACAGCTGTAGCTGTTCAAGCTGTTAAGGAAGGCGAATTATTATTCGGTGACACAGTTGCGGTATTTGGAGCTGGACCTATTGGTTTACTAACTGTTATAGCAGCTAAAGCAGCTGGTGCAAGTAAAATCTTTGTCTTCGATCTATCTGAAGAACGCTTAGAAAAAGCAAGAAGCGTTGGAGCAACTCATACCTTTAACTCTGGAAATGTAGACCCAGTAAAAGCTGTATATGATAACACTGAAAATGGTGTAGATGTTTCATTCGAAGTAGCTGGTGTTGGTATTACATTACAACAATCTATTGAAGTGACACGTCCACGTGGTACTTCAGTTATCGTAGCTATTTTCGGTCACCCAGTAGAATTTAATCCTCTTCTTCAAATGAATAGAGGGGTTAAATTAACTACTACAATTGCTTATACACCAACAACTTTCCAACAAACAATCGATTTAATCGCTAATGGCAGTTTAAATGTTAAAGATGTAGTTACTGATGAAATTGAATTAGAAAATATAGTCGAAAGTGGTTTCAATCAACTTGTTAATGATAAATCGCAAGCTAAAATTTTAGTCCGTTTAAATGGTGATCAAAAATAATTCAACAATTAGAGTGAAATAAATAAGCAAAGAGGGTGGAATCTGTTCGCTTTAAAGCTGTCGGCATGGTCTCTGACGATGTCGACAGTTTTTTATTTATGCTTAGAGAATAAAATCATGCGCCTGCTCTTTCTTTTCATCACTTATCTTGCATGCCTTTTCCATTTAAAATGTGCTCATAATACTTTTCAATGCGATTAATTCTAGTTTGACTACGTTTCGCTTGTGAAATGTGATATAAATACTGACGCTGACGACCTGGGGTCAGATTATCAAACGCCTCTTTAAATTGTGGATTTTCTGAGAATTTTTCCTCTAACTCTTCAGGCACTTCATAATCTTCGGTTTTCTTCATTTCAACTTTCTTACCTGCTTTTTCAGTTTGAATGGCTTCATTTATATAGAATAAAATCTCATCTTTTCGTTCTTTAATTTCGTCTAAACTTTCAAAACGCAATTGACGGGCTGCTTGAACTTTCTCAGTTTGTTGCACTAACGTATGGTATTTATCCTCTAAGATAGCCCCTTTATGAAATAGTAGTGCTACATAATGTTTAAAACCATGAATAAGCACTACATTCTTATTATTTAATGTGTAACATGGGTGCATCCATTTATATGTTTCTTCAAGTTCAGTTTCTTCAAAAATTAACTTTCTCAAATATTTATAACACGCCTGCCATTGACTATCTTTTTGTAAAAATTGTTCAACCTTTTCATTTTTTTGTTTATTCATCATTAGCTACCCCCTTCAATCCTTTTATTAAATATTATTAGCTATTGTATAATTAATTTTCAGAAAAATCTAATTATGTAACGTTAATTAAAATTTTACAAAAACACAATTTGACTATTAATTAAACTCGCGTATAATTGTACCAGTAATTTGTTGAAAAATCTTTCAGCACATAAGAAGGAGTAAATATGGAAAATAAAAATAAATCAAAAAGTAGTAAGATTAACCTCTCGCAACTCGTCTTACTAGGGCTTGGTTCATTAATCGGTTCTGGTTGGTTATTCGGTGCATGGGAGGCATCTTCTATCGCTGGTCCAGCCGCCATTATTTCATGGATCATCGGTTTCATAGTTATTGGAACGATAGCTTATAACTATATTGAAATTGGGACAATGTTCCCACAATCAGGTGGCATGAGTAATTATGCTCAATACACACATGGATCACTACTTGGATTCATAGCGGCATGGGCTAACTGGGTTTCACTCGTAACAATTATTCCAATTGAAGCTGTTTCAGCTGTACAATATATGAGTTCGTGGCCTTGGGAATGGGCTAAACCTATGGGAGCTTTAATGAAAGACGGCTCAATCAGTACAATTGGTTTATTCGCCGTTTACGTTATTATCGCAATATTCTCCCTTTTAAACTACTGGTCTGTCAAACTATTAACTTCTTTCACTAGTTTAATTTCAGTATTTAAATTAGGAGTACCTTTATTAACTATTATTATGTTAATGATTTCTGGATTTGATACAAATAACTATGGTCACTCAGCAAGTGCATTTATGCCATATGGTAGTGCACCAATCTTCGCTGCAACGACTACATCAGGTATCATTTTCTCATTCAACGCATTCCAAACTATCATTAATATGGGATCTGAGATTAAAAATCCTGAGAAAAATATCGCTCGAGGTATTGCGATTTCACTTACATTAAGTGCAATCTTATACATTGTACTTCAAAGTACGTTTATTACATCAATGCCAAGTTCAATGATTCATGAACATGGTTGGAATGGAATTAATTTCAATTCACCTTTCGCAGATATGGCAATTTTATTAGGTATCAATTGGTTAGCAATTTTACTTTATGTTGAGGCTGTTGTTTCACCATTTGGTACAGGTGTATCATTCGTAGCTGTTACTGGCCGTGTGTTACGCGCTATGGAAAAGAATGGTCATATTCCTAAATTCTTAGGTAAAATGAATGAACAATATAATATTCCACGTGTAGCAATTGTATTTAACGCAATCATCAGTATGATTATGGTTACACTTTTCCGTGACTGGGGTACATTAGCAGCTGTTATTTCTACAGCAACATTAGTAGCATATTTAACAGGCCCAACAACAGTTATTTCATTACGTAAAATGGCACCAAAAATGACACGTCCATTTAAAGCAAATATCTTAAAATTTATGGCGCCATTATCATTCGTACTTGCGTCACTAGCAATTTATTGGGCTATGTGGCCTACGACTGCAGAAGTTATTTTCATTATCATTTTAGGTTTACCAATTTATTTCTTCTATGAATATAAGATGAATTGGAAAAACACTAAAAAACAAATCGGCGGTAGTTTATGGATTATTATTTACTTAGTCGTACTCGCATTCTTATCATTCATCGGAAGTAAAGAATTCAAGGGTATGAACTGGATTCATTACCCATGGGATTTCTTAGTTATCGCAATTGTAGCTTTAATCTTCTATCAATTAGGTACAACAAGTTACTTCGAAAGTATTTACTTCAAACGTGCCAATAAATTAAACAAGAAGATGGGCGATAAATTAAGAAAACGTCGCAGAAAAGCAAGACGTAAAGACTGGAAAGAAAGAGATCGTCAAGAACAAAATAACTAACGCATAACTTATAGCGCTCGAGATAAATATCTCGAGCGTTTTTTTAATGGTATAGTTAAAATTAAGAGATTGATAAGGAGATGGGAATATGGTTAAAGTAAATATCAATGAAGGAACGGTTATTGGAACAAGTGACGGTCATATCGATACGTTTCTAGGTATACCTTATGCCCAATCATTTAATTCTAAGACACGTTTTCAACATTCACAGTTATACAACATTGTCGATGACTTTATTGATGCTAAGAAAGCTAAACCTATTCCTCCCCAACCTTATAATTCACTTGAAGATTTCTTCTCAAATGGTGTTCAGACGTTTGAAACTTTTAAACAAGATGAGAATTGTCTTTATCTTAATATTTGGCGAGCAAGTAATACCAAAAATTTAAAACCCGTGGTTATTTATTTCTATGGAGGAGGATTTACTCAAGGGCACGGAACAGCAGATTTATACAATCCCTATCATCTCGTAGAACAAGAAGATATTATTGTTATTACCTTCAATTATCGTTTAGGTGCTTTAGGTTATTTAGACTGGTCTTATTTCAATAATCATTATGATTACAATAATGGTATGTCTGATCAAATCAACCTTTTAAAATGGGTACACCATCATATTGCCTACTTTGGTGGTAATCCTCAAAACATAACGTTGATGGGTCAATCTGCGGGAAGTATGAGCATAATGGCACTCATGCAAATACCAGAATTAGACCAGTATTATCACAAAGTGATGTTGCTCAGTGGCACATTACACAGTGATTCTCCTCTAACTGCAAATAAGAAGGCGCAACAATTTGAATCGTTAGTTCACGTGCATTATTCTGATAAATCAATTGAATCATTAACTAGTAATGAAATTTTAGATTTAATGAGATTACATAAAGTAGAACGAGGGCCATCGAGAAGTCTTGATTTGATTTATCAACCTATCCTAAGCCCTGAAATGACACGATCTGTAACTGCATTTTCAAAACCAGTATTCGTTGGTTTCACGAATTCTGAGGGAGATATTTATATAGAGAATGATTCACGGAAACTGTCACCATTCCGCTTTAAAGAAATCATGCGCTTATTCGATATTCCCATTTTAGAAGATGTTCAAAATGCACAACAACAAAGAGAAGTAATAACGACATCTTATTTTAAAAATATGGCATTGAACTTTCTACAATCTACACATTCTCAACATAAATGGTTAGCACGTTTCGACTGGTGTAAACCTAAAAGCATTCATTTTAAATCTGCTTACCATATTCTCGATATGATATTTTGGTTTGGCAACTTAAATATTTTATCAGCAAATAACTATAAATATACGCAATTAGATATTCAATTAAGTCATGACATGATGGCAGATTTAGGTCACTTTGTAAGATACAATAGAATGCCTTGGTCTAAATACCATAAAAATACTGAATACTTTCATATATATAAATAAACCTGAAACGCTCATCCACTAACATGAGCGATTCAGGTTTTAATTTTTAGCGTAATGAATGTTCTTTAAAGTTAAAACAACAATAAGTCCGAGTAAGCCAATTATAGCACTTGTATAGGTTATGGTTTGAACATTAATATGAGATATCACTAATCCTCCAACGATGCCACCAAAACCAATACCGGCGTTCAGACATGACATATTCCAACTCATTACTTGGCTTGTATCACCTTCAACGTGTTCAATAATCCCACTTTGAATCGCAGGGTTCGTACTCCACTGCATAATATTCCATACAAACAATCCAATGAGTAGAATAACAGTTCCTGCAAGTAATTGGTTTAACACAAGCATCATGATAATGAAGATTGATACTGATATCATCAACCAACACTTACTTGTAATTTTATCTGCAAAGACTCCGCCGAGTGATGTTCCTATTACTCCAGCAACACCGTTGATTAACAATGCTAGAGATACAAAAGATAACTCGTGTCTCTTAGACAAAATTAATGGGTTAATATACACAAAAGTGACTGAGTTTGCTACTAAAACTAAGAAAGTGATAATCAAGTATTTTACGATTTCCATAGGACGTAAGATACGTGAAGGTATTTCGGAATCATGGTCCGATGAATGATTAGAACGATTGGCATGTGCTAATTCGCTTTCTTTAGGAAGATAGATAATCATCAATATACCTACTAAAACACTAACTGCCATAATAAATAGAAATGTAAAGCGCCAACCAACCCAATCACCTATCATTGTTCCAATAGGGACACCAAATACGTTAGCACCACTAAATCCTGTATACACAACACCTATCATCTTACCTCTATTCTTCGGTTTCGTTAACATTGCAGTTAGGGCTAAGACCTTAACAATGATTAGTGATGCTGCAGCTGACGATAGTATACGTCCTATAACTAAAATCGTGAAATTCGGTGCAATTGCGATGATTCCGTTACCAATGATAAAGGTGAATAACGTCCATAATAAAACAGGTCGTACAGCAAATCGATTCGTTAATTTAACTAAAATCGGACCACAAATTGCAAATGTTAATGCGTACATTGTAACCAGCTGACCTATAACCGCTTCGGAAACATTAAGATCATGACTCATTAAATTCATAATACCAGCTACCATCATCTCCACCATTCCCACGATAAACACACTCAATATAAAAGTGGCAATACGCACGATAGACATAAATAAACTCCTTTCTTTTAAAACTAAATTGTATTGCAAAGGTTTGTAGCAAAAATAAAACAGCTACAAACGCTGTAATGTTCATAACTGTTTCATTATATAATAAGAAATTATGTTTTGTGTAGAATGGATTTAGATATTATTCGTCCCCTACTACATCTGAGTTTCGCGCTATCAACTGATGTCTAGCGTTGAAGAATTGGCCATAACTCATGTAAGTTGCAATTAATGCAGACATAATCGTTGCTGTCGTATGAATAAAGACTACTAATAATTGGAATTTAATGGCTTGTAATGGAGGCACCCCACCAATAATTAAGCCAGTCATCATCCCAGGAATAGATACAAGTCCATACGTTTTCACAGAGTCAATAGTTGGTACAATGGCCAAACGGATACTCTCTCTAATAGAAGACTTTGATGCCATCTTCGGAGTTGCTGATAGCGTTAATTTAGATTCAATACCTGAAATGTCCTGAACAAATGACCGATCTAAGTTTTGATAAGCTAAGTTAATGGCAATCAAGCCATTATTCGCCAACATCCCGCCAATTGGAATAACTTCATTCGCAGTAAATTTAATCGCTCCTGTAGCTAAAGTGCCTGCTAATGGTAATGCTGTACCGATAAATATAGCTACGAATGAAATCCAAAATACATGATGCATCACTGGTGAAGCACGACTTATAGTATTCCATGATGCATTAATAATAATCACTAACACACATAGCATGAGTAGCCATTTTTCATTAATTTTAAAAATGTAATGTAGCAAGAATCCTAAAATAAGTAATTGTATTGCAGCTCGTATCGTTGCCACTACTAAATCTTTAATGATATGTAAACCTTCTTTATATGAAATAAAGATTGGAATCAATAATAGTAGTGCTGTTAAACATAATGCTGTATTACTCATCACTATTCAACTCCTCGTCCTTAGTGATTTTACCGTCAGTAATGGTGATTCTTCTTTTAAAATGTCTCATACTCTGATCATCACTATGAGTAATCCAAAGAATGGCTACGCCTTTTTTAGCTAAATCAAAGATAATATTTTCAATATTTTCTTTGTTCTTAGTATCTAGTGCACTTATCGATTCATCCAATAGTAACACTTCTGGCTCATACATCAATTGACGCGCAATCGTAATTCTTTGACGTTCCCCACCAGACATATGTTCAATTTCAGCATCTAAGTCATAATCTCCTAGTCCGACTTGTTTAATAAGTTGTTTTGCTTTTTCCCTATCAAACTTATCCCCTCTTGCCTCACAAGGGAATTTCATATTATGTTCAATCGTTGAACCTATTAAGCCACTTTGTTGCATAAGATAACTTACACGTGATCTTAATTCTTCTGGCGAATAGTCATTGTAATTTTTGCCATCTAGATATAGCTCACCTTCAGTAGGACTAATTAAATTATTAAGTTGCTTAAATAAGGTGCTCTTTCCGCTTCCAGATGGACCTATAACTGCTATGGTATCCCCTTTTTCAATATTTAAATTGATGTTGTTTAATATTGTACGTTTATCCGCTTCATATGTAAGATTCTCAACTTTTAATAGCAAGACTAACGCTCCTTTCTATGAAACTATTGTTGTTTATATTCCCTATTTTAAGTTTTATATTAACATTAAATAAATATTTATATTTTCTGAATATTATATTTATCATTACACAAAAAATGAGTACACACTCACAAATGTGTACTCATTTACATTATAAACCCATTACCATTATTAGAAATGAAACAGCATTGTTTATAGTATGCATCGTAATGGTAGCTGCTAAATTTCTACCAGTTTTGTGATAAACAAAAACGATCATGGACGCGATGATAATATAGGGGCCTATTTCAAATGGTGATTTAGCACCCACACAATGTAAGCTAGCAAATATAAGTATCGAGACTATATACATGAGCCCGTAAGTTAATTTTTTACCTAATTCATGAATAATCAAATGTCTAAATATTAGCTCTTCAACAAAAGGTGTGAGTATAACAATATCTAAAAAAAGAAATGGCACTAACCATCCATGTGTAAACATTTTCGCTATATCTTTATTATTTTCAGTATCATTAAATTGAAACTTTTCCGGTAAAAACTGCATTAAAATCTGATAAAAAGATTCAAATACATAAATCATGATGATAGATCCTATAATTAATATAATATGTTTCTTAAGTGCTTTGAATCGTGATATAGCTATAGGTTTAATGTTGTTTTTATGCATAAGATAAAACACAATTAGTAAAATGAATGCTCCAATTACACTTCCAATGGTTGCAGCATTCATATAATAATCTTCAAATATTTTCTTTGACATGTTACCTACTATTGCATAACCAATGTAGGCACCAATAATTCCACATATAATAGGTATCGCTGTTAAGTTTAATATATAAATTGAAATTAACCAGAAGTCTCTCTTCACTATTTTCTTCGAATCAAATTCGTTCATAACTGGTGTATTTGTTTGTTGATGTATTTCATGTGATTCGTTGCTCATTTAATACTCCTTTATTTAATAACTTTAAAAGATATACACTTTACTCAATATCTCTAAAAATATGAAGCATTGCACACCTACTTGGTAAAGATAGGCTACTGCTAAATTTTGACCTGTTCTAATGTATAAATAAGTTGCACCACTCGCAATAAGTAAATACGGAATTATTTCGAAAATAGAAGCCATGTCATACGTATGTACTATAGATTCGATAACAATTGATATCACAATCATTATTTTCTTATTCCATTTCTTACCTAACTCATGAATAATGATGTGTCTATAGATAAGTTGTTCAATCATAGGGCGTAAAATTACCATTGATATAAACGTAAAGCATAAGGCGATTGGGTGTAGAAATAATCCTTCTACTCGACGTTCATATTGTGTTGCACTAAATCTTAATGAGGCAGGTAGCCACTGAACAAACCACTCAATAAGTAACATTAGCACAAATGTAATCATAACTACAATAAGTATTTGACGTACATACTTTTTAGCGTTTTTAAACTGTCTACTTGCGACACTGGCAATATAAAACTTATGTAAGGCAAAAAACAGCATGAGCACTAAACCTTGTGCCAGAACAAAGCTTATACTTAATGAAAGGTTGTAAAACCAGGCAGGTGGTGCATGCTGTGTAATCATTGCAGTAATACCTAGTGTTCCAAAAACAACGATGATAGGTATTATACTTTGAAAAAATATGTATGCTGGTATAAGTAGAATGTCTTTTTTAACAACCTTTTTAGTGTTCCATAAAGGGATATGTCGTTTTTTCTCTATTGATTGTGTCTCTCTATTCATAGCTCACCTCTTATTACCTATCACTTAAACATTATCACTAAAGTACGTAAATGTAATAATTTAATTGAAATTTTAAAATTAATTTTATACGCTTTCATTGTAAAACGCATACATTGATGTATCATAATAATGAAGAAACTAGTTTAGGGGGAATGTTTATGTCTATATTGACAACGATGCAATTTATAGTCAATATCATCATAATGATTGTGCTATTAGGTATTGTTATCATGAGTTTAATTTGGCTATTTAAAGATAAAGGTCAAGATCAACATAGTGTACTTAGAAATTTTCCAGTTTTAGGACGTATCCGTTATATCTCTGAAAAAATAGGGCCCGAACTTCGTCAGTACTTCTTCGCTGATGATAATGAAGGTAAACCATTTTCAAGAAATGATTATAAACATATTGTTCTTGCAGGTAAATATAACTCTCGCATGACGAGTTACGGTACTCAAAGAGAATATAAAGATGGGTTTTACATACAAAACACAATGTTTCCATTACAAGCCTCAGAATTACATGTCGATAATTCAGATTTAATCTCAACATTTTTATATCAAATTGAAAACGAACGATTATTTAGTCGTGATGAACACAGAAAAAGATCTCAAATCGATCCTTTCTTCTTATCAGATGAACATGCAGTTGTCCTAGGACCTGAACTTAAACATCCATATAAAGTAAAACGTTTAGTAGGACAATCAGGTATGAGTTATGGTGCTCTCGGTAGAAATGCTATAACTGCTTTATCAAAAGGGTTATCTAAAGCAGGCACTTGGATGAATACTGGTGAAGGTGGGCTATCAGATTACCATCTTAAGGGTGATGGTGATATCATTTTCCAAATTGGCCCAGGACTTTTTGGCGTGAGAGATAAAGAAGGACACTTTAATAAAGACATGTTTTTACAATTGGCTGATCGTGAAAATATTCGCGCATTTGAATTAAAGTTAGCTCAAGGCGCTAAAACACGTGGTGGTCATATGGAAGGCAATAAAGTTACAGAAGAAATTGCTAAAATTCGTAATGTTAAACCCCATGAAACAATTAATTCACCAAACCGTTTTGACTTTATTAAAAATCCAGAAGACTTACTCAAATTTGTTGATCAAATTAAGAATCTAGGTCAAAAACCTGTAGGATTTAAAATCGTAGTAAGTAAAGTTGATGAAATCGAAAAACTAGTAAAAACAATGGTTCAACTCGATACTTATCCAAGTTTTATCACTGTCGATGGCGGTGAAGGTGGTACGGGGGCTACTTTCCAAGAACTTGAAGATAGTGTCGGATTACCTTTACTTACCGCACTACCCATCGTCTCAGGTATGTTAGAAAAATATGGTGTCAGAGATAAAATTAAAATATTTGCATCTGGTAAACTCATCACACCCGATAAAATTGCCATTGCGTTAGGTTTAGGTGCTGATTTAGTAAATATTGCTAGAGGTATGATGATTAGTGTTGGTTGCATCATGAGTCAACAATGTCACTTAAATACATGTCCAGTTGGTGTCGCTACAACTGATCCTAAAAAAGAAAAAGCGCTCATCGTTGATGAGAAACAATACCGTGTGACAAATTATGTAACTAGTTTACATGAAGGTTTATTTAATATCGCAGCAGCTGTTGGTGTTAATAGTCCGACTGAAATCACATCAGAACATATTATTTATAGAGAGCTTGATGGAGCTACTCAAAAAATTAAAGATTATAAACTTAAATTAATTTCATAACTAAAAAAAGAGTGCGAGATTCACGTCCCGCACTCTTCATCTTCTAAAATACTTGTTCAATCAACTTCAACAATTATTCATCATTCATTTTGCTTTTCTCTTTCAAACCGTTACGTTTCAATTGTTTAACTAATTTCTTCATACTTACATAATCTTTTTTCTTAGCTTTAGCAGACTCGAAACCTAAATTCTTTTTCAATTTATCTACGTCTACTTTTTTATAATCGACATCTATATGCTCGACAGCTTTTTGATCTTTGTAATCGACTTTATACGTTACACCTTTAACGCCTTTAAAAGCTTTCTCATCTTTTTTTAACATTTCTTTAGCTTGTGATTGATCAATCCCTAAATCATCATATTTAACCGTTCCAATGGTAGATTGCTTAAGTACTTCGTCATCCGTATATGTTAATGACGTAATGACATACTTACCGTTAACGTCTCCCTCATATGTCTTCGTTTGTTCCTTACTACACGCAGAAAGTGCAACCACACTTAGAACTAACACTGCTATAAGAGAAATCACTTTTTTCATTGTTGTCGCCTTCTCTCGTCTTTTTTCAAATAAATTATACCACCATCGATACAAATATGTTACTCATATTACTTTCCACTATTTGATTTTATTTCTTGAAAATGAACTCAAAAGCTACTGCCACATCATAAAGAATGTCACATAAATGTTATACTAAAATTGAAAACTTATTATTGGAGGAGATAGCTATGTCTGACTCAAAGGAACTACTTAAATCATTAACAGACGTTAACGGCATTGCTGGACATGAAAAAAATGTTAAATCACTAATGAAAGATTACTTAACCCCTGTAAGTGATGATATCGTCGAAGATAATTTGGGAGGCATTTTCGGGAAAAAGCGTGCCCAAAATGGTTCAAAATCATTAATGATTTCAGGTCATCTTGATGAAATCGGATTTATCGTGACTCAAATCGATAAAGACGGCTATATTTATTTCACACCTATCGGGGGCTGGTGGAACCAAGTGATGTTATCTCAGAAAGTAACAATCACTACTGAAAATGGTAAAGAAATTAGAGGTATTATTGGTTCAAAACCTCCTCATGCACTCTCACAGGAAGAACGTAAGAAAACAGTTGAAATTAAGCATATGTATATTGATATAGGTGTAGCAAACAAAGAAGAAGCTGAAGCTGCGGGAATAGAGCTTGGAAATATGATTACACCTTATAGTGAATTTGAAACACTTGCAAATGATAAATATTTAACTGCGAAGGCGTTTGATAATCGGTATGGTTGCGCATTAGCTATTGATGTCCTCAACCGTTTAAAAGATGACAGTATTGATATCAACTTATTCGCTGGTGCCACAGTTCAAGAAGAAGTCGGGTTACGTGGTGCTAAAGTCGCAGCTAATCTTATCAAACCAGATCTTGCAATAGCAGTAGATGTCGGCGTGGCATATGATGTTCCAGGTATGACTAGTGAGAAGAATCAAGGCAACTTAGGTGATGGCCCTCTTGTTATCATGATGGATGCTACAAGTATTGCACATGATGGTTTCCGTAAACATATTAAAGAGGTTGCAGAAGCTCATCATATTCCTGTTCAATGGGCTACAACTCCTGGAGGCGGTACTGATGCTGGTAGCATTCATGTAGCCAATGAAGGAATTCCGACAATCACTATTGGTGTACCATTAAGATATATGCATTCTAATGTTTCAGTCATGCACACAGATGATTATGAAAATTCTGTTCAACTGATTACTGAGATCGTACGCTCGTTAAATGACGACAGCTATCAATCATTAATGTGGTAACAAAAAAACAAGGAGGCAAATCATGTTTTCTAAAGATGATGATAAAAAGACAACTATTTTTGGAGCAATGAAATGTTCTAATTGTGGCAAAGAAATCAGTAAAGATGAAAATCTTATAATACAAGTTAAAGCGAAAGACCTAAAAGGTTATACCCATCTAGCAAATTGGGCTGATTCGCAATATAAATTATGTGAAAACTGCGCTCAACAATAGAATAAACGCCTATATCTGAAACGCATAAAACCCCCAGTTCCTCATTTATGGAAACTGGGAGTTTGTGATTATATCATATATGATATGGTCATCATTATTTCGTTGAATTCTTCCAACTATCGTCACTTAACATTTCACCAGGCCATGTATATGCCATCACACCACCATCGATACGAATCGTTTCACCTGTAATAAATGAACTGTCATCAGAAGCAAGGAATGTCACTAGTTTACCTACTTCATCAGGCGTACCCAAACGGCCTAAAGGTGTAACCCATTTTTGATTTTCACGGAATGTTTTAACCGCTTCATCTTCAGAGGTACCTGCTAAATTATCAACTAATGGTGTTTCGATTGTACCAGGTGCTATCGCGTTTGCACGAATATTTTCACGACCATATTCAATGGCAATAGATTTTGTAAAGTTAATCACGCCACCTTTAGCAGCGTTGTAACCAGAACGATACAAGTCAGCTGCTTGACCTGAGAATGATGCCGTATTAATGATAGAGCCACCATGATCCATCATTAAAGGTAATAAGAACTTAGTTACTAAGAAAGTTCCTCTCATATCTACAGCCATAATTTTATCGAAGACCTCTACTGGATATTCATGAATACGACCCGCACCATGATCTACACCTGCATTATTAAATATCACGTCGATACGACCATATTTATCTTTAGCTTCCTCGGCAAATTGTTCTACTTGATGTTCATTGGAAATATCTACTTTATAGGCTGTAGCTTGACCACCAGCCTCATTAATTTCCTTCACTGTGTCATCTAACTTATCAGAAATGTCTAATGCTAAGACATGTGCACCTTCATTGGCTAAGACCTTTGCAGAACCTTGGCCTATACCTGTACTTGCGCCGGTTACTACTACAATTTTGTTTTCTAAACGTTTCATCGCTCGTCACTCTCCCGATTTTTTAATTCCTTCATAAAAATTCCTTCATTATTTACAATATATATCTTCCACTTTTTAAATTCTTCTTAAACGCTGTTATATCAATGATATCGCTTTAGTTTATGATATTTATTTTCCGGAAAATGAACTTTAATATTATAGATAGCGTTTACATATATGTAATTATCATGTAAGCTTAGCTTTAAATTTCAGAAAATTCTTACCTAAAGATGGTATTGATGGGTATAGATTCAATAATGAATCAAAGGGGGCAAATGACTAATGGGGGCAAATGCAAAGGAAAAAAAGTCTTTCGTAAGTAGATTTTTAAATGGAGTCGAATTTGTGGGGAATAAATTACCAGATCCTGCGGTACTCTTCTTCTTTATGTGTGTAGGACTCGCAATCATTACTTGGTTTGTATCATTATTCAACGTATCCGTAAAACATCCTGGTGATGGGAAAGTCATACATATTAAGAGTATATTAAGCCATGACGGCTTCGCTTATATCATGAATAACGCGATTAAGAACTTTTCAGAATTTCCCGCACTAGGTTTAGTATTAGACGTGATGATTGGAATTGGCGCTGCTGAAAAGTCTGGCTACTTCGACAAATTAATGATTTCAGTCGTGAACAAAGCACCAAAAAAGTTAATTGTTCCAACGATTATATTAATTGGCATATTAGGAAGTACTGCTGGAGACGCGGCAACAATTATCTTACCACCACTTGCAGCAATGTTATTTATTAAGATTGGCTACCATCCTATCGCTGGTTTAGCCATGGCGTACGCTTCAGCAGTTGGAGGTTTTGCTGCAAATTTAGTAGTAGGTATGCAAGATGCACTCGTCTATTCTTTCACAGACCCAGCAGCACGTATTGTTTCTAAAGACATTAAGACAAACGTGGCTATGAACTGGTACTTTATCGCAGCAAGTGTTGTTGTCTTATTACCAACAATCCATTTGGTTACGACAAAACTCATTATTCCTAGATTAGGACGCTATGATGAAAGCCAGGCCCATGAAGACACAGAAGAAACATCTTCTCATATCACACCACAAGAGAATAAAGCACTCTTTTGGACAAACATAAGCTTTGTAGTACTCATCGTTTTACTCATTATATGCGCAATACCAGAACATAGTTTCTTAAGAAATGCGAAGACTGGAAGTCTACTCGACGATGCACCGTTAATTAATGGTGTCGGATTAATTATTTTAGTTGTGTTCTTAGTACCAGGCACAATTTATGGAATATTAAGTGGCGAAATAAAAAATACTAAAGATTTAGGCAGTATGGTAGCGGAATCTTTAGGTTCAATGGGGTCATTTATTGTCATCGTATTCTTCGCATCACAATTACTTGCCTTTTTAGAATGGAGTAACTTAGGTGTCATTGCAGCCGTTAAAGGTGCCAAATTATTACAACATCAAAATGGAATAGTTTTAATTATAGGAATTATTTTACTAAGTGCTTTAGTCAATATGCTCGTAGGTAGCGCTTCTGCCAAATGGGGTATTCTAGCACCTATCTTTGTACCAATGCTCATCTTAGTTGGATTCCATCCAGCATTCACACAAGCAATTTATCGTGTAGGCGATTCAATTACAAACCCTATCACACCGATGATGCCATATCTACCATTATTACTTTCATATGCACAAAAGTATGATAAAAATATGAAACTCGGTACACTACTATCAAGTTTGATGCCTTACTCTATCGCCCTCACTATTGTATGGATAGCCTTTACATTAATATGGTTCCTACTTGGTATACCAGTAGGCCCCGGAGGACCAATTAAGGTGTAAAAAAGGTGCGGAAGTGAGCGGTTAGGTTGCGAGCAATTACTAGCATCAAGCGAAAACTGTTCTTTAGTTTTTGCACGATGCGTATAATTGTTGAGCAATCTGCTCACTGAAGCCCGTCTATCAAGGTGCGGAAGTGAGCGCTTAGGTCATGAGCAATAACTAGCAATGAGCTAAAATTGTTCCTCAAATTTTTGCGAATTGCGTATTATTGTCGATTGACCTGCTTTTCGTAGCCCGTCTATCATTCCTGGCATTTTAAACTCACTTATATTAAAAATAATCGCTAGTATGTCTTCCCTCTAGATGTACTAGCTTTTTCAACTTTTAAATTCAAAATTTTATTACAGACACCCTTTTATCTGCGTAATTAAATACATATTGCCTAAAATATTATAGTTTTCCCAAATTACTATAAAACTTTAACAAAAAGTTTCTTAAAAATCTTTTCAATTTATCTATATCATGTAAAATAAAATTAAACAGGGGTAATTTCAAACTTCCCGTAAGAATCACAGGAGGCAGAGATGGAAGAAAGAATAGGTTTAATAGACATTGGCTCAAATACGATTCGACTCGTTATTTTTGGTTTCACTACAGAAACAGGACTGAATGAAATCCTCAACATTAAGACACCTGCACGTCTTAGTCAATATTTAACAGAAGACACAAAAATGAACGATGAAGGTATTGAAGTGTTAAAAGAAGCGCTTCGTAGTTTCAAGAAAGTTGCTGACAAGTTTGATGTTCAAGAATTACATCCTATTGCGACAGCAGCAATACGTCAATCGAAAAATAGAGATGACATCATTAAGCAAATCAAAAAAGATTTGAATATTGAAATTCAAATTGTACCTGAAAAAGATGAAGCTTTCTATGGATACTATGCTATTTCACATACGACAGATATTGAAAATGGTATTTCTGTAGATATTGGTGGCGGATCTACAGAAGTGACGCTCTTCAAAGACAAGAAACTTAAAGAGGCACATAGTTTTCCATTTGGAGTAGTAACATTAAAACGTCAATTCTTTGGCGACAAAGACCATAACGATAAACCAACCATTAAAAGTATGGAAAAGTTTTTATCCGAACAGTTTAATCAACTTGATTGGTTAAAAGATCAAGAGATTGCACTCGTTGGTGTAGGTGGCTCTGCACGTAACGTTGCGCGAATACATCAATCAGAACATTCCTACCCTATTGGTGGCGTTCATAACTATACCATGTCACTTAAAGACATCGATGAAGTATATGATATCATCCGTAAAAGTTCACGAGATGATTTAACTAACCTTGATGGCCTAAGTCGAGATCGCGTAGATATTATCCTACCTGCCGTCTCAGTGTTTAAAACACTTTTCAAGAAAATTGATGCTACACAATTCACTTTCTCAAGAAACGGTATTCGTGAAGGCTATGTTATGAACTTGATACGTCAACGTCACCCTAATGAGTTTAAAAAAGATAACGTACGTCAAGATGCATTAAGACATCTTGCGAATGAGTATAACATTGAAGAAGATAGTGCGAATCGTCGATTAAAATTAGCTCAATCTTTACTGAATCAACTATTAAAACACGGTAATTTGAAAGTTTCAGATCAAGAAAAAGCTTTATTCGTCGAAGGTGCTTACATTTATTACCTTGGTAGCTTTATAGATTCAGATTCAAGTTCACCACATACCTATTACTTAATTGCGAATTCTATGATTAATGGATTTTCTCATAAAGACCGCGTGAAGCTAGCATTACTTGCAAGTTTTAAAAATAAATCATTACTTAAGTTCTATGTTAAAGAAACAGAATGGTTTAGTGGTAAGGAAGTTGATACCATTCAGGCTTTAGGAGGCATTATTAAATTTGTGAATGCGTTAAATATTTCACATACCAGCTTTGTAGAAGAGGTTAAACTTAAAGAGAAAAAGGACGATAAATATGAACTCTATGTTTACTACAAAGGAGAGCCTATTGCAGAAGAATATCAAGCCAATAGACAAAAGAAACATATCGAAAAGATTTTAAAGGGGAAAGTTTCAATCTTCTTTACAAAATCTTAAAATTCATATGATATTTTTAGACTACACAACTATAAAGACTAAATAATGAGGTGTATTGAGAGTTATGCAAACTCAATTGGGAGAAAAGGATATTAATTTACCACAGTACTATAATAACAGGGAGCTAAGTTGGTTAGATTTTAACTATAGAGTCTTACAGGAAGCTTATGATAAGAATAATCCACTACTCGAAATGCTTAATTTTGTATCTATTTTCAGTTCGAATTTAGATGAATTTTTCATGGTTCGTGTCGCTGGTTTAAAAGACCAAGTGAAAATGGGTTATGACAAACCTGAAAATAAAGCTCAAATGACGCCTCAAGAACAACTTGATGCGATTAAGATAAAGAATACAGAGTATGTTCATATGCAATATCAGCGCTACAACGAACTTATTGAAGAGTTACGTAATTATGATATTGAAATGGTTAAACCTGATTGTTTATCAGAAACGCTCTTAGAGAAACTTGAAAAAGAATTCAAAATGCGCATTCTACCTACTCTGACGCCACTAGGTATTGACGCGTATCACCCATTTCCAAAATTAAATAACAAAAGTTTAAATATTTTTGTAGATATCGATACTGAAGATGCTATTAATTCTGCAATTGTACAAATTCCATCTTTAATTCCTCGCTTTTTAACACTTAACGAAGGTAATAAACAATATGTTGTAATGGTTGAAGATGTCATTACATACTTTATCAACTACCTATTTACAGGATATGAGGTTTTAAATACATTTACTTTTAGAATTACCAGAAATGCCGATTTAACGATTCATGAAGACGGTGCTGAAGACTTACTGATTGAAATTGAACGCTTCTTAAAAGAACGTAAAAGTGGTTCAGCCGTACGTTTAGAAGTCGATGGACGTACAGCTCAAAGAGAGAATATCGAATGGCTTAATGAACAATTAGAAGTAGAAGAAAATGACGTATACTTCTTAAATGGTCCCTTAGATTTAACATTTTTATTCGGCTTAGTTGACCATCTTTCAAATAAACTTAAATATCTTACTTATGAGAAATACACGCCACAAGTACCTAGATCATTAGGGAACAATAATATTTATAAATTAGCTTTAGAAAGAGATATTTTCTTCCATCATCCTTATGAATCATTTGAGCCTATCGTTGATTTTATTCGTGAAGCAGCTGACGATCCAAATACCATTGCGATTAAACAGACGCTTTACCGTGTGAGTAAAGACTCGCCAATCATCAATAGTCTGAAAGAAGCCGCTGAAAATGGTAAGCAAGTTACAGTGCTTGTGGAACTAAAAGCTCGTTTCGATGAAGAGAATAACGTTCATTGGGCACGTATGCTTGAAGATGCAGGTTGTCACGTGATTTATGGTATGACGCACCTTAAGACACATAGTAAAATAGCGCTAGTAGTTAAACGTATTGGTGGCGAATTAACATCGTTTGTACACCTTGGTACTGGTAACTATAATGACAAAACAGCCAAACTTTATACAGATATGGGAATCATTACTACAAATCAGGAAATTGCAGAGGATGCGATTAACTTCTTTAATTATTTAAGTGGTTACTCTATCAAACCAGAATATAACAAACTGATCGTAGCGCCATTTGATATTCGTGATGTCTTTATCGATCGCATAGATAAGGAAATCAGTAATCACTTAGAATATGGAAACGGTAAGATTATGATGAAGATGAATTCTCTTACCGATAAAGCTATTATTGAAAAGCTCTTTGAAGCCTCTCAAGCTGGTGTTAAAATTCAGCTTATTATCCGTGGTATCTGTTGTCTCAAACCTGGTGTTCCTGGAATTAGCGAAAATATTGAAGTAGTAAGTATTGTTGGACGTTTACTTGAACACTCTCGTATTTACTACTTCCATAATAATGGCGACGAACGTATTTATTTATCTTCAGCAGATGTTATGACACGTAACATGATTAAACGTGTTGAAATCTTGTTCCCTGTTGAAAATAAAACCATTGGTAAGCGTTTAGTCGATTACATGAACTTACAACTTTCAGATAATGAAAAAGGACGTTACCAAGATGAAAATGGTGTGTATCACTATGTTAAAAACAACTTGTCACCATTAAATTCTCAAGTATACTTAATGCAAAAAGCAATCAAATATGGACAAGAGCTCAAGAAACAAACTGCACAGCCGACAGGTCAACCCGTTCGTTCAAAACGTGGTGGTAGTTGGATGAGTAGATTGAAAGAATCGTTTAGAAGATAAAATCTTAAACTTTACTTATAGTAACAAGTCTTTCTGCTTGATATGAAGCAACCCCTCACTATACGAAATAGTGAGGGGGTTTTTTATCCACTTTAACCCTTACAATTTTGGATTTAATTCACATTTTATATTACTTCTCAGGGTGCTCATACCAATGTTTCAGAAACTCATATAACACTTCGCTATACTGCTCTAATTCACGTTTCTCAACCTTTTCATCAACACTATGTGCCTCTTCTAGACTACCTGGACCATATAATATAGTTGGAATATCGAAATGCGCAATCCAACCACCATCTGTTACAGTCGTACTCATGCCATGTCTTAACGCACTGCCATGCACATGTTGATGTGCATCTTCTAGTTGTTTAAATCCTGGATGTTCTATCGGAACTGTAAAACTTGGGAAGATTTCTCCCTTGTCTTCAATCATAGATGCTCCACCCCACTCAAACTCAAGTGGATTCTCTCTCATCCAAACATCCGCTTCAGCCACGCGATTTAAGTAATCTTCAATTTCTTCAACAACATCTTCATATCGCTCATTAGGTAAATAATGTACGGTAATCCATAATCGGCATTCATCTGCAATAAAAGCTGGATGGCGACCGCCTTCTATCACTGCTGGATTAATCGTATTCGCACCTGGTGGCATGCTTGGACTCTTTTTCATCACTGCCCAATGAGATTCAAGTTCATTTAATGCTTGAATGACCTTTGTCATCTTTTCAATCGCACTTGCACCAAATAAACCACCACCCGCATGAATCATCTGACTACGGGCGCCATCATGTATCGTATTTTTACTTTTAACAGTAATCCAACCTGTGATAACGCCACCTTGTCCTAAAGCTTGATTTTCACTCGTATCTAATACTAAGGCTAAATCCCCTCTAGGGCCTATCTCACATGCACGTTTCGTACCTGCTTCTCCAACTTCTTCACCTACAACTGATTGTACGATAATGTCACCTTTAGGACGATGCCCTTCTTGATTTAACCTTTCCAAAACATAAAATAAGGATGACATACCGCCTTTCATATCACTGACACCTCGGCCGTATAACCATCCGTCCACTTCTGTTAACTTGAATGGAGGATATTGCCAATATTGATCATCATCTACAGACGCGACATCAACATGGCCATTTAATATTAACTTGGGTGCTTCAGGGTCTTCACCCTTTAAAGTGGCCACAATGATACTATCATTGTCATAAAGGTGTTCCCGCTGAATAGAGAAACCTAAATCTCTTAATAATAATTCAATTTCATTTTGTAATGGGTCTGTATTTCTTCCTGGAGGACTCTCCGTGTTAAATTCAACAAGCATGTTTAAAATCTCGAATTGACGTTGATTCATTTGATATCCCTTCCTTTATGTAAATTAAAAGTATCAAATAGTTTACAATTCAAGTTTAACATTCTATAAGTGCTTGTCATCTTAATAGTATGCTCTTTAATACTTCTATACAGGTCTGACTGTCACTTCATTAACATTTACATGGCTTGGTTGCGTTAACGCATATACAACTGCTTCGGCGATGTCGCGTGTATCTAACTTTTTACGTCCACCAAAGTCATTACCTTCAGTCATTGGTGTTTCAACCATTCCTGGTGATACACTTGTCACTTTTACACCGGTACGTGCGAGTTCTTTTTCAAGGGCTTGTGTAATAGTATGGATTGCTATTTTAGTGGCGCTGTATACAGCATTTGTCTTCGTAACTTCAAATCCAGAAATAGAAGCAATATTTATAATATGTCCACTTGATTGATTTAATAAATGTGGTAATGCTGCTTGTAATACATAAAGCGTCCCTTTTAAATTCACATCAATCATTGTGTCCCATTGTTCAACGTCATAATCTGTGATTTTAGATGATAAACTTTGTCCAGCACTATTAACAACGACGTCGACTTTGCCATAGTGTCCTTTAACTACCTGTAGCATTTGGTCAACACTATCTTTTTGAGTGACATCGGTAGGGATGACTTTAGTTTCAGTTTCAAGTTGTTGTGCCACGGTTTGTAGTTTTTCTTCATTTCTTCCAGCAAGCGCAATGTTAACCCCGTGTTGGCTTAGTGCTTTAGCGATAGCTTCTCCAATCCCACTACCTGCTCCTGTAATTACTGCTACTTTATTGTTTAACTCTGACATATCTTTAGTCTCCTTTTTGGAAAATGAATTTCAATATAAGTTATATTTATCTTAACGTTTTTCAATACTCTATAAAATTGAAATGATTGCAAAAATTAAAAAATGTTATAATTTCAGTGTGGGTACTTAATAATTAATATAAAGTAGTGATATATAATTATGAGTATATACTAGAAGGAGGTAGTGAGAGAGATGTCTTATTATGATCGCGTTCTAAAGTTAAGAGAAGAAAAGCACCGTACTGCATTTGAATTTCATTTCGAGGATTTATTTACTGAAGAAGAATGGTTAAATATGTCTATAAAAGAACGTCAAAAAGAAGAAAAAGCTTTTAGACATGAAGTTGAGAAAATGGAAGACGTGAGATTACCATTTGCGAGTAGAGATGCAGCAAAGAATAAGTTATTTAATATCACTTATGAATATAATGGTATTAAAAAGAACTTTAAACAAAATGATAAAAAAGAAAACCCAAGAGGTCGTATTACTCAATAGATTAGTCTAGAATAATTCATTAGAAGATAAATATAGTTTGGTCATCATGCTTTCCTTGGAGACAGTCTTAACCTTGCTATGCAAGTTTTCAACTCGTCTTATTCCCACAGGAGTCGGATGACCTTATTTTTCGTTCATCCTTCAAAAAATATTAAATACATAGAGAGTAATTTTAGGATTTACATTTTTTTATTAAATAATCAATAAGTTGAATAAACATAGCGAAGACCACATCTTACTGGGGCGTAGGATGTGGTCTTCTAACACATTATTCTAGATTTTAGGGGTATATAGAGTGTTTGTTGCTCTCAATTACTCTTTGAGAGCAAGTTCATTTCATCATTTTCGGGAGTTATCAATAGCGTTATTGGTTTGGTTAACTTGTAACAAGGGATTTACGTTCTAGACTATAATAATATAATCTCTCGGCATCAATATAAGGGATTGAGTCAATTGTTAAATATCCATCTTTAAGATCACCTATAAGACCTTGATTTACGCCAGTGTGTACATAAATTTCATAACTACTTACATCAGAGTTAATTAAATTCTCAATTACATTTCTCATAGTCAATCACTCCATAATTTATTACTTACTCCTTACAATTCATATACTACACCTTTTCATGTAAAATAAAAGTATTTTGTGATACTTTTCACAAAATCATCACTTCTTAATTTTTATGTAAATTTTCCTAAAAAATTAAAAAAGAGATGTGTAAACATCTCTTTTTTAGAATAATTTAAGTTGACTAAAATTATCCTGATTATTTATTTCAATATTTTCAATTTGATTTGCTATTCTGGTAATTACGGGTACTACTAGAGCATTGCCCATGCAGAAATATCTCATTCTATCTGGCATCGTATCTGTCCAATTATCTGGAAATCCATTGAGTCTCTCTGCCTCAATAGGAGTTAAAGTTCTATAAATTTCGTTCACTTTAAGAAAATGAGTACTTCGATTAACTGAAGCTTCACTAGTTAACATTGTTCTAGATGGTAAATCTAGGGAATCTGTCTCAGACATTCCACCTTCAGAGAAAAAATATTCATGTCCATCTTTAGAGGTTCTTTTAATTTTTTTAGGACCTCGTAAATATTTAAATTTATTAACTTGCTCATCTGTTAAATAATGATTTTCAGTAACTACATCTTCCACTATATTTCTTAATGGCGTGGGTTCTTCATACTTAGGTATAGTATCAATTGTCAATAGTTGTCCTTCTCTCATAACTCCACTATTAAAAAAATTGAAACTAAATTCATCTGAAATTTCCACAATATCTTCTGAAATAGTTGTTGAATTTATTCTATTTTTATTGGCTACATTTTCAATTGGAAAACCTTTAGCAAATATACCTTTACTATATATTATATCCTCTAGTTTTTAGAAACCGAAATACCTTTGTTTAGTTCTTTCATAGTTTTTCCTACTGCTTTTTTGGCGTGATTGTGCACTTCATATTTTGTAAGGAATTCCACTGTTAATCACCTTCCAACATTTTCACTTTAGTAATATATTTTTTGGGATTCATTTTGTAATTTTCAGCTATATTGAACCATTCGACTAATTTAATTTTAACTAACATAGAAACTATATCTTTAGTTTAAAATTTTTTGATTCATACGAATCTAAATAGGTCTTCGCTGTAGTTATATTTTTATTATCGCTTTCTATTAGTACCTATATTATTGAAAACTCATTAGAACCTTTAATTTTCTTAATATATCCTATAATTTTATTATAAATTATATAAGTATTTATTATTCATTAAATATGCTTTGTTTAAAATTACTGAGAAGCGAAAGTTTACCTTTTTATTTTCTGAAATAATTCTTTATAATTTTGTTTTGCGCTTTCTTGTTTGAGTGTTGCTTTAGTTTCAACTTTTTTAATGGTCTATTGATAATTTTGTCCATATATTTCGCAAATTCTTCAATATTATCTTTTTCAACTAAGTAACCATTCGAACGATGTTGAATAATCTCACTTGGACCATAACACACATCATATGAGATAACTGGACAACCAACTTCAATACTTTCCATAATAGTTAAACCAAACCCTTCATTTTTACTTGTTAATAATGAAGCTTTAGATTTTCTAAATTCATTAAGAGGATTTTCAGTAAATTCATGTATTTGTACATAATTTTTAATACCATATTTATCAATTAAATCTAATAAGTGATTCTTTTGATCACGTTCATCTGCGCCGTATATTTCTAATTTTGTATCATGACCATATGATAAAAATAGTTTATATGCTTCAATTATATGATCTATCTGTTTTTCTGGAGCAAGTCTTCCAATAAAAATAAACCTATTTAATTTTTCAGTATTGTCTATTTTAGGATATGCTTCAATAAAATGTGGTATAACAGTTATTTTATCATTTCCAATATTGTATGATTTTTGAATATCTTCTTTTTGTTTTTGCGTCAATAAAATATATTGGGCTATTTTATGAGAATTGTTTAGTGCAAATTCATATGATGGGCGAGTTATTTCGTTTTTTAAGTGGTTACTATGGAATACCAATATATTCTTAGTTTTTTTAGCTTGATTAAGAAGAGGTTCATCTAATAATCTTGCATCACAAAAAACAATATCTTCATTTTTGAATCGATTTTCGAAATAGTATTTGAACAAATCTTTATTTGTTTTGAAAGATTTTAAATAAATATTATCTTTAAGTATCTGTACGAAATCAACTTGGTCCTTAATTTGTGAATTATAGAATTTTTTACAATAGATATTCCCTTTAATATCAAAATATTCTTCTAAAATCCTATTGTATGTTTTTCGAGAAAAGTATGACTTTCTATGGAGTATTCCATAACTATTATACTCTCTTCTTTCAATTTTTCTTTTTGAAATTGGTGACATTACATCTTCAAATTTTAAAATATTACTATCCTCATAAAATTTACGGTAAAGTACATATGTATCCCCATCATAATATCTAAGTACGTTATCTTTTTCTTTGCATTTTAACCCTGGTATTTCTTTGTTCACTTCATGATAGATTGTTTTTTTCTAAACTTAGTTTTAGGAATTTGAAATAATTTAAACCCTGATAACCAGTCATAAATATTTTCAAATTCAGTGTTTTCAGTAATAAATTGACTATTCAGAAATTTTTCGCAGACTGTTTCATAATTCACATTATAATTTGTAGTTAAAATTTTATTACGTATATTCATTTCCTTATCTAAAAATTTCACTCGCTTCAAAAGTGATTTAGTTCTACCACCATGTGTAAGTGGCAAAGTGGAAGTTACCGTGTATATCATTTTTCAACTTATCTCCTTTAACAAAATCTTTGTTTACCTTCATTTAAGTGATTAGTTAATAATAATCAAAAATTTAGATATTATTTTCTAATCAAATATCCCAAGCAACACACCAATATATAAATTATTTCATAAGTTGTTAATTACAAATATATAGTATACACTATATTTATTAATAGACGATTATTTACTTTCCACTAAATATAAAATTTTACTCTTTAAGGGGATAAATATGTAAAAAACTATTTTCGTATCTTGTAATATTTATAGAGTAATATTATTAATAATCGAGAGACTATTTTTTATGAATTATGATGCATAAAAGCGACTCTCCATTATGAGAGTCGCTTTTACTTTATTTAATATCTAATTCTTTTAAAAAACGCTTAAGTTCATCTTTCATACTTTCGTCTTTTAGTGCGTATTCAATAGTAGTTTTTACGAAACCTAACTTTTCACCAACATCGTAGCGGTTACCGATAAAGTCATATGCAAATACTTGATGTTCACTATTCATTCTTTCGATAGCATCTGTGAGTTGTATTTCATTACCTGCACCTTTTTTCTGTGTTTTTAAATAATCAAAAATCTCTGGAGTTAGGACATAACGTCCCATAATTGCTAAATTAGAAGGTGCTGTACCTTGTTCAGGTTTCTCAACAAACTTCTGAACTTCGTAACGACGTTCTTTTTTAGATAAAGGATCAATAATACCGTAGCGATGCGTTTCTGACTCTGGCACTTCTTGAACACCTATCACTGAATTACCAGTTTCTTCATATACTTCCATTAATTGTTTAATAGCTGGTGTATCAGATTCAACAATATCATCACCTAGAAGCACAGCAAACGGTTCATCACCTATAAATTGACGAGCAGAATAAATTGCATGTCCTAGACCTTTTTGCTCTTTTTGTCGTACATAGAAAATATTAGCTAATTCAGTAGAATATTGAACTTTTTCTAATAATTCAGTTTTACCTTTATCTTCTAACACCATTTCAAGTTCTTTTTGATTATCGAAATGATCTTCAATTGCTCGTTTGTGTTTTCCGGTAACGATGATAATATCTTCGATGCCTGCACGTGAAGCTTCTTCTACTATGTATTGTATTGTTGGTTTATCCAATATTGGTAACATTTCTTTAGGCATAGCTTTTGTAGCTGGTAAGAATCTCGTACCTAGGCCAGCTGCAGGTATAATTGCTTTTTTAATTTGTCTCAATATGTAAGCCCCTTTATTTATATTGTTTATCGTATTCATTTTAAAGTGTATCATTATTTAAAATGCTTTCATAGTAGAGTTAACCCCTTCACTAATTTACTTAGTGAAGGGACTGTTGTTCATATCGATAATCATTCGGTTATATTTAATTAAACAAATAAACTGATAAATAGTATGAAAATAATTCCAGAAACAGAGATGATTGTCTCTAGTAATGACCACGTTAAGAATGTTTCTTTAATCGTGAGACCAAAGTATTCTCTGAACATCCAGAAACCTGCATCATTGACGTGGGATAGGATAACACTTCCTGCACCAATTGCGAGCACAACTAATGCAACGTTCGTATCTGAATGATGTAATAAAGGTATCACAATTCCTGTTGTTGAGACCGCAGCAACTGTAGCTGATCCAAGCGCGATACGTAATACAGCTGCCACAATCCATGCGAGCAATATAGGTGACATGTTGGAACCTTCAAACATTTTAGCGATGGTGTCTCCAACGCCTCCATCAATTAACACTTGTTTAAATGTACCGCCACCGCCAATGATGAGTAACATCATACCTATAGGATAAATTGCATTTGTAACGGATTCCATAATATTCTCCATCTTACGTTGCCTCATTACACCCATGGAGAAAATCGCAAAGATAACCGCAATTAACATTGCTGTACCAGCTGTTCCTATAAGATAAATGATTTGTTCAAACCAGTTTGTTGGATCTTCATGACCTGTCACTAATTGCACAATTGTGGAAATTAACATTAAAATAACCGGTAATGTTGCTGTAAGTAAGCTAATACCAAAACTTGGCATTTCTTCCTCTTTGAATTCTTTTTGAGTACCTAATGAAGTAATATCCCCTTCGCGTCTATAAGCACTAGGAATTATTTTTTGAGCCATATGATTAAAGAATGGGCCTGCGATAAGTGTCACTGGAATTGCAATGATGATACCGTATAATAATACTTCACCAATATTAGCTTTAAGCTCTTTTGCTATCACGACAGGCCCCGGATGTGGTGGTAAGAAACCATGAGTTACTGATAATGCTGTAACCATTGGTAGTCCTAATTTTAAGATTGAAACATTTGCCCGCTTAGCTACTGTAAATACGAGTGGTATTAATAGTACCAAACCAACTTCAAAGAATAATGCAATACCTACGATGAAAGCAGCGATTAGCATAGCCCACTGAACATGTTTCTGACCAAATTTAGCGATGAGCGTATCTGCAATTCGAGTAGCACCTCCACCATCAGCTAGTAATTTACCTAGAATCGCTCCTAACCCGAAGATGAGCGCAATATGACCTAAGGTACTACCCATTCCATTTTCAATCGTTTCCATAATTTTATTTAAAGGCATTCCTAATAATAGTGCCGTAATAATTGAAGTAATGATTAATGAAATAAATGTATTTAATTTCAAGAATATAATTAAAGTAAGTAAGATAACAATCCCGAGTACAACACTTATGAGTGGCCAAATTTCTCCAAATATAACATTCCCCTTCTTTCTCTTTTAAATGTCTGAGTTACAAGTTTATAGTTAATCCTCTGTGTGCTTAATTGCTTATATGTTTACGTTGGAAGTTTGCTATTTCACTATAGCTTTCAGTTATAGAACGACTTATATTGATAAAGATTTTAACAAGCTCTTGATAAATTGCTACAGTATCTTCATTTGGTTGATGAGCGTTCGTTGTTCCTACCATTTCTTCTATAACAGAGAAGTCATCAATTTCCCCTATTGCTTTCAGTCCTAGTACACATGCACCTAAGCATGAACTCTCATAACTTTCTGGCACGATAAGATCAGTATCAAAAATATCTGCCATCATTTGTCTCCAAATCTCACTTTTAGCGAAACCACCTGTCCCTTTAATTGTATTTGGTGTCTCATTCATGACTTCAATTAACGCAAGATATACAGTGTATAAATTGTAAAGTACACCTTCTAATGCTGCACGTATCATGTGTTCCTTTTTATGAGAGAGCGTTAAACCAAAGAATGAACCTCTAGCGTCTGAATTCCATAGTGGGGCACGTTCACCAGCAAGATATGGATGAAAGATAAGACCTTCTGCACCTGGTTTTACTCGACTAGCAATTTGCGTTAACACATCGTAGGGATCAACACCTAAACGCTTAGCAGTTTCTACTTCACTTGCAAGAATCTCATCACGTAACCATCGTAGAATCACTCCACCATTATTCACTGGACCACCAATGACGTAGTGTTCATCATCTAAAACATAACAAAATATACGACCTTTATAATCTGTACGTGGTTTATTTATAACTGTTCTAATGGCACCGGATGTACCGATAGTCACTGCAACTTCACCTTTTTTATAGCTATTAACACCTAAATTCGAAAGTACACCATCACTTGCTCCCACAACTACTGGAGTATTTTCATCAATATCCATGAGCTCGGCAAAACGTTTCTTCATGCCAGTTAAGATATGGGTTGTTGGTACAAGCTCTGGTAATTGATCTCTACTAATACCTAGTAGTTTTAGCGCTTTTTCATCCCAGTCTAATTGTTCTAAGTTGAACATCCCAGTTGCTGACGCCATTGAATAATCGATGACATACTTATCAAATAATTGATAGAAAATGTAAGTCTTAATATCAGCAAATTTAGCTGTTTGATTATATATGGCAGGTTGTTCATGTTTCATCCAGAAAATCTTAGATAGTGGTGACATTGGATGTAACGGTGTACCTGTTCGCTGATAAATTTCAAAGCCATTATATTCATTTTCAATTAAATCAGCATAGCGACTTGAGCGGTTGTCAGCCCAAGTTATATTCTCAGTTAAATGTTTATTTTGAGCGTCCATTGCCACTAAGCTGTGCATTTGAGCACTAAATGAAATTAACTTAATATCTTCTTTCGAAATACCAGATTCTCGAACGATGTATTTCACCGTCATTAACACTGCATCAAATAAATCATCTGGATTTTCTTCTGATACTTCTACATTGGGTGTATGTAAGTCATAACCAATATTATGTTTCATTATAAATTGACCATTTTCATCGTAAAGTACAGATTTAGTACTTGTAGTTCCGATATCAACGCCAATCATATATTTCATTATAGGGTCCCTCTCTTCCAAATCTTTAACGTAACCAAAAACTTTCTATATTTTTTCCAACGTCATCAAAGTTTAAGTGAAACGCTTCTCTTAATTTCTCAGCATCATAATGTTCAATTGCTTCTATAAATACTTGGTGGTTGCGATGAATTCTTTCAAAATCTTGTTTGTCTGTAGCCATTCGATGTCTCATAGATAGTAATATGAGCGACTCCATTACTGGCTTCAAGTGATTCCAAAATGTTTTAAGATATTGATGATTCGCAGCATAAATGATGACTTCGTGAAATTCAAAATCATGTTTTGTAAATGCCTCTGCATCCTCAAACTGAACCGCCACTTTCATCATTTCTAATTGTTTCTTCATTTCTTTAGCTATCGCTTGTGTGTCATGACCTTTTAATCTTGAAAATGCGAAAGATTCAAGCATGAGACGTAAATCATACATTTCTCTTATCTTTTGATCTCCAAAAGATAAAACTTGAGCTCCCATACGTTCAAGATGTATTAATTGGTCAGTTTGTAACAATTTGAAAGCATCTCTAACTGGAGAGCGACTAACATTAAATTGCTTGGCTATTTGATTCTCTGTTAATAATGTGTCAGCTAAGATTTCTCCGCTTACGATTCCTAAACGTATTTCAGCTGCAATAGACTCTCCGGTTGTTAAACCTTCCATCCACTTTTTAGGATAGCCATAAGTCATTGTCTCCACCCTCCAAACTTGAACATCTTAACTTGTATACAAGTATGATAATATACACGTTTTTATTTTGCAAGCGCTTTCTTTAGTTGTTATTATTTTTCAAAATAAAAAACCTTAACGTAAAATTACGTCAAGGTTAGTATCTGTTTTCTATTTAAGTTTTGGAAACTTCAACACAGAAATGTGTTTAAGACGCCCTTCCGTCTAGCTTTTTCATTTAATTCGAAATCCAATTTTTAATGTGGTCTACTACGCCTATTTGATCTTTAGAAGTTGTTTCCAACACACTAGGAAAATCGATATGACCTATTCCTGGATATAATATTTCCTTTGTTTCACCGCCCAATTGTTTAAACTTTTCAAGTGTGGCTTGTGAATCTGTGTATGGAATAATTTGATCTTCTTTACCAGACATGAACATGATTTTAGGGAACTGCTTTATTTCATCTATATCGGGTAAGTAATCTGTCTTAATAGTATAGAGTATGTCGGTAATGATGGTTTTTATTGGGGCGACATATTGTATTAAATCTAACGCATTCTCTTTATGAGCATAAATGGTTTTGTTCAAGATGTATTGAGGAAGATTTTTAACTGCTTTCACTTCGTCCTTCAAAATATCTCTCTTACTATTATTTGTAAATAGACGCGCGAGCATACTAGCATCTGGGGTAATTTTAGCTGCGCTATGTAAATAAATAAGATGAGTAATCGGGAGAGTATTGTATTTAAGTAGACGCGTTGCAATCATACCTCCCATTGAATAACCGACGATACTTAATTCGTGAATTTGTTGTTCCCCAACCACTTGCGTTAAGACATCATAAATACGTTCAGAGTAATCATCAAGCGTGTGTGTATCCCTGTCTAAATCAGAACTCTTTCCTCTACTAGGACAATTCACAAAGATCATTTTATATTCTCTAAAATAAGGTTCGAACATTGTCATTATTTTATAAGTTAATAATGCTCCATGGATAAAGACAATTACATTATTAGAATTCATATCTCCTGCGTATGCGACTTCGCTATATTCATCTTTGAATCGTTTCAGTGGATAAACCTTAGTTGTAAAATTCTGCTTAATCATAAATAACCTCGTATTTCTAATATATCAATTAAAATAATAATAACATATAAATAATTTTTATATAAATATAGCCAAAATAAAGTGGTTATTGAATTTAACATAATTAAAACCATCTGTGTGACCAGATGGTTAATAAAATTCATTCTATAATACACTTTAATTACTCGATATCTCTGAATGTATTTGTTGCATCTTACTTTCAACATTTGTAATATCAGTCGCACATTGTTCAAGTAATCCTTTATACTTTTCAGTGTCTGCGTCATTCTTATATCGAATCTTATGTTCTAAACTTGCCCACATATCCATACCAATTGTACGAATTTGAATTTCTACTGGGGTCACTTCTACAGCATCAGCTAAAAAGACAGGAATGGATACCACAATATGCAAACTACGATAGCCATTTTCTTTGGGATGTTCAATATAATCTTTTCGTTTCAACAATTTAACGTCTTCTTGTTTGAGTAGCATTTGTTCAATCACATAAATATCATCTAAATAATTACAAATCACTCGAATACCTGCAATATCCATGATATTCTCTTTGGCGCTTTGTGCACTCACTTCAAGACCTTTACGACTTAGTTTCTTAACTAAGCTGTGCATTTCTTTAACTCGTCTTTCCATATGATGTATGGGATTATGTTTAAATTGATAGTTAAAGTTTTCATCTAAAATACTTAACTTCGTACTAATTTCTTTAAGTGCGGAAGAATACACATGGTCTAGTTCAACAAAACCTAATAGTGTATCAAATGCTGCCTCGCTATCCTGAAAGTTGTTTAAACTATTTTTGAATTCATTTCTTAAGTCTTCGACATATAATGAAGGCTTTCTTTCTACGTACATATATCTCGACCTCCGTTTTCTATATACCTCCATTATATCGGAATTGAAATCGATAGAGAAACGTTAGCCCATCATACTTTCGCCTCATTTAAGTAAGCAAACTAAAACCGCATAAGTATGAGCACTTACGCGGTTCAATTTAATCTATTCATCTTTTTTATGTTCGATGACTTTAGTTCCTTTATTGTCAGCAATCTCGTTCGCACGTTTCACGGCGTCTTGCTTTTGATCGAATGTATCTGAAGCTTGTTTAGCATCTTCAGTTTTAACTTTCCATTCATTGTCTTCGTAATAAACATGTATATTTTCATCATTTAATTTTGGATTAGCTGACTGATCTTTCTGGTGTTGTGTGATATGTTTATTCTTTAATTCATCTAATTCTTCTTTAGACGCGTCTTTATACCATTTTTCAGCTTGTTGTGTAGCAATAGGAATCACGTCGCCTTCTTTATAGCCATCTTTTAGCATAGCATTTCCGATGTCAATTGCCTTCTTACGTTCAAGTTCATCGAAATTTTTCCAACTTTGTGGGTAATCGTCCATTGTCCAAGGCATAACTTTACCTCCCAATAAAATAACTTTTAATAGTATTTACCACTATCGTGAGTTATTAAACGAAAGGTACGCTTACTAACCTTTTGATTGAGAGTCATTTGAAGTATGATGTTCTTCTTCATTTTCTGTGATATCTTTACGTGCGTGAACACTGTTACGCTGAATATTAATTAATGCTGATCGAATATAATTATATTGAGGTAAATGACTTAACTCTCTTTCCTCTAAACTGCCTTGTAGTTGGAAATGCTTGGCAATATTTTCAAACGCTAAAAGATACTCACCCATTTGCTCATCATCGATAGTTATACGATGTTTGTTATTCATCGCTCTTTCTAACATAAAACTAATTTCCTCTAACGCAAAGATACTTGGATAATAATATCGCACAACCTCTTTATTACTGAACAATTCTCCGTTGGCAGAATTATACATTTGATTGACGTTGCTAATTTTTACGTTTAAATTTAAACGTTCTCGCTTATCTACTTCATTCGTTTCGTATTTATTTTTAGAAAATAAATAATGAAATAGCGTGGCTTCTTTACGAACTAGTTCTGCAATCGCTCCTGGTAACATTGAGGAGGCCGTATTTCTGGCAACTAAGAATATCCCTATAACAGTTATGACAATACCTAATATAACGTCGATAATACGAGTATAAGCAATTTCTATACTTAAGTTATGCGAAGCTAGACCATTCAGCATAATTACTTGCGTAGTAATGAAAATAACAGCAAATGCATAATTTGCCGCAACAAATGCTTCAGTTATCACTGCTGAAACACCCATGATTAATATTGCAATTAACGGATTAATGTTTAAGGCTAATATTCCTGACAAAATAAGGGCGCCAATAATTGTACCTATTCCTCTTGCTAATGCACGGTCAAGTGAACGGATTGTCGTCATATTTGAAAGAAGTACAGTATGTGCTGAAAGTGGTACCCAATAAGCCTTTTGAATATTAAATCCTAACGCAATAAAAATTGCTATAGCCATAATAACTGTATATTGTAGTGCATTTCTAAAGACGATTGAATCAAAAGTTAAGTTTTGATAAATACGTTTACTATAGAGTGGTTTGCGAATATCAGCTTCATGTTCAATTTGATTGTCGTTCGCATGTACCATTTCATCGATTTTCAATATATGATTCAATAAATTTTCAAATTCTGAAGGTACGTCCACAGGCTTTGTCCATGGTCTTGAAGTTCGAGGTTGTTGTATTCCATTATAAATATGATCCATCATTTCAATAAGATCTTGTGGAATAGGACGAACATTTTTCTCATTTAATTCGAGTAACTCTGAATAGATACCTTGTGCTGCAGTATGTAGGAGTATTAACTTTTGGAAACGTGAACTTAACTTTCCATTACCACCTGATGTAGAAGTGATAAGGAGCTTTTCCGATGTTCTAAATTCAGTTACAGCATTTCTCGCGTATGTTTTAAACGCTTCAGGGTCATTATAATGATGTAACAAGTTATGAATTGTAGCAAAATCCGCGTTAATCGCTCTATCTTCTGCTTTAACTTTGGTAAATAAGATGGTTAACATTACAGTTATTGTCGCTAATATACCACCAATAAGAATGCCTAACCCACGTAGTAATGCTTCTTCTGGCGCATGAGGTAAATTAATAGGCAAACAATATGTTACTAAGAAGAAGGTAGAAGACGGTCCAGCTACTTTGAGTGCATTAAAAATATAATACGGTACCGCAACTACAACAAGTAAGATAAGACCAAATACTATCGGCTGTATAATCGTTAACGTACCTAACATCATACAAAGTGAGAACGACAGTGAGCAGATAATAACTGTTCTTAACATAGATTGCGTTGAGCCTTTAAACACATAGACATGTGCAAGTGTACCTGTTGATATTAATAAGCCAAAATTGAAAAATCCAAAAAAATAGCCTATTAAAGCAGGTATAATAAGTAATAATCCTTGTCTTAGCCCTTTATAATAATCAATTTTAGATTTATCAACACGGGTCAGTGAATTAAGTACGTGATTCACTTTAATCTTCCTTTCTAATTTACATCCCCAAATAAGAACATAAGAAAGAACGAGACAATTTAATTTTATGAGTTGAATAACATTGTCTCGTTCATTTTTTATAATCTATGATGTTCATAAGTGTTGCATTTACTTACCAATTATAACACTGATTATTCATTTATGTTGAACGTGCGAATTGAATTATTTTTCTACTGTTCGACTTTCATCTATCTTAGGTTCCTCAGTAATAAACTTACTAATATTTTGGCTAAATGTTTGGAAGTGTTCAGATTGATTGTGTTCTTCAACAGCATTTTCATCTTTATAATTTTCAACGACCACAAATGTATTCGCTTCGCTTACATCTTCATAGTGATGATAGAATAAATTTCCTTTTTCTTGTCTAGAATGTTCCACTAAGTCAGCCATTAATTGTAAGTAATCTTCGCGTTTATTTTCATCAACTTTAATCTTAGCATTAATGATAATCATATGAATCATCTCCTCAACTTCTTAACAGTTTAATACATAGATAACCTGAAACATCATGCTTTAAACTCTTGTAAATTCAGAAGAAAATAAAAAACATACTAAGATGAGTGGTTTGGGAATCTTAGTATGTTCGAGATAAAAATATTAATTTGATTGTTCTTCATCTACAACAAGTGGTTGATCTGGTTTAACGAAGAACCATAGAATAGCAGCTATAACTGCAGGAACAATTAATAATTGTAATGTCATTGACCAACCTAGTTGATCGACTACTATACCGGCAAGTAATGGGCTAATTAGTGCGCCGATGTTCCCCCATAAGTTCATCCAACCAGACACTGTGCCTGAGAAGTTACGACCAAGGTCAGTCGCTGCTGCCCAGCTCATACCCATTGAAATACCTACGCCACCTAAACATAAGGATAACCAAACAATTGTCATGTATAAGTTATCAGTATGAACTGCTAAAAAGATTGATACAGAGAACACTACAAATCCAGCGATAGCAATCGCACCACGCGCTACAAATCGTGACTGCCCAGAATTTAAAATTTTGTCTGAGATTGCCCCAGCTGAGAGTATAAGGAAGAACATAAACAACCATGGCAATGAACTGATTGCCATATCTTTGAAATCCACATGATATTGCTCAGCCAAATATGTTGGTAACCAAATTAAGAATAATGCGATAACGAATTGTACTACAAAATATTGTAGTGCAATTGCATAGAAACTAAAGTGACTTAAGAAACGTTTCCAAGGTGGTAAAGACTTTTCAGTTGCAACAATATCACGATGCTCAGTGATATATTTCTTCTACGCTTCACTTACCATTTTGTGATGCTCAGGTAAATCTTTAGCAATGATTGCCCATAAGATAGCCATAACAGTACCAACTGCACCAAAGATATAAAATGCTGCTTGCCAGTTAAAGGCATTAACAATTGCAATTGTGATAATCGGTGCTAGTACTGGTCCAAAATAAGACCCAGCTAGAAGAGCACTCGAAGCTCTTCCTTTTTCGTTTTTAGCAAACCAAAATGAGTTAAATACAGCATTCGATGGGTACATTGGGGCTTCACCCACTCCGAATAAAAATCTTACAAAATATAATAAACCGTGATGTTTAATCATACCTGTCAAAATTGTGAATGCACTCCACCATACGAGAGCTATAGTAATCATTTTACGAGGACCAAATTTCTCAGATAACATTCCAGAAGGCACTTGCATAAATGCATAACCTAGTGAGAAAAATGAGGCTAATAAACCAAATTGTGTTTTTGTCATACCTAAATCTTTCATCATTGGAGCTGCAATATATGAAATATTAGACCTATCCATATATGCAATTACACCGATGAGGAAGAACCCAATTGCAAAATACCAGCGTACATTACTGCGTTTTTCATTCATATTTGTTTCCTACTTCCATTTAAATTATGTTGTTTCTATATAAGATGTCGTTAAGTTTCAGAAATTCCCTGCGATGACTGTTAAAACTACCCTTTTTAGAACAACTTTTTAAAGTTGTAGCGCTACAATTTTTATATAATATAGCACGTTGTGAAAACGGTTACAATAGTTTAGACGAAATTTCTTTAAAAAATGTATATTTTTCGTATATTTTACTGGAATCTCCAGTTTTAAGCATGTGATTTAGATTCACTTATATAATGGTGTCTAAAACCATATTTTTTATAAAATTGAGTAGCTTAAAACATTAAAGTAATTATTTTTTATTCATTATATGAAGCATATATGTAATTTTATGCATAAATTGAATATGATTAATAAAAGCTAAAGAAGTTTGAAGAATATTCCTAAAAATAGTAAACTGAATTCAAAGAAAAAGTTTGAAATTTTTTGATACAATTTCATATCAATCCACTGGAAGTGCCTTTGTTTAGGGCTGAGAGTAAAGAAGTGACTTTATAATTCCTAGAACCTGATCCAGTTCATACTGGCGTAGGGAAGTGGCGACAAGAGAGTTTTAGGACTTATATAGATGATTTAAGCGCTATTTCCCATTCAGGGAGGTAGCGTTTTTTTATTTATAAATTTGAGGTGATGCACATATTTATCGCAATAACTTACGATAAGACACTTACAACACAAGACTTAGAACACTTCTTAAATATCGAGGAAGGTATTGATGCCCTATTAATTCGGACGTCTATGCCAAAAAATGAATTAAAGAAGATTTTGATTCAACTCATTAACCAAGGTTTTCCTAAGGATAAAATGATTATTCATAGTGACACGGCATTATTAGAAGAATTAAACCTTAGTCGTATTCATTTTAAAGAAAATGTTAAAACAGCTTTTGCATATAAAAAATCACATCCAGAAATCCAAGTGGGTATGTCCACACATAGCATAGATACTATTTATACATGTATAGATGAAGGAATTGATTATGTTTTTTACGGTCATATTTTCCCTACTCCCTCACATCCGCATGACGCGCCACGTTCACATGATGAAATTGTAGAAGCATTAACTCTACCTATACCTATTTATGCTATCGGAGGAATTTCTGAACAAACGATTTCAAAGCTGGAATATGGATTTGATGGTATTTGTGCTATTTCATTTTTCATGAATGCGTCTTTAAAAGAAATTAAGGAATTAAGAAGGAAGTGGTTGCAACATGCATGATGTACTTATTATTGGCTCTGGTGTCATAGGTATGTCAATTGCTAGACAATTAAGCGCAACAAATTATGACATCGCGATCATCGACCGAGATGTTCCAGGTAAACATGCTTCATATAAAGCTGGAGGCATGTTAGGAGCACAAAATGAGTTTATTGAAGATAACGATTTATATAAATTAGCCATTGAATCGCGTGGGATGTTTCCTAAATTAAGCGAATCTTTATTAAATGAGACTGGAATCGACATACAGTTCAAAGATTCAGGACTTATTAAGATTGCTAACCAAGAAGATGACCTCGAATCACTCACACGTCAATATGAGTTCCTTAGACAAATGGATTCTAGTGTCAAACTACTATCCAATGATGAACTTATACAGCTTACCAATGGGAATGTTGAACCAGCTTATGGCGCAATTCATATACCAAATGATGGTCAAATCAATGCTAATAAATACACGAAAGCTTTGTTTAAATCGTTACAACAACATCACATCACACGATATTATCACCAAGAGGTTCAATCGATTGATAGAAGAAATGGCTACTACGCTGTGTGTACTGACCAAATGTCACCTATTGAAGCACATAAAGTGATCATTGCAAGTGGTGCTTGGTCCTCTCAATTATTAAAAAACTACTCTCTTCCTAGAGAAGTCATTGGAGTTAAAGGCGAAGTTCTATTACTGGAACATGATGAACTAGAACTTAAAGAGACATTATTTATGACTAATGGATGTTATATCGTTCCAAAACAACCCAATCGTTTCTTAATAGGAGCAACAAGTGAATTTAACAATTACTCTGTAGGCACATCAAAAGGCGGTTTAAATTGGCTTTTAGATCATGCAAGCGCTCGTGTTCCAGAACTTAAGAATAGTCGTGTTCTAAAAGAATGGTCAGGTGTTCGTCCTTACACGAATAATGAAATGCCAATGATGGATCAAATTGATGATGGCTTGTTCGTTGTTACAGGGCACTACCGTAATGGGATTTTATTATCTCCCGTAATTGGACGCGATATAGCAAATTGGTTAATTTCTGGCATTAAACCACCCCGTTATTCAAGCTTTAGTGTGAAAAGGAGGAACAATTATGAAGTGTATTATTAATGGAGACTCATTCAACTTTGACCAAGAACAATCAATTTATGATGTTTTAACAGCGCTAGAATTAGATCCTAAGCGCGTCATCGTTGAATTCAATAAAGAATTAATTAAACAAGATAAGTATCATGAACATACTGTTAGAGAAGATGATCGATTAGAATTATTAGAAATTGTTGGAGGCGGATAAAATGTTTAAAATTGGAAATTTAGAATTACAATCTCGTTTATTATTAGGTACTGGTAAATTTGACAATGAAGATATTCAATCACAAGCGATTGCAGCTTCAGAAACCAATGTTTTAACCTTTGCTGTTCGTCGTATGAATTTATATGATCGTGATTTACCTAATCCTTTAGCTAACGTTAACTTAGAAGACTTTATTACTTTTCCGAATACAGCAGGTGCTAAAACAGCTGAAGAAGCAATTAGAATTGCTGAAATTGCTAACCATGCAGGTGTATGTGACATGATTAAGGTTGAAGTTATTGGCGATGACGAAACGTTACTTCCTGATCCATTTGAAACATATGAAGGTTGTAAGGTACTTTTAGAAAAAGGATATATCGTATGTCCATATATCTCAAATGACCTCGTCTTGGCGAAACGTTTGGAAGAACTAGGTGTACATGCAGTCATGCCACTTGCATCCCCTATTGGAACTGGTCGTGGTATTAATAATCCACTTAATTTAAGTTATATTATTGAAAATGCAAATGTACCGGTTATTGTTGATGCAGGTATCGGTTCACCGAAAGATGCATGTCATGCAATGGAGCTAGGCGCTGACGGTATATTACTCAACACAGCGATTTCTGCAGCTAAAGATCCTGTTAAAATGGCTGAAGCAATGAAGCTTGGAATTAATGCGGGTAGACTTTCATACGAAGCTGGACGTATACCAGTAAAATATACTGCACAAGCATCAAGCCCTACTGAAGGTTTAGGTTTTCTATAATGTCACGCTACGATAGACAAACGAGATTTCACCCTTTTGGCGAAGACGGACAACATCAACTCTCTACATCACAAATACTTGTCTTTGGTGCTGGAGCTCTAGGGAGCCATATCATAGACCAGCTTGCTCGCATGGGTGCTAATCATCTTACAGTTATAGACATGGACATCGTTGAAACATCAAATTTACATCGTCAAACGCTTTATGACGAAGAAGATGCCTATCATCTTGTTTCTAAAGTTGAAGCTGTAAAAAATAAGGTGAGTCAAACCAACTCAGAAGTCACTCTTACTGCTTATGATGTTGAAGTCACTTCTTCAAATATTGAGGATATCGTAAGTGAGATTAATCCAGACATTATTATTGATGGAATGGATAATTTTAAAGTGAGATTTCTCATAAATGAAGTGTGTCATAAGTATGAAATACCGTGGGTCTATGGAGCAGCTGTAGGTAGTAAAGGAACTGTTTACGGCATTGATTACCAAGGTCCTTGTTTAAAATGTCTCATGCAAACCATACCTGAGACTGGAGAAAGTTGTGCTATTAATGGTGTTCTCCCACCTATTGTCTCAATTGTAGCAAGTTATGAAGTGGCTGAAGTGATTCGCTACTTAAGTGGAAAAGGATTTTCAAAGCAAATGATTACCATCGATGCGTTTGATCTTAGTTATAAAGCGATGAACGTAGATATATTGAAGAATGATGAATGCCCAGTGTGTGAAAACCATCAATATGACTTATTAGAAACAAAACAAGAAAATACTATTGAGCAAATGTGTGGTCATACGTACCTATTTAGAATGCCTAAACATGCATTTGATTACTCAAATCATTTCCCTGGAAATATTGTAAAAGCTACTTCATTCGCTAAACTTATCAAATATGAAAATTATGAATTTACTCTATTTAAAGATGGACGTATGAATGCTTACGGGGTTCATAGTGATGAAGAAGCTAGTGGTTTATATCATACTTTAATCAAATCTATTCGATAATTTCGTACAAATTAGGTTTGCCTTTATTATCAATTTTAAGCAATTATTGTTATTATCTATTATAATTAACATACAATGTATTAACATTGCTTAATTTAAAGGAGAAACGAGTTATTAATGGAACAGATTATTACAGAGTTTATTAGTAAGTGGGGCTATACCGCTATATTTATTTTAATCTTATTAGAGAACGTCTTACCTGTAGTTCCTTCAGAGATTATTCTTACCTTTGCTGGTTTACTATCAGTGAAATCCCACTTATCTATATGGACACTATTAATTATTGCTACTATAGCTTCGTTTATTGGTCTACTCATTTTGTACTATATTTGTAGACTTATATCTGAGGAAAAATTATATCGATTTGTGGACCGTCATGGTAAATGGATGAAATTAAAAAGCAAAGATTTAAAACGCGCCAATGATTGGTTTAAAAAATATGGCGCATGGGCTGTCTTCTTATGTCGTTTCGTACCAGTATTACGTGTGCTGATTACTATACCAGCTGGCATTAACCGTATGAATGTAGTTCAATTTACTATCCTTTCCTTATTAGGAACAACAATTTGGAATTTCGCACTTATTTTACTTGGACGCTTATTAAGTGATAGTTTCGGCGCTCTGATGAATGGCATTCATACATACTCACGTATCATGTATGTCATTATCATTATCGCTATTATTTACTTCGTTATCCGTTACTTCATGAAAAGACGCAAAAATGTTAAATAAGTTTAGCTGAGTAAGCCTTATTTAGGGCTTACTCAGCTTTTTCATACAAATTAAAATTTTTAGTACGCTATCATTGAAAAAACACTACATTTTAAAGATAATTTATGTAAGCGCGTTACTTTTTAAAATAATGCATATGTGATGGAAATATTTAACAGAGGTGACTAAGCATGACTCCTATTACTGAAAGTGAAATGAAACAAAAATATTTAGATTTACTCTCTCAAAAATTTGATAGTGCTGAGAAATTAGCAACAGAGATCATTAATTTAGAATCTATCTTAGAATTACCTAAAGGCACAGAACACTTTGTGAGTGATTTACACGGTGAATATGAATCTTTCCAGCACGTTTTACGTAATGGTTCAGGAAACGTTCGCGCAAAAATCAATGATATATTCGAAAATAAATTATCTCAACAAGAGATTGATGACTTAGCAGCCTTAGTGTATTATCCAGAAGAAAAATTAAAATTAGTAAAAAATAATTTTGATTCCATAGGTAAACTCAACGTATGGTATATCACTACTATCGAACGTCTGATAGAACTCATTACATATTGTTCATCAAAATATACTAGATCTAAACTACGTAAAGCTTTACCTGAACAATTTGTTTATATTATTGAAGAGCTACTATATAAAAGTAATGAATTTCATAATAAAAAGCCCTATTATGAAACTTTAGTTAACCAAATTATTGAATTAGAACAATCTGACGATCTTATTATCGGTTTATCATATACCGTCCAACGTCTTGTAGTCGATCATCTTCACGTAGTTGGTGATATTTATGACCGTGGACCGAAACCAGACAAGATTATGGATACACTCATAAACTATCATTCAGTTGATATTCAATGGGGTAACCATGATGTGTTGTGGATAGGCGCTTATGCAGGCTCTAAAGTATGTTTAGCTAACTTACTTCGTATCTGTGCGCGCTATGATAACTTAGATATTATTGAAGATGCTTATGGCATTAACTTACGTCCTTTACTTACTTTAGCTGAAAAGTATTACGACGCTGAGAACCCTGCTTTCAAGCCTAAGAAACGTCCTGATAAAGATGTAAGTCTAACTAAACGTGAAGAAAGCCAAATCACTAAAATACATCAAGCAATTGCTATGATTCAATTTAAACTCGAAATGCCTATTATTAAGCGTCGCCCTTCTTTCGAAATGGAAGAACGTTTAGTATTAGAAAAAATTGATTACGACAACAATGAAATTACAGTTTATGGCAAAACTTATCCCCTTAAAGATACTTGTTTCCAAACTGTAGACCGAAACGATCCGGCGAAATTACTGCCTGAAGAAGAGGAAGTTGTAGATAAATTACTTCTTTCATTCCAACAATCTGAGAAATTACGTCGTCATATGTCATTCTTAATGCGCGAAGGTAAACTATACCTTCCTTACAATGGCAACCTTCTGATTCATGGGTGTATCCCCGTTGATGAAAATGGAGAAATGGAATCTTTCGAAATAGAAGGCGAGCAGTTAAGTGGACGTGAGTTATTAGATGTCTTTGAATACCATGTACGCATAGCTTTTGACCACAAAGAAATCACTGATGATATATCAACTGACCTAGTATGGTATTTATGGACTGGTAAGTATTCATCTCTATTTGGTAAGCGTGCAATGACAACATTTGAACGCTACTTTATAGAAAACAAAGCTTCTCATAAAGAGGAGAAGAATCCATATTATCACTTACGTGAAGATGTTGATATGATTCGCAAGATGTTGAAAGACTTTGGATTAAATCCAGATGAAGGTCGTATTATTAATGGTCACACTCCTGTTAAAGAAATCGACGGTGAAGATCCAATCAAAGCTGATGGTAAGATGCTTGTCATCGATGGTGGTTTCTCTAAAGCCTATCAATCCACGACTGGCATTGCAGGATATACACTGCTTTATAACTCATTCGGTATGCAATTGGTGGCTCATCAAGAGTTCAATACTAAAGAAAAAGTATTATCAGATGGTTCTGATGAGCTATCAGTGAAGCGTGTTGTAGATGAAGAATTGCAACGTAAAAAAATAAAAGATACCAATGTTGGTAAAGAGTTACAAAACCAAATTGATATCTTAAAAATTCTAATGCATGATAGATATTTAAAATAAATAGGAATACTAAGCATAAAATCCTTAGTTTCTTGTCATAAATAAAGTGAATTCTATTTAAAGGTCATCTTGCTTTCCGTGGGGACGGTCTCAATCTTGCTCAGCAAGTTTTTAACTCGCCCTATTCCCACAGGAGCCGGATGACCTTTTTATATCTTGGTCATTTCAAAATGTAAAATTCTTTTGACATTTTATATCAGTACGTTATCATAATAATGTCAAAAACTTTTTACATTATGGAGTGGAAATGATGAAAATTATTCTTTTATTAGTAGTATTCTTAGTCTTTGGAGTATTATGGAATATAATCATAAACAAATATTTGCCAACTATTTTAACCGATGTGAAAAATAAAAAATATGACGAAAGACAATCTCAAATGGTCGTTGAAATATTCGCCAAAACATTATTATGGACGGTATTTAGTTTGATTGTTGCTATACTATTAAAAGTCTGTGATTTTACTGACTCACAAAAAAATGTTTTCACCAGATTTTTTAGCAATTATCCAGAGTTACATTATTTAATTTTAATATCAGGATTTTTAATAATATTCTATTATCATACTAAGAAAAAATACTCAGCTTGAAGGTAATAAAGTGAAAAATAATATTTTGTACTATCGTAAAAAGATGAAAATATCTCAAGAAACATTAAGTAAGAATCTTGGGGTTTCTAGACAAACTATCAATGCTATTGAAAATAACAAATATGACCCATCATTAGTATTAGCGTTTAAATTAGCTAAACAGTTCTCAGTTACAGTTGATGAGTTGTTTACTTATTAATGGGTCATTATGCCCTAACCATATCAATGAATCACAAATAAACCCGTAGATAACTCAACTTCATCTACGGGTTATTAGTTTACATTAAAATGACCTCAGTCATTATCATGCATGTGCATCTCTTAAAATACCATAAACCCCTGTGTCATTTTCTGGTAATTCTCTATTACTACGTTTAAATGTGACTTCTTTATCTTCACTAATGTAGTAAATCAACATGTCTTTATCTGTAAGTTCATGGTACTCTTCTGCTGGCACTTCTACGATATTGTGTTGTGTAATGTAGTTATTAAACCAGCGTGGGCTGTGATTTTCATCAAATAATATATGATTACGAATCGGGCCACTTAAATTATTTCTCGCCTGTTCATCATTGAAAGAAACAGGCATCATATCTACATTATTTAAACCGAATTCTGGTACTAATTCATTAAATGCCAGACTATTGAAAATAAATGACTGTGTCATTAAGATACATTTATTATATCGAAGTAAGTCGGAGTAAATACGATCATTACTTGATAATAAATTACCTTTGAAGACTTCAAATCCCGCTTCATGTGCTTTCTCAGATGTATTTTCAAATAAATTGAACATCATAACTGGAATACCATGATCTCGTAAATTCACCCCTAGGTGGAATGAGAACTCACTCTCACCTACTATAATTACACCTGGCGGTTCATTACTAGCGACACCGAATAATTTACTTAATGGTGTAAAGATAAAGCCATAAATGACCACGGTAATAAATACTAAGCCGAATGTCACGGGCGTGATATACTTCGCCATAGCTACTTTGTCATCCATAAATAATCCTGAGAAAAATTGGGCCACTGTTAATACGACAATCCCTCTTGGCGCCATCATTGCAACAATCGCTCGTTCTTTCTTAGAAATTTCAGTTTTAAATGTTGAGAAAAGCACTGAAATAGGTCGAACTAAGACAATCATGACAATACAGAAAATAAAGAGTTGCCATGATACTACATTAAGTAATACATCTTTCGTAAGTGATGACGTGATTAAAATAAAGACTGTACTTACTAATATAGAAGATGCATTATCGATGAAATGATCTGATTCTTTAAAGATTAAATCATGACGTTTTTTACGTGCCATTATTAAACCAAAAATTGTCACCGCTAATAATCCAGATTCCGATAATATTGCATCACAAACACTAAATGTTAAGAGAATAAAAACGAATTGGATAGGTGGCATTAAATTTTGTGGAATCATATCTTGGCGTATGAACCAATTAAATAAATATGACGCACCAAAGCCGATTACGACAACGGCTAATATTTTCAGTACGAATATGAGAATAACAATGAAACTTATACCTTGTTCAATGATTTGGAAGATATAAAATGCTGTCAATGCAAGCATCGGACCAATTGGGTCGAGAATAATACTTTCCCATCTTAATATAGAGTCAACATTCCTCTTTACTTTCGCTTGTTTCAATAATGGTTGAATCACAGTTGGACCTGTAATTAAAAAGAGTCCTCCCATGACAAAGGATACGGAGATTGGAAAGTTTAGGATTGTATGTAAGGCTATCGCACCTAAAATCCATGCAATAACTGCGCCGACTGTTATGATTCGAATAACCGCTTTAGAAATTCCTTTAAGTTCCCTAAAATCTAAATTACTGCTACCTTCAAATAAAATAATTGCAACAGCTAAGGAAACGATTGGACTAAACACTTCAGATCCTAACGCTTCTTTAGGATTAGTGATACCTAATATCGGGCCAACGAGTAAACCAACAATCGCCATAACTACTATAGATGGCCATTTAATTCTATCTGCTAACCATTGACTAAAAATCCCTAATGCTAGAAATAGAACTATCATCAGCATAATGGGTAAGTCCAATGACATATGAACACCTTCTTAATATATTTATTTGCCTAATATATTCAATATTGCCTAATACTATCAAAAATGATGTGTAAATGCATTATTATTTGCTTAAAACTTTTGTAAATGTATAAAAATAATTAAATTGATTAAAATTAAACTTACAATTACTGAGTACCTTAAGTTTATGATACATATTTATTATACACTAAAGTCAAATTATCGTACGTCACATTTATACAATAGTACATATGTGATGAACTTCACTGTTTATTTTTTCGTCTATATCATCTACAATAGATAGATGTGATTTTTCAATTTTTTAAAATAAATGAATACATACAACATCTTTAAAATATATAAATTTGAAGGGATATGCATGTTAAATGAATACTGTTAAAGAATCCATCATCGTTGCCTTCGCTTTCGTTGGCGTGGTCGTTGGAGCTGGATTTGCGACAGGTCAGGAAATATTTCAATTTTTCACAAGTAATGGTATCTATAGTATCGCTGGAATTATCATTACTGGTCTTATCGTTACTTTAGGTGGAATATTTGTTTTAAACACTGGCTTCCGTCTTAAATCTCAAAATCATTCTGAATCAATCAATTTCTATTTACATCCTTTGATTGCAAAAGTTTTCGATATCATACTGACTATATTTTTATTTTCACTTGCTATAATTATGACGGCAGGTGGTGCATCAACAATTAATGAGAGCTTTGGCATACCTTTTTGGCTAAGTTCTTTAATCTTAGTAGTGCTAATATTACTCACGTTGTTTTTACAGTTTGATCGATTAATTGCTGTACTTGGTGGGGTTACACCTTTCCTAGTCGCTGTAGTAGTAATGATTGCTGTGTATTATTTTGTTACTGGTCACATTGATTTTACTGCCGCGAATCAATATTCTAATAACAATAAATCAATTTCTCCAGGTTGGTGGTTCGATGCAATCAACTACGCCAGTTTACAAATTGCCGCTGCTTTCAGTTTTCTAACAGTTATGGGTGGTAAGTTGAAGTTTCAGAAATCGACTATTTATGGTGGCTTAATTGGTGGTCTCATCATTACTTTCCTATTGCTAATGATTAATCTAGGATTAATTACTGAGTTCGATAAAATAAAACATGTGGCATTACCATCGCTACTCTTAGCAAAACAGATTTCACCTTCTATCGGCACAATTATGTCTGTGATTATGGTGTTAGTAATATATAACACTGTTGTAGGTCTAATGTATGCATTTGCTACACGTTTTAGCCAACCCTTTACAAAACGTTATTTTAGTTTAATTATTATGATGGCTATCATTACTTTCATTTGTACATTTATTGGATTTATCTCACTGATTGGTAAGGTATTCCCTATTATGGGATTATTTGGTTTTATCTTGCTTATCCCTGTCATATATAAAGGTTTTCTTAGACACTAAATATGAGTCAGGCGAGCTGTTAATGCTCGTCTGGCTTTTTTGTTAAATGTATCTTACTTCCCCTTCATATTTCTCAAAGATTATTACTCTCCATATGTTTTTAATTTTCAAAATTAGGATAAAAAATTTCGGGAATATAAATTGTGGAGGTGTCTTAAATGACAAATCAACTATTTATTAATAATGAATTTATCGAGAGTCAATCGAATGAAACGATGGATGTGATTAATCCTGCTACAGGGGAAAATTCGATACAATTACATTTGCGACTAAAGAAGAAGTCAATAACGCAATTGAAAAATCTAAACATGCTCAACGTGAATGGGAACGTGTTCCTCAACCTACACGTGCTGAACATGTGAAATTACTCATTCCATTATTAGAACAAAATCGCGATGAAATAGCACAATTATATGTGAAAGAGCAAGGAAAAACGTTAGCTGAAGCTTATGGTGAAATTGATAAGTCTATCGCATTTATTGATTATATGACTAGTTTAAGTATGAGTAATAAAGGCGAAGTACTTCAAAATAGCGTAGAAAACGAAATTATCCAAATTACGAAGAAACCTATTGGTGTCACAGCGGGCATCGTTCCTTGGAATGCCCCTATTATGGTTTTAATGCGAAAAGTTATTCCCGCTGTTGTTACGGGATGCTCAGTCGTTATTAAACCAAGTGAAGAAACGACACTTTTAACATTAAAATTAGCTGAACTATTCCGTGCTTCAACAATACCAGCTGGATTAATTCAAATTGTTCCAGGCACGGGCGAAACGGTTGGAACACAACTTGCAACGCATAAAGATATTCAACTCATCTCACTTACAGGTAGTATGCGTGCTGGTAAATCAGTATATGAACATGCAGCACAAACAGTTAAGAAGGTAAACCTTGAGTTAGGTGGTAACGCACCTGTTATCGTTACACCTCATGCGGATATCGACAAAGCTGTAGACTATATTGTCGCAGCTCGTATTAATAACGCTGGTCAAGTGTGCACATGCCCTGAACGTATCTTTGTTCACGAAGATGTTCATGACGAATTTATTGAAAAGGTTTCTAACAAAATGAGTCAATTAACTGTAGGAGACCCACTCGATGAGAATTCAGATTACGGAGCTATTATTAACCAAACTCAACTCAATAGTATTCATGAAAAAGTCGAAACTGCAGTGAAAAACGGTGCCAAATTAGTATTGGGCGGACAAAAATTACAACGTGATGGTTTCTTCTACGAACCAACTGTATTAGATCATGTAAATCCTGAAGATAGTGTATTTAAAGAAGAAATATTCGGACCAGTCCTAGCGGTTACAACGTATAACGACTTCAATCAAGTGATTGATGACGCTAATGATACAAATGCTGGTTTATCTTCATACATTTTCTCCGAAAACTTTAAAGAAGTGATGACCGCTTCAGAACGTTTAAAATTTGGTGAAGTTTACGCCAATTGTGAAGCAGAAGAAGTAGTGAACGGTTATCACGCAGGATGGCGCGAATCTGGTTTAGGAGGCGCTGATGGTATTCACGGCTTTGAAGAATACTATAACACTACAGTAAGTTATTTAAGATATCAGTAGTATATGAAAAGGCCCTTTTAGAGTGAACATGCCATTCTAAAAGGGTTTTTAATTATTGATTTAAAGCTTTGTCTAACGATTCAATATCTTTTTTCATTAGTGATTGATAAGTGATTGACTGATTGTCTTTTTCTTTTTTAGTAAGTACTGCTAAATTATGGAAACTTAAAGGTTGGGTATCTGTTTCTCTTTTTATCACATCTGTAATTTTAGAAGTAATATTTTGTTCATATAATACATAAGGAGCTTGGAATTTTTGATGTTCTTTACGATACTCAATATCTTCTTTTGACTTGGTTCTTCATCATTCGTTCCATTAACGCCCTCTTGTTTAAAATGATAACGATGAGTAAGATAGCCTAGAGAATCGTGAGAAATAATAATTTTTTCACGTTTAGGGCTTTTAGTGATTTTTTGCATCTTTTTATCGATATTTGCGATATCTTTATCTAACTTTTTATAGTTTTTTTCATAGTATGACTTATGTTTAGGATCTTTTTGAATAAGCTTATCTTTGATTTTCTCAGCGAAAATGCGATCTAATACTGGGTCTAGCCAAACATGTGGGTCGTTTTCAGTTTCAGCATGATTATGACCTTCATCTTCATCGTGATCATCGGAATGGATTAATTCTTTTTGATTTAAATCGCTTGCAAGGGCTAATTTCATATTTTTATTTTCCATTGATTGAGTTATTTTAGCTGAAACCGGATCTAAGTCATCGCTAGAGTAGATGAATAAATCACTTTTCGCAATATTGATCATATCTTTTTGTGTAGGCTCATAAGAATGTAAATCAGCACCTGGAGGATAAATAGATTCTACATCGACGTATTTACCGCCAATTTGTTCTGTAAAACTTTGAAATGCAAAGACGGTTGTATATATTTTCATTTTGTTGTGACTATTGACATTGTCTTTTTTGCTAGAATTTATACTCTTACTACATCCACTTAATATTAAAATTAATGATAACGTAATAAAGATAATTGCCTTTCTTTTCAAAATGAGCCCTCCACAAAGCGTAATTATTTCGTTTATCACTATATCGGTAACCTTCTAAAAAAGCAATAGCTAAGCCTTTAAAACATTAATCATGTTTTAAAATTTAAGATGAGTGATAAATATATGTATAAACATTTTAAAGGAGTGAACGTTAATGGCTGAAGAAATTAAACAAGGCGATCATAAATTTTATGTGGGAGAAGATGAGAATAATCCACAAGCAGTAATTACTTTCAAAGACGTAGATAACAATGAAATCGATATTGACCATACTGGTGTATCTGATGAACTAGGTGGACAAGGTTTAGGGAAAAAATTAGTGAATAGCGTTGTAGAATATGCGCGTAATAATAACTTAAAAATCATTGCTTCTTGCCCATTTGCTAAAGATGTTTTAGAAAAAGATGACCACGCGCAAGATGTTTATTTAGGTTAATACATTGATATTTAATCATTCCAAGGAGATACTTTCTTCTTGGAATTTTTTTGATTCAAACTTGCTCTTTTCACCTCCTAGTAGTATATTTATTATACTTAGTATAAATATTAAATGAGGATGACTTTTTCATTTGAGGAGGACTACACTTTGCATACCTTTCACTCATCAGAGGTAACGCAAGTTACAAATATCACTCTGAACGTTAAAGATTTAAATACAATGACTGACTTTTACTCTAATGTTTTAGGTTTTACAATCAATAAACAAACTGAGCAACAAACCATTTTTTATATCGGTAAACATGGACATACATTAACTTTGAATAGATTGATTGATGGTCGTCAACCTGGATTGAGAGAATCTGGATTATTCCATATCGCCTACCTTCTCCCTTCGCGTGTTGACTTAGCAAACTTCCTTTATCATGCTAGCCAACTCAATATCGCGGTTGGTGGTGGCGATCATCTTGTAAGTGAGGCTTTATATTTTAATGATCCAGAAGGTAACGGCATTGAGGTCTATCAAGACCGTCCTGATGAAGGATGGCAATGGAATGATGGATTTGTCAAAATGGATACACTACAAGTTGATGCCAATGATTTAATTGCTCAACGTTCTAAAGAAGGATGGCAAGGTTGGCCAGAAGATGGGATAATTGGACATTTACATCTTAAAACACATGATCTAGGACAAGCACGCGCATTTTATATTGATGATCTAGGGTTAGAACAAATTTCTAATTTCCCCCAAGCACTCTTCATGTCCACGCAGAAATATCATCACCACATTGCGGTGAATACTTGGCAGTCAAATATAGCAAGAACACATAATCAACTATCATATGGGTTAACTCATGTATATATATATATATCAACCTAATGCAGAGATTAAACATTTAACATCACCAGAAGGCTTTGACATTAAGATTCATGGTGATAAAAACTTAGTGTTAAACACATAAAAAAAGAGGGCTTTCGCCCTCTTTTAATTTTTTATTTATATTAATACATACCATTTGGTTGGTTACTTGTATCAATAAAGATATTTTTAACTTGTTGATAGTTTTTAATTGCGTCTTTATAAACTTCACGACCAATACCAGATTTCTTATAGCCGCCGAATGGTGCGCCTGCTGGAATTTGGTTATACGTATTAATCCAAATACGACCAGTTCTCATTGCTTTAGAAACATTTAATGCACGGTTGATATTAGTTGTGAAAATACCACCAGCTAAACCATATTCTGAGTCATTCGCGATATCAATCGCTTGTTGTTCATCATCAAATTTTTCAACTACTAAAACTGGACCAAAGATTTCCTCTTGAGCTAATTTGTGTTTATTATCTTTTAACTCAATAATAGTCGGCTCGAAATAATAACCTTTATCTAATCCATTGTCTGTAATACGATGACCACCAGTTAAGATATTAGCTTTATCATCATCTTCTGCAATTTTTACGTAACTTTGAATTTTTTCTAATTGATCTGGACCAGTTTGCGCACTCATTTTTACGTTTTCATCAAATGGATCGCCAACTGTGATATTTTCAAAAGCTTCTTTTAGTTTAGGTAATAATTCGTCATAAATTGAAGATTGTACTAGCAATCTTGAACCTGCACTACAAACCTCACCTTGGTTAAATAGGATTCCTAACTGAACGCCTTCAACAACTTGTTCTAAATTCGCATCATCAAAGATGATATTGGCACTCTTACCACCAAGTTCTAATGTTGTAGGTACAATGCGTTCAGCTCCTGCTTTTGCTACGCCGTAACCTACATCTGTTGAACCAGTGAATGATAACTTATCTACACCTTCATGGTTAAAGATAGCGTCGCCTGATTCAGAGCCTTTACCAGTTAAAACGTTCACTACACCTTTAGGTAAAACTTCTTGGAAAATTTTAGCAAGTTCAATTAATGATAAAGGCGTTGAAGAAGATGGTTGAATAACCACTGTGTTACCTGCAGCTAATGCTGGTCCTAATTTCCATGAAGCTAATAGAATTGGGAAGTTCCATGCAACCACTGCACCTACAACACCTACAGGTTCATTGACAACTAAACTCATAGTGTTTTCGTCAATTTCATTGACTGTACCTTCATCAGTAGTTAAAACACTTGCGAAATATTTAAACTGATTTGCTGCCTGAGGTACATCAATTGTAGAAGTTTCACGATATGGTTTACCATTTTGTAATGATTCAACTGTAGCTAAATGTTCAGCCTTTTCATGAATGCGACGACTAATTTCTAATAAGTAATCAGCGCGTTCAGCTTTTGAAATTTTACTCCAGCTATCAAAAGCATCGTGTGCAGCTTGGACTGCTTTATCGACATCTTCTTTGCCAGCTCTTGCAACTTTAGCTAAGTCTTCGCCATTAGCTGGGTTAGTTACTGTTAATGTTTCTCCACTACCACTTGATTGGAATTCGTTATTGATAAATAAGCCATAACTTTCGTCGATATAATCTCTTACGTTAATATTTGCCATTTTAACCCATCCTTTATAGTGATATTTGAATTGTTGAAACTACCTTGCTTAAATTAAATATATTTTAAAATGTAAACGTTTACTTTTTGTAGTTTTTATTTTACCTTCTTTTCTATATGATTCAAAACAATGTGTTTATGAGCATACTCAAAAAGAATTCCTAATCTTGAATTACCCGCATATATAAAGACTTATTCACTTCTGAAAAATTTAAAAATTTTCAAAAAAAAACAGACTCTACAATCTAAAATTATAGAATCTGTTCTTGAATATTTTAAATTATTATACCCAGCTAATGACGTCATCTTTGTTTTGACGAACTTTACCATGAGCAGGTTCTTCAGCTCTATAACCGAAACCAACCATTACTGAAATACCGAAATGTTCAGTATCTAGGATACCTTCCTCAGCTAATATCTCAGTCACTTTATCTAAGTCAAATCCTTCCATTGGGCAAGAATCAACGCCTAAGAGTGCTGCAGTCGTCATCATATTACCTAATGCAATATAAGTTTGTTTGCTAGCCCAATCATACAATGTACGTTCATTATCATTAATGTGGAAATTGGTTTGGAAATTATCAAACTTTTCATTAACTGCTGGAATTGTGCTTTCTTCGTACTGTTTAACACCACGAATTAAGTTTTGGACGTATTCAGATTGAGAAGTTACATTTTTACGTGCAAATATCAATACAAAGTGACTCGCTGTATCTAACTGCTTCTGAGCACCCCAACTGTATGGTTTAAGTTTATCTCTTAATGTTTCACTTTGGACTACAACAAAATGCCACGGTTCCAAACCTAGAGAACTTGGAGATAATCTCCCTGCCTCTAAAATTGTTTCAAAATCTTCATCACTCACTTTTTTAGACGGATCAAATTGTTTTGTAGCGTGTTTAAATTTAAATGCATCAATGATTGTTTGATTCATATTACTCATACCAGTGTTTCATCCTTCCTAAAATACATTGTTAACAATATCATTTTTCATTACATCAAAAGTATAAATGACTTTTGTACACGATAAAAGTAAATGAATTTCATAAAAAAGAGGATTTTTTATTTTAAAATGAGAGATTTTTCACATTTTTCTTTTCCAAAAGTCATTTCGCACTTGATTTGTGAAAACTTTCACAATATAATGAGCTTGTAAGTTTTAGTCTTACTTATTTATTTTTATTCTTATAACTTATTATTTAGTACGATTTTTTACATTTTAGAAATGGGGTTGTTTTTTAATGACAAGAATTATGTTTTTCGGTACACGCGAATATGAGAAAGAAATGGCATTAAACTGGGGTAAAAAGAATAACATTGAAGTAACTACTTCTACTGAACTTTTAAGTAAAGATACTGTCGACCAACTTAAGGATTATGATGGTGTAACTACCATGCAATTCGGTAAATTAGAAGATGAAGTTTACCCTAAACTCGAAGCATACGGCATCAAACAAATCGCTCAACGTACTGCGGGATTCGATATGTACGATTTAGATCTTGCTAAAAAACATGGTATTGTTATTTCTAACATTCCTAGTTATTCACCTGAGACTATCGCAGAATATTCTGTTTCTATCGCATTACAACTTGTACGTAGATTCCCTGCAATCGAAAGACGCGTACAAGATCACAACTTTACTTGGGCGGCACCGATTATGTCACGTCCAGTTAAGAATATGACAGTCGCTATCATTGGTACAGGACGTATTGGAGCTGCCACTGCTAAAATTTACGCAGGATTTGGCGCAAAGGTTGTTGGTTACGATGCTTATCCTAATCATTCTTTAGACTTCTTAGAGTATAAGGATTCTGTTGAAGAAGCTATTAAAGATGCAGACATCATTTCATTACACGTACCTGCAAACAAAGAAAGCTTCCACTTATTTGATAAAGAAATGTTTGCGAAAGTTAAGAAAGGTGCTATTTTAGTTAACGCTACTCGTGGGGCTGTTATTAACACGCCTGATCTTATTGATGCAGTTAACGATGGCACATTATATGGTGCTGCAATCGATACTTATGAAAATGAAGCCGACTACTTTACATTTGATTGGACTAACAAAACAATCGAAGATCAAACGCTTTTAGAGCTTATTAGACACGAAAAGATTTTAGTAACACCTCATATTGCTTTCTTCTCAGATGAAGCAGTACAAAACTTAGTTGAAGGTGGCTTAAATGCAGCGTTATCAGTTATTCAAACTGGAACTTGTGAAACACGTCTAAACTAATCTATTTAAAAGGGTGAGAAAAGTTGGTATATCCACTTCTTCTCACCTTTATTTATGCTCAGATGTTACTTAGAACTACTTCTTCAATAGTAGTTAATACACCTTGTTTATCATTAGATGGCGCCACACCACTCGCTAATTCAAATAATGATGCGTCATTACTATTTTCCATAACATAACTATATTGTGCGAGTTCTAGCATATCTTTATCATTATTAGCATCACCAAATGCCATTAATTCAGTAGACGACATCCCCCATTCAGTAAGTAATCGTCTTAATGCTTGACCCTTTGTCATATTAGGCATAATTACATCTATACTATCGTGCCCACTTGAGACTAGCTTAATTGTATCTTTAAAAGCTCTCTCTAACTCATCATCCAAGTGAGGATGAGTTTTTCGATTGATATTGAAAGCAATTTTAACATAATCGTCTTTAAGTAAATGTTGTAGTGAATCAATTTCTTCTAATTGATGATAATAAAAATGCGCGTCCTCTTTAAAAGTTGCTTGGGTACTTTTTAAAATATACGCACTTTTCACACCACATATAATGAGTTCATCCATCTTGTGGTCAATGCTTAAATAATCAACAACGTCTTGAAAATCTTGTCTATTGAAACTTCGATAGTTGTACAGCTTATTCCCATTATATATGACTGCCCCATTTTCAGAAATAAAGAACATATCTCTAACGCCAAAGATAGACTTCAATTTCGCATATTGATTTCCACTTGCAGCTATAAATTGTATGTTATGCTTCTTTAATTTCTTAAAAATTGTTTCAAACCGTGCCTCATCAAATAGCTTATTTGAATCTAAAAAAGTGCCATCCATATCTACTGCAATTGCGCGTATCATTTTAATATCCCCTTTAATTGACCAACTTTAATCTCATTATATCTGTGTGTGTGTGAATGGAATGAAGTTAAAGATAAGTCTATGAAACTATATTCACATTTAGAAATTGATTTCATCACTTAAAAATACTTAACTCATGTGAATGTTTGTTAAATGTCTATTAAACTTTATGATTTATTACTATAGTAAAAGGTAGAAGTATCTTGTATATACTCCTACCTGATTGTTCTTAATTCACTTGTGTTGCGATGAATATTTTTCGTTTCTCCCAGACACCTGTTTTCTCATTATAATCATCACAAGTAATCAACGTTAATTGATTTTTTTTACCTTTTTGTTCATCTAAAACTTCAACATCTGATGGATTAACGTCATGAATTTTTGTCATTTTATACTTACGTGTTTGATTACCTACTTTAAAATATACTTTACTTCCTTTTTTAGCTGCTTTTAGATTAGTAAATTGATAGTGCGGACGGTCAGTAAATGTGTGACCAGCGATAGAAATATTTTGTTGATCTAATGATTCATCTCCCTCAGCGAAACTCACACCTCTATTAAGTTGCTCTAGTGTCGCAGGTCCTGGATAAACCGGCTCCTTAATTTCAGCATCTGGTACTTCAATATAACCAGCCATTTTGGATTTATCCTTTGGAATTGTAGGTGTCTTTTGTTTCGTCGAGGTATCCTTTTTTTCATCGTTGTCATATTTCTCAATCTTATTGTCGTTATCTTTTTCATGAAGATAATTATCAATATGTGGCTTTGCAAATAAATATATTGCTAATAATATTAATAAGACACCAATGAACGTCGTTAATCGACTCGTCCATTTTTTCATTACTGTAACTCCTTTAAATGTTTTTAAAGATTTATCGTAGTTTGAGATAAGTATATCATTATTTTGACACGACAACACTAATATAAAAGAAGCTTATAAAATCTTTTATAAATATGGCATGTGAAATGACTTAACAAATAATTGATTTATTAGAAATAAAGGTATTTAATGGAATGTAAAAAGAGGGGTACCCAATGATTAGACATGCTAGAAAAGAAGACCTGCCAGATATTCTTGAAATTTATAATGACGCCATAATTAATACTACTGCAGTATATACATATGATCCCAAGGAATTAGAAGAACGACTACAGTGGTTTGAAACAAAATCAATAGCCGAAGAACCTATATGGGTATATGTTAAAGACCATCATGTTGTAGGTTATGCAACATATGGCTCTTTTAGAGATTGGCCAGCCTATCTTTATTCTATTGAACATTCGATTTATGTTGATCCCGACTATCGTGGTCAAGGTATAGCTTCAAAGTTATTAGAAACACTCATTCAAGTCGCAAAGGCCAAAAATTATCGAACAATTGTAGCGGGGATAGATGCTTCTAATGTAGGAAGTATTGAGCTACATAAAAAATTTAATTTCACTCACGCTGGAACAATTAAAAATGTAGGATATAAATTTGAAAGATGGCTCGATTTAGCATTTTATCAGCTTGATTTACATCAATAAAAAAGAATGAAATTTAACTAAGGAATGTCTTTGGTTAAATTTCATTCTTTGTTTTTATTTTCAATAACAAAACGAATATAGTAGAACATAAAAACGAGAATCATACTTAATGATAATGATTTAAATAATAAGTTGACCCATGTCCCCTCTGTAGTCCATAAATAAGTTATCGTTGTGTTAATGATGAATGCTAGAAAGATAAGGAATAATCTTAGCATTGCATCAACCCCTTTTAAGCTATTTTAGATTGGGGACCCACATTTTGCAATATTAAAGAAGCACTTATGATGGTAATAATTCTTTAGTGCTTCTTACATAATAGTTTCTTGACTATTGTGTTCATCTAATATGCGAATTCTAATTCGACGGTGTTCTTAATGCAATAGACCATAGTCTATTGGTTTCCGTTTTAATCATTCAACTATGTACTTACTAAAACAGTTAATCTTTATAACCTTAGAAAAAAGCACTTTAGTCTTGCTATACACAAAACTAAAGTGCTTAATCATTATATTTATAAGTTATTTATTATTTACCATATTTTCAGCTTCACCGAAAATTTTACGTTTAATTTCTTCACCAGTTGGTGTACCAGCTAGACCACCTAAACCTGTTTCACGAAGAGATGCAGGTAAATTACGACCAACTCTGTCCATCGCACCGATAACTTCATCAACTGGAATACGACTTTCAACGCCAGCTAATGCAAGGTCTGCTGAAATTAATGCGTTACCTGAACCAATAGCATTTCTCATTACACAAGGAATTTCAACGAGTCCTGCTACAGGGTCACAAACTAAACCTAATAAGTTACTTATCGCAAGTGCCATCGCATGACCAGATTGCTCTGGCGTACCGTTAAAGATAGCTACAGAAGCTGCCGCAGCCATTGCTGACGCAGAACCAACTTCTGCTTGGCAACCGCCTGTAGCACCAGCAACACTTGCGTTGTTTGCAACTACACGTCCAAATAATGCTGAAGTAAATAGGAAATCTATCATTTGATCTTCAGTTAAATCATGAGTTTTCTCTAATTTGAAAAGAACGCCGGGAATAGTTCCCGAGGAACCAGCTGTAGGTGTAGCACAGATGATACCCATTGCTGCATTCACTTCGTTTGTTGCAACTGCGCCTTTAACGGCTTCAATCATTTCTTTCCCTGATAAAGCATGATTGTTTTCGTTGTAATCACGAAGTTTTGCCGCATCATGGCCTGTATAACCTGTAACACTTTCTACACCATCTCCAGTAGTACCTTTTTCTACTGCATCACGCATCACTTCAAGATTTTGTTTCATACGTTCACGTACTTCGTCGCGTGATATACCTTCTCTTTCCATTTCTTCGTTGATCAAGATATCAGCGAAGGAAATGTCATGTTCAACAGAATAATCTATTGTCTCTCTAATTGAATTAAACATTTATAATCCCCCTCTAATTGATATAGGAAACGTTTAAGTCACTGTATTTTTCTCTAATTTTGTTTAATGTTGATTCTGAGATTGCTTTATTTAAAGGTAATACAACTAGACCATTATTGTCGCTCGTCTTGACAGTTTCATCACCAAAATCAATTTCCATATCTGTCATGTCGTTGATTAAGTGATTCACCTGAGCTTTATCCATTTCGCCGTCTATTTCTAACATTGGAAGTCCATTGTTAATTTCAACTTCTAAGCCATTGACGTTAATGCCTTTAAGTTTAATTGTACCGCCACCAATTGAAATACCAATGACTTCAATATGACGTCCACTTTCAGAGTTCGCCTTAATATAAGCACAGTTAGGATGTTGACCGATACTTTCTCCATCTTCTTCGATGATATCAACATCGATATTTTCATCCTTAGCTATATCTAATGCTGATTTAATTCGGCTATCGAAGGTGCTATAGCCCATAGCACCACCAACTACAGCTACGTCTGTACCATGTCCTTGGTGCGTCTTAGCAAAAGATTCATAATAATGAATCTCTAAAGTTTTAGGCATGTCTCCTAAAACAGCACGTGCTGAGTTACCTATTTTAACTGCACCAGCAGTATGAGAACTTGATGGTCCCATCATAACTGGTCCAATAATGTCAAAAGCACTTTGGTAATCATAGCTTTTAGCCATTATTAAACACTCTCCTTAACTCGATTCTTTTTCCCTGGTAATTTGAAACTAATATTCATTAAGTTAAATTTCTTGATAATTGAACTCATAACGAATGCTAGTACTACACTTACTATACCCACTGTGATGATAGTTATGATAGAAGTCACTGCATTATTAAATCCAAATAATACAATCGCACCTGCGATCGGTGTAGCCATACCTTTTACATTGATTACTAGTCCACTGAATGTAACGATACAAGCATTTACAACACCGATGATGGCATTCGTACCATAAAGTTGTAGTGGATATTTTGCAATTAAATCTATTTGTGTCAATGGTTCGATAAATACTGCGAACGCATTGGTTTTCTTACCAATATGCAGTCTACTGAATAGTACTGCGTTAACGAATGAAGCACCAGTACATGTTAATGCACCGATTGCCATTGGAATACCTGTAAGCCCTAATAAGCTTGTTAAGACCATTGAACTTAAAGGCGTCATGCCTGTTACAGGTATAACTAGTCCTAATATAACTGCTAAAGCATAAGGATTATCATTACCTACAGATGAGATAGCTGAACCAATTTGTTTAAGTACAGCGATAACCCCGGGTGAAATTAAATTTGCTAAACCAAATGTAATTGCTGGAGCCAATAAAATTACAACAATTAAATCTAGTCCTTCTGGAACTTTTTTCTCTATCAATTTAATCCCAAAAGCAATAATATATGCTGCTATAAATGCTGGCAATAATTTTGAATCATGTAAAACTAAACCAACGATAACAGCAAAAACTGGAGATACACCCAAGTTTAAACATGTTAAAATACCAACTGCAATTCCGCTTAAACTCCCTGCTAAGTCACCAATTTCTTGAAAAAATTTAATGTGGAACACGCCACCGATAGCATAACTTAAGAATGCTTGTGGTAAGTATGTGGCACAAGCTGCCCCTGATAAAGCTTGTAAACCTTGTTTACCATATGGCGCAAAGTTTAAGAACAGCGTCATGATGATAAGTACAATTACTAGTGTCCCTACTCCTAAGATTATATTCATTTCCCCATAACCTTCTTTCTGTTTTTTTAGGCCATAGCTATCGTACACCCTTAAGAAAGCGATTTCAATAATTTACAACAAATAAATTAGTAGATATTGTGAAATAATTCACTAAGTTATATTTTTATTGTTGCAAAAAGTACAAAAGAGAAATTATTTTGTTATTTGATTTTATTCGAAATATTTTACACCTAACCCTAACGAATGTAAGCGATATCATCAACATTACTTTACCCTTACCTCAAAATCGTCTTCATATGATGTACAAGATAACTAGTACATATCATTTAGGCGACTTATATATTCTAACGCTTATTATCTCAAAATGTAACAAATTGCTCACAATTTTTAAGGGCTTATTGCAAATTTCTAGTGCAACCAGCCCTTAAATATGAATGTTTAGGTTAAAATTGTATTTTTACCCTTAAACCTATTTTCAGATTCACGGGTGAATTTTATCATTTTCTACTCTTACCTATATCAGTTTAATTAATTAGGCGGACTTCTACCTCTATATCTTTTCAATAAGTAAAAGTTACCCTTTAATGAAAAATAATTTTTCAGCTAAGTCATAATTCTTTTGACTCAATGAAAATTCTTGTCTTGTAAGTCTTTCTGGTAATTCAAGTATAAGTAAGAAAAGTTTGTCTACATTTGTTAACACTTCTTTAGATGTAGACATAGATATTGATTCCATTTGCTCAATAAATGGCGCGTATCTACAGTAAGCACTAACAAATATTTGTAGAGGATAGATGCTTTGATTGTTTTTATATAAATTAATGAAGACTTTAACAATATGACTGGGATAGATGATTTCTATAATATTATCTTGAATAGAGAATTTTAAATTGCATTTTTTGAGTTCTGAAAGTAGTTTTTGAAGCATATATAGGAGTAAAGGAATGTCGCGATTTTCATGAGCAGGTGGAAGGTTGAGTTTATCAGTTAATGTATCTGGATCTAATGGGAATGATAATTTAAGTGGTTTAACAGTTGTTTTGATTTTTAATTGGGTCATTCTAGAGTATGCACTCAACATTTCACTGTGCTGGTTGACAGGATAGAATTGTAAAAAAACGTAACTTTTCATCATTAATATCACTTTCAGCTTCATCTCTTAGATTGATAAATTGATTACTTACTTGATGCGAAGGTGGTTGATATTGAGGGAATTGAATTGACCTTTGAAGTTGGTATGTAGTGGGTAGTGTAATATCTTGGTGTTCAAGTTCAAGTAATAAATTAGGATAGTCGAGTTCATTCATATACGCAAACGTTCGTAGCGACATACGGTTTAGAAACTCACACAATTCTTGTTTCAAAATTAACATATTATCATCCTCTCGGTGTCTTATTTTTTAATTGTGCTCATATATTAATTGTTAAAATATAATTTTATTAAACGTTCTATTTAGTTTAATGTCAATATTCATTTCCTTGAAAATAATTTTTCTTTTTTGTCGCTCAAACTAAAAATCAAATATTGTTTCCCATCTTTTCAATAATTCACTTTTTTCAATAAATTTCTATATAAAGTCTAGGTTTTGCATTTTGAGTTATCAATATAAAAAACTCTCGCACATGAATTGTCCGAGAGTTCGTACTTTACTTTGTAATCGCTAGTAGTTCCTTTGTTAGTTCTTTCGTTTGCTTATAAACTCGTTGATAAACATTATGGAATTGTTCGTATCGTTTATGATTTTCGGCATTAGGTTTAAAAACTTCTTCAACTTTAATAAATGTCTCAACACAATCAGCTACACTTTCAAACCAACCTAGTCCGTATGCTGCAAGCATAGCTGCTCCCATACTTGGACCTTCTTCATGTTTTAATTTTTTCACTTTCATATTAAAAACATCTGCTTGAAGTTGAAGCCAGAACTTACTTTTAGCCCCTCCACCAATTGAGGTAATTGAATTGATTTCGTGTCCTGCTTCTCGCATTATTTTGATTGAATCATATAAAGAATAAGTAATACCTTCTATAACTGCACGTGCAAAATCTGCTTTTTTGTGTTGTCCACTAATACCAATAAAACTACCTCTAATGTAGGCATCCCCATGTGGCGTGCGTTCACCAGCTAAGTAAGGAGCAAATAATAAGCCACTTGCTCCTAGTTTGGCACTTTCAGCATAATCTAAAATTTTGGCGAAGGAGTCATTTTCAAAGAATGTGGTCTTCAACCAATTCAAACTATAACCTGCAGCTAATGTAACTCCCATCGCATAATACGTATTAGGGATACTGTGATTGAAGAAATGTAAATTCTGATCATACTCTGTAACATGATTATGTTCAACATTTAATACAACGCCAGATGTTCCTATACTACATAATGCCTCTTTATCATTAATCACACCAGCTCCTATAGCTCCACAGGCATTATCCCCACCTCCTGCAAATACAGCAACCTGATGCTTTAAACCTAGTTCATCTGCCAGTAATTCGCTAACGTACCCAACACATTCATGTGAATTGACTAATGATGGATAAATATCAGGGATATTGAAAATTGAGCCCACATCTTTTGTCCACAAATTTGTTTTAGGATTTAATAATAATGTGCTAGCCGCATCACTGTATTCCATATTAATTCGATTCGTTAGACAATATCGTAAATAATCTTTAGGTAACATAAAAACATTCACTTGTTCCCAAATTTCAGGCTCATGTAGTTGAACCCATAACATTTTAGGTAATGTAAATCCTTCTAATATTGGATTATAGTTGAGTCTTTCACCATACACTTCTTTAATTTGACGACACTGTTCCGAATTTCTAGTATCATTCCAGAGTATTGCATTGCGTAAGGGCTGTCCTTCTTTATTTAAGACGACTAGACCGTGCATCTGTCCTGAGAACGAAAGACCTTTCACAGCTTTATTCTTTAAAGCATTTGAAGAGATGATGCGCTTAACGCCACGCTTAGTAGCTTGGAACCATTCATTAGGGTCTTGTTCACTATATCCAGGTTGCTCTTGAAATAATTTCAATTGTTCACTTACAGTCTCCAATACTTCGCCTTGGCGATTGACTGCGATAATTTTAATTGCGCTCGTTCCTAAATCAATACCTAAAACAACTGCTTCCATCTTTTGATCACCCTTCGTTTATGTCAAATATGTATTAAGTTATCTCTGTATATTTATATCATATATGCTTACATACTATATGAAAACTTAAAGTTTAGAGTTAATAGTATTTTAGAAAAAATAATAGCTCTAAGATGATTGTTTTAACACAACTTCTTAGAGCATTTTTTTAATTATGAATACGTAATGAAATACCTTTCACTAATTATTTATAGACATTGATTACTTCATCTCTAGTAGGAATAGCAGCTTGAGCTCCTTGTCGTTGAACAGTTATAGATGATGCTTGGTTAGCGAATTGGATAGCTTGTTCCAAATTACTCAAATCTTTGTTTAATTGACTCACAAAAGCTCCAATAAATGTATCACCTGCAGCAGTGGTATCAATAGCTTTTACTTTATAGGATGGAACAATATTGAATTCATTCTCAGTTGCATAATATGTACCTTGTTCCCCAAGCGTAATAAGTACTGTTGAAATTCCTAATTTGAAGAAATATTCTACGGTTTCTTTCATGCTATCTTGATTAGTGATAGAGATACCTGATAGCAGTTCAGCTTCAGTTTCATTAGGAATAATAATATCTGTAAATGCTAATAAAGATTTAGGTAAATCAATCGCAGGGGCAGGATTGAGTATAGTTGTTACACCATTTGCTTTAGCAATTTTAAAGGCTTGTTCTATAGCTTCAATTGGTACTTCTAATTGTGCCACAACAAAGTCCGCTTCAGTAATTGGTTGTTCTGCTGCCATGACATCTTTTGCACTTAAAGTCATATTTGCTCCACCATATACTAAAATTGTATTCTGACCGTCTTCTGATACTGTTATGAAAGCTTGCCCTGTTTCTTCATTATCAGCGGTTAAAATATATTCCGTATTAATAGACGCCTCTTTGAAATCTTCGATGATAAAATCGGCATTACCTTCTTTACCTACTTTAGTAACAAAAGTTGTTTCAGCTTCTAGACGACCAGCTGCAATCGCTTGATTAGCCCCCTTTCCTCCACCAAATTCTCGTTGCGCTTGATCAATGTGTAATGTCTCTCCTGGTTTAGGAAAACGCGTCACGTTAATAAATTTATCAACATTGGTTGAACCTACTATAACTACCTTGTTTCTACTCATTGAAATAGCCCCCTTTTTAGATATATAATTCTTCAATCAGCTTTCTATCAAAAAGTGACATTAGATTCTAATACGATATTAGAGAAAGGTGTTGTCTCTCCTGTTCTAATGTTCCCTTTATTATGTGGTGATTGAAGCATCTCTTTCATTTTACTATGAGGAATAAATTCAATCTCTACATGTTCCTCGATTAAGTGTTTAATTACTTTAAGCTGAGTTGAATTATTTGTTTTTATCTCTTCTGCTAAGTAAATTTTTTGAATCTCCACTTCTGTTAAAACATTTTCAAGTACATCTATAAAACTTGGTAAGCCTTTTGTTACTGCTAAATCAATACGTCTTTCATCATTAGGTATAGGCATTCCTGCGTCGTTGATGGTAATTAAATCATAATGTCCTAAAGTTGAGATAGCTTGTGAAACATGACTATTTAATACTGCTGTCTTTTTCATAAATATCAATCCCTCACTAAGTTATTTAATAAATACAGTTACGGAAGCAGCTATAAGAATTAAAACCAATCCGACAATAGTAATCATTAATTCTTTTGGCGTTTTCTTCTGATTTAAAAAGAAAATACCTGTTAAAGTTGCTAAAACGACTGAAGTTTGGGAAAGAACGAAACCAGTAGCTAGTCCATTCATATTGGGTTGGGCTGAAATTAAATATGTTAACGCGGCAAAGGCGAAGAAGAAACCAGAAATAATTTGTTTCCAACTGACTGCTTCTTTAAAGGCATTCCCTTTGTTCATATTCATTAGAGCATAGATGACTGCTACAATTACCATACCAATAGCTTGTGGTAAAAATGCTTTTAATCCACCTATATCTGTAGCTTGTGGTGCAGCTGAATAAACCCAATATCCAATTTCACCAATAAGTAATAAAACCACTGCTTTTCTAAGATTTTGACTATACTCTTGTTCACTTTTCTCTGACCAAACTGTCATTCGTGCGCCAACTAAAATTACTATGAGTGCTACGAATCCAATCATTTTGTTTGCTATACCAGGCCAGTTACCTAAAGCGAATACGCCCCATAACGAAGCACCTAATAATTGAAAAGCTGTTGTAATAGGCATAGCTCTAGATGATCCTACTAACCCAAACGCTTTAAATGTAATAATTTGACCAAATGCCCATCCGGCACCTGAAATAATTGAAAATATGAGTGCCATACCTCCGGGTATTCCAATACCTTTTACCACGGCTAATATAATTGCAAAGATTAATGTCCCGACTGTTGCACCAAAGATTTGGTTCACAGGTCGTCCACCAAATTTAGATGCAATCGTTGGGAACAATCCCCAACCTAATAACGGTCCTAATCCTATTAATAAAGCTATAATATCCATAAGCCACCTCGAAGTCTTAAATTATATGTAAAACTTTTACTCAATCATCATACTATTTATGAATTGACCTGTATACGCTTACACCCAATGTCATAAAACTGTCGGATATGCATAAATTTTTTACCGTGAGGGAAAATTAATATTGCAATCATAAATCAGTCATTTTAAAATTAAATATTTTAATCACATGATTCCACTAAATACATAAAAACACCTTCAAAGTGATATGATTTCAACTTTGAAGGTGTACTATTATTTGTATTTAATTTTTAACGGTTACCAACATCTGCACCGACGTCTACTGATTTTTTATTTTTATCATACACGGCACCTTGAACACTACCGAAGTTAGGGTCATTACGTTTTTCTTGAACGCCAAAACCTAAACTTTTGAAGATGTTAATATCTTCATCGCTTGTAGCATTTTCATAATAAACTGTACCACCATCATTATAAAAACGTGGTTTATCAACAGATTCTTGCAACGTACCGTTACCATTTAAATAATCTACGATAACCTCATCTAAGATAGTAGGAATTTTGTTACCTCCAGGAGTACCAATACCCATATAGAAGTTAGGACCTACCACTACTGATGGTGAAATGAATGATCTCGGTGCTTTATGAGGTTCCCCATAGTTAGGACTCGTTGATTCTTTAGAGAAGTCTCCTAATGAGTTGTTCATATAGAATCCTTCTTTCATGAAATCACCAGATCCAAAGTAACTTGAAAGTGTATTAGTCGTGCTTGCTAATTTACCATCTTTATCAATAACTACAAAGTGCGTTGTACTTGTATTATCAGTTCTTATTTGGTTAAAGTCACTACCATTTTCTGTGTTACTTCCAACATTAACTTTATTTAATTGACCAAGTAAGTAATCATCCGATAATTGTTGGTCGTTACTTGCTTCTGAACCATTAACGATATCACGGTTTTGGTACATTAAATCACGTGATTTAATCATCGCAGTAATAAAGCTAGTACGGTCAGCATTATTTTGGTTTTCTTGTTCATCAACTTTTAAACCTTGTAAAGTTAGCGTACCACCTAATGGGTTAGAAGCTGAATAAATTTTGTTATTTTTATAAGTTGTGCTTACTGGTTCTTTTGATTCAGTTTTGAAGGTTGTGAAGTCCTTTTCAGTCAATTTATTTTTTAACTGTTTAGAAATACTTTTACCTACGTCTTTGTAGAAGTAATCTGGGCCTTTATCACGGATTTTCTTTAACGTGTCAGCAAGTTTACTTTGCTTAACAACGTCACCTTCACGTACTGTTTTACTTCCTTTGAAGAAAGGTGAATTACGGTCAATCTTAGAGCCGTAAATTTTCAAACTACGTTCAAGTTCTGAATCTACTTCGAAGCCATCTTCTGCTAAAGGGATGACATAGTTAAAGATTTTCTTCTCATCCATTTTACCTTCTTTTTCATGCATATCATGCATACCTCTAACGAAGCCAGGTACACCGATTTTGTCGCCTTGTTTATAATTGTATGAAGACATTGTCTTATATTCATACATTTTAGGGACTTCTCCATCTTTACCATTGTACGTTAGCGTTGCGCCCCCACCGCCTAAACCAGACGAATGAGGTTCAGTTACAGCTAGAGCATAAGCAACACCTTCAGCTGCATCTGTTGCATTACCGCCATCTTCAATTATTTTATTACCTACTTTAGTTGCAATTGCATTATTAGAGGCAACACCATAATTTTTTTGGTTACCAGATTGTTTATGGTTCGCTATCTTATTTTCATATAACGTGTCTTTGTCCACTTTCTTCTCAGTTGTTAAGAAATAAAAGAGGAACGAAATCACAATTGTTATAACTAAAATGACACTCAAGGTCACTTTATTATATATATTCATATTTAGCTTGCCCCTTTTGAAAGATATTGCTGTTCTCCATTTTTCAATTCATTTTGTTCATAATGATCCAAACCTTCATTTGCTTTGGCAAATGTCACTAATAAGACAATGACAATAACTAAGATGACAACGACGATTGGCAACCAATGTTTTTTAATATTCAAAAGTATAACCTCCACTATTATCTGATTTTAAATTAACTGTTTTATCTTTGATATTGTTATGGAATCTTACATGATCCAATTTATTCATATCATCTTTAGAGATTTTACCGTCTTTTGACTGAATTGGTGTGATATGGAATTTATTATGTTTTCCGTTCCAATCTTGTTGTACGACCATGCCTTTTTGATTTTTCGATAAGAAGTCATCTGAAGTTGTATTACCTAAACTATAGAAAATAGGTGTATTTTTATATTTTTCTATTTTCTGTACAACTGAATTATGACCAACAATAATGTCAGCACCAGCATCTGATAATGCGTGCGCATATTCTTTTTGTCTATCAGTTACATTTCTTTCATTAGGAATACCCCAGTCAACATTAACTACTACGTAATCATTGTTTTCTTTTAACTTCTTAATGAGTGGATAAAAAATCTTCGGATCTAAACTGATTGAAGTCGTATTTTTTAAAGGTTTAGTATAATTTGATTCAACATCTGTAAATGATACATTTGCGACTTTCTTACCTTTAATTTCTTGTTGAACAGTTTTACTATTTATAGGATTTGAACCATTTCCTGTTAAAAAGTTATAACCTGCTTGAGATTCAACTTTTCTCATTAACTCTGTCGCTTGAATATTATCAATAGACTTGTTGATGAGATTCACACTTTTAATATTTTGTTTACGTAAGAACATGATATTTTCTATGTTTTTATTAAGATCATCTTTTTGATTTTTTGAAAATTCATTAACCAATAAAGAAGCCGAAGAAAAATCACTATTCTTTAACGTGTCTTGAATTCCTGCAAATACATCATTCAAATTATTTTGGCGAATGTGTTTATTTAAAGTAATGTTGCCTAAGTATGTAAATCGAAGGCTATTTCCACTTTTAGCATCACTTTTGACAGGATCGACATGTATTGCTCTGATCGCAAATACTAATAGAATTAAAGCTAATAAAAGGACAATCGCCGTGTAAAGCGTGTTTCTTCTTTTATGTCTTTTAGACTGTTTAAGTAACCACTCACTGGGCGATAATCGTTTTTTCTTTTTCATTAATACGCGCTCCTTGTTCGTGATTAGTTGATAAAGCTATATAAGAACAAGATGACATAAGTAATACAAGTTAATAACATTGTAGTTGATAATGTAATTACGACACCTTGCTTTTGAACCGTATTTGCAATGATTCCTGGAATGACAACACCAATACCTGAAACTTCAACCATATCAAATGGCGTGAGAGGATAAATTAAGTCAAATATAAACTTGAGTACCATACCAGTTAAAATCATAGCAGCGAATTTTCTTCTACCATATAAAATCACCCAATTACTAATACCGTTATTAACAATAAAGTAAGTTAAACAACTAATAATCAATACTGATAATAACATTATGGGTTGATCAAAAATTAAAGCTAAGTAACCAGGAACAACAAGTCCTGCCGGGTTGATCCCGAATTTCTCAGCAAATATTAAACTGAGAATAACACCTACGAATAAGGAGAAATATAACTCTGAACCTATCATTTTTTTATTCTATCCCTTCTATGAATTCCGCTATTCTTCCACCCGGGCCGTGGATGTTTCCTACACAAAAGACAAGTGCATTTTCTGACTCATGCATAATTCCTTTTTCAATTTCAGAGAATTCTTGCCCTTCGTAATTTAAATATTTCTTATCTGGCATTTTTTGCATTAGGTTTGAAACCATTTGCGTACTCTTACCAGTACAAATTAAAACATCATAATCAACATCTTCTAAGAAATTTTCAACGAATAATTGTGTTCTATCAATTCTATCTGAACGACAATTTAAAATGATAATTTTCTTTTTGTATAAATAATTATATGATTCAACTTTATTCAAAATTGCCTTTGTAGATTTTGGTTCATTTGCAGCAAAAGCATTAACAAAGACATTTTGCGTGTTATTTGCATAGAAATATTTAATACGCACCGCACCTGGATCGGCTGGGGCATTTAACATACCTTGAAGTGCTGTTTCATAATCTACACCAACAGCCTCTGCTATACCTAAGACAATGGCAACATTATCCGGGAATACTAAGTAGTCAAATTTTCTTAAGTATGATTCAGGTATTTCGTCTTTATCTACAACGATGATTTCCGAATTTCGCTTTTTAGCTTCTTTCGCGAAGAAATCAGTATATTCATCTTTCATTACAACTAATTTACCATTATATGGAATAGTTGCTGTAAAGGCTTGAGCTACATCTTTAAGAGTTGGACCCAATACATCCATGTGATCTTCCATCACGTTTACAATAACGCCAATGTTTGCCTTTACTAAATCTTTTTGGAATGTAATTTGGTAGTCAGGGTTAACAGCCATACACTCATTAACAAGTGCGTTTGCTTTTTGCTTTACAACCTTACGAATAATATCACGCTGTTCACCAATATTTGCACCTTGAGGTTTTCTAATTACATCGTATTCTTTCTGTGTGAACCAGTACATCATTCTTGCATCTGTTCCAGTCGTTTTACCGATTACTCTGTAATGGTCTTCTCGAAGCACGCTGTAAGCCATTCGAGTGATTGTAGATTTCCCGCGAATCCCATTGATATTAATTCGTAAAGGAATTTTCTTTAGTCGATTCGCATGACGTCTTTTTTCTTTAATTCCTAGCCATAGAATCAACAGGACACACACTATAATGAGAATCAATCCGTCTTACCTCGCTTTTCTATGTAATATTAAATTGTTAATGGAAAATGATAAACACTAATTTAAATTAATTAACTCACAATTTTTACAAAAATTTAAAACGTTTCCATCATAGTAAAGTCTAAATAAAAAATTAATCAAAAGTCAATATAATCTATATAATTCATCATAATTCATTACAAATTTTTTTATTCTCTAGCTAGTAGTAGACTATCATGTGTGTGTTAACTCAGTTTTAAATCTTTTAACTCAACATTAAGATAGTGTAAATAAATGTAAAGTTATTGCATATACACTATGCATTTTTTAGAAAAAATGATAAATTTTATTTTTATATTGTAGAATTTTTTAATTCATTTCATATCTTTAGTAAAGTAATGAGAATTTTACTTTGAATTTACATTAGCTTAAAAAACACATGTTATCTTTAATATGAAAGTTACTACGACCTTAGGAGGATATGGATGGATAAACCAGTAAAAATCGCTGTTGGCGTCTATCTTTCAATCATACTAGTTGTTTGTAGTTGTTATCTTGCTTTTATACTTATCGGTAGTTTACAAGGTAAAGATATGAGTAATTCAGTTTTAGATAGTGATCATTCTCGTATCAACAACACATCTAGAAATAGTGATGAGGACGTAAGTTCAACATCAAGTCATTCAGATTCATATCATTCTCACTCTTTCACAACTTCTAACTACAAAAATGTAGATTCGAATAACACTCAAAATAATTATCATCAAACACCAAAAAATGCGAATTCGAGTTATCAGGTATATTGATAACAGAATTCGCATTTTTATTAATGTGATAATTGAAATTGTTTAGGTGTAACTTTGTATTTATCTTTAAACATCTGTATGAAATAACTCGTTGTAGAAAAACCGCAATCCAAAGCTACTTCCGTTACATTATTATGAGTTAATTTAAGTTGCTTTGCGCCCTTTTCCAATCGATAGTGTAATAAATATTGGAAAGGCGTCATACCTACATACCTTTTAAAGAGCTTAATCGTTTCTGAACTACTAATGCAGGATATCTTACATAAGTCATGCATTTTTATTTTATATGTGTAATTCCTCTGAATAAAGTTTATGCAATCTTTTATTCTTTGATCAAAGTAATAATATTGTTTGGAATGATGAGTTTGATCTATCAGCATGACGAGATATTTCAAACAAATATAATACTCACTTAATATATTAAGTTGATAATGCTTATCTTTTGCTTCAAATAATTCTCCTACATTTTTTATCTTTTCTTCTACATTGACACCATTTATTTTCATATAAGGATGCTTATCAAGCGTATTAATAATTTGATTTACATATTTATAATTTACATAGTCTGTCGCATCAGGTAAACCAATATTCCAACAGTAAAAGGAAGTATCCGCTTCAAGCCCTTCTATTTTATGAACTACATTTGTATTAATAAACTAAGCTTGATCCTTTTTTAATACAACGGTTTGATTAGCAATTTCAATTTGAATAGTCCCACAAGTGACCACCATCAGCTGTAAATCATTGTGCCAATGCAAAGGGATATAACCTAGAATCGTTTGGTCAAGTTGAGTATGTAACATGATATGTTGCCATAAGGAATCTGGGTAATGAATAATTTCTTCTAAATTTTCTTTCAATCGGATATTTATTGTCATGGATATCAACCTCAATATATTGATACTTTTTTAAAGTAAAAAGATATATTTCTAATTATATACTATATATCATGAGATTAATCATCATTATGGAGATGGCGAATTGAAAGGTTATAAACAATCGAGATTAAAAGGTATCTTATTCGCTATTATAGGGGCAAGCTTATGGGGATTAGGGGGAACTGTTTCAGATTTTCTATTTAAGCATGCAGGAATCAATGTAGACTGGTATGTAACTACAAGATTAATAATTAGCGGTTTATTTTTATTAGTCATGTTTAAAATAATGAATTCTAGACAATCCATATTTGTCATTTTTACTCGTGTATCTCACGTGATTACTTTGATAATTTATAGTCTCTTTGGCATGTTAATCGTTCAATATGCTTACATGGCATCAATTAATGAAGGTAATGCAGCAGTCGCTACTTTATTACAATATATTGCGCCAGTATATATCATTCTATGGTTTGCATTCAGAGGTAAAGAAAAGCTAAGGGCATTTGATATAGTTGTTGTACTCTTGACACTTATCGGTACATTTCTGCTCTTAACAAATGGTTCACTTTCTAAATTAATTGTTGCCCCTTCAAGCTTATTTTGGGGAATCTTGGCCGGATTAGCTCTAGCATTTTACACTATCTATGCGGAAAAATTATTGAACAAATATGCCTCCATTTTAGTCGTTGGTTGGGCAATGATTATTTACGGTATAATTATGACTTTACGTCATCCTATTTGGAACGTCAGTATGACTCAATGGCATGTGTCCACGTTTCTTTATTTAATATTTGGAATTATTGGAGGCACTGCTCTAGCATATTATCTATTTATTGATAACTTGAAATATCTATTAGCTAAAGAAACAACGTTATTTGGTACGATAGAACCTGTAGTTGCAGTTGTAGCAAGTGGTTTATTTCTAGATGTATCATTTAAGGCTTTTCAAATATTAGGAATTATTATCATAGTCGTTCTTATTTTAGTTCTTTCTTTGAAAAAGCAACCCAATATCGACAACTAAAATTTAAAAAACTCACATGAGGAAATACCATAATGAGTGATTTTTCTCATGTGAGCTTTTAACTTATCGAAATTATTTTAGGATAATACGCTTTAATTGTTCTAAGAAGCGTTCTCGTTCTGGAATAGGAAAAATAGGATAAATATGGAATAAGCTATAACCTGGTATAAATTCGTGATTAATACCCTTTTCATTCAACATAGTTGAGAATTTAACAGCATCTGGATACAATGTTTCTTTCGTACCCGTTGTTATAGTAATATGCCCCAAATCCTCTAAATCTCCATACATTGGTGATAATTTGTAATGGTCTAAAGGTGCATCGCCAGCCCATAAATTGACTAAATATTTACTACCTTCAATACCCAACATTGGATCTTCTTTTTCATATTTTCGAGCTTCTGGATTACTAAATGTTGCATCTAAAACAGGTGAAATTAATACAATATGGCTTGGTTGTGGTTCACTATCTTTTTTAAGCTGTTGAACAAACGCTAATGCAATTTGTCCACCAGCAGAATCCCCCATTATTATCATTTGTTTTGAATCATCTATTTTATTTAGCAAATGATGATACAGCTTTGTCAGTAATTCAAATGTAATACGATAATCCCTATGTGGAATTTTTGGATAAATTGGCATAACAACCTTCGCATTTAGCGAATCAGCCAATAAATCCATGTATTCAAAATGATAATCTAATGGGTCCTGAAACCATGCTCCACCGTGTATATACAAAATAGTACGTTGATCGCGTTGTCCTTCATCATTGACGATATAAACTAAGGAACCATCGTAGTCTTTAATTTGAACTCCATGACTAAATTCATAATCTGTTCCACTATATTTACCCGCTGTTTCGTATTTCGTTTCCTCTAGAGCTTTTTCTGCATCTTGTACATTTTCAAACGTTTTTTTCATTCCAGACATGCGAATCATTTTTTCTTGTAAAAAGCTCTTATAACTTCTCTTTTCTTTGACTCTTGCATATAAAATTGTGCCGACAATAGTGGATCCTATAATGGTTGCTAATTTTCTCAACATCTGAAAGTCGACCTCCTCATTTTCTATTTAATACCATTTTAAATCAAAAATAGAAAAACTTTGAGTAAATGACTTCAACAGTCCCTAATTAAATAAGAAGATTAATTATTTAGTATTAATAAAACCATTACCTAAGACATCACGCACATCGTGTATAACGAGGAAGGCACTTTCATCATAAGAATTAACAATCTTCTTCACAGTACCAATCTGACTTTGTGAAACAACAGCGTATAATACATCTGTATTGTTTTGCTGATAAGCGCCTTTACCACTTAATAATGTTGACCCTCTGCCAGTTGCTTGGTATATGTCAGAGCTTATTTGTCTATTGTATTCAGAAATCACTGTCACAGCCTTCTTAGGATTAAAACCTTCTACTACAAAAGCCATTGCTTTCTCCACTATGAATAGCATAACAATTGTATAAAGTACATTTGAAACCGGTAAGACAAGAAGGAAGGATAGCACGACTAAAGCATCTAAAATTAATAATGCTTGAGAGGTTTTTACTTCTGAATATTTACTTATAATTCTAGCAATAACTGATGTTCCGCCTAATGTACTTTGAGCAGCAATAACAAGTCCTGTGCCAATACCGATGAGTAAACCAGCGAAAACAGAATTGATAAAGTTTTCATGAATACCTAATCCAAAATGCTCTGTTAAATCTAGGAAAATAGAACTTGCTGTAATAGTTATTGCAGTGTATATAGCAGTCGTTCGGCTTAAAAATTTCCATCCTACAACAATTAAAATAGCGTTAATAATAAATGAACTTAGCGCCGGTGAAATACCTAATGTATAGTTCAAAATAAGCGATAGACCAATTGCTCCACCTTCACCTAAATTACCAGGAATAACAAAGCAATTGACTCCTAACGCAATAATTAACGTCCCTAGTAAACAAAAAATAACGTTTTTAAAGTGTTCTTGACGACGTTTTTTCTCCATTTGAGCCTCCTCCAAGTGTTTTCATTTTTTTATGTTTGATTTTTCTTATTCTTGAAAAAGTCACACGTCTCTAATAATAACACTAAGTTTTGGTCTACCCAATCAATGAAGTTTAAATAAAAAAAGAAATGAAACAAAAGTTGTTCCATTTCTTTATTTAAGAGAATCATGCATTAACTTAAGTTGATGTTCAAACGATTGCATATCGATAAAACGTCCTTGTCTATGCATTTCCTTACCATTTAAAAAAATTAAATCTACCGGTACTGTAAAAATTGATAATTCTCCAGCAATCTCCTCTACTTGAGATTGATTGACGACACCTAATTTTGCAAAAGGATATTCTTGTAATAAGTCTTGAAGTTGTGGAAGGACAGCATGACAAACGCTACAATGATCTCTCATAACATGGATAACTGCTAGTTCATTAGATTGAATAAACTGGTTAAATGCATAAATACTTTGTAATGTTTGAGTCATGGTCATCACCTTCCTTTTATTTTCTATTATTATTAATTAAAACTTTTCTTTTAGCAAAGTTTTTATTTAATTTTTAAGAATATCTTGAAATACTTGTGGCATTTTTGTGATTTTTTCTCTATCTAAATCATAAAATCCACCCATTTGAGACCCTACGCAATGCACTTTATCACCTGACGCGATTTCAAATTTAAAAACCCATTTCAATTTACTAGCTTGAACAAGCCAACATCTACCCACTGGGCAATCGTGAATTGTTATAGGCACTTTATATTCAATTTCAGTTTTCATAAGGATCGGCGAAATGTGATTCTTAATCATCTCTGAGTAATTCATATATTGATTAATAAATACTGTTCGTAAGTCTTCAAACCATCTGACATAAACAATATTACTAACAATCCCCATAGCATCAATATCGTAATTATTCACTTCTATCTCTTTCTCAGCTACTAATTTACCTTCATAATTCATAACTCATTCTCCTTTACTATATTCAATTTTATTTTACAACGATATTTACAGATTTTCATTTAGATAAACTGATTAAGATAATTACGAGTAAATTTACTATTTGTCATAAAGATGACTTAAAACGCTTACAAAAAGCACGGTATAATTATTGTGAAAATATTCACAATATAAGGAGGTTTTGCTAATGAAAGCATACAACTATGTTAAACCCGGAGTGGCTGAACTCATTGATAAAGAAAAACCAGAAATTACTGAAAGTACTGATGCTATTATAAGAATGGTTAAAACAACAATTTGTGGAACTGATTTACATATTATTAAAGGAGATACTCCTGAAGTTACTGAAAATACAACTTTAGGTCATGAAGATATTGGCATTGTAGAATCTGTTGGTAGCAACGTTAATAACTTTAAAGTCGGTGATAAAGTTATCGTATCTGCTGTTTCTTCATGTGTTAAGTGTTACTACTGTAAAAAAGGTATATACGCTCATTGTGAAAATGATGGTGGATGGATTCTTGGGCACTTAATCAATGGTACTCAAGCTGAGTACGTTAAAGTTCCTTTCGCTGATAACTCTTTATATCATGCACCCGCTTCTTTACCTGATGAAGCACTTGTAATGCTATCAGACATTTTACCAACAGGTTATGAAATTGGTGTATTAAAAGGAAAGATCAAACCAGAAAGCACTGTTGCAATAGTAGGTGCTGGTCCAGTTGGTTTAGCTACACTGTTAACTGCACAATTCTTCTCTCCTTCTAAAATAATCATGATTGATTTAGACGATAACCGATTACAAACAGCCCGCTCCCTTGGTGCAACGCATTTAATTAATTCTAAAAATGTCGAAGAGGCTATACAAAAAGTGAAAGAATTAAATCCTCGCGGTGTAGATGTAGCCATTGAGGCAGTAGGTATCCCACAAACATTTGACTTATGTCAAAAACTCATTGGTGTCGATGGTACGATTGCGAACGTCGGCCTTCATGGTCTACCTGTTCAATTTGATATAGACAAACTTTGGATTAAAAATATCAATGTAACCACAGGATTAGTTTCTGGTAATACAACTGAAGAATTGTTAGAAGCTTTAAAAAGTAAAATTATTCAACCTGAACAATTAGTTACACATTATAGTAAATTAAGTGATATTGAAAATGCCTACGAATTATTTAGAAATGCAACTGACCATAAAGCAATTAAGTTACTTATAGAGAATGATATTACTCCAGTATAATATACCCTTTTTTAAACACTAAAAAAATAAGCATTTAATTCTTACTTAATCATTATGTGACAGATGACCAAGTTTGAATTAAATGCTTTTTGCTAAATCAAAACTTTCATTATTATTTAAAATAGAAATATAAATAAATAATTAAAAAAGGTAGCGTTGTTAAAGAATTGTTAAATATATGTACCATCATACTGTCCTTCAAGTTTCGCCTTCTATCATAAGCAATATAGAGAATAATTCCCATTAAAAAATAAATTGCATAAGAAAATATATTTGATGATAGATGTTGAGAACTGAATATCAATGATGAGAAAATTAAGGGTAGCCAAAAGCGGCATTTCATAAATAAAGTTTCCTTAAAGATTCCTCTGAATACCAATTCTTCTAAATATGGTCCTATGATACAAAGACACAATACGGTTACTAATACAATAGTGGGATGAGGTAAATGGCTTTTATCCATAAGTGAACTTAAACTGTCATCTATTGTTTCCTGATTTTGTGTGTTTGAATTACCTGTAAAAATAAACATTAAAGCATTCGCACTAATACTACAGAGAATTACGAGAAAGAAAAAACCAATATTGATAAAGATATCTTTAATACTCATCTTAAAATCTTGATATTCATAAGTACGATATAAATAATAGGATCTTATTCCCCAAATGATTAAAAGTGTAATTCCTAGAATAAACATACTCATCGCTATTGTATACCAATCATTCAGTCTTAAAGATAATGGAAGTGCAACAAGTGATAAACCCACAGGAACTTGTATTACGACTATCATTATTACGTAAATGAGAACATTGATTATCTTGTTCCCTTGATGTCTAACTCTAGAATTATTGTTTATTTTAGAATCACACATACTTTTGACCTCCAGCTTTAGTGATAACATTTATGTAACTTACATTACTACATTGCTATTTATTGTTACCGTTGTCAATGTTATACAAAAAAAGTGCACATCTTTGAAATCTCAAAAATATGCACTACCAATTATGTGTTATTTAATTTTCATTATAACTTTTCCTGGATCTACAGATATAACATCTTCAATTGTTAATGTTTTATCACCTAAATTTGTGATAATTACCGGCGTAACAATACTTGGTGCGTTATCTTTTAGGTAAGCTAAATCAATTTTCATTAAAGGTTGACCTTGTGTTACAGTTTCATCAGCTTGAACAAAGCTTTCAAAGCCCTGTCCATTCAATTTAACTGTATCGATACCAATGTGAATTAAGACTTCTACACCTGTATCTGATTCTAAACCAATCGCATGTTTCGTTGGGAAGATGGTTTTCACTGTACCATCAAATGGTGCTACAATTTCGCCTTTTTCAGGAATGAAACCTACGCCATCGCCCATCATTTTTTCAGAGAAAACTTTATCCGGAACATCCGTTAATGGAATCATTTGACCATGTCCAGGTGAATAAATTTCAGTTTCAATGACGTCTTCTACATGAACTGGTTCATCAGAAATCTCTTCAGTTACTGTTGTCTCACTAGGTTTAGTAATTTCTCCACTCATAATCTTTGCCATGTCATGCTTAATTTGATCTGATTTTGGGCCAAATATAGCTTGCATGTTATTTCCTACTTCTAGAACTCCAGAGGCACCTAACGCTTTCAATCCTTGAACGTCTACTTTCGATTTATCTGCGACTTCAACTCTAAGACGTGTAATACAAGCATCTAGATGTTTAATATTTTCTTTACCGCCCATAGCATCTAATACATCAAATGGTAATTTAGCAACACTTGAATTGCGTATCTCTTGTTCTTTATCTTCACGACCAGGTGCTTTTAATTTGAATTTTCTAATTGCAAAGTCAAATAAGAAGTAATACACAATCGCATACACAATACCTACTGGAATAACCCAAAGCGCGTTTGTGCGATGCCAGTTAAGTAAACCGTATAAAATATAATCAATAAACCCTCCGGAGAAAGTCATACCTATTTTTACACCTAACAAGTGCATGACCAAGAAAGAAGTACCTGCTAAAAATACATGAATCACATATAAAATGGGTGCCACAAATAAAAATGAGAACTCTAATGGTTCAGTAATACCGGTTAAGAAAGAAGTTAAAGCTGCTGATAACATTAAACCTCCAACAACTTTCTTACGTTCTGGGCGAGCATTTTTATAAATGGCGAATGCTGCCGCTGGTAAACCAAACATCATGAATGGATATTTACCTGTAGTGAATGCGCCAGCTGTAAATGGCACGCCATCTTTCAATTGTGCCATCCAAATTCTTTGGTCCCCACGTACTAAATCTCCAGCGTGATTTGTATAATGGCCAAATTCAAACCAAAATGGTGCATAGAAAATGTGATGCAGACCGAATGGAATAAGTGATCGCTCAATAATCCCAAAAATAAACGTAGTTAAAGTTAAATTCTTATTCAATAAGAAGTTTGAAAGACCATTTAAACCATCTTGAATAGGCGGCCAAACAAAACTTAATATGATACCTGTCGCAATTGCGACAACTGATGTCACGATAGGTACAAAACGCTTCCCTGCAAAGAAACCTAAGAATGCTGGTAATGTAATGTTATAAAATTTGTTATAACACCATGCAGCTAAGGCCCCCATGATAATACCACCGAATACACCTGTTTGAAGTGTTGGAATTCCAAGAATTAATGCATGAGCAGGATCTTTAGCTGCTTGGCTTAATTCCTTAGCACCATTTGCGTATGAGAATATATCATCAATAGTGATATGTAGTACTTTACCCATTGTCGCATTCATAATAAGGTAACCTACTAGTGCTGCAAGTGCTGCTACACCGTCTCCTCCTGCTAAACCAAGTGCTGTTCCGATTGCAAATAATAATGGTAAATTGTCAAAAACCACTTGTCCTGAAGCTTCCATAACTGAAGAAATTGCTACAAACACAGGATGGTTTAACCACGGTGCAAGGTGAACAAGTTGTTCATTATGCATTGCATTACCAAATGCAAGCAAGATTCCGGCAGCAGGTAATATTGCTACTGGTAGCATTAATGCTTTACCAATACGTTGTAACTGCCCAAATAGCTTTTTAAACATATTAAACATTCCTCTCCATCTATAGTTGATACATGTAATGGCATAAAAAAAGACATGAACAAACAAGACCATCAATTTCTTTAGTATCTCAAAAAGATGGTAAACCTCATTTGCTCATGCCTGCATAACCAGTAACACGCAATATTTAATATTTATTTACACTAAGTATACACAGTTAATAAAGCGTTTACAAGACAATTTTTTTATTTTTTATATAAAAAGAACCCGACTTAATAAGTCGAGTTCTGTAAATCATCTATTATAAGAAACGTTTAGCTGCTACAGAGATTGGTGGGATTTGATCAAAGTCTAAGTTTTTATCTTCAGTGATTGATCTGTAAGCCCATCTACTATAACCTAATGCTTCTTCGTTAACGATTTTACCTGGTAATGGTGCAGCGTTAGGATCAACGTGTACGTCTACGATAGTTGGAACGTCTTGAGCCATAGCTTCTTCAACGATATCGTCTAAACGACTAGCATCTCTAACAACATAACCTTTACCACCAGCAGCTTCAGCGAATTTAGCGTGATCCATATCAGAGAAATCAATCGCATATTCTAATTCACCAGCAGCTTGTTGTTCATATTTAATGAATGATAATTGTTTATTGTTTAATACGAATACAGTCATTGGTAAATCATATTGAACTGCAGTTGCGAAGTCTTGCATTACCATTTGGAATGCACCGTCACCAGCGATAGCAACAGTTTGACGGTTAGGGTAAGCAATTTTAGCTGCCATAGCACCTGGAAGACCGCAACCCATAGTACCTAACCAACTTGAGATGATGAATTTGTTATTAACTGATAAGTTTAGGTAACGAGTTGACCAAACTGTAGCAGTACCAACGTCTGCTGAGATAATAGCATCATCTTTTAAGTTAGCATTGATTGCTTTCATTAAGCGTTCTGGACGTAATGGTGATTTATTATTATTTTTATCTTGTTCCATCCATTTATCCCAAACAGCTTTACGTTCTAAAGTTTTATCTAAGAATTGACGTTTAGCAACGTGTTTAATATTTTCAGTTAGTTGATGGAAAGCAACTTTACTGTCACCCAAAATACCAACATTGATGTTGAAACGATGACCTAAGTTAGCTTCGTTTGTATCAATTTGGATAGCTTTAATGTTTTTCTTAGGTAGATAGTCTACGTAAGGATAGTTTGTACCAGCCATGATTAATAAATCAGCATCTTGGATTGTTTGGTAAGATGTTTTAGTACCAATTTTACCTAAGTTACCAATGCTGTATGGATGATCATCAGGTAAGATTGTTTTAGCTGGTAATGTGTGAATTACTGGGATTTTAGCAGCTTCAATAAATTCACGTAATTCTTCTTTAGCGTGTTGAGTACCCATACCAATAATCATTACTGGTTTTTTAGCTTTATCGATTAATTTAGCAGCTTTTTTGATGCTCTTGAATTTAGGAGATACTGGTTTAGGTTTAGTAGTATCTACTGCACGGTTTGTAGTATCTTTAATTTTTTGAGTTAATAAGTCGTTAGGACAAATAACTACTGCTACACCTTTTTTCTCATAAGCTGTACGGATTGCTTCATTAACGATTTCAAATACGTTGTCACCTTTTTGGATTTGGTGGTTGTATACAGCAACGTCTTCACATAATTTAGAAAGATTAGTTTCTTGGAATGCTTTAGTACCTAATAAAGTACTATTAGTTTGACCTGATAAAATTAATTGAGGAACCTTGTCCATTTTAGCATCATACATACCGTTTAATAAGTGAACTAAACCAGGTCCACCGATACTTAATGCAACACCAATTTTACCTGTCATTTTTGTGTAACTACCAGCAGCTAAACTTGCTACTTCTTCGTGACGAACGTGGTAGAATTTAAATTGATCTCTTACTGTACGTAAACTATCTACTACTGCGTCAATTGAGTCACCTGGAATACCATATAAGTGGTCAATATCCCAAGCTTGTAATGCTTTAACTAATGCTTCATTTGCTTTAATTTTTGCCATTTTTACAAATAGCCTCCCTTTCTAGTATACGAGTACATCTTTCCCTTTAGTAAAACACTAAAATCAGTATTGGTATTAAGACTGAACTTATGACAGCCGTAAGAATCATACCAATAGAACTAAATGCTCCTGATTCTATATCTAATTCCAATGCTTTTGCAGTACCGAAGGCGTGTGAAGCATTTCCATAAGTTAATCCTCTAGCAATAGAGGATTTGAAACCTCCCATACGCAATAACATTGAACCTAAAATACTGCCGATTAAACCTGTAGTTATAATAAAGAGTACAGTCATTGTATCTGTGCCTCCCAATTCTTGGGAAACTTCAATACCAACTGCTGCAGTGATTGATCTTGGTAACAGGGTGACAATCGTGTCTTTAGAATAACCAAAGATTTTCAACGTTGTAAATACTAACACAAAATTAAGAAGTACACCAGTCAGTACGCTTGCAAAAATGATAGACAGATATTTCTTTATTTTGTGTCTGTTTTCATATAGTGGATAAGCAAGACAGACGACTGTTGCATTTAATACATGGTTAATCCATGTACCACCTTTCATATACCCTTTGTAACTTACTCCGAAAACTAATAGTATAATTATTATCCCAATTGATGCTATCAGCGCAGGGTTTAATAATGGATTTTTATATTTATCTTGGAGTCGCTTAGAACCATAATACAAAATGACTGTTAATAATATCATGAGAACGGCTTGTAAATAATCATTCATGACTGATCTGTCCCTTTAGTTATTTTGTCTTTTCCTACCATTTTTTCAGCTATAAAGCCTGAAGATAAAGCAACTACACATGTACCTATAATAATTACGATAAAGAATAATACATAATTTAACGTAATATCAGAAGCTACATCCATAATACCTACCACTGATGGGATAAAGAAAAATACCATTGTCTTGAGTAAGAAATTAGCCCCTACATCAATCCAACTTTCTGGAATAATCTTAAACTGTAAAAGTAAGAAGAACAATATTAAACCAACTATACTACCTGCTAGTGGAATGTGTAATAATTTCTGCACTTCTGTTCCTATATAGGTAATCAGTAATATCAGTGCAAGTTGAAGTACTAACTTAACCAAAAATTTAGCCCTATACATAGTCAACATCCCTTTCTATCAAATTGTGTCTAAATTGTTACTAACTTTTTTCAGTGTTATTTACTATTATAATACTGACTCTTCTATAGTAAAAATACATTTTAAGAATGTTTTCTATTCCTCTAATCTATGAAATCGTTTACATATCATCCTCAATTCTTAAGTTCTTAATCACCAACTGTTATTAGCATTGGTTTGTAACGTAAAAACACAAATTTATGATGACTCATAGCCAAATCATAAATAAAAGATATGAACTGGCTATTGTAGTCTTAATAATCAATTACAATTGAGGCGAACATATTACTCTACTTTTGTTCAGTCAATTTTTCTTTTAAGAACTCTATCCATTTATTTGTCGCATGACTTAAACGCTTATCTTTTTTCCACACTACCCCAAGTTCCCATTCTGTATTAGCATTTTCGAGTTGAATCATTTTCACATCATCATTTAATAACTCTGAGATAGTTGCGGGTAATATTGTAATTCCTAACTTATTGATGATGAGATTCTCGATAACGTTCCATTGTGAAATTTGAGAAGCCATATTAGGAACGAACCCAGCGTTTTTAGCATTTTCGATAATTTTATCATTCAAATAAAAATCTTCATTAAATAGTATAAAATTCTCTTCAGCGAGTTCTTCCATCTTAATTTTAGTTTTATAAGCTAATGGATGTTCCCTATATAATACTACTCTTAAATCTTCTTTATTGAGTGAAATAGATTCAAATAAATGATGATCGACCGGTAAAGTCGTTACACCGATATCCACTTCATCATTTAAGATGAGGTTCTCTGTGGTTTTCCCTCCACTTTCGATAAGATTATAAGTAATATTTGGATATAATTGATGAAAATCACCCAAAACCCCTATAAACTTACGCATACTCATAACTGCAGACATACTAATGTTAATATGCCCTGTTTCTAACCCATACAGACTATTAATTTCTGTAGGCAAGTTATCATATAAAGAAATAATTTCTTTACATTTATTGAAGAAAATTTTCCCAGCATCTGTAAGTACTAAATTTCTTTTACTTCTGTCGAATAAGGGGACAGCCATTTCTGCTTCGATATCTTTAATTGCTTTACTTATTGTAGGCTGAGCGATGTATAAAGATTTAGATGCCTTTGTCATTCCACCTTGTTTTACTACTTCGACGAAATATTTCATGTGTTTAATGTCCACGCATATCCCCCTTTTTTATAAATAATATATTAATTATACAATATGATTGACCTTTTTAGCGATTAATAATTTTCCTAAAAGAATTGCATAGTCAAAATTCTTAATTAACAAGTATTTTTAAATAATTAAAATATGTTACAATATCTGTGGCTCATATTACATTTTTTGAGGCGAGGAATTGAGCTTTTACGAATTTATGCAAAGTTTCCATGGTGATGACACACCGTTAGGTGAATTGGTTGATTGGATTAATCAAGATATCAATTTTCCTAAAGAAGTGAAGAGCCATAGCGAAATATTGACATATTTTCGAAATAATCCATGTCCTGAAAACATACCTGTGACAGTGATCAAACGCGCACTTGCTGTTTTCAACCAATTCACCCAAAATGTATAATGACCGTTAATACATTACGTTTAACATATTCTTTATACATGAATGCATGGAGTTAATCATCTCGCAAGACGTCCTACGGGGCGTCTTTTTCATTGTAAATTGCATACAATATTAACTTTATTACAAAAAGAAATACAATATTTCAAGAACATTACATTTGCTTGTACAATTCGTTTCTTATATTGTATTACGTATTTTTAAAGATTATTATATATACGGTTAAAAAAATACATTTTTTGGGGAGAAGCAATGAAACTTAAAAAATTATTATCACGTATTATTATCGCTACTGGAATCATGTTCACTGGAACTTTAACATATCAAACTATAGAACATACGCACGTATCACACGCTGCTTCATATAATTATTACAGCAAACATCAATGCACTTGGTGGGCCTATAAACGTCGAGTTCAATTAGGAAAGCCTGTTTCTAATAGATGGGGAAATGCTAGGAACTGGTACTACAACGCACGCCGCTCAGGTTACTCAACGGGACACAAACCAAAAAAATACGCTGTTATGCAATCTACTGCAGGTTATTATGGGCACGTGGCAATTGTAGAGAAAGTATACAATAGTGGAAGCATTAAAATCTCAGAGTATAATTATAATGTTCCTTTAGGTTACGGAACACGTATTATTAGTAAATCATCAGCACGTCATTATAATTATATTTATTAATATAAAATAAGCCATCAAACAAGTATGAAACCATATCAACATTTACTTATGGAATTCATTACCCGTTTGATGGCTTTTTAATTATGATTGACGTAATTTTTCTAAAATTTCTTTAGCTTTAGCTGTATTAGCGCGTGTTTCATGTTTCAATGCTTCCGCAACTTTAGCAATTTCTTCACCTTGTGCTCCAACAACAATTGCTAATGATTTATATTGTAAGCTCATATGTCCTTGCTGTATACCTTCTGATACAAGCGCACGACAAGCTGAAAAGTTTTGAGCTAAACCGACTGCAGCTACAACATGACCTAACTCTTGGGCTGACGCTACATTGAGTAAATCGAGCGAAGCTTTTGCAATAGGTAATACCTTCGTGCCACCACCCACAATCGCCAAGGTCATAGGTACTTCAATTGTACCGATTAATTTTCCACGTTCTTTATCATATTTCCATGTCGCAATTCCTCTATATTGACCATCACGACTAGCATATGCGTGTGCACTCGCTTCAGCACCTCTTGTATCGTTACCTGTAGCAAGAACTACTGCGTGAATACCATTCATTACACCTTTGTTGTGAGTAGCTGCACGATGAATATCAACTTGAGCTAATACTGAGGCACGTTCCATACGGTGTGCTACCTCTTCGCCACTTCTCTCACCTCTATTTAAGTCGTTAACATCTATTTCGCCTTGCACTTTAACTACTGAAGCCGTCGCGTGATTAGATAAAATACTCATTAAAACATCTTTTTCAGGGAATTCGTTTTTAAGATGAGCAGTGATTGCTTCAAGAATTGTATTTAACATATTGGCGCCCATCGCATCTTTAGTATCAACATATACTTTCAATGATAGTAAATGTTGCTCAGGGAACGTATCTATTTCAATACGTTGGTAACCGCCCCCACGTTCTTTAATGGATGGATAAGCCTCATCAGCAATTTGATGTATTTGTGGTTCAAGTGCTTGGATATCTTTAGATAATTGTTCTGTATCTTCAATATCGTCAAACACAATTTGACCGATCATTAATCTTTGACTTGAGATTGTTTTAAAGCCACCACTTTGGTTAACAAGTCTCGCTCCATAACTTGCGGCAGCCACTACTGAAGGCTCTTCAACCATCATTGGCACCACATATTCTTTATCATCAACAATAATTTTAGGTAATAGTCCAACTGGTAGAGTTCCTTGACCAATTACATTCTCAATCAAACTATTTGCCACTTCTTCATTAATAAGAGGATGACTAAGTAATGAATCATAATTATCAGTATTGAGCCATCCATACTCGACTAATTGCTTTAATTTATCCTCTCGAGATAAATGTCTAAATCCTTTTTCTAAACTTTTCATGAGTAAACTCCTTTTATATGTATCTTTCAAGTTATTTTAAACTTTTAAATATTTATTTTCCGGAAAATTAAATTTCCAATCATACCATATAGACGATTAATTTAATGATAACAATTCATCGTGTAAAACGCTTACATTTCTATTATACTTTGATGAAATATTCTGTTATATTTCATTGTATAACATTGTATTGGTTTGATATGATACTAATGCTACTTTAAAACTGAAAGGATGATTCGCCTTATGAACATAGGTATCGATAAAATAAACTTTTATGTACCAAAATATTATGTAGACATGGCAAAGCTTGCAGAAGCACGCCAAGTTGATCCAAATAAATTCTTAATAGGAATCGGACAAACTGAAATGGCAGTAAGTCCTGTCAACCAAGATATCGTATCGATGGGTGCTAATGCTGCTAAAGATATTATAACAGACGAAGATAAAAAGAATATTGGAATGGTAATTGTAGCAACTGAATCTACTATTGATAATGCCAAAGCTGCAGCAGTTCAAATTCATAATTTATTAGGTATTCAACCCTTCGCACGTTGCTTTGAAATGAAAGAAGCATGTTATGCTGCAACTCCTGCAATCCAACTTGCTAAAGACTATCTTGCACAACGTCCCAACGAGAAAGTTCTAGTTATCGCAAGTGATACTGCACGTTATGGTATTAACTCAGGCGGAGAACCTACTCAAGGGGCTGGTGCTGTAGCAATGATGATTTCTCATGAGCCTAGCATATTAACATTAAACGATGATGCAGTTGCTTATACCGAAGATGTTTACGACTTCTGGCGTCCTACAGGTCACAAATACCCACTCGTTGCAGGTGCACTATCTAAAGACGCTTACATTAAATCATTCCAAGAAAGCTGGAATGAATATGCACGCCGTCAAGGTAAAACACTATCTGATTTCGAATCGCTTTGCTTCCATGTACCTTTCACCAAAATGGGTAAAAAAGCTTTAGATTCTATCATTGATAATGCTGATGAAACTACACAAGAACGCTTAAAATCAGGATATGAAGATGCAGTATATTATAACCGTTATGTTGGTAACATCTATACTGGTTCATTATACTTAAGTTTAATATCATTACTAGAAACACGTGACCTTAAAGGTGGTCAAACAATTGGTTTATTTAGTTATGGCTCAGGTTCTGTTGGCGAATTCTTCAGTGCAACACTTGTAGACGGTTTCGAAAAACATCTAAACATTGAAGGACACAAAGCATTGTTAAACAATCGTACAGAAGTTTCTGTCGAAGAATACGAATCATTCTTTAAACGTTTTGATGATTTAGAATTCAATCACGACATTGAACAATCAGATAAAGACAATAATCTCTTCTACTTGAAAGACATTAATGACGATATTCGTGAATATCATATTGCAGAATAAATCATGGACAAATATTAAAGCTTGGAAGTCTTACCTAAGACTCCCAAGCTTTCTTTATGGCTTTGTACTATATTTCGGTCTATAAAGCTGAGACATATCAACATTTTCAATTTCTAACAATTTAATTTTATTATCTATCGTGCCACCGTAACCTGTTAAACTTCCATCCTTACCTACCACACGATGACAAGGTATGATGATAGAAATCGGATTACGACCTACTGCCCCTCCTACAGCTTGAGCAGACATTTTTGGCTTACCTAACTTTTGGCCAACACTTTTTGCAATGTTTCCATATGTTTCTAAGTCTCCATATGCTATTTTTATTAACTCATCCCAGACCTCACGCTGAAAGTCGCTTCCATGTGGTGCTAATGTAAAATCTATAACTGGATGATTACCTTCAAAATATTGTTCTAACCACTGAGTCACTTTTTGAAATAGTGGTAAGTCCCCTTTTGTTTTAACATTTTCTATATGTTGGTTCGGATATAAAAGATGCGTAAGTGCAGAACCATCACTAATTAATTGCAGTTCACCTAGTGGGGATTGAAATTTCGTTTGATATTGCATTTCAATAACTCCTTTATCATATAATACGATTGCTAAGTTTAACTCTATTATTGAATGGGAATTTTTAACTCAATAAACATAGTGGAGGTAATAATATGATTCAGCATAAAAACGATGTAGATCTTCATTTTAATAAAAATAATTTAAGTCCTAAAAGTCAAAACCATGCCAATGAAATTACTACTTTTTACAAAGCACTGTATCAAATTAATGATATCGTGTTAGGTTTAATATTTCTGGTTGGAAGCTTTCTCTTCTTTAGCGATAAAACAATGATAGCTGGCACAGTCCTCTTTGTTATCGGTAGTCTTCAAATGACAGCACGACCAATTATCTCATTTATACATGATCTCAAATTATCTAATTATTATAGACGCCTATATAAAGATGAATTAAAAAATCAATCTGAATGAAGGTTGTGTGGTGATAGCATTCTTAAGTTTGTTTTAATATACTAGTGAATCGTAATAATTTTAATAAACATAAGTTGAATACTTTAAAAGCTGAGGCAATAAATAAATGCCTCAGCTTTTCACATATCATAAAAAATAATTATTCAAAATTATATAGTTCATAACCTTTATCTTTCGCATACTCTAAAGCGACAAGTTCTAAAATATTTATAAAGGCAGGTTCATCTTTAACTTTAATATATTGGAAAGTTAAACTATGTTCTTGAGCAGTGATACTTTTTAAATCAGATTGATCTAAGTTTTTACTTTGGGCAAACCCTTTTCTAAACTTTGTTGTACCACTATCTGAATGAGAGTTATATTGTCCTAATTTAGTGTATAAGTCTTTATTTATAGGTTTATAAGTCGTTGAGTACCCACCAGTTTGTCCTACGTAAACTGGTTTCTTTTGATCAAAAATAACATAAACCCCATACTTATCTTTGACTTTCTCACGATCTTCTTTTGTGAAAGCCAAAGCTTCTTTTTTATCATATTTAAATAACTTTTTTATTTTCTTCTTATTATCCTCTAGTAAGCTATCTAGTTTCTTGCTACCTTTCATTTATTAAATCCTCCGTATTAATAAAAATTTACATTCTAAAAAAATAGTTACATATAATATATCACTTTTTAAAAAGTTTAATCATTAGAAAAGTAAATTAATAATAACTTAATATTTACTTAATATAGAAAACTTCCCAACCCTTATTTATTAATATGGGTAGAGAAGTTCTTGTTTGAGGAGGATTTTATTTAGTTCTAAGATGGCGAAGACTTTTTAGAAGAAGAGGTATTGCAATGACATTGCGATTTACAACTTCCACATTGACCTGCTTTAGATCGTTTAAAGAACTTAAATAATGTATACACTGTATAGCTTACAATAAATGCGATAATTAAAATGTTTAATAATACATACATAGAATCACTTCCTTACGTAAATAAATGGCTAACTTGATAAAACATTAATGTTAAAATGTACGCTGTTAATACTGGATAGATCACAGCAATAAGTGTCCATTTCCAAGAACATGTTTCTTTTCTAATAGTGGCAACCGTAGAGATACAAGGTACATATAATAGTATAAATATCATAAACGCATATGCTGAAATTGGAGTGAATTGGTGTTGAATCACATTGACTAAACCATTCTCATTGGATGAATAAAGTATAGCCATTGAACTAATAATAACCTCTTTTGCTAAAAAGCCTGGTATCAATGTTGCTCCTGCCTGCCAAGTTCCAAAACCTAAAGGAGCAATGATAGGAGCAAAAACTTCTCCCAGTATATGCATAAAACTTTGGTTAATTTTCACATCAAATCCATTAGGGCCCATATAAGTTAAAGCCCATATCACTACTGAACCACCGAAAATAAATGTACCTGCTTTTTTCACAAAACCTTTTGCCTTTTCCCATGTACTACGCCATAACGTTCTAATTGAAGGTACACGATATGTTGGTAATTCCACGATGAAAACCGAGTCTTCATTTTTCAAAATAAATTTATTCATAAAAGTGCTCACTAAAAGAGCAATCAGAATGCCAATTAAATATAAACTAAGTACGATAAGTGATTGGTATTCTTTAAAGAATACACCTACGAACAAAGCATAGACGGGTAACCGTGCTGAACACGACATAAATGACGCGATTAAAATAGTAATGAGTCTTTCTTTTTCATTTTCAATACTACGCGCAGCCATAATACTTGGAACATTACATCCAAAGCCAATAATCATAGGGATAAACGACTTTCCACTTAAACCAATGGATTCCATAGTCTTATCCATCAATACGGCAATCCTAGCCATATAACCTGAATCTTCGAGCAATGAAATAAAGAAGAATAAAACTACGATTTGAGGAATAAATACTAATACTGAACCTACTCCAGCAATAATACCATCAGTAATTAAGTCTTGAAGAAACGGTAATAGATGCAATTGTTGCATCAGTAGTTTTATCCAATCGGTTAATTGACCACCGATGAAATCGTCCATTTTATCAGATAAAGGCGTCCCCACCCATGTGAAAGTGGTTTGAAATATTAGCCATATAATACCTAAGAATATTGGAATTCCTAAATATTTATTCATAAGAATTTTATCTAATTTAGCTGTGAAAAATTGTTTTTCTTCTTCCGGATATTCGACAACATTTCTTAAGATATTATCTATAAATGCTTCTCTTATAACTTCTATACGTTCGCGTACGCACGTATTAAAGTGTTTATCTAAGTTTGTTTTTATGGGCGCTAGAAGATTAATCAACTCAGCCCCTAATTCTTCGTTAATTTTGACATTATCAAGCAAATATTGAATTGCTATAAAACGTATACGTTCATTTGGATACGACTTTTCTTTCTTGATAATTGAGCTAAGTCGTTCGATAGCTTCTTCAATCTCATTGCCATAATCAATTTTGAGGTGTTGTCTTTGATCAGATTTCAGGAATTGAAGTTCATGCAATAAAGTGTTTGTACCTTTAGCTTTTCTTGCTACTATAGGAAAAATAGGTACTTTTAACTTTCTCATTAGAGTGTCATAATTAATCTTTAAACCATGTTGAATAGCTACATCCATCATGTTTAAACCAATAATTATAGGAACATTGAGTTCTAGCAATTGAACAGTTAATTGCAGGTTTCTTTTAATTTGACTAGTATCAATGATATTAATCATTCCAGTAAATGATGTTTCCATCAAAAATTCTGTAACAACTGTTTCATCTTTAGTAATAGGTGAGAGATCGTATACACCAGGTAAATCTATTAATTGTCCTAGATTTTCTTTTAATTTACCTACTTTTTTCTCGACCGTCACACCGCTCCAATTCCCAACGTACTCATAAGATCCTGTCAATGCATTGAATAGAGATGTTTTACCTACATTAGGATTACCTAAAATGCAATAACTTTCATTCATATCATCTACTCCTCTAATGCAATTTGACGAGCATCTGATTGTCTAATGCTAAGATATTGACCATTGATTTCAATTACACTTGGTCCATTAAATAAGCATTTACGCTTAATACTCACTAGACTGCCCTTCTTTAAACCAAGTGCTCCCAAACGATATAACATGCTTTTATTATTCAGATTGATACTTTTAACTTTATATTGTTTATTTTTCATCCCAGTCATTAAATTCAACATCATACTCACGCTTTCTAACCTTAATTAATAATCATTATCAATAAGAAAATCATATGCCTATTACCTATGATTTACAATATCTACAAAAAGATAAATGTGTCTATTTTTAGAAATAATTATCTATACATAAATCTAAGTTATTGCGTAATGGTTAATGCGACGATATAGTTTAACTATACAGTGTAGATGAGCGAGGTTATATTTATGAATGAACAAGACTTAAGAGTAGTGAAAACTAAAAAGGCGTTATCATCGAGTCTTTATCAATTGTTAGAGAAAAGAAGTTTCGAATCTCTTTCTGTTAATGAAATTTGCGAATCTGGAATGGTTCACCGGACGACTTTTTATAAACATTTCTATGACAAATATGATTTGTTAGTTTATCTATTCAATTTACTCACTAAAGATTACTTTTCAACCGACTTAAAAGATCGGTTAAATAATCCTTTCCAAACAATTGAAGCTACATTTACAAATAAAGAAGAATTGGAAAAAATCGAAAAAGTACAAAAAGATGATGTATCATTCGGTAAAATATTTAAAGAAGTTTGTGTAGATATTATGAAGGCAGATATTAAAGAAAATATTCATCGTATCTCTGTTGATAAAACAATCCCAGAAGATTTAGTATTTTATATCTATGGTTCTACATTAGATGGATTTATGGAGTGGATTAAACAAGAAAACATTCAATGTCCCGCTTCAGAAATTGATAAAGTTTTCCATAAAGCAATCAACATTAGCATTACAGAATAGATTCTTATACTCTAAAATTGATTAGAAAAAGCCGTCAATAAGAAGCCTTTGAGTCAACACTCATTTTACCTTCCTATTAACGGCTTTATTTATTTTATTAGAACATTTCTGAAACAACTTTTTGTTCTAGGAAATTAAGCAAGTAGTCTGGACTACCTGTTTTAGCGTCTGTACCTGACATTTTGAAACCACCAAATGGATGATATCCAACAACGGCAGCAGTACAACCACGGTTGAGGTAAAGGTTACCTACATCATATTCATTTACAGCTTTAATCCAGTGTTCACGGTTATTTGTGATGACTGCACCTGTCAAACCATAATCAGTATCGTTTGCAACATCAATTGCTTCATCAAAGCTATTGACTTTAATAAATCCGACAACCGGTCCAAAAATTTCTTCTTGCATAATACGGTCGGCTGACTTAAGCCCTGAGAAGATGGTTGGTTCGATGAAGTAACCTTTTGAGTCATCCGTGCCTCCACCTTGTTCTAATTTACCTTCCTCTTTACCAATTTCGATATAATTTTTAATTTTATCGAATTGTTTCTGATTAATTACTGGTCCCATAAATGTATTGTTTTCCGTGTTACCTAAAGTTAAATCTTTAGTTAATTTGACTGCTTTCTCTAAAATTTCATCATGCACGTCTTTATGGATAATTGCTCGTGAACATGCTGAGCATTTTTGTCCTGAGAAACCAAACGCAGACGTTACAATTGCCTCTGCTGCTAAATCCGTATCAACGTTTTCATCTACGACAATAGCATCTTTACCGCCCATTTCAGCGATAACACGTTTCAAGAAGTTTTGTCCTTCTTGAACTACAGCACTACGTTCATAGATACGTGTACCTGTTGCACGAGAACCTGTAAATGTTACAAAGTGTGTATCTTTATGATCAACTAAATAATCTCCTATTTCTTTAGGATCACCAGGTACAAAGTTAACAACACCTTTAGGTAAACCAGCTTCCTCTAAAATTTCAATTAATTTATATGCTGTAAGTACAGTGTCTTCTGCAGGTTTTAATAGAACTGTATTACCAGCCACCACTGGAGCTAGTGTTGTACCCGCCATAATTGCAAATGGGAAGTTCCATGGTGGAATTGTAACGCCAGTACCTATGGGTTTATAGAAATATCTATTATGTTCACCCTCTCGATCTAACACAGGTTTACCTTCTGCTAAATCCATCATTGAACATGCATAATATTCGATAAAATCGATACCTTCTGCAGCATCGCCTACTGCTTCATCCCATGGTTTTCCAGCTTCATATACCATAACAGCAGAAATTTCTTCTTTACGACGACGAATAATTGCTGCAACGCGTAACATCAATTCAGCACGATCTTTATGAGACCATTTCTTCCATGATTTATAAGCTTCGTTCGCTGCTTGAAACGCATTTTCTACATCGTCTTTTGTAGCTTTAGAAACTTTAGCAATTAATTGAGATGTATCTGCAGGGTTTAGAGATTCAAACTTGTCACTCTTATCTATTTTTTCACCATTGATGAATAGCGGAATATTTTGACCAAGTTCCCCTTTTACCTTCTTTAATACTTCGTTGAAGCGGTCTACATTTTCTTGTACTGAAAAATCAATCCCAGGTTCATTTTTGAAAGGTACTACCATTATCATTAACCCCCTATGTATAATTAAGATTATTAAAATCACAAAACATTGACATACATTTCAAATGATAGTTCATATCATTTACCTTATTTTACTATGTTCACACCCTTTTTTGCAATCGCTTACATTTATATTATCTGAAAAGTCTTAAAAATAATTTGGAGTTAATGTGTCTTTTTATGATTAAATTTACAATTTTATGAATTTCAATTATTTTGTTTAGTAAAAAAGTTGTTGAAAATAAGAAAATTATTGTATAGAATTAATGGTTGATACCTATATTCTAAAAAATAAATAAATTCAGAAAGGTATAAACATATGAAGAGCTTTATCTCATTTTTAAAATTAAAAGACTAAGCTAAAATCATGAGAACGTACATTTAAAAATTAGAGTTTATAATAGAATAAGCAATATAGCCCATAAATGAAATCATAGTATATTTATGGGCTATTCGTTGTTTTTTTTAATATTACTGCTCAATCTTTCTAATCACTTTACAAGGATTACCTACTGCTAAGCAATGAGGGGGTATATCTTTGGTTACTACACTTCCTGCACCAATAACGGTTCCTTCACCTATCGTCACCCCAGGCAACACAGAAACATGTCCCCCAAACCAAGTGTTACTTCCTACTACAATGGGTTCTGCTAGTTCTAGACCTTTATTACGTTCCTCAAAATTAAGTGGATGTGTAGCAGTGTAAAATCCACAGTTAGGACCTATAAATACATTATCTCCAAACGTGATGCCACCGCCGTCCATTAAATAACAATTGGTATTAATAAATACATTTTTTCCGAACTTAATATTCCATCCATAATCTGTATCAAACGGGATTGAAATCCCCACATTCTCAAGTTTATAGCCGAATAATTTCTCCATTATTGCGTTGCGTTTTTTAACATTACTAGGGCGTGTGTGGTTATATTCAAAGCATAACTCTTTTGCCTGTAACCTATCCTCCTTCAACTCATCATCAAAATTAACATCGTACCACTGATGTGCTAACATTTTTTCCTTTTCAGTCATGACTATCCCTCAATTCAAATAACAATATACTAAATAAAGCTGAGATAATCATTCATATCTCAGCCTCTAAACATATTTATATCTATGTCGTAATATAATCTCCACCATTAACATGAATGACTTGCTCTGTAATATATGAACTATCTGCTTGAGTTGCTAAGAACACATATGAAGGAGCTAGCTCTGCTGGTTGGCCTCGGCGACCCATTGGCGTATCTCCACCTTGATTTTCAACCTTTTCCTCATCAAATGTAGATGGGATTAATGGAGTATATATAGGTCCTGGTGCTACAGCGTTAACTCGAATACTTTTTTCCATTAATGTTGTCGCAAGAGAGCGAGTAAATGACACTATCGCACCTTTTGTCGCAGAGTAATCAATAAGATGACCTGAACCTCTATAAGCCGTTACACTAGTAGTGTTAATAATTGCGTCACCTTTTGAAAGATGTGGAACAGCTGCTTGCGATAAGAACATCATTCCAAAAATGTTTGTCATAAACGTCTCTTTGACTTGATCAGGCGTAATATCCTCAAAGTTATCTCGTGGGAATTGAACACCACCATTATTTACTAAAATATTTAAACTACCAAAATCTTTAACAACATCATCAATGAGTTTTTTAGATTGTTGCTCGTCTTTTAAATCATGTGCATATGCTTTTGCATCTACGCCTAATTCTTTTAAACGTTTAACAGTGTCTTCAACATCTTGATGTTCATCATAATAACCTATAGCAACATTTGCTCCCTCTTTAGCATATAGTATTGCTACGGAACGACCAATACCAGAGTCACCACCAGTAATTAAAGCAACTTTGCCTTTTAATTTACCTGCTGCTTTATATTCATCTAATTCAGCTACTGGCTTAGGATTCATGTCCGCTTCTATACCAGGCTGTCTATCTTGAGTGTAGCCTTTTATTTCTTTATGAAAGTCTAATAAACTCACTAATAATCAACCTCCTCTATACTTACAAAACACATTCCCATATCGCACAACAAGCAAACACTTACACTACCACATAGAGATTTTATTTATCAGAATAGTTCTAAAGTACTTTATCAGAATAGTTCTAAAGTACGATAGTATCTCAATACTATAGGCTCATGATCCTTAGAAAAAAATCACATATACTATATATTAAGAAAGAAACAAAGGAGCCATCCATTATGAAAACATTACTAAAAGGAGTTATCTCAGTACTTATCATCTTAGGAATAGTTAAAACTTTTCAAGACCATGATATCCTTAACGAAGCCAGCTATTATTATAAACAAGCTAAAAGTGGTGAGCTAGTTCAAGACATCTCAAATTTAGATTTCAATAATTTTAAAAATTTAGATCTAGAAAACTTGAACCCATCAGACTTTTTCTAAGAAATGAATTGATTATTTATAAATCGAAATTGAAATAACAATCTAATAAACATTTACTAACGATATAACAAATATTCAACTATTTTTTATCCCTCTATTATTCATGATTGTAAAACAATTTCTTAAATATAGATTATAGACGCGTACCTCATCGACATTTGATGATGTGCGCGTTTTTTTATTACTAAAAGTTAGAAACTATAAAATTGACTTTAATACCTATATGGGGTATATTGAAATTAAGAAAAACGCAGAAAGAAGGTATACCTTTGTCTAATAAAACTAACACATTGGATATTACCGGAATGACATGTGCTGCGTGCTCTAACCGAATAGAGAAAAAATTAAATCGATTAGACGATGTTACAGCTCAAGTGAATCTAACAACTGAAAAGGCAACAATTGAATATAATGCCGATGAATATCAACCAGAAGCATTTGTAGAACAAATCAAGAAATTAGGTTATGATGTTGCAACTGAAAAACAAGAATTAGATATTACTGGGATGACATGTGCAGCCTGCTCGAATCGTATAGAGAAAGTTCTTAACAAAATGGACGGCGTTCAAAATGCAACAGTTAATTTGACAACTGAACAAGCATTAATTGAATTTTACCCTAGTACAACGAATACAGATCAACTTATTCAAAGAATTCATAAATTAGGTTACGATGCCAAACCAATCACAAATAATAATTTAGAAAAGTCATCACGAAAAGAACAAGAATTAAAATTAAAACGAACTAAATTAATAATTTCAGCAATCTTATCTGCACCACTTTTACTTGTAATGCTCATTCATGTGTTTCCTGTTCATTTACTAGAAACTATAATGAATCCATGGATACAACTCATTCTAGCTACACCTGTACAATTTATTATAGGTTGGCAATTTTATGTAGGTGCCTATAAGAACCTACGCAATGGTTCTGCCAACATGGATGTTTTGGTGTCTCTCGGCACAAGCGCGGCATACTTTTACAGTATTTATGAAATGATCCGATGGTTACTAAATAAAGTGAATGAACCTCACTTATATTTTGAAACAAGTGCTATTTTGATTACGCTCATTCTATTTGGGAAGTATTTAGAGGCACGTGCTAAATCTCAAACTACCAATGCATTGGGCGAATTATTAAGTTTACAAGCTAAAGAAGCTCGAGTATTAAGAGATAATCAAGAGATGATGGTTCCTCTTAATGAAGTTATAGTGGGAGATACTTTAGTAATTAAACCTGGTGAAAAGGTTCCTGTAGACGGTGAGATTATCAAAGGAAGCACCTCCATCGATGAATCCATGTTAACTGGTGAATCTATTCCAGTTGAAAAGACAATCGGAGATGCAGTAATTGGCTCTACACTAAATAAAAATGGTTCTTTGATCATAAAAGCTACTAAAGTGGGCAGTGACACTGCATTAGCAAATATTATTAAAGTTGTTGAGGACGCACAAAGTTCTAAAGCACCAATTCAAAGATTAGCAGACATCATTTCAGGTTATTTCGTACCTGTAGTTGTCGGTATTTCATTGATTACATTCATTATTTGGATTATTTTCATTCATTTTGGTCAATTTGAACCTGCGTTGCTTGCTGCGATATCAGTACTAGTCATTGCATGTCCTTGTGCACTTGGTTTAGCAACGCCTACATCTATTATGGTAGGGACTGGTCGTGCAGCTGAAAATGGTATTTTATTCAAAGGCGGCGAATTTGTAGAACGAGCTCACCATATAGACACTATTGTATTAGATAAAACAGGTACCATCACTAATGGTAAACCAAAAGTTACAGATTATGTTGGCGATCAAGATACACTTCAGCTGTTAGCTAGTGCTGAAAATGCATCTGAACATCCTTTAGCTGAAGCCATCGTCAATTATGCTAAAGATCAAAACTTAACACTTTTAGGCAACGAAACTTTCAAAGCTGTACCTGGCCTGGGTATTGAAGCGACAATAAATGGTCATCGTATTTTAGTTGGAAACAGAAAGTTAATGCATAACTATGACATCAATATAACTCAAGAACTCAATAACAAATTAATTCAATATGAACAACATGGTCAAACTGCAATGGTAATTGCAATTGAACATGAACTGAAAGGTATCATTGCTGTTGCTGATACTGTTAAAGATACTGCAAAACAAGCCATTAATCATTTACAAAATATGAATATTGAAGTAGTCATGCTCACTGGAGACAACAAACAAACGGCACAAGCAATTGCTAAAGAAGTAGGTATAGACCGTGTTATCTCTGATGTGTTACCTGAAGAAAAAGCTGAACAAATAGCTCTATTACAAAAAGAAAGACGAAATGTTGCTATGGTTGGCGACGGAGTCAATGATGCACCTGCTTTAGTTAAAGCTGACATTGGAATTGCAATAGGTACAGGTACTGAAGTAGCTATTGAGGCTGCAGATATTACAATTCTTGGTGGTGATTTACTACTACTCCCTAAAGCTATAAAAGCTAGTAAAGCAACAATTCGCAATATACGTCAAAACTTATTTTGGGCATTTGGATACAATGTCGCAGGTATTCCTATAGCCGCTTTAGGTTTACTTGCGCCTTGGATAGCCGGAGCAGCCATGGCATTGAGTTCAGTTAGCGTAGTGACAAACGCACTGCGCCTTAAAAAGATAAAATTATAAATTCCCGATTACCATTACTTTCATTAATCGGAATAGCGTTTTAAGATTATAATATAGATGAAGATATCGTTTAAGGAGTGAAGTCTTATGACTCAAGAAATAATTCAAGTAGAAGGTATGAGCTGCCAACATTGCAAAGATTCAGTTGAATCAGCATTAGCAAACTTAAACGGTGTACAATCTGCCGAAGTTAATTTAGAAGAAAATAACGTTCGTGTAGAATTTGATGATTCAAAAGTGAACATCACACAAATGAAAGATGCTATTGAAGATCAAGGCTATGATACAAAATAGTTACTAATATAAATGCCTCAGAAAGATAGGTAAAATCTTACTGAGGCATTTATATTTTTTATTATATTTCAAAAATCTCTTTTAATATCTTTTCGCAACTATCCGTTGAATCGTTAGTCATTAATAAGTTAATCAATCTGGAATAGTCAACACTTTCATGTTCCACGATTTGTTGAGCTAACAGCTCTTCGTTCTTACTGCCTATAGTAAAACTACCATAATCGAATATATTAAAGTAGTAGCCAGTTTCTTTTTGGTATAGCTCTTCATCTTCTTGCAATAATATAATTGGTTTATTTAAATGCGCATAATCAAAAATGGTTGACGAATAATCGGTTATAATACATTCACTGATTAAATATAACTCTTGGATATCAACTAATTCATTAAAGAAACAATGCAAGCGTTCATTGATATGACTGTAGCATTTACGTAGAGCCCCTTCATTTGGGTGAAGTTTAATAATAATATCATACTCTGTAGGCAAATAATCTATTAATTTCTCGATATCTATATTAGTAATTGTTTCCCTTTCGTTTCTTCTCCATGTTGGACAGTATAAGATATATTTCTTTTTATCAGATAACTTAAATAGGTATTTAAGTTTAATTCTATTTTGTTCTTCAAGTGTATTATTTTTTAATAAATACGTATTTCTAGGCGCACCATAATTAAGGATGTTTAACTAAGGATTTTTAGAGGTTTGGAAAGCAGACTCAAATACTTTCTTATTTAAATCTGAAGAAACTAATAAATAGTCCCACTTTTTCATTCTAGGAAGAAAATTTTTCAACTGAATCATACGTTCTTTCTTGTTGTTAAGATCATTAACCATTTTCTTCATAGGTAGACCGTGCCAAGTTTCTACAAAAACCTGATTTCGATGTTTATACACTTTATCAATCGCATTACCATTTATAAATATATATTTACTTCTACGAAATTTATTAACATAATCGTCACTTGAGAGTCTTGTTGGGATAAACCCATTTTCTCTTATTTCCATGTCGACTAATGCATTGACAGAACTTACGAAAATCTCTTTTTCAGGATACAGACGACGAATTGCATGTGCAATATATTTCGGATCACCACTAAATGATTTACCATGAAAACATTCTATAAATACATATTTTTTACTAGGTTTAATTTTATTTAATTTTCTAAGATAAAATGGTCTATGTATAACATGAAATACTTTTCTTATACATTGATAACATTGTCTAGCTCTTTCTTTTAAAGTAACTTCATTTTTATCCTTTTTCAACTTACTTTTTCTTGCTACTGCGAGTTTGTAATTACTATTAAACCTAACTTCCTTAGAATTAATAGCAATATCTATATTTTTTAAGTAAGTTTCGGCATAATTTTTGTAATTAAATTTTTCTCGTAGCATTTCACAGTCTTCTATTCTTTCTTTATCATTATAATTTTTTTGTGCAAATGCTAATAAAATCTCACTATCTTTTTCAATGTCTTTAGTTAAAAATTCAGTACAATGATATGATTGATAAATTTCTTTTAGAAGTCCATCATCTCCACCATATATCAAAGCTCTGTTACCTTTAAAAATCGATTCAATAATAGAATAACCAAGCGTTTCATAAGGGGATGTAGAAATATATATATAATTCTGAGGTTGGTACCCATTAATGTAGACGTATTTACTCAGATTATAGTAGTTAACCAAGTTTTTATATAATGTTTCTGAAGGGCCATAACCAATAATATTGAGTCTGATATTTATCGTATTTTTATTTTTTATTATGTAATTAAATAATTTTATCGCGTACGAAATATCTTTAACTTCATCCTCAAATCGTGATTTAATTAAAAAATGTTTATGTGTATTTTTGGTAATTTTATCAATGGGAATGTGTTCAGTATTCACGTATTGGTTAAAAACATTTTTATAATTAAACCTTTTAATAAAATCCGATTTTATACTTTTAGTACTTACTCTCACACAGTCAATTGTATCTAACGAAAGATCTATATCTTCAGTAATGTACTTTAGTGGTCCATGTATTTCTCCAACAATTTTTATTTTGGGGTTATATTTTTTAATTAATCTCGAATACTTAAAAAATGCTTCTCTAGTAATAATTAATAATTGAGTTTTTGCTAATTGCTTTAAGTTGTTTAAATAAAAAATATCAACTGAATTGTTCGCTAAGTCTTCCTCTTGGATTAGTAAATCTTTCTGTGCTTGATCGAATTTTTTATAATTAAAATAGTTAACTGTATGTTCATTTTTCAAAAAAGCTTTAATTAAATTGATATTACTTCTAGAAGTTCCCCCTTTGGCAAATATGTTAAAACCAAGTATAGTGATTTGCATTGTTGTTCCATCCTTTATATGTTGTTGAATCATAGTTAGTGTTATTCTTATAAAAGCTCATTTTAACTAATTCACTCTCAGACGAGTATCTCCGGTATTTATGACATCCATAGCAGCATCTAAGGCATCAACAATAAGATTCTCCACTGCTGCTTCAGTATAGAAAGCAATATGCGGTGTTATAATAATATCTTCCCTTTGTATTAATGAGTTTAATAATTCATCGTTCAAATCTTCTCCGCGCCGGTCTGTTGTAAATACACCTACTTCATGTTCATAAGTATCTAAGGCAACTCCCTTCAATCGCCCTTGGTCTAACGCCGATATCAGTGCTTAAGTATCAACTAAAGAACCTCTTGCACAATTTACGAATACCGCGCCCTTTTTGAAGTAACTAAATAAAGCCTCATTAAACAAATGATGATTATATTTTGTAGCTGGAATATGCACAGTCACAATATCCGCTTCTTCAATCGCTTCTTGCAAAGTATCTTTGTAAGTTACATACTTAGCCACATTTTCATTCGGAAATGGATCATACGCTACTACTTCACTACGATATCCTTCGGCAAATATTTGAGCTACAATACTACCTATACGTCCAGTACCAATTACAGCAACTTTCAAATCACTCACAGACTGCGATAAAATCGATGGTTCCCATCTAAAATCGTACTCTTGCATCTTATTTTGAATACGATTTGAATGACGTACGACATTAACAGCTTGAGTAACCGCAAATTCAGCAATACTACGTGGTGAATATGACGGCACATTGGAAATAATTAGATTATATTTAGTCGCTAAGTCTAAATCATAATCATCAAATCCAGCACTTCTTTTAGCGATTTGTTTTATCCCAAATGATTCTAACTTCTTATAAATTTCTTCAGAGATAGGTAAAGTTTGAGATAATGAGAGACCGTCACTACCTGAAACTGTCTCGACATTATCTTCTGTTAGTTGCTCTCTTGATAAATCAACTTCTATATTATTACGCTTAGACCATTCTTCAATATAAGGTAAATCCTCATCTCTAACACTCATAATTTTAATTTTAGTCATTCTCAATCATCCCCTCTGATTAACATTTAGCCATTGTACATGTTGGCAAGGTCTGTTAATCTCTCTGTAGCTTCTTCTAGTTGCTTATCGTCTAATGCAAGAGAAATACGCACATAATGATTGCCGTTTTTCCCAAAAGGTATCCCTGGTGCTACTAAAATGGATTTCTCTTGCAATAAAAACGTTTCAAATTGTTCACTATTATACCCTGGTGGCGTACGCAACCAGGAATAGATGCCACCTTTAGTATGAACAAATGGTAATTTTGCTTCTTTAAGTTTTGCTTCAAATGTGTCACGTCTTCGTCTAAATGTTTCATTTTGTTGTATCAAAAAATCATCATAATTATTTAAAGCATACGTGGCGGCATCTTGTAATGCTCCAAACATTCCAGCATTAGTATGCGTTTGATACTTTTTCAAAGCTTGAATCATGTCTTTATTTCCTACAGCAAATCCGACTCTAAATCCTGACATATTATATCCTTTGGATAAGGAAAAGATTTCGATAGCGACATCTTTACCATGTTCCGATGCAAGAATACTTGGGTTTTTATCATCAAACCCAAAGGCACTATATGCAAAGTCATGTACAATTTTAGTATCTGTATCTTTAAATCGTTGTACTGCTTCATCAAATACGGATTGTGTAGCTGTAGAACCAGTAGGATTATTAGGGTACGTTAAATAAATTAATTTAGTGTCTTTTAAAACTTGTGGATCAATTTTATTTCAATCAGGTAGATAATTTAGTGGCTCTAGTTCTAGGGGTACAGGGTTAGCATCTGCTAACATGACGCCAGCTAAATAATCAGTATATCCTGGATCTGGTAAAAGCACCGTTTCGCCAGGATTGACTACACACGTTGGTAATGCAACTAAACCATTTTAAGTGCCATATAAAATGCAAACTTCTTCGTCTTTATGAAGTGTGACACCATATTGTCGTTCATAAAAATTTACAATGGCTTCTTTAAAAGACTCTTTCCCGTGAAAAGCACCATACTTTTGATTCTCAGGAATACGTAACGCTTCAGAAAAATGGTCAATAATACCTTTAGGTGTTTCTCCATCGGGAATTCCTACCGCCATATTAATAAGCGGAAGAGGTCCATGTTCAACTTTACGCCCCATTGTCTTTCCGAAATAACTATCAGGGATTGTAGCAAGTCTATTTGAAATTACCATTATAAGCCCCCTTTATTAAATCTCAATCCTCTTATTATTATCAATTTTATCAACAAGATTAATTATGTCAATATTAACAATCTTCAGATAAGTGAAGTTAATTATCTCCCTTTCCCTAATTCTAGAATAACGGTAATTATTATGAATCAGCAAAAAAATTCCCACTAAATATATAAAAAATCCATAAACGAATGATTTATTTTCAAACATTTATGGACTCTTTTTCAAATTGAATGACTCCTAATTTTCACTAAATATTATTGTCTATATCTTTCAACATTTCATTTACAGTAATTTTAGCGCTAGTTAATACAATAGGTACTCCGGCACCAGGATGTGTACTCGCTCCAGCAAAATATAAATCTTTGTAATCTCTCAAAACATTTGGAGGTCTGTATTAGTTACTTTGGGCTAATGTCGGCATTAAACCAAATGCTGTACCAAACTTCGCATTATAATCATTTTCAAAATCGATTGGTGTATAAACAGTTTCAGATATAACATTTGATTTTACATCCTCTAATACGTCAATTGTCTCTAATTGACGATAGATAATATCTTTAACTTTCTTAATCACATTTTCATCTTTCCAATCAATATGACCTGTTTTTAATTCTGGCGTAGGCATTAAAACATAGATACCGGTTTGACCTTCAGGTGCCATACTCCGATCTCCAACTGCAGGCACATAAACGTAAATAGATGGATCTTCAGATAATGAACCGTTAAATATTTCACCTATGTTTTGTCGGAATTGTTGGGAAAAAATGACATTATGTAGCAACATCTCGCTAGTCACATCTTTATCAATACCAACATACATTAAAAATGCAGAACAAGAATAATCTAATTTTTCAATTTTACTAGGTTTATATTTTTTTACGGGTGAATGTGAAGGCATCAATTTTTCCGCTGCATAAGGAAAATCTGCTGTACATAATACTTTATCGAATCGTTGCACAAGACCATTAACCCTTACGCCATCAGCACGCTTATATTTAGGGTCGATGATGATTTCTTCTATATTAGAATTTAATTGAATATTCACATCTAAATCTTTATTTAATTTAACAAGTCCACGTGTTAATCCATACATGCCCCCCTTAATAAAGTGAACACCAAACATCATTTCTACCATAGGAATAATTGAGTATAAAGAGGGGCCGCGTTTTGGATCAATTCCTATATATAACATTTGAAATGCTAATAATTTTTGTATTCGTTCATTATCAATATAATTTTCTATTAAATTATCAGCATTGTTTAATGTTTTTAATTTCAAACCTTTAATAAGCGAATCTACATTATAGAAATCCGTAACCTTTCTATATGTTTTCTCTAAAAAATGATAGCGCGCAATTTCATATCGCTTGTAAACATCAGTTAAAAATGACATAAACCCATGTGTCGTACCTGGTTCAATACTTTCAAGCGTTTCTTGAAGTTCGGCTAAATCAGTAGGTACTCTTACTTTGTCATTTTTCTCAAAGTAAACATCATAAATATAGCGCAATTGTTCCATATCTACGTAGTCTTCAAATTTCTTACCGCTTTCTTCAAATACTGCCTTGTATACCTCGGGATCATCACGATAGAAGGACCTTTGTCAAAGGTAAAGCCATCTTTTGTGAATTGACTCATTCGACCACCTGGATACCCATTTTTTTCAAAAATTGTTACATTATTACCTTGCGAAGCAAGTCTTGCTGCCGCTGCTAATCCAGTGACGCCTGCTCCTATTACAGCAATATTCATACTACATTCCACCTATAAATGATATTTCTTTTTTATTGTTTTATACATTTTTACCTTATCTAATTTAGAAACGTAGACACGACGATGTAATGTATAGGAAGCTTTTCTCACTTCATCTAATATGCCACGGTAAATAATTGAAGCTAATTCAATAATTGGTTGCGCTTCTTTATTGAAAACACCAAGATTTGATAGTGCAATATCATAGTCTTCTTGAGCTAGTTTCGCATGATGCTCCCATAAATCAATATATTGCTGTGACACTCCATTGTTAAAATCATTTTCAATAGAGACATCAAATCGAGACAAACTCGACTTACTAAAGTAAATTCTGTCATTCTCAAAATCTTCACCTACGTCTCTTAAAATATTGGTTATTTGGAGTGCTTCTCCTAGTTTACGCGCGATTCGATACGTTTCTTCGTTAGGTTGCTCTGCTAGTACAGGAGTTAATACTTCTCCCACTGTACCTGCTACGCCATAGCAATAGTTTAATAATTCATCATCAGTTTCAAACATCTCAAAATCCTGATCTTCATATACAGTTTGAATGAGATTATAAAAAGATTGATATTCAATTGTGAAATTTTGGGAAACTGTATACAAAGCTTCCATAATCATTTGATTGCTTTTAAATTCGTAGTTTTCAACGTCATGATTTTTCTCGATAGTTATAATATCGTCGTGTATATTTTTAAGTATTTGAGGATTTTCATGTACGTCAATACTGTCATCTATAATTCGACATACTGCATAAATCGCCCATACTGCTTTGCGTTCATTTTCAGGTAAATAATCAAAAGCATAAGAAAAACTTTTAGAATGTTCTTTCATAATTTGATGGCAGTATTTAAAGTTTTTTTCATTCGATGTCATGGAATTCCTCCTATAATTTAATGGCCTAGTATAAAATTCAACTTATATCAAATGTACGACCCTTCCATTTTACCTTTTTTGAAAAATGAGCGTGTCGCCATGAGTTTATGAAGATAATAATAAAGAACACAAACAAAATTGGATGAAGAATGAGCAATATTATTGAAAAAGCACCCACTCTTCTATGTAAACTTACAAATTCCCATGTATATAAAATATAAACAATTCCGGAAAATATTAGCGATATCGGTTTAGCAATCCATCCAAGTAGTAAAGCCATTGTTGATGTGAGTGAGCCCATTAACCACATAATAATCGCCAACATTACTTGAGGTTCAGTTTGATTGGCTCCTACTGAAAAATGCTTTGTCCATCCTTGTATAAGTGAGCGAAGTCCTTCTTCATACATGCGAAACTTAACATATTCACTACCTTCGTATACCGTAATTGGCAAGTTAGATTGACTAAATGCCTCTCCTAATGCAAAGCCTTCTATAATAGTGTTGCGTGCATTTTTATGACCACCTGTTTTAAAGTAATCCTCTTTATTCATTATTGTGACAGGCCCAAAAGCCGTATAATCATTAGATTTACTCGCTAAACTTGAAAATCGATTCATTCCGACAATCGTCATTAAATTAAAGATAGCCGAAAGACTCTCATAAAATTTAAAAGTCTCATGGTAAGGTTGAATACTTAATAGTCCTTGATTCCCTTGCTGAGCAAATGAATTTAATATCGCCTCAATAGCATGACTATTAAAGATGACATCTGCATCAACAAACATCATTAATGGCGTTTGAACATGTTGGGCTCCTTGATAGCACGCATGAGATTTATCATACCATTGGCTATCTTCTTTAGTTTCATAAACAGTTGCTCCATAAGCTTTGGCAACCTCACTCGTCCCATCTTGAGACGCATCGTCCATAACTATAATTTCATAGATGCCACGTTGCTTAGTCAAAGATCTTAACAAGTTTGGTAACCTTTGAGCTTCATCTCTAGCTGGTATAATAACTGTTAATTCATTGCTATGAATAGTACTATGTTTCGAGCGAGATAATGTATGTCTTCTATTATATATAAATTTTCCACAAATTAATGAAATAACAGATGCTAATGATAAAAGGAGTTGTATAAGTTTCAATTCTTTCTAACTCCTTCCCGCTTCAATAGCATTAATTTTGTCTGCAACTTGCATGCCACTTAACGTTACCATTGGCATACCTCCACCTGGATTTACAGAGCCTCCCACAAAGAAGAGATTGTCAAAGTACTCACTTTGCTTAGGAAATTTAAACCCTTTATTTTTCTTCTTATCTGCGACTATACCATATATAGCTCCTCTATTTGAACGATAATTATGTCGGATATCCTCAGGCGTCCAAATATCTTCAAATATAATATGCGCTCTCAAATCAGTCAGTCCCATTCGTTCTAATTTCGTTAGCACACGTTCTTTAAACGCTGCATATTCTTCTTTTTTAAATGGTTTATCTTGAATATAGGGTATATGTGGTAAGACTTTAATATTTTCATATCCTTGTGACGCTTGTTGTTCATCCGTTTTATTAACATTCACTAAATAGATTGTCGGATCTTGAGGTAATACCTTTTGATGGAATATTTCATCATAGTTCTTCTTAGAGTCCTTTGAGAAAAAGAAATTATGATGAGCAAGTTGAGAATAGGATTTGTCTACCCCTAAATGTAATACATAACCTGAGCTTGCAGGTTCATATGTGCTTTCGAGTTGGTCAATTTTTTGTTGATTAAAATGCAACAACTCTCTATAGGTAGGGATGACCTCCATATTCGAAATTATATAATTCGCTTCAACATACTTCCCACTACTTAAACGTACGCTCGTAACGCGTTGATGATACGTTTTAATATTTTCAACAGCAACACCCATTTGTATGTCCACGCCTTCTTCAATAGCCAATTGTTTTAGCGCCAGTGCTAATTTATGAATTCCACCTTTGACATACCATAATCCTTGTTCTTGTTGCATATGAAATAACATTGAGAGAACTGCAGGTGCATCATAGGAAGAAGAACCTACATACTTAATAAAGTAACCTAGCATATCTCTTAATTTTGGATTCGAAATATAACGGTGAATTGCTTGTTGCATTGTTGAAAAGTAATCAAAACCTCGCAATGCTTTAAAAGTTCCATGATATTTTATAATTTCACGTAACGTATCTAAGCCAAAATTGAAATATCCCTTTTCAGTAAAACGATGTATACGCTTAGTATATTTTAAATAATTGTCGAGTTCCTTCTTATCTTCTTGACCTAACTGCAAATTATTAAGTAAAGTTGCTTCAGTATTTTCATATAGATCAATGATTTCACCATCAGGAAAGAAACTCCGCCATTGTAACGGCAATCTTTCAATTTCGATATAATCAGCCATATTTTTCCCGCTATAGTTAAAAAGACGCTCGAATATGTATGGCATGGTTAAAATAGATGGACCTAAGTCAAAGCCAAAACCCTGTTCTTCTAGACGATTCACCTTTCCCCCAATATGATTATTTTGCTCAAATAATGTTACTTTATAACCACTTTGAGCCATTCGAATAGCAGCGGATATCCCTCCTAAACCACCACCAATAACTAAGATGGATTGAGTTATATTACTTACCTCGCTTTTCAATTATACGTATTAAACGTTCGATTCTTGGACGATTATATCGTTGTGCTACAATCACTGGAAGATGGCTAAACAGTACGTACGCAATGTTAATCATTTTGATGTACCGTGGAGCTTTTACAAATAGCCACACAGGTAAAATGGAAATCCAATGTATCAATTCTGCACGTCTCATTTCCAATAATAAGCGACGCGTCTCTTCAATATTTAATGATAACTTGCTTTTATCATAGATATCCTTATTAATTTGAGCACCTTCAGGTATCAATCTTTTCCACTTACTTACCTTTAAAGTATGATCCCAAAGTTCACCATTTTCTTCCCATTGAAAAGATCGAAATAAATATGAATACTTTTCAAAAAATGATTTAGGGATACGTGTACCTAAATGTGCAATAGACATTTGAACGACAAACCAAAATAAACTGTGCAAAATAATAAGGCGAGTTATAGATTTAATAGCTTTCATACTTTCACAGCTTTCTATTTACAAATAAAACCTTAAATAGTTATTCGATTATATTCCCTCTCATATCAGATGCGAAACGCAAATGCCATGTTATTCTACACTACTAAAAAATTGCATAAAAAAAGAGGATGACATATTGTCATCCTCAAAGATTATAACTCGAATTGTCTTTCCAGTTATAAACTATATCTTACCACCAACCGTTAGCTTGACGGAAAGAAATTGCGTTACTGATTGAACCGTAACGACTGTTAGCGTAGCTAATCATACCTTTAGTTTGGTTAGATACTGAACCGTAACCCCAAGATTGGTTAGTTTGACCTAAACCATGGTATTGACCGTTAGAAGCGTTAACGTTACCACCTGATTCAGGCATTACAATAGCGTTCCATAATTCTTCAGTACCACCAGCAGCTAAGAATTGAGCTTTAGTAGAACCACCAGTTGAAGCTGAGCTTGATGGTGCTGAGTATGAAGTTGTTGAAGTGCTGTAATTATGTGTTGAAGTAGTTGGAGCTGAAACAGCTTTAACACTTGTATTGCTTGATTGTTGGTTTGAACTTACTGATTGGTTTGAACTTTCTTGGCTGTATGATTTAGTGTAATCAGCTGATGCTTGAGTAGTTGAACCAACTTGAGCATAGTTCCATGACCAGTTAGTACCATTAGAAGTGAAGTTGTATTGGAAACCATTGTTTACGAAGTGGATATCGTAAGCACCAGCTTGAACTGGTTTAGAGTTTAATTGTTCTGGGTTGTGTTGAGCTAAATCAGCTAAGTGAGCTTGATCTACGTTAGTAGTTTCAGAAGCGTGAGCTTCGTTACCTGTTAATGCATAACCTGCAATTCCTAAAGATACTGCTAATGATGAAGCGATAACTGTCTTTTTCATAATATAAAATCCTCCAAATATGTTTTAAAATTAAAATTTGTAAATTATATTCTAAGTGTTTGATTTCGTTGTGCTACATTGAAAATGTTTTTTGTTAACTTTTGACGGTATTCACTATACCACAAAAATCTCGTTTGTATATTACACGTTCCTTACAAAAAATTACAATAGGAGTTTAATTTTGTAATCTTGAAACAAAAACATTTCTCTTTGTAACATATAATTTCTTAAAAATTGTTTAAAATTACATTGGTATTTGTGGTTTTACATTAGTTTTTAGGTTGGTTTGACCCAACTTTCAAATAGTCTGTAATATTACAGATTTCATTTTTGTTACACTACCATAATAATTCTATAATCTAATTTGACCCAACAAAAAAGTAAAAAAGATGAATTTCAAAGAAATATTCTTGAAATTCATCCTCTGATACAACTTTTTCTTATCTATAAAACGTCTTCGCATCTTTTAATAATCGTTTTGAGAACTTCGAGACGACTTGTTTTTTTATGATCTGCTTTTATCACATGCCATGGCGCTAACTTCGTATTCGTATACTTAATCATATCTTGACTGGCTTCTAAATACATATCCCATTTTTCTCTATTACGCCAATCTTCGTCTGTAATTTTCCATTGCTTATTTGGATTTTGTTCTCTATCTTTAAAACGTTGCAATTGTTCTTCTTTATCTAAGCATAAAAAGAATTTGATAATTATGGTACCTTCATCCGTCCACATTCTCTCAAACTGATTAATTTCATCATATGCGCGTTTCCATTCATGATGCTCTGCAAATCCTTCGACTCGTTCCACCAATATTCTTCCATACCAACTGCGATCAAAAATTTCGATGTGTCCTGATTTAGGCATTTTTGTAGCGAATCTCCATAAATAATGATGATTCTTTTCAACATCTGTAGGCTCACTGATTCCATTAACTTCATAACCAGTCGGATCTAACTTTTCTCTGATACGTTTAATATTCCCACCCTTACCTGCAGCATCCATACCTTCAAATACTAAAACTTAAGGGATTTTACGTTTGTACAACGCAAATTGAATTTCTCTCATACGGATTTGTAATTCTACTATTTGATGTTGGTAATCTTTTTTCTTAATTTTAGATTCTTCAATATTAAATAACGACGTTGAGAAATGACTATTAAATTCTCCATCTATATATTCTTCATGTTTTTGGTATTTTTCAAGCGCATATTCTAATCTTTCTATTATATGTAGATACATGTTTGTTATTGCTTGTTCTCTAACCGTATAATCAATGACTTGCCAATCATTACAATTGTGTATAATACGTCTCATTTCATTTAAATAAACATCTTGGGATATTACCTCCTCATATTCTTGAACCTTCCATCTCATTAACGGGTTACTTTTAGTTTGTTGAATATGAGCTTGACGTTTCTCTTCATTTATTTCTATAAAGAACTTAATTATTTCATAATTATCTTTCTTCAACATTGATTCGAAATTACTAATTTGTTTAAGTAATGAATCATAATTAACATATTGATGATGTTTGATTTTATTTTCCTTATAATCAAGATAATGTGAATACCAGCTTCTAAAATAAATGTTGATGTAACCTTTTTGTGGCAGAGTATTCCAATATTTTTGTAAAAATTGATATCTTAAATCGTATGTTTCTGGAGATTTCGTAGCGATAAAGTTTGTATACTTCGCGTCTAATTGAAGTAATAAATCATTTGACAAACGTGTCTTACCAGACGCGGGTATCCCTTCAAAAATGATCATGACAGGTATACCTAACTCATGGGTCTTTCTACTTAACTGCTCCACTTTCAACTGTAATGTGTCGATGTGATGCGACATGTTTTCACCCTCTATATTTTTATTACAATAAACATCCGATTTTACACTTTTATTTTAGCACAGAAAAAATCTCCTCAATGTATCACACATCGAAGAGACTCTACTCTATCCCATAAATTTAAATATATCATTACGATATAGATGAATTACTTTCCGTAATAATAAATCTAAAATCCAAGCAATTAAAAACGGCACTACAAAAAACGTAACTATAATCAGTAACAGACTTAACCATACTGAATCAACATGCATAAATTTAAAAGCGTTAATAGGTCCTACCATACCTATAAATCCGAAGCCCGCTGATTCCTTTGTTCCACCAATACCAATGATACCTGATGCGATACCTGATAATGCTGCTGTGATAAGTATTGGTACCATAATCACAGGATACTTGACCATATTAGGCATCATCATTTTTACGCCACCAAAGAAAATTGATAAAGGAATGCCTAAGCGATTCACTTGGCTCGTACCAATAAGAAGGACAACTTCTGTAGCGGCTATACCTATTGATGCCGAACCAGCTGCAATACCTGATAGGCCAATTGCCATTGCAATTGCGACGGTTGATAATGGCGATATAATAATAAAGCTAAATACCATAGATATCAACATACTCATAAGAACAGGCTGTAATTCAGTAAAGCTATTCAACATATTTCCAATACCTGTAGTAATTAATCTCACATAAGGTAATGTAAAAATACCTATTGTTGCTGATAGGTCGCCTACAATTGTCGGAAAGATTATAAGGGCCATACTTCCTACACGTTCTTCAATTAATAATATGAATAATACTGCAATTGCAGCTGTAATCATCGTATTAATAAGGTCCCCTATACCTGCGATGATCCATACACCATTTTTAAATTGAGCTGCACCGCTTCCAACATAAGAAGCACTAGCAACCACGGCAATTGCCAATGGTGTTAAATTAAATTTCATAGCAATAAGTGCACCGATAAGGGCCGGTACAGTAAATTGGATGGCTTGCACGACTCCTAGTAAAGTTTTAAAAATAGGCTGATATTGTATTAAATATTTAAAAATCTCTCCTAAAATCGCATTTGGAACGAGTCCTGCGACAATTCCAATTGCTACCCCTGATAAAACTCTAAAAATAAAATCCTTTGGTCCGTCGATATTTCTAATAGCTGACATGACTTAAACCTCCCAATGTGCTGAGTAATAATTATGTATAAAGACAAAGTCTTGATTCGCAAAGTATGATTCAAGTAAATGATTCTTAGATGCAATAACTTAGAGGGATATTTAATGATATTCATACACGCGTCTCAAGACTATGAGTAATAGTATATAACGTTTTCAGAAAATTTAGATAATTATTTTGCTATTATCTTACAAATTTTCAAATTATGCGAAAACCGTATGATTTAATATTTACACGAAGATATACTACAATCATTGACACAAGGGAGGTAACGTTATGTGGAAAAAAATTGCATGTTCTGTTGGTGCCACAACAGGTGCAGCTATTGTGAGCTCTTACTTATATACTAAATTAATTGAAAAGCGTAGTTATAAGAGCTTTTTTAAAAGAAAAATTCAATCATGTTTCACGTGGCAAACAATACTTTATTAATCCGAAGAAGATTGATCAAATGCTTAAAATGGCTCAAATCGAAAATAGCAAACCTTTCAAAGCTACAAAATATAGATTTAATCATAGAGTGGATATACGAGAATATTATGGTACACATACGTACTATGTTAATCATCAAAATGATCCACATCAGTTAAAGATTTTATATATGCATGGTGGTTCTTGGGTCGCAGGTCCATTCAAAGAGCATTATCAAATGATGGATCAACTTGCTACTGATTACAACGCAGAAGTTATTGCACCTATATACCCCAAAGTGCCTCAAAGTGGCAAACGTGCAACATTTGATTTAATGACTCAAATTTATCGTAATCTTTTAGATTCTGTGTCTTCATCCGACCAAATTATCATTATGGGAGATTCTGCAGGTGGTAATATCGCGTTAAGCTACGCGCAGTATCTTAATGAAATTAATTTACCTCAACCAGGTCATATTATCACTATATCACCAGTGGTTGATGCCACATTTACAAATCCAGAAATACCTCATTACGAAAAAGTTGATAGTATGATTGGTAAAGAAGGACTTAAAACATTTGCTAAAATATGGGCTGAAAGTGATGAGTTAGACAATTATAAAGTATCTCCAATTAATGGAGACTTTAACAATCTCGGTCACATCACTCTTTCAGTAGGAACACATGAATTACTTTATCCTGACGTAATTAAGTTATCTCGTAAATTTAAACTCTGAAGGAATTAGCCATAATTTACTTATTGGAAGTCATATGCTTCATGACTATGCGATTCAGAATATTCCAGAAGCAAAACAATTTAGAGAAAACTTAAGATATATCATCAATGACAATCGAAAAATTAAAGTTAATATTATTTAAGATAAATGATTCCCTAAGAAAGATATTATTTTTACTCTTTCTTAGGGATTTTTTGTATAAAAAACACTCCCTCTGTAATAGAGGAAGTGTTTTTAACTATTATTCTTCTGTAGTTTCTGCATCATCTTCTGTTGGAATTTCAGCTTTACGAGATTCTTTTTTGTAATTTTGATACATCAAGAATAATACTAGAACCCAAACTGGAATAAATAGAACTGCTAATCGCGTACTACTATTAATAAGTAAAATAACAAAAATGAAAGCAAAGAATACTAAAATACCATATGCCGTGTATTTACCACCAGGCATTCTATAATTACTTTCTTTATGTTGCTCAGGATTATGCTTTAAGTATCCAATATAAGCTACCATAATAACTGCCCAAATTGAAATATTCAACACAGTAGAGAAAGTAGTGATTTGAACGAATACTTTAGTAGCATCTTTAAAAATCGCATTTAATATTACTGCAATGCCTAATAATCCACAAGTAACTAAAATTGCATTGTATGGAACGCCATTTTTGTTTGTTTTATGTAAAAACGGTGGACCTTGGTTTCTTCCAGCTAAGCCAAACATTGTACGGCTATTCGCAAATATACCACTGTTACATGATGAAGCCGCTGCAGTTAATACAACAAAGTTAATAATTCCAGCAGCAAAAGGAATTCCTATTAATCCGAATAATTTAACATAAGGACTTTCTGCAGGATCTAGTTTGTCCCAAGGAACTACTGACATAATGACTGCTAATGAACCTATGTAAAAGATTAAAATTCGGAATGGTACGTTATTAATTGCTTGAGGTATTGTTTCATGAGGATTTTTAGTTTCCCCTGCTGTAATACCTATCAATTCAATACCAATAAATGAGAATATTGCCATTTGGAATGACATAAAGAATCCTGAGGCACCATTTGGGAAGAAGCCGCCTTCTTTCCAAATATTAGTTACCGTCGCTGGACCGTAATCCGTCTTCATAGCAAAGATTACCATTACAATACCAACAATAATTAAAGCTAAAATTGTAATAACTTTTATAATAGATAACCAAAATTCAAGTTCACCAAATAATTTGGCACTAAATAAATTCAATGCTACTAATACTAATATTGTAGCTGCTGCAGTAATCCAGTTAGGCATGTCTGGATACCAGAAGTCGACGTATTTGGCTACAGCGGTAACTTCCGCCATACCTGAAATAATCCAAGTTAACCAATAAGTCCAACCAACCATAAATCCTGCCATTGAACCTATATGATGATGGGCAATGTCACCAAATGACTTGAAACCTAAGTTCGATAAGAGCAACTCTCCCATCGCTCTCATAAACATAAATAATATAAAACCTACTATAATATAAGTAAGTAATATGGATGGTCCTGCTAAATGAATAGAAGCACCTGCGCCCAGGAATAATCCTGTACCAATAGCACCACCAATTGCAATTAATTGGATATGCCTATTGCTTAATTCTCTTTGCAGTTTATCTGCCATAACCTTTCCTTCTCCATTTCATGGAGTATATTTATGACTGAAATCGATATGTAAAATTAGATACCCCTTTTTAATCTAATAAACAATTTTTCTCAAAATCAAATCATTTATTCTTATAAGTTATATAATACCCCAAACAATCAAAAACAATCAAATACTAGAATAATTTGTCTTTTTTATCTATTCCAATAGCTCTAATAATTCCTTTATTATAAATATTTATAACAAATTGAACAATTTCATTAATATTCACCGTTTTATGGTAAATCGAACAACTTCAATATGTATCTGATGAAAGTTGATATTTTTCTTCATAGTCACGTCAATTCCTCACAAATTGTGAGAAGTTTTCATTTTTTAAAATCAAACCAAAAGATATAGTAAAAGGCACCATGTACTGAATGAGAATACACGGTGCCTATTTATATATTTTTTCACGCTTATTTAACAAACAAGAAAATTAAACTTATGCCCATCAGGATCTTTAAACATTGCTCCATAATACCCTTGTCTTACACCTGGTTTTTCAATAATTGTTCCACCAGCAGGTTCTACTTTCGCTAATAATTCATCAACGTCTTTATTTTCTTTAACACCTAACGAAACCATCACTTCATTAGGGCTTGAATCGACATCTTGATGTGATACAGACTCGAAGTGATTATTTTCTATCAATATCACAATCTTTTGTCCAATTGTAATACCTAACATTTTATCTAACATTTCTGGATTTTTATTAATTTCAAATCCTAGAGACTTAAAGAACTGTTCGCTACGATCTAAATCTTTTACATTTAGATTAAACCACATTGAATGCATCGTACATGTCACCTCTCATTTATAATTAGACGATTTCAAGTTTAAAATGCCGCTTGAGTAATCCATTCATCAAGTGTTAAGCGCGTGGGATTAAGACGTTCCATTTGTACAAAATCTATAACATAACCTTTATTTTCAAGCCAACTTCTTTCAGCAGTGCCACTCGTAAATTCGCCTTCAATTTCAGTTGGTTTACCTGTTACGGTTGCAAAAGTTTTGACTACTTCATTTAGAGTCAGCTCATCAGAAGCAATTTCTATATCTTGATGATTATATGTTTTAGGATCTTTGAAAAGTGCTGACGCAATTTTAGCAATATCAATAGAAGAAGTCATTGCAAATTTAACTTCAGGGTTGATAAATTCTGGGATTTTAATTTCTCCGTCTGAAACTTTAGTGATTCTTAAGAAGTTATCCATAAAAAACGATGGTTTAATAATTGTAAAATCTAAACGAGATGCTTTTATCTTATTTTCTAATTGTGCTAATGCTTCAAAGTGAGGACCTGTTCTATCACGATTTACACCACCCGCTGTGCTATAAACGACATACTTAACTCCTTGTTCTTCAGCAGTTTCGATAATATGTTCACCTTGCTTTAATTCCTCTTCAACATGGTCTGGAATAATAGGCTGAACGCTATATACTCCATATTGATCAGCCATCGCTTGAGTCAAGCTTTCTCTATCACTCAAATCGCCCTCAAAAATCTCTAATTGACCATTATGAATTGATGTTAATTTTTCATTATTTTTATTTCTAGTAAACGCACGCACATGCCAACCATCTTCCAATAATTGTTTAACAACAGCAGTTCCTTGTTTACCAGTTGAACCAATGACTAATATACTTTTACTCATGTTTATCTCTCCTATTGTAAGAACCAATAATCTTCTTTTTCGCCTTTTAAATAGGTATATTCTTCAGGTGTTAGACCATTTTCTTTAATATTTGAATTTATAATGTCACGAACATCCCAAACGCGATGGATAAATCTTTGTAACTGATTACCAAAGAAACCGCTAGGAGCATTCATGTTTAATACCTTTTCCACTTCTTCAACCGAAATACTCATTTTATTTGCTATGTCTTCAATATTTAAATTTGAATTATGGAAATGTTCTCGTAATTCTATAGCAGTGATACGTCTTTGCTCTTTATTTAGTGACATATTATAGTGTCCCACTTTCATCTTATTTTTTAATTAGCATTATATTTGAATTCCAAGTAAGTGAGATTTATAATAAACGGATCGTTATCCGTTTGTCAACATTAGCTCATTAAGTAGGTGAATACATTGCGTAAAGATGCTCTTCTAAACCGTCAACGTATCGAGAATAAAGCGATCGAACTATTTAAACAATACGGCGTTGAGACAATCAGTATGAATAGAATTTCTAAAGAACTTGGTATCGGTATGGGAACACTTTATCGGCATTTTAAGGATAAAAGCGATTTGTGTTATCACATTATCGAGCATGATTTCGATGAAATTATTCAAAAAATGAATGATGTAGCTGCTTCATCTAATTCTAAAGAAGAGAAGATGGAACACTCCCTAGATGTTTTTTTGACATTTAAATATGAAAATAGTGATTTATTAAACTGTATTGAGGAAAGTAATAGTAAGTCTCAATTTCATCAAAGCCAATTTTTCTCTGATTTATTTAATTTTTACTATGATTTATTTAAAGATGGCGAGGATGATTCTTGGGCCATATTTAAAACTGATATGTTATTAAAATCACTTTCTACTAAAGCTTATGAAATTCAAAAAAATAAAAGACAACTTTCAAATAATGAAATAAGAGATAACTTAATAAAACTATATTTAAATTAATTGAGGTGTTCATGAATGGTAAAAGTTACACTAATTACTGGCGGAAATAAAGGTTTAGGTTATGAGACAGCTAAAGAATTAAAAGCGAAAGGCTACAAGGTTTATATAGGATCTAGAAATGAAGAACGTGGTCAACAAGCTTCAAAAGAATTAGGCGTTGACTATGTTCAACTAGATGTAAGTGATGATAAATCAGTTCAACAAGCCTTTGAAACTATTTCAAATAAAGAAGGCCGTGTTGATGTACTTATAAACAATGCCGGTATTTCAGGAGGATTCGCTAAAGTCGCTGATTTTACTGCTAAAGACGTCGAAAAGGTATATAACACAAATGTTTTTGGTATTGTACGCATGATGAATACCTTTATTCCATTATTAGAGAAATCAGAGCAGCCTGTAGTTGTAAATGTGAGTAGCGGATTGGGTTCATTTGGAATGGTTACAAACCCAGATACTGCTGAATCGCAAGTTAATTCACTTGCGTATTGTTCTTCTAAATCAGCGGTCACAATGATGACTGTACAGTATGCTAAAGGCTTACCACACATTCAAATTAATGCAGCAGATCCAGGTTCTACTAATACTGATTTAGTTGGTGATTTCAGTAACAACTCTAAACCTGCTTCAGAAGGTGTAAAACCTATCGTAAAACTTGCTACTATTGATAAAAATGGTCCTACAGGAACATTTATTGATGGTAATGGCACAATGTCGTGGTAAATCATTAACAAGTTTGGACTCATGTTTAACGGGAAAATTTTCAATGAAATCAATGAAAATTACACATATATAATTAGTTATTAAGATATTTATTATCTTAGGGAGGAAATACACAATGAAAAGTATAAACTTTGAAGAACATTATGTTGTTGAGGATATACAAAAAGAAACAATGAAACATATGACATCTTATCCTAAAGGTGTACCTATGCAAACGATGTTAAAAGGCCTTGAAGAAAAATCTGGTTTTACTGATGCAGATGAAATCAAACATCATGATGCACGTATTCAATTCATGGATAAACATGACGTTGAAATGCAAGTATTATCTTATGGAAATGGTGCCCCTTCTAATCTTGAAGGCGAACGTGCAATCGAATTATGCAAAAAAGCAAATGATACGTTAGCACAATATATCAATGAACACCCAGATCGATTTGTAGGATTTGCTACATTACCAATTAATGAACCTAAAGCAGCAGAAGAAGAATTTAAACGATGTGTAAAAGAATTAGGTTTTAAAGGCGCATTAATTATGGGACATCCTAAGAGTGGCTTCCTAGACCAAGATGAATATGATGGCATCTTTGCTGTAGCTGAAGATTTAAATGACCCTATTTACTTACATCCTTCTCCAGTTCAAAGCGATGTCTACCAAGCTTATTACAAAGGTAACTACTCAGATGTCACAGCAGCTACATTTGCTTGCTTCGGTTATGGTTGGCACGTAGATGTAGGTATTCATGCCATTCACCTTGTGCTATCAGGTGTATTTGACCGTCACCCTAACCTCAACATGATCATCGGTCACTGGGGCGAATTTGTTCCATTCTTCTTAGAACGTATGGATGATATTTTATTTGCTGACCATCTAGAACATCCTATTAGTTATTATTTCAAAAATAACTTCTATATTACGCCAAGTGGAATGTTAACTAAACCACAATTTGATTTAGTGAAAGCAGAAGTTGGCGTCGACAGAATTTTATATTCAGCAGATTACCCTTATGTTGAACCTGAAAAATTGGGTACATTCTTAGACGAATTAGATTTAACTGAAGAGGAAAAAGAAAAAATCAGCTATAAAAACGGAGCTAAATTATTAGGTCTTGAGTAACACTTACACGAAATATATAAGTGTGTCTTTTCTTTAATACGAAAAATATTTAAATGGAGGTTTCAATGATGGAAACATTAGAATTGCAAGGCGCAAAATTACGTTATCATAAAGTTGGCAATGGACCAGTTCTTATTTTAATCCCTGGTGCGAATGGAACTGGTGATATCTACATGCCACTAGCTAAACAATTACAAGAAAAATTTACAGTTGTAGCTGTAGATCGTCGAGGATATGGACAAAGTGAATTAACTGAATCATTACCAGAGGAAGTATCTAACCCAGAGAGTCGTTATCGCGTGAAACGTGATGCACAAGATATTGCTGAATTAGCTAAGTCATTAAGTGACGAACCCGTATATGTTTTAGGCTCAAGTTCAGGTGCTATCGTTGCAATGCATGTCCTAAAAGAACATCCTGATGTTGTGAAGCAAATTGCATTTCATGAACCACCGATTAATACATTCTTACCGAATGCTAAATATTGGCAAGATAAGAATGCTGAAATTATTGATATTGCTGTGAATGAAGGCATGCCTCAAGCTATGAAACTTTTCGGTGAAGCATTAAATATTAGTTCTATTGATGCACAATCAATGTCTAAACCTGCTCAAGCAGAAGATGATGCAGAGAGTAAAAAACGTTTTGAAGAAATGTTAGGTTGGTTTAAATATGAAATCCGCCAATATACAGAATCTGATATCTCTTTAGAAGATTTAAATCAGCATAAAGATATCATCACATTACTTAATGGGACTGATTCCAAAGGTTCTTTCCCTCAAGAAGTTAACTTCTATATTAAAGATGAAACGGGAATTAATATTGTAGATATCCTTGGTGGTCACTTAGGTTATGTACAAAAGCCTGAAGGATTCGCAGAAGTATTACTCAAAATCTGGAACTAATCTTAGCTTAAAGTATTAAAGGGAGTTTATTAAATGTTATTTGAAAGAAATAAACCTTATACTCAAGAAACTTTGTTAGATAAAGAAAACATTTTAGAATTAATTCAATTCGAACGTTTTTGTCGCGATAATGCCTTATGGGATAGCATGAGAACTTGTTTCGCTAAAGACTCACATGTGAGCATTTCTTGGTTTAATGGTACTGGAGAAGAATTTGTATCCTCCTCTGAAGCAATGAATCGATACGCGCCACATCAAATTTATAATACACAAATGTGGATTAATAACCATCGTGCTGTAGCAATTATGCAAGCAACAATCCAGTTTCGAGTAGATATTAAAAACGTAGAAATGCAATTGGATTCAGACACTAAAATTATCTACTGTCTTGAAAAAGACAATGATGACGTTTGGTATATTTCTAATTTAAGTTGTATTTATGAAAAAGATAAATTAACTCCTGTCATTCCAACGACTATTAATTTACCTAACTCAGAATTTAGTGAATACCGAGAAAGTTATGCTTGTTTATCATATGCGCTCAATGAACTAGGGTATGATGTTAACCATGACTTACCAGGTATAGATAGACCTGATGAAGTTAATAAATACTATCGCCAATTAGATAAATGGTTAACTGAGAAAGATGATGAAGAAGAGAAACATTAGAGTTATAAACCATACTCAAAATAAATAAGTAACGTTTACTCTTATATACAGAACTGCTGCCTAGTTTTAAAATATCGCAACATTATACAAAATATTTAAAATCAGTTATTTCTATAAAGGAAGTTTGCTCAATGAAGAAGATAGATTTACATGCACATTACATTTCACCTGGTTATAGCCAATTTCTTGATGACTATTTTAATGGTGAAGGTGACGGCGTTAAGACGCCCCCATTTTCAGTAGAATCATATTTAGAATTAATGAAGAAACAAGATATTGAATATGGTGTATTATCGATTTCGAGCCCGCACATTAGCGTTGCACCTGATGACGAGATGTTAAAACTTGCTGAAGAAGTGAACGACTATGCTTCAAATATCGTGCAGGAACATAGCGAACGTATTGGTTTCTTCGCAACATTACCCCTGCCCTTAGTCGATCAGAGTGTTCAATTTATAGATAAAGCATTAGATGAACAGCATGCGTTAGGGTTCACGTTACCAACGAATGCACGTGGCGTATATTTAGGTGATGAGCGTTTAGCGCCGATATTTGAAAGATTAAATGAACGTCAAGCAACTGTAGCCATTCATCCGAATGAACCCAAGCCAGCTATTAAAGCGATGAGCGAAGAAGTACCTCCGCCACTTATGGAATTTATCTTTGATACAACTCGTACAATTATTTATATGAGTCAAAAGAATGTATTTAGTAAGTATCCGAATATTAAGTGGATTGTACCTCATTGTGGTGCTTTACTCCCTATAATCGCACAACGCGTAGCGATGGGCAACAAGATGTTTGGATCAGAGAAGCAACCTGATGATTTAGAACAAGTAATGAAAGAACTTTACTTCGATTTGGCCGGTAAGGTTTTACCATATCAATTACCTACTCTATTAGAAATGGTTGATAAAAATAAAATTGTATATGGTTCTGATGCACCTTACACAACGGACCAAGTAGTCTCAATGTTAGCGAATGAATTTGAATCTACAGATTTAATTACAATTGACTCAAAAATTCATATGCTTTATGACAATGGCAAATCATTATTAGATAAAATGAAACTTTAATTTATTAAGATATAAAATCACCCCACACAAGCGCTCATATATATCATTATTAGAGCCTGTGTGGGGAATTTTTTTAATTTAAAATTGTATCCATTGAGCGATTAACACTACCTGCGTACATATTACCGAATTTAACTAAATGAACCATCAATAAGTATAATCGATAAAATTCTAATCTTTTATGTGCACCTTTGGCTAAAGGAAAATGCTTTTCATATTCCTCATAAAAATCTTGAGTAAATCCGCCAAAAACTGTCGTAATACCTAAATCGAATTCTCTGTCACCATATAATGGTGCAGGATCAAATAGTGCAGGGCTGCCATCAGTTAAAAACATATAGTTGCCGCCCCATAAATCACCATGTAATAAAGATGACTTACTTTCATGACTATCAAGTTCATTTACCATCACAGTTCTTACTTCTTCATAGACTTTATTATCTTCTTCATTCCACAACCCTTTACGCATCAATTCATCTCTTAAATGATCCATTCTTCTTTCTATGAAAAGTTCTTTCCAGCTATCAGTCCATGAATTATCAAATGAAATATCTCCGCCTTCATGTGGTAAACTGAAACCAAATTTACCCTCTTCTTGTTGTTGACTATGCATCTTAGCTACAAGCTGACCGAGCTCTCTTTGACTTCCACTTCCACCTTCTTCTAAATAGCTCAAAATAAGATAAGCATCTCCGTTAATTTCACCACTAGCAATCACACGTGGTGCTGTGATACCTGCGTTCTCAAATTCATTTAAGCCAGCTATTTCAGCCGCATAGAATGATTCTGGACGATTACGCTGAACAAGTAAAAAGGAGATATCATCCTCAGTAGTTGTAACTTTGAATGCTTCATTAACATCACCACCACTTACTGGTGAGATGTCTTTCACTCCGTCTAGGGGGAGTTTCTCTTTCCATTCTGCTTTCATACTTTCACCTTCTTAAGAAGTTTGTCGTTATACATTATTATATTGCCAACTCTCATTATAATTAATCTTTTAAAAGTAATCGGTATATATGAAATAAAACTGACCTAAGAATTAAGTCAAATTTTCAACTTTCATTAATTTAGCTATGAAAATTTTTATTAAAATGCTAGTCTATTAAAGGAATGTATTTCAAATATATTAAATTGAGGATAGTAAGCCTCAAATATAATGAAATAGGAGCGTTAACATGTATAAAATAGTTAAACCTTTATTATTTAAATTAGATCCTGAAAAAGCACATGGCCTTACCATTGATGCATTGAAAATGGTACAAAGAGTTCCGAAAATTTATCCTATCATGGACAAAATTTTTAATTACAATCACCCATCACTCTCTCAAACCATTCATGGTATCAAATTTAATAATCCCATCGGTCTCGCTGCAGGATTCGATAAATCTTGTGAAGTACCTAAAGCATTAGAGCATGTTGGTTTTGGAGCCGTAGAATTAGGTGGTATTACCCCTAAACCGCAACCAGGGAATCCTAAACCACGTATGTATCGCTTAATTGAAGATGACGCGTTAATTAATCGTATGGGCTTCAATAATATAGGGATGAATAAAGCACTTAGTCATTTACGTCGTCATGCCTATACGATCCCAGTAGGATTAAATGTGGGTGTTAATAAGAAGACGTCTTACGAAGACCGTTATCAAGATTATATAAAAGTTATCGATACATTTAAGAATGACGTGACATTCTTCACAGTTAATATCAGCTCACCTAACACTGAGAATTTACAGAATTTCCATGATAAAGATGAATTCACGATGCTTTGCGAAGCGCTCACTACTTTTAAATCTGAAAATGATATCAACGTACCTATATTCTTGAAATTAACTTCAGATATGGAACTTGAAGGATTCAAAAACATCTTACCTTCCATAACTAAGACTTTTGATGGCGTTATACTAGCTAACACGACTCGTCAACGTGACGGTTTAATTTCTAAGAATAAAACTGAAGAAGGCGGATTAAGTGGTAAACCTTTATTCGAACGCAATTTAAAACTCGTTAAATACGCGTATCAACAAACTAAAGGTAAATTCTTAATTATCGGAACTGGTGGAATCTTTAGCTCTGAAGACGCAATTAAAATGTTAAGAAATGGTGCTTCTTTATTACAAATCTATTCTTCTCTAGTCATTGAAGGTCCAGGTTTAACTAAGTCAATGAATAGAGACATTGCTAAATATTTATCTAAAAATGGATATCAAAACGTAAGCGATATTATTGGTTTAGACGCATAAATTTAAATGATTATAACGCTTTGAAATATTTCAAAAAAATGAACGTTTAGTTAATACTCCTGAAATTTCTTTACTTATAATATTTACGATTTATACTAAAGAAAAGTATATGTTTCAAGAATTTAGGAGGCAACAATATGAGTGATGAGAAGAAAGAGACAACATCTCAATCTAACCAACAAACGATTTCTGAAAAGCCCAATCATCAATCTAATGATGACAGAATAGGTTTGAATGGTTACCGTAAAACAGACCTCGATTTAGATATTGAACGTGAACTGCGTGAAATGATGGAATCAGGAGAATCAGAAACAAAGACGGAAAGTAGAAAGTTTAAGATATTCTCACTTATCTCGATGATTGCAATAGCAGGCTTAGCGATTTTTAGATTTATACACAGAATGATATAGTTTTAAAAAAATTATCCCAAATGTAATAAGATAGTATTGTCTTAAATATTATCTGTACATTTGGGATTTTATATTAATTAAAATTGTTGTAAAAATGCCTTTGCTTCTTTATTAATTTGTTTAAAATCAATACCCTGTCTCATTGCAGCAAAGACGCAACCACAATAGCATTGCCTAAAAATATGATAGTCTTTGCACATTTCAATTGAACGTTCGTATCCTTTATTCTTTTTAAAATCACTAGGCAAATATTTAACATTATAAATATTTTGAACATCCATTCCTAGTTCATTAATAAGTTGTGCGTTTTTCTTTGGAGAGAGTGTTATGGCACTTCCAAAATAGTCGTAACCATATTCAACAGCTGCTTGAGCTACAATTTCTAATCGCATTTCAAAGCATGCTGAACATCTCAATCCACCCTCTGGCTCATCAGTTAGCCCTTTCTCTTTAGCCATCTTCATAAATTCATGTGGTTTATATTCTGCTTCAATGTATTCGACATTGCTATTTGTTTTACTATTGAAATCTTTAACAAATTGTTCTTGAACTTTAGCACGTCTTAGATATTCATTCTTAGGATGAATATTTGGGTTCGCAAAGTAAATTGCAATATCAGCATATTGAGTTAAAAATTCTAGAGTATATGTGCTACATGGTGCACAACAACTATGTAATAAGATACGTGGGCGTTCCCCATCACGTTGCCACTGAGATATCATTTTTCTTAGTACTCTATCGTAATTAATCTTCTGGTTTTTCATTTTTGCCAAAATTTTATTCGCTTCAATCATAATAAAACCTCCCTTTAACATACATTTTCATTATATATTAACTTTATTATATAATAACATGATGTATAAAGAGAGGTTGTCTATCATCAAAGTAATAATTACTAAAACAATTTACTTTTTTAATCAACTATACTTGTGTTCATGTTTATTATTTAACAAACTAGTATTCCTTTTTAAGCTTAACTAAATAGACGCAAAACATTAAGCCACCAAATATTACTCCTGAAATAAGCCCATTCAGTAAATGGCCGCTCCAATCAATGGGATCATTCCATAAATAATCTATTATCACACCGATGAGAGTCATGCAAATACCAAAATAAACCATAAATACAACACTCAAGATACTATATCTTCTTATTAATTTATTATATTCATTGGGTGAATATGCGGCTTCCTCAAAATGTTTATTCTTACAAAAGTTAATGATAAGTATAATATTAAATATAAAGAATACGGCAAATAACACTATCGTATGCATTGTAATTGTATGATGATACATATCAATAATTGTAAAGAATACAATTGTTAGAACTGTAACCAAATAGTTAATAGCAAACATGTTTGCTAGTTTTTGGTTAAGTTCTGACTTTTCTCTTTCATCCTTTTTTGTAGAGGTACTTGTGATCCAATTAAGCATCAAATCATTAAAATTACTCATCTCGTTTCACTCCTCAATATCCTTTGTTAATGTCAAATATATATGACAACATTAGAAATGTCAAATATAGACGACACTTTTATATAATCATATTATTAGAATTTTTAAAATTATATAGTAAGATTGCGTTAGAAAGATATTTCATAAAAAAGGGGGTAAAATATATGACACAACTACATCCATATTTATCATTTGATAAAGCAAAAGATGCACTTGAATACTATGAAGACGTCTTTGGAGCAACTAATGTAAACAGATTAGCAGTAGGCGAAGAACAAGCTGAAAATTTCGGTTTAACAAAAGAACAAGGTGAAGAAGCAACGATGCATGCAGAATTTGAGATTTTAGGTGTTAAAATCTTATGTTCTGATTCTTTTGGACGTGTAGATAATATAAATAATGGTATTTCTTTATTAATTGATTTTGATACTAATGATAAAACAGATTCTGAACGTGTTGAGAATTTCTACAATAAAATTAAAGATCACGAATCTATCAACATTGAAATGCCATTAGAAGAGCAATTCTGGGGCGGTAAAATGGGAACTTTTACTGATAAATATGGTGTGCGTTGGATGCTTAACGGCCAAGATTATTCTCAAATGAATTAATCATACTCATGCAAATTAAAAAAGTGGCACATCTCTTACAAACTTCACAATGTAGAGATGTGTCACTTTTTATCTATATTATATTAAATTCCCTTTTTTCGTCTTATAAGTGTTGCTGGACCATTATTAACGATTTCATAAAAATGTTGAATCAATTCCTCTTTTGAAATTCTATTTTCATCCTCAACCCAATGACGTATTAAAGATAAACCAGCGCCTGAGACATAACTCATAAAATACGGAAATGGAATATCTCCGATTTTATCATTATCGTTAACTACATGATTCAAGTGCCCAGTTAATAGTTCGTATAATTTTTCATGTAAATTGGACTCTTTACCTAAGTTAAACATAAGTTTATAGAAATCTAGATGTTCTCCTATACTATTAATCACAAAATCCATCGTCTCTCTTAACTGGCTTTCTGAAATTTTCAGTTCGTCATCATTCTTACTCTTTTATCTTGAGACATCTTGTCACCTTCTTTTTATCTCTTTCCACAATTATAAGCATTCTGTTGGGTTTTAGACAAACTTAAGAAAATGATTATTGTTAATTATAAACACGCTTAGTAAGATGAAAGTGTATTGAAAACCATTCTCAATAAAAGGAGGTCACATTAATGAATCATTTATTAGGTAATCCAGAATTAAATGTAACTGATGTTAATGATGTTCATAAAGGGCTCAATTATATCGTTGTAGATAGCGTTCAATATGGTAATCAAGAGATGATAATGGAAAAAGATGTAGAAATTATCATGAAAGACGGTGAAACTCTATATTTAAATATTTTTAGACCTAACAAGGAAGGTCGTTTTCCAGTTGTCATGTCAGCAGACATATATGGTAAAGATAACAAACCTAAAATCACTAACATGGGGGGCAAAATGGCCTACCTTAGGTAATATAGCAACATCTAGTTTTACACCTGAGGAATCCCCTGATCCTGGATTTTGGGTACCAAATGGTTATGTAGTAGTCAAAGTAGCACTGAGAGGTAGTTCAGGTTCAAATGGCGTTCTATCACCTTGGTCAAAACGTGAAGCTAAAGATTATTATGAAGTCATTGAATGGGCGTCACAACAAGAATGGTCCAACGGTAATGTTGGAACGAATGGAGTCTCTTATTTAGCAGTGACTCAATGGTGGGTAGCCTCCCTCAATCCTCCTCACTTAAAAGCTATGATTCCTTGGGAAGGATTAAATGATATGTATAAAGAGGTCGCTTTTCATGGCGGAATTCCTGATACAGGATTTTACCGTTTTTGGATTCAAGGCATTTTCGCTAGATGGCCAAATAATCCAAATATTGAAGATTTAATCCAAGCTCAAAGAGATCACACACTTTTTGATAGCTATTGGAAAGCACGTCAAGTACCTCTTTCTCAAATTCGAATTCCGTTATTTACTTGCGCCAGTTGGTCTACACAAGGTTTACACAATCGTGGTACATTTGAAGGCTTTAAACAAGCAAACTCAGTTAATAAATGGTTATATGTTCATGGCCGAAAAGAGTGGGAAAGCTATTATGCGCGTGAAAATTTAGAGAAGCAAAAGTTATTCTTTGATTATTACCTTAAAAAAGAGGACAACGATTGGAAAGATACCCCAACTGTGACTTATGAAGTCCGTGAGAAGTTCTATCAAGGACATTATCGTGAAGCATCTGATTTCCCTATACCTAATACACAATATACACCTCTATATCTAGACGGAGAGAATCTTTCCCTCAATTTAGATAAACCAAAACAAACTCATGTTTCACACTATCACTCTGAAAAAGATAATGAGTCACTACGTTTCACATATACATTTTCTGAGGATACAGAGTTAACTGGAAATATGAATTTAAAACTATGGGTTTCTTCTAACGAAGCAGATGATATGGATATATTCGCAGGTATTAAAAAATTAGATAGACAAGGTAATGAAGTTAATTTCCCTGACTTCAACCATATTGAACAAGGACAAGTTGCTACAGGTTGGTTAAGAGTATCTCATCGTGAATTAGATGATGAAAAGTCTACCATTATACAACCATGGCACAAACATGAACAAGAATTAAAATTGAAAAAAAGCGAGATTGTACCAATTGAAATAGAAATTTTACCTTCAAGTACTTACTTTAAACAAGGTGAAACGCTCGTTGTAGTTATAAAAGGAAATGAAATAATTAAAGGCACTAGTTCTCCTGGTTTAAGTACACGTTATGAACATCATGAAACAGTTAATAAAGGTCATCACTATATTCATACTGGTGCTAACTATGATTCTCAATTAATTATCCCAATTATACCTCAATAAATAAAAAAGCTTTAGGAAGTTAAGACAATTTTATGCCCAAGCTTCCTAAAGCTTATCTTTTAAAAATTATTTTAGTAATTAAATTCCTTCATAGACTCCTGATGAAATGTAGTTGTTTTCAGAATCTGTTTTATATATAAATTTAATTGGAGTGTAAATCTTATATGTATAAATAAGTTTTCCTTTATTATTTTTCACCTTTACTATGTTATTACTACTACTTTGGTAGGTTTGCAGCTCAAAAGAATAATCTTTACTTTCAAATTTATCATTTTCATACTTCTTAATGATATTTATCGCTTCTGTTTGCGTTAAGTCAGCCTTCACTCTTTTCTCAGTATTATCTTCTTTATCCTCATCATCTTTACTTTTATGATCTTCAGATGTACCTTTGTCGCCATCGTCCCTATCTTTCTTTTTTTTGTCATCTTTATCAGAGCCACTAGAGTCATCAGACTCATTAGATTCATCTTCGTATTTATAGATTTCTTCACTATTAAAAGATAGTTCGATTGTTTTATACTCTTCAGTTCCTTCCGGCAATCCTACACGTTCACTATTTGTCTTAACTGTATGTTTTCCAATTTTTCCCTCTAAATGAACCACAATATTATCATTTGAATTGTATGGTCCATATACTTTATTTTCATCGAAACGTTCATCAACTTTATCATTAATGAACAACTTAATATCATTTACTTTATAAGTATGATTAGGCTTAATCATAAAGCGTTTTTCTTTAAAATTCTCCTTAACGATAGAACGTGCTGGTGTCATTAAAATAGTTATATTACCCTTGAATGTTTGATTACCAACTTGTTTTTTGGCATCGAGTTGATTATTACCAAGTGGAAATGTGCCTACTTCAACGGATTCATCCTTTTTTAAATTGATAGTATGAGTTTGACCATTGTAATCATAATTAATTTTCCCATCATCATGTGAATACATTGCTATAGAATATTTAGGAATATTAAACGTGTAATGGTCAAACACTCCAAAACGTTTACCATTTTTCTCTATTTTAATAATTGCTAATTGATTGATACTTATTGTATGCGTCTTAGCTTTAGACGTCTTCAAATTTTTCAGACTATCTTTTAAATCTTGAGAAAGTTCATTTAATTTTCCTTCATTTTTTAAAAATCGAAGATATGCATGTGCTTGATTATCATTAAGCTTCTTTCCATCAGAAGTGAGTAATTTAGAAAGTTGACGATGGTCTTCTTTCTTAAGTGCATCTGAAATTTGATCCACACTTTGTTCTGGAGACAGTTGATGCTTTAAAAATATGAACACACTTATTAAAGTAATGGCGATGACTGCTACTAAAATTGAAATAATAATTAATGGTTTATTCGGTTTCTTAAATTGATAAGCATCACTATAACGCCCTGGGGGATAAGGTAGACGTACATCATTTCTAGACATAGACTGTTCAGAATAACCTGTAGGTTTACCACAACGTGTACATACTTTATGATTGGGATTCAATGGGTTTCCACAATATTTACAAAATCTCAATTAAATCACTCTTCCGAACAATCTACTTAAGTCTTGCATTACTACACTTTCAATCACGTTTTCCCCAAAGATTAAAGCTATGATGGCTAAAGCAAATATCAAAATAATCACGCCGTAAACACCTGAAATTCTAGTTTCATACAATGAACTATATTTCCCGAGGATATACGCGGGTGATATTGTAAAAAATAGATACATAACAATAAAAATAAGTGTCGCAAATTTATATGAATTTAATGCAAGAATTATTCCTGAGAAAATTAATAAAGCTACTGTAAACGTATTGATGATTACATAATCTGATAATAATTTATTGAACTTGATTTCAGGAATAACTGTTAATCTTACCACCGCATATGTAATTCCAATATGAATTGCTAAGATAATAGCTAAACTTAAAACAAATCTAAGTAAGATATCTTCTTTTTGTATTTCAAATAAACCTACTTGACTCGGAATAAGCATAGTAGTAAATAAACTTATCAACAGTAGTCCTGCAACAATAAGAGTAATCAGTATTCTAAAACTAAATGTTTGATTATCTTTAATAACTTGATCTGGTCGTTTAAAAGCATTAATAAAAAATTCTTTTAATTCATTAAGAAAATCTTTCTCATTTGTACGTGCCTGTTCAAATGTTTGATTAACAGGATGATGTGTATCATTTTGATTGACTACAGATTGATTAATATTTTGATGATGATTAACATCCGTAAGTGTTGATTGTACATGCTCCTTAGTTTCTTTAGTTCGTTTATCTAATGTCTCTTTATTTGTAGTTTCTGATGATGTTATCCCAGTAGTTTCTGTAGTAACAGATTGAAGCTTAGTACCACAGTTACCGCAAAAGACGTCTTCTGGTTGAATATTCTGGCCACATTTAGGACAATTCATAGATGTTTGGACCTCCACTATTAAGATATTTTAGATTATATACCATATTTATATTGTTATCTATATAATTTTATATTTATATAATAATATTAGTGTTATACTAGTTTTTAATATAAAAATTGCCGAGCTACTCATTAGTAACTCAGCAATAATCTTTAAGTTTTAGGTATTACTTTTTTATAGCACAATCGAGTTCTCTTTCTCATGTATCATTTCTATAATTTCATTGTACTCATTCATAACTACTACTTTGGGTGAATGATTTTTAACTTCTTTTTCATTTAATTGTGCATAAGTCATTATAATGACGATATCACCCACTTCTACTAAACGAGAAGCTGCACTATTTAGACAAATTTTACCGCTTCCACGTTCTCCAGCAATAACATATGTTTCAAATCTGGCACCATTATTATTATTCACAATAGCGACCTTTTCATTAGGTAAAATATCCACCGCATCTAAGATATTCGAATCTATCGTAATACTACCTACATAATTTAAGTTTGACTCCGTGACCCTCGCTCTATGAATCTTAGAATTCATCATCGTTCTTATCATTATTTGCCCTCTCCAATAATCATATTATCTATCAAACGTGCTTTTGAAAATTTAACTGCTAGTGAAATAAAAACTTGTCCGCTCATCCATTTCTGTTCAACTAATTCTGGATAACTGTAGATAGCTACTTCATCAACGTGTCCACTAGTATTGTTGTTTAAATAAGAAGTAATACTTTGAATGATGACACAACTTTGTCTCTCACCTTTTTCATATAAATCACGTGCAATTTGCAAACTTTCATTTAAATGAATAGCTTCTTTTCGTTCTTCTTGAGTTAAGTATACATTTCTAGAACTCTTAGCTAACCCATCCTCTTCACGTACAATATCGACACCAACAATTTGAATAGGATGATTAAAATCTTTAACCATTTTTTCAATTATTGCTAACTGTTGCGCATCCTTTTTCCCAAAATAAGCATAATCAGGACTAACGATATTAAATAGTTTATTTACTACTGTGACTACTCCTTCGAAGTGCCCTGGTCGTTGTGCACCTTCAAGCACTTCAGCTAAACGTCCTACCTTAAGCGTAATATCTAGCTGATCAGGGTACATTTCCCCCACACTAGGATAAAAGACGTAATCAACATTAATACTTTCTACAGCTTTAACATCCTGGTCAATTTGACGTGGATATGCATCAAAATCTTCGTTCGGTCCAAATTGTAAAGGATTAACAAATACACTAATGACTGTTACATCATTGTTCTCAACTGACATACGCATCATTTTTAAGTGACCATCATGTAATGCTCCCATTGTAGGTATAAAGCCTATTGTCTCCCCTTGAGAACGGTATGACTTCACAATCTCTTGCATATCATTAATAGTTGTAACGATTTTAGTCATTGATGTCGACCTCGCTCATAATCTTTTTCTTATACGTGTGAGCTTCTGAAGGGAATTTACCAGACTTCACTTCATTATCATATTGTTTTAAACCATCCACACCAACTGAAAAGTCAGCATATTGTTTTACAAATTTGGCCTGTCGATCTATACCATAATTCAACAGATCATGGTAAACCAATACCTGACCGTCAGTCTCTTTCCCAGCGCCAATGCCAATCACTGGTATCGTTAATTGTTGGCTAATGACTTGAGCTAAATCACTAGGAATTGCTTCTAATACTAGAAGCACTGCGCCTGCTTCTTGCATAGCTTTTGCATCTTCAATCAATTGTATTGCCGCTTCCTTCGTTCCCCCTTGTAATTTATATCCCATCACACCAACACTTTGTGGTGTAAGTCCTAAATGAGAAACAATGGGAATACCCATACGTGTTGCTTTTTGAATAAATGAAACAAGATGTGCACCTTCTACTTTTAAAGCATTCGCCTGTGTTGCTTGATAAAGTCTAAGTGCATATTTCAAATCATCTTCATCACATACACCTACAGTCCCTATAGGCATATCAACAACTACAAATGTGTTAGGTGCGCCCCTTCTCACAGCCTTTCCATGATGAATCATATCTTCAACGGTCACTTGAACTGTACTTTCGTATCCTAATACGGTCATTCCAAGTGAATCTCCAACTAAGATCATGTCAATCCTAGCTTGTTCTGCTTGCTTTGCACTCGGAAAATCATAAGCTGTTACCATAGAAATTTTAGTTTGCTCGTCTTTCATCTTTATCAATTGACTTAATGTTTTCAATTCATTTCAACCTCAATTTCCTTTATTATTAGCAATAGTATAATGAATTGCACCAAGAAAGGAAAGAATTATATTATGACAATTGCCGTTATTGGTCCAGGGGCTGTTGGAACAACGATTGCTGCTGAATTAAAAGCTGTCTTACCTGATACACAACTCATTGGTCGCCATAATAAAACAATGACCTATTTCCCGGAAAATACTTCTAAAGCACAAAACGTTGATGTTGTTTCATACGATAACACGCATCATTCATTCGATGTCATAATCATCGCTGTTAAAACACATCAACTTCACAACGTCATTAAGCAATTACCAACCATAGCCCATAAAGATTCACTTATAATCTTAGCCCAAAATGGTTATGGTCAATCACAACATATTCCTTACCAACATGTTTATCAAGCTGTTGTCTATATTAGCGGTCAAAAAAGAAACGATAAAATTACTCACTTTCGTGATTATCGCTTACATTTACAAGACACACCAAATATTCGTAAGTTAAAACAACAGCTTTCTTCTTCTAAGATTGAACTTATATTGGAAAGTGATATCCAAAACAAACTTTGGTATAAACTTCTTGTTAACTTGGGAATTAATTCAATTACTGCTATAGGGCATCAACCCGCTAAAATATTAAAATCAGCACACATGAAAGAAATATGTCGTTCTATTCTTAACGATGGGTTACAAGTTGCTCAATCTGAGGGGATTCATTTTCCAGATCAGACACTCGATGACATTATGAAGATTTATCAAGGTTATCCTGATGAAATGGGAACAAGTATGTATTATGATGTTTTAAATCAGCAACCCTTAGAGGTTGAAGCTATTCAGGGGTATATCTATCAAAAGGCTAGATTTCATAAACTTAACACGCCTTATCTAGATACAGTTTATACTTTCTTAAAGGCTTATCATCTTAAATTTACAGAAACCAAAGATTTATAATTGAATATCAATTCATAAAAAAATCCCAAAAGCGACATTATCTATCGCCTTTGGGATTAACTTTTGTTATTCAGCTTCTCTAATTTCATCTTCAATATCTTGATAGTCAATTTCAGCGTCAGTAAATGATTTCGCATCTACTGGGAAGTGTTGTTCAAACGTTTCAAAGTTTTGAATCTCTACATTAACATTATCTACTTCAAAATCTAATATGTGACCACCAAAGTCGCGATCATCATTAGCAAAGTGAATGTGGAATCCTGCTGAACCCACCCCATGGAACAATTCTGGTGTGAAGAATCCAACAATAGAACCTTTGATATTTTCACGTGTTTCTTCAGGTTGTCTACGTGCTGAATCAATAAGACGTGTATAAGGTGGTTCTTGACCAGGCATCATACGTACATGCATTTTTTTAAATGTACCTGAAATTTTCACAGCAGAAAACATATTTTCGCTTGTCATCTCTTTTTTAACTTCATCATAAACATCGTCTTGATTTTTATCTGAAATACTGAAATTTTTGTCTGCCTTAAACTGAGTGACTGTAGCATATGGTGTCATTTCATCGCCAGTTAATTCAATAAATTCTTTATGTTCATTTGCATGGTAAGCTTTACCATCTATAAAAATGACCTCACCATTTGAACCTGTAAGTGTCCCAATACCTAAATCCCCATGTTCTAGTAACTCATTAACTGAAGCAGTTCCTTCTAATAAACCTGCCATCAAAGTTCCTAGCGTTCCGTGTTGGTACAATACATTAGTCATATTACTTTTCACTCCTATTATTATTCATTTCTTATTACTTTAAGAAACGCAAACTAAAGATGACCTATCTCTCTAGAATGCGTTCTTTTTTATATCCTGGAAAATGATTTAACAAACACATACGCTTTCAAATTAATTTAAAGCATTCGGTAACATGCTTGTAGATAATTTAACATTATCTTCGTAGTTAACTGGGATATCGATTAATACAGGACCATCTGTTTCATAACCTTCTTTTATAGCTGCTTCTAACTCTTCTTGGTTAGATACACGTAAACCTTTTGCTCCAAAAGATTCTGCATATTTAACAAAATCAACGGCACCAAAGTCTACACCTGAAGAACGTTGATATTTCATTTCTTCTTGGAATTCAACCATATTATAGCGTCCATCATTCCAAATCAATTGAATAATGTTTAAGTTTTTACGTACAGCTGTTTCTAAATCTTGAGCTGAGAATAGGAAACCACCATCACCAGCTACAGAGACAACTTGTGTGTTAGGACGGACAAGTGCAGCTGAAATTGCCCAAGGAAGTGCCACTCCAAGTGTTTGCATACCGTTACTAAATAATAAATGTCTTGGATTATAGCTTCTAAATTTACGTGCCATCCAAATATAGTGACTTCCAACATCTACAGTTACTGTAGTATCATCTGTTAAAACTTTTTGCATAGATTCAATGATTTCAACTGGGTGCATCACACCATCTTTATGCGTCGCTTTAATACCAGTAGCCTCAATAATCTCTGCTCTTAATTTTTCAAGTTCATCTAAATGATCTTGATTAATAAATGGTTCATCAACATGTTCTGAAATAAGTTCAATTGTACCAGCGATATTACCAATTAATTCTTTGACTGGTTGCATGTAGTTTGTGATTTCTGCTTGAACTTCATCGATATTAATAATTTTAGTGTCTAATTCTTTATTCCAGTTACTTGCTTCATATTCGATTGGATCATAACCAATTGTGACTACTAAATCACTTTTTCTTAATAATTCATCACCAACCTGGTTTCTAAAGAGACCTACACGACCGAAGAAGTGATTTTCTAATTCACGACTAATCACACCTGCACCTTGGAATGTTTCAACGACAGGGAGATTTGTTTTTTCAACTAACTGACGAATAGCTTCTGTTTCAGCTTGACTTGAACTTCTCATACCAGCTAATAAAACTGGGAATTTTGCGTTTTTGATAGCATCAATGACTGCTTGAACATCTTTTTCAGCTGGTACACCAAGTTGAGGTTGTTGACAAAGTGAAATTGCTTTAGTTTCAACTGGTGAAGAGATAACGTCTTGTGGAATACTAATAAAACTTGCACCATTTTTACCTGACGTTGCTGTACGCATGGCATTAGTCATCACTTCTGATAAAGATTCTGGGTCTTGTACTTCAGCACTATATTTTGTAGATGATTTTAATAGTGCTGCGTTATCAATACTTTGATGTGTTAAACGTAATAAGTCATTGCGTTTAACTTGACCACCGATTGCTAATACTGGATCACCTTCAGATGTGGCAGTAAGTAATCCAGTTGTTAAATTACTCACACCTGGACCACTCGTTACAAGTGCAACGCCTGGTTTACCAGTTAAGCGTCCGATTCCTTGTGCCATCATTGCAGCATTTTGCTCATGACGTGTAACAATTAATTCTGGACCATCATCTTCTAATGCATTGAATAAGTAGTCAATTTTTGCTCCCGGAATACCAAATACATATTCAATTCCATTATTTTTTAAAGTGTCAATTACCATATCTGCTGCTGAATATTGTTTGTCAGCCATTCATTTCATATCCTTTCAAAAATTTAATTTCTTTATTTCTTTTGAATTTTAAGCATGCGTTATACTAAATGTTTAATTGAGTCGTAAGTTTCTTCAAGTGTTTGAACTGATTGCTTAAATAATTGTTTCTCTTTATCGCTTAAAGGTGTTTCATATATTTTAACTGCACCATTTTGGTTAATTAATGTTGGGACACCTAAGTAAACTTCTTTATGTCCATATTCCCCATTAAGTTGACTTGATACATTTAAAACACTATTTTCGTTATTTAATAATGCTTTAGAAATTCGTAAAAGCGCTAAAGCTATACCATAATAAGTAGAACCTTTAGCTTGGATGATATCGTAAGCAGCATCTCTAGTGTTCACATATATTTCTTCAGCTTTAGCTTCACTGCCTGTTTGTTCTTTTAAAGTATCAAATACTGAGATACCTGCAACATTTGCTTGAGACCAAACTGCAAGTTCAGAGTCACCATGTTCACCAATAATGCTTGCATGTACACTCGATGGCACAACATTTAGCTCTTGGCTAATTAAATATCTAAATCTCGCACTATCAAGAACAGTACCTGAACCAATAACGCGTTCAGCTGGTAAGCCTGTGACTTCTTTAACATAGCGAGTTAAAATATCAACAGGGTTAGCTGCGATTAGGAAGAAACCATCGAAACCACTATCCATTACACTTGATACAATACTTTTCATAATTTTAGTGTTTTTCTCAACAAGTTGTAAGCGTGTTTCTCCTGGTTTTTGTGGTGCACCTGCTGTAATGACAACTAAGTCTGCATCTTTACAATCGCTGTATTCCCCAGCTTTTACTACGACTGGTGATGCACTGTAGAGTGCGCCGTGATTTAAATCTTTCACGTCTGCTTCTACTTTATCTTTAGCAATGTCAATGATGACAAATTCATCTGCAATCCCTTGAGTAACCATAGCAAATGCATAGCTAGAACCTACTGATCCATCACCAATTAATACAACTTTTTTACTAAATTTTTTCATTTTAACGACTCCTTCGCAATAAAGTGACACAATTAATGTGCTTAGTTTTATTTTTATAATATTTTCATTAAAATAACTAGAATTTTAATTGTCCTTAGTTATAAAATCATTATTTCAGTGACGAAATTGTTACAATTTGTTCAAAATGTTTTATTTAGTGACTAACTTTATTACATAATTAATTATAGTACGAAAACATGTATTAATAAAATACATAATAACGATTATAAGTATTCTTAAAAGGAATGGTTTATATATAGAAAAATATAATATATCAATAGCTATGAGATCTTTTAATTGTAAATCGTGGTAAATAATATACGCGTTATGGAAACATTTTTCTTTAATTTTATATTCTCTTATAAACTAAAACGACCTCTAACAAATTAATTAGAAGTCGCGTTTAAAATTTATTTAATTGGTTGGAGTGTTGAAATAAAGTCTATCCACTGGCGTGTTACATAATTTAAATAAGCATCTTTTCTCCATATGGCACCTAAATGCCATGAGAGTTCTACATTTTCTAATTGAATGGACGTTACATTATCTCCCATTAAACGTACTAAACTTTCAGGTACAATACTAATACCTATACCTTGTTGAATCAAGTTAGCAATAAAGCTAATTTGTGAGATATTAGCGACTGTCTTAGGATAGAAACCTATACGTTTACAGTTTTCTATAATTTGATCTTTAAGATAATAATCATCGTGGAACAATACAAATTCTTCATTTTTTAATTCTGCTAGGTCTACCTTTTCCATATCTGAGAGATGATGATCGTTACTGACTACTAGTAATAACTCTTCATTGTATAAGGAAACAGAATGGAATAATGAATGATCCACAGGCAACGTTGTTATACCTATATCTACATCGTCATTAGCAGTTAAGTTCTCTACTATTTTCCCTCCACCTTCAATGACTTCGTATGTCACATTAGGGTATAACTTGTGAAATTGATTAAGCGCATTTGTAAACATTTGAACATTCATCATGGGTGAAAGTCCTATCTTAATATGGCCCTTTTGAACATTGACTACATCGTTCATTTCTAATGATAGTTTCTCAAATAGAGCCAAAAATTCTAGACTATTGTCATAAAATGTTTGGCCAATATCTGTCAATTTAATTTGTTTCTGAGAACGATCGAATAAAGTAATATCATATTCATTCTCGATATTTTTTATAGCTTTACTAATCGTTGATTGAGCAATATATAAATGTTCTGACGCTTGTGTCATTCCCCCTTGGCGAACGACTTCTACGAAATATTTTATCTGTTTAATTTCCATTTCTTTACTCATCCTTATGCAAATTAATATTACTGAATATTACGTTCTCTGCGATAAATCAGAAAGCTATAAAATATTAAAACGCTAATTAAAATGAATGCAGCTATTAAAATTGTATAGACTCCCATATATTTTTGAAGTAACGCAGATATAATAGCCCCCCACAACAAAACTTATTACTATTCTAATGTAAAGCAATGATTTACTCAATTGTACTTTGTCTTTATTTATAATAAATTCACTTAGCGCAATCACAGCTTTTTTTAAATTACCTGTTGAAAATGTGTTAGCATATCCTTCACCTTCTATTTTACCAAACGCAGTAGTAAGCATGGCCATACTAAATGCTAAAGGTGGAATAATATAGATGTTCGGTATTGATGCAGGTATAAAACCCACTGTGATGCTACTCATTGTGATTGGTAGTAAAGCGATAAGACGCCAATATCTTGTAGCTATTTTCGCATGTATTAATGAAACAAACATGACACCTATCATAAATGAGATAACTGAAATAATCTTTAACAATCCACCATCAAGGTTATGATGAGAGACTTCAGAAGCTAGAAAGATGAGGTTACCAGTTTGACCCGCTGCTAAAGTGCCTCCACGTTCTAAAAAGGTATAAGCATCTATATATCCACCAACAAATGTCAATGCAATAGCCATCTCTTTAAATTGATGAATATTTTGTGTGAGATATTTGTCTAATGAAATAGCTATCACCTCTTTTCTATTTTTTCAATCATATTTTACACCTTGCCACTATAGAATGTTAATTTATCCGTTTTATAACGTATAAATGTAAATTGTAAAATATTGGTAAAAATTTCGTTAAAAATTCTATTTTTATTTTTTGTATATCTGATATAATCAAGTTTATCATTTCGTGAAATGCTTACATTTGATTTATTCATCAAAAGAGAGATAGAAAAGCTTTAATTTTTCAGAATTTTTAGACAAAATAAGAAAATTCTATGCTATGATATAAATTATTAGAAATAGCTGGTCACTCGTGTTGTTTATATAAGGACTATAACAATCTCTATAAACACCATGACTGCTCGAAATAGATGTCTTATTAGTAAGTGGAGGTTTATTATGTCTAGTTTTTTTAACCGGATTACTCGTAAAGAGAATCCAACAATTTATCAAAATAAAGATGGACACCTTTAACGCACATTACGTGTTCGTGACTTTCTTGCGTTAGGTGTCGGTACAATTGTTTCTACATCCATTTTCACTCTACCAGGAGTTGTTGCTGCAGAGCACGCCGGTCCAGCAGTAGCTTTATCGTTCCTATTAGCGGCTATAGTGGCTGGTCTTGTAGCTTTTACATATACTGAAATGGCATCGACTATGCCTTTCGCAGGATCAGCATATTCATGGATTAATGTATTATTTGGAGAATTCTTCGGATGGGTTGCTGGATGGGCATTACTTGCTGAGTACTTTATTGCGGTAGCCTTTGTTGATTCCGGATTTTCAGCTAACTTAAGAGGTCTTATCGCCCCGATTGGTATCACATTACCTAACGCGTTGTCGAATACTTTCGGCAATAAAGGCGGTGTAATAGACATCATCGCTGCTGTCGTAATTATATTAACTGCGTTATTACTTTCTCGTGGTGTGACTGAAGCTGCTCGCATGGAAAATATCCTAGTTATACTTAAAGTTTTGGCAATTATCTTATTTGTCATTGTTGGTTTAACAGCAATCAACTTTAGTAACTTCGTACCATTTGTGCCTGAGCACAAAGTTACAAAATCAGGTGATTTTGGTGGATGGCAAGGTATATATGCTGGTGTATCAATGATTTTCTTAGCATATATTGGATTTGATTCAATTGCTGCAAACTCTGCAGAAGCTATTAACCCTCAAAAAACAATGCCTAGAGGGATTTTAGGTTCTCTTGCAGTAGCCATTGTACTATTTGTAGCCGTGGCATTAGTCTTAGTTGGTATGTTCCATTACTCACAATATGCAGACAATGCTGAACCGGTAGGTTGGGCTCTACGTAAAAGTGGCCATGGAATTATAGCGGCAGTGGTTCAAGCGATTTCAGTTATCGGTATGTTCACTGCTTTAATCGGTATGATGTTAGCCGGATCACGATTATTGTATTCATTTGGTCGCGACGGATTACTACCTTCATGGTTAAGTCAATTAAATCATAAGCACTTACCAAACAGAGCTTTACTTATTTTAACAATTATTGGTGTGATAATAGGTTCAATGTTCCCATTCAACTTTTTAGCACAATTAATTTCTGCAGGTACACTCGTAGCATTTATGTTTGTATCACTGGCAATGTATCGCTTAAGAAAACGTGAAGGTAAGGATTTACCAAAACCAGATTTCAAATTACCATTATATCCAGTATTACCAGCTATTACATTTGTACTAGTATTACTTGTATTCTGGGGACTAAGCTTTGAAGCTAAATTATATACTTTAATATGGTTCGTTGTAGGTATTGTTATTTACTTACTTTATGGACTGAAACACTCTAAGAAAAATGATGAAGAAGAATATCACGCACCGAAATAATAAATACTAAGTGGCACAATTGTTGTTTTTACAGCACTTGTGCCTTTTTTATAAAAAAAGATCCTCATTTATTTTTAATAAAATGAGAATCTTTTTGATTCATTACCATCCTTGACCGGTAATTTCATACTGATCTAAGTTACCTTTTTCCAATGCTTTAAGTGCATTCTCAATGGTATCGACTGCTGTATCAAGTTGTTCATAAGTAATTACTAGTGGTGGTTGAAATCTCAATACATTTCCTGCGACTGCAATGATTACAACTCCATGCTCAAAGCAATAATTACAAATTTTCAATGCTGCTTCTGAATCTCGTGTCTTAATTTCCTTATCAGACACAATATCTATACCTATTGATAATCCAACACCTCGTACATCTCCTACACTCTCGAACTGTGTCATCCATTGATTCATTCGCTGGCGTACGTAGTTCCCCTTTTCAGTGGCAGCGGTTAATAAATCTTCCTCTTCTATCATTTCTAATGTAGCTAATGCCGCTTCACAACTAACAGGGTTGGCACCTGTAGTAAATAAATGCGCTGGCGCTTCAAGGCTTTCCATAATTTCTTTACGACCTACCAAAGCTGACATTGGTAAACCTCCAGCTAGAGACTTTCCAAAAGTAATTAAATCAGGAGTAAAGTTAAAATGATCCACAGAACTCCATTTACCTGTACGTCCTAATCCTTGTTGAATATCGTCAACTGCAATTAAAATACCATGCTGGTGACATAAATCTTGTAGTGCTTCAAAATAACCTGATACAGGTTCAAGTAAGCCTCCATCACCTTGTATTGTCTCTACTACAATGCATGCGACCTCTTCTGCTGGAACGTATTTCGCAAACATTTCTTTGAGAGGCGCAAGATATTCTTCCACTGTATTAGATGTTGATTGTTCAAACATCCCTCTATATTTGTCTGGAAATGGAATATGATAAAAACCATTAAGTAATGGTCCATAGTGTTTTCGCATATTTAAGCTAATAGCTGACATCGATAAAGCGCCAAACGTTGAACCGTGGTATGCGTTTGTGAAACTAATCATATAGGGACGTCCGGTATAGGCACGAGCAAACTTAATAATACCGTCATTAGCATCAGATCCAGTTAAACCAAACGTTACTCTTTTTTCAAAATCTCCAGGAGCTATTTCACAAATCTTCTTTGATAAACGTACAAGTGGTTCATGATACATATATGCTGGCGTATAATGAACAAATTTTTCTGCTTGTTTTTTAATAGCATCTGTGACTTTCTTAGGTGCATGCCCCACATTTTGCGAACTTGCACTTGATAATAAATCTATATATTCCTTTCCATCTACATCTACTAGCGTCGCACCATAGCCATAATCAATAGCTAAAGGATAATATTTAATACGTCCTGACTTAGCGAAATACTCCTCATCTTCATTAATTAAATTTTTTGCTTTACTCATGATAAATTCACCTTCCCTAGGCTTTATCATCCATTTCTTATACTGTATTATTCCCTCACAAAACGCTTTTGAGTCACTTTTTATCAGTCTTAAAATGAATTCCCAGTAATATGATAGTACTCAATATACTAGTAATTTTCTGATTTGTAAATATTTTCTGAATTATTAAAATATTATTTGGGTTTATTAATTTAAAAATGAATTCAACCACTCAAATAGAAATGTCTAAATTGTTTAATTATGGGAATAATAAAAAGTAAAATTATTATGGAGGATAAATTTATGTGGCTTAGATATGGTTATCATTTATTAAGTGCAATTGTCATCAGCGCTATATTATTAATCACTACTATTGTGATGGACGTTCTATTTCAAAAGACGCATTTAACCCAGCTATTACTTAATATTGATTTCTTAATTGACCCGAAGAAAGTGCCTACGATTGTTGAAGGGTTGATTCATTTAAGTATAGGTATCGTAATCTATATCGTTTTTTTAATTATTTATTATTACTCCAAGCCCCTATATTACTTAGCATTTGTTCCTTTAACGATTATTTTTATAGTCATGTACCCATTTTTAATTGCGATTGCCCAACGTTCATTGTTTAAATTCAGTTGGAATGCATATGCATTGTGGATGGAAGCTCATATCTTATTCATGATTCTCATGGCTATCAGTATACCTACGATTGCTAAGAAACACTTATAATTAAAAGGCCCAGAAGCTATTTGTTCTGGACCTTTCTTATTATTTATTATTCCTCATCACCATGTTTATCATACTTAGTAACAATGCCATCTTGATCTATAATGTAAGAGCCTGCGAGTTCCCCATATTTATCTGTAAATGAGAATCCCCAATTGCCATCACTGTCTTCTTCAGGTTCTTTGTAAGTATATGTGTCAGTATCTAATTTGTGTCCTTCATAATCTTCAACCAAATCGATTACATTACTTCGTGTCACTGTAGTACTATCTGAACTATTATCATCATCTGAATCTGAATTTGATTGAGTATCGATTGGATTCCCATAACTTGCAGGTTCAGATGACATTAAAGCACTTATTTTATTAATTTCACTATCACTTGCGTCATATAATTTTACAGTTGAAGCTTTGTGTAGTACACGTTGTGATTCTTTCTTGCCATATTCATCACCGTAAATCGGACCGTTAAATTGTGATGGCACGGGATAAATCGTTATCGTACCGTCACCATTATTTTTATAATAGACTGACCCAGCAGCATGAACGCTTGCAGTTAACATTTCAGTTCCTTCTGGAAATTTTGCAGAAACATCAGGTAAATAAGGATCAATTAACTTACCTGAAACATCCCCATGTTTAATATCTAAATCGTCAAATTTTATATCACTGTTTCCCCTATAGCTTTCTATTGCCGTTAACCATACTTTCGCATAATAAGTATTTGAATGCGTATTCTCTTGATTAGCGTCTTCTTGACTCTTGTCATTAGAACTTTGACTTGATGCATGATTTGAATTATTATTTTTAGAATTTTTATTACTTTTAGATGACTGAGATTTATCGTCTGAAAGATTTGAACTTCCTTTATTGTCATTACTTTGCCCCGTACTCCAACCTGCTAATAATAAAGATGTCACTAGACATGCACTCACCATTTTTTTCATAATCATTAATCCCCTTTTTTCTGAAAATGAATAGCTTGATGCTTAATACATATAAACTACTATATAAATTAATTATATAGTGTATGTAAACTAAAGTGTATAGTTATTTTAAAATTGCATATCAAATGTTGAGTGCACTCTATCGAAGTCATTTTTTATGAATAAATTAATAAGTAAATATGAACAAATCGTGAGGATATATTAACTTCTTTAACTTATCTTAAAGTTTCAATAATGTTTCTTTTAAACCGGTATGATTATTTTATTCAGGTGGTACACTAAAAGCGTAGAAAACATTATTTCAAATTCTAAATTCTCAAATTCGAAATGGGGTTATCATTGTGAACAAGATTTCTCTTATTGCAACAACTGTAATAACTGGGGCAGTATTATTTACGACTGCAAATGTTTCTGAAGCAAAAGCGGATGAAGTAACTGCAAATAATGCAAAAGACGTAGCACAACAAGCTATGAAAAACAGCGGTGGCAATCCCAACTTACAGAATTTCAATGCCGTAAAAGATAAAGGGGACTACTACGAAATCGGTATTAATAATAAATCTGGTGCAGGTGTGGGCACTTATAAAGTTTATAAAGATGGTGAGGTTCAATATAAAAGTGGAAACTTTGGTAATTATAGCACTTTGAATAGCGAAGATTGTTATACTGGCCAAGATATCACAACTAAACCTTATAAAGAACCTAAACACGCGTCAAAAGAAGAAGTAGCTGTTGATGCTACTAGAGAACTTAATTCATTCTATGTAGGAGACGTAAAATCATCTGATTTACCAAAGCACTCTAAATCTTCACTTCCTGAAACAGGTCATAATAACACACATGGAGGGATGGATTTAATCGCTGGCACTTCACTTCTAGCAGGTGGATTATTAATTGGCGGACGCAAACGTAGAGAAAAAACTTCATAATCTTATAAATTTAAATTTTATTGATAGAGGGTCATATGATAGTGTTTCATCACTATGTTATGGCCCTTTTTTTGACGATTTTTTGAAATCCAACATTATAGCAATGATAAATTGAATAATCGATAATTAGAACGGAAATAATAATAATGTAAACATTAATTCTAATAATGCTTACGCATTTTACTATAGATAAACAAAGTTTTAAGGAGGTATTTAATCATGAAATATGTAGTCGTTGGTACATCACATGCTGGTTATGAAGTGATTGAAACACTTTTAAAAGAAGATTCAAATGCTGAAATTCATGTATTTGAAAGTGGAGATAAACCTTCATTCTTATCTTGTGGTATTCAAAGCTATTTAGAAGATGTTTCACCGTCATTAGATTCATTACACTATGCTTCTAAAGCTTCTTATAAAGAACAAGGCGTTAACATCCGTGTAAACAGTACTGTTACTGACTTAAATACAGATAAAAAAGTGATAACTGTAGAACAAAATGGACAATCTAATGAAGTAACGTATGACAAATTGTTCTTAAGTCCTGGCGGTAAACCAGTTACTCCCCCAATTGACGGCATTGATCAGTATAATAACGTACTATTTATGCGTGGTCGTAAATGGGCAGATCAAATTAAACAACGCGTGCCTCAAGCTAAAAAAGCGGTTGTCGTAGGTGGTGGCTATATTGGTATCGAAGCTGCCGAAGCCTTCGCTAAAGCAGGTATTGAAACAACGATAGTTGACATTGCAGATAGAATTTTAAATACGTATTTAGATCAAGAATTCACTGACATTTTACAACAAAATTCAGAAAAAAATGGTCTTTACTTCAAAGGCGGTGAAACCGTTCAATCGTTATCTGGTGATGACAATGGAAACGTAACAAAAGTTGTAACCGATAAAAATGAATATGAAGCAGATACTGTTTTATTCGCAGTCGGTGTTACACCTGCAACTGAATGGTTAGATGGCAAAATTGAATTAGGCGAAAAAGGTATTATCAATATTGACCATCAACAACAAACTTCTGCTAAAGATGTATATGCTGGTGGCGACGCAACACTTGTACCATTCGCTCCAGTTGAAGAAGATCGTTACATTGCTTTAGCGACAAACTCTCGTCGTCAAGGTGTCGTAGCAGCAAAAAATATGACTGGTAAAAATATGACTATGCCAAGAGTATCCGGAACATCTGGATTGCAATTATTTGATTATAAATTTGGACAAACTGGTGTACACGGTACAGAAGCTGATAGTTATGATGGCAATTTAGGTCAAAAATATGTTGAAGAACTGATTCATCCAAAATTTATGCAAGACGAAACTACAATTCACATGAAAATCATTTACGATGAAGATAGTCATCAAATTTTAGGTGGACAAGTCATGTCTACAGAAGATGTTACAGCTTCTATCAATACAATTTCTATAGCGATATCAGCAGGATATACACTAGAACAATTAGCCGTACAAGATTTCTTCTTCCAACCTGACTACGATCGCCCATGGAATTACCTCAACGTGCTTGCTCAACAAGCGCTTGGTGATACGTTCGGTAGTGACAAAATGCTATTCTAAACTGATTTAGGTTGCATATATCAATACTCAGTGTGAAAAGTACACAAAACTTTTGCACTGAGTTTTTTATATTTATGGTATAGGTTTCTTAAAGTTTCAGAGTGATGTAAGGAATATTCTTAAAAACATTTGAGCTATATGAAGACCTTATGTCCCCTATGAAATTTTCACTTCAACTTGATAAGAAATAAGCCTTATACTTTTACATTGTTAGCAATATAATTCTAATTTACGTCAAATTTATGACTTAATACAATATTCAGAATACTTTTACACATTTTTCGAGTTGAAAAGCTTGAGATAAAAAATATTTTTTATCATACTATAAATGAAAGTTAAGTTAAGGAGTGGAAAGTATGAATAAAGAACAATTAGAAAAAATGACTAATGGCAAAGGATTTATCGCAGCATTAGACCAAAGTGGCGGTAGTACTCCTAAAGCGCTTAAAGAATATGGCATTAATGAAGACCAATATAGCAATGAAGATGAGATGTTCCAACTTGTACATGATATGCGTACTCGCGTAGTAACTTCACCATCATTTTCACCTGATAAAATCTTAGGTGCAATTCTATTCGAACAAACAATGGATCGTGAAGTAGAAGGTAAATATACTGGTGATTACTTAGCTGACAAAGGTATTGTACCTTTCTTAAAAGTCGATAAAGGTTTAGCTGAACAACAAAATGGTGTTCAATTAATGAAACCTATCAATGACTTAGACGAAACATTAGACCGTGCAAATGAACGTCATATCTTTGGTACTAAAATGCGTTCTAATATCTTAGAATTAAATGAACAAGGTATCAAAGACGTTGTTGAACAACAATTCGAATTTGCTAAAAAAATCATTGCTAAAGGGTTAGTACCAATCATCGAACCAGAAGTAAACATTAATGCAAAAGATAAAGCTGAAATTGAAAAAGTATTAAAAGCTGAAATCAAAAAAGGCTTAGACGCATTAAATGATAATCAATTAGTAATGTTAAAATTAACTATTCCTACTGAAGCTAACTTATACAAAGAATTAGCTGACCATCCTAACGTTGTACGTGTCGTTGTATTATCTGGCGGTTATAGCAGAGACGAAGCTAACAAATTATTAAAAGACAACGATGAATTAATCGCAAGCTTCTCACGTGCATTAGCAAGCGACTTACGCGCTAGCCAATCTCAAGAAGAATTCGATAAAGCGTTAGGCGACGCAGTAGATTCAATCTATGACGCATCAGTAAATAAAAATTAAGGTGCGGAAGTGAGCGCTTAGGTTGCGAGCAATTACTAGCATCAAGCGAAAACTGTTCTTTAGTTTTTGCGCGATGCGTATAATTGTTGAGCAATCTGCTCACTGAAGCCCGTCTATCATTCCGGTTATGCAACATTATCTTGCTTAACCTAATATAAAATGCCGTGTGGTAATCTATTTGACCACACGGCATTTCTTTATACTTTTTATTATTTATTATCTAATTTTTGTGCTTGATGCTCTTCAAACAATTCACCAATGTGATTAAAGAAATCGCCAAATTTTTGAGCAGCGTCATCACCAAACATTTCTTCTAAATTAGCTTGAGACTCACTTGCACTCTGTTCTGAAGCTTCATACATACATGCTTCATATTCTTTCAATGCATCTTGTAAATTATTATTCTCTTTAAGTGCTTTCGCTAATAAATATGCATCGTAGAATGCCATATTAACACCCTCGCCTGCAAATGGACTCATTAAATGCGCCGCATCTCCGATTAAAGTGAGATTAGATTGATTCTCCCACTTAAACCCTATAGGCAATTTGTAAATTCGACGTAAGAGCATATCATCCCCAGCATATTCAATATATTTTTTTAAATCTTCATCCCAGTCCGAGAAATCTTGTAACAGCTGTTCTTTAATTTCTGACTTACTCATTTCTTTAAATTTTTCAAATTCCTCATAATCCATTTGATAAGACATATATACTTTAATTCTTCCATCGCCATTCACTTGACCAAGAATTGCTTTATGGTCACCAAATGCCATCATTTTCCCATTTTTATTAAACGTTGCTAAATCAGGATATTGATTGTATGCATCTTCTACATTTAGTTCAACCATTGAAATACCATTATATTCTACGTCCACATTTGCTAAATAAGGTCTCACTTTTGAAAATGCTCCATCAGCCCCAACTACAAAGTCAAACTCAGCTGTATCTCCCTCAACAAATGAGACTTCAACCTGTCCATTGTCTAAACGACGAAGTGATTCGAACGCTTTACCATATACTACTGTGCCTTCACTTAATTGTTCAATGATGATATCACATAGTTCACCACGATCAATTTCTGAACGTCCTCCCTCAACTTCAGGATCGGCTGTTTCTTCATAATAAACCTTACCATTTTTATCTAAAACGCGAGTATCTTCACCCTCAAAACGAGCTAACTCTCTAAATCGATTAATAATACCTGTTTCTTTTAATGGTAACTGGCCACTCTCCTCATGAATATCTAAGGAACCTCCACGGTCTCTATTTACATCTAACCCAGCTTTCTCAAAAATTGACACTTCATATCCTTGTTGTTGCAAAAGAAGTCCTAGCATTAATCCACCAGGTCCTCCTCCAATAATACCTACGCTTTTAACATCTTTTATATTCATTTGAACTCCCCCTCAATCTATCTTTATTTAGAAAATTGTTCCAAACGTGCTTTTGTTTCTTCAACAAACTGGTCAAACTCTTTTTTCAATTCTTCATCTTGTAGTGCTTGCTGACTCGCTTTCATAAATCCTTGGAACACCTCATGTAATTGTTCTCGTGATGCTTTTAATTGCTCAAAGTCTATATTTTGAAATTGTTTCATTCGTTGTGTAAATTCATCATTATTAATATTCTCCTCTAAGAACTTCTCACCTTCTTCAGTGATTGAGTACACTTTCTTTTTACCATCTTTAGAGATTGATACAAATTCTCTATCTTCTAACATTTGTAAGATAGGATAAACCGATCCAGGACTAGGTGAATAGAAGCCTTTAAAACGTTCTTCTAAATCTTTAATAATTTGATATCCGTGGCGTGATTCTTCCTTCAACATTTTAAGAATGACAAATTGTAAATTGCCTTTCTTGAAAAAGCGGTCACGATCGCCACCTCTCGGACCACCAAATCCTCTACCAAAATCAAATCCTTCAAATCGCTCCATTCTTTGTCTTATCATTTCAGGTCTTCTTCTGAACATTTAAATCACCTTTCTTTATTTGTTATTTCGATATATCGTAATATTTTTTCGAAAAATAAATACCATTTTAACAAATACTGTTAAAACGGCATTTAGAAGTCGTATCTTCAATACATTTAGTCTTGTAATGTGATAAGTACTTTCCCAAACTTACCACCGGTAACTACGGGTACATGATTGCCATATTTATCTCGTAAATATTGTTCAATACTTTCTTTTTGTTGCGCATTCATTTCAATTTCTACTTCTTTTAACCAAGAAGGTAATTGACGCATGACTTCATCTACACTTTTTTCAGCATGTTGTGTATGACGTTCAATTAAGGTTTCATACGTATAGTTATTGCAATAAAGTAGCTGCAATAAATAATATAAATCAGCAGTCATCGGCGAAGGTTCTAATTCAAGAAAAGCAACGACCTCATCCACGATTGAGTTTTCTTTAGGTCCTGCTATTAAGCTGACATAAACATATTGATGAGCTATATCTATAGCTTTTTCCACGGCTTCCCATGTTGTTACTGCAGGACACATTGATGCAAAGACTAAATCGAATTTTTTAATATCTGTCGTTTCAATATTTTCAAATGATTCATTAATTGTTTCAATCTCTACACCATAATGTTGCGCATTATCTTTTAACATATCGTGCAATATGGATGAGGGTTCAAGACTAGTAACTTTAGCGCTTTCTTTTGAGAACGGTATACTAAACACTCCTGAAGCAGCACCAACATCCAGTATACTTAGGTTTTCAAATCCTCCTGTTTGATTCTGAATCCATGACATAATTCGTTTTACTCTTTTTTGACTCTCTTCAGTAAAAGAATTTTTATTAAAATTTTCAGCCCATTTTTCAAAGCCTGGAGCTTCAGGTTGACCTAAACCTGCACGTTTCATTCTTTTATCTTGTGTATTAGGATCATTATCCCAAGCCTCTTTCCAAAACTGTTGATCAAAGATATTTTCATTTGTCATATCATCAAACTCCTTCGACTCTAACTTTGACTCCATTGTATCTCTTACTTTTATTTATTAAAATTAATTAATATTCTAGGCATGAGGTGAAATATTTGTATATAAAAAAGACGTGTGAGACATCTTTACATCTCACACGTTAAAAATATCTATTCTATTTTTTAGCTTTATCATAATAACCTAATTCTAGGTCTTCTGAAGTTTGTTTACGGATTTTTCTCATTAATTGTTCATCATTAATTAATGATTCTCCATAAGAAGGAATCATTTCTTTAATTTTCGGTTTCCAATCTGAAGTATATTCAGGGAAATTACGTTCTAATACTTCTAATGCAACTGAAACTGAAGTAGAAGCTCCTGGTGATTCACCTAATAAAGCGATAACTGAATGATCTTCAGAGTTCACAACTTCAGTACCGAATTGAATGAAGCCTTTACCATTCTCTTCAGTATCTTTAATAACTTGTACACGCTTACCTGCTGTGTATAATTGCCAATCTTCATCACGTGCTTCAGGATAGAATGTACGTAAGTGATTCATGCAACCTTCTTTAGTCATAATCACTTGATCAATTGAATATTTAATTAATGGCACATTCTTAATTGCTGCAGCTAATAATGTTGAGATGTTATATGGCTTAACAGATCTGAATAAATCAAGGTTAGAACCAAATTTAAGGAATTTTGGTCCAATATTCGCGAATGGTCCAAATAATAATGTTCTTTCACCATCGATATAACGCGTATCTAAGTGAGGAACTGTCATAGGTGGTGTGCCAGGTGGTTCTTTACCGTATACTTTGGCATCGTGTTGTTCAATAACTTGAGGGTTAGTACAAGCAATGAACTGACCACTAATTGGGAATCCACCTAAGTGTTTACTTTCTGGAATGCCAGTTTTTTGTAGAAGTGGAATCGCTCCACCGCCGGCACCAATAAATAAATAATCTGTTTGATGTTCAAATACATCACCAGTATTACGGTTTTTAATTTTAACTAACCATTTACCATTTGATAAACGTTCAAAGTCTACAACTTCATGATTGTATTGTACTTCAACGTTTGAAGAGTCATGAAGGTTTTTAGCCATTTTACGAGTAAGAGCACCGTAGTTAACGTCTGTACCTTCATCAATTTTACTAGCCGCCATAACGCCACCGTTATTTTCGCGACCTTCCATCATTAACGGAATCCATTTTTTCATTTCTTCAAAGTCTTCTGTATATTCGATATTATCGAACATAGGGAAGTTTTTCATTGCTTCATAACGATCTTTTAAGAATTTTACGTTATTTTTACCACGTACGAAACTAATATGTGGTAATGGATGAATAAACTCTCTAGGATTTTCAATTTGACCACTTTTTACTAAGTGACCCCAGAATTGTTTAGAAATCTCAAATTGTTCGTTGATTTCTTTTGCTTTTTCGATATCAATTGAACCATCTGGTTGTTGAACTGTATAGTTCAATTCACATAACGCAGCGTGTCCTGTACCCGCATTGTTTCGTTCATTTGAACTTTCAATACCAGGACGATCTAGACGTTCATATAAATGGATATCCCATTCAGGTTCGATGCTTTTTAACATTGAACCGAATGTTGTACTAAGTACACCGGCACCAATTAATACAACGTCTTTTTTCTCAGACTTTGCCATGTTGTTCACCTCTCAAATAATTTAAAATATATTACACCAGTACATTAGAGTTGTTCTTTTATTAAATCCCAATTCACAACTCCAAAAATTAAAGAGCATCTTAAACTCTTTACTAGTTACTACACTTCTATGTTAAAGCAACAATAAGGAAATGTAAATTATTCTAACTAAGATTATTCAATTGTTTAATAATAATTTTTTTATACTAAAAAAATATTAATTACAAAATATTTTTCTCTTTTAATCCGGCTACAATATTGCTCTTATTGCACAGCCACATCAACATGAAATAACAGCACAAAGTTAAAGTTTTCTACTTCAACCTCGTACTGTTAAAATCAGCAATTTATCGTTGCATTAAAAACTTTTCTATATAAAATGCAGATTCTTCAATAGATTTATACTCAGTATTGATGACTGTAGCATTCAATTTTTTGAAAACTTCTTCTGCATAAGAGAGTTCTTTCTTAATACGTTCCAAACTATTATATGTAGACTCAGCAGATAACCCTAACGTTTCAGCACGATTGCGACGAATGTTTGCAATATAGTTCGGACTTGCAGTTAAGCCAAACACTTTTAGCCCCTTTTGTTGAAATACATTGTCTGGAATGGCAACTTCCGGTACTAAAGGAATGTTTGCGATTTTATAACCTTTGTTGGCTAAATACATGCTTAATGGTGTTTTAGACGTACGTGAAACTCCTACAATTAACGCATCCGCTTCACCAATATCTGTAAAATGTTTACCATCATCATATTTGACTGAGTATTCAATAGCTTCAATACGTTTGAAATATTCATCATTAAGTTTACGTAATGCGCCACTTTCCATTAAAGGTTTGGCATCTGTATGCGTTTCAATTATTCGAATTAACTCTGACATATAATCGACGTATGGAATATCATGTTCTTTCGCAAACTGATGACCTAAAGCATTAAATGATTCGCTCACTAATGTTGTCGCTACAATTGCATTTTGTTCTCGAGCAAGTTGAAGCACATTAAGAAATTCTTGTTCATCTTTAATATACGGAAATTTCTTAATCTCAACTTGGGTCAAATCTGGGAATTGGGTTAATGTAGCATGAATCATACGTTGTGCCGTTTCCCCAATTGAATCCGAAACAATAAATAACTTTAAAACTTGATCGTTCTTCTCTTCCACCTTATCGCTCGCTTTCCTCCGCCTGACTTTGAGCAGTAGCTAATATCGCACCAGGTACTCTGAATGGCGAACATGATACATAGTCAATAGACCATTGATTAAATTGATGAATTGATTTAGCATCACCACCAAGTTCACCACATACGCCTATCTTGATCTCTGGTTTTATTTGCTTAGCTTGTTCAACCGCGTATTGAATCAATTGTCCCACACCATCTTTATCTAATGTTTGGAATGGATCAATCTGTAAAATGTTACTTTCAGTATACACGTTTATAAATTTCCCTGCATCATCTCTTGAAAAACCATAAGTTAATTGTGTTAAATCATTTGTACCGAAACTAAAGAAATCACAATGTTGTGCCAGTTGTTGCGCAATTAAACATGCTCTCGGTGTTTCGATCATTGTACCAATAAGATAATTCACATTTGTTTTTGCGTCATTTTTCAATTGAGTAATTGTTTCTGCTAAACGGTCTTTTAGAGTAATAAACTCTTCAACAGTAGAAACAAGTGGAATCATAATTTCAGGATGACACTCTATGCCCTCTTTCTTAAGTTGCAATACACTTTCAATAATCGCCTCTACTTGCATTTCGTATAACTCAGGATAAGTTATAGCTAAGCGACAACCACGATGACCTAACATAGGATTAACTTCGTTGAGTTCAGCGATACGCTTACGTAATACATCTTTAGGAATATCAAGTTGTTCGGCAACGCTTGCGATGTCTTCATCTGAGCTTGGCAAAAATTCATGTAATGGGGGATCTAATAAGCGCACAATTGTAGGTCGGTCTTGAGAAAGTCTAAATATAGCTTCAAAATCCTCTACTTGATACGTTTTAATCTTCTCTAATGCACCAATACGTGCTTCATGGTCTGAAGCTAAAATAAATCGGCGCATCTCTATTAAACGCTCAGCTCCAAAGAACATATGCTCTGTTCTTACAAGTCCAATCCCTTTAGCACCAAAATTGTATCCTGCTTTAATATCTTGAGGTGTTTCGGCATTCATTCTGACTTGTAAGCGCGCAGTTTCTTCAGACCATTCCATAAATTGTTCAAATGCTTCACTGTGTTCTGCATTGACCGTTTCAATCTCACCTACATATAAATCTCCTGTGGAACCATCTACCGAAACCACATCACCTTCATGCAATTCGCCATCTGAATAATAAACCCTTTTATTTAGAGTATCGATTTCAACATCTGAACAACCTGTAACACAACATTTACCCATCCCTCTTGCCACAACTGCTGCATGAGATGTCATACCTCCATGAGTTGTAACGATAGCTTCACTAGCAATCATACCTTCAATATCTTCTGGGGACGTTTCCGGACGCATCAGAACTACACGATGACCTTCTTCAGCTTGTTCTTTCGCATCTTCAGCTGAGAAGACGACTTGGCCTGTTGCTGCACCTGGACTTGCAGGTAGCCCTAATTTCGAAATAACAGTTGCTTGCTCTAATGCTTCTTCCTTAAAATTAGGATGCAATAATTGATCGATTGATTTTACATCCACATTTGCTACTGCCTCTTTGCGAGTGATTAAACCTTCATTAACCATATCCACAGCAATTTCAATAGCAGCTCTTGCCGTACGTTTCCCATTACGTGTTTGAAGTAAATAAAGCTTGCCGTTTTCAATCGTAAATTCGATATCTTGCATGTCTTTATAGTGTGTTTCAAGTTGCTTTGTCACTTCAACAAATTCTTGATGAACCTCTGGCATTTGCGCCTTTAATGTATCAATATCTTGTGGTGTTCTAATTCCTGCTACAACGTCTTCACCTTGCGCATTAAGTAAGTACTCTCCAAATAATTGATTATCACCAGTAACTGGATTTCTGGTAAACGCAACACCTGTACCGCTCTGTTCTCCACTATTACCAAATACCATTTCTTGCACATTGACAGCAGTTCCAATATCATGCGGAATATCATTTAATTCTCTATATACACGCGCTCGATCGTTATCCCAAGATTTGAATACCGCTTCAATCGCTTCCTCTAATTGCTTTAATGGTTCTTGAGGAAATGGCTTATATACCTCTTCTCGATAAATCTCTTTAAACCTTTCACATATCGTTTGCAAGCCGTCAGCAGGTATATCCGCATCGTTCTTGTAATTGTGTTTATTTTTGAAATCATCAAAATATGTATCAAATTCAAGCATAGGAATACCATACACAACTTCACCAAACATTTGTAATAAACGTCGATAACAGTCATAGGCGAAGCGTGCATCATTTGTTTTATCAGCAAGTTTCTTCACGTTGTCATCGTTCAAACCTAAATTAAGGATAGTATCCATCATTCCAGGCATAGAAATTTTTGCGCCACTACGCACTGAAACTAATAATAAATCTTCGTCAGAGGAGAATGATTTTCCTGTTCTTTCTGAAAAGGACGTTAAGTGATGTATCAATTGTGTTTTAACTTCTGTTGGCAATTGTTCATTTTGTTTTAAGTAATCAATACATGCTTCGGTTGTAATTGTAAATCCATCAGGTACCGGTAAACCTAAACGTTTCATCTCAGACAGGTTAGCACCTTTCCCACCTAATAAATTTTTCATTGAAATGCGTCCTTCGTCAAATGCATAAATATATTGTGTCATCATAGACCACCTCTTCTTTTAATATGACATACTAATAATTTTTAGTATGTCATATTAAAAGAATAATTACAACTATTTTTATGAAAAGGATTTCATAAATATTACGATTACGTGAATAAAAGCCTTTAAAACAACATTAGCGAAAATATAAATATGTTATACACAAAAAACTGTCGACTCAGTTTAATACTGAATCGACAGTTTGATACATCATAATAGCTTTATAGTTCGAATTAGATTAATCTCGGTTATTGTATTTTGCAATTTCCGCATCACGCAGTTCGACACGGCGAATTTTACCAGAATTTGTTTTTGGTAAATCATCGACAAATTCTATTGCTCTAGGATATTTGTAAGGTGCCACTTCATTTTTACAGAATGTTTGAAGTTCTTTAACTAGTTCATCATTGCCTTCATAGTTATTTTGTAAAATGATAAAGGCTTTAACAATATTACCACGAATCTCGTGAGGACTGGCAACCACTGCACATTCCTTAACAGCAGGATGATTCGTCAGTGCGTCCTCTACTTCAAATGGACCGATTGTATAGCCAGAGCTGATAATAATATCATCACGACGTCCTTCAAACCAGAAATAGCCATCTTCATCTTTATGCGCTAAATCTCCTGTGACATAATAATAACCTGCTGCAGCCGCTTTCGTACGTTCCTCATCTTTATAATATCCTTTAAATAATGCAGGCAAATCTAATGGCACAGCGATATTACCTTTAGTTTGAGGTGGAACTTCATTACCATCATCATCAATAATTGTGACAAAACTACCTGGAATGCCTTTACCCATAGACCCCGGACGTGGTTCTGTATCTTTAAGAAAACCGATAAGCAATGTACTTTCAGTCTGACCATAACCATCTCTTACTGTAAGATTAAAGTTGTTCTTAAATTGCTCTACAACTTCACGATTAAGAGGCTCGCCTGCCGAAACTGCACTGTGTAAGAGTTCTAAATGATAGTCATTTAGATTACTTAATTTTGCCATCATACGATATTCAGTCGGCGTACAACATAATACATTAATTTGATAATCTTGTAATAATTCAAGATACGTTTCTGGTTGGAAACGTCCATTATATACAAAGGCTGTTGCGCCAGTACCTAGTATTGATAAGAACGGACTCCATACCCACTTTTGCCAACCTGGGGCAGCCGTTGCCCACACAAGATCATCTTCTTTGATGCATAGCCAATGTTTTGGTGCCATTTGTAAGTGCGCATATCCCCAGCCGTGAGAATGTGTAACAGCTTTAGGATTACCAGTAGTTCCCGATGTATATGAAAGAATTGCTAAATCATCACGTGTCGTTTCAGCACTTTCAAGTTCATTACTTTCGTTAGCTTTTTCATCTTCGATAGAAATCCAACCATCTTGATGACCAGCAATAATGAATTTAGTAAGTTCCTCGTATTCTTTAACGCCTTCAAATTCTTTAGTTAATGTGTGAAATGCAATCACTGCATCAATTTCACCATGTGTAATTCGATATTGTAAATCTTTAGTACGTAACATTTCTGAGCTTGGTATAATCGCGATACCCAACTTTAACGCAGCGATGTATAATTCGTAAGTGGCGATAGCGCGAGGCATCATGATTAATACTTTGTCACCTTTTTTAAGACCATGTTTTAAAAAGACATTCCCTACTTTATTTGCATTTTGCAATAGCTCTTCATAACTTACTGAAATATTATCATGTTCGTTATCTTTATAAATAATCGCTTTTTTAGATGAATCTGAAGCGTATTTTTCAATTTCAGAAATAATATTATATTTCTCTGGAGCAAGTAAATCTGATTTGTTCATAACTGTACTTCCTTTCAATTCACGTTCATACTCATACTATCAGAACTTAAAGACCATTCAAATGGATTAAACTTATATTATAGTAATTTTCTGAATTTTTAGTATTATTGGGATTATATTGATAATTGTTCTTGTATTACTTATTAGAGCACTGTATATGCGTAAGGAATATGATGAACAGAATCGGAGACAGTTACTTATAAGTCACTTTTAAAAATAATCCTTACGCGGTTAGGCATTAAACTAGCCTTTTGTGTCTATATTGATACAATCACTTATTTAGAGAAGAGAAACTATAGATAACTAAATAGATAATTATAATGACTATGACATGAATGGTTCCTAAAAATATTGCAAAACCATCTGTCGAAAATGGGGTGAAATAACCTGATGAATTATAAACATTCATAAATAAATGAACACATACCCAAGAGAGAAATATCCCAATGATTCTACTTATTACAATGCCTATATTATTTTTTATACCAGTTTTAAAAATAGATAAACTCACTAAGAGCGCGACAATCACATATGGAATATAACCTATTAGTGACCCCGTATGATAATCAATATTTAGGCCGATAAACTCTATTGGAATTAAGGAACAAATTATCGTAATGAGTTTGAAAAAATTCATTTTAGATTCGTGCTCTCCTAACTATTTAAATTTGTCTATTTTTCAATATTTAATCGTATTTGGAAATCGTTAATCGACTTTATAACTATTAAAGTTGAGAAATGTTATATTGTCAAAATGATACAGTGACCTCAAAATCTTCTATTCTAATTATGAGTGAGGGGCACGTTTACCAATTTAAACTTGTAAATACAATTTGAAAACTAATGCCTATAAATAAGAAGGCTAAGACACAAATGATTGTCTTAGCCTTAATTAACATATTAGCAATGAATGACTATTTTAAAACTGCGCTTACATCAATTTTCTACAATTAGCCGGTGGACTCCCAAATCAAAAATTATTTTAAAGATTTCAACAAGCTATGTAAGTTGGATGTGGGACAATAGAATTATATTTCTGCCCTTCTCTCCACCTATTCACCTATATGACGCTTTCAAAATCTATATGATGATGAAGTTTTTCAAGTTCAATTCTAACATTATATGATAAATCGCGATTAACAATGCGATGATCCACACCTTTTGATGTTCCACGTTTCTTATGTGTTTTTGCGTACTCAGCAGAATTCTGCCAATCATAAAATGCTTGTCGATCTTCCCATAAAGTTACGATTATATAATGTCGACCTACAGTTTTAGGTCTTAAAAATCTCAACGCTCTAAATCCTGGTACATTTTCTAAGTGTTTGTTTCTTTGTAAAAACTTTTGTTCAAAAGCTTCTTCGTTTCCTTCATTAACAAAAAGATGATTTAACACGCAAAATGCGTCGTTCGATAGTGTATTTATAGATTCTAGCACTTCGTAATATTGTTTATCATTATTTTTCTCTATCATAAAAGAATGATCAGTTTCTTCTATAATATATGCCTTGTATGCATCATTGATTAACATATATAATTCCTTCATTTCACTTCAATTTATAAGTATTACATCCTACTTTGTTCATAAAGGGATAATGAGCGTTTAACAATTTCTATGAGTTCATGATCGAAATCTTTAAGTCCATTGAAATAATTGAGTATATTGTCAGCTACAGTCTCTTCAATTGGAAAATGAGCATCTTGGTTAATCCACGCCGCTAACTCTCCCAATGGCGTTTGATCTCCCACAAGGTTCTGAATAAATTCATAGAAACTCACGCTAACACCCCTTTTTTCGTAATATAAATTTATACTATCACGAAATGACTCATAAAACATCATATCAAAGAATATTCAGTGAAATTTATTTGCATTTTCAAAAAGAAAACTCTTTAAAACGTTTGTTTAATTTAAAGAAAATAGACAATTCTTATGAGTTCTTTTTAGTATTAGGAAGTGTGAGCCATACAATAAAGTATGCAGTGAAAGCAATCATTGTATTAAACCATAGCCCCATCATTGCTCCTAATTTTGGATCAAATAATGTTGAAAATATGCTATAAATCGAACCTGAAATGGCCACACCAAAAGCGCCACCTATTGAAGAAGCCATTTTATAAATACCTGAGGCGACGCCTACCTTTTCCTCTGGAGAATGAGAAATGGCTGTATCAGTCGAAGGCGTTGCGAATAACCCTAAACCTAATCCAAATAATAAAAATCCTATCACGCATAAAGTGATATACACTGGAATAGGTAAAAACGTAATTGACATTAAGAATATTCCCACCGTTGTCGACATCGTACCAATTAGCATAGGTTTTCTAGAACCAAACTCTTGTAAGATTTTCTCTCCTACTCGAATCATTGTTAATACTGCAATCAAATACGTGAGTGACAACAAACCTGTTTCGAATGAACTCAAACCTATACCTTGTTGGACAAACGTATTCGTTATGAGAAGCGTACCAGCAACTGTATTAATTAAAAAATTAGCAAATGTCGCACTCGTATAGAATCGATTACGAAATAAAGCAAAATCGATAAGTGGATAGCGTTTTCTATTTTCAAGGATGATAAATAATATTGTAGATAACACAAATGCGACAAATAATGACACAATCGCTACGGAAAATAAACCTAAATGTGCAGCTTGTGTAATCATAATATTTAGACTGAGCATCATAACAACTAGTAAAATAAGACCCACAATATCAAACTGTCTTGATGATGCATGTTGATTCTTAGATTCTGGTGTACCTTTAATTAAAAGTACTGCAATGAGGGGGACGATAATTGAAAAGACAAATATCCATCTCCAACTTAAGAATGTAGCTATCATCCCTCCAAATAAAGATGCGAAACCAGAACCTCCCCAGGAACCTATAGACCAGAGGCTAAGCGCACGCTGACGTTTGTCACCATGATAGTATGCTTTAATTAATGATAGTGTCGCAGGCATAATCAATGCAGCAGAAAGACCTTGAATTGCACGTCCCATCAATAATAACGGAATGTAGTCAGATACGATGATTAGCAATGAGCCAAAAATATTTAACCATAGTCCAATTATCGTTAAACGTACACGTCCAAAATAATCTGCCAAACTGCCCGCTCCAACAACAAACATGCCACAAAATAAAGCTGTTAAACTTACCGCAATGCTTATTGTACTTAAATAACTTCCAAATGACGTTTGTAAATTGGGAATTACGTTGATTAAAGAATTAGCAAATAACCAAAATGTGATGACTGCTAATACGATTCCTATTAAAAGTTTACGAGTCCCTATGTATTCATGTTGCTGATTCATTGATGATTAAATCTCCTTTTAAGTTAAATAATCTAAAACAACAGTGCCCACTGCTTCAGTAGCAACAAGCATTGATGAGTCATTAATATTAAATTTAGGATGGTGGTGAGGGTAAATATCACCATCTTCAGGTGCAGCACCTGAATAAATAAATGTACTTGGTAATTCAGTAGCATAATATGCAAAATCTTCTGATGGTGGCTGAGGTTCACATATCTCAACACCTTTTATATCATCAATTTGTGCATTTTTGATTGTTTCTGAGACATATGAAGTGAATTCTGGATCATTATATAACGCAGGATAATCCTTTTTGAACTCGAATTCACATGTTACTCCAAATGTTTCCTCTATACCTTTAACAATTCTAGTTAATTCTTGTTGAATTGTATCTCTAGTCTGGTCAGTTAGAGCACGAACGTCTCCTTCTATTTCAATTTGATCTTTAATCACATTGAATTGACCTTTACCATCAAACGAACCTATAGTGACTACACCCGTTTCAAATGGGTTCAGACGTCTTGATACTACTGTTTGAGCAATAGTGACAAAGTTGGAACCAGCCACAATTGCATCATTAGCCATGTGAGGTGATGAACCATGACCACCTTTACCTTGTACAACTAATTTAAAATAAGCACGACCTGTTTGAACATAGCCTTCTTTGTAAAAGACTTTACCTGCTTCCATCGTACTCATAACATGCGCACCTAAGACATGATACACACCTTCAAGCACACCATCTTTAATCATTCCTTGGGCCCCACCTGGTGGTATTTCTTCTGCAGGTTGATGAATGATAACGACTTTACCTTTGAATTGTTCTTTCATTTCTATCAATGTTTCTCCGAGAATAAGCATATATGCTGTATGCGCATCATGGCCACACGCATGCATAACGCCTTTATTTTTTGAAGCAAATGACAGTCCAGTTTGTTCTTCAATAGGTAATGCGTCAAAATCTGCACGAATCGCAATCGTCTTACCTGGTTTCCCACTATCAATTGTTACTTTAACACCATTGGGTCCTACATTCGTTTCAACGTCACAATCTTTCTCTTTATAAAAATCGGCAATGTATTGAGGCGTTTCAGTTTCATGAAAAGAAAGTTCAGGATGTTCATGAAGATATCGTCTGATTTCAATCATTTTACTTTCTTTCTCACGTAAACGTTTAATTAATTCTTGATTCATTTATATCCTCTCCTCAATGCAATTATAGAACTTAATCGTCAAGGAATGTTGCACAGTGTCTTTTTACTATATTTTTTATTTATGATAATAACAACTACATTATTATACTTTTTGAAAATTAATAGAAAATGAATTGCCAAAACATAAATAAAAAGCCTTTAAATGAATTTGAATTCAATTCACTTAAAGGCTTCGCTAATTATAGAATAGCTTTTATTGATTTAATTGATGAACTTAGTTCGATTAATATTGATAAAATGGATCGTCTTCCATTGCGCCAGCTTTCTCATCATGAACACCATGTTTATAGTAATCTACATATTGAGGTTCTAATGGTTGTCTACCACGAATAATGTCTGCTGCTTTTTCAGCTAACATTAAAACTGGAGCATGAATATTACCATTTGTTGTACGTGGCATTGCTGATGCATCTACGACACGTAAGTTTTCCATGCCATGAACTTTCATAGTTAATGGATCTACAACAGCCATAGGGTCTGAAGAAGGGCCCATTTTAGCACTACAAGATGGGTGTAATGCTGTTTCGCCATCCTTACGTACCCAATCTAGAATTTCTTCATCAGTTTGTACTTCTGGTCCTGGTGATATTTCTCCACCATTAAATGGATCCATAGCTTTTTGTTTAAGAATATTACGTGCAACACGAATTGCTTCTACCCATTCACGCTCATCTTCTTTAGTTGATAAGTAGTTAAACACGATACTTGGTTTTTCAAATGGATCTTTAGATTTAATTTTCAAGCTACCTCTTGAATTTGAATACATTGGACCTACGTGAACTTGATAACCATGCGCAACAGGTGCTTTTTGGCCATCATAACGTACAGCTATAGGTAAGAAGTGGAACATTAAGTTAGGATAATCCACTTCATCATTTGATCTTACAAATGCGCCACCTTCGAAGTGGTTAGATGCTGCGGCACCTTTACGCGCAAAGATCCATTGTAAACCGATAAACGGCATACGTTTTACATCAAGACTTGGTTGTAATGATACAGGTTGTTTACATTTATGTTGAATGTATACTTCTAAGTGATCCTCAAAGTTTTCACCCACACCTGGTAAGTGCATACGTGGCTCTATGCCTTTAGATTTTAAGAATTCTGAATCACCTATACCAGATAATTGTAATAATTGAGGTGTGTTGAACGCACCGCCTGATAAGATGACTTCGTTAGCTTTAACCGTTTGTTCTTTACCATTTTTCTTATAAGTGACGCCTGTTACCTTTTTACTATTGTTATCATCGAAGTTAAGTTTCGTAACGAAAGCACGTGTCTCTACGTCTAGATTTCTACGTCTCATTGCTGGGCGTAAATACGCTCTAGATGCTGACATACGACGACCATGATGAACTTGACTATCGAATGGACCAAATCCTTCTTGTCTAAAGCCATTTACATCTGGTGTTTTATGATATCCCGCTTCAACACCTGCATTAAAGAATGATTTAAATAGTGGATTTGTAGCAGGTCCACGTTTTAATTTAACCGGTCCGTTATGTCCACGTACTTTATCATAAGGTGATGCACCATAAGTTGTTTCTAACTTTTTAAAATATGGTAAGCAGTGAGCGAAGTCCCATGTATCCATACCTTCTGGTTCTGCCCAGCCTTCATAGTCCATTGGGTTACCTCTTTGATAAATCATACCGTTAATTGAGCTTGATCCACCAAGCACTTTACCTCTAGCATGGTCAACTTTACGTCCCATATGAGGTTCTTCTTCAGTTTGATATCTCCAGTCATAGAATGGGTTACCAGATGGGAACATTAATGCTGCGGGCATTTGAATAAATAAATCCCAGAAATAGTCACTACGTCCAGCTTCCAATACTAATACATTTTTATCTTTATCTTCAGATAGACGGGCACCTAGTACTGAACCTGCGCTTCCGCCACCAATAATGATGTAATCATATGAATCATGTTTTCTACTCATCAAATTCGACCTCCAAAATTGATAGTTTTCTTTGTTTTTCAACATCTCTTTCTTAAAAGGTTTTACATATTGAAGTGAGCGCCATTATGTTTTTCTAAGCGCTCACTCGCAATGAATATTTTTTAATTTCGAAAATTAAATCAGCATACTTTTTCAAATGGAAGAATTATTTACTAAACCAATTCACTGGTTCTGGATTCGTGTTTGTTAAGATGTGTTTAGTAATCAAGTATTCTTCAAGTCCTTCTTTACCAAGTTCTCTACCGATACCTGATTGTTTGTAACCACCCCATGGCGCTTGAGCGAAATAAGGATGGAAATCATTAATCCAAACGGTACCTAATTTTAATTTGTTAGCTACACGTTGTGCTTTACCAATATCTTTAGTGAATACCGCACCAGCTAATCCATAGATTGAATCGTTAGCTAAACGAATTACTTCTTCTTCATCTGCGAAACCTTCAACAGTTACGACTGGTCCAAAGACCTCTTCCTGAACAATACGCATTGATGTATCACAATCTGTGATAACAGTAGGTTCAAAGAATAAACCTGCTTGTAAGTCTTCACGTTCAGGACGTTTACCACCGATAGCAATTGTAGCGCCATCTTGTTTAGCAACTTCCATGTAATTTTCAATTTTCTCACGATGTGCAGTTGAAATAACTGGTCCCATTTCAGTGTCTTGATCGAAACCATTACCAATTTTAATTTTACTTACACGGTCGATCAGTGCCTTTTCAAACTTATCTTTAATATCGTTGTGAACTAAAATTCTAGAACCTGCAGAGCAAACTTGACCTGCGTGGAAATAACCACCATTTAGCGCTTGATCCACTGCTAATTCAAAGTCTGCATCGTCAAAAATGATGTTTGGATTCTTACCACCAAGTTCTAAAGCAACTTCAGTTACATTGTCAGCAGCTTGTTTCATGATGTGTTTACCTGTTTCAATACCGCCTGTGAATGATACTAAGTCAACTTCTTCATGGCCAGACATAACGTCGCCAACTTCTGAACCTGCACCTAGAATTAAGTTGATTGTACCTTTAGGGAAACCAACCTCTTCCATTAATTCAAATACACGAATTGTTGTTAATGGTGTAATTTCACTAGGTTTCATAACTAAAGAACAACCTGTAGCTAATGCAGGTGCAATCTTCCATGATGCTTGAAGTAAAGGATAATTCCAAGGTGTGATTTGTGTAACTACACCGATAGGTTCTTTGATGACTTTACTTTCTGAATTTGGAATTGGCGTATTAATGATTTCGCCACCGTCTTTATCAGCTAATCCTGCGAAATACATGAATACATTATGAATATCATCCATATCTGCATAAGACTCTTCTAATGTCTTACCAGTATCTAATGTTTCAAGTTTAGCTAATTCTTCTCTATTTTCTTTAATTTTATCTGCGATGGCTCTTACTTTTTTACCTCTAACTTCACTTGTTTCAAGTGACCATTCGCCCTCTTCAAATGATCTTCTTGCAGCTAAAATTGCTCTTTCCGTATCTTCTTTAGTCCCCTCAGCTACTGTAAAGATAACTTCTTGATTATAAGGATTTATAATATCTCTTGTATTTTTGTTTGAACTTTCAACCCATTCACCATCGATATACTGACGGTTTGATAATTTATCTACAAGTTCCATCAAAACAACCTCCGTTAAGTTTGTTAAATTTTTATTTAACGAATTTTACAAATTTATGTTAGCATAGGTATTGAAAACGTGTCAATTTCTTAAAATACCTTTGTAATACACAAGTAAATATCCAAACTTAACATTATTCTCCTTACTTACAACTTTAATTTGATAAATTAATTTTAATTTTAATTTTTGTAAAAATGTTTTATAATAGTTTGGCATGTAAAATTTTCAATTTTAAGTTATTTAACTTAATTGACGTGGTAAAAAAATTGAATATTAGAATTGGAGGTGCAGTGATGACACGTACGAATAATGACGCGCACCAAGTCGAACAAGCGAAAGATTTAGTGATAAACTCTATTGGAGAAACGATGGATTTGTATGGTATTAATCGTAGCGTCGGCAGTTTATATGGCATCATGGTTTTTGAAGGCAGCATGACACTAGATGAGATGCGTCAACAATTACAAATGAGTAAACCAAGTATGAGTTCAGGTGTAAAGAAACTTCAAGAATACGACATTGTTAAACAACAATTTACACGCGGAAGTCGTAAACAACATTTTATCGCAGAGAAAGACTTCTTTAATTTCTTCAGAAACTTCTTTACAAGAAAATGGGAACGAGAGATTAATACAAATATGGAGGCAATTAAAGATGCCGAAAAGATTATCAATCCGCTTTTAGATAAAGAAAATTTAGATGAAGAAGCAAGAGAAGATGCGTTAAATGTTAAAGCTCAATTAAATCATTCAAAAATATATTATGAATGGTTAGAACAATTAAGCGAGTCATTGGAATCTGGAGAAATATTCAAATACTTCCCTATTCCTGAACATGAAAATGAATAAAATTAAATTTAGATTTTACCGTAAAAAGGCCAAGGGATATTCAAACGTATTTAAACGTGAATATCCCTTGGCTTTTTTGAATTAGTATTTATAAATTATCGTCTTCTGGTTCTTCTTTGACTTGAACGATTCGAAGTGATCGTCGTTCAACTTCTTTCAATTTATCTGCACGTGTTTCAAGTTTTATTCGATCTCGACCCAGTATGATGAGGAAGGAAATCATCATAAAGGTGAAAATGACGAGTAAAGGTACACTGGCCAATATTGACGCTGTTTTCAATACTTGAAGCGCTCTCTCGCCACCCACTAACATGAGTGAGAATGGAAGTAAACATAATGCGAATGCCCAGAATAAACGATTAGCTCTTAAAGGTTCCCCGATAACTTTTTTCTGTGATGCAGCTGCTAGGATATAAGAACCAGAATCAAATGTTGTTGCTAAGAATAAGAATGCTGAGATTAGGAATAAAATAATTGTAATTGTTGGGAATGGTAACTGATGCATTACTTCGATAATTGTTGCTTCAGTACCATGACTATTTAAATAATTAATAACATTAAATTGTCCAGTAATTTGTAGGTAAACTGCATAGTTACCAAAAATACCGAAGAATAATACACATCCTAATGTACCGTAACACATTGTACCTAATACTACTTCTTTAAGTGTACGACCTTTAGAAATGCGGGCGATAAATAAACCGATGAACGGTGCATATACTAACCACCAAGACCAATAGAAAATTGTCCAATCTTGAGGGAAATGAGTTTCCTTACGACCATGAATACCGCCAAATGGTTCCATCCAAGTCGCCATGTGGAAGAAATCTCTTAACATGTTACCGAACCCAGTTACCGTAGTTTCCATAATAAACACTGTTGGACCAACGATAAACACAAACGCTAGTAATATGAATGATAACCACACGTTAACGTCACTTAATTTTTGGATACCTTTTTTCAATCCAGTATAAGAACTAATTGCGAATATAACTGTAATGGTTAATAAGATGATTGAACGTAACACCATATTAGTTCCATCTAAACCAGTTAACTTCTCAACACCAGCTGAAATCATTGGCACACCAAGTGCTAATGACGTAGCGGCACCTCCAAGTAAACCAAATATAAATAATATATCTACAACTTTACCAATAAATTTATCAGTTTGACCTTTTAAAATAGGTCGACAAGCTTGACTAATTTTATAAATCGGTTGTTTCTTAACGAACACAAGATAACCGATTGGTAGTGCTGGTAATACATAGATAGCCCATGCAATAGGGCCCCAGTGGAACATACCATATTGTGTCGCATATTGAAGTGCTTCATCTGACATTGGTTTTGCACCGTTAGGTGGCACTTGGTAGTAAAATGCCCACTCAATCACACCCCAATACAAGATATCTGAGCCGATACCCGCACAAAATAGCATCGCAGCCCATGTGAAATTATTAAATTCTGGCTTGTCACTTGCTTTCCCTAATGTGACATTGCCGTATTTACCAAACGCTATGTAAAGAACGAAACAAAAGATTGCCAGTCCCATAAATAAATACACAGAACCAATTGAATTAGAAATGGCACTATTGATGTCTGTGATGATTGTTTCACTTGCTTTCGGAAAAACCATCATAGGTATAACGGCAAAAAGTAATACTATGACTACGCCTATGAAGATCGTCCAGTCCATAACTTTTTCCTTTTTCAATTGTGATCCCCCTAATATTATTTTTATGAATCGTGTGTTCAATTACGCTCAATATTTATTGATTCACAAAAAAGACAATAACGAAGTTTTAATAATAATGCAAATTACATACAAAGATTTTTAACCGTTATAGTGAATATTTATATAGTTTGAGGCATTTTAATGTTCATTTAAAATGACTATGACAACAGTGTTAAATTAAAATTTAACAAAATAAACGAATTTTACAGAATATTGATTATGCATAAAAATACGCATTTAAAGAATATTTATTTTTTTCAAAACTTCAACTCTTAAAGAAATAATTCCTTATACAAAAGAAAAACTATTTTCCAATTTCATTGAAAAGTAGTTTAAGTAAACCGTAGAGAATGATTTAATTTTTAATAACCTAATAGTGCTTTAATAGTGAACCCAATGATGATAGATACAGTAATCACAAAGAATCCTGGGACGGCGAAGCTGGTTGGTCTCGTTCTGCCTGTTTCATCTAGCTCCACAGCAAATAGTAATGTTGGTTGAGCTGGTATCACGAAGTTAACGTTCAACGTTTGTACCATGGCTACAAAATAAATAGGTGGAATGCCTAAACTCATAACGATAGGCACCATAATCGACGCAGTGGCAGTCTGAGATATTACAATCATCGCTACAATGGAAACTAATATAATGACTAACCATGGAACTTGGCTAATCGTTTGTCCGATATCATTTTTTAATATTTTTAAATTTTGTGGCGCATTAAAGATTGTTGCACCTAACCAACCCGGTCCAAGCACAGCAAATAAAGCTCCCGTTGCTGATTGCGTAATATGAGAAGTCAAAATATCTGATGTGTTAATTTTGACTAATAGTAAATTAATTGCTGAACTTAAATACATAAAGAATTGTACTATCTCAGTCATTTCTACTTTGACTGTCTTTCCATTAACATCGAATGTAGGCATAAGATGTGGGAATATACCAAATGTTAAGATGCCTAACACACATAATAGAAAGCTTAGCACGCCTATTTTTACTTTTCTTGAAAATTGATTTTCAAGCTCGTCCTCTGGCATTTGAACTAAACGCTCAGATGAATCATGTACTTTCTCTTTACGCCCTACAAAAGTACAAAAAATACTAAGTAGCAACATACTAATAAGAGCAGTTGGTAAAACGATACTTAAATACTTACCCATCGATATATGATATCCTGCTAAAACTGAAATGATATATGCGGTAGCTGAAGCTGCAGGGCTACAAAGCAGTGCTAAATTTGCAGTTAAAACTGATGCAGTTAAGGCTCTCTTAGGTTGTATATGTGCCTTCTGCGCCGTTTTTGCAATAATAGGTTCTAAGGATAAAGCTATATTAGCCGTACCTATACCAAAGACGAAAAGGAAAACAATCATCGGAGCAATAAATATAATCGATTTTGGAAAGCGTTCAATCACACGCGAAGCAATATAAACGAGATAATCAATACCACCTGTTGCTTGAAGAGTTCCGCCTGCGATACCAATAGATAGGATAATTAAAACTGCTGTAACAGGAGCTGAACCTGGAGGTAATCGAAAGATAAATATCATTATTAACTGAGCTACAATCGCAAAGATACCACATCCAAGTGCGCCAGCTGTTCTAAGACCTAATAATATCGCAAGAATCATTATTATGATTTCTATGATAAATAAAACCATGAGAAGATCTCCTTAAACTTGGTGAACAAATTTTGTATACATTAATATTTTATCACTTAAAGATGTAAATAGTATATATATAGGTAGACTATTATTTATTATCACTTTAAATTTGATTAGGTATTATCATTTTTCCTACTTTAGTGTTTAATAACTCTTTTAACATTTTAGATTATGAAATAAACTGAAGCGAGTGTTAACACCCGCTTCATTATTACACATATTCAATAATCCCATGGCTACGCAAAGAATCTTGAACGTCTATCACACGTTGGTTAAGAGAGCCTTTATAAGGTAAATTGGGTTTATATAGCTGATACATAAATAGTCCATCAACCAAAATATCAGTAAGTTCAAGTAATTCTCGTCGTTCATCCGTTTGATGTTTCAAATATTCGAATAGAAAGCCAGTCCATATCCAAATCGTTTTACTGTAACCAAATCTCTCTCTAAACGCTCGTGCAATCTTTAAAGATATATTCAAATTGCAAAAAGGCTCTCCACCCAAAATACTGATTCCAGAAATATACGAAGGGGCACAATTTTCAAGTATTTCTTGCAAGATATCTTCAGAAAATGTTTCACCATATTTAAAATTCTGTGCTTTTTCGTTATAACACTTTTTACATTGAAAAGGACATCCTGATACATATACGCTACAACGTACACCCTCGCCATCCACAAAGCTATGCCTTTCAATTTTAGCAATGTGATTTTGTCCTGTTTTAATGTCTAACATGCTCATGAACGTGGTTCCTTCATATGTTTAACTCTTGCACAAATTTCTTTTTGACGTCCTTCTATCACTGGTCGTTGTACTGGATTTCCTAAATAACCACATGTTCTTTTCACGACATCGACGGTCTTAGGATCGCTATTTCCACAGTTCGGGCATTTATAACCATTTTCAGTAGTTTCAAAATCACCATCATAATCACACTTGTAACAATGATCAATAGGAATATTCGTTCCTAAATAGCCAACTTTATCATAAGAATAATCCCACACTGCCTCTAACGCTTTAATGTTGTGATTAAGTTTAGGATATTCGCAATAATGGATAAAACCACCACTTGCATAGTAAGGGTAATCCTTTTCAAAATCTAACTTCTCGAAAGGTGTTACATCTTTACGCACATCATAATGGAAGGAATTCTGGTAGTATCCTTTATCGGTAATATCAGGTATTTCACCAAAGCGCTCTTTATCTAAGCGACAAAATCGGTCGGTCAAAGATTCGCTTGGCGTACTATAAATACTAAACCAAATATCATATTGGTTAGTCCATGCATTCTGATAATATTTCATTTCTCTTAGAATATCTAATGTAAATGTTTTAGCTTCAATATTATCCTCCCAATCAGGACCGTAAAACATTGTTGCGGCTTCATATAAGCCAATGTAACCCATTGAAATCGTCGCACGTTGATGTTTAAACAGTTCTTCTACATTTTCAGAAGCATTTAATTTGTATTTAAAAGCACCACTTTTATAAAGAATTGGCGCATTATTAGGTATTGCATCTTTTAAGCGTTTAATTCTATAAACTAATGCATCATGCATCAATTGCATTTTTTGATCAAATAACTCCCAAAACTTGGCCATATCACCATTAGATTCTATTGCAATTCTTGGGATATTCAATGTGACAACGCCTAAGTTACAGCGGCCATTATTTTCAAAGTTTCCAGTTGCATCTTTCCAACTAGGTAAGAATGAACGGCAACCCATTGGGGCTTTAAAATCTCCTAAAAGCTCAATGATTTTATCATAATTTAAGATGTCAGGATACATACGTTTCGTTGAACACTCAAGTGCGAGTTGTTTAATATCGTAATTGGGATCATCGGGGCTAAAGTTAGTACCCTTTTTAATTGAGAAGACAAGTTTCGGGAAAATAGCTGTCATACGGTCTTTACCCAGTCCTTTAATACGAGTACGTAAAATGGCTTGTTGTATTTTGCGACTAAGTTCATCTGTACCTAGACCAAATCCTAATGTTACAAATGGCGTTTGACCGTTGGAGGTATAAAGTGTATTAATTTCGTATTCCAAACTTTCGATGGCATCGCCGATATCTTTAGTCACTTGTTGCTCAACGTAAGATTCTATTTTATCTGGTTGGACATATTGTTGTGCCATTTCACGATGATGTTCTGCATTTAATTTAGCATATGTACTTAATAATTCATCTACGCGGTCAACTGTACAACCACCATATTGGCTGCTTGATACGTTTGCGATAATTTGAACAAGTTGTGCAGATGCGGTTTGTATTGATTTAGGGGAGGTCACATGTGCATTACCTATTTCAAAGCCATTTTCTAACATATCTTTAGCATCAATTAGACAACAATTCGTTAATGGTTGAAAAGGATGGTAGTCTAAATCATGGAAATGTATATCTCCAGATAAATGTGCTTTAGCTACGTGTTTTGGAAGTAGATTTTCTAGTGCATATGACTTAGATACAGTTCCAGCTGTCAAATCTCTCATTGTAGAGAAAGTATTACTATCTTTATTTGCATTTTCATTTAATATTGTCGGATCTTTTGTTATCAATCGTGTTAATGATTGTTCTAAAGCCGTCATATTATCACCTTTTTCTATATATGGTATCTATTTACAAAATATAATACTATATATAGTATTACAATCGATAACTTAGACGTTAACGAAAGTGTCAAAAAGATTTTAACGTTTCATGAACTATATGTAGAAAGAACACTTTATTGTGAACAATTAGAAAGCTCTAACATGTGTGATTATCGTCTACATGTCAGAGCCTTATGAATAAAAAATATTCTACTTATCTATCTTTGTCTTTAAACCGTTCTTCAACTTTTTCATTATCTACTTAATGATGTGATTTATCTTCAGTTTGATGGTGTGGTGTTTCACTCTTTTCACTTTCTTCATCTGTGTGACCTTTTGCCATTTGAAGGTTCTTTTCTGTGTTTTTACGTTTTTCTTCTTTTGAACGTTTATCATAAGCACGTTCTTCATAAACTGAACCAACTGTTAATATAAGAATAACAGCTATAGTGACAATGATAATAACTGCAAAAATAATCCACATCCAAATGTTAAATTCCATGTTACTTCACCTTCCTTAAAGCTAAAAATAGCTCAACTCTAATCCCTTTGTTTTTAAATTTCCCTTTTAAAATAACTTCAATCACATAATCATTGACTTAACTCTTTATATGTATAAAGTTTCTTATCTATATAAAAAAGCCATGAACCGTTTAAGTTCATGGCTTCAATACTAAAAATATTTCTAGTCACTCGATTATGAAATGTAGTTATAAGCGCCAGCTTGGCTTGCTGAGATTGTACGAGTAGATACAACTCCAGGTCCACCGTTATAGTTCATTTCAGATACTTTTACTGAACCGTCATTATTTACGTTCTCAACGTATGCAACGTGACCGAATGCACCTTGTGAAGTTTGCATGATTGCACCTTGTTTAGGTGTATTATTTACAGTGTAACCTGATGATGCTGCTGCGTTAGCCCAGTTGTTAGCGTTGCCCCAAGTTGAGCTGATTTTGCCGCCAACTTTGTCATAAACATAGTAAGTACATTGACCTGAAGTGTATAGGTTTGAACCTGAAGATGTTTGACCTGCGAATGCAGCTGATGCATTGCTTGAAGATTTTTGAGTTGGTGCTGATTGAGTTGTTACTTTAACGTTTCTATCAGAAGTTGAATAATTTGCACCTAAACCTCCACCATTATTTGAGTTGTAGCTTTGAGTTTGGTTATTTGTTCTATAATTATTGTAGTTATTGTATGAATTGTAGCTTTGTGTACTTTGGTTAGCATTTGAGTAGTTAGAGTTGTTTCCTTGTTGAGCTTGTTGTGGACTCCAGTTACCTTTCCAATCGTAATGATAGTTACCTTGTTGATCGATTGTATAAGTGTAGCTGTAAGAATAAGGATCGTTAGGGTTATATCCATTATTGTTATTTTCCGCTGCATCTGCATCGTGTTGCATGATTCCAAATGTTGCAATACCTGCTGTAGCGATTGTAGCTGTAGCGATTTTTTTCATTTTAATATCCTCCTATAATTTGGGTAAATCTTTTAACTATCTCGTGGCTACCTTCAATTATCTTTAACATTTAAGTTTAATTTTTTCTTCGTTAATTAACGACAAGAAACACTGTAACAGACACACAACCGTTTGTGTACAATGTTAATACTTTGTAAATGAATCATAATAATGTAACGCCCTCTTGTAAAAAACGTGTGTCAATTTTACACAATTTAAATCACTTTCATGACAGTAGTTATAGCGATTTAATCAACATCGTTGTTACAGTTGTTGTAATTTATCTGATAATTTTTAGAGTAAATTATTTCATAGAAAAAGGGATGAAAACTTCGTTTCATCCCTTTTGTGATAGCGCCTTCACACTAAGCATATGATTTAATTAAACTCTAAACAGTCACGACGCCCATAAGTACTGCGATAAGTAATAGCACAATGGCAAATCCCCAAATCCAAAAGAATGCATACTTAATGTAAGTACCCATATTCGCTTCAGCAAGTCCAATGGATAACCATAATGCTGGTGAAAACGGACTTACGAATGTACCAATAATATTACCAATCACCATTGCATATGCTGTAGAAACAGCTGAAACATGGAATTGACTAGCAGTTTGTTCAACAATAGGTAGAACAGCAAAGTAATATGCATCCGTACTTGTTAATAAATCTAATGGCACACCGAATATCCCAACAATGATATGCAAATATGGACCTACTGCATCTGGAATAATCTTAATAAAATCAGTAGCAATCACTTTGAGCATACCCGTTTCATTAAGAACACCTAAGAACATTCCAGCTGCAATAATGACTGCCGCCATCATTAAGGCATTAGGAGCATGAGCCTTTAATCGATCCATTTGTTCATCAACACTTTTATAGTTGATAATTAGTGCGAGTGAAGTGCCTATCATGAAAGCAAACTCTGGTGGCGCTAGATTTGTTAGCATGATGACGATAACTAAAATCGTTAATACTACATTTATCCATATAATATAAGGATTATTCCTAGCACGGCCTTTAACCGGAAACTTAATATCTTGTTCACGTTCATAAATATTAACTAATCTATGTATATCTACATCTTGCGTTTCTTCTACTTCGCCTTTTTCTATCGCCTTCTTAATACGTTTCTTTTCACGAAATCCTAAGTATACTGCGAAGATGATTACGAGGACGAATCCAATAATTTGAATTGGAATCAGACCATACCATAATTCATTCACACTTTTCACTTTCAATACTGTTGCCACACGTGCCATAGGTCCACCCCACGGAACCATGTTCATAATTGCTGCACTTAGCGCAAGTAATAATATTAGGAGGTATTTATTCATATTTAGCGCTTTATATAATGGAAGCAATGCTGGTATTGAAAGTAGAAAAGTCACTGCCCCAGCGCCATCTAATTGCGCAAATGAACCAATTAACGCAGTCATTACACAAACAATAATCACATTACCTCTCGTCATTAATATCAATCGCTTCACTAAAGGCTTAAATAATCCACTATCAGTCATAATGCCAAAAAAGATGATGGCAAATATAAACATTATGACAACGTTCATAACTTGTGATAAGCCCTTATCAAAGAATTTTACTAAATCTCCCACACTGTATCCCAATATCATTGCACCGATACATGGTATCAATGTCATGCCAACAACCGGGCTAATTTTCTTCGCTATGAGTAAACCTACAATTGAAACAATAATCGCTAACCCAATCATCGTTAACCATATATTATCTCCATGCATATTTAACATCCCCTTTTATTAACTCCGCTATGTCATACGTTGGTTTAATAAGTATTACTATACACAGATGTATAAAATTTTAATCATCCCCCGATAAGTCATGCCTCATCATACTCGTTAAATTCCCTCGTATTTTGTAAGCGCTTTCCATAATTGTAACAAAGATTTTCAAAATAAAAAATATGTATAGACATATAACAATTCAAACATAAAGCATGTATGTTCATTGACATACATGCTTGTTAGTTAAATATATTGATGTTGCTTAAGGTATTGAATCACACGATCAACTGATTGATTAATTGATTCATGTTCAGTATCTAAAATGATTTCTGGATGATCTGGAGCTTCATAAGGGGCGCTAATACCTGTAAACTCAGGAATTTCTCCAGAGCGTGCTTTCTTATACAATCCTTTAGGATCGCGGTTCTCACATTCTTCAACACTACATTTCGTATATACTTCTATAAATTCATCATCTTCGAGAATCGCGCGTACATTATCGCGATCTTGTTTATACGGTGAAATGAAAGCTGTCACAGTGATTGAACCTGCATCAACCATGAGTTTGGCAACTTCACCTATACGGCGTATGTTTTCAGTACGATCTTCAGGACTAAATCCTAAATTTTTATTAAGACCATGACGCACATTATCCCCGTCTAAACGATATGTTTGCTTTCCTTCATTGAATAGCGCTTTTTCTAAAGCGACAGAAACGGTCGATTTACCTGAACCAGATAACCCCGTAAACCAAATAACTGCACTTTTATGACCATTACAATTTTGTCTTTCTTCTTTCGTCACTTCTGAATCATGCCAAGTAATATTGTTAGATTCACTCATGCTATCTCTCCTTTTACTTTATTATTTTTCTCGTAAACCTCTAATTAGTACTTCAGCGACTTCTGGTCTTGAAAATTGAGTCGGCAAGGATTCTCCGTTACGTAATTTTTCTCTAACTTTTGTACCGCTTAAATGTAAATGTTGAGAGGCATCATGAGGGCACGTCTTAGCCGTCGCCATATTAACGCATGCTTCACAATAAAAAGCATGTTCAAATTTTAAGATTTGAATATCTAGTTCATCTTCAAATTGAGTGATAAGCTCTTGCGCTTCATATGTGCCATAGTAATCACCCACACCCGCATGATCACGTCCCATTATAAAGTGTGTACAACCATAATTCTTACGCACTGTTGCGTGCAATATTGCTTCACGAGGGCCCGCATAGCGCATTGCTGCAGGATAAATCACTAGTCGTGCTCTATTTTCAGGGAAATAATTTTTGAGGATAGCTTGATAACTTTCCATACGAACATCAGCAGGTATATCATCTGATTTAGTTTCTCCAACTAAAGGATTGAGAAGTAATCCATCTACAATTTCTAAAGCTGATTTCTGGATATATTCATGTGCACGATGAACTGGATTTCTAGTTTGGAATCCGACAACCGTTTTCCAACCTAAATCATGGAATAATTGTCTTGTTTCAGATGGATCTAGATGATAATCAGAAAATTCATCATGTTTAGGGCGATTGATTAATTGAATAGGTCCAGCTAAGTACACATCACCTTTTTCATACACTTTTTGACACCTGGATGTTGTTCTTCAGTAGTTCCATAGACTAATTTTGCTTCTTTTTCTTTATCATACGTATATTTCTCTTCTAATTTTAATGTTCCATATAATTCGCCATCTTCACCGTATAAAGCAATGTCATCACCAATTTCTAATTGATTCGCTTCTTCTTCAGATACTGGTAAAGTAATGGGAATACTCCATACTAATCCATTTTCTAAATGAGTATCTTCGACTACTTTGGTATAGTCTGCTTTATTCATAAATCCTGTTAATGGACTAAAACCACCAATACCAATTAATTCTAAATCTGAAATACCCCAAGGATTCAAAGTAATCGATTTATATGATGATGCTTCATTAATTAAACGTTCTCTTTCTTCACCTTCAACAACTCGGTTAATTAATTCACAACCATGTGGTTGAATTGTATAGTTAATTACTTCTTCATTTTTAGACATCGTTTTATAACCCCTTTATCCAATTAATTATATTTGTTTACTCGGCTTTTCTTGTAAGAAAAAGACAATTTCTTGTTTCGAATCACCTGAACGATGGGTAAAACAATAATTGCTGCTAAAATAATACATCTAACTGTATTTGAGATTGTTGTATCTTTAATAAAATAACTTAATAATGCATTACTATTTGTGAAAATAATTAACCCACCCACACATATTGCTAAAATATTTATAGGTAAAATTTTAACTAAATATGCTGAAATTGGAGCAGCTAGCATGCCACCAACACTTAGTGCAATGACAGCAAACCAGTTAATCTGAGTTAATCCTAAAAATATAATAAAACTTATTGCTGCAGAAGATGTAACAAAGAATTCACTAGCTGAAACCGTACCAATCGCATAACGTGGTTGAATTTTCTTGCTTGAAAGTAAGAGCGGTGTATTCACTGGGCCCCAGCCTCCACCACCGATAGCATCTAAGAAGCCTGCAATCGCACCTTGTGGAATCACTTTGAAACTACTCAAATCACCAACATGCGTATGGTGTTCATGTGTTCTTTTAAATAAGAATTGATATAAAATATAGAATCCCATGCTTAATAAAAAGAGTGCAATGAATGGTTTAATATAATTACCGTGAATAAACGTTAAAACGCCTGCACCTATGAAGGCTGAAATAGAACCAGGTATCGCAAGCTTTAACATCGTTGGCTTATGAACATTTTCAAATTTCCAATGAGATGTACCAGAAGCTGCAGTGGTAGCAATTTCTGAGAAATGAACTGTTGCAGAAACTACTGCTGGCGCAATACCATAAGTGAGTAAAATGGATGATGATGCACCAAATCCCATGCCGAGTGACCCATCTACAAGTTGTGCTAAAAATCCCGCTATTGCGAATATTAATACTTTGCGCATATATCAAATTCCCCCATTCTTCATTAAACCTGTGATTGAAGCCATCGGATGAATTCATGTTGCTTATTCTCATCTAAATATGTGTCTGATAAAATTTGTTCAAGTAACGCATGTTTATCAGATGGCTCTATGCTGAGTGCTTTAATGTATTGTCTACTTTCATATAGAAATTGAACATAAGTTACATACTCCTCATTATATGTATCCTCTAAATGATTAATAATACGTTGTCCTAACTTTGGACTTGCACCTTCAGTGGATACACTAATCGTTAAGCGATCCCTTCGAAAAACATTAGGAAACGTAACATTACCTAATTCAGATTGTTCTGCATGATTAAATAACACATGTTCAGGTACTGATAACCTTACCTCTTCATTGACCTCTGAGTGATTGGTAGCAGCAATTACCATATCTGCCTCTTCAATATCAGTAGGTTCGAAACATTTTTCCAAATAAGTGATGCGCTGAGTTTCAACCCATTGTGCTATTTGATTAGTGATAGCCGGGCTTACAACGTGAATATGTTCTGTGTAATTTAACAATGTTTTAATACGTCGTGTAGCAATTTTTCCACCACCGACAACGACAACTTTTTTGTTTGTTAAATCTAACATTAATGGCATATTCACGGTAAATCCCTCCTCGTATTTGTCATATTCATCTTACTATTTTTCTTCATTTTCAGAAAATAAATGATAAAACTAAAACAGTCCTATTTAGATGTCACTTTAGGAATTGATAATTTGTTTACATCAGCTTGCTCCACAAACCAATTGATCTTCTCTCGCATACGAACTACATCACCAATGATGATCATAGCTGGGTTCGTTATTTGATGTGCCTTATCTACAATATTACCAAGTGTACCAGTAATCGTTTTTTGTCGTATTGATGTACCCATGTGAACGAGTGCGACTGGTGTTTCTGATGAACGACCATGTTTCGTTAATAAATCACAAATTTCTGGAAGTCGTTTAACTCCCATATAAACGCATAACGTTTCTGGTCCATTCGCTAAATGTTCCCAATATTGTTCTTTATCCATACCTGATTTATTGACTGCGGTTACGAATGCGACAGATGAACTAAAATCTCTGTGAGTGACAGGTATACCTGCGTATGCTGGTGCAGCAATACCCGATGTAATACCAGGTACAATTTCAAACGGAATATTGTGATTTGCTAGTACTTCCGCTTCTTCGCCACCTCTACCAAAGACGAAAGGATCGCCACCTTTTAATCGTGTAACAGTATGCCCTTTCTTAGCTAAAGTGACCATCATTTTATTCGTTTCTTCTTGTGGTAATGAATGCTTATTAGGATCTTTACCACAATAAAAGAATTTGGTGGAAGGAGAGGCGAATTCTAAAATTTCTTTATTAATCAAACGATCGTAAAGAATCACATCTGCTTTTTTAATTGCTTTTAAACCTTTAATTGTTAATAAATCAGGATCACCAGGACCTGCACCAACTAGAAATACCTTGCCCATATTAATCACTCCCCCTTTAGATTAGCTATGGAAGTCGCGACCATCATGGACTTTTGCTACCACACCTGAACGTATGACGAAATCACCAAAGTGCTCGCCTTCGAGTCGTTCTTTACCGTAACTCATCAACAATGGACGTAAACTTTCTAATATTTAATTTTCACCGATATTTTCTTTATACAATTTATTGAGACGCTCACCTTTGAAGCCACCACCTAAATACATGTTATATTTACCAGGTGCTTTTCCGATAAATGCGACTTCAGCAAGTGCAGGTCTTGCACAACCATTTGGACATCCTGTCATACGGATTGTAATTTCTTCTTCCTGAACTCCAGCTTCATCTAATAAATCTTCAATTTTAGAGATTAAAGATGGTAAGTATCTTTCCGATTCTGCCATCGCTAATCCACAAGTTGGAAAGGCTACACATGCCATAGAGTTTCTACGTAATCCAGTATAGTTCTTACCATCTGTAAGACCATACTTATCAATGATAGCTTGGATTTCATCTTTTTTCTCAGGTGTAACGTTAGCGATTACTAAATTTTGATTCGGTGATAATCTGAAGTCACCTGTATGCATTTCAGCAATTTCTCTAAGTGCTGTTTTCAATTTATAATCTTCAGTATCTTTGACTCGTCCATTTTGAATAAACAACGTAAAATTCCAATTGCCATTACCCTCAATCCAACCTAAACGATCACCATTATGTTCAAATTCAAAGTCACGTGCATCTTCAATATCCCATCCTAATCGACGGTTCAATTCTTCTTTGACCCAAGCTTCACCAAGACGATCGACTGTATATTTAAAGCGTGCATTTTTACGATTTTCACGATTACCGTAATCTCTTTGAATTGTTAAAAGCTTTTCACAAACATCTACGGCTTTTTCTTTTGGTATGAATCCTATTAAACGCCCTAGTTGTGGATACGTTTGAGTATTACCGTGAGTCATACCCATACCTCCACCAATCGTGACATTAAATCCTAGTAATTCATCGTTATCTACAATAGCAATAAGTCCGATATCTTGTGAATAGACATCGATATCGTTAGAGGGTGGTACAGCAATACCGATTTTAAATTTACGTGGTAGATACGTATTACCGTATATCGGCTCCTTTTCCTCACTGGAATCTAATACTTTCTCGCCATCTAGCCAAATTTCATGATATGCGCCAGTTCTTGGAAGTAAATGATTACTAATGTCAGTAGCATATGTGTTCACTTCTTTGTGAACTTTAGATTGATAGGGATTTGGGTTACACATCGTATTACGATTTACATCGCCACAAGCAGCTATTGAATCTAAGACAGAGTCGTTGATCTCCTTCATAGACTGTTTTAAGTTACGCTTTAAAATTCCGTGAAATTGAAATGCCTGTCTTGTGGTCAATTTAATCGTTTGATTAGCATGATTATTAGAGATTTCATCCATAGCAATCCATTGATTTGGTGTCGCTTTCCCCCCTGGTACACGAACACGTATCATAAAACTATATGCTGGTTCTAATTTTTGTTTACGACGTTCATCTCTTAAATCTCTATCGTCTTGCATGTAACTTCCGTGGAACTTTAATAGCTTAGCGTCATCTTGTGAAATTGAGCCCGTAATTGGATCGGCAAGCCCTTGTTCGATTGTTCCACGTAGAAAATCACTGTCGGCTTTTAAAAATTCCATTTCATCAAGATTCTTATCAAGTTCTTCTGAAATTTGTTTATTTGTTCTAGCCATGTATCCCCCATCCTTTCTATTAATACACGTCTCGTTGATATCTCTTATCTCGTTTCAATTGCTTCAAGTATTCTTCTGCATCTTCTTCAGAAAGATTTTGTTCTTTCACTAATACATTACGAATAGCTTGATGAACATCCTTAGCCATCTTACTCTCATCACCGCACACATAAATCGCTGCACCATTTTCAATCCATTGATTAAATTGCTCACTATTTTCAGCAATTTTATGCTGTACATACACTTTTTGATCCGTATCTCTTGAAAATGCCACATCTAACTTAGAGAGGGTGCCATCATTGAGCCATTCTTGCCATTCAGTTTGGTATAAGAAATCAGTAGTGAAATGTTGTTCACCAAAGAATAGCCATGTATGACCTTCAAATCCTAGCTCTTCACGTTCTTGCATATAAGATCTGAATGGCGCAACACCAGTTCCCGGACCTATCATAATCACTGGGGTCTCTTCGTTTTGAGGGAATTTAAAATTTGGATTACGTTTCAAGTAAATTGGAACCGTATCACCTTCTTGAATTCTCTCCGCAAACTGTACTGAGCATACACCTGTACGATCACGACCATGCGCGTTATATCTTACAGCGCCCACCGTAATATGCACCTCATCAGGCGTTGCTTTATAACTACTTGAAATTGAGTACTCTCTCGGTGGTAACTTTCTGAGTAATTGATACATATTTTCTGGCTGGAGTTCAGTTGTTGCAAAATCATTTAATAAATCAATGAGGTCGCGACCTTCTATATAATTTTGAATCCATTCCTTGTCTTGAACTTTCTCGCTAAGTTCATCATTGTTAAAGAACGTTGCCGCATTCTCAACTAAAGGTTTTGTTAACTTCGTTATTTCAAAATGAGAAGTTAATGCATCTTCAAAATTAAGTGTATCGCCATCTTCATTAATTAACACTTGCGTGTCCGGACTCCATACTAATGTACTGACGAGCAAGTCGACGAGGGCTGGATCATTTTGAGGTAAGACAACAATACAATCGCCAGGTTCATATTCTTCACCGAAATTATCAAGTAATAATTCAATGTGTCTTGTTTCTTTATTTGAACCTCTACCATTTAAATTAATATTCGTTAAGACTTCGGCTTCATAAGGATTAGACTTTGAATATTTCTTCTCCTTTGCGGATTTAATAGACTCACTTACCACTTGTTCACTGTCAGTGCCTGCTGGTGTTGAATCTATCGCATTGATGACATTCGCCATCCACTTTTCAGCGTCTTCATCATAATCAACATCGCAATCGACACGGTCATAAATTCTCTCAGCACCTAATTCTACAAGGCGGTTATCAAAGTCTTTACCAGTTTGACAGAAGAATTCATAAGTTTGGTCTCCTAATGCTAAAACTGAGAATCTTACACCATCTAATTTAGGCGCTTTACGACCATGGATATATTCATGCAATTCTACAGCATTATCTGGAGGGTCACCTTCCCCATGCGTTGCAGTCACAATAAATAGATCTTCAACTTTTTTAAGATCTTTAGGCTTGAAGTCGTCCATAGATTTAAGTGTGACATCATTTCCAATGTTAGATAAACGTTCTTCAAAGATTTCTGCTAACCCTTGTGCATTACCTGTTTCAGAACCATAAAGAATAGTAATCGAGCGTTGTTCTGGCGTTACTTCAGGCTCTTTTCGATGTAACATGGCTTCAGTTTCTTGACTTACTGAAGACGTTGAAGATGATGCTATATTGTCAGAAGCTCCCTCACTTGTAGCATTCGATGATTGGTTTGCCATGAGGTAGCCACTTAACCAAGTTTGTTGTTCTGGTGTTAAAGTTTGGAGTAATTCATTAATCTGTGCTGCTTGCCCTTCAGTAAAGGGGCTATTAGTGACACTTAAGTTCAATCATATACACCTCTTATCTTAATTATCCCGATATTTGTTTATATTTATTTCTGAAAATGTTTCCAATATCGTTTATTCTAGTATGTACTAAATATTCACGACAGTAAATGAAAGAGAGTGATACACAATACATCCATCCCTATTCATTTACAGCCGAGAATTATTTTATGCTTCAGCATTTTTTAAATGAGTTTTACTATAACAAAGTAAGTTTTTGGTTATATCTTATCGGAATACTATGTTTTGAAGTCAAGAAATTTTGATTACCTTATTATGGTTTGTCTGCAACATGTAAGCCGCATTCAGTTTTTTCGAAATTAGACCATCTGCCAGCACGAGAATCATTTGAGTCAAATACTGGTGCAGTGCAAGGGATACAACCGATACTAGGATAATGTTGATCATGCAATTCATTGTAAGGTAAATCATTGCTCTTGATATAGTCCCAAACCTCGTCTTCAGTCCAATAAATAAGCGGACATACTTTAACTGATTTAAATCGTTCATCTTTATTAATAAAGTCCGTGTTTGCACGTGTTGGTGATTGGGCACGTCTTAATCCTGAAACCCATGCTACCACGCCAGATAAAACTTCCTCAAGTGGTTTAATCTTGCGAATATAACAACATTGATTAGGATTATTCTTCCATAGAGCGGGATTATATTTATTAGCCTGTTCTTCTAATGTAAGTTCTGGTTTTTTCATTTTAATTCGAAGTCGTGGATATTTCTCTTTCACTCTATCAATTAAATCGTAAGTTTCTTGGAAATGTAAGTCTGTATCTAAAAAGACGATCTGTGCATCTGGTTTAATTTGATAAATTAAATCGATAAGCACCATGCTTTCAGCCCCAAAACTACATGAATAGACGATATCGTCACCATAGATTTGGTAAGCCCATTCTAATATTTGGTAGGCACCTTTGGTTTGGTCGTCAGCATCGATAGTGTCGATAAAAGGATCACCCGTAAAACTATCATACGTAATCTTATCTACTGACATCAATTTATGATCCCCCCTCATTTCATAAATTCATTCAAACACTTAAATTCCTATCTGAATTGTCAGAATAATTATGTTTACTACTTTAACTACTTTTAATTTGAAAGTCAAGATACCAGTGTAAATATTCATCATTAATTTTTAAAGATTAAATACTAAAAACTCTCTTAAAAGTCACTTCGACTTAAAAGAGAGCTAACACATCATCATTTATTCATTTAATAATTCTTTAATGAATTCCTCCATCTCTTCTGGAGAGTCATAAGGAAGATACTTGCCTACTACTTTACCCTCTCTATCAATAACAAACTTTGTAAAGTTCCACTTAATTTGCGAACCAAATAATCCAGGTTTCTCGCATTTTAAAAGCGTATATAAAGGATGTTCATTGTCACCATTTACAATTGTTTTCGAGTGGATAGGAAATGTAATACCAAACCGTCGACGGTAAGTATTGTAGATTTCATCCATCGACCCAGGTTCTTGATTGTCAAAGTTATTACAAGGAAAACTTAAAACAACTAATCCATCATTTTTATATTTTTGATATAACGTTTCCAATCCTTCAAATTGATCGTTTAATGCGCAATTAGTTGCTGTATTTACGATAATAAGAACCTTTCCTTTATATTCTTCTAAAAAGTAAGTAGAACCGTCATACCTTTCTACTTTTATATCATAAACACGCTTACTCATTGAGATACACCTCTACATCATTGCGAATTTTAATAAATCAATAACGCCACTAGATGCTCCAGGGAAAGCAAAAATATTTTGAATTAATTTTTGAGCTGTCATTTTGTTATTAATAATAAATTTACTAAATCACTTGCATTATTACTGTGAATTTCTACAATCATTGCTTGTGATTATCTAAGATAATAGATATTTCCGTTTCAGTTTTATTATTATACTCAGAAATCATTTGTTTACCGCGCGATATGGCAAATGATATCGGCTTCGACTCCTTTTTAAACATGACAGATACGAATTCTATACATATGATACCCGCTACAATAAAAGTTATACTTTTATGACTTCGTTACCTCGTCTTAGCGAACAGTATTTCGGACTGTTTAACATTTAATTCTTAGTTTCTTTTCATTAAATTGGTCTAATTATTTATTCATGCCATTGTGAGTTTAAGTGTCCTTAACTCATAAAGCAAGTCACACGAGATATTACGAATTGGTTAAACCAAACCATTTAAATTCTTTCTTTCATAATTGCGTCAATCATCGACTCACATGATAAATTTAAAATATAACTAGTTTTCTAGTAACATGTGTTACTTATTCACACATTCACCTCTTTTCAATCGAGTACGATTGGTTGAATTCTATTACATTGTATTTCACAATTCAAAATATTTGCATAATTTTATATAAAAGAAAAGAGTTGCTTTCGCAACTCTCTATAATTGATCAACATTTTCGATAACAGATATTTTCCCATTTTTAACATTAACTAATATAGAGAAATCATTATCTTTATTGCTATCATAGATTAATTGATTTGGCTTTCTGTCATCAGGTTCGTTATATTTTTGGATAAATTGGTCTTCTGAAATATCATTAGGAGCCACCCCTACATGAACAACTTCATCATTCTCATACGCAACTGCTAAGTTCCCATACTTTTCGTAAGTATAATTTGAACTATCAACATTTCCATCGGATTTACCAAATTTTTCTTCAACTTCTTTACGTGTCATACCTGTATATATACCTTGATAACCACTCGTTGACGCAGATTTCATATATCCTTTATCAAATGCTGTACTAAAGACATCAATATGCGTACCTTTAGAAGTTGAATCTTTCTCACTTTTTAAATCATTTGTATTAGATGGACTTGATTGAACAGATTCTGATGTCTTATCATCATCTTTGACATAATGTTCATAAGCATAATATGCTCCGTAAAGCATAGCAGCAATGAATCCTATAAAGATGAGTGATAATAAAATAATTAAACCTGTTGGCTTCTTACCACGAGACGCACGTTGTACATTGTAGTTAGAATGGTTTTGGTTATAATGAGGTGGGTGATTTTGATATGATTGCCTAATATGTGCTCCACATTGATTACAAAACGATTGGCCCTCTTTTAATTGATGTCCACAATTTGAACAGTACATAACTAACCCTACTTTCAATTTCTACTCAAATTAAGTTGTTAAACAATATTTTAAAATATTTTTTATAGAAAATCTATGCTCTTAATAGTTGAAAATACTGTTATTTACCTTGCTTCTAGTTTTTAATATAAAAATTACAATTTAATATAAATTATGAAAAGAGTTAGTTATAAACAAAGCCACTCCCAAAATTATGGAGTGGCTTTATATACAATCATTCATATTATACATATAAATTTATAACATATTCTTATTGAGTTTTATCATGGGTATCTTCGTATCGAATACGTTGTCGATAACCATACGTACTTTCTTTAATTAACTGATCATTTAATAGACCTGCACCTATAGCACCTGCAACTGTAGAAACAGATGCTGCAAACCAAGGAATACTTAAATAAAGATCTGGACCTGATGGACCTTTAAGACTTACTTGTTGTCCTAAAAAGTCTGCCGGTAGCAGCACTAACTCTGCAATCAAGAATAATGTATATAAAATAATATAGTAAATGATAATGGCAATGATTAACGTCATAATCGTCGTTGCATTATATAACCAAGTTATCCTTTTATTTTTACTTGATTTAACAGATTCCCAAAGATCATGAGACATCATAATCCATATTAACATGCCAATAATCGCGATAATGGATATACCAAATAGACGCCACATTGAAAAGTTATTAGCCATTTGCCACATCGTTGTAAAGACAAGCCCGAAAGCGCCTGTCGTAAAGGCAATGGCAACTATATTACTTAAACTTGCCATCATGTTTAATGGATTATTAGCAAATGTCATACCACTGACAAGTCTAAACATACCTCTAGAACGAGAACTTGATAAATATCTTAAATGATATGACTCAGTTTCTTCTAAATACACTTGAGTTTTATCTATTTTAGAGAGAGGAAATTGTTTTTTAACGGATGTCTCTATATTGTTATTATCATCGTAATTACGACTTTCGTGTTCTGCTTCATGGAGTTCTTGAATGATACTAAGAATTGCTTGTTTAAATCTATTTTTTACTGGGCGCCAGCCGAATGCTGGATATGAGAAGATTGCTGCGCCGTTATACATGTTGATATCTAATGCCATCACTTGATGATCAGCAAACATCGGCAAGTCAGTAATTGAAATGACATAATCCCATTGGCGCTTATCATGATAATCTGCAACTTTCTTAAATATTTCATCTACAGATTCTGCGAAGCCAGTTAATGGATCTGTAACCAAATCAAATGTCCATTCTTTTTCGTTGTTATATTGTTCAGACAACATATCTGGCAACTCTTCCATCAAACTTTCTGCTAGACGTTCTGTAACCCCTGGCGCTACAACTAGTCCAACCGTTCTTTTCTCCAAATCTGCCATTACTCATCCTCCTCTCTGTGACCTTGTTTTTTACCTTCATCTTGCTGATCATTACTTGAAGCTTGTTGTTCAACTTTCTGATGTGATACGTCTTGAGATTGTTGTTGTTCTTTTTGTTCTTCTTCTGCCTCTTTATAGCGATGATATTGTCTATATGAATACGTAATGCGTCGTATTTTTTCTTCATCTTCAACTGTAGAACCCATAGCGCCTGCTAATAGACCTAATGACGCGACAAACCAAATCAATCTTAAATAATTAGTAAAGGTAAATTGAGCCTTTGCACTTGTCCAACTATTAAATAAATCAACTGGTACAAATAGCGTAATACTGATAATGAGTAAAATGTATAGAATAAAATAATTCATTAAAGTAATCACACTCAATGTAACTAGTGTCGTTGAGTTATAGATATAACGATAAACGCGTTGGGATTTCGCACTCTTTCTTTCTAATAATTGATGTGCGTATAATAACCAACCTGCCATACCTAATATCGCAATAATCATAAGCAGTATGAGTCTGAACGGTGAATAAATAACACTAAGTTCCCAAGGCATAGAGAAAATTGAAATATACGTACCTGTAGCAAATGCAACGGAGATAATCTTTTTAAAATTAAAGATATTCTTCCATGGCTGATTGGCTCGTGTTAAACCACCAATAAGTTGAATCCAACTAATGATAAATAAAGTATTAATATAACGTCTTTTTTCAGATTCATCTTCACTAGGTTCAACTGATTTCATGCGTACAAATGGATGTGGCGCATTTTTACTTTTCGGATCTTCATAGTATAACTGTTCAATCAAAGATGTCACAGTCTTGACTAATTTACTGTTCAAACCCATAAAGCCAAGTGAAGGTAGAGATAACATAGCTACTTGCTTATCATTATTATAGTCACTAATCACGACTTTATTATCAGAAATACTCGGTAAATCAGTTAAACAGATGACATAATCCCAGTGATGGTCGTCCTTTAATTGAGCGGCCTTGTCCACACTTTCATGTACATCTTCAGCTGAACCTATCATTAAATCTACTTTAATATCGAAGTTCCAATGGCTATCACCTTCGATACGTTCAGTAAGCAATTTTTTTACTTTTGGTATGATTCTCTTCGCATGATGATGTGCAACACCTGGTGAAGGTATGATGCCGACTGTATGCATATGCGTTAGAACCTCCTTTCGTTTTTCATTTTCAGGAAAATTAAATTTAATATAGATAAAGTGTACGTTAACACTACCTCTAGCGTGCCAACGTACACTTCTATTCATTCATTTATCAAGTTCCAATTGTAACATTTATTTCGCAAGTACGAGTGGTGAAAAGATGATATAACTTATTACCACTAATGCCAAGATAATTATTCCAGCAACATAGCGATATTTCCATGGTGTCATATCGACCTGTTCTTGACGTGATTTTAAGTCATATTCACTAGAAGGTTTAATCTTATTGAAAATTAATACAATAATTAAATCTACAAAGAATAATACGCTGAATGTATATAGATAGTTAATTTCTGTAAATACGAGACTCACAATCGCATATATTACAATGTGCGTAGCAAGTGCAACTTTAGCACCTAATTTAGATGTCTTCTTAGAATAGAATGCGACTAACACAAGTACGAGTACTGGCATACTGTAAACACCATTGAATTGTTGTACAACAGCGTATAAACCACTTGGGAATAATGAAATGACTGGCGCAAGCCCTACTACAATTGCGCCAATAACGATTGTCGCAATGTGACCTACACGTGCAATATGTTTATCAGATTTATTCTTTCCAAAGATGGGTTTATAAAAATCAAGCGTAAGTAATGTCGTTGTACTGTTTAATGAACCTACAAATGAGCTTAAGATTGCACCGAAAATCACGGCACCAAATAAACCGAAAGCCCAATCAGGTAGTACTGAACTTACAAGCGCTGGATACGCATTGTCTGGAGTTTTAATACTGCCATTAAAGTAGTTGTATGCAACTACTCCTGGAAGCACTGTAAATAAAGGCCCGAATACCTTGAATAAACTTAAGTAAATAGCACCTTTTTGTGATTCCTTTAAGTTCTTAGCAGCAAGCGCTTTTTGAACAATCATTTGGTTTGCGCACCAAAAGAATAAATTGTTGAAGAACATACCGAAGAATAACGTAGGCCATGGCACAATATCAGAATCGATTTTACCGAAGCCATTCAATTTCTCTGGCGTTTTTTGAACCATTTTATCGAAACCATGGATAAAATTACCGTCACCTAGATGTCCGAGACCTAGAATTGTAATCGCAAGTCCTCCGATAATAAGCGCCATACCATAAATAGAGTCACTGAATGCGCTAAGAGATAAACCACCGACAAATAAATAGATGATTCCTACAACGCCTATGACCAAGGAAATAATGATAACGGCAGTTGTACTACTTACTCCTAAATATTTATCAATGTTAAACATTTTGTTGAACACGAGTGAACCAGAGTAAAGTACAACGGGTAAGAATGAAACGACGTATGTGAAAATAAATAAGATAGATACAAATCGCTTAGTAAAAGTATCATATCTTAATTCTAAGAATTCAGATATAGTCGTAACACCATATTGTAAATATTTAGGTAAGAAGACCCAAGCTAATAGTACAACCACTACAGCTGCAGTAACCTCCCATGCCATAACTTCCATACCTTGTGAATAACTTTGTCCATTCTGTCCCACGATTTGCTCCGTAGATAAATTAGTCATAATAATCGTCGAAGCAACTGTAAATCCTGTCAGACTGTTACCTCCCATAAAGTAACCATCTGAACTATCTGTTTTAACTTTTTTCGATTGTAGATAAGCGTATAATGAAATACCACCTACCACCAGAATGAATAAGAGTATCGATATCCAATTCATCCTCAATAATTCCTCCCTCAATCATTTTGAACATTAGCATGCAAAAATATATAGACTTAAATATAATCATTTAAGCTTCGTTTTTAAATGTACATTGAATTGTGTGCATTGAAAAATTCTAGACTAATTCATTAACATTTTCAATAGTTGTATGTAAATTTCATTTTCGATAATAAATCTGTTCAAAGTTTTATATTATATAATAGGAAGAAACTCGTTCATCATATATTTATAGATATTGAAAAAACCGACCCACTCATTTTGGTGGATCGGTCTTTGTACTTAATAAACTTATACAGTTATTAATTTAATATTTAAATGGATCGTCTTCTTTTTCGTTTTTACGATGACGCTCTTCTTCTTTAATAAAATCATCACGTTTAGTGTCATTAGAGTTAAAATCATGAGACTCTCTGTCACTATTGTGTGAATATTGATCTTTAATTTCTTGTTGTTCATGTTTTTTGTCATCATCAGATAAAATAAATGAGTTATTCTTCTCATTAACTTGTCTGTCACCATTTTCATAGTGCTCATTATTTTGATAATTGTCATGAGCATTATGGCGATCATGATTATGATGATTGTCGTCGTGACTATGATTTCTATCATATTCATTATGATTGTTATTGTAATTATTGTTTCTGTCATATTCATTATGATTGTTATTTTTATGGTGCTCATTATTTGCATAGGCATTATGATTATCATTGTATTGATTTGGATCATTTTTAGGTTTACGTGCTAATAGCATGATACCTGCAATTATCCATAAAATACCTGCTAAGAAACTTGAAGTAAGTAACGCAATAACACCTACGATTAATAAGATGATACCTGCAATTTTAGATTTTTTACCGATTAATAATGTAGCAATAATTGCAAGAATTAATAATACTATAAAACCAATGATGTACCATGTACCCATACTTGATAACATTCCATATGACTGATTAAGTTGGTCAGATGATACACCTTGATTTGAATCTTGAGTATTATGAATCATTTCATGTTTAAAATCTTTATTACCCATCATTGAAACCATTAAAGCAATAAAACCTAAGTATAGAAGATGGAGTATATTTCCTATCCAAGATAGAACTTTTTCAACAGTACGTTTTATCATGTTTATAATTCCTCCTTTGCAAGATATTTGTTTAATACCCTAAAAATTTAGATTTATTCTTAAAAATTAAAAAAAGAATTTAACATTTAATTTGAATTTATTAATTTTATGAAAATATAAAGGTCATTTCAATTAAATTTAAAACAATATTAGCGCTAGAAATTCAAGTTTTATAGCGTATAAAAAAGACTAAGACAGATAATCATGTCTTAGCCTTTGAAATATTAATGTTTATTATTAATGATCATATAGTAAATACGTGAAGTTACCCAGTACATAAGAGAATAAATAGCTATAAATGCTAAAGTAACTCCTATAAAGCTTGTAGCAAATGCTCCACTATTTTTAGGTGTTATAAATCCAAGAAGATTAAAAATAATTTTGGAAGCAACTAAGGTATGGATAATTGCTACAATAACAGGTATTGAAAATATCCATATAATTTGTTTATTGATAATTTTCTTAATTAAGTCTTGTTCAAGTCCAATTTTTCTCATTACTTCATATTCACGTCTATCATCATAACCTTCAGAAATTTGTTTGTAATACATCATTAGGAAGATAGCGATGAATAATACGAAGGATACCACAGTCCCGACAAATATCAATCCGCCATTAACGCCAGTCCACTCCTTTTCAAATCTGGGTCTATCCTCTACAAACGCTCCATTATTGCTATTTTTATTTATTTTATTTATTTGAGAAGCACTGAGTTTTTTATCCCCCATAACATTGAATTCTAAAAAAGATCGTGGATAGTAGTCATCATCTTTAGAAAAATTATTTAGATAATTATATAACTTTTCTTTAATTTTATTATTTTTCGTTACTAAATAAGCACCGTCCATAAAATTTGATAGCGTATTTATATTCATTTTCTTAATATGCTTCAACCTATATTCAGTTCCATTGATTTTTATTTTATCTGTCTTATTTAAAACGGAATTATCTGTATTAATTGCTATCTCATTACTTTTAAGACTTAAGTTAGGATGATATTTATTATAATCATTAAGTGTCATAAAATATGTCGTAATATAGTGAGGTAATTCTTTAGATAAATAGAATAAACGACCATCAAACTTTTTTGAGTTCGGCCTTAATATAGTGTTATTTTTATTATTTACAAATTCAGCCTTATTGCTTTTTAGACTATACATTTTAAAGGTATCGGTTTTAACGTGCCTTTGAATATCATTTTCTAATGAATCCATTATTTTTTTTACTTTTTTATCTTTATGAACATCTCCACTCAGGCTGATAAAATATTCATTTGGCCATATTTGATCTATTCGTTCATTGAAACCTCTATAAGTGTGAATTGTCATACCTAAAGTAACTATGAGGAATGTAGCTAATAATGATATAGTAGCTAAGCTTACTGCGTTAGATTTTAATCTACTTCTCAAATTAGATACAGTAAAAAAATTATTAGTCTTGTAATAAAAGTTAGGTATTCTTTTTAACCAATCTAATATTAATACGCTTAAAGATATAAAGAGGAAGTATGTTCCTATAAAAACACTAAGCATAGCTACAAATATACTCGCTAATGAACCAATCATAGTATTGTTCTGTAAGGCAATACTATACCCAAACCCAGTTAGAAGAATTCCTAACAACAATGAAATGTAAGTAAAAATTTTAGACGTTTTTCCAGTTTTTTTGCTATTTTGGTTAACTAATTTGAGTGGACTTTGAAAGGTTACCTTTATAATATTAATAACATTAAGTACGCCTAAAACTACTACTAGCATGATTAAAGTTATCCACATTGCTCTAATATCAAATGGGTAATCAATTAAACTTGCACTCTTCCCTATCCATATTTTACTTATAAGCATAAAAAATAAAGAGCCGAACAAGTATCCCCCAATTAAACTTATACAACTAATAATTACGAAATTGATCAAAGATTCAATAACCAAAGAAACTTTTATATGTTTTTTCTCCATCCCTAAAATCATGTACACAGCAAATTCTCGTTGCCTTCTTTTAATTACAAAGTTATTAGCATATACAACAAATATTAACGTCAACATAGACATGAGTACATTACCTAAAACAGCAAATAGCGGAAGTGTGACGCTATGTCGTTGAGTATACGTATTCTGAGTTATCGATATTAATATATACTCAATACCAAACATGATACTCACAGCAATAATAAACGGAACAATAATATGACGTTGTGTGACATACCCACGTTTTATCATTTTCCATATCATCTTGAATGTCACACTAATCACCTCTTCCATTTAGGATAGCTAAGCTATCTGCAATCCGTTTCTGATATTCATCTCGAGATTCTTCACCACGATAGATTTCATGATAAAGTTTCCCATCTTTAATAAAAATAACTCTTTCGGCATATGACGCATCGATATTAGAATGTGTCACCATTAAGATAGTTTGATTATTTTGGTTAATTTCTCGAAATAATTTCATAAGGTTTTTAGAAGTTTTGGAGTCTAGTGCCCCTGTAGGTTCATCGGCTAGTAATAATTTGGGCTGAGCGATGAGTGCTCGTGCTATAGCAATTCGCTGTTTTTGCCCGCCTGAGATTTCGTATGGATATTTGTCCAACAAATCATTAATACCTAATTGAGTGCTTATTGTTTCAAGTCGTTCATTCATTGTTTTAGGACGTTCATTTGAAAGGACAAGTGGCATTAGAATGTTGTCTTTATTGGTCATAGTGTTTAAGACATTAAAATCTTGAAAGACAAATCCTAAAGTTTCTCTTCGAAAACGGGCAACTTCTTTATTTCGCAGTTTGTTGATTGCGGTTCCATTAAGCGAAATAAAACCTTCTGTCACCTTATCGAATGTCGCAATAAGATTGAGTAGCGTAGATTTTCCTGAGCCTGATTCACCCATGATAGCTACAAACTCGCCGTCATCAATTTCTAAATTCATATTATTTAATGCGGTAGTTGAGTTAAGTCCTCTTCCATATACTTTTTTTACGTTTTTCACTTCTAATAACATCACGAATGCCCCTTTCTCATTTCACTTATTATCATAAAATAAAAAAGTGCCAACAACATTCATAATTTCTTACAAATATTGTTGGCAAACTTACAATTTTGAAAGTTAGCTAATCTTCGTTGGGAAAATGTATTTTAAATGTCGTACCTTCACCAAGTCCTGAATCTACATCGACCTCATGATTCAAATGATTAGAAATATGCTTAACAATGAACAATCCTATGCCGCTTGATTCTTCATTAAGTCTGCCGTTGTAACCAGAATAGCCTTTATCAAATATTTTAGGAATATCTGCTTTACTAATACCTACACCATTGTCTTTAATGATTAATGTTTGTTTAGCAGAATCAAATTCAATCCAAATGTCTTTTCCACGCGCGTACTTCAAAGCATTATTTAAAATTTGTTCTATCATAATAGACGCCCATTGTGCATCCGTTAAAACAGTTGCTTCACACTTTTCATAGTGAATTTTAGTATGTTGTTCGATAAACTGAATTCGATATTTCATGATTAGCGGACGTATTAATTCATTCACTGTCACTGATGTAATTGTCATATCAGATTCTTCGTTGAGTAATTTTAAATAACTCAATGCTAAGCTTGTATAGTTATCAATTTGAACAATTTCTTGTCTTACGCGATTGACAACATTTTCTTCATTACGTTCGAGTAATAGTTGTGACGCTGTGATAGGTGTCTTAATTTGATGTACCCATGTTAAAAAGTAACTTTCCACATCATTACGATATTCAACTTGGCGATTTTTTACTTCAGTTAATTCATTTTCCAAATTATCTATCTTCTCTTTAAGATCCTCATTTCTCTTAAATCCAAGGTACTTTACCCACCAATGAATAAAAATGATGAGTAATACGATTCCTAACGCAAGACCGAAGGCACTAAATGGTAATGAAAATAAGTAAAATATTAATGCAAATAATAAAAATATACAAAATATAATTGTAATCTCATTTCGAATCGATTTTATAAAAGATAGCAACATAATCATTAAACCCTATATCCGACATTTTTCTTAGTTTCAATAAAATCATCAACGCCTATAGATAATAACTTCTTGCGTAATCTAGTCATATTAACTGCTAAGGTATTGTCATCAATAAAGTTTTCAGATTCCCAACACTTTTCAATTAATGCTGTACGACTCACGTATTTTCCTTCATTTTGGAATAACATTTTCAAAATTTGAAGTTCTGTTAATGACAATTGAACAGCATCATCATCCTTTACGAGTTTCGCCTCATCGAGAATCAACTTGCAACCTTTCACATCTAATTCATCATTTGATACGGATAAATCGTATGTACGGCGAAGTAACGCTTGTATCTTCGCTACTGTTAGCGATAAATTGAATGGTTTCTCAATAAAGTCATCGCCACCCATTTGAATAGCCATAATTTGATCCATATTATCAGTTCTCGAACTAATAAACATGATAGGAACATTAGATTCTTTGCGCATTTCTTGGCACCAATGAAATCCATTGAGTGTAGGTAAGTTGATATCTAATAATACTAGTTGTGGTTCTGTTTCACGAAAATCTTCCATAATTTGATCAAAGTTTTCAACAACATTCACTTCATAATTCCATTTTGAAAGTTCATTAGCCAAGCTCTCAGCAATAACTAAATCATCTTCGACTATGAGAATCTTCATAACTGTTCACCTTTCAACGACATACTTTAACTATTTGTTCTCTTCTGAATCATAAACTTTATTTTTATCTTTTTCAATTTGGTCTTTTTGATCTTGAGCTTTTTTACTTCTTCTTCTTTCTTCAAAAATACCTAAAGCTATAAATCCAATAATCAATATTGGAGATAACATAACAAGTATCATTATTTCACCTTCTTTGAGGCTGTTTCGTCCTCATCCTTTTATTATAAAATTTCTATTTATCACTATTTTACATGTTTGTATCTAAAAAATACATTTTTAAACAAACACGTTCATACAATTTGTTCGACCTAATATATTGAATGAAAAAAGGTAATCTCTGTATCTTTTAGTATAATAACTCAATTTAATTTTAAGCAATTAGAATTTAAATTCTTTTCAAATTTATATACATTTACTATTCATTTACTTAAAAATTACTTTTAATCAAAGTTCATACCCTATACTTAAAAATGCAATACATAACTTATTTAGGGGGCACATTAATTATGAGTTTCATTAATAAATTTGGTAAAACAACGATAGCAAGTTCTATTGTAGCTGCATCTGTATTAGGTGCTTCAAATGTATCACATGCTTCAGGAAGTGGTACGGGTCCAGGTGAAAATGCTCAAGGACAGCAAGGACAAGATGATGCAGTAGCATTTGGTAATACTAAGAATCCTAAAAATGTTATTTTCATGGTTGGCGATGGCATGGGCCCATCTTTCAATACAGCATATCGTTATTATAAAAATCAACCTGGCGCTAAAAAAATGAATGCAACTGCATTTGATAAATACCTTAAAGGTACAAATCGTACATATCCTAATGATCCAAAAGAAAACGTAACAGATTCAGCTGCGGGCGGAACTGCTTTCGCGACTGGTCATAAAACATACAATGGCGCAATCAGCGTTGATAATAATAAAAAGGCATTAAAATCTGTTTTAGAACAAGCTAAAGAGCAAGGTAAATCAACTGGTTTAGTTACAACGGCTGAACTTACTGATGCAACTCCTGCTGTTTACGCATCACATGTTGACTCTCGTGATAAAAAAGATGAAATTGCTCAACAATTTTATAATGATAAAATTAATGGTCAACATAAAGTAGACGTTCTCCTAGGTGGCGGTTCTAAATACTTCGGTAAAGAAAATGGCAACCTTGATAAAAAATTCAAAAAAGACGGTTATGATTTAGTAAGTAATAAAACACAACTTCTTAATTCTCAAAGTGACAAAGTATTAGGAACTTTCTCTGAGAAAGATATGCCTCTTCAAATTGATGCACCATCTAAAAATCCTTTACTCGTAGATATGGAACAAAGTGCATTAAGTAAATTAGATAAGAACAATAAAGGCTTCTTCTTAATGGTTGAAGGTGCTTCTATCGATAAAGCTGCACATCCAAATGATGTTACTGGTGTAATGTCAGAAATGGGAGGCTTTGAAAAAGCATTCCAAAACTCTATCGACTATGCGAAAACACACAAAGATACTTTAGTCGTAGCAACAGCTGACCATTCAACTGGTGGTATGACAATTGCTAAAGGTAAAGATTACAAATGGAATCCAGAAGCTATTCATAAAATGAAACATTCTGGTATGTATATGACTAAAGAAATTGCTGCAGGAAAAGACCCTGAAAAAGTCATCAAAGAAGGTTACGGCATTGACTTCCCTAGCAAACAAATGGATAAAGTGAAACAAGCTGCCAAAGATTTACGCAAACTTCAAAAAGAAGGTAAAGATGATAAAGATCCTAAGGTAGCAGAAGCTACTACAAAATTACAAAATGCCATCCAAGAACCAATTAATGATACGTCCCACACTGGATGGACTACAAACGGTCATACTGGTGAAGATGTGAATACTTACGCTTACGGTCCAGGATCTAGCAAGTTTAAAGGCAACATGGAAAACACTAAGAGTGCTCAAAACATCTTCGACTTTTTCAAAAATGATGTAACATCTAATCAAAATCAACAATAATACAGATATTTAATGATAAAGACGACTTGGTATATGCCAGGTCGTCATTTTTAATGAAAAACCAGTTAGAACATCTTAGTGTCCTAACTGGTTGATATGCTTATTAATCTAAGTTTTCTTTATATTTTTTCATTACGCTATTTAGATCATTTTCATCTTGATAGAAGTACAATAAGTTGTCATTACCAACTATTTATAATTCTGCGTTTGACATACTTTCTTTTTTCATTTGATTGCGCTTAATTAAAGCAAACGCTCCTGCTCCTCCTGCCACTAATGCAACTGCTATTGAAACACCAATAATAATATTTCTTGTCATATCTTGCTCACCTGATCCTTTCTTTTGTTTTGATAATTTTGCCATTCTATTCTTAAATATGTTCATTACCGTTTTATGGGCTTTCGCTTGTGTTAATTTAATAAACGACCCATGGTAATGTTGGTTCATATTCTTGAAGGGCAATAGTCCCTTCATTTGTATTTCTCAATCTGCGAAATTCGAAACGTGCATTTCCTCCATTATCCGCATGTGCTAAATCGCCACCGACAATGCGATATACTGCCATTTCTTCACTTGAGTCATGTTCATCTTTTTTCATTTTCAGAATAAATTTATTAATAAATGGTACATTCATATTGAATTCATGTTCATTAATCGTACCTTTCACTAAGTGCAACGTAATATTATTTATGAAACGAGCATATTCCGTTGTCACATCTTTAATACTATATCCATCAGGAATTTCAAATCGTGTGATGGCGCGCACATCTCTAATTTCTTCTTTCTTAGATTTAGAGTGACTAGAACTTTGTTTCGCCTTCTTCTTTTTCTCTTCTTTCTCTTCGTCTAAAGCACGTTTCACACTATCTTCAAATGTAATATTTCCTAATGATAATTTAGGTACGATGCGTTTATCATGCGGTACCATATCATGAATTAAACTATTCATTAACGGATAAACCATTTCTTTCGGTACACTTGAAATCAATTGAACCCAATAACGACTTACAATTATCGGTATAATGGGCAAGTCAAGCATAGGTAATGGTTTGTCTAATACTTTAGCTGTTCGCTGAATCAACTCTTTATAATTCATTGTCTCAGGCCCACTAATATCGATAGATTCATTTTCAGATGGAGAGCGTTCAACAAGTGCTGCTAACCCATCTATGACATCTTCTATCGCTACTGGTGCTATCTTGTTATATGCCCAACTAGGTAATACCATAGCTGGTAAACGTTCAACTAAACGCTTAAGTATCGGATAAGAACTTCCCTTCGCACCAATAATTAATCCAGCGCGTAATGTACTAACCGGAATACCATAATCTCCAAGAATCTTTTCACATTCAAGACGACTTCTTAAATGAGCTGATAAATGATTGTCATCTGGAATCAAACCACTCATAAAGACAATATGCTTAACGCCCTGCTTTTTCGCTGCACGTGCGAAGTTATCTGCTAGCAGTGCATCCATATCTTCAAAGTTAGCTTGTGTTAACTTTGCTGATGGCATCATTGAATGGACGAGATAAATGGCTGTATCAATCCCTTCCATTACTTCAGTAATTTCATCTAAATCAAATAAATCTGCAGATTTCCAAGTAACATTCTCCTCATTCTGCTTGTTACTCGTATTTCTAGAAATCGCAATGATTTCATGTTGATCTTTTAATTTATCTTTAAGGTGACCACCGATATATCCCGAGGCCCCAGTTAGTAAAATTTTAGACATCTTTCCACCCCTTCTTAACTATTGTGGATTCTTGATGCTTTTGAAAATGAAAGCCCCCTACTTCAATAAGTTGATATTCATTTCCTATATCAATATATATACCCGAAATTTACAAAAAAAAGACAAAATCCAAATGGATTTTGTCTTTTATCTTCAATATAATCACTTACTTGATAAGTAAATTTTAGTATTCGATATTTGGTGCTTGGTTAACATGGTTTTGGTATTTTTTAAAACCATAATAAGCTGCGCCAGCTAATGCTAAAATAACTGCTAATTTTTTCATCTGTTACACTCCTTTCTAGGATGCTTAATATGAACATGTAAGCTGTTCAAATCTTTAATACTATTATACACTTTTTAAAGTTAATTTTAAAAACTTCAAATTCAGATAATATTAATTTCATGAAAATAAATTGTGTTCTTGTAGAAATAGGCACATATAGAATTATTTTATAGTCCATTAGGATGATTTTTAATTTAACATATTGTGAAATCTCCCCGACTAAGTATAATTATTATATCAACTATACAACATTTTTAATAGAACTAAAAAATGGCAAAATTATTATACATTACAGCTCATCCACTCGATGAACTCGTTTCAAATTCTATGGCAGCTGGCAAAGCTTTCATCGACGCTTATCAAGACAATCACTCAGGAGATGAAGTTAAACACATCGACTTATTTACTGAAGATATTCCTCATATTGATAAAGATGTATTAATTGGTTGGGGAAAAGCTGCAAAAGGCGAAGAACTTACTTCTGAAGAAAGTAAAAAAGTTACTCGTTTAGGAGCCATTCTTGATGAATTTTTAGAAGCTGATAAATACGTATTTGTTAGCCCAATGTGGAACTTATCATTCCCACCTGTTTTAAAAGCTTATATCGATGCAATTACAGTAGCTGGTAAAACATTTAAATACACTTCAGAAGGACCTCAAGGTTTACTCACTGATAAAAAGGTACTTCACATTCAATCTAGAGGCGGATACTATAGCGAAGGACCCACTGCAGAAATTGAATCTGGAGACCGATACTTAAGAAACATTATGACATTCCTAGGTGTACCTTCATACGAAACTGTTATTATTGAAGGTCATAACGCTGAACCTGAAAAGGCTGAAGAAATCAAATTAGCCGGCATTGAAGAAGCAAAAGAACTAGCTAAAACTTTCTAAAATATATTAGAGACTAATCTCAGAAAAGCACTTGCGATTCTGAGATTTTTTATTTTCTACTATTTTAATTTTTGTATTTAATATTCTTTCATATAGCCACACTTTATCTATCTTTTCCTGATTCATCAACTTGTTGTACGGCTTTATCAATGGCATCTGAAAAACGATACATCGCTGGTGACCAATTACTTCGATTAATTCTAGATTTCGCGGATAGTTTCTCATTCACAAACAAAGATTTTCTTAAAGCTGTCGTTAATTCAAGTTGCACACCTTTCCCTTTGATATCTTCATTAATGAAATTTTCTTTTAAATCTCCGCCTAAATAAGTCGGTGCGATTTTAACAACAAAATGATGTTTGACTAATTGTTTTTTAATTGATTCTATTAAAGGTGTATCCAACCCTCCAAGATAAATGACAGGTTTATCCCCTTTAGCACCATGTATGGAAACTGCATAATCTTTAGATTTAACCATATTTAATAATGTAGGATCATTATAATGACTTGAAGTGACATGCAAATCTTCAGCATGTTTTTTTCTTAAAACGGTAAATGAAAAATAATCATAGTGATTATCGTTAGCTATTAATTTAGTTAACTCTGTGGTACCCGCTTCAATGTTTCCTCCGTGAGGCGCAATAATTAATACATGACTTCCTACTTTTTTAACTTCTTTCTTCCAATCCACATTCCGTTTTGTATGCTTAAATAAATCAGTCATAGATTTAAAACGGTCTTTATGATGTACATCTTCTTGTGCTGATTCTGAAGGCTCAAGATTGACAGTGGATGCCTGTCCCTTATCTTCTCCTTGACCTACAATCAGTGGTACATGATGCAACTTTGAGTGATGCGTTGCAGAATGCTTATGTTCATGTGTTATAGCACAGGCGCTAGTGATTCCTATTATTAGAATGACCAAGCAAATAAGTATTGATAATTTCATTTTACTTGAGGTACTTATTGATATTCTCTTTTTCAAAATCAAACATTTCCCTTCTTACCATTTATAAAAGAAGTATTTCAAATCAATTTATTAAATTTGAACAATTTCTATTAGTTATAAATATAAAAAATAATAGGGCTATCGAAATCATCCTTTAGCCCTATTATGACAATATTGTTATATAGTTTTTGAATTAATTTACTTCTACAAAATTAATTATTTGGATAAATATTGTTGATACTCGTATATAACGCATCAACAAATGTCTGCATCAGCGGCGTCCAATTACTTTCATTAGAACGATTCTTAGTACTTGTATCACCATTATTGAAGAAAGCTTTTCTGAGTGCAGTTGTTAGTTCAAGTTGAACGCCTGTATTGTTTTCTTCTCTGTTTATAAAGTTATTTTTCTTTACTCCTCCGATACGATCAGGTGGAACCATCACTGTAAAACCACTACTTTTTAATTGTGTTCCCATTTCATCTCTTAAAGTTGAACGTGGCCCTCCTAAATAAATAATTTGATCTGTACCAGCTGCACCGTGAATAGAAATTGTAGCTGTGCGATTTTTAATCATTTGGTTAAGAGTAGGATCATCATAATGCGTTGAAGTAACATGTAATTCTGTATTATTTTTAGGTCTTATAGCTTCAAAAGAGAAATAATCATAATTTCCTTTTTCCGCCAAAGCTTTCGTTGCTTCTGTCGTTCCTTGTTCAATATTTCCTCCATGTGGCGCAACAATAAGTACTTTCGTACCATTATCTCTTGTATCTTTTTTCCAATCTACACCTTCCACCGTTTCATTCTCAAGTTGTGTCATTGATTGGTACTTATCTTTTATATGTCCTTCTGGTGCAGTACCAATCATTTCTTGATTAGTGGTAGGCACGGTAGTTGTCGGTGTTGAAGTAGGCTGCTTAGTTGATGTTGATGGTTTTGTCGGTGTCGTAGTTGATTTTGTTGCTGAAGTTGTAGACTTCGCTGTTGAAGTTGTAGGTTTAGTCGTTGTCGTAGTTGATTTCTTAGTTGATTATATAGGCTTTGTCGACGTTGAAGTTGATTTTGTTGTTGATGGCTTTGTTGTAGATGTTGTAGACTTTTTAGTCGAACTTGTGCGAGTAGATGTGCTTGTATGAGTAGCAGTCGACTTTCTTGGAGTTGTTGTGCGAGATGTTGTCGTTCCACTCTTACTTCCCGATGTTGATGACGACTTACGTTTCGTAGTTGTAGTAGACTTTGTTGCTTTAGTCGTAGTAGTTGATTTTTTAGATGTTGATGATGTTCTTGAAGTTGAAGTTTTAGCTGTCGGCTTAGTAGATGTAGATTTTACTGCTGATGTATATTTTGGTCGAGTAGTAACTGACTTAGTAGTTGTCGTTTTACCCGTAGAAGTTGTGGGTGCTTTGGATACAGTAACTGAAGTTTTACTACTCGTAGCTTGTTTAGTTGGTGCTTTCGTAACTACAGGTTTTATACTCTTAGTCGATTGTTTAGTAGGCACGACTTTCTTAGTAGTTTGAACTTTGCTTGTCTGATGAACTGGCTTAACTACCTTTGTAGATGTTACTTTCGGTTTAACTGTAGTTGTTTTAACCCTCGATTGCGTTGATGTACTTTTACCATTAGTCGTTGTTCGATGAGATTGTGAATAACTCGAGTGCGTACTAGCTTGAGCTTGATTACCCATTGCGCCTATAGTGCCTAATCCAATTAAAGCAGTGACTGCTCCCAAAGTCACTTTTCTAAATGAAAATGCACGAGTATGTCCTAATATTTTCATACCATTTCCCCTTAAAAATGAATTAATATAAAACAATAATATACCATTTTCTGTTAAAAGCAATACTTTTTTATTTAGTTGTAGTAAACATTTAAAACATACTTACCTTTTTTATTTCTTACATTATTGAAAGTTAACCTACAAATCATTGAATAACACTTATTACTTAATTAACCTAGAATTAAGTAACTAAACCAAATGAGGAGGAATCGCAATGGTATTAGGTGCTTTAGGGTTAATTGCATTACTTATTTTATTAATCCCAGTAGGTTTTATTGCATTAGTTGTAAGTCTAATTAAAAAGAATAGCCAATAATCATCATTATATATATTTTGAAAACAAAGAAAGCTGAGACCGTCATTCATACAGTCTCAGCTTTTATCAGTTTCCTTTAAATGTTCTACTGTTTTAAATCCTTCACGATAATTCGCTAATTCTTCCATTATAGCATACCAGTCATTACCAACATTTTGCTTGGTCTGATGAAATAAATCATCTTGTGCTTTATTCAACTTATGAATTAACGCATCGCCTTTTTGTGTAGAATATAATTTTTTTACACGACGATCCACTTCAGACGTTTCTTCATAAATCAAACCTTCTTCTTTCAATTTACGTAACGTTCCATGAGAGCCTTGTTTAGATATTTCTAGAGTTAACAATAATTCTTTAATAGTAATGCCTGGTAATTTATTGATGAAAAATAAAAAGCGATGATGTTGACGACTTATACCATATTCTTCAATAATTTCATCTGCCGTTGTAATAAAAGTTTTGTAAGCGAAGTAAAATAACATGTGTTCATAATCATTTTTATTCATCGACATTTGTGTACTTTCCCTTCTCTTCAATATCGTCATTATAATAAAAATAATGCTATTCGTCATCAATTTCAGATTTTTTTAACTTTTCAATAAAGGTCAAGTTTATTGACTTTAATTATTATAACAGATAATATTTTAGATGTAATATAAATACAATACAAAGGTGGAGTTGAATATGAAACAACGCGTAGGACAATATTTAATGGACGCAGTTTATGCAGCCGGAGTAGATAAAGTCTTTGGTGTTCCCGGGGATTTTAACCTAGCCTTTTTAGACGATATTATCTCACATGAACATATAGAATGGATTGGCAATACGAATGAATTAAACGCGAGTTATGCCACAGATGGTTATGCACGTATCAATGGTTTAGGTGCTATGGTCACTACATTTGGTGTTGGTGAACTTAGTGCAGTAAATGGCATTGCAGGTTCTTATGCCGAACGTGTACCAGTAATAGCTATCACAGGTGCACCAACTCGTGCAGTAGAAGAAGCTGGAAAGTTTGTACACCATTCACTTGGTGAAGGTACATTTGATGATTACAGAAAGATGTTCGAACCTATTACAACTGCTCAAGGTTACATTACTCCTGAAAATGCAACAACTGAAATTCCTAGATTGATCAATGCAGCAATTCAAGAGCGTCGACCAGTTCACTTACACTTACCAATTGATGTTGCATTAGCTGAAATCGAAGTTTCAGAAACATTCCAACCTGAAGACGTGCCTCATCAAGATGTTAAAAAATATATTGATATGATTGAAGATAAATTGAAATCAGCGAACCAACCACTTATTATTGCAGGACATGAAATTAATAGTTTCAACTTGCATAAAGAGTTAGAAGAGATTGTTAATCAAACAAATATTCCAGTCGCTCAATTATCACTAGGTAAAGGTGCCTTTAATGAAGAAAACCCTCATTATATTGGAGTATTTGATGGTGAAATTGCTGAAGATAAGATTAAAGATTATGTGAATAACAGTGACGCGATTTTTAATATCGGTGCGAAATTAACTGACTCAGCAACAGCTGGCTTCTCTTACGAATTCGACATTGATGATGTCGTGATGATTAATCATAAGAACTTCAAGATGAATGATACAGTTGCGAATGACGTTACATTACCTAGCTTAGTACATGGTTTGAAGGATCTTCATTTTGAAAATAAAAACGACTACCCTCAATATGAAAGACCACAAAAGAATAATTATGAACTAAGTGATCAGCCATTAATTCAAGAAACATACTTCAACATGATTCAAGATTTCTTACAATTAGACGATATCTTAATCGCAGAGCAAGGGACATCTTTCTTCGGTGCATATGACTTAGCAATGCATAAAAATAATACATTTATAGGTCAACCACTTTGGGGTTCAATTGGCTATACGTTACCAGCAACATTAGGTACTCAAATTGCTGACCCTCAACGTAGAAATGTCTTACTCATTGGCGATGGTTCATTACAATTAACGGTACAATCATTATCTACAATGATACGTCAAAACTTGAAACCTGTTATCTTTGTTATCAATAATGATGGCTACACTGTTGAGAGAATGATTCATGGTATGAAAGAACCATATAATGATATACGTATGTGGGATTATAAAGCTTTACCTGCAGTATTTGGCGGAGACAATGTCGAAGTTCACGATGTTAACACGTCTGAAGAATTAAAGCGTGTATTTGAAAAAATTAATGCAAATAGCGATCGTATGCACTATGTAGAAGTAAAAATGGCAGTGGAAGATGCACCAGTAAAATTAAGTGAAATTGCCAAAGCATTTGCTTCTCAAAATAAATAAATTGAATTTCATACTCATTGTAATTGAATGAGATATAACAATGCCCTCCTATCAATGAATTGATAAGAGGGCATTTTCTTTATGCTTTATTGTTTTAAACAATTAAACGTTTTATTACTCAGTAAATTGTGTAATGTCTTCTAAAATTTGTTCTGCTGCTACTAAACCACGATGTTTAGCCCATGTTTCACGATTAACTTCATGAACACGATTGTTTTTAACAGCATCTAATTGATTCCATACATCTGACTCTTTAAAGTTATTGAAATCTTTTTGGTTATCTTCATCTACCATAACAATTAAGCGTTCTGGATTAACTTCAGCAACTTTGCTAATAGGTAATTTATGATAATCAGCACCCATATAACCAGGTAAATCATTTTCATTTTCTTTAGAAATACCAGCTTTGAAACCTACATCTTCTAATAATTGACCAACATAAGATTTAGAAGCATGAATGATTAAATCTTGATCAGTAACAACGCCAGCGATTGTAGCAACATCTTTATCAATACGTACTTTAGAACTTAAATCTTTAATTTCTTTTTCATGATTATCTAAAATTGTTTTACCTTCATCTTGTTTAGAAACAACTTTCGCAATATAATCAAATGATTCTTTGTTTTGTTTATAGTCTGCATCAAAACTTTTAACTAATACTGTAGGTGCAATTGAATTTAAATCTTCAAAGATAGATTTATGTCTATCCTCATCTGCGAAAATCACTTGTGGCTCAGCATTTTTAATGTCATCAACACTAGGTGTTTGACGATGGCCAACTGATTGATAACTACCTACATTTTTACGAGTTTCACTGTCTAAATTGTCTACATTGTTATCATCTGCAATACCAGTTACATTTACGTCTAATTTCACTAATGCTTCTACAAATGAATACTCTAAAGCAACTGCAGATTCAACTGTATCAGGAACTTCAACTGTGCCAACATTTTGTTTAATTTCTTTAGTCATGCGAAACATTCCTCCAAAAATTAATGATTAGTTCTATTAAGTGCTTTTGAAAATGGTTACATATGATGTATGTCCGAATTTATCATTTTTAAACATCAATATGATTTATAGACAAAAAATATTGATGACAACAGAGCGGAATCATTGTACAATAAATTGTACAACGTTTAAAGGAGCTGTTAATATGCCTTCAGTTAATTATTCAAACGCTAGACAGAATTTCAAAGAACTTATTACTAAAGTGAACGAGGATAGTGTGGCTTACACTATTACGACAAAGGAAAATGAAAATGCAGTGATTTTAGCTGAAAAGGATTATAATGCGATGTTGGAAACGATGTACCTTCAATCCAATCTCGCTAATGTGTCTCACTTAAATCAATCAATTATGGAATTGAATCATAACCAAACAATTACAATAGAGATTGATGATAATGAGTAAGTTTAGTGTAACTTTTACAGCTCAAGCATTTAAAGATTATCAATATTGGCAACAACACAATCAAAATTATTTTAAAAAAGTGAATGCTTTACTTAAAAGTATTGCAAGAGATGGTTGTGTCGATGGTATTGGAAAACCAGAAGCATTAAAAGGAAACTACGAAGGCTATTTCAGTAGAAGAGTTTCAATAGAACACCGATTAATATACAAAATTAAGGATGATTCAATATTCGTAGTGTCTTGCAGATTTCATTATCAATAAAGTAACCGTTTCGCGTGAAACAGTTACATAATTAAAATTACTTTGAACAATATAACCCTTAGTTACTATTATTTAGTCATTTACTTTAATAATTAAAATGTATATATTTAAAGTAAATCATACAAAAAGGGGCTAAATGATATATGAAATTGGTGAATCAATCTAAAAATCCTCATGCATTTAAAGATGTTTCTGATAATGAAACTACGATTGCTATGGTCATTTGGTTATTATCATTTTTCACAACTTTCTTAGGGCCACTCATTATTTGGGTATTAAAAAGAGATGATTCTGCTTTTATCGATCAACAAGGTAAAAATTATCTTAATTACTTAATTAGTTATCTTATTTATACAATTATTGCATCCGTTTTAGTCTTTGTACTTATAGGCGTCGTCTTATTGTTCATCCTAGGTATAGCAATGATCATTTATTCAATCGTCGCAATGATATTTGTACTCAAAGGCGAAGACTACGTTGTGCCTTTTACGATAGAGTTTATTAAATAATTTAAGTTACGAAATAAAAATAGCGCATAAACGTTAAAACGTTTATGCGCTTATCTTTATCTTCTATAAGCTTTCATCATCTAAAAATTCTTTATCAATGACTTCTTTAGTGATTTCTTGTAATCTCTCTTTAGTCATATTTGCCCCATTAACGTAATGCAAGCCATGCTTCTCTGCTAGTTTATCCGTATAGTCATGTAATGGATAAACTTTAAAATCTTTTTTAGAATTCTTATCATATACATTGGCTAATTCATAATGATTGACCATACTTCTCCATTTAACGTTTTCCACTTTGACGCCTTTTGCATTTTTAACTAATTTAAAATTAAGACGACCTAATAAATCATTGCTTTCGTTACCTGTAGCTTGGCCATTTAAAAAATTACCAAGTGAATATGCAACAAGTGTTTTATTGCCATCTTTCCCTTTCACCCATTTCACCGGCTCGATAACGTGAGGATGCATTCCTAAAACTACATTTACTCCTGCATCTGCAAAGACTTTTGCATATTTTTCTTGAGTTTTATTTTCTTTATGATGACCTTCATTGCCCCAGTGAGCCGATACAATCACAGCATCACTGTGTTTTTTAGCTTCTTTAACATCCTTTTTAATTTGTGTTTCATCAAATGTATTAATTGTGTATGGATGGGAAGGTTTAATACCATTAGTGCCAAATGTATAACTTAACATTGATACTTTTATACCATTAACTGTTTTTGTTGGAATATTATCTCGAGCTTCTTGAGAGTTAAAAACACCTGTAAATAAAACTTTGTCTTTAAATTTATCCCATGTATGTATACTGTTATTGATACCCGATTCACCTTAATCCATTGCGTGATTATTAGAGCCATTTACAAAGTTAAAGCCTGTATCTACTAAGTCCTGAGCCACACTACTTGGTGTATTAAAACGCTTAAATCCATGATAAGGTCTATCATCGCCACCAAGTGGAGATTCTTGGTTAACATATGCAATATCGGCGTTTTGAATATCTTTTTTAACAGGCTCATACATAGGTTTGAAATCAAAACTATTTTTACCTGTTTTCGCATCATTATAGACTTCAGGGTGAATCAAATTATCACCTACAGCTACAACCGATGCTTCTGACTCTAGATTAGTAGCTAAGGTTAATCCACTTACACATAAAAACGCAATAAAGAATATAACTGTAGAAATATAATATTTCAGCAATGGCGTCACTCCTAGTTTAAAAATCCAATCTTCAAAACATTTAATATATTACTCTTATTTTAAACTTAGCAAGATTTTAAAACAATATAATGTAAATTATTTTAAGTTTTCTATAAAATTTTACATTTTCTTTACATTTTAAAAGTTAGGTTTAGTTGTTTGGTTTTGAATTTTCCAAGGTAAAAATCTTAAATACAAATACCCCGCGTCAAATTAATTATGACACGGGGTAAATAAATTATTTTCTAGGAAATAAGATTACTACGGTTATAAACTAAATATCTTTGCGTAATTATATAATCTTTTATATCAATTTCAAGAAAATAAGAGTAGCGACTGACAAAATCTTTAGAGTCATACTTAATACGATATGTGTGTCTACCACGGAGTAGAATTTTCAAACTGAAAGCGCTTTGAGTTCATATAAATTTCAATATATTTAGATAATCGTTGAATTTTAATATTCAACTTGAATTATTCTACAAACCACTCAATAGCCCTTTTGATTGCCTTATCCCAAAATGCATAATTATGCTCACCCGGGCTGTCCTCGAATGTATAACTAATACCTTTTTCATCAAGCGTGCGAATAAATTCTAAATTATCTTCATATAAGAAATCCTCAGTTCCACACATAATAAGAAGTTCTGGTAATTGCGCATTTGAAACAATTGCTTGTTCTAAAAGATGATACGTATCTAGATTTGTACCTTTAATATCAGTATTCTCTCCAGTGATAGCTTTAGCAGAAAAATCTATCCACTCTAAATCTATGAGAGTTTGCGCTTGGAATACAGCAGACAATGGTGCTGCTTTGGAAAATTTATCTGGTTGGGTAAGCGCAAATTTAATCGTTCCATAACCACCCATTGAATGTCCCGCGATAAAATTATCTTCACGTTTTTTAGAGAGTGGCAAAATTTGATGTACATACTCATATATTTCTAATATATAGTCATAATAACTATGACCATAGGCCATATTAGCGTAACCACTATGATCTACATTAGGCATAATAATTGCGAGCTGATGTTCATTAGCATATCGCTCAATACTTGTGTATCTCACATAAGTTGTTTCATCACTCGACAAACCATGTAAAAGTAATAATGATTTAAGTTGTTTAGGTGAAGTGGAGCTATCAAAGTAAGTTGAGTCCTCCGGTAAGATGACTGTAAGATTTTGATGCATACCTATTGTCGGTGAACTATAATTCAATGTCATTAAAGCCATGTGCTTCACTCCTTCATTCGTGTTCAATTCTATTTTACATTTACTTTGTTTTATTTCATAGAAAAACCCGAGCACCAAAGCTCGGGTTTAAAGATTAAATAGTAAATGATGGTTTAGTATTTCTTACTTCTACGTTTGCTTCCTACTAAAAGTAATGATCCTAATGCTGCAAGAATACCTCCAAATAACGTACCATTATTTGCCACATCATAACCAGTATCTGGTAGTTCTTGCTTATGATGCTGCTCCATCACTAGATTATTATAATGATGGTTTGAATCATGATGTGATGTCATTTCATGATATTGTGTTGGTACTACTGGTACCTTATGTTCTGAACCAGAATCACAATTTGAGCCACTGTCTGAATCTGAGTCACTATCTGAGTCTGAGTCGCTGTCTGAATCTGAATCACTATCTGAGTCTGAGTCACTGTCTGAGTCTGAGTCGCTGTCTGAATCTGAATCACTGTCTGAGTCTGAATCGCTATCTGAATCTGAGTCACTATCTGAGTCTGAATCGCTATCTGAGTCTGAGTCACTGTCTGAGTCTGAATCGCTATCTGAGTCTGAATCACTATCTGAGTCTGAGTCGCTGTCTGAATCTGAGTCGCTATCTGAATCTGAGTCGCTGTCTGAATCTGAGTCGCTATCTGAGTCTGAATCGCTGTCTGAGTCTGAATCACTGTCTGAATCTGAGTCGCTATCTGAATCTGAGTCACAACCCGAGTCTGAATCGCTGTCTGAATCTGAGTCGCTATCTGAGTCCGAATCACAATCTGAGTCCGAATCACAATCTGACTCTGAGTCGCTGTCTGAATCTGAGTCGCTATCTGAATCTAAATCACTATCTGAATCTGAATCATAGTCTGAATCTGAATCATAACTTGAGTCTGAATCACAGTCTGAGTTGTAATCACAGTCTGTGTCTGAATCATAGCTTGCGTCTGAATCATAGCTTGCGTCTGAATCGTAGCTTGAGTCTGAATCATAGCTTGAATCTGAATCATAATCTAAGCCTGAATCACTATCTGAGCTATAATCACAGTCTGAGTTGTAATCACTATCTGTGTTGTAATCACTATCAGTATTATATTCACTGTTTGTGTCGTAACCACTATCTGTGTTGTAATCATAGCTTGTTGAGTCAGTGTCATAGTCTAAGCTACGATCCGCGTATAAATCGCAATCTGAGTTGCTATCTAAAGCTGAAACATTTTCAGCAACGTCTCCATTAGCTGAGACATCAGATGAATTATCTAAATTATCATTATTATTTTCGGAAACACCACTTATTGCTTCTATATCGTAATTGTTAGAACCTGCTTGAATACCATTTTCACAGTCTGCTGATTCTGACAATGATTGATTTGCATCATTATTTTCTTCTTGAGTTTCATATTCTTGGGTTTTTTGTAATTCATCTATGTTATTGTCGTTGTTCACTTGGTTATCTGTTTGTTCTTGCACTGATTCGTTGTCAAAAGTTTGTTCATTTGCAATGCAGTTATCAGTTGATTGGGCGTCAACTGATTCATTCTCCGTATTACGTGTGTTAATATCTGTTGAAACATTTTCTAATGATGTAGCATCTTCTTCTTGGGCTTTGGATGATGCATCATCACTATATTCAACTTCGTTCATAGGAACTTCATCAATAATACAATCGTTGTCTATTTGCTGAGTTGGTTGTTGCTCGTTATAGTCGTTTTGTGTGTTTTGAGTTTCTGTTAACATTTCTTCTTGCTGGCCTTGATCAGTAATACCCGAACAATCTTCATCCGCTTGTGCCTGAGTTAATTCAGTTGAAGTCTCAGCCGCTTTAGCTTCATGATTCACTCCGAATATTAATGTTGCACCAACTAATATTGATGTCGTTCCTACTGTAAATCTTCTAATGGCATACTTATTGTGCCTGTTAGGCACGAAATCCATTCTTTTTCTCAAATTACTTCTCTCCTAAAAAAATTTTGTGATTTATATAATCACAAAGAATATAATACTACAATTTCTTTTTATATAAAAGAGTTAATTAAAATGTTATTAATAATTCACAAAATATATGAAATTTGTTTTTGGTGTTATTTTTTTGAATTTCAATTTTATTTCAGAATACTTAGCGTTTCAACGTATTATTTTTATATTAGTAAATTTTTTAAGTGTCATTATAAATCTTTGCTGATTAACCAGTTTTTATTACTTTTGAATAGAACTTTATCCTCTCGAAGTTCATTAATGATATGACCTGTGGTTTCTCTAGATATACCGGCCATATCGCTCAACAGTTGTATCGTCATGAATTGCTTAATTTCATAAAATTCATCATTATCATAACCAACTGTTTGGCAAAGATAGCGTAATATCTTTGTTACGCGTTCTTTCGCAAGCTTGCTGGTTAACGCCATATTATACTCAATGTGTTGGCATTGCGTTGCACTCAACAATTCAAATAACCTTACAAAGATATCTTCATGATTTTTACAAAGATATTCAATTAAATCTTTAGGTATGCCAATCACTTCGCAATTCGTCAATGCGGTGCACATTTCATTTGGCGCCTTATCTTGAAATAAATTGTTTAAGGGAAATAACACTTTTTCTCTATTTAAATAGCGATATACATCACCATTAAGATTAAAGTTTTCTCTCATTATATTCCCTTCTATTAATAAATAGATATGCGTCGTTTCATCTGACGAAAAGTAAATAACCTGACCCTTACTATAATGTCTCACAAAGCATTGGCTTTTAAATGGAAGTAAGACACCTACAGGTATATGAATATATGACGCTAATTGTTTAAAACTTTCATCAAGTTCATTTTCTCTACAAAACATTTGATTTCCAGCCATAACATAAACTCCTTACTACCTAAGCTATTGGATAGAGGAACAACCAAACATCTTTTGCAAGTTGTTAACGGGGGAAGTGTCAAAGAAGAACCGCTTCAAAGATGTTATATTTTTTGATTAGGGGGCCATCGTTCATAAATGTCCAATAGCATAATCATTCATTATTTATGAATATGTGTACCTGCTTGCTTGTCGAACGCTTGATAAGCATTTTCCAAATTAGTGATGATCGCTTCTTTATGCTCCCCACTTTCAACGAAATCAATCGCCGCTTCTATCTTAGGTAGCATTGATCCTTCAGCGAATTTACCCTCTTTCGCGTAACGTTTCAAAGTTTCAACATCAATATCTGTTAACTTTTCTTCATTAGGTTCTTTAAAATTAATATACACGTGCTCTACATTGGTTAAAATCATTAGCGTATCCGCATCAATTAAGGCAGCTAACTTCTCGCTAGCGAAGTCTTTATCAATGACGGCGTCGACACCTTCATAAGTATTATCTTTCTTAATAACAGGTACACCGTCACCACCACATGCAATGATGATATTTTTTTGTTCAACAAGTGTACTTATCAATTTATGTTCAAGTATTGAAATTGGTAAAGGTGATGCTACAACCTTTCTATAACCCGACCAGCTGAGTCTGCTTTATAGATAGCCTCAGGTTGTGCTTCTTTCAATTCTTGCATCTCTTCTTCAGTGTAAAATGGACCAATCGGTTTAGTTGGTCGATCAAATCTCGGATCATCTTTATCGACTTCTACACGAGTAATAATAGTACCGACAGCTCTGTCACTGCCAATCTCAGATAGTACACGGTTAATTTCTGTTTCTAACCAGTAGCCTATCATACCTTGTGTCATAGACCCACATACATCAAGTGGCATAGCGGGCGTTTGTTCACTATCAGATTGAGATTGTTGAATCAATAAATTACCTATTTGAGGACCATTACCATGCGAAATGACAATATCATTATCGGATTGAAATAGTGGTTTAAGTGTTTGCATGGTCATACGAATAGCCCGTCGTTGTGCTTCTGCTGAACCTTCAGACGTCTGAATCGCATTACCACCTAATGCGATGACAATTTTTTATCCATAACAGTTCGCTCCTTTTTCTAGAACACGTTAATCGCGCCACTACATAGTCGTATAAGTCCAACAATAGATAGAATGATAATGATAGTGAAGAAGATATAGTCAATGCGTGTTAAGCGTGTTTGGTTATTTTTTTGAACGATTGAATAAACGATAAGACCAGGAATGTAAAGCAACATTGTTAATAATAAATAATCAAATCCTGCAGCATAGACCAACCATACTGCGTATAGTGAGGCGAGTATACCTATTGTCCATTGTTTAGGTGTCGCGTGTTGTTTATGTTCAATAGTGTACTTAACTTGGTAAAAGGCACTGAACATATATGGGTATAAAATGGCACTAGATGCTAATGAAAATGCAAATTGGTACGCGCTGTCAGTGAACAACATACTAATCAAGAAAATTTGAACTAATATGTTAGTGATTAATAATGCATTGACTGGTGCGCCGTTTTCATTTTCCTTAGCAAACCATTTCGGGAATAATCCATCTTTCGCAACGATAAAAGGCAACTCTCCGGCAAGTAGTGTCCAACCTAACCATGCACCTAAAACTGAGATAATTAGTCCGATGTTTACAAGTGTTGAACCCCAATCTCCTACGATGTAAGCAAGGACATGTGCCATAGATGGTGTGTTTAATTGAGAGATATGGTTTTGAATGATGACACCTTGTGCTAATACAGTTAATAAGAAATAGATGAGTAACACTGAAATTAATCCTATTACTGTTGCAGTACCTACATCTTTCTTACGTTTGGCACGACTTGAAAAGACGACAGCACCTTCTATACCAATAAATACCCATACAGTGACGAGCATTGTACTTTTCACTTGAGACATTGTGTCTCCAAAGTTAAATGGTAGTGCACCATGTGCATTCATTCCGAAGAATCCTTCTTTAAAAGTTTCAAAATTAAAGGCGACTAACATGCATATAATGACTAATAAAATAGGTATTAACTTGGCAACCGTAACAATACTATTAATAAACGCCGCAGTTTCTACCCCTTTAAGTATTAAAAAGTGAACACCCCATAATAAAATTGAAGCAACGAGTATACTTGGGAATGTGTTACCACCTTTAAAAATTGGGAAAAAGTTACCGACGGAAGACATTAGTAATGTTGCGTACGCGACGTTCCCTAAAAATGCAGAGAACCAATATCCCCATGCACTTGCAAAGCCGATAAAATCGCCAAAACCAGCTTGGGCATAACTGTATATACCGCCATCAAGATCCGGTCGTTCATTTGTAAGGTTTTGGAAAACGAATGCTAATGAAATCATGCCTATGGCTGTGATAACCCATCCTATAATAATGGCTAAACCACCAGCTTGTCCTCCCATATCAGACATGAGATTGAATGCACCGCCACCTATCATTGATCCTATTACAAGACCTATCAATGATGATCGACTTAACTTATTTTCTCCTTGTTCGCTCATATTCATTTCTCCTTTAGAAGTAGGAATCTATAGACTTACTTTTCCCTCTAATTGTTATCATTGTGCTGAAACCAATAGTGTATTTTCTTTCATTCATATCCTTTCATTAAGTCAGTATGCGAGAGTGGGTGTTGTGGAAAGGTGTGAAAGATAGTTACGACCGTTACATTAAATGGGTTAGTAAACATGTGACTACGGACGGATTGATAACGGTCAATTCGTAACGACTTAATGATGATGAACGTTTAATCTTGATTCATCACTGCTCGAATATGATAAACACAATCACTCATTTGACTTCATACACTTGGAGTGGCTCAATTTGTTTTGTATGTTGTAAGTCTATAGTTCCTCATGATGTTGTGTTGATTTAATCTAGCCTAGTGTAGCAGCCATAACAGCTTTAATTGTGTGCATGCGATTTTCGGCTTGATCAAATACTTTAGAGTGCTCACTTCTAAAGATTTCATCAGTAACTTCCATTTCACTGAGGCCATATTTATCATATATATCTTGACCGTATTCTGTTTGTGTATCGTGAAATGCTGGTAAACAATGTAAGAAGATTGTACTGTCTTTACCAGTTAATTCGAACATCGCTTTATTGACCTGATAGTCCTTCAATAAATTAATGCGTTCTTCAAACTCACTTTCTTCGCCCATAGATACCCATACATCTGTATAAATAACATCGGCATCTTTAACTGCTTCTTCGATCCTATCAGTGACTAACACGGAACCACCATATTTAGAGCCACAATCTCTAGCAATTTCTACATTAAGCATCTTTAGGACTTAGTGCTTGTGGTGTACAAATTCTAATATTTACACCAAGCATCGCACCAGCTACCATTAATGAATGTGCCATGTTGTTACGTCCATCACCGACATAAGTCAAATTAATGCCTTCAAGATGTCCGAAGTTTTCTTTTACTGTCATAAAATCTGCCAACATTTGTGTTGGATGCCAATCATCTGTTAATCCGTTCCAAACTGGTACACCAGAGAATTCTGCAAGTTGTTCTACTTTCTCTTGTGAGAAACCTCTAAACTCTATACCATCAAACATTCTGCCTAATACTTTCGCAGTGTCTTCAACAGATTCTTTTTTTCCTAATTGTATATCATTTTTTCCTAAAAATTCAGGATGTGCACCTAAATCAATAGATGCGACTGTGAATGCAGCACGCGTACGTGTAGACGTTTTTTCAAAAAGTAATGCAATGTTTTTACCTTCTAAATAACGATGCGGTGTGCCTTGTTGTTTATACGTTTTTAACGTCATGGCAAAATCTATTAAACCTTCAAATTCTTCTTTGGTAAAATCACATTCTTTAAGTAGTGTTCTTCCTTTTAAGTCAAATGATTTCCGGATTTTTCCATAATATACGCCCCTTTCATCTAATTAGTCGCAGCGTAAATCATCAGCGCCTTCAAAACTTAATATGATAAGCTTTTAAATTGAAATCGATTTCAACTACACTATAACAGGTGTTTGAATACGATTCTATAAATCTTCTCTGAATAATGGTTGACTCATACATCTTGGGCCACCACGTCCGCGAACAAGTTCGCTTCCAGGAATTTCAATTACTTTAATACCGCGTTTTCTTAACAAATCATTTGATACATAGTTACGATCATATGTGACTACTACAGCTGGACGGATACATAATGTGTTCGAACCATCATTCCATTGTTCACGTGCACCATCAATCACATCACCATTACCAGTTGGGATTAACTCGATATTATCAACACCAAGTACTTCTTCCAATGTTCGTTTAAGGTGACTTGAATGAGTGATTTTGATGTCATCACTAGCTTCATCATTTTCAATAATGAAAATGTTCATATTACCTTCAGCTTTAAGGATTGCAGAGTGTGTTGTGAACTTATCATAATCAATCATTGTACAAACTGTATCTAAGTGCATAAATGTACGGCTAGTTGGAATCTCAATTGCTACTACCTTTTTAAAAGTGGATAACGGATCTTTAAATATACGTCGTGCTAAGCGTTCGATAGCTTGAGCTGACGTACGTTCTGATATTCCAATTGCTAGTACTTCTTTAGAAAGTACAAGTTCGTCCCCACCTTCAATGTTGAAAGGACAATCACGGTCTAACCATACCGGAACATCCGCATCTTTGAAGTGAGGATGATGTTTTAAAATGTATGATATGAAGATTGATTCTCTACGTCTAGCTCTCCAAAACATACGATTCACTGTCATACCTCGACCTATTGATGCTTGTGGGTCACGAGTGAAGTATAAGTTAGGCATTGGGTCTAAATAGAATGGATACTTGTCATCCATATACTCAACTAAATGCGTAGATTCTAATTTTATCTCTTCTTTACGCACACCAGCCATAACTTTATCAATTAACTCTTGATTAGATAATGTTGAGAATAATTTTTTATTTCCTTCTCATGACCAATAATTGTTTTACGAGATTCTGCTAACACATCATTGATGAATTGTTCTCTAATATCTGAATCTTCAATGCTTTCTGCAGCAAGTTTCTCTAAGTATAGTACTTCTACTCCTTCATCTTGTAACACTTTGGCGAACCGATCGTGCTCTTGTTGAGCAACCTCCAAATAAGGAATATCGTCAAATAGTAAACCACCTAAATAATCTGTAACTAAATTTTCTAACTCTTTACCTGGACGTTTAAGTAAAACGGTTTTAAGTTTACCAATTTCACTGTTTACTTGAATGGGTCCATCTGCCATATTCATTTCCTCCTTTTCTGTAACTTCAACATGAGTATATAGTGATTTCACATACATTTATGTGATTATATTCACAAGTTCAATGTAGAAAGTTTTGTACAATTTGGTTATTCAATACATTTATATGATTGTTTATACATTTTTGTATTGTTATTTCGTATAGAAAATGAATATTCAGCTAATATTAAATAATGAATGTTTCGATAAAAAGTTTTTTATTCACTTAAATGAATAGTTAGTCAATATGCGAATTAATAACTTTAGTAATATAAAAGACCTAGCAAACGCATGTAATACGTTTACCAGGCCTATCTATTCATTATTCAGATATGAGAGATTATGAATAATTATGATTGAATATTTTGTAATACACATATTCAGCCATTGCTTTAGAATGAGTATGTATCATAATAGTGTCGTTGCCACTTATAGTACCAACAATCTCTTTAAGTTGTAATTGGTCAATATAATAATTGATACTTTGCGCAAATCCTGGTGACGTCTTTATAAGTATATATGATTCTTTAATCACGGTACTAATGACTTCTGTTTCTAAATAATCATCTAGCTTAATTTTAGCGTCGATTTGCGATTGATTATTTAAAATTTTGTATTCAAATTGTTTGCTCTCAGCTGGCAGACGAAAAATATTAAGTTCTCTCAAGTCTCTCGCAATGGTTGTCATACTATAACGAATGCCAAAGTGATCATCAATATAATCAATGATATCTGCTTTTTTATAGATGTGATTTTGTTTAACAATCATGGTTACTAAATCCTGACGTTTACTCTTTTTCATTAAATGATAAACTCCTCACTAAATCTAATTTAAATTCATTTAAACTTTAATAATTCTTTTTATTTAATAATAATTTATTATTCTAATGTTAAAAATATATGAGAAAGTATGTAAAATTTTGTGACAAATATTGAGTAACACAGGTAGTACCATACATCACTTTAATGTATAACTGACATTGAACAATCAATTGTACAATGTCTAAGATGTCTTATCTTTATAAATCATTCTAATCCATCCAATCATTAATAAAGCCGAATTAATAATTGATAATAAGTTAGAATAAAATGCAGGTACGTGAATCAAATGAGTGAATATTAAAATATTAATGAAGAAAAGAATTATTAGTGGTGTAAATAAAATGAAATCTATAATATTCAGACCTTGCTCAGATTTATTCAACCTCAATCAACTCCTAAAACTTTCTATCATTGATCGTGTTTATCTTTCTTATTTATTCGAATTAAACTAATAAAAACGATAATGGTAAAAATAGTGGCAACATAATTAGATTGACTTTCTGACAGCTTTACTATGTCAAAGGTATTTAAGAAGCACATCACTGCAACTATAAATAAAATGACAATCAATATGAAATCTTTTTTAGTTAACTTCTTTAATAATTTACGCACTTCTTACCTCCTAACATCATATTTTCTATTTGGAATGTTTATGTTCATCCAATGACTTAAACAGATTAAGTACGACAATGATTATAAGAAGTATTAACGTAATGATTGGTGATACGTGTATTAAATTAAATATCTGCAAAACTCCAATTAAAACGACTAATAAACTAATAATGATTAACAGAATATCAATAACTTCAAGATGTTTTATCTTTTTCATCCTCTTCTCTCCTAGTAATATTGCTTTTAGAGCATAATTTTTCATTTATAAAAGATGTCACAATAATCATAAGCAATGCTAATAATACGACACTTAGTAAAGGCAACTTAAAAAACTAACGAATCCCATAATCAATATTCCTATAACGTCTCTTAAATTAAAATCTTTCATTGGATCATTCATGTTTATAACCCCTCATATGTATTGTCTCTTTCACTCTTTATAACATTTATAAGATAGAACAAAAAGGTTAGGTAGAGTTAAGAATATCTATTAATAGTTTCAATCAATAGACTGCCGTCTCACTTCGGCTAGACAACCCGCAGTCTCCTCCCTAAGAATATTTTAAAGCCCCTACTCTACTGTTAGAGTAAGGGCCACATGAAGCCAAACATTGTTTGATCATCATTTATTAAGGCGTTTAATATTTGTAAGTGTTTAACATTAATTCTTGTTTATTAAGGCGTTGATTATGTTCGTTGATAGATTGTTTATGGCTGATTTAAAGTTTCAATTATTTATACACCAACGTCGTCCCATGCATCTGCTACTTGGTTAGCTGTGTTTTTATCATATAAATCTAAAGCTGATTGATACAGCGCTTCTTTAGCATCACTAAAGTTTGAATTTGAACTTAAATATTCTGTGAGCGCTCTGTAGTAAATTTGTTGTGCTTTACCCTTTCCAATACTACGTATTGTATTGTAAGCTGCTTTGTTAGGAATTCCGGAGTTAGTGTGTACACCACCATTGTCTGATTGTGTATTTACGTAATCATCCATGTGAGATGGTTGACCAAATCGTTCTGGATTGGACATACTTCTTAGTGCATCTCCATTTTGTCCTGGTGTATAAACATCTTCACCCATTAGGAAATCTTCATCATCGACAAAGTAACTGAAGACATCTGAGAAACTTTCATTTAAAGCACCTGATTGATTACGATAATTAAGATTCGCTGTTTCTTGGGTTACACCATGCGTGATTTCATGAGCTACAACGTCATTCGCGCCAGATAGTGCTGTAAATGTTCGTCCGTCTCCATCCCCATATATCATCTTATCGCCAATCCATGCGGCATTATTTCTATTATCAGAACCTTGGAATTTGTTTACGTGTGCTAGAGAGATAATTGAACTTCCTCTATCATCATATGATTCACGACCGAAAGTATCTTTATAGTAGTCATACACTTGTTTAGCGTAGTAATTAGCGTCAACACCAGCACGTTGATTATCATCTGTGAAGTTTTTATCGTTATCTTTGATGAGCGAATTTTGGCCAGTGTTATCACTATAATTGTAAGCTGCTAATTGTCCTTGATGCGTTAAATCTTGTAACGCATATCCTCCATTTACACTATTGATATTGATTTGTTTCGTATCACCAAGTACACCTTTACCGGTACCTGTCGTCGCTGCTTCTTTGATGAGATTAAGTTTATCAACAACTTCACCAGTTTCTGCATCAACTTTGATATTCCAATGTGAAATTTTAGGTGTTGTAGTAATCAATTCTACATTGTAAACATACTTATTTGTTTTACCATCGATTTCTACTTTATTTTTTTGACGGCGTCTTCTTTCATATTTTTCGCTTTTTTAGGATTAAGATTAACTGCTTCAAACGCTTTTTTAGATGCTTGTTCTTTGTTGATCGACACCTCATTAGTTGGTTTCACCTTCTTCGCATCTGTGTCACCGTTAATTAATACAACTTTACCTTCAGTATTCACATGTACTTTAACCTCCTCATCAGGAGCAAAGACGTTACCTACCTTAGGTTGTAAAGTGTAGTGCGTAAATCCTTTGTTGTCTTTTTTTACATCAGTGACAACATAGTCTTTATAATGGTTCTTAACGTTTTCTGAACCGGGCAATGCTTTAAGTGCTTTTGGTGCGTCAGTCTGTTGAGTAACCTTCGCATCAATGTCTTGTTTTACTGACTTGTCTTTAGCATGGCCATCCATAGTGACAAAGGGACTTGCAACCGTAAGTGCTGCGATACTTGTAAGTGCATATTTTGAAAAATTTTTCATCTCGTAACCTCCTATAAATTTTTGAAAAAGCAACTTACGGAGCCATCGTAATTTTAATTTTCTGTTAAGTAAATGGAAACTGCATTTTATTCACATACTTTTCATTTATAAATTATTTGTATAAATAATATGTTCATTATGTCAAAAACTTATGTTAGTATTTAAACTTTGATAAACTGTATTTATTTATTTTTATTAATTAAACTTCAATAAAATTAATAATTATATTATGCATAATGAAATTAAGTAAAAGCGTATTGTGCGTAACACCTTTGATATCAAGGGTTTTATAACATAAAAAAATTACTCGACATTCAATCGAGTAATTTCCATCAATCAATTTTTAATATTTCACCTTTAATAGGATTATTATAATCTTTAAATTGAATCTTCAATGATTGACCATTTTCCAAGTCAGGGGCATTCATAACTTGAAAGTGTAAATGAGGTTCGGTAGAGTTTCCTGAATTGCCACACTGGCCAATCACTTCTTGCGCATATATTAAATCCCCTTCATGTACAGTAATCGAATCCCTCTTTAAATGGGCAAGAACACTATACTCATGATCGCCATGCTTCATCATTACATAATTTCCATATGGCTCACTCTCATTTGTGTTTCCAGGCGTATTATCATTGATATGGTTCACCACTTTAACAACCTCTTCATAAATCGGTGCAATCACATTCGCCCCAAAACTATAATAATTTGAACAAAATTGACCACCATCATACATCGTTTTACCATTAACTAGTTTGACTAAATCGTATGCATAACGTTGCGTTTCGTAGTTATAGTGATAATTGAATAATTCGTTATCTCCACCCCAATATATTAGCCATTCATCTTTAATAGGAAGATCATAAGTCTGTTTCGTCCATTTATCTTTAAAATAATAGAGGGGTTTCAGTATTAAACTATAAATAATATCATTTTCCAATAACACGAAAACACCATAATTTTGGTATTCATCTAGCCAAATTTTTTCGCCACTCTTTTCATTGCCTATATCCACATACAAAGTATGTTTCTTCGCATATTTCATATATAGATCTAATGTTTCCATTAACATGCGTTTACTAATAGAGCGCTTAAAACTTTTAGAAAACATCCTATATAACTCATTGTGCTTTTTATTTTCGATTAGAGTAATTAATTTGTTTAAGTCCATTTTCATCCCCCCCAGATGTCCTATACATTATTATATTCCCTAATTTATATATAATTATCATATTTCATCTTTATATATATAAATTAGACCCTTACAAATAAAAGCCTACGAACTCACTAAAAATATCCATTCAATCAAAAATGCACAAAAAGCCCACCTCACTTTTTCTAGCGAGATGGGCTTTCACCTTATCAATTAGTACTTAAAATTCATCAGTAAATGACGTTAAGAAATCGATATAATAATCAACAAAATCAAGATAATTTTGTTTTTCAACACATTCGTCAACTTGGTGAGGTCCAATACCAGGGCCGAACATTAAGAATGGGAAGTGCTCATCCTTACCACGAAGTAAGTTAGACGCATCTGTAACCGCAACAGTCGGCGTGATAATTAAACCTTCCTCATTAGGGAAATGTGCTTGTGCTTTCTCATGGCCAAGTTCTACCAATCTATTTTTACCAGTTGTTACAACAGGCGCTAAATCAAGATAGATTTCTTGAGATAAACTTGAACCATTTTCGTTAGCTTGTTTTAAATATTTATTAAATAATTCTTTAACTTTGTCATTATTATATTCTGGTATAGTACGCACGTTAAATTCAGCAGTCGCACTATCCGGTACAGAATTGACTTGTGAACCACCGTTAAAGATACTATTTGTCATGACTAAACCTTCAATTAAATCTTTAGCCTGTTCTTTAGTGACATTTTCAGGTAATTGACCTGCTAACTTATTCACCATATTACTGTAGTCTAAAGATTCACCTTTAACAGTTTGCGTAAGTTCTTCATATTCTTTATCAATATTTTGAATAAATTCGAGTAGTGGTTTAATCGCATTTTCACCTAAGAATGGCATTGAACTATGTGAAGATCTACCTTTAGAAGTGATTCGGAAATCCATAGAACCTTTATGCGCATAGACTAAACTTGGATAAGACGGTTCTGCGATAAGTAACGCGTCTAAATCGTCTGCATAGCCTTTTTCGTATAATTGTGAAGAACCTGCTTGTTCCATTTCTTCTCCAACAGTCGCCATAAATTTAATTGTACCTTTATTTAACTGGTTACTTTCTTTAATTTCGATTAACGCAATGGCTAATGCTGCTAAACCTGATTTCATATCAGCAGCACCACGTCCATATAAGTAACCATTATCCTCAGTCAATTCAAATGGATCATAAGTCCAGTCATCATGATTTCCTTCAGCGACCACGTCCATGTGACCTGAAATACCGATGACAGGTTGACCTGAACCAACAGTGGCGATTAAATTGGTACGTCCTTCTGAAACTTCATCTAATTTTGATTCAATTCCATACTTGTCGAACCACTTTTGTAAGTATTTCGCTACTTCCAATTCATTGTCGTTCACTGTTTTAATTGCGACGATATCCGATAGAATTTTGACTCTCTCTTCATTTGTTAATACACTCATGAATGATTACCACCTTTCCATGACTTCTATACCCACTCACTTTTAAAATTAATTTTCCGACAGAAAGTGAACTTTATCAAATTTTAATATTTCATTGATACAACTTAAATTACGTATAAGGAAAATTAAATTTCTTTAGCGCTGGTGCACTTTAATAAGGGGGAGGATGTCATCATCATTGACCTTTATCAGTGTCTCTCTATTCATCATATCAGTTTTCCCTACTCTAATTTTATAGATTTGAATAAATATTTCTCCACTAAATAAAAAAGAGTGGCACAGAAATATAATTTGTCAAAATTAATTTCTCTGTACCACTCCGGCAAGGATGACTAAGATTGAAAGAAGCTTAGCATAAGTGCACTTCCAATTCAGATATCTATTGCCAATATGTTAATTAAGGTTGAGACAATTATTTATGTTACAGCCTCCACCTATAAATCTTATTTACTTGGTGTAGAAAGTGAGTAGCCAATCGTCACTGCTACGACACGACTATTATCTACTACAAACAATACACCTAAACCTTTACCTGAAGGTGTATAACAAAAAATACCGCCATCCTTGTTTTTATTATGACTTTTCTTAATTAAATCTTTGCCATAAGCTTTTTTCAGCTGATTTAAGGTTAAATCTCTAGTCACAGTAAATTGGACTTGTTTAGCCTTAATCCCATCATTTGCGACACCTTCGAAATGTTGATCATATTTATCGACCATTTTATTATCAGTCGTACGTGTCAATTTAATTCCATTAAATGTCACATTATTACTCTTAACGGCTTTAATAAATTGCTCTTTAATTAAGAATGATCCATTTCCTTTAATGTAACCTTGATACGTATAGTAATGTGCGTTTGTAGCTTGAGCAATGCCATTAACTGGTGTAGCTGTAGAAACACCTGCTCCTACTAATGTTCCCATTGCGATAGTTGATGCTACAAAGACTTTAGTTAGTTTTCTCATGATAAGCTATCTCTTTTCTATATTTAATATTGCTTGTTTATTACGTATTAATAAATGATTAGCTAAAATTTTTCTCCAGTCACACCTAGTGTTCCGATTGTAATTTTAGTTACTTTATTATTCTTAGTAGTAAAAGATATACCATAGTGTTTATTTCCTGGGCTATAAGCATACGTTTTAGTGCCTTTATGCTTGTTAGGTAAAGCTCTCAAACCTTTACCATAAGCTTCTTTAAGTTGTTTCACAGATAGATGACTTGTAACTTTAAACTCTACGCTACCTGCTCTTGTTTTCTTAGTATTAACTCCACTAAAGCTTTGGTCATATTTCTTAACCGTGCCTTTATATTTGTTCACATGATTTTTACCAGTTGTGTAAGGAATTTTAATTCCATTCATTCTAAAAGTGTCATACTTTAACGAATTAATAAATAATTGGTTTAAAACAAATGAGGCATGATTACCAGCATATCCTGTATATGAGTAGTAAGGTGCTGTTGCTGCATGGGCTTGATTCACTGGTGGCGTATCTGTTGAAAGGCCAACTCCAAATACTGTTCCGGCTGCTAACATTGACGATAAGATTACTTTTGTAGTTCTGTTCATAAATGGATCTCTCCTCTGTTTTTATTGGAATCGCTATTTATGTACAACAAAGATGGGATATTACGATTCAATTACAATATTACAATTAGATTACATAAAGTGCAAATTTTTCTTTAATGGTTTTTATTACATTCTTGTAATTTTTTATATTTTCAAAAATAATTGGTATGATATATGTAACTTATTGTTTCAAAATAGTTCTACTTATGACCCGAAAACGATTATAATAGAATACAGAAAAATTTAATTAGGACGGAGGACAACCATTTGAAAAAGATATTAGCAAGCATCGTAGTGATCCTTCTTGTCGTTGCTTTAAGCTTCTCAATTTATGCCGCAATGACGCATGAAAGCAAATCTTCTAATACTGACTCAGATAAAGACAATCAAAAAACTGAAGAGAAACATAAGAAGAAAAATAAATCTAATCAAGACAGTGATCAATATAATGGAAATAATAACGCTAACCAAAGTCAAGAAAATGCGCAATCAGAACCAGCATCTGGCACATATAACGGAAACTCTAATATCAATCAATCCAACAACACAACTAAGCAACCTAGCAATAATCAATATCAAAACGATAAACAACAAACCAACACAAACGAAACTAAAGATAAACCATCTAAGAACAACTACAAACCAAGCACACAAAATAACACGAGCAATAATAACTACAATAATCATTCACAACAAAATAGCCAGAACTCTACACAACCATCAACATCAGAGAAACCAAACAACCAGCAATCTAGCTCACAAAACTCTGAAAACAAACCAAGTAACCAACAAAACAATAACAACAGCACACAAAATAAACACGAGTAATAAAAAACGTTTATGCAAACAGATGTATGCATAAACGTTTTTATTTTTATTAGTGGAATCTCATACCACCATCAACAATGATAGATTGTCCTGTAATATAATCTGAATCACTACTTGCTAAGAAGCTGACAACGTTAGCTACATCTTCCGGTTTTGAAAGACGTTTTAAAGTGATTTGATCAGTAAACTGTTTCCATCCCCACTCTTCAGGTTGATTGTTTTCTTTAGCTAATTTTATTGCAATACCTTCCATCATTGGTGTTTCAACAATACCAGGTGCATACGCATTAACTGTAATACCTTTATCAGCTAAATCACGAGCAGCAACTTGTGTTAAACCTCTAACAGCAAATTTAGTACTACTATATAAAGATAATCCCGCATTACCCTCTACACCTGCTTGAGAAGTAGCATTAATAATTTTACCGCCATGACCTAGTTTATTAAATTGTTCTAATGCAGCTTGTATTCCCCAGAATACGCCACCTAGATTGACTCCAATAACTTGATCAAATTGTTCAGGTGCCACTGTATCAATTGGCGTCATTGGACCTAAACCTGCATTGTTTACTAATACATTAAATTCTCCAAAATGCTCGACCACTTTTCTTAATACTGAAAAGACTTCATCTCGATTAGAAACATCAGCTTTAAACGCAATGGCCTCTTGTTCATTATTCGTTAAAGATGACGCAGCAGTTTTAGCACCTTCTTCATTGTAATCAACTATGGCTAAATTAAATCCATCTTTAAATAAACGTTCAGCAATTTTCAAACCAATACCTTAAGCCGCTCCAGTAACAACAGCTACTTTTTTAGAATTACTCATCCAAATCACTCCTGCAGATAATATATTCAATTATTATATTATCACTAAGATATAAGAATGGTTTGTAGAGTTTGTGAATACTTATTTAAATTTTATATCTTATTTGGCAATTACATATACTTATGAGTTATCATAAATTATAAATAATTTTAAAAAGGTGTTTAACGTTGAAAAAGTTAATTTATATAACTCTTGTAATTATAGTAGTAGCCATTTGTTATATGATTCTAAATTTTTTATTCTTTGATAAATGGGCTTTATATTCAAGTGAAGAACAGATAAATACCTATATCAAAAATAAAAATACTAAAAACTTAAAAGAAATTGCTAAAGATAATAAAACTTATCAATTTCTAAAAAGCCAAGATAAAGTTTCTATTAATGGACAATCAGATAATCAAGGTAGCGGTCATATAGGTTATTATCAAGTGAATATTAATGACAAACCAGCGACTTTAACTGTAAAAATTAAGTATGCATTACTACCAGAGAAACCAAAAATAAAATCAGTAGAATTAAATGACTAACTAACAAAAAGACTCTAATACATATCAAATTGAACTAGAGTCTTTTTTAGTTAACATAAATGACTTATCGGAAGTTAACTCTCATCGTATATTCGGAGATGATATAATATATAGGTCGCCTATCCCTCAGGCGTCAATTTGACGTAGAGAGGAGGTGTATAGAGTGATGCTTATTTTCGTTCACATCATAGCACCAGTCATCAGTGGCTGTGCCATTGCGTTTTTTTCTCATTGGCTAAGTAAAGGCAATAAAAATAGGTGACATATAGCCACACCAACAAAAATCCCCTCACTATTGCGAGTAGTGGGGGGATTGGTGTATAAGTGAATACTTATTTTCGTTATTTAAATTATAACACTGGTCAGTGGAGAAATGCAAAAAGTAAAATTATCAATAATACTAAAATAATTTTAGAAGGTGAAGAAATGAAAGATAAAACATATATGCAACTACTTAATATTATTTTTGTGAGTGTGGCTTTAATTAGTAATTTATATTTAATCGTAATTTTTAACTTAACGAATTTCTTAAAAGAAGAAAAGGTAAGTACATTAATACCTATAATTATAACGTTTTTTTAGGGGTGGGATTGAAATCATTATATACTTTTTTCACCTTTTTCTAAGTTAAATATAAAAAGGAATACGAATACTCTCATGATTTTATAAAGAGTATAATTGACTTTGCAACAGCTTTCACATTTTTAGATTATGTAGGAAATATTGTGAAAAACCATTATTTACAGTCCATCATATATATAGTAACTATAGGAGTAATACTAGGCATAGTGTTAAGTCAAGTTCAAGGTTACAAAGCTTTTAAAATGAAAAAAAGAAATAAAAAAAGCTGAAAATGTATAAAATAGGTACACCCTAAACATACAAAAGAATTGTTGAAATTGTAACAATCTAATTGAACGGTTAAGATGTACGTTAATTACAGGTGAAAAATAATGATTATTGGCTATACGAGAGTATCATCTATCTCCCAAAATTTAGAAAGGCACCTTAAAATTTTAAAAAAATTTGGTGTTGAAAAAAATATTTACAGAAAAACAGTATGGGAAATCAATTGAAAATAGACCAGTGTTTCAAGAAGCGCTTAGCTTTGTGTAAATAGTCGATTGGTTTATGATAAAATCGATTGATTGTTTAGAAAGAAGTTAATATAATAAGACATACTATTTATAGAATTAAACACGATAATGATTAGGTTTAATAAACTTTGCTTCAATGCAAATGAGTACTTTTTACATCGTCCTAAAACACATGTTAATAATCTATTATATGAAATTTGAAAATAAGATAAAAAAAGAGAGAAAATACGATCTCTCTTTTTTACTTAACATAATAGGACTTTATCAGAATTAGACGAACATCTTCTGTAATAATCCTTGCTTGCGTTGCTTTAACAATTCGACTTTTGAAGATTGTTTTTTAATTAATTCTTCATATTTAGTTAAAAATTCTCCTATTTTTTCTTGTTCTTCTATATTTGGCAATTCAATTTTAGTATTTAAGATATTTTTATTGTACAACCTTTTAATAGTTGTTCCTTCAATTCCTGCCCATTTAACAATTTTATAGAAGTATTTTAAATATTTATTTAGGACTTCATCATTATGATCTAGCCAAACAATGTTTGAATCCTGATAGTATGCATCTTCCCCTGTATATTCTATGGTTCTACCAATACTTCCTGATGCTGATATTAATATATCACCAACATTAGGGTAAGGATATTTCTCTTTATATTCATTAAACTTTTCTCTAGTTATAAATGTATCAGCACTCTTTCCAAAGTTCCCTATTTTATAAAAAGGTATTTCACCACTCTCAGTTGTTTCATTTTTGTATATACGTTTATTCATAGCTACTTTACCAATATCCCCTAACTTCTTAGTTATCCATTCAGGATATTTATTACCTTCATCATCATTAAATTTTAATTGTTTTGTAAAAATCTGATTTATATAAGAATGGTTTTGTTTTTCTAATAATTCAAGCTTCTCTTCTTCTAACTCAATCTGGCGGTCGAGTTTGCTAAAGAAATTTCCAATTTTATTTTGTTCTTTTAAATTTAAAGGGAATTTAATTTGAAATTTTCCTAAATCACCTAGATATATACCTGGTTGTGCTGATACTACTTGATTTCGTTTGAGTTTTTTCTTAAAAGAATGAGTTTGAAATAAATTCTTTTTAAATTTATTTCAAACTCATTTCTCATTCTTAGTATTGCTACACTTCTTTGAAAAGCAATATTTTCAGGGTCTTTTACAATTGCTACGTTCCCTATAGTACCAACTATTGATAAAAGCAAATCTCCTCTTTTTAAATTGTAATTTTTATATATGCGATCAAAATCTACTTTACTAATCTTTCTATCATCTTCATTTATAGATATTTTATTATTTTTTAAATTTTTAGCACTTAGCAACCAAGGTCCTTCTTTACTATCTTTATGAGTGCCATGCGTGCCATCTTTTAATATAGATGTAATTTGATTTAACGTACTACTCTCCCATCTATCATTAATTCCTGGAAATCTTAATTCTGGAGTATTTTGTTCAGTCATTGTTCAACACTCCTAGTTCTTTAAGGTATTCGTTGATTTCTGACTCTACGTTGGCGATTTCTTTATCAATATCTTTGAGTTGTTGTTGGACTTGGTCTAAGTCAATCGGCTCTTCTTCTTCAAATGTATCTACATATCTAGGAATATTAAGATTGTAATCATTTTCTTTAATTTCATCTAAACTTGCGACGTAACTGTATTTATCTATTGTCTCTCTTTTGCTGTATGTTTCGACAATTTTTTCTACATCTTCATCTGTAAGGTGGTTTTGGTTTTTACCTTTTTCAAATGATTGAGACGCATCGATAAATACTACGTCATCATCTGCTTTACGACACTTCTTAAAGACTAGGACACACGTTGGAATACTTGTCCCAAAGAACAAGTTGGCAGGTAAGCCTATCACGGCGTCTAAATAATTCTTCTCTTCGATTAAATATTTACGAATTGTGCCTTCGGCTGCGCCACGGAATAGAACACCGTGTGGAAGAACAACTGCCATTGTCCCCTCATCATCTAAGTGATAAATCATATGTTGAATAAATGCAAAGTCTGCTTTAGATTTAGGTGCAAGTTTGCCGTAATCACTAAAACGTTCATCATCTAAGAATGAAGGTTCAGCACTCCACTTCGCACTGTATGGTGGGTTTGCGACTACCGCATCAAATTGTTCGCCTCGATGCGCTGGATCTTCTAATGTACCGCCATTTTCAATTTGGAAGGCTTTAAAGTTCACATCGTGAAGTAACATGTTCATTCGAGCTAAGTTATAAGTTGTACTATTGTATTCTTGACCATAATAGTTACGTACTTTAGCTTCACGACCTACACGTAATAGTAATGAGCCAGAACCACATGTCGGGTCATACACACTTCTTAAATCTTCCTTACCATCTGTAACGATCTTCGCAAGTATCGTTGATACTTGTTGAGGTGTATAGAATTCACCAGCCTTTTTACCCGCGTTAGCCGCGAATTGACCAATAAGGTATTCGTACGCATCGCCTAACATATCGATTTCTAAATCACTATGCACGAATGGTAATGTAGAAATATTCATCATGACTTTCCCAATTAATTTCGTACGAGCTGCATTCGTATTCCCTAATCGGCTGGAGTTCAAATCCATGTCATCGAATAAATGAATAAAGTCATCTTCACTCTCGTGACCACGTGTAGAGTTCTCAACATTTTTAATCGCATTGCTTAAGTCTTCAATTTCAAATGTCTGGTTTTCAATTTTAGCTTTTAAATTACTAAATAAATTTTCCGGTTCAATGACGAAACCAATACGTTGAATTAATTCTTTCTCAACAATAGGACGATAGTCCTCATTATTCATTGCTTCTGAATATGTAATATTATCTTCTGCAAGAAGTCTTGCGGATGTCTCTTCAACCTTCTCACTCAAGAAACGGTAAAAGATAAGGCCTAAAATGTAATTTTTAAATTCATTGGCGTCCATATTCCCACGTAAGTCATTCGCAATGGACCATAATTTCTTTTGTAGTTCTGCTTGTTGTTGACGTTGCTTCTCAGATGTAGTCAATGTACGTTCCCTCCATTTAGTACAAAATCTATAAATAAATAGTTGTCCACTTATTTTGTCTTTTATTTATAATTTTATAGCACAAAATAAAATAAGTTAAGTGGGAACATCCACCTAACTTACAGTTTTTATAGAATATTTTACTAGATATAAAATCTAACGCACGACTTCCAAGGGAGCAGGATAATTATCTAAACCGTGGCTCGCCCTAGTCCCTTTTAAAAGCATCGTCATTAAAGTCATATAAAACTTTACTCTGATTAATCAACGGCACCATATTTTTCAACGGTTTCTTGGACGAAGGATTTAACATTATCAATTTTCTTAGTACGTACGAGTAAGCCACCAGAGACACCCTCTTCAACTAAATTATTATCTAATTGTCCGCTGTACTCATATTCACTGACAAGCTGTTTTAATAAATCAATTGGATAGGTTTGATCTTTGGCGAAATCTTGTAACTCTCCTTCTTTGACTTCCTCTTCAAACTCATAATATGCATCATCAATCGCTATTTCCTCTTCAAGATGTGGAATCACACTATCTAAGAACTCGCGAATTAAGTCTGCCTTCAGTCTTAATTTATCATCATCTGCTTGTTCAAGTAACTTACGTATCTGCTTACATGCTTTATCTGGTTCTTCTTTATTCGTTAAATCAATCTGGTTCAATAAATCTAGAATATATTGAACATTAATCAAATCATTTCTTAATATCTCGACTTCGAAGTCAATATCATCTAAAACAGAGACTTTGTTTATCTCTCTTTTATTTTTCTGACGCACAGCATCATATAAATTAAGATATTTACCTCTGTAATCTTGAAAAGTTTGCTGAGCTATGCCGAGTTTATCCTTGTCAAAGCTAAATTCGTCAAACGTTTTTAGCATTTGCATTAAACGTGACAAACTACGGAAAGTTAATACAAACTCTTTAATATCATCTTCACGTTCTAATCGGTCTACTGCTTCTGGCGTATCTGCAACTTTATACAACTCTATTAATTGCTTTTTAAACTCAACTAAATACTCATCAAATGATGCACTCAATACCGTGTCTACATCATCTGTTTGTGAGAATAACTCGATTGCTTTATCTGTATTCTCTTTCAAATTACGATAACACACAATGTTGCCATAAGGTTTGGTCTCATCTTCAACTCGATTCGTACGAGAATAAGCTTGAATTAATGTATGGTATTGTAAATTTCTATCAACATATAACGTATTTAACTTTTTACTATCGAAGCCTGTTAAGAACATATCGACAACAATTAAAATATCTAATCGTTCACCTGGCATGCCTCGTTTCACTCGCTGAGAAACATCATTAAAGAATCCATCAAAAGTATCTGTAGAATAATTTTTATCAAACATTTTATTATAATCTTTAATTACTGTTTCTAACTCTTCACGTGAATGCTTAGGATTTTCATTTTGTTGATACACTTCTCTATTTTTATGCATATCTTCATTAGGATTATAAGTGAAAATTGTAGAAACATTGAGGTTGTGTAAACCTGCTTCTTTCATCTCTTTGAAGATTTTATAATATCTAATCGCCATCGGTATGCTATGAACAGTAAAAATGGAAGTATACATCTGATTACGCGTCTTCTTGTGATGGTTTGCGACAAGATGTTTAGCTACTTTCTTAAGACGGTCGTCAGCCATCCAAATCTCATTCTCATCTATCTTAGAAACATATTCTTCATCAATATTGTCCTTCAATGTATCAAATGTATTGAGGTATTCAACAGAGAATCCTAGTACATTGCCATCACGAATCGCATCTTTAATAAGGTAAGTATGGAGGCATTTCCCGAATATATCCGCCGTCGCACGTCCGTCTTGACTCGCATTCTCTTCAAAACGTGGTGTACCTGTGAATCCAAAGTATTGCGCGTTCTTAAAATGTTGTTTGATCACACGATGCATATCACCAAACTGTGTACGATGACACTCATCGATAATGAATACTACTTTATCTTCTTTATAACGTTCAATCGCTTTGTGTCCTGTTTTAATTGCATTTGCCATCTTTTGTATCGTCGTTACGATAAGGTTCTAAGTAGGGTCGTCTAACTGTTGAAGTAATTTACGTGTATTGTCTGTAAGGTCGACAGAGTTATTTTCAAATTTATTAAATTCAGCAAGCGTTTGACTATCTAAATCCTTACGGTCGACTAAGAAGATGACTTTATTGATATTAGGTTCCCTAGAGAGAATCTGACTCGTCTTGAACGAAGTTAACGTTTTACCGCTTCCTGTCGTATGCCAAATATAGCCATTATTATTCGTCTCTGTCGCACGTTTAATTAGTGCCTCAACTGCGTAAACTTGATAAGGTCTAAGCGCCATAAGCACTTTATCCGTTTCATTAATAATCATGTAGCGACTAATCATTTTAGCAAGTTTGCATGGGCTAAGAAAATCTTCAACAAAATCTTTCAGGTTATTGATACGTTGATTATTTTTATCGCTCCAATAAAACATCGCACTCTTAAAAATTCTTTGGTCGCTATTTGCGTAGTAACGTGTTTCCATCTTATTACTAATAACGAAGAGTTGAATGAATCTAAACAGACCTGTGTAATTAAATTTACGATATCGTTCAATTTGATTAAATGCTTGAGCAATAGCGATACCACTTCTTTTTAACTCAATTTGAACAAGAGGCAAACCATTGATAAGAATCGTCACATCATAACGACTTTTATATGTATCTTCAACAGAAACTTGGTTCGTTACTTGGAATTTATTCTTACACCACTTTAACGTGTCCATAAAACTCAGATATACTTTCGTCTCATCATCACGTTCAAGAACATACTTATCCCTTAATATCATGGCACTGTCAAATATACTTTTATCGCTAATATCTATCATAATTCTACGAAATTCCGCATCTGATAATGGCTTCCCTTCAAGTTTATCAGCATTACGTTCGTTTAGAATTGAGCGGAAATTATCGACTAGCTGTGCGTGATCACGTACTTGAACTCTCTCGTATCCTTGACTCACTAATTGTTTAATTACATCTTCTTCTAGAGCTTGTTCGCTTTGATACCCCATACTATCACCCAATATAAATAATTTAATTAAAATATATCATATTTACTTGGGTCAATATATAGTGAAAAACAAAAATTGCACACATAACAATTATTAATGAAAAAACTGTTATGAGTGCAAGAAATCTTTTAATAGATCATTTTAAATTAGAATATCTTTTATTCAGCACGTTGTTTGGTTCGTAAGATTTTTAATAAGAAAGGGAGTAGTGCTATAAATAAAGATGCAGCTGCAAATAACCACGCTTCACTAGCCCCTGCTATTAGTTTATTAGAACTTGAGAAGTTATTAATAAATAATGAAGTTATAGCTGTATAAATAGCAATACCTATATTTTGAACCATTCTTTGAGCTGCTCCTACTGTACCTTGCATATCTTGAGAAACGGAGCCCATAATTGCTGAAGTATTAGAAGGAAGAAAGAATCCACCTCCTAAACCATATAGTAGTAATAATAGACTTAATGCTATTGGACTTAAAATAAATTGGAAGCCTCCTAAACTTGTATAAGCAATAGTCATTATAATTAATCCAATCACCATTAATATGGTACTTCCTAAACGAGATATCAACTTTCCGGCAAGTTTTGAAACAATGACTAAGCCTAAAGGAGATGCTAAATTAACTAAGCCCACTTGCCATGAACCGAGATGGTTAGCTTTCTCTAATATGTACGGTGGAACGATAAATCCTAGAGAGGTCGTACCGCCAAAAACAAATATCGCAAAAATAGGAGAAGAAAAAGATATATTTTTAAACATGCGTAAATCTATGATTGGATGACTATTTTTTAATTCCCATACTACAAACAAACTAAATAGTATGATAAAAGTTATTAAATTCCCATAAACGAGTAAACTTTTAATAGAATTATGAGACCATGCAGTTAGACTGATTAATAAACAAAATATAGATAGAAATAACAATATATTTCCTCGCAAATCTAGGTGAATAGATGTACTTCTATTTTCTTTAATATTTCTCTTCAATATTAAACAACCAACTAACCCTACTACGATAAAGGGAATATTCATCCAAAATATCCATCTCCAACTTCCTAAAGAGAGTAAACTCCCTCCTACACTAGGTCCTAAAACTGGTCCTATTCCTAAAAGTATACTTAGCGTTCCTAGGGCCGATCCTTGTCTATCTTCAGGAATACTAGTTGTAATAATAGCAGTGGCAGTGCCTTGCAACATTGCTGCTCCTATACCTTGTAAACCTCGAAATGTGATCAATTGGATAACATTACTTGAAAAACCACATAAAATTGAAGCTATTAAAAACACAATAAGCCCAATACTATAGATATTTATTCGACTATATTTGTCACTCAATCTTCCAAATATGATAATCGTTCCCGTCAATAATAAAGTATATAAAGTGACACTCCATGTTATCAATGATGTATCAACATTAAATGATTTTGATAAAGTAGGTAATGCTACGTTAATAATTCCACTATCTAAGGTAGATAAAAACATTCCTATGCCTGCGGTAAAAACAACTAAATAATCAAAATATTTAGAAGAAATGTTCAACTATAATACCTCCCTATCTAACTAATTTATTCATACCCACATAAAATTTCGCTTAACACCGAAATATTTTATGGGTATAGAATAATAATATAAATAGAGAAGGTGAATATATGTATAAAAAGTTTGCTAATAACATTCTACTTATTGGACATCAAACACGTTTGACAATGTTAATAGAATTATCTAGTGGTAAAGCACTCCCAGCTGGTGAATTGGCTAAATTAGCTAATGTGAAACCTCAAACTGCTAGTGATCATCTTTCTAAATTAATAGAGGCTAACCTAATTACTGTAGAAAAGTGGGGAAGACATCGCTATTACAAAATAACTGATGAGAAGGTTATAGATGCTATAAATGCATTAGCCATAATATCACCATCTATGGAAAGTAAGTCTTTGAAAGAAACAACTAAAAAGAGAAAGTTATCATTTATGAGGACCTGTTATGGTCATATTGCTGGAAAAATGGGTGTTAAATTTACGGAATCATTATTAGAAAAGGGTTATATGGAAGATTGTGAAGAATATTATAAATTAACTGAAAGTGGAAAAGCTTGGTTGAAATGTCTAGGATTAGAAACAGATAATAAACTATATTCTAAACCTATTATTAAACATATAGATTGGACTGAAAGAAAACACCATATAGCCGGACCTATTGCTTTAGAGATTACAAAAAAATTATTTGAATTGTCTTGGATCCAAAAATGTGAAATAAATCGATGTCTTAGGATAACTAAAAAGGGAGAAAAATCTTTTAAAACTCATTTAGATATGAATACGAATTGATAAGTAAAATGAAAGCTTTTGACAAAGCAAGAAGTTATATGATTACTTATATTTCAATTTTTCCTTGAGACCTAGTATTAGCAATTACTTATTTTTGGGAGGTTCATTATGAAGTCTAAAGTTATTAAGTACACTGCTGAATTCGATGAACAACGTTATTGGGAAAGAGTTAAACGAAATTTAGGTTGGCTAGGAAATACACTAAAGAACGTCAGAAAAAAATCAGCAATGTTGTAATTGGTATAGCAGGTTGTGGAGGTATAGGAGGTGCTGTAGCTGAGAGACTAGTGAGATTAGGCGTACGGCATATAAAAATTGCCGATCCTGATTATTTCGACCTTTCTAATATTAATAGACAGTATGGCGCTTCCCTCAGCACCATCGGTAAAAATAAAGCTGAAGTTGTTGGAGAATCTATATTTAATATTTCTAGAGATGTTAATGTTGATATTTTCCCTGAAGGCATCAACGATAATACTGCTGATGAATTTGTAGAAGGTTGTGATTATGTTTTAGATAAAATAGAATTGTTTGAGTTGGAAGCTCGTTATGCATTACATGACGCTTTTAAAACCCATAGCCGTTGTAAATTCATGTTAACAGTCCCCGTGTTTGGTCATAGAGCCTTCTTTTTTAAATGGACCAAAGATTCTATGTCTGCAAAAGACTATTTCAATATCAAACCCGGCTCAAAGTTAGATGAACATAATACAAGAAAAATTGTTTATTCCCTATTTCCTAAGTATCCCCAATTTCCATCCAAAGAAAAATTAGATGAATGGTTGATTCATAATAAAGAATGTCCCATTTTTGCTGGTTGACCCCTCTAGCACAAGGTCTTCTAGTAGAAAGACTGAGTTTTGAAATAGTAGATTTAAAAAATATCCCTGAATATAAAGAACTACCTACAACACCTAGTTATTCTATGTTTGATTCAGCCTCTTGGAAAACTAAAGTTATAGAAAGAGAGGCGAATAAAATTGATTGGTAATTTATTATCAATGAATGATATAAACTTAAATTTTATTAATAACTTATTTGAACAAGCTAATCGCTATGAAAGAGCCTTGAAAAATAACAAAATTATCAAAGATTTGAATGGAAAAGTTTTAGCAACCTTATTTTATCAACCTAGTACGAGAACTAGAATGAGTTTTGCTAGTGCTATGTTTAGGTTAGGTGGTCAAGTTATAGATATGGGAGGTCCAAAGGTAGCACGTACCGATGATTACTTTGATGAAAGTATGGCAGATACTATTAAATATATCTCTCAATATTCAAATGCAATGGTTATGCGTCATTATGAAAACTTCGCAGTCGAAAAAGCGTCCAATATTACTAACATACCTATGATTAATGCGGGTGATGGTACAAACGAACATCCGACACAAGCCTTACTAGATTTATATACAATGACTAAGGAATTAGGTGGTTTAGATAATAAGATTATAGGTATAGGTGGAGATATTAATTGTAGAGTAATTCGTTCTATAGTTATGGGATTAGAAAAATTTGATATTAAAAAAATTATCTTCCTTTTACCGAATGGCGAAGAATTGAATAGTGATATATTACACTTATTAAGGAACACTAATTATTCTATAGTTCATAATGTAGAAAGAATATTAGAACAAGCCGATATATTGGATATAATCCCTTTTGAATTGCCTGATTTTAATTCTGCTTATTCTGAAAAAGTGGATAATAAACCTCAGTTACCAAATAATCTAATTGTATCTAAAGATAAATTTAATAATAAAAATACTATCCCCGTTTTAAGTCCTGGTCCAAGAGAGGACGAACTTTCCTCAGATACAGATGGTATGAGCAATGTGATATTTACTAAACAAGCATATAATGGCATGCTAATAAGAATGTCTCTATTGTATTACTTTATGAAATACGACAACTAAAGTGCATTTCAAATATTTAAATAAAAGTAAAGAAAACTTGAAAACGTTTCCTTACAAAAGTAATAATTTAATAATATTTCTTAAGAAGTTTGCCCTTTAGAATTAAAAATTCAATTAATTAATAAAAATAGCATGTATACAATTATACATCACTCCCCTAACTATCACCGTGGTTTGGGGAGTTTAATATAATTTATATAAATGTTTTAATTCACCCTGCCACTTGCCTATCTCCTCGCTAACAAGTAAACTTTGATTGTGGAGTAAGCGTTTTCCTAAACAAACTTTGTGGGAGAAGTGAGATGGACTATGATATACAGACAGATTAAACTCATTCAACTCTTAATCAATAACGCTCAAACGTACGTTAGCGGGAATAAAGTTTCGGCTTATTTAAATGTGTCTAATCGCACAGTTAGGAATGATATTAAAGTTATTAATTCTACATTTATTGATAATCTTATAGTGAGTGTTAAATCTAGAGGTTATCAATTAAATTTAGATACATATTCTATTAGTTATATTGAGGGACAATTAAATGACAGTATTCTTAAAGAGAGAAAGTTATTAATTACGATTGCTTATAAATTATTGATGGATCATCATACATATACTTTGAGTGATCTTGCATCACAGTTTCATCTATCAAAGTCAGATGTACTCGATTGTGTCACACGTATCCAAACTTGGTGTGAAAAATTTGATGTCACCATCACTTTGAAAAGGAAACAAGGCATCATTATCGATGCTAGTGGTTCGGATTTAAGTAATGCGGTTCTTCATCTGAATCAACTCTCTTCGAATGAAATTAAGGTAGAAGATTTGATTCTCCAAGAATTACCACAGGGACATATTCAGCGTATTCATCATATTATTAAGAAACATATTCAAGCTTCCGAGCTTCAAACGTCAGATAATCAAGTGCGACAATTACTTGTGCATTTAATCTTAATTATCAAGCGTACTAACTCTGAGGAGTTAGATTGGGAGTCGAATCCAACTTCACTAGCCATAGCACGACAGTGTATTAAAGATATTAATCAACAACTAGGTTACCAGCTGACTGATGAAACGAGTCAATTGTTTTCATTCTTCATTAGTTATCATTTCAATCAATTTGATTTAAGCTTCCAACAACTCTTTATTCAAAGTTATATTCAACGGTTAATACAATTGATGGAAACGAATGTAGATATTCTTTTTTCTAAAGATTCAATTCTAAAAGAAAATATTTATATGCACTTTAGTCGTACCTACTTACGATTGATGCGCAATGTTTACCTCAACAATCCGCTGACATCTGAAATCAAACAACTCTATCCTTTTATCTTTAACACGCTTTACGATGTGATTCATCAGTTATCTAAAGACACTGACATACAACTTAGCGAAGATGAAATTGCCTTTTTGACGATCCATTTTCAATCATCAATTGAACGACAAATGCACTCGACCATTAACGTTGTCATTGTGTGCTATTACGGCTTAGGGGTTTCAACTTTATTAGCTGAAAGAATTAAGAAATTAAGTCCTTCAATATCAATTGTTGATACATTGAAACTTGAAGATGTTGAAACTTATGACTTTGCGCAAGTGGATATGCTCATCACGACGCATGATATCAACTTAAGTCACAAACGTTCATCACACCTTCCGAAAGTGATTCAGGTGTCGCCATTATTTTCGAAAGATGATGAACGCCAAGTTGAACATGTAATTAAAACGTTTAAAAATCCAACGTTACAAAGAGATGCCCTGTCACCAATAGAATTTGTGGTTGAGTCCGACATCGAACAAGATGAACCTTCCATTGCACTCTCAATCTTTAAGAGAACTCAAGAGATTCTAGAACAGCATCAAGCGACTTTAGACGGTTACATTGAATCTGCGATGGAACGCGAACGTCAGTCTTCAACTTTCATAGGCAATGGTATGGCGATTCCTCACGGTAATCCTGAGAAGGTGCTGAAATCTCATGTGATTGTCTATAAATTCAAACACCCCATTCCATGGAAACAACATGATGTGAAGTTAGTGTTCTTCCTAGCGATTGCGAAGAAAGATGCACAAATGATGAAAAATATGATTCAGTCACTGGCTCAACTTGATGAACATACGGTTGATCAGTGGTGTCTGATGGATAACCAAGTCATGAAAAATAAGTTAATCGCTCAAATTCGAGAATAATTGCCACTAATAACGGCAATTATTCTTTTTTATACAGTATTGAATACGCTTACACTTTAAATAAAGGAGAGTGAAAGCGATGAAAATACTTGCTATAACATCATGTCCGAACGGTATCGCTCATACATATATGGCTCAAGAAAAATTAGAACAAGCTGCTAAGGAAATGGGCGTAGATATCAAAGTTGAAACGCAAGGCGGTGTAGGTGCTGAAAACATTTTAACTGCCAAGGAAATTAAAGAAGCAGATGGCATCATTATTGCCGCTGATAGACAAGTTGATCTTTCACGTTTTAATGGTAAACGCCTCATTAATGAGAACGTGCGTGAAGGTATCCATCATCCAAAACTATTAATTCAACGTATCATTGATCAAGACGCCCGTATCTATCATGGAAATGATTCAGAAACTCACAGCCACAATTCTGAAGAAGATAATGAACATAAAAGTGGCATGCAAATGGTCTATCAACACTTAATGAATGGTGTCTCTTTCATGGTGCCATTCATCGTTGTAGGCGGATTGCTGATGGCCATTGCTTTAACTATAGGTGGCGAAGCGACTTCTAAAGGCCTCGTCATTCCAGAGCATTCATTCTGGAAATCAATTGAAAATATTGGAAGCTTATCTTTTAAATTTATGGTTCCAATCCTAGCCGGTTATATTGCCGTAAGTATTGCTGATAAACCCGGACTTGTTCCAGGTATGATTGGTGGAGCTATCGCTGCTGACGGAAGTCTCTATGGCAGTACTGCAGGTGCTGGTTTCTTAGGTGGTATTGTTGCCGGTTTCTTAGCTGGTTATATCGCTAAATGGATTAAACAAATTAAAGTTCCTAAAGCGATGGCACCGATTATGCCAATTATTATCATACCTATTATTTCTTCACTGATAGTGGGACTGATATTTATCTTTGTCATTGGCGCTCCGATTTCAAGTATCTTTGCTGCATTGACGACATGGTTAAAAGGTATGCAAGGCGCTAACATTATTATTCTAGCGTTGATTATCGGCGCTATGATTGCCTTCGATATGGGTGGTCCGATTAACAAAGTTGCCTTTCTCTTCGGTTCTGCATTAATTGCTGAAGGTAACTATGCAGTGATGGGAATGGTTGCTGTAGCAGTATGTACGCCTCCAATCGGTTTAGGCTTAGCAACATTTATTCAAAAACGTAAGTTTAACAAAGCTGAACAAGAAATGGGTAAAGCCTCATTTACAATGGGTCTCTTCGGTATCACTGAAGGTGCGATACCTTTCGCTGCACAAGACCCACTTAGAACGATTCCAGCTAATATGATTGGTGCTATGGTAGCATCTGTCATCGCCGCGCTGGGAGGTGTTGGAGATAGAGTAGCTCATGGTGGCCCAGTTGTAGCAGTACTTGGCGGTATTGATAAGGTCCTTTGGTTCTTTATCGCTGTCATTATCGGTAGTTTAGTCACAATGATGACGGTTTTAATTTTCAAGAGACATACACCTGCGAATGAAGTGAATGCACACGAGACTGACCCTACCCTTGAAAATGATTCTACATCAGCAAATGACACAACAACACAAAGTAATGTAGCAACGACTGCTCCACAAAGTGAGCCTACAAATGAAAGTAAAGAACATGAAGTATTTGCCGAGAATATTATTGAAATATCAAATACTGAACTTACGCGTGACAATGCGATTGATACGCTCATTTCTAAATTAAATGAACATCACTATATCTCTGATGTTGAAGAAGTTAAAGAAGCTATTCTTAAGCGAGAAGCAGAGTCAACTACTGCCATTGGTATGAATGTGGCGATTCCTCATGCGAAATCAAGTGCAGTCAATCAACCTGCCGTAGCAGTTATGCAAAATAGAAAGGGCATTCAGTGGGAAAGTCTTGATGGTTCATTACCGCAATTGGTCTTCCTTATCGCTGTGCCTAATGACAGTAATGATACGCACTTAAGATTGTTACAACGCTTATCAAAAGCTTTAATGCATAATGATACAAGAGACAACCTCGTGCATGCTCAAGATAAAAATGAAATCTACAACATTTTAAAAGAGATATAAAGGAGTGTAAGATATGGTATTGTTTCTTAAGCCTGTATTTCAAGAGCGCATTTGGGGTGGCAATGCTTTAACTCAGTTTGGTTACGATATTCCAAGTGATCAAACTGGCGAATGTTGGGCTATTTCAGCACATCAGAACGGACCTAATGTCATTGAAAATGGCAAACATCAAGGTAAGACGTTAGATGAGGTATGGGAAGAAGATCGTGCGTTGTTCGATAACGATTCTAGAACGCACTTCCCGCTTCTAACTAAAATTCTAGACGCTCATGATCAACTTTCAGTACAGGTTCATCCTAATGATGACTATGCACTTAAACATGAAGGTGAATATGGTAAGACAGAGTGTTGGTATATTCTTGATGCAGAACCTGGCTCAGAAATCATCTATGGTGTAGAAGCACAAACAAAAGAAGAATTAGAACAACTCATTGATAATAAAGACTTCGACCATTTATTTACTCATGTTCCAGTTCAACCTGGCGACTTCTATTATGTTCCTGCTGGTACAGTACATGCGATAGGTTCAGGCATCCTCATCTTAGAGACACAGCAATCTTCTGATACCACATATCGTATTTATGATTACGATAGAAAAGATAAAAATGGCAACACACGTGAATTACATTTAGAACAAAGTAAAGAGGTTATCGATATTTCTAATCGACAGCCGAATACTTCTCCACATACTAAAGCGATTGATGGTAACACTTATACGCTGTATGTGTCGAATACGTTCTTCACAGTAGAGAAATGGGATATTTCTGAACATCTAACTTTAACGAAACCTCATCCGTATTGCTTAGTTTCAGTTATTGAGGGTGATGGTCAATTAACAGTTGATGACGAAACATTCACTGTTCAAAAAGGTACGCATTTTATTTTAACTACAGAAGATAAAGCAATTCAGTTTAATGGAAACATGGAGCTAATTATTAGCCATCCTTAAATAAGCATTGCTTATAACTAAAATAATCCCTCGAATTGAACCTTACAATTCGAGGGATTTTAGTATATTATTCAGTTACTTTACTTTCTGCTGCACGTTTAGCAATTTTACGCATAATTGGATCCATCACAGGTTTCATACATATACCAAATATAATAAATCCGAGGCCGAACAATGTGAGTACGACAACTTTAGTAATTAATATTTCAGGTACAATACCACCTACAGTTTCACGTAAGGCGCCAATGGCATAAGTGAAAGGCAGATATGGTGAAATGGTTTGGAAGAACTGTGGTGTCGTTTGAATTGGGAATGTTCCTCCACCCCCTGCGATTTGTAATACGAGCAAGATAATCGCTACAGCTTTACCTGGATTACCTAACATGGATACGCATGTATAGATGATTGAGTTAAATACGAGTGAACTGAATACAGCGATGGTTACGAATAAGACTGGTGATTCCACCGCCGCTTTAAGTATCACTAAGTCACCTATCGACACGATAAGTGCTTGAATGATACCTAAGAGGAAGAAGAAACCAGCTTTTCCCATATAGATTTGTCGTGCTGTTAATATAGGTCGTAAATGTTCATGTTTGTTATCAACTGAAAGTAAACTTACCATTAATAAGCCGCCTACCCATATTGATAACGCTGTATAGAATGGTGTCATTCCTGAACCATAATCTTTCACTGGGAAGACATCCGTAGTCTTTTTATTAATAGGATTTGCTATTGTGTCTGCTTGCTTTTTCAAATCGTTCTTTAATGTGTCTATAAGTTTGTCGATAGCATCATCTTTGTCTAGTTTCTTGAAGACTTTATCTGCTTTTTTAAGATCCTTCTCAACGTCAGGCAATTTATTCTGTGCGAAGTCAGCTAGTGAAGCTAAACCTTCTTTCGCACGTGGTTGATTCTCATTTAATAAATTAACAGCGTTGTCATATCGATTAAATAATGCCGGTAAGTTTTGGTTTACTGATTGAGTGACATTAGCTAACTCTTGTTCCAATTGTGGTAAGTCATTGCGCACGAAACTAGCGGCTTGTGCAACGTCTTTCTTCATAGTTGGGAAGTAAGCTTGAGCAGTTTTCATGGCATTAATGTATGTTTGTTCAATACCAGGTAAAGTGCTTTGTATAGTATCAATACGTTCTTTACCATCACTTAAAATATCTTGACCTGCATTAATCACTTGGTTGATTGAGTTCAATTTCGATTGAATTGTAGATAAAGTATTCTGACCTTTATTTAATTGATCTGTAATTTCGTTTGAAACAGCTAATAAATTGTTGTTTAGTTCATTTTTAATATATGAACGGAAGTTATCAAGATTATCACTCAGTTTTGGCAGTCCACGAAGTACTTTTACTGCTTCAGATTGGCCTGAACTACCATTTGATAAAGCATCAATTAATTGATTAGTTGTACGTAAACTATCATTAATTTGGTTATTCGCCTTTTTAATATGTTTAATTTCTGATGATAAATCTACATCTTCACTTTTCTCTAATTCTGAGAGAATATCGATCATTTGTTGATTATATTTAGTAGCATTTTCCAATCGAGATTTAATATTCTCAAGTGGTTCTTTAAATTGTGTAGGTTTATCTGATGCGATAATACCATATGCCATGTTCTTCAACGCTTTAATATCTTGTTGAGTGGCTTGAGCTTGTTTGTCTGTCTGATTTGATAATGATAATAACGATTCTGTTAAGGCGGTGTTCATTGATTTAACGTCGTTTTGTGTTAAATCTGAATCATTGTTAGATGAATCACCTATCGTACTCATTTGGCTGGTCTTTATATTAGAGTAACTATGCCCTTGATCTTTATGGCTTTGGGTAGCACTTTGTTGCTGTGTCGTTGTCTGATTGTTTAAATCTTTATTCACAGCACCATTCACTTCTTGTGCTCTACCGGCAGCTTCTTGATAGTCTTTCACACGCTGCTTCGCTTGAGTTAAATATCCTTGTGCGTCGTTTAATTGACTACTTGCTACATCAATGCCTTCACTAGCAATGTCTACGCCTTTATTAATCTTAGGAAATTGTGCTGGCACATCATTGGAAGCTACATTGAGTAGTCGTTCAATATTCGGCATATAATCATTAAGTGCTAGGATGAGTTTCGCCTTCTCATTTAAAGCGGGAACAGCCGAATTGACTGCATTGAGTTTATCTTGAGCATCAGTAATATTAGCCTTATATTTACCTAAATCTCTAAATTTATTCGCATATTGATCTAACTCGTCTTGATGATTGTTAAGATAAATAACTTTGTCAGCGAAGTCGTTAATCTTAGGTAATGCATCATTCGCTTGATATACCGCATTTTTAATCTTAGTGATTGTCGGCACATTGTCTTCTAATGTTAGACCGACTTTATTTGCTTCAGTTAACAATGCTTTCGTAACTGTTTTATTAAATTGCTCATTGGCTTTCTCTACAACGAGCGATGAACCTGTATCTGTCAGTTTCGCCGCTACGGCATTAATTTTTTGGTTCACTTTGAAATTAACGTCTGCTTTTTGCGGATGCTTTCTTAAGGTGCCAGCAACTTGATGTGTAAACTTACTTGGTATGTATATACCGGCATAGTACTTACCCATCTTAATTTCATGGTCAGCTTTTTCTCGGCTAACAAATTGCCAATCGAAACTGTCATTGTTCTTTAACGATTTGACCATTGTATCGCCGACGTTAATTTTTTTACCTCGAACTTTGTCACCACTGTCTTCATTTACTACTGCTACTTTAATATGGCCTGTATTACCATACGGATCCCACATCGCCCATAAATTGAACCATGCATAGAACGAAGGTAGAATAGCTAGACCTGCTAAGATCACCCAAACGCCCGGCGTTTTCGCTACCCTCTTCAAATCCGTGATAAAGAGTTTTAGTGCGTTCTTCATATTCACACTCCTATTGAGAAGGTCTTTAATATTTATTCTTTATAATAACTCTATTTTTATTCTTGAAAATGACTCCCCCCCATCATTACTTGATCATTGAGGAGATACTTATATTATTTTATAACATTTCTAGGAAAGTAATTTATTTTTACAAGTAAGATTTGTATAATAAATGTATTAAGGTGCATTACGTTTCGTTGATAGATATCAACAATATAAGTCATAAGTTAAATTATACCATATTCTCAATTATTATCACACCAAAATTAAACTTTTCGAGGGAGAAAAAATATGATGTCGAAAAACAAATTGTTAATTTATTTACTATCAACTACGTTGGTATTTCCAACATTCACTACCCCTACGGCCGTTGCGAAAGATAATACAGATGACATAAATCAACAAACAAAGGTAACTCATAAAAGTTCACAGTCGAAAGAAGATAAACAAGAGCAAACTGATAGCAATCAACGTGCGCACCAAGCTGAAAAAGCTTCTTCTGAGAAATATCCTTCTAAAGAGAACGGTAAAACATCTAAAACGCATAATAAAGATAATGATGTTAAAGCGGATAAAAACAAAACATCTAATCACTCAGATCAAAATTCTAACCACTCACATCAAACTACAACAGCAGTTACTGATCAAAATAAGCAAAAAAATACAAATTTAGTTGACCAATTTTACCATAACGTTGCTCAAAGTCAGTCTCATATGAACGACCTGTTAAAACCTGATAAATATGATGATAGCTTTAGTTTAACTACATTAATTCAAAATCTTTTTAACTTTGATTCTAATATTTCAAATTATGAACAGTCAGACGATCATACAAGTCAATCACCTTCCACTTCAAATAGAGATGATTCTACTGATAGTGATAACAATGATTCTAAAGAGGTAACATCGAATAAAAATACTAATTCAGACATTCCTTCTGAAGGAAGTCATTCCTCTCATTCTGAAGATCAATCACATCAAAGTAGTACATCATCTTCTAAAGCAGAAACAGATGATTCAAAGGTGAGTGACGCACTATCTCAATGGGAACATGACGATGATAAAAATACTTCCCAGTCACAAGGTCAATCGTCTCAACAAGATGAATCTAAACAGTCATCAAATCAAACGCATCAATCATCTTCTAATCAAACAACATCACATTCATCGAGTAACAACAATCATTCAAGCATATCTGATTCAGCTCTAGATACCATTCTTGATGAATATAGTGAAGATGCTAAGAAAACCCAATCTAATTATGAGCAGAAATCTAAACATCAGAAGAACACATCGCAGTCTTCTCAAAATAATAATCCGCAACTACCTACAGAGGATGAATTGAAACATAAATCTAAACCGGTTCAATCGTTTGAGAATGATATTAAAAAATCTAATACGCGTTCAACAAGTTTATTCCAACAAGTCCCACAAATTGAAGATGGCAAAGTGTCAGACGATAACTTTAATGTGGTAGACAGCCAAGATACTCGTAAATTTATTAAATCGATTGCTAAAGATGCACATAAAATTGGCCAAAAAGAAAAAATTTATACCTCTGTTATGATGGCTCAAGCTATCTTAGAATCTGACTCAGGTAAAAGTAATCTAGCTCAATCACCTAACTATAATTTATTCGGTGTTAAAGGTAGTTATAATGGGGAATCTGTGAACTTCAATACACTAGAGGCTGGTAGCGATAACCAAATGTTTAGTATAAACGCTGGATTCCGTAAATATCCTAATTTGAAATCCTCACTCCAAGATTATGCTGACTTAATTAAAAATGGTATTGAAGGCAACCCTACAATATATAAACCTACTTGGAAGAGCGAAGCATTAACATATAAAGAGGCAACGTCACACTTATCACATTCTTATGCGACAGATCCGAATTATGCTAAAAAGTTAAATAATATCATTAAACATTACAATTTAACTGCATTTGATAAAAAACGTATGCCAAATCTTAAAAAATATACTCAATCTATTGGAACAGAAACTTCAGGAAGTGATTTCAAACCATTTGTTGAAGCTAGTGGATCTTCACCATATCCACAAGGACAATGTACGTGGTATGTTTATCAACGTATGCAACAATATGACTCATCTATTTCTGGTGATTTGGGTGATGCACACAATTGGAACAATCACGCTGAAAGAGAAGGTTATACTGTAACACATTCACCTAAAAACCATACTGCTGTTGTCTTCGAAGCTGGCCAACTTGGTGCAGATACACAATATGGTCATGTTGGTTTCGTTGAAAAAGTCAACGACGATGGTTCAATTGTGATTTCAGAATCTAATGTTAAAGGTCTTGGCGTTATTTCATACAGAACCATTGATGCAGAAGATGCAAATGATTTAGATTATATTCAAGGAAAATAATAAGAGTTACTCAAGATAGCATGTCTCTTCATAGAGCTTGCTATCTTTTTTATTTTCCGGGAAATAGTTGAGTTTGATATGTATTTATTATAATCCCTCCATAAACAATGTTTACGGAGGGATTGCTCAATTTGTATTTCATCGTTATATAAGGATGTTACTTTACTATAAATGGTTTCTCCATGATTCGACTGATTCTATTTCGCATGAACGATTTAAAATTTGTTCTATTATGAAATCATGCTTATCATCTGAACGATCTCCCACAGCATCTTCTAAAACTGTAATTTGATAATCTTTATCTGCAGCTTCAAGTGCGGTACTTAACACCACTCCACTTGTCGAAATACCTGTTAAAACAAGATGATTAATTTGATTCGCATTCAAGAAGACCTCTAAACCACTACCTGTAAAGGCACTAAAACGTCGTTTAGTCATGATTGGTTCATCCTCTGCAGGTTCTAATTCCTCAAGAATTTGTGCAAACGCATCATCCTCTGTCATGGATATACCACGTTGTTTAAAACTTGAGAACACACGATTATGAGGTGAAACGTCTGCAAAGTTTTTCTCTAATGCAACACGCATAAAGACTACCGGAATTTGGTGTGCGCGTGCTGCTTCTATTGCGCGTTGATTTGCTTTAATTAAACTATTAATTTGTGGCACATTATCTGCGATACCTTTTTGCATATCCATCACTAATAGTGCTGTTTGATTTGTCATAGTCATACTCCTTCAACTCTTTTTCATGAACAGTTTCTACATTAGAACGATATGAGATACTCATTCTCCAATTATTTATATTTATTTCCATTGAAAAGTCACCCAAACATTTTAACAATTTTAAGACGTCCGGGTGACTAAATTTATTAATTATGATGCATGATGTTTCTTACGGCGACTTACCCAAATCAACGTGCTTCCAATCACTAAAGCAATGATTGCAAATGGTAAAACACTCAATTTAAGAACTTTACCTGCAGCTGGTAAAGAGATATTGCCGTCGTCATTTAATATTCCACTCAATAAGCCATCACCTGAACCTAACGATAAATTGTTCTCTGGGGATGGTGTATCCATATTACCAATACCATCTAGTATAGAATCTTTAGAGTTTAAACCATCTAATATACCTGATCCATTTGTTAAACCTGCGAGTTGATTTAATATATCAGCGAATTGACTACTGTTGTGATGATTACCATGGATTCTATCAAGTAATGATGGGCGATCTTTTATTGGTGATAAAATATAATTTAAATCACCTTTAGCTCGTTTAACACGATTTTGAAGTTGCAATAAGTCATTTGCTTTACCGTTTAAAGCGGATTGTATCAGTTGTAACGCATCTGTTTTATCATTTTGGATACGTGTAATGACACTTGCTAAAATTTTCGCTTTATTTTGATTCAATCGTGTAGCTAATATCGTTTCGATTGCTTCTTTTTTATTTTTAGCATTATTTAATACGTCATTTAAAATATCATCTGCTGTTGCGTGACCATTTTTATCAAAATAGTGTTTTAATTGCTCCACAATTTGAGATTGACTCAAGTGACCATTGGCTAATTTCTTTGCTATTTGAGAAGCTTCTTTGTTTCCTAGTCGCGTAGATAATAGTTCTTTAATCAATTTTTCTTTATTATGTGATTGATTCAACATTGATTTAAGAATATCATCACTTGAAGTTGTGGCAACGCCATCGATCTGTTTCGCGATTTGATTAGCAATGTCTTTATCAGATTGACCTTTAATTTTAATGTTTTTCAATGCACGTTGAGCTTCATTGTTACTCATGATGCTATGAAGTATATTTTCAGTGGTCTTAGCTTTATCTTTATCATTTTTAAGTTGATTTAATATCGCACTTTGTTGTCCATCAAGTTTTTGATGCGCTCGATCAATTTCACGTTTTAATTTTTGCTTATTATCGTCGGATAAATGGTTATCTTTCTTAACTTTGCTTTCTAAAGCACCTAAATCATTCAATTTACGACTTAGATAGTTCTCATTATTATCATTTTGTCGTGATTGTCTCTGTGCAAGCGCATGTGTGATTTTATCACTACCTTGTAAGTCCTTAGTGATTTTTCCAATCGTATCCTCAGCATCATCCCTATTTTGATTAGCTTCTGATTTTAGTGTTGCTATATCATGTTCTATTTGATTTTGACGCTCTTTGTTATCAGATTGATTTGAAGCCTTTTTATCACTTTGACTCGTACTAGAACTTTCATTTGAGCGGAGAGAATCCACATCATCTTTGATAGAGTCTAATTTCTTGAAAATGGTCGTATCATTAGCCTGTGCTTTAGTATCATTGTCTTTAGCTTCTGTATTCTGTGTATCTTCTTTATGAATAGCGTCTATATTGGGATGGTCTTCATTTACACCATTGTTTGGTTGATAGTTATCAACATTATTAGAAATGGCATCCAAATCTTCTAAAAATTGATCTAACTCCTTAGACGCTTTTGAATCGTTGTTACTATCATTAGAGACCGTTGAGTTTACTAACTTTTCATTATGTTGTTTCGCATCTTTAATAATAGCGTCTATTTTAGAGTCATCTTTGGCACGATCTATACGAGTTTGATAATCTTTGATATCTTCTTTTGATAAGTCTTTTAAGTGATTTAGTTTATCTTTAGCTTCTTTAATGTGTTTACTTAAAGAATGATTTTGATCTTGCACTTGCGTCATCGTACGAGATGTCTCTGTAGAATCTGCGTGTGTATTGTGCGTAAATCCATAACCAATGATTGTCCCGCTGACAAGTAGTGCTGTACATGAGATTTTTAAATATCCGCTAAGTTGGTTTACACGTGTTCTCTTCATATATTTACTCTCCTTCTATAGATTTCCCAATTACTCAATTCAATATCATTATATACCATTTTACATAAAGATACACTTATCATTTTTATTACACTCTTTTAGATTTCTGTAGATTATTTAAAAATAATATTAAATATAAAATCACATTTCTTGTAATTTTGACTTAAATGGTATTATACTTCGTTATAACCTTGATTAGTTAAACAAAATATCTAATCAAGCGTAATCAAATAAGGTAAGGAGTTTTCAAAATGGCAAAACCTTTATATACTACGACAATAATTTCAAATGGTGGCCGTGATGGTCGCGTATTTAGCCCTGATAATACATTCGTTCAAAATCTAGCAACACCTAAAGAAATGGGTGGTCAAGGTGGTAATGACACGAACCCTGAACAATTATTTGCTGCTGGATATAGTGCATGCTTTAACAGTGCTTTATCATTAATTTTATCCCAAAACAAAGTAAACGATGCTAACCCAGAAGTAGAAATCACTATTGAATTAATTAAAGATGAAACTGACAATGGCTTTAAACTTGCGGCAGATATCAAAGTAACACTTGAAAATATCTCTCAAGAAGACGCTGAAAAATATGTAGAACAAGCTCATCAATTCTGTCCTTACTCTAAAGCAACACGAGGTAACATCGACGTGCAATTAGAAGTAACAGCACAATAAAAAAGACGATAAAGCCACACCATTTAAAAATCCCCTTACTATTATCAGTAGTAAGGGGATTTGGTGTTTAACCTATGCTAGATATTTTCTGATGTATTATGACGCTTAACATTTCATTTTGTAGTAACGTTTGTTTATACTACTTTAATTTAACGCGACGCTCTTGAATTTTAGCATCATTATCAGAAACCTTCACAGAATACTGTTTCTGCGATGTTAAATCTAGTAATGTTAAGTATTGATTATGACCTGCGCCTGTATCAATATCTATGACACGATGTTCAATATGAATGTTATCTTTTTTATATCCTAATCTATAATTCGGCACATGGCCGTGAACAATAACTTTATTTTTAGGTAAGAAGTGGTTTAAATTTTCTGGAGCATGGCCTGTAACAACTGCTCTTGATTGTTTGCGCATCGACTTACTTGTATCAATTCCTGCATGCACAAAAATATATTGATCAATGACTTTATAATATGGAAGTTCATTGATAAATTGATGCCACTGAATCGCTGGTTTGTCTTTACGTTCGAGCCATCTTAATTCATGATTCCCCACTAACGCGATAGCCCCGTCGTTTACTAATTGTTTTACAAATTTTAATGTTCCTACTGAATCTGGGCCATTATTGACATAGTCCCCGATAAGTACAAGTTGGTCATCTTTTGCATCATAGTGAGCTGCTTTCAGCAATCGCGCTAAAGACTTACCATGCCCATGAATGTCCGATACTGCTAATAATCTTTTAGGCATCTGTGCATCACGCTCCTCTCACTACTACTGAACTCTTAAAGCTTTTTCTTTCTTTGATACGTTTCTAATATGAATAAAATGATTGAAGTAATACCTATAGACATTATTGCCATTGCCATGCCTTGGGCAGAATCCCCTTGCTCAAATTGACGGTAAATAAACGTTGAAGATGTATCCGTATTAGGTGGTCTCAACATTAACGAAGCAACTAATTCTCTCATAGATATGCAAAATATAAGTATCCATCCAGAAATAATGCCTGGTCTTAATAAAGGAAATGTAATTGTTCTAAACAATGTCCATCCTTTACTACCTGAAATTTGAGCTGCTTCAATAAGATTTTTACTTAAACGTTGATCAACCGTTCTTATGTTTTGAACAGCGTATGGAATATAAAGCACTGTGTAAGCAACTACTAATATTCCGATTGTATTATAAATCGGTAAGGGATTATGTTTATTATTCCAAAAAAAGGATTAACCCAATAACCACAATAATACCAGGTACTGTGTTTGGTAATAAACTTGAAAAGTCAATCACCCGACCTAAGGGATTACGTTTTCGTGTGATTAATACAACCCATAGACCAATTAAACTTGCTAACGTAGCCGAAATAGTAGCTAACATGACGCTATTAAATAAAGCTATGCCACCATTACCCGATAATACATTAACAAAGTTTTGCAAAGTAAAGTTACTTAGATGAAATCCTGACGATAACTGTTTCATAAAGGCATTCATAAAGATACTAGCATAAGGTAAAACGATAGTAACGATAATTTCACAAATAATAAATACATAACATAATATATTCCACTTATTGCGAGAATGAACTTTCACTTTATGTCCTTTTCCAGCATTAGAACTTAAGTGATTTCGCGATTGAAACCATTGTTGAAATGCCCATACTGTCATACTCACAGCTAATAATAAAGTAGATAATAACGCTGCTCTTTGAAAATCAATCGGCCATATAGAAGCACTATGATGAATTTCTGAGGTTAATACCTGAAAGCCTATTCTGTTTCCCATTGTGACTGGTGTACCAAATTCTCCGATTGTTTTGACGAAAATAAGCAATGCTCCCATACTATATCCTGGTGCAAAAAGTGGCACTATAATTTTACGAAAACGATAAAAGAATGTACCTCCGTAAATTTCAGCTACTTCTTCTTGTGATTGATGAATTGTCATGAGTGCATTTTTCAAAATAATATATAAAAATGGTGTCAAGTGGCAACTCATGATCAACACCATCCCAAAAAAGCTAAAGAAATATGGTGTCACACGTGAGAAAATGGGGCTGAGTTGTTCCAACAGCCCATTTCTCTGCATTGTTAGCATCCATCCCATTGATCCGATATAAGGTGGTGTCATAAATGGAATCATAATAACAAGATCTAACCATTGATGTTTAGAAAGTGAAGTCTTTGTCATAATATAGCTCAGTGGTAGTGCAATGATTGTGCATAATATGACGACTGAAATACCTAAAATAACTGAGTTCCATAATATTTTAAGGTGGTAAGGTTGACCTAGTTGTTGGATGTGTTCCCCAAATGTGCCATCCTCACCAGACACAAACCCTTTAAAAAGTATTAAACATAAGGGCAAAATGATGAGTAGGAACAACACAATGACTGCTAGTACTTGGTTCACACGATAGAATGAAGAATGATGTCGCATATTATCTCATCAATTCCGTGAACTTTTTCAATACTTTTTCACTCTTATCACTTAAATGATTCCAATCATATTTATACTCTTTGATATCTTTACGTTTAGCTTTACATTTTTTCTTCTCTACTGATTTGTCTGCTGGAATTAAATAATGATCATCCACTTGCTTTTGACCTTTAGAACTAGTGACATAGTCCATATATTTTTTAGCTAACTCTTTATGTTTTGATGATTTTAGAATAAATGCTGGACGTGGTGAAATAGCCGTCTCTGATTTAGGATATTTGATGTCTACCGGTTCACCTTTTGCTTTCGCTGCATATACCATGTAGTCTACACCACCATATACAACATCATTGTCACCTTTAATCACTGATTCTAATGCAGGTTTATTCGCACCAGCAAGTTTCATGCCATTTTGCTTCAATGCTTTATATTCATCCCAAGCTTTACTTCCTTCGTTATTCACTTTAATAGATAATAAATCTAATGCCGTACCAGATTCTGAAGGATCAGGAATGGCAATTTTATTTTTAAATTTAGATTGAGTTAAGTCTTTGACGTCTTTAGGTGGATTTTTAACGTTTTTAGTATTGTAAGATAAATCTAATGCACTGCCACTAAATCCATAATAGTATCCGTCTTTATCTATCCAATCTTTATATAATTTTTTATGATTTTTAACTTTATAAGGTTCAATTAACCCTTTCTTCTTATAATCTAATGCTGCAGGTAGTGATGCGAGTTGAACTACATCTGCTTTAGGATTATCTTTTTCAGCTTCTAAGCGACCAAGAATTTCTCCAGTAGTTCCTTGGAAAACTTGTACTTTTTTCCCCGTTTGTTTTTCGAATTGTTTGACCATATCATTAACTAAATTATCTGGTCCTGCTGCATATAAAACGAGTTTATCTTTACTATTTCTGTCATTTGAACTCGATTTAGAACTATTACTCCCTTTGTCGCCATTCTCTGGTTTATTTTGACATGCTGCTAATAAAACTACCGTTGCAATTAAGATTACGATATATTTAGTGAACTGCTTCATGTTTAGTTTCCCCATTTTTATAAAGTAATTTTCAGGAATATCAAAGGTTAAATTGACCGTCTCATTCTCTTGAAAATAGTTACTATCGTAAAACATAATCGAGACACCATGCGATGATGCTGTATATTGATAACGTTCACCTGTGAAGCTTACTGTCTCAATGACAGCGGGTGTCGCTTTCGAATGAGTGGCTTCTTCTATATGTACGTGTTCTGGGCGAATTAATACGCCATATTTCCCCTCTTTAGTTTGGATAGAATGATTAAGTTGAAAACCTTCATTCGTGCTTAAAACTTGATTATGACTCACGCCTTCTAAAAATGTCCCCTTCCCAATAAATGTGGCAACTTCCTTGTTCTTAGGATGTTGATACAATGTTTCAGGCGTTCCATATTGAACGATACGTCCATTCGACATGACTGCAATATAATCTGACATACTCATAGCTTCATATTGATCGTGTGTGACGAATATAGCGGTCATGTCATATGTTTTAATTAATCTTTGAATCAATAACTGCATATCTTCCCTTAAACTTGCATCTAAAGCCGATAATGGTTCGTCCATCAATATCAGTTTGGATTGTGAAATAATTGCTCTGGCTAATGACACGCGTTGTTGTTGACCACCTGAAAGTTCATGAATCGCTTTATCATAGTGTTCTTCCAAGTGAACCTCTTTCAGCGCTTGCATCACACGTGTTTTTAAATCTTTCGTATCTTTATTTACCTTCAATGGATACGCAACATTTTGGAAAACAGTCATGTGTGGCCATAGTGCGAAATCTTGAAAGACCATCCCTAAGTCTCTCTCAGCCGGTGATACATATGTATGTTGGTTAGAATCATAATAAGTGCGCTCATCATGATTGATACTTCCAGAATCTGGTGTTTCTAAACCGGCAATTAATCGTAACAACGTGGTCTTACCACATCCTGATGCCCCTAGGAGCGATACGAATTTACCACTCTCAATCGTTAAATTAATATCTTGAATCACAGTCCTTGAACCAAATGATTTTTTAATATTTTTAAGTTCTAAAACCACATCCTCACCTCTTTCAATTACTACTATAGAAAAAGATTGTTAATAATTATTAAACAGAATGTTAACGCTAACTCAAAAAATTATATGTAATATGTATAAATGTATAGAGAAAATTTATATTTGGGAGGTGACATGCTTTGAATACAAAGCAGATGATGATATTTAAGCAGTTTGTTGAATTTCAAAATGAAAATGCGGTAGCTGAATCAATGAATATTACTCAACCGACCGTTACATTTCATTTAAAAAATTTAAATAAATATTATGGTATTCCTTTATATTACAAAAAAGGAAAGCATTTTAAATTAACTGAAGCTGGGGAATTGTTATATCGAAATACAACTAAATTATTAAATTTAATGCAGGAAACAAATGATGTCATGTCAGACTTCAAAGCTTCTAAGCGAGGAACTTTAAAAATTGGTGCAAGCCATGCGCCTGTTTACCACATTTTGCCAGAAGCCTTTAAAAGTTATATGAATAATCATCCAAATATACAAATTGATTTAACAGTAGATACAGCGCCTCATATTATTGATAAATTGAGAAGTAGAGAAATTGAGTTAGCTGTCATTTCTGAAAATGCCTTTTACGAGAATGATTTAAAGGTAAAACGTTTTATGGAAAATGAATTAATGATAGCTATGGACAAAGAACATCCACTTGCTCATAAAGAAGCGTTAACTATGAAGGATTTAGAATACTATGATTTTGTTATACATAGTGGAGGATCTACCAGAGAAAGTATTGATGAGTGGCGTCGCGATAATTTAGTACAACTTCGTGCACGTATGCAATCGAATAGTTTGAGTAGTATTTTAGAAACGATTAAACATTCTCATTATTTAAGTTTAATTAGTCATAGTGCAATTCAACATCGTCAAGACATCGTAAGTAAAAAGCTACCTAATGGACCTAGACCTCGATACATATCAATAGTTTACCGTGATGATATGTATTTAACTCCAGTTATACAGAATTTTATCTTACTCATATACAATGTAAATTTCGGGGAAGCTCCAAATCAACGTACGTAGATAACGTAAAATAAAAAGCAGGAAGTGTTTGAAACACAAAGTAGAAATTAAACCTAACTTTGTCTCAACTCACTTCCCTACTTTCATGAAAGTAACATTTAATTCTTAGTAATTTTCAAATATCAGATTGGTTTTAAGTTGATCTTTCTTCTCATGAATTCCTAATTGATCTAATCTCTTAATGATAGCACTTTGAACTTTTTTCGCTTCCGCTTCATTGGTAACTTTAGAGGAGATTTCTACAACATTTTGATCTTTAATATCCCAGTTTTCGATCTTCACTTCATTACCATCAATATTACCTTTATGTCGTTCAAAATGAACCGGTCCAATTAAATGAGGTTGTTTGATTTTATCTAATGCATCACTATAAGGTTGTTCAGCATGAGTCTTTAAAATCTTTAAACTATCTTGAGCATTAGGCATAGCTAAACTTCCTGAACCTAGTTTTTCTTTTGCTTCTTTTGTCACGCTTAATGTTTCTTTACCTTCACCATATTCTACTTCGTACCCATCTCCATTATAGCCATCTGCTTTTGCTTGTTGAATGGAGCTAGACACATCATGATTAGAAATAGCATATCTCTTTTTATACTGCAGTTTATGTTTACTATCATCTTCAGATTTGCGTATACGATAAGAGACGTTGTTTTGATAATTCGTACGGTTGGCATCATCTAAATATTGAACTTGAAAGTCTTCATCTTTGTCTTCTGAACCTAAATCTTCTAAGACACTGTGCTTAATATGGCGATTGTCTCTTACTATTTTATGACTATCTGCATATACTTTAACTTCATATTGATCTGGTTGATTTGTCTCAGCTTGCGCATTATGCGTTACTCCGCTACCAAGTAAAATTGCTGTTGTAACCATTCCAACTTTAATTAATGAACTTGTCATTCGCTCCCACCTCCACTTTCAACATAAACGATGTTTATGTAGCAAACATGACATTAAAATAAATAGATAATAAATTTTTATAAAGTTTTTGAATATATACTTTTATAAAATTTATATTCTCACTACTATATTTCACAGTTTGTTAAAAATATTCTCCTATCACATTAGATATTTCAAGATTAAAAGGGAATATGAAAGTAACTTCATAAACTATTTCTTCATTATATATATCAAGAACTAGGCGACAACGAGATACTGTAGGAGGACGATGTATGTTAACAACTTCCATTATTTTTATGGTAATTGGTCTAATACTTATTTTAGTGAGTAGAATCGTGTCTAAAGCTGAATCATTTGATTTAAGAGAGAAAATTTATGTACCAGGTTTGTGTTTACTCTTAATAGGTACGCTTTGTTTAATTGGTCATTTTGTTAATGCTTCACTCTAAATATCTTATTGCTTAATCATTTTCTAAAAAAGTAACAACAATTCTGACTATCTGTTGCATTTTTCAACGTCTTACTCAAATTAGTGGTGTTTAGGGCGTTGGGAAATTGTTAAATTAGTATATGTAACTCACAAGCACCTTAATTTTAATGCCTCCAAATCGCGTTAAAATTATTAAGAATTCCATGCTCTGTTGCAAAATAATATACAAATAGGAGGAAATGTCTTGGCAAAACTTTTATACAAATTGGGCAAATTCATTGCTAAGAACAAATGGGTGAGTATCCTTGCATGGTTAATCGTTCTAGGCGTTATTATCACCCCGCTAATGATTAACTCACCTAAGTTTGATGATGACATCACAATGAATGGTCTAAAATCATTAGATACAAATGATAAAATCACTAAAGAATTTCATCAGGATAGTCAAAAAGCCTCGATGAAGATTGTCTTCCATTCCGATAAGAAGAATGGTATTACAGACAAAGATACTAAGAAAGATATTGAAAAAGCACTTGATAATATCAAACAAGATGATGATTACGTACAAAACGTAAGTAACCCTTATGATTCTCATCAAGTTAATGATGACAAAGATACTGCAATCGCAACAGTTAATTATGTCGTTAACCAAACAGCGTTGCAAGATTCTTCTAAGAAAATTATCGATAGAGAATTAGATGATGTAAAAGCAGATCATAGTCTTAAAATTGAGCAAACTCAAGGTGGCTCAATGAATTCTGAAGTAGGTGGTTCTTCAGAACTTGTAGGTATTGTCACTGCCTTCATCATTCTACTTATCACATTTGATTCATTAATTGCAGCTGGTATGCCAATTGTCAGTGCACTCATCGGACTAGGTTCCAGTGTTGGAATCATCGCTCTATTAACATTTATATTCGATATTCCAAACTTCACACTGACTCTAGCTGTAATGATAGGTTTAGCCGTTGGAATAGACTACTCTCTATTTATACTCTTTAGATATAAGGATGTGCGTAAACGTGGTCTAGAACCTGTCGAAGCTATTGCGACAGCAGTTGGTACTGCAGGTAGTGCCGTTATCTTCGCTGGTGTAACCGTGATGATTGCAGTTTGTGGTTTATCACTAGTTGGCATTGATTTCTTAGCTATTATGGGATTCGCATCAGCAATTAGTGTATTATTCGCTGTGCTTGCTGCGTTAACACTTTTACCAGCACTTATTAGCGTGTTCCATAAACGTATTAAGATTAAAGATAAACCTGAAAAGAATAAAGATCCTAAAAATCATCCATGGGCTAAATTTGTTGTAGGTAAACCAATCATTGCTATTATTATTAGTTTACTTATTTTAATTGCAGCTGCCCTTCCAGTGAGTGGTATACGTTTAGGTATACCTGATGATAGTCTTAAAGCTAACAATACATCAGCGCACAAAGCTTATAACTTAATTACTGATAACTTTGGTTCCGGTTATAATGGCCAAATCGTTATGTTAGTAAACACGAAAGATGGCGGAAGCAAGAAAGATATCCAACAAGATTTAAATAATATTAGAAATGATATTAAGGATATGGATAATGTAGATAAAGTGGCATCACCACAATTGAATGATAATAATCACTATGCATTGATTTCTATCATTCCTGAAGATGGTCCAAATGAACAGTCTACAAATAATTTAGTTTATGATTTACGTGATTATAATAAAACTGCTAAAGAGAAATATGACTTTAATACAGAGATTTCAGGACAAAGTGTAATTAACATTGATATGTCTGAAAAACTTAATGAAGCTATCCCAGTATTTGCTGGCGTTATTGTACTCTTAGCATTTGTGCTACTAGTATTTGTATTCCGTTCAATCCTAGTACCATTAAAAGCTGTACTCGGCTTCGTATTATCATTACTAGCAACACTTGGATTTACGACACTCGTGATGCAAGATGGCTTCTTAGGTAGCCTATTCGGTGTAGAAAATACGGGTCCTTTATTAGCATTCCTACCAGTCATCACCATTGGCTTACTCTTCGGACTTGCCATTGACTATGAACTCTTCTTAATGACACATGTACATGAAGAGTATAGTAAAACGGGTGACAACAATCATTCTATCCGTGTAGGTACCAAAGAAAGTGGTCCAGTCATCGTTGCAGCAGCACTCATTATGTTCAGTGTGTTTATCGCCTTTGTCTTCCAAGAAGATTCAGCGATTAAATCCATGGGTATTTCAATCGCATTCGGCGTTCTTTTCGATGTATTCGTTGTACGCATGACTTTAATTCCAGCACTTACTAAATTATTTGGTAAAGGTTCTTGGTATATTCCTAAATGGTTAGGCGGCATCTTACCTAAGATTGATATCGAAGGTAAAGCTTTAGAAGAAGGTCATTCAAACACGAATACTTCTACGAATAAAGCACCTCGCTATAACCGTCGTAATCGTGATGAAGACATTTATTATGATGACCGAGAATATACACGTCGTCATAATCAAGCATATGATAAACGTGATGCACATGATGAGAGACATAGACGTTATGATGACCGCGAGCGCTATTTCAATCGTGATCGCTATGGCAATAATGATAAAGAGGACTATCCTCGCTACGTTCGCCTAGATGATGACCGTCGTGGCTATGGGGAAGATCATTTTTCGGAAAATGACTCACAATATCGTAGATCACAATATAGACAAGATGAGAGAGAATCAAATGTAGATGAACCATCTCGTCAACGACGTGAGCATGTAGATTATGAATCTCTTTACACACAATAAGGTAATCATTACCGTAGTGAAGGCGAAAGAGACAGATATGAACGCAACCCTCATCGTGTGGAAAGATATGACCCTCAATCTCGATACGAGGATGGCCGATACGATGAACGTCATTATAGAGGTCATGCGCAACGTTCTGATAGTGAGTCTCGTACAACTGATTTATTTAAACAATTGTCTCGCGAAACTAACGATCAAGATATGTTATTTAACGCATTAATGTTATATGCACGTGAAAATAACAAATATTTATATGATGACTATGCGCGTCGTGCACCTCGCAGACATGATAATGAAGATGAGAGAGAGTAAAATCACAAAGGAGGAAACGCCGAATGTTCAAGAAAAGTAGTTTCAAAGTTTTAGGACTACTTGCCACACTCGCCTTAGCAATTGTGCTAAGTGCGTGTGGTAATGGCGACAGTAGATCATCGAGTGATGGAAATACGTCGCTAGGTAAGAAAGATGTTAATATCCCTTATATTGCAAGCGATAATTCTACACCACGTTCATTAGTTATTGCGGAAGTCCTTAAAAAAGCTGGTTACAATGTTACTACTACGCCAATACAAGCGAGTGGTCCATTATATGCGTCAGTATCTCAAGACTCTGACTCATTCCACGCATCAGGCATCTTCCCTTCAACTGATAAAAGCTTTTACAATAAATTCAAAAGTAATTTAACTGTTTGTGATAAGAAGAATTTAGTTGATAATGTTAAAGTTGGCTTAGCTGTCCCTAAGTATGAACAGGTTATTGATTCAATTTCAGACTTAAATAGCAAGAAATCTACTACTAGTAGTAACAGCTTTGGTAAATCTGTCGATTGGACAATACAAGGTACAGATGCTAGAAATGGTGTTATGAAACAAACTAAAAGTGAATTAGATGATGGTCAATTAGACAAATATAGTCTTAAAGAGTCATCTGACCAAGATCAATTTAAAACGATTCAAAAAGCTTATAAACAACAAAAACCTATCGTCTTTACTGCTATGGAACCAAGCTGGTTCTCTAAGGAACTTGATATTAAAATGTTGAAAGATCCTGAGAAGATTTACGGTAAAGATGATGAACATATTAACCTAGTGTTTAATAAAAATTTTAAAGATGATCATCCTGCTGCATATACGATTGCAACACGTATTTCCGATAATTGGAGCAAAGATGATGAAGAAAAATTAGCGAAAAAAATCTTCAAAGATAATAAAAACCCTGAAGATGTTGCTAAAGATTATGTAGATGATCATGATACTAAAGTCGATAAATGGCTAAAAGGTATTGATCACTAACTAAAAATCGATAGTATCATTAACCCCTTCACATTGAATGACAGTGAAGGGGCTTTTCTTTGTTCACTTATCTTAAAATGATAATCATCAGGAGTTATATTTGGTAAAAACACGCTACTTATGATAAATTAACGTATATTCTAAGTCATGAAGTATCCTTTGAGAAGAAATATAGAGGAGAAATGTGTATGCCTACATCAACGCAAAAACGTATGATTCGACATATCAATAAAACTGTTTTCGAACTGTTATATGATTATCACTTTGATGAGATTACTGTACAAAAGATATGTGAAGTAGCTGAAATTAATCGCAGTACCTTTTATCGTTATTTTCAAGATAAATATGACCTACTCTATTCATTACCTCCATATATGACGGGCGAAATCATGGGTGATCCAAATACAGAGCAGTCTATTGATACCGCTGAGTCATTTAAAGCGTTTATTTATTATATAGAACAACATAAAACTGTATTCAAACACTTGCTCGTATCTTCAAGGCAAGTCGATGTATTTAGAAGTCTGACACATGCAAGTCGCGAAATGATGTTGTATGGTTCAAAGAATAATCACAATGATCCATTAGCACTTAAAATTCGAGAAAGTAAGCACCCTAAAAATTTAGCTGACTTCTATAGTAGTGGCGTCATAGAAGTTTTAAGACGCTGGGTTGAAAATGATTACAATTATTCTGTTGATGAAATCTTTGAAACACTAAATGCAACACTAGAAAGTTCTCTAAACGGTTGTAAAAATTCATAAATGAATAAGTTTTAAAAAAGCACGTATCTCCTACTTACCTGCTCACATAAGTAAGATAGAGATACGTGCTTTTGATTTAATTTAGAATAAGAGTTGTTTTTTAACGGCTTCAGCAACTTGTGATGGAGACTGAGGGTTTTGTCCTGTAATGATTCGATCATCGACTTCAAGAGTTGATGTAAAAGGCACACGTCCGAAATGATAGCTGGCACCACGGTGTTTGATTTCATTTTGTAAATGAAATGGAATCATCGTATCTCGTTTAGCTAGTACTTCTTCAACATTTGAAAAACCAGTCACATTTTTATTTTGTATGAGAAATGTGCCTCCTGCATCTTTAACGTTTAGCAACGCAGCAACACCATGACAAACTGCTGACACAATACCACCTTGCTCATATATCGTGTTCACTGCACTTTGTATAAATTTATTTTCCGGGAAATCATACATGACACCGTGACCCCCAGTGAAATATACAGCATCATATTTATCAGGTTGAGCTTCGCTGATAGGTTGAGAATATTTCAACATATCCATGAAATGCTCATTGTTATAATATGCCTTTGTAGTATTGTCTAACATAAATGGACTAAGGCTCACTGGGTCAATAGGTGTATTACCTCCTGTGATGTTGAATAAATCAATATCTACATTCGTGTCTTTGAAAGCATCATAGAAATGAACAAGTTCACTTAGCCAAAGACCCGTGGGCGTTTCCGTATTACCGAAGTACTCTGTACTTGTATTAACAATCATTATTTTCTTCATTAGTTTCACCTCTTCTATTCATCTTCCATCTTCACAATAATTTTACCTTTAGCTCTGCCGCTCTCAGAGTATTCTAAAGCTTTTTGTGTTTCTTTAAAGTCATATACTTTATCAATAATAGGTTTAATTTTTCCAACTTCAATGAGTTCTGTGATTTCTCTTAATTGTTGACCACTTGGATGCATAAACAGGAATTCATATTGAACATCGTATTTTTTAGCTAAACGTTGATATTTATATGAAGCTGCTTTGAGTATGCCACGTTTAAAGATACTTTTATCTAATTTTCGTGCGTTACGTTCAGTTGGCAGTCCTGAAATGGACGCTATGATGCCTTGTGGCTTAAGAATTTGGAACGATTTCTCGAGGTTATCTCCTCCAAGCGTATCAAATACACCGTCGAAGTCTTTGAGTACCTCTGAGAAGTCTTGTTCTTTATAATTAATAAATTCATCTGGATTGAGTGACTCAATGAGTTCTTTACCACTATCGCTTCCCGTTGTTGCAACATAGAGTCCTTTAGCTTTCGCGTATTGGATTGCAAAACTTCCAACACCGCCAGATCCAGCTTGAATAAGTACTTTGTCCCCTGGTTGCGCTTGAATAACCTCATTGATTGCCTGATAAGCTGTTAAGCCCACTAAAGGTATACTCGCCGCTTCTTCATACGATAATCCTTTAGGCATTGGCGCGATTTCTTCTGCATTAACCGAAATATATTCAGCAAATGTACCAATTTTAGATTTTCTTGGACGACCATAAACTTTGTCCCCTACCTTAAATTGAGTGACTTTGTCTCCTACTTCATATACTTCACCAGCAAAGTCATTGCCTAAAATGAGTGGAAATTGATATGTTAATAACATTTTAAGCCCACCATCACGAATTTTAAAATCGATGGGATTAATGCTTGCTGCTTTAATTTTTACACGAACTTCGTAAGGACTCATACTTGGTAATGGCATTCTTTCAAGTGATACAGGTCCTTTACCATAATGATGGATGACCATTGCTTGCATATCTGTTTTCATCTTTTTCGCCTCTCTTTAAATGTAAATTTCATTTAATTCCTAAAAGATTGTGCGTCTGATAAATTTAAGTTTCATCAAGTGTAAAGTGCATTTGTATTCATTACAAGAAAAATGCATGCCACTCCTGAGAGCGTCATGCATCCTAATATTTTAAATTTACTCTTCCGATTTATTATCAAAATTTCGGCCTTCTAATCCAGCTAATTCTTCTTTAGTAGCAGATGGTGCTTTCATTTCAAAGATTTCGTCCACTACTGTATAGTCATAATATCCTAAACGTGCGATAGGTCGAATGGATTGAATGTCTAATTTACCATTATCGAAAATGACTTTGTCATCGATATGGACTTGTGCCACACGTCCTATAACAATATCCACAGTTGAGACGGGATCGCCTGTCGGTATACGTACTGTTTGAACATATTCACATTCAAAGTGTATTGGTGATTCTTTAATTCTATATCCAGGCGCTTCAATACATTCTTCTTTTGTAACGCCGGCGAATTCAAATTCATCTTCTTCAGGTGGTAAAGCCTTAGAAGAAAGATTAACCGCTTCACGTAAGTCATATGTTGCCATATTCCATACAAACCAACCTGTTTCTTCAGAATTCTTTACTGTATCTTTTCGTTCATGATTACCTAATACAGATTGATTAGCTGCGAACATAACCATCGGTGGATCCCATGTTAAATTTTGATATTGACTATAAGGTGCTAAATTATCTTCACCATCTTTAGATACTGGCGAAATCCAACCGATAGGTCTTGGTACGGTACTACTTTTAAATGGGTCATGCGGTAACCCGTGACTTCTCGTGCCTTGCTTTGGAGAATAATTCAATTGACTCCACCCCAATTGTTTTAATGTTGTTATATTCAGACTACATGACATTGTCGCTTAACGTCTAATATTAAAAAATGATTTATCTATAGCTTCATACTATAAACAAATCATTTTCTTATACTCTATAACTATGAAATGTTGAGTCATTTTCCTAAAAAATTAATTCACATGATGGTCATTCGGCATAAATATAGAAACGATAACTGCTAGAACACCTATCATTGCAATAGTTAAAAACTCTAAGAAGAAATTAGGAATTTGCTTAACATAAATCATTAAAATTGGTGCAATAGCCGTTCCTAAGAATAAAATCACTGTATTAACTGATAAAAAGAAACCTTGATTACTGTTCACCACAACACCTACTTTAGAAATCACTGTAGGTATAGCAAATGCAATGCCAGCTACAAATGTCACACTAAAAATAGTGATGAGTACAATGTTCGTGAAAGTTCCCATGAGTATAAGTGATACCACGCATGTAGAGAGCGCTAAAGTTAGGACACGTTTCGTACCTAATCGACCACTCAAACGTCCTACTAATAATGATAAAAACATTCCTATCACACCAAATAATTTTACGACTGATGCAACTGACATATCCCCACCAACTTTATTAGAGGTGATATATGAATTTAAAATACTATACATACTAATAAACATAATGAGTAGCGTAAGAGAAATAAATAAGCTATACAATACTTTAAGATTTTGACCAAAGTCCTTAAAGTTATTGAAAAATTTAAGTAGTTTTAAATCTGGTTTTTTATAAGGGCTTTCTGGCACATTTTTATAAATAATAAGTGTCAGTGCTAAATATAATATCGTTAAGATAAAATAAACCCAATGCCAATTGAGATAACTGACTACTATTTCACTCATATTTTGACCGAGCACGCCTGATAACATAAAACTTGTACTAATAAAGCTGATTGCTGTAATTCGTTTGACGGGAGGATATGTTTCAGTTGTGTACGTAATTGCTACTGGAGAGAATGCTGCAGCGAAGACACCTTGCAATGCGCGCATGATAAGTAAAAGCATAAATGAATGTACGAATCCTATGATTAAGCAAATGATGACTAGCGCGCTAATACCCACCAGTATCGTTTTTATTCTGCCGAACTTTTCAGAGATGGTGCCGTAGAAAAGACAACTTATTGAATAAGTGAGTGAGAAAACCACTCCATTCAATGTTGCTACTGATTGAGGAACATGAAAGTCTTCTGCAAAAGCTGCGGTTAAAGGCAATGCTGTGTATAAACTACCCATCACGATAATTCCTGAAATAAACATAATTGTCGTGATGAGATTATAGTTTCTACTGTCTTCCATTCATCTTCATACTCCTTTCAAATTTTTAGTCGACGTTACTATTATGCCAGTTTGATTTTAAATTCTAAAGGGGAGATTTAATTGCCGAATATTACCTATATTAAAGATAAATTAGCTGAAGTCTATAATGATGCATACGATGCTCAATATTATTTTTTATAATAAGGAAACTTTTATATTGACATAGTAAAAATGGAAGCTTAATATATACCTAGTATAAAAAATATACTAGTAGGTGTGAGTGATGAAAATAGAATTGGGATTAACATCTTTTGCTGAGAATAGCGACATTGTTATGTCTGATGGCAAGCATGAATCTATTAGTCATGCACAACGAATTCGAAATATTGTCGAAGAGATTGAACTCGCCGATCAACTTGGTTTAGATATCTATGGTTTAGGCGAACATCACAGAAAAGACTATGCAGTTTCTGATCCAGTAACAGTTTTAGGCGCTGCAGATACAAGAACACAGCACATTAAGTTATCATCCGCTGTTCCGGTCTTATCTTCAGATGATCCGGTCAGAGTTTATGAGAGATTTTCGACTTTAGATGCTGTATCTAATGGCCGAGCTGAAATCATGATTGGTCGAGGTTCATTTATCGAATCTTTTCCTTTATTCGGTTATAATTTAAATGACTATGAAGATCTATTTAATGAAAAACTTCAAATGTTGCTTAAAATCAACAAACATGAAATCATAAGTTGGGAAGGTAAATTAAGACCAAGTTTAGAAGACACTGGCATTTACCCACGAGTAGAAAATGGCGAATTACCTATATGGATTGCTACAGGTGGTACGCCTGAATCATCACTCAGAGCTGGTGCGTTTGGCTTACCTATTACGTATGCTATCATTGGGGGAAATCCTAGACGATTTGCACGTAATATTGAAATATACAAATCAATTGCGTTATCTTACGGCCATGATCCTTCAAAATTACCTATTGGTGTACACTCATGGGGTTATGTGGCTGAAACAGATGAGCAAGCTAAACGAGAATTCTTCCCTTCACTTAAAGCACATCAAGATATTATAGGTAAAGAAAGAGGTTGGCCAGCTTTCGATGAGAATGCATTCGAAAGAGAAATAGGCAGTCATGGTGCTATCTACTTAGGTAGCCCTGAAACAGTTGCACAAAAGATTATTGATACAATTGAAACTCTAGGTATTAATCGCTTTATGATTCATACGCCTGTAGGTTCTATGCCACATGAGTATGTGATGAATTCAATTCGTCTTTTTGGGGAAAGGGTTAAACCTATAGTAGATAAATATTTTGAAGATAAATAGGAGGAAATATTTTATGATTTTACGTTATGCTACAAATTTAAAACTTGCTAAAGAATTATACAATGCAAGCAAACCAAAATTACAAGGTGACCAAGGTATGGTGGATACTTTCACTAATACATTCGGTTTACCAGCTAGTTCAGTTAAAGTAGCGGGTGGTGTTGAAGCTACTGCAGCTGCATTATTCGCTGCAAGTTTCTTAAACAAAAACATCTCACGTCTAGGTTCACTTGCTACTATTTCAGTATTAGGTGTTGCAACTTATAAACACTTTGAAGCTGGCCACGGTAAAAAAGGTGCTCAACATGCCCTTGATTTACTAGGTTTAGCTACTTTAAGCTTATTAGATACTTTCACTTCTAAAAGATAAGAGTTAAAATTAAGACTCTCCGTATCGGCGGGGAGTTTATTTATTATTTAAATACTTCTTCATAACTCTAAATGCATTTTACATATCTTCTTGATACTTTAGTTAATAAATTTACTTTTTATATTTATTTAAAAGTGATTCAGGAACATGACAAAGATATTGATCTTCAGGATGCTTATCAAGATGATCTTGATGTTCTTCAGCACTTTTCACATAGTTTAATAATGGTTTAACTTCCACCATAATTCGTTGTGCGTCTGATCTACTATCAATAAAATCGCGAGCTTCATTTAAGTGATTAGAATCATCACTATATATACCGGTACGATATTTTTCACCTACATCTTGTCCTTGTTTATTCAAGCTATATGGATCTATCACTTCAAAGAGATAACTCATTAACTCTTTAATGGTTACTTGATTTGAGTTAAATTCAACTTTTACACATTCTGCATACCCGTCGTACGGGCCATCTAAGTTATTTGTAGTTCCATTAACCCTTCCTGCCTCAGTATTAATCACGCCAGGTATCGTTTTAAAAAAGGCTTCTGTACCCCATAAACATCCGCCTACAAGATATACGATGTCCAACTCTATCACCTCGTATACATTGTAGCATTTAACTAAGATTAAATAACAAATGATATAAAGAATGTGTTGCTATTTGATTGACTGCATACTCCAAAGTGACTTGCTATTGCTATATTAATATATAAATAAAATAAACCTCCATATCGTTGTTAACAATATAGAGGTTATTATTTAGTAAAATTTAATTATCATTATTTCAATTACTCACAAATATATATCGCGAATCCTTGTAAAATAATGCACTTGTTATGTTATTAAGAAATTAAAGTCAATTTTTATTAACCGATTTATTTTCTTACCAACGCTAGTATGCCTGCTACTAAAATCAAGATTCCTGAAAGAATTCCAAAAAAACTAATAAAAATAAAGTTTAGGATTCCACCAATGATTAAAAGCACACCAATTAAAACTCTTTTTTTGTTAATAATACAACTTAAAATAAGAGTTATAATGCAAGTAATAATTACTGCTACGCCTAATCCACCTACATTGCCACCATCAGTGTCAAGTTGAGAACTAACACCTTGGAGCATAATAGCGAACAAACCACCTAATATACCAAATATACTACCCATGATCCCTAACACCATTTCAGCAACTCGATTTGTAGGTCTAACTTTTTGCATTTCATTCATAATTTTCCCTCCTTTATTAATTAAATTAAAAATAGTTAATAAGGATTATATATAAGACTAAATTCTTTATGCGATACTTATTAACATATGCGTTGCAACACATTAAAGCATGCCCACCTTTTTATTTTATTATATTATCTTGTAAAATCAATATTGTTTTCTTCCAATCTACATTTTTGTATATTTTGTATAATTTCAAAAATCTTAAATATTACTATAAATATCAAAGTAACAATTTTGTCATAGATTTGATATCTCATACACAGGAGTTCATAAATAGCTTGTGATATCTTATTTATTATACATAGAGAACGTGAATGATTTGTAAATTTGTTGTACTTTAAACAATGCTTCTTGGGAGACTTTTATTATATTTCTCTGATGTATAGATTTTAAATTTTTAAGGAGAGATTATTTTGACTCAAAAATTTGTCACTTGCACTATTAGTATTGTCTTAATTACTCTCGCTTTTCTTGTGGTATGCAATCAACCAGTATCTGCCGCAACTCCTAATGAGAATCAAACAATGAATCAATTACAACTACATTCATTAAAAGATGATTCAAAAGATGCCAGTTCAGAGCCATATTTTTTTAAATCCAACGCAGTAGAACATAAACATCCTATTTATCAAACGACATCAAAATCCACACTTCCTGAAACAGGTAAATCTATATCTCATTCTCCTGTTATGGCAGGAATTATAGCGCTCGTTTTGGGCTTAGTTATTTTGATTCATAAAAAGATTTCTGCTAGAAAATAATAACTATTTTATTTAAAAAATGGGCTTTTCGATTGATCATCGACAAGCTCTTTTAAATTACATAAAAAAAGAGTTGGAACTAAACGCTCCAACTCTTCTTAAATAAATTAAATAATGAGTAATTTAATACCTCTGATTATATTTGTAAAGAATAGGACAATTGCCCATATAAAGAAAATTGCTGCAACGATAAATGCAATTGTTATTCCTATTCCAGAATGCGCACTATCAAATAACGCTGGAATAATCATAAAGCTTAACAATCCAATAGCTACAAATAGCCAAGTGAAAATATGATTAAATAAAGCATTTCTAGAATGAGTAGAACCTGGTGGTTTCGCTATAATCCATACAACGAGTGGGAATAACACAGGTGCAAAAAACACACTAAGATAACTTAAAGCGCCTAATACATTATTAGCTTTTTCATTATGTCTTTCATCATATCTTTCATCAAAATTGTTCATTTTTTTCACCTCAGTTATATCTAAACATATCATTGCACACAATTTAAGATATAATGCTTAAAATTACAACTCTGTAAGTTTAACAACGTAATACTTAGCATTTTTAATTCAATGCTTGATTGAGTGCCGTCTTAAATGTTGAAACCGAGACTTCATTCGCGTGAGACGACTGTTGATCAAGTTTATCTTTAAATATATCTTTATTAGAACCTACCTCAGTAAGTACTCGGCTCAATTCTGCAACATTTTCAGCTGAAAATAAGTGTGATGGTGAAGTCATAGTTAAATGGTGTGCAGTCTCTTTATACCCAAGTATGAGTAAATTATAATCAAATGCTGTTCTAACAGCATTCAATATTTCCCCACCTTCGTTAATATCTAGATAAATATCACATCGTTGATAAAGTTCCTCTACCATATCTCTTTTAATTGTCGGATAAAGTTTCGCATTCGGATAGTGTTCTAGGCTTGTAAGTACAGTAGACATTTCTGTCACTGCACCAATGTGAAAGTTAAAATCATCATGTCGTTGTATTAATGCCTCTAAATGCGGAATTTGATCGGAATTAGTTAGAATTAAAATATTTTTTGATAATTGATTTTCTTTCTTTTTACTATATAAATACCCAGAAGGATATACGAATTGATTTTCAGTTGAATTCAGTTGATTAGTAACCATTTGATACTCTTCTCTTTCAGGAATAATTACTGAAAACTGGCTGAAATTATTTGGCTCAAACATTAATTTCATATTCCCCGGGACATGCCCATGAGACTGTTCTTGCCAAAATAACACGACTTGTTGCGCAATAGGTTGATGATAAAGCGTAATAAACGGTGTTGAAAGGGAATTAATAACGACTTGTTTATAATCAATATTTAGTTCATTTAAATAAAATGCTATAAATTCTTTCGTCGTTTCAAAGAAATAAGACTTCCCTCTGTAATCCAAAACTATATTTTGAGTCACATAGTTTTCGTATATAACTTCTTTACCATTTCTATCCACATATTTTTTTAATATGGGTGTACCGGACAAATCATAGACCTTTTCAGCGTATTTGAATCCTTCTTTTGTGTAGTACTCGACCGAACGAAGTCGTTGGTGTTTATCTAACCATTCTACATAACTTACGACTCTCGTTTTATAATTTTCTTTATAGAATATTTTACCTCGCAACTCGCCCATGTCTATGACTTGAGCCATCGTACCGTTTCCTTTTATTTCCCAAAAGGGCGGTGTAGTTACATCATTAAAAAATGCAGGTTTGTCATCATCATAGATTTGATAATTTGCAAAGTATTGATAAGGTGAAGTCACTTCATCCGGTAAGAAACCATCATCATTTAATACAATTGTAAAAGGATGATAGCCAGCTATTTTAAGTGATTCATGTAACTCACGGGTATTACTATCATAATTCTCGAATAAATTAATCATGTAGCACCTCTTTAATTAATTGTTCCCATTTTTCAACTATATGAGTTGTCTTAAACTCCTCAGCAATTTCGTATGATACATCGTGCGGGTGTGAGGGGCCCTTTTCAAAATATTGGATGATCTTAGTCGCCATGTGATCTGTGACGTCGTTGATGGATTCTCTATCTAAGTTAATAGGAATAAGGTAACCATTATGAGCATCTTTAATAAATGTTGGACTACCATAATTGACATCAAATCCTATCATGCCTAGACCTGAACCTACTGCTTCCATTAGTGTCAAACCGAAGCCTTCACTTTGTGAAGCGGCAACAAATAGTTGATAATGACGATAGACATCTTGAAGGTTCACGTGTCCTTTTAACCGAATATAGTCTTGAGCATGATGTTCTTGGATTATATTCTCGATTCTTTCTTGTTCAGGACCATGGCCGTAAATATCAAATGTTAATTCGGGTAGCGCTTTTCTCGCTTTAATTACTGCTAGGGCTATCCAATCCACATGTTTTTCACTTGCTAAGCGCGAAGCAGTGATTATAGAGAAAGGCATTCTAGGTTCTTGCGGATAGATTAATTGATGTAGACTACCCACTGGTATCGTTCTGATTCTAGGAGAATCATGCGTATAATTTTTGAATTGTTCGTTTAATATCTTATTCTGTAAATCTGTTGCTGTAATAAAGAAATCGATGTATTTTGCATTCTCAAATTGATATTCATAATAATTATTCCATAAAATATGTGTATCATCAGTTGAGTTCATACTATAATGCTCGGCATGGACAACCACACCCACTTTGCTTTCGCCCCTATTTTGTAAAATAGCCTGGCCTACATCTGTAGCGCGATCAATAATGACAATGTCGTCACTTTCTAAGTGAAGTTTGCGAATAAAATACGCGATAAATTCTTCTTTACTATATAAACGTGCATCATCAAATACATATACATGTGCCTCATCATCTATGTATTCTTTATAAGCAATTGATCCGTCCTCATTATAGAATTGACGCATATATAGTTTAGCTCTCTTATCATACGGCGCATAATACTCAGAAAATGTACGCACATAACTATAAAAATCTTTACGAATTAACATGCCATTCACTACAAATTCTGCACGATCGACATAGTTTTCTTCAGGATTTTTTAAATAGCATGTAACGAAAGTCTCATTATTGTCTAAATACAGTCTCAATACTTTCCCATTTCGCTCATAACTTGAGACCTCGTTACCAAGCTCTGATATTAAATCATTAAATGTATATGTAGTGGGAGCGATATTAATGTCTGTGAAGTATTGATATAACCAGATAATTTCATCATCTTTGAACCCAATATTACTCGTTAGAGTTTGAATATTTTCAGATTGAATAAAATCTAAAAACACAAACTTGATTGGATAGTTGAGTTGACGAAGCAGCTGAGCTCGATAGGCTTGCGCATATTCAACCCCACTACTTGCCCACCCAATACCAAAATTTATATTATAAATCGTCATGCCTTTACACCTCTTTATTTATGGAAAATGGATGACCATATCATCAGATTTATCGAATGTTAGAATACTTAAGCATAAATTTCGAATGATTTTTCTTTTGATGTCCTTCGCCATTAATTCATACGTCTCTAAAGCAACTTTATGATATTCATAAATGATGTTTCGTTGACCATTTTGTCGATTATTGACACTTGTTTTAAGTTGTTGCAAGTTATCCACTTGTTCTATCCACTCACTATCAATTGCTTTTAGAAAGGACTTTTGTAAAAAACGGCGTTTTAAGTATGGGTCAGATACTTCTTTCAGATTATGATTAAGTTGTTGCTTAAACTGTTTTATTAAAAACTGTATAACCTCTTCACGATTTTTAATGTCTATATTTGTAACAGTTTCATTAAAAACAAAACTTAAATTTTTATAAATGTAATTAATCAGTGCTTCTTCGTTGATTAACTTTTTGTATTTAATATCATTCGCAAAGACGTCTCGCGCTATTTGTTCAAAGTTAAAGTCCTCAAAGTGTTCTCTCTCAAGAATTTGATCTCTTAAGTCATAAATTTTTTCTCGCTGAATACTAATACTTTTTTCAAATTCATTAGCCATTTCTCTATTAACCATGGCAGTTTCTTCAGAAACACGTTGCGCTTTATTAACGATTGACTTCACTCGTCTTTGGAATAGTGTACTATTTTCTAATTTTGAAGATTCCAACGTTAGTAGTTTTTCATTTCCCACTAAATTAGAATTACTCCAACGTTTTACCAAATAATCATCTAATGATACGAAAATTTGAGAATATCCTGGGTCTCCTTGACGTCCTGAACGCCCTCTCAATTGACGGTCTACACGGCTATTTTCCATGTGCTCATTAATTATGACTGCTAATCCACCAATTTCGAAGACATCTTTAGCTAATTTAATATCAGTATCTCGTCCAGCCATACTTGTCGCCACTGTTACCGCTGATAACTGCCCAGCTTCTGCTATCATTTGTGCTTCTTTCGCAACATTTTGTGCGATAAGCAAGTTGTTAGGTATGTCTTTTTTGAATAATTGCTGTGAGAAATATTCTGCAGCTTCAGCTGTTCTAGTAATAAGAAGTACTGGTTGCTGGGTGCGATGAATATCAACGACACTTTTTAAAATCGCTTCATTCTTAATATTTCCATTCGCAAAGACTCTATCTGGACGATCGTCACGTTTAATTGGACTATTAGTTGGGATTTCTACCACTATTTTTGAATATAAATCGAAGAATTCTTTTTCCCCTAGTTTACCGGTCCCTGTCATTCCGGAAAATTGATTAAATTGCTTAAACAAGTTTTGGAATGTAATCGTCGCCATCACACTCATATCTCTAGAAATCTCAACATCCTCAATCGCTTCAATCGCTTGATGTAAACCTGACTGTAGTTTAGTGCCCTGTAACATGCGCCCTGTTATCCTATCAATTAACACGATTTCACCATCAAAGATAAAATAATCCAAATTATACTTAAATAAATACTTTGCACGAAGCGATAAGTTGATAATTCTGACTAAATCAAAATGTTGATTCTCGTACATATTATTTACTTTAAAGTAATGATTCGCCGCTTCTATCCCTTCTTCAGTTAACCAAACTCCCTTTTTATTAAATTTCACTTGAAAATGAACATCCTCTTCAAGTGTTTCTACAAATGATTTAACAATATGAAATAAATTAGATTGTACACGTGGTGCACCTGAAATAACGAGTGGTGTTTGAGCTGCATCTAGAATAATTGAGTCGACCTCATCAATAATTGCAAAATTTAAGTCTGGTAGAAATTTAGCTTGTATATCGTCAGCCAAATTATCAATTAAATAATCGAAGCCAAGACGTCCGTTCGTCGTATAAACGATATCATGATGATATAGATGATACTTCTCATTTTCTTCATATTCATAGTTTGGTATATCGACGAAGCCAAGAGATGCGCTAAGGCCAAGCCATTCATATAATGGTTTCATCTCTTGATAATCACGTTTCGCAAGATATTCATTAGTAGTAATAAGGTAGGCACCTTTTCCTGTGAGCCCGTTTAAATACAGTGGCATCGTAGCCGTTAAAGTTTTACCTTCACCCGTTTGCATCTCAGCAATATTACCTTGGTGCATGACAATTGCTCCAAGTACTTGAACATCCTTTGGGTACATTCCAAGCACACGTTTCGACGCTTCACGTACAGTGGCATACGCTTCAGGCAATAACTTGTCCAAGGTAGTTTTACTAGATTGTAACCGTTCTTTAAATTGTAACGTTTTCGCTTTTAATTGTTCATCTGTATAGTTCGCATATTCATTGCTTAATGCATTAATTTGATTTAAAGATTTACTTACTCGACGCAATCTCATGTTGTTTATGATTGGGTTAATACCGCTATTCACGGCTTTCACCTCCAGCATCGGAAAGTGCATCCAAGTCATACGTTCTTGCATTTTTTATCACACGATTCATAATTTCAAACTTCTCTTTAGTGTTAATGCCTTTTGCAGTACTTGAGTTACGGTATGTCCCATTTCCTAGCTCCACAATCGTTATATTTTGAAAGTGAAGATGATCCATCCCAGCATTAACTAACTCCAACTGATAAGAATGCGCTTCTAACGAATAAACGATTTCTTCTTCCTTATTTTTAATAATTTTGTATTCAAATTGTTCTTTGTTTTTACGATAAAACTTAATTTTGAAATAGGCTGCTCCTTCAGGCTCGACTTGAAAATTAAATTTAAATAAGTAACGATGTCCTTTTTTTAATATCGGAAGTTTAGGACTCACACGATCTTCTGTAAAGTTCGTCAGCATATACCAATTGTGAATCACTGTACCTGAAGGCATTAGTGGATTTTCAAAATAAATATCATCTTTATTAAAATGTAACTTAGTGCCATACATAAATGTAGTTAGATTGACTAATCGCCATTTCACTTCAAATTGTTTAGCTTCTTGCATGTGACTCTCTCCCAAATTGTTGTGCCATGATTAAATGATAAAAATTGATAAACCAGTTAGTAATTGTCGAAGAATCATCATTATGTCTCCCTGGTACACTTCTACTCATTACACGCGCATATTGTTTTGTAAGTACTGGTAATAATTCATGAAAGGCATTGATATCATAATCATCGTGCTCCATATATGCAATCGCAAATGTTGTCTGGGTGAGTTGACTGTTGTGTATTTGATTCCAAAATTTTTGATCAAGTTGGTTGATTTCATTTTCAGAAATACCGCCTTCATTAGATCTTAAAACATCTAAAGATGTACCAAAGTCGTTAGGACGGACTAGCTTCATATTATTAGCAATCGTTCCGACATTAATCAATGGTTTACCTACTATCACTGCTGCCGGCTGAAGTCGTGTCGCATAATATAAAGCACCAAAAGATCCCATTGATAATCCTGAAAGTATCAATTGGTCATGGGTAAAACCTAAATAATCTAACGCACCCAGGATGACATCTTTAATGCCATTCTCATAATCTTCAGATCCTAAATAAAAGGCCCCACCCTCAATTCGAGGATCACTAATTAAAATGAAAGGTGCATTCAAACGGTTCATCATAAAGAAACCTTCGAAGCCTTCAGCAGTTCTATAGCCACTAAAATACACATTCAATGGTGGTTTAAAATCACCTGGATTGAAGTAATGAAAGAACTCATTACGGTTTTTATCGCTAAACCATTGTCCTCCTAGAATAAATTGACCTAATTCCAACCTAGACCAACGCTTGTGAATTGAACCTACATATAACTTACCTTCTCCTTGCGCTTTGAGAGAAACACTCACATTAGCTTTATACGGTCTCGCAGGCAACTCTATCGGTTGGTCTAATTCATTCTGTTCAAAGATGAATGTTTCAACTGGTTGCTCAGTAGAGTAGACCGGTATCATACGTAGCGTATACTGTTTCTTAACTTCACCTTCAATTTTAAATTCTGGCCATATTTGATTGACTTTATTTTCATCAGCAATAATGTTTCGACTCCATGTGACAAGAGGTGTAAGTTGGTCGCCAAAGTTTCCCGAAATCTCTAACGATTCATTACCGTTAAATTGGTATTTACCAATAAACGCTGTATTTACACGACAATGTATAGGTGTTACCTTATCACCATATTGCCCAGGAAATGTTATCGCCTGTAATTTCTGATGCAAATCTTCCTCATTATCATACTTGAGAGGTTTGATAAAATTCTGCTGAACGATCTTTTCTTCTTGAAAATGCACATCCCAATATGCCTCGTCTATCACCGTGTTATAGGGCGTGCTAACGATTTTGAATAAATTGATAAGTGACTCAGAGTACAGCGCTTGTGTAAACACAAAATCAAATGCCCCGTTTTGTTCTATAAGAGCTTCTACTGCTTCGAGATAACCACTTTCAAAATCAAATACAGCCGTATCTATATAATCCCATTCGACTTCTCTTTTATTTTCAAAAAGGTTTTCTAAATCATTTCCTCCAATTTGGAGTACTTTAAATGTACGTGGCATACTTATCATCACCTTCAAACAATTGATTAATTTGATGAATGATATTTATAGAACTAAATTCATCTACTAATCTCATGGAATATGCATACGAATAATTCCACTTTTTTAAATGTACTAAAAAGTAATCTAAAGCTGAGACGATTTGAGAAATATCTTTTATGATTAAACCATTCTGTTCATATTTAACATAATCAGTCCCTCTATAATTAACTTGTGGCACGCCTGCGCCTATACAACAGATTTGTAGAAAGAGGTCTGGTTCATTTGATAAATCGACAACTAACCTTAAATTTGAGACAGCTCTAACAAAGTCTTCTGAAAAAGGTACATACTCCAATCCTATGACCGACTCTTTTTTTATTTGTGATGCCAATATATCCTCTATTTCTTCAGAATGTTCTTGTTTTTCTTGGTGGTACGTATCATTGAGTCGAGCAATTTCTTCCATTAACCAGTCGTTTGGATCATTCTTGTATTTGGTAAGTAATTTTAACTTGAAATGATCTTTTTGCTGAATATATTGAAATAATGAAGTTAAAATCACTCGCAATTCATGTTTAGGTAATTGATCTATCCATAACCCTACATACGTATCATAGAGTTGACTACTTTTATTAGATATCGTTTGCGCATCAAAGGGAGTTACTCTTAATAAATGTAGATGTGTTTGAGACTCCTTAGCATAACGTTGAATCTCTCTCTGATTGTCTTGCGTATCGACTAGACAATAGCGTGCTTGAGAGATCGAATCAAATAGTTCGGGCGTTACTTTCTTATTTCGCTCAGTAAATACTGAAAAACATAAAGAAGACTCATCTATCGTATGAGCCATCACTGAATTGTGTCTTTCATCTGATGCAACGATGATTAAGTCATCTTTTTTCATCTCTCTTTCGGCATACTCTTTGAACTTTTCTTCAATTAAATCTGCCATAGTTGCATAAGTTGTTTGTTTAAAATTTGATTGGAATTGCTCCTTAATTGTCACTGTTTTATTTCTCAAATCTTCTTTAAATATTTCTTCTCCTTTGATTGAGAAGTAATGTTTCATTTTACTTTGACCCGTTTCAGTATATGTTCTAACCGCTGAAATAAAACCTCTATCATCAATGACATAGCGTCGTTGGATTATATTGTGTTGAAAGTCTTCTATCCACATTAAATATCCTTCTTGACTAAAGTGTATCTTTGAAAAAGTATGTTCCCCTGTGACCGCCTGAATTTTATAAGGAGTAAATATAAATTCTGTATTTTCAGGCCACGCTAAATCTCGATAATCAATTGCCTGTGGCGTTTGATGACTAACACCTTGAATATCATCAAACACAGACCAATAGTTGGTTTCAAACAAATCATATCTATGGAGGAAAGTTCTGAGATAAGGACTGAAACTAAGTATCATCAACTGATAATTCACATTATTTTTACTATGCATTGTCATTAAACTGATCATATCATCAAAGTCTGTGTATTGACGCTTTTGATAGAAAGGTACTGATGTACTTTCCCACCATTTATCATGACTATACCATGCAGGAATAAAACGCTTCATAATTTCCTCCTTACCAATATTTATCTAATATTTGCTTGTAACCATCTAAATATAAATACGCACGCAGTGTTTCTGCGATATTGATACCTATATAAACAAAGACAATCAATTGAATCGAAAAGTAAATTTCCTCAAATAAATGTGGCACAAGTAATGAACAATATAATGGAATAGCTAACACAATAGCTACAATGATTGAACCAGACCAACAAACACGGCGTGCTTTTTGTGATAAAAATCGTGTCGTATGCTTACCTGGATATATCCCCTCAAAATAATTTCCGTTTTTAAGAAATTCTTTCGATTTACGTCGCGTGTTAATTAAAAATCGTGATAAGACATACCCTAATACGATTTGCATCAATAAATAGATTGTAATACCTATAGGGTTTGAAAAACTGAAAATAGTCGTCTCAAAATCCTTATCTACGGCAAGTCTACCTATGAGATTAACTATATTATTCTCAAGTATAAAGATAGATAAACTCATCATTATCGTTATACTTCCCGCCGGATTTAACTTCCACGACAAATAAGTTGGTGTATCCTTTGAAGAAATATTCATAATATCATTGTATTCTAAGCGATACTCTGACCGTTCTATAAAGAGTAAGATGAAGAGTATCAAAGCCAATGAACAGATGATAATTACCAATAGTATTGGATTTAAATTTAATTTAGCAAAATGACTATTGAACATTGATTTAACAAGGCTCATTAATACAATTGGCATAGGTCCAGCAATGCCGTATGTGGTATTTTGGTCAGCTAACCATACTAAAAATAACGTTCCTGTAATTAAGACAAGTAACAATATAAAAATAACGTTCCTGTAATTAAGACAAGTAACAATATAAAAATATTTGTATCAGTTATCGCCTTTTTATTAATAAATGAATGTATGATATAGAATCCCTGAATCGTACTTAAAAGAAGTGTTAATAATCTTTCTTTAAAATGACGTTCTACGCGCGTTTATGTTTTCACTTTATCTTCATTTTTATAATTCATTAGGGTAATGATAATCATTGAGCTTAACCATGGTCCAAGTCCTAGTGAAAAAATATTCAATGTATTTAAGTCTCCACCGACATTGGAAATTGCTAGCTTAAAGAATGAATCCTTATGTTGTTTAATTGCTTCATTACCGACAATAGAAATATTACTGCCAAGTATGTAAATAATTAAAATGAAACATGTAAATAATATTCTTTTATATAGAATTTTATATTCAAATTCTTTCAACATATTTTCACCCTAATCAAATGGTTTATTTCATTTTCAAATGATATCAAAAAGGCTAAGGAGATAAATAAATTAGTTTTACTTGTGATAGTAATCATTTTATTTATATTACCCTAGCCTTTTTAATATTAAGTAACTAATCGCTATGATTAATCTTCATTATTTTTTCTATCTTTATTTTTATCCTTTTTAGATCTTCTAATTAATCCTAAACCAGCTAACATTATTAATACTAATGAAACTAATCCGCCTCTATTTGTTTCATCTTCACCAGTATTAGGTAATGATTTGTCATTTTGTTGATCTGAATGTTTTTCACCATGTTGAGTCACTTGATTATGATTGTGTTCATTTTCAGAAGTGAAATTAGATTCTTTATTCGACTGATTAGAATTAATGAATTCTGAAGAATCCATACTACCACTAAGATGTTGTTCACCTGGATTTTGGTGACTAGGTTTGAATCCACTAGGATCCACAAGCGAACCTTGATGGTTTGAAGAATCCGAGTTGCTTGTTGATGTTGATGTGCTTATTGAGTCAGACGTACTTGTGCTCATTGAAGTACTATCTGAGTCGGATGTGCTTGTACTATCTGAAGTACTTACACTATTTGAAGTGTTCCCGCTCGTTGATGTTGATGCGCTTATTGATTCACTTGTTGATGTCGAATTACTGTCTGATGCACTTTCTGATTCAGAATTACTCATACTTGTTGATGTGCTAATTGATGTTGACATGCTATCTGAACTTGATGTGCTACCTGACGTAGAGACACTTTCTGAACTTGATGTGCTACTAGAGTTAGAATCACTGACTGATTGAGAATTTGATGTTGAATCACTGTTTGAAAGCGATACGCTCGTCGATGTCGAATCACTTAAGGAATCTGATGTTGATGTACTTAGTGATTCTGAACTACTCATTGATGTTGAAGCACTGATTGATTCTGAAGCCAAGTATGATGGTAAATCAAATTCTGGCAACGATGTGCTAGTCGGTTCAACCATAGAGCTAGTCGATTCAACCATAGAGGATGAGAATTGACTCTTAGATGATATTGACTCGCTTTCACTGTTTGAAGCACTCATTGAAGTACTTGTACTGTCTGAGGTACTTAGACTTGTTGATACACTGTCGCTTGTTGATGTTGATGTGCTCTCTGAGTCTGAAGTGCTTGTTGATGCGCTTGCACTTGATGAGTCGCTTTGTGAACTACTTAAACTACCTGATGTTGATGTACTTAATGAATCCGATGTACTTGCGCTACTTGAAGTACTACCTGAGGTACTTGTTGAGCCACTTAGTGACTCACTCGCACTATTTGAATTGCTCATTGATGTACTTGTACTGTCTGAGGTGCTTAGACTTGATGAGTCACTCTCACTCGTAGATGTTGATGTACTTTCTGAGTCAGAAGTACTTGTTGAGTCGCTTGTGCTTATTGACGTTGACGTGCTCTCTTTAGTGGATTCACTTTCACAAGTACTTAATGATTCTGAAATACTGTCAGATAATGATGTACTCTCACTGCTTGAGTCACTTATTGATTCACTTGTACTACTTGATTCGCTTGTGCTCGTAGAAACTGATGTACTTGCATTTGTTGACTCTGATGCACTTACGCTAGCAATTGAGTCACTTATTGATTCACTTGTACTATCTGAATCACTCGCGCTTGTTGATGTTGACATACTCTCACTATCCGATTCACTTGTGCTTGTTGATGTACTTAGTGATTCAGACGTACTTGCGCTTGTTGAATCACTCTCGCTTGTGGATTCAGATGTACTTTCTGATTCTGAACCACTTATTGACGTGCTTTCTGATTCACTTGTTGAGTCAGATGCACTTTCTGATGCACTTGTTGACTCTGACGCGCTTTCTGATTCACTCACGCTTGTTGATCCTGATGTACTTTCTGATTCTGAATCACTTATTGACGTGCTTTCACTTTCTGAATCTGATGCACTTGTGCTTGTTGACTCTGATGTACTGTTAGATGTTGATGTACTCTCACTGCTCGAATCGCTCGTGCTCATTGACGTTGAAGTGCTCTCTTTAGCAGATTCACTTTCTGATGTTGACGTACTTAGTGATTCAGACGTGCTTGCGCTTGTTGAATCACTCTCACTTGTGGATTCAGATGTACTTTCTGATTCTGAACCACTTATTGACGTGCTTTCTGATTCACTTGTTGAGTCAGATGTACTTTCTGATTCACTCACTGATCCTGATGCACTTGTGCTCGTTGACTCTGATGCACTTACACTAGCAGTTGAGTCACTTAATGACGTGCTTGTGCTAGCTGAGTCACTATCTGATATGCTAGTGCTTGCTGACTTACTTGTACTCTCTGATGCTTTTTTCGAATTACTCTCACTTATTGATTTTGACGTACTTTCAGCTGCTGATTTACTTTGCGAATCTGCAATACTTGTGCTTGTTGACGTACTTTCTGAATTCGCCTTACTTGTTGACGCACTTTCTGAATTAGCTATACTATTGCTTTTTGATGTTGAAAGGCTCTTACTTGAAGAAGTAGATATGGAATCACTAGTACTATTTCTAGTAACATCATACTTAAATGTAGACGTTGATGTATTCCCAGTCTCATCCTTTGAAGTAATAGTTATGGTAAAACTACCCATTTTACTTGGCGTGCCACTAATCGTATTCGTATTCGAATCAAATGTAAGACCATCTGGCAATCCTGATACCTCGTTATCTACCTTAGCACCGCTATTATCTGTTGCACTAATAGTAATTGGATTGATTGGATTATAAACTTCTGATGATTGATTACTAATCTGTGTAATCGTTGGTCCAGTAGAATCTTTAACTGTAATGACAAAGCTGCTATCTGAAGCATTACCAGTTGAATCTTCAGAATGCACTTGTACAGTCGTTGTACCTATATGAGTAGGTGTACCTGTAATGGTATTAGTAGTACTATCAAATGATAATCCATCTGGCAATCCTGTTACAGTTGTTTTAACCGGATCTGAACTATTATCTGTAACTGTAACGCTAATTGGTGACGTAGGTTTCCCTACTTCTATAGTTGGATTACTGACACTAATCGTCGGTTTTTGTGCATCATTAAATTTGTAAATAATATTTTGACCAGCATTAGTTAATTTAACTGTTCCAGTACTATCTATATAATTAGGTGCACCAGTACTATCTACACCAATATAGTTATATCCCTTACTTTTCATTGCATCTATTTGTTTATCAATAGTCGCACTGCCATCAACTTCGCCAGCGTATGTTTTAGGAGGGATGATATCTTTACCTGTATTAGCATCCACATACCTTACTTGTGCCGTAGCAGATTGTGTATATTCAAATGTACCAAATTGAACTTGTTGAAGGTTTTTAGCTCCACCTGTAGACACAGTCATTGATAATGAAAACGTTGTAGAACCACTCCTTTTAATCCAGTCGGACATATTTTTAGTCCATGTTTGACCTGCATAGGTAACAGTCATAACTTTTGTATCTCCATTATAATCAATCACAAAGTCTTGGAGAGAATTATCCGTTGGTTGCACTTTTAAAGGAGATGCACTATTTACATCAGTTGTCGCCACACCATTTGTATCTGTTGAGACAAACGCACCGAAGGCACCTTTCCCAATCATACTACTTGGATCTTTATTAGCTTTGGCATCCCCTTTAGGTGGTGAAGTATTATGGAAGGTATCTAATTTAAACCCAAATGCATTTTTTAATCCACCTATTCCTACAGCTGCACCTTCTTTACCTATCTCACCTCGGTCACCAGGAGAAAAGGCGAAACCTATACCGTCTCCTCCATCAAAATCATCCGTAGAATTATGAAATCCTTCATATCTATTACCAAGATTGACCTTACCATCAAAACGAAAACTACGATTTGAATCTAAACGTGTATTTAAACTAATGGCACCTTTTTTACTCTTTTCATCTGGCGTTAAAGTGACAATACCTGTTTTAGGATCATATACCGCTGAACCTGAAACATTCATATGATCGTTAAAGTTATCTTTAGTTACTACTACTGAATTTGAAGATACGCTTGACGCAGTAGTTGTTGTAGAAGCAGCTGGTGTAGCTGCCAATGTTTTAAAGACACTCATTCGACTGAATGTTCTCAAGTTACTTACTTTTGATGTCGATGATTCACTTGCTGATTGAGAGTTCTTATTAATAGTCGGCTTTTCTGAAGTATGAGTGCTTGTTTGGTTATTAATAGTATCTTTTTGAGTTGCTGTTTGGCTATGTTGAGTAAGTCTAGATTGACCCTCTTTTTTATTATTTGAACTTTCTGATGTTGATTTTAATTGTTGAGATTCCTGAGAAGTTTTTTCTGATGTGGATGTATTCTTAGGTTGTTGGGAATTTTTGTCATTATTCGTGGATGATGTATTTGAAACAGTTGATTTACTTATAGAAGATTTTTCTGAAGATGATTTAGATTGTTCGCTATTTTGTGCTTTATTCGTACTTTCACTAGCTTCTTTTTTTTATGCTTTCACTATTTTGATTGCTTTCTACAGCTTTTTCGCTACTAGATTCGTTTTTATTTATCACTTCTGATGATGATGTTTTAGTAGTAGAATTTTTGATTTCACTACTTTGCTGCGTGGAATTTGACGTTGTGTTATTCGTTACCTTTGCTTGCGAATTTCTTATAGTAGTAGAGTTTTGATTGGCAACTGTTCCGCTATTAGATGAAATTTCTGAAGTCATTGGCGTCTCAGAAGCAGCTAACGCATGATGATCTTGAAGCATGTTGAATGTGAACGCTCCGCCGACTAGGGCCGTTGTCTTAGCAGCATTCTTCTTGAATCTACTACCTTTATTATCTTTAGTTTGGCTTTCTTTTTTAATATTTTTACTTAAAAAAGGCACTCCCATTGTTCTTAATAATTCAAATTCACTAATACTCGCTTTAACCCAGTTTTTACCGGACTTATAGAGTTTGACCCGGGCTTTTTCTTGGCCAAGACTCTTGTTAAAATCTCTTTCTTTTTTGACATAATCGACCTTTCACTTATCCCTAAAAATTTGTAAAAAATAGTTATTTATACCATAAATATTCATTTTCTTAAGTATATAACCCGCTATATGTAAAAAGCAACCAATTTAACACAATATTTATATAACTAAATTTTAAAAATATCGTTAAGGTATCTTTATACACTTTAGGTGTAATGAGACGCTTAGATAAGCGTGATTTTTCGAAAAATAAACAAAAATTTTACCTCATAACTATTGAAATTAAATTCTTTTTATGAAAGCGTTATATTAATTTTATAGGTAAATCAATTAGGATTTAAATCGTTTTCAGCTATAAAATAAATTTAGCTTGATGTATTAATATACATAAAAATGCATATAATAAGCCGACTTGATATATAGGAATTCAAGACGACTTTATTGTTTTTCATTAGATTATTGGCAATTTATCTAAAGACATATACATTTATTTAAATTTCAAATTAATAAATAAATGTATATAGGACAACCTTGATTATATATTTCTTTTATCAACCTCTAGAGATTTTTTAACCATTTTATTCTTACTATCCCTATGTAAACCATCCTTGAGATAAATCACCCAAAGAATGTAACAAAGAGCACCGATATTTATTGAGTTAAACATTACGATTTCTACGGTATTAGTCAGTAAGGTTGCTATAAAGAGCACAAACGTGAGTTTAAACATATATGTGGCTAACAGTATAACTTTTAATACATATATCACATAACAAGCTAAACCAATTACCCCAGTAAACATGATAAGTTGAAAAACCACATTCCCTGCCTCTATATCCATATTTTTAGTCAAACCGTGCAATGACATACCAAATCCATTCCCCATAAGCATATGTGTTTCTAGCACATTCTCGATATTTTTAATTTGATTATCCTTTGGCATTAAAACACTCTTAACTGAGTTACCATTTAACACAAAGCTTTTAATTAAATAATGAATTGACGGTTGAAAGATACTTAATATAATTATTGAAATTATTAAGGGAATCGTTAAATATTTATAACGCTTTTTCAAAATTAAAAGCAATCAAGAGAGAAATAAACATACTATAAATACAAACCATGCCAACTTAGAATGAGTTACATAAAGTTCAAAAATTCCCGACATCATAACAAACATGACGAAGAAGTTAAATTTATGATATTTCATAGATGAAATAATGAGAGTTAATAAACCTAATATAAGAAAGACTGCAAACGTATTTGAGTCATTGAAGAACCCTTTAAATGATTGTTCTTGAGAAAGAACTTTTATTAATGACATCACTAAAGGTATTAATGTAAAAAGAATGAATGTTACAACTTGATTCGCTAGCCATTTAATAAGTTCATCTACTTCTTTGATAAGATAAACTAAAGTAACAATAATGATTAATGGAATAAAGTAATTAATGAGTTTAGTTATTGAATAAAGAGGATCATTAGATGTAATCAAAGACATTATGATATAAATTAGCATCAAAGTGATTGAAGCTAGAGCAAAGGTAAATATCAGATAGCTTCTTACCCAACGTTTGATATGTCTAATTAAGAAAAATATTCCTATAACATAAATGAGAATGTAAATCGCATATGTAAGATTATACGCGCTATCACTCATGTCGAAAAATGAAATCATTAAATTCCTTATAGTATAGAGGTAAATAAGTTGGATCACTCCAAGTATTCCTCTTTTTAACAAGAGAACCGATAAAATAATCGCTAAAAGTAGCAACCATTTATTATATAAACTCATTATAAAAATAAGACTTATCAATGTATTTTCTCTTAGAGTATGTTTATGTATTTTTAAAAAATGTTTCATTTAAATGTTCTCCAAACCTTCTAGTTGTAAATTCTATTATGATGTTCTTGGAAATGTAAATTGGGAACTTAAGTCTATAACTTATACGCTATAAACATTACAGTCTCTTATCTATCGTTGATCTCAAACCTACTTTCACATTTAAAGATAGGTTAAACTTTATATATTCAATCATTTTATAATTCTATTATTATTAAATAGCTTTCTATAATTATATCACGAGTTGTTAGGACACGAATACTTAATAACCACTACCATGATTCAACATAAGTCTAATAACCTTAAATTAAAAACCCGTTCAAAATGTTTTATGAACTTTGAACGGGTAGTATATATCACTTATTTTATATTGTTGATTGCATCCTTAATATCAGTTTGACCTGTTTGAATGAAGATATCTTTACCTTCAACTGCTGACGCATCAAGAGCTTCGATTAATACAGTTGCTACGTCTTCGCGAGGAATTGTATAGCTATTAGGATCTCTTGTGATATCTAATTCAGCATTAATTTTACCTGTACCTTCTTCATTTTGAAGTGGGCCAGGATGGACAATAGTGTAATTTAGATCTGAATTTTCAATATAAAGATCTGAGAAATGTTTAGCTACGGCATATGGTTTCATAACATCAGTTTCTTTATCAGGTTCAACACTATCTGTAGCACTTAAATGAACAAATTTCTTCACTTGATGTTTAGTAGCGTAGTCCACAGCTTTTTTAGCTCCCCACAAATCTACTAATAAAGTTTTATCTGCACCAGTACTACCACCTGAACCTGCTGTAAATATGACACTATCTACGCCTTCAAAAGCACTTGAAAAATCTTCCTCTAAATCTTGGACAACGACTTTATCTGCACCTAACTCTTTTAGTTCACTTACTTGTTCTTCTTTACGTACAAGTGCTACAGAGGAATGTTCAGTGTCTTTTAATTGCGAAATAACTTTTCTGCCCACTGCACCATTTGAACCAATTACTAGTACATTCATCATTAAAAGCTCCTTCCTCGAATTTTATATGCACATGCATATTAACATGCGTGTCGTTCTCACTCAACTCTTGTGCTTACGCTCGTAAAACTCTTTTTCTTTTAAAAAATAAGTATACCTGACGTCTTATTATATATTTTTATGATTCATAACTTTTTAGACGGTAGGCATACTTATTTTCAGATAAAATGACTAAACAATACGCTTACGAATAGCACCAGATATTAGGTCGACAATCGCAACCATAATCACTAATCCTATTAAAATGATACCCACACGATCCCATGAACGTGTTTGGAGTGCAAAGATTAATGGCGTACCAATACCTCCTGCACCTATTAGACCTAGAATAGAGGCAGAACGTAGATTTAGTTCAAATCGATAAAGAATTAATGATATAAATGAAGGTAATATTTGTGGTATCACTGCAAATATTAATGTTTTAGTTTTATTAGCACCACTAGCTTTTAATGATTCAACAGCACTAAAATCTAAACTTTCAATATCTTCAACAAAAAGTTTTCCTAACATTCCAACGGAGTGAATACCTAATGCAAGTACTCCAGAGAATGAACCTGGTCCTACGGCTTTGATAAAGATAAGTGCCATTACAATTTCTGGAAATACACGAATAATACTTAAGATAAATTTACTTATGCCAGTTACTGGTCTTAACTTCACCATATTTCTTGCACCTAAGAAAGCAAATGGAATACATATAATAGAGGCAATGAATGTCCCTATTACTGCAATTGCAAATGTTTCTAATAGTCCTCTAAGTAAGTCTTCACCGGCAGGAATATATATGTAGCCTAGATCTGGATGAAATAAGCCTTTGAATATGGACTTCAATATTTCAATCGATTTACTTTTTAATTCTAAAGCTGGCATACCTGCAAATGCCCAAATAATAATCGCTGCTACAATAACTGCAATAATCCAATTTTTTATAATTCTCTCACGATATCTCTTTGAATTGAGTTTGTATTTTTGTTCATTCATGCTAATTTTTCCCTCACTTTCGAACTTACAAAATCAATAATGACAACGATGAGGAGAGTAAATAAAATAATCATTGCAGTTTTCTTGTATTGGAATAAACCTAGAGTTTGATCGTAAAATAATCCAATACCCCCTGCACCTACAAGTCCTAAAACTGCCGATGCACGAATATTAATTTCAAAAGCGAATAAAACATATGACATGAATGAAGAAATTGCTTGAGGAACAACACCAAAGACAATCCATTTAACTTTATTTGCTCCTACAGCCGTCATAGCTTCCATAGGTCCTGGTTCAATTGTTTCTAATGATTCATATAGTAACTTTCCGATGATACAGATAGTTAATATGAATAATGCTAAAACACCAGGAATTTGACCAATACCAAATACCGCAACAAACACTGCTGCTAAAAGTAAGTCTGGAATTGTACGTACAATATTGAGAATAAATCGTGCTGGAATAGCAATCCATTTAGTTTGAACGATGTTGCTTGCACACAAAAGAGCTACAGGTATTGATACAATACTCCCTAAGAATGTGCCTACAATTGCCATACGAATTGTATCTAACATTGGTTTCGTAATTTGATCTAAGTAACTCCAATCTGGTGGTACCATCTGTCCAAAGAATGCACCAATTTGTGGAATACCTATCATTAAATCTCCAATACTAAAACCTGTATAAATAAAGCTCCATATGATGAGAACCGCTATAAGAATAATTGTAAAGCTTGTTTTAATTGACATCTTTTTATTTAAATATTGATCATATTTACTCGTTGATGATGTAGGTGTTGCCATTTTACTCCACCCCTAACTTTTCATCTTCGTTAATTGACCGACCATAAATATGATTGAATACATCGTCATCCGCTTCACTTGCTGGTCCATCATAGACAAGTTCTCCAGCTCTAAGACCTATGATTCTAGATCCATATTCCTTTGCTAAATCTACAAAGTGTAAATTGATTAAGATTGTAATTCCTAATTCTTCATTAATTTTCTTTAAATCATCCATAACTTGTTTTGTTGTTAAGGGGTCTAACGATGCAACAGGCTCATCCGCAAGAATGATTGCTGATTCTTGGCACAATGCTCGCGCGATTGATATACGTTGTTGCTGTCCACCTGAGAGTTGATCTGAGCGTTGATCGTACTTATCTAAAATGTTCACTCGCTCTAAGGCGTTCATTGCTTTGATTTTATCTTCTTTAGGGAATAAACCGAGTACCATCTTCCAAGTTGGATGATATCCCACTCTGCCACTCAGTACGTTTCTTAGTACGGTTGAACGTTTTACGAGATTGAAATGTTGGAAAATCATTCCAATATTACGTCTCATTTCTAATAATTGTTTGCCACGCGCTTTCGTAATGGATTGTCCATCAATTGTAATATCACCTGATGAAATATCATGTAGGCGATTGACAGATCGTAGCAAAGTCGATTTCCCTGCACCTGATAAACCAACAATAACGGCAAAATCACCCTTTTCAATGTTTAAATTAATATTTTTTAACCCCACGTGCCCGTTAGGATATACTTTATTAACATCCTTGAATTCAATTTGACTCATAACAAACACCCTTCTTTTATAAAGAAAAGCTAAGAAGCTGAATAGTTGATATCATCATCTTTCATTCAGTCTCCTAGCTTTTCTATTTTTTGACTCTATTCAATTTATCGTATAATTGATTACTTCATGTCTTGAACATCTTTTTCATATTTTCTTACGATATCGAAGTTAGAATCCTTTGTATCTGTGTATCCTTCGTGTGAATATACTTCACTAATGATTTTGTGACCTTTTTTAGATTTAGCGATGTCTTTAAATGCTTTTTTAAGTTTCTCTTGGAATTTTTTATCCATATCCGGACGTACTGAAATTGTATCGTTAGGAATAGATTCAGTTAGTTTTAAAATCTTAGTATCTTTAAAGACATTTGGTTGATCTTTTTTAACTATAGTTCGTGCATCCTGGAATACTGCAGCTGCATCAACGTCACCATTTAATAAAGAAATAACAGCTTGATCATGACCTTTAACATTTACAATCTTCATATCTTTTGTAGCATTGATACCTGTTTCTTTTTTAAGTGTAGCTAATGGGAATGTGTACCCAGCTGTAGAAGTTACATCTTGTAGTGCGATTTTCTTGCCTTTTAAATCTTTTAAGCTCTTAATTCCTGAGTTTTTCTTAACTAAGATTTCAGATTTGTAATCATCCACTAATTTTTTATTAGATGAACCGTCTTTATTAACACCGTAACGTTGTGCTTGAAGTAATAAGTCTGCTGCTTTTTGATCATGAGCTAACGTATAAGCAGTTGGTGGTAAGAAACCAACGTCTACTTTTTTTGACTTCATCGCTTCAACAATTGTATTGTAATTCGTTGATACTGATACTTTTACAGGAATACCTAATTTATCAGATAATAACTTTTCTAAAGGCTTAGCTTTCGCTTCAAGTTTGTCAGCATTTTGAGATGGTACGAACTGTACAGTTAATTCTTTAGGTTTATAATCTCCCGAACTTGAACCAGAATCTGATCCACTATCTGAACTTTTCTTATTGTTATCTAATGAACTAGAGTTCCCACACGCTGCCGCAAAGATAACTACCGATAATACAAGTACAACTAAAAACTTAAAATTCTTCATTCTCATAACTGTCCCCTTCACAATAAAAGTTAGTGTAATATGTATATTTTAGAAACCATATTTATAGATTAGCACATCTAATAAGTAATGAGCATTTAATTTTAATTAAATTTATAAAAACTTTATATTAATTACTAAGGCTTTGTAAAAATATCGTTAAGTCTCTACTTACCCTCCAATTTTTATACTATAATTTTGAAAGGTATACATTTTTAATGAGGAGTAAATAAAGAGATGAAATTATTTAAAGTGTTAAGTTCAACTGTTTTAGCTACTGCCATTTCTGTAACTACGATTCAATCAGCTCATGCAACGACACAATCTACATCTTCAAGTTCGGGACAATCTGACCAAACCGTGCTTTTCGATAACTCTCATGCACAAACAGCTGGTGCCGCAGACTGGGTAATTGACGGTGCATTTTCAGATTATGCAGATTCTATGAAGAACAAAGGATATAACGTTAAAGAATTAGATGGAGAAGCAAATATTAGTAATGAAACACTTAAAAATGCTCATATTTTAGTAATTCCGGAAGCTAATAATCCATTTAAAGAGAAAGAACAACAAGCTATTGTTAACTTTGTAAAACGTGGGGGTAGTGTCATATTTATTTCAGACCACTACAATGCAGATAGAAATTTAAATCGAATCGATTCATCTGAATCTATGAATGGATATCGTCGTGGTGCTTACCAAGATATGACAAAAGATATGAATAGTGGAGAGAAAAACTCTAAAGCAATGCAAGGTGTGAAAAGCTCAGATTGGCTTTCTAATCAATTCGGCGTTCGCTTTAGATACAATGCATTAGGCGATTTAAATACTCAGAATATTGTATCTAGTAAAGAGAGCTTTGGAATTACTAAAGATGTGAAATCAGTATCTATGCATTCAGGTTCAACTCTAGCTATTACTGATCCTGATAAAGCTAAAGGTATCGTATATATGCCTGAAAACTTATCTAATAAACAAAAATGGTCTCACGCCGTAGACCAAGGTATATATAGTGGTGGCGGTACTAAAGAAGGACCTTACATAGCTATTTCAAAAGTTGGTAAAGGTAAGGCTGCATTTATTGGAGATACTTCACTTGTAGAAGACAGTTCTCCTAAATATAAACGTGAAGATAATGGCAAATCGAAAAAAACATATGACGGCTTTAAAGAACAGGATAATGGAACACTTTTAAAAAATCTCACAACTTGGTTAGGAAAATCAGATAGTCACGAATCAATGAAGGATACGGGTGTCAAAATTGATAATAAAACCCCATTACTAAACTTTGAAAAACCTGAAAATTCCACTGAACCTCAACATGAACCTTGGTCACAGCCAGAAAAAGGCTATAAATGGTATGACCGTTCAACTTTTAAACCTGGTAGTTACGGTAGTTCGCAAAGTGGTTCGGATAATAATGATGAAAGTAGCTCTAATGACAATAGCAACTCTCATCATGACCAAACTGGTAACGCTGAATTCAACCTACCTCAAGGCATTCAGCCCAACCATCCATTTAAAGTAACAGTAAAACTTAAAGGTTATGATGCAAATAGTACAATTAATAATTTAACAGTTGGTATTTATAAAGATGGAGGTAAACAAATCGGTAGCTTCTCATCAGATGGGTCCCAATTTAGTCAACCAGGCTATAGTAAAGATCAAACTGTTAAAACGGATAGTAATGGAGAAGCAACATTAACACTTACTGCTAAAGTTTCTGAAGATATTAATGATGCTCATATTCGACTCAAACAAGGTAAAAAAGTAGTTACAACTACAGACATTCATTAACACTATAGATATAATATTTAAAAAGAGGTCGGGACGAAAGTTTTAGGATTGAAGCAGAACCATAAGTTTTACTGCTAAAATCCCGCTTTGGGACATCATAAATTAGTTTCCCAAAGCTTAAACTTTTAAAGTCCCAACCTTTTCTTTATTCAAGGAGGTTCTAAGTGGATGACTCAATTAGCATTTTATGTTGTAAGTGATGTGCATGGATTTATCTTTCCAACTGACTTCTCACATCGTGATGTTGAATTACCCATGGGATTATTAAAAGCTAATCATATCATTGAACAAGACCGCGCGCACTATGACGGCAGTATAAAAATAGATAACGGCGATTTTTTACAAGGTTCCCCTTTGTGTAACTATTTAGTTTCTGAATTAGCCACTAGTCGTCCATTAACTGATATTTATAATCGTTTCAATTTTAATTTCGGTACAATTGGAAATCATGAGTTTAATTACGGTCTAAAGTATCTTAAACAAACCATACATCAGCTTGATTATCCTATGCTATGTGCGAATATTTTTGAAAATGGAGAACCGTTTACAGGGCAAGGTATCACTTACATAAAAAGTCAGGGGTTAACTATAGGTGTAATTGGCTTAACAACGCAGTTTATTCCACATTGGGAACAGCCTGAATACATTGAAACTTTGACATTTCAAAGTGCTGTTGAAACTCTATATTCACAATTACCTGAATTGCGAAAACAAAGTGATGTGGTAGTCGTAAGTTATCATGGTGGGTTTGAACGTGATTTAGAAACTGATGAGCCTACTGAAGCTCTGACTGGAGAAAATGAAGCTTCTGAAATTTTGCGTTTATTCAGTGATGACATTGATGTATTAATTACTGGTCATCAACATCGTGATATTGCTACCATTTACAATCAAACTGCCGTCATACAGCCTGGTACAAGAGGGACTAAAGTTGGAAAAATCGTCTTAAATATTGAACATGACAATGACGTTCAAATAGAGAGTTGTCACTTATTAGATGTCGAGGATTGTTCAAGTTTTGAAATAAATCAACAAGATCAAAATTTAAGAGTTCATTTAGAAGATTGGCTAGATAAGAAAGTTGCAACTTTACCCACTTCAATGCGAGTTGAGAATGCTTTTGATGCTAGAGTTAAGCCTCATCCGTTTATTAATTTACTAAACTACATTTTACTTGAAAGTAGTGGCGCTGATATTACTTGTACTGCCCTTTTCGATTCTGCTAAAGGCTTCGATAAAGATGTGACTATGCGTGATATCATCAACAACTATCCATTTCCTAACACATTTAAAGTAATCGAACTTACAGGTCGTGATATTAAATTAGCTATTGAACGGTCAGCTGCTTATTTCGATTTGCATGATGAGGAAATAAGTGTGAGCGCAGACTTCCTTGAGCCAAAACCTCAACATTTTAATTATGATATCTTTGCGGGAATTGATTATACGATTCATGTAGGTCGTGCTCTAGGAGAACGAGTGAGTGATTTATTTGTGAATGGGGAGCCTTTAAATGAACATAAAAGCTACACTATTTGCGTCAATAATTATCGTGCTGTTGGTGGTGGTAATTATAATATGTATGAAAATAAACCAATCATTAAAGACATCCAAATTGAAGGCGCACAACTATTAATCAATTACTTATCAACTAACGACTTGAGTCATATACCTAAAGTCGTAAATTTCAAAGTCGTAAAATGAGAGGTGCAAGTTATGTCAGAATTTAACCTTTTTATAAATGAGATCGAGAATGAAGAACATCGTGAAAAATTGAAACACTTATTTGAATGGATTGAAACACAATATTCAGATTTAAAACCGGTAGTGAAATGGAATCAACCAATGTACACGTACAACGAAACGTTTATAATTGCCTTCAGCAAAGCCAAACAACATTTCTCAATTATGCCTGAAGCAGCTTGTTTGAAACAATTTAAGAAACGTGTGACCAACGGTGGTTATACACAGACAGAAAATTTATTTAGAATCAAATGGAACCAAGAGATTGATTATGATTTAATCGGTGACATGATTAAACTAAATATGGAAGAGAAAAAAGATTATACGAAATTTTGGAGAGATCATAAGTAAAGAGTGATTTATGATGTAAGTTTATTTATATTAAATCAATTATGCCTGCTCGCTAAAGATAGCGAACAGGCATTTTTTAATTAATTATTGAATGTAATGTGTTTCTTTTCATAAATATTATTAAGAAAGTTAAGTATGATACCTAGAATAATGATACCACCTGAAATAAATGTAATTTGAATATATGGTAAACCTATAGATAATAGAATTGAACCAATGATTGCGCCCAAGAAATTCGCTACATTGAATACAGATGCAGCCAATGTACTCGCAAGTAGTGGCGCTTCATGAGCACTTAATATAATTTTACTATTGAGTAATGGTGTCGTACCAAATGTTCCAAAACCAAACATGAAACATACAATTAACGCTAAAACTGCGTTATGCACAACAGTAACAAATAAAATAATTGTGATGAACAATAATAAAAACGTAAGATAGAGATTTTTAGTTAATTTATATTCTGGAATACTTCCAGTAACTAAATTACCGATAACGCCACCAAGACCAGACATAAATAGACACACTGTAAGGCCTACCACTTTATAAGGTGAGAAATCTCTAATCATTGGTTCCATAAAAGTATAAGTTGTAAATACGCCACTATATCCAAATACAATGATAGAAATAACTATAAGGATATGTGGATTTTTAAATACTTTTAATTCTTTAGCAATATTGGCTTCTGCACTTAATGATACTTTTGGAACAAATTTAATCATACCTAACATTGTAATGATAGCTAATAGGATCATTACACCAAATACTGTTCTCCAATTTGCGAATCCACCAAGAAATGAACCAAACGGCACACCAATCATTACCGCGATAGTTAACCCAGCTTGAACTAAGGCAATTGCTTGTGGTTTCTTAGCGGGAGGAGCAACCGCAGCCGCTACACTCATACATACACCAAAGAATGGCGCGTGCATTGCTGCTGACATCAATCTAGATAATAGCAGTATATTAAAATTAGGAGCTAACATACCCACTAAATTACTGACAATGAATATAGCCACTAGAATAGGCAATAATCGATGTCCATGCACTTTTAAAGTGAATATTCTCATGAATGGACCAATCACAGCTACACTAATTGCATAGACACTTATTAGTAAACCAGCGCTTGAAATAGAGACTTTCATGTCGTCAGCAATTTGCGTTAACAAACCAGTCACTACATATTCTGCCATACCTACTGTGAAAGTTCCTAACATGAATATGAAGAACATCATTTTGTTTTCTCTCATTTTTGCTTCCTCCCTTATTATTTTTTCTCAAAAAATCAACATGAGTGATATACTATAAAAAATTATGGTACTTGTGAAGAGGTATTTAGAAATTAATTTTTGAGTTTGAACTCAAGTATCATAAGCTTTCATTTTGTTTTCATTATAATAAAATTAAGACAATTTTAGATGACGTGGTATTAAGCCAATTGTAAAATGATTAATTAAAATACTTTTTAATATAGATAAATTGAAATGCATATTCATAATTTTTGTCTATTTTGTGACAACACGTGCTAATTACTTATTTATCTTCCCTATTGAAATAAATATTAACGACGACTTTTGAAAAATCACATTGTAACTGTTATGTTTATTTCAGTATTAAAATAGGAGGATAATAATGAGTTCAACACCCACAGAGAAAAAGAAAAAACGAAAATTTGAATGGTTTTGGTGGTTTGTGGATATTATTATAGATCTTATTTACTATTTAATTATTGGTCTAGTTAAGGTATTTAAACAATGGAATTAATGAGTGTATGAAATTGGTATTTACATAAATTTAAAGAAAATAACATTTTCTCTTTACAAAAGAATATGAGCGTTTTATAATAGTTAATGTTCTGATTTTGGAGGGATACTCAAGTCTGGCTTAAGAGGCCAATCATTCGTGATTGGTAGGAGCTTTTAGCTCGCGTTGGTTCAAATCCTTCTCCCTCCGCTACTTTATTAAAGGGCAAGTTCTTATTACAAGAACCTGCCCTTTTTTGTTTGCAATTTGATTTTGCAAAATCAAATTGAACGTGTTTCTTCTATTATATGGTATATATTTTAAGATTAGTTTTCTATTATATAAAAAGCCATAGCATGTTTTTAGAATTGGGTCAGAAACATAATTTTGAAAATTATCTTCATGGTCCTTATCTAAATGTCACACACTATGACTTACTTAATTAAATCACATTGTTTACTTTTGTGATTATTTATTTATGTGGTTTGAACGTTTTATGAGGTGCATAAATCGTAGTTTTATATTTATCTGCAATTTTTTGTGTTTCTTGGTCTACTTTTTTCGCAAATGCTTTTTTAGACATTTGTGATGCATTTCCTACTTTTTTCTCTAATTCTGCGTATTGAGCGTTTGTCATTCCTTTAGGTGCTACACCACCATATGGACGGTCCCCTTGTTTAGTTTGTTGAGTATGTGGTTTGAACGTCTTTTGAGGTGCATAAATCGTAGTTTTATATTTATCTGCAATTTTCTGTGTTTCACGATCTATTCTCTTGTTAAATACTGAGTTAGGCATCTCATTAGCATTACCAACATTATATTCTAATTCACGGTATTGCTCACTAGTCATACCTTTAGGAGGCATACCACCATATGGTCTAGATCCCATATTCGTACGTCCTTGTTTATCAAACTCTTTTAAAGCTTCCATTTTACCTTTATATTCTTTATTACTAATAGCTCCATCTTTTTTTAATTTTTTTAGTGATTCAACTTTTTCCTTATAAGTAGCGAAGTTGCCATGATGATAGTCGCTCGCATTTGCTACTCCTGTTACGCTTGATAAAGCAATCGTACCTGCTAATACTGCACTACTTAATAAAGTGACTTTCTTCATTAAACTGTAACCCCTTTCAGAAATTTTGAATTCTACATATTCTACGTTATCACAGATTTTTAATTATTTCATTTATGTTACATAATTTTTACTATATTTTTACATCATTGACTTGTAATTAAATTGCTTAATTAACTTTTATTTTTAAAAATTTTAAAAAAAGAGCACCCACAATGACGATTGTAGATGCTCAAATATATTATAAATTTTATTAACTAAATGTCTATGACTCATGTTTATAGGCTGTTTTCGATTATATATGAATTTAACAATCTTAATTAAGCCTCTATAATTTTAACTTAACTATAACTAGGTTCACGATCAAATTTTGAAATACTAAAATCACACTTATGAACAACTCTTATTAAATTTGAATTATTCAAATCTCCAAGTAATTATATAAAATTCGAATTTTATTAGCTATAACTTTAGAGTCTCAATTTTTATATATTGTCAACTATTTTTTGGTTTCAAAAAAATATGCAATGCAATTCCTTATAAAAATAAGAGATTTATTACATACTAGTTACCAAAATTATTTTTTTATAAACACATTTAATAAAGAATGTACTTGGTCTTTATAGCAATTCTTATTTTCTTCAGTAACCCCAAATCTTTGTGAAAAGGACGCTCTCAGATACCAACTCTCTAAAAAAAGGAGTATCAAATTTTGAAAATCTTCTTTACCCATAGATATATTGGAGGGATCATAATATTTTATAATTTCACTATCTAGCACTTCATTAACTCCAAAGAGATGATTATGGATCTCTGAAGATAACTCTTCTGGTGCACTGGATAATTGGACGTATAACCTGATATACCTTTCATCAATATCAAATATAAATTCAAATAAAAACTGGTAAAGCCCATCTATAGAGTAGTTAGAATCGTTGTTGCTCTCAAGAATGAAAGTTTTAAAGTAATTAAAACAGTTTTCTACGCTTTTACGGTAAATTTCTTCTTTGTTGTCATAATGATAGTATAAACTCGCTTTCTTGATGTTTACACTTTTAGCGATATCATCAAGTGTAGTACCGTAATACCCCTTTTCAGAAAATAAGGTTATTGCATTATCAATAATCTTATTCTTCAATTCTAAAATCTCCCCCTTATTTAATTTAAATTCGTTATATTACAGGAAAATTAAGTTAAAATTACAAATATTACTGTTCAAGTATAACAACATTCTATTGCAAATTGAAACACTTTCGATTAGATATGCGATACAACCTAACTAACGAAAGGTAGGTAGATAAGTTGCAATTTTTTAACTTTTTACTTTTTTACCCCATTTTTATGTCCATTTACTGGATTGTTGGGGCGTTTTATTACTTTTTCACTAAAGAATTACCTTTTAGTAAGAAAAAAGTAATCTCTAAAAACAAGGACCAGATTGAAGGTATCTCTTTCTTGCTGGCCTGTTACAACGAGAGCGAAACTGTTAGAGATACACTGTCAAATGTGTTGGCTCTCAACTATCCAAAAAAAGAAATCATCATCATAAATGATGGTAGTTCAGATAATACCGCTGAAATTATTTATGAGATGAAGCAACATCACGACTTTAAATTTGTTGATTTACAGGTTAATAGAGGAAAAGCTAACGCTTTAAACGAAGGCGTCAAACATTCTTCATATGATTACATCATGTGTTTGGATGCAGACACAATCGTAAATCAAGATGCGCCATATTATATGATGGATAACTTTAAACAAGATCCTAAACTAGGTGCTGTTACAGGTAATCCACGTATACGCAATAAAAGTTCTATATTGGGGAAAATTCAGACGATAGAATACGCAAGCTTAATTGGATGTATCAAACGTAGTCAATCACTTGCTGGTGCCATTAATACTATTTCTGGAGTGTTTACATTATTTAAAAAAAGTGCACTTAAAGAAGTTGGTTACTGGGATACTGATATGATTACTGAGGATATTGCTGTTTCGTGGAAACTGCATCTTGCAGATTTTCGTATTAATTATGAACCACGTGCCATGTGTCGGATGTTAGTACCTGAAACAATTGGGGGGCTATGGAAACAACGTTTGCGATGGGCTCAAGGTGGACATGAAGTTCTATTAAGAGATTTTTGGGCAACAATGAAATCTAAGAAATTATCGCTCTATATCCTCATGTTTGAACAAATATTTTCAATTATTTGGGTTTATATGATTTTGCTGTACTTAGCATTTCTATTAATGACAGCAAACTTCTTAGATTACACATATTTGAAGTATAGTTTTTCAATATTTTTCCTATCATCATTTACGATGACCTTTATCAATATTATTCAATTTACAGTTGCTTTGTTTATAGACAGTCGCTACGAAAAGAAAAATATCGCTGGTTTAATATTTGTGAGTTGGTATCCGACAATCTATTGGATTATCAATGCCGCCGTTGTCATTTTCGCATTTCCTAAAGCATTAAAAAGAAAGAAAGGTGGCTATGCTACATGGTCAAGCCCAGACAGAGGAAATATCCAACGGTAAAATCGTCGTTGAATATAGTTAGGGAGAGCTTATTCATTGCGATATCTTGTGCATTTTGGATTTATTGCGTAGTCGTTATGATTGTATATATCGGAACGCTAATCAATTCTCAAGTGGAAAGTGTGATAACAATACGTATCGCTCTTAACGTGGAGAATATTGAAATTTATAAGATTTTTGAATTAATGGGATTATTTTCAATTATCATTTTCCTATTCTTCACATATAGTTTGATTTTCCAAAAAATTAAGAAAGGTCGTGAAGTATGAAACCTTTCAAATTCATCTTCATTAGCTTAGTAGTGATGTTAGTAATGACGAATGTAACACCTAGCTTTCATCATTATGCACAAGCCGATGAAGACCACAAGAAGTTAAAGTATAAGAAGAATAGCGCTTTAGCGTTAAACTATCACAGAGTGAGAAAAAATGACCCGTTAAATGACTTTATTACGATTTTCTCTAGTAGTAAGGAAATTAAAAATTATAGTGTGACAGATAAAGAATTTGAATCACAAATCAAGTGGCTTAAGAAACATGATGCAAAGTTTCTTACTTTGAAAGAGTTTTTGAAGTATAAACAGAAAGGGAAGTTTCCAAAGCGTAGCGTATGGATAAATTTCGATGATATGGATAAGACAATTTATCAAAATGCTTATCCAGTACTAAAAAAATATAAAATTCCTGCAACTGGCTTCGTGATTACAGGACACGTTGGAGAGAAGAATTTTCATAATTTGGATATGATCACGCAGCCTCAATTATCAAAAATGTATCGTTCAGGACTTTGGGACTTTGAAACACACACGAATGATTTACATTCTCTTAAGAAAGGAAATAAATCTAAATTTCTAGAGGCGTCTAATGTGTCTGCTACTAAAGACATTGAAGTAAGTGAAGATGAACTAAAATCGAAGTTTGGTAAAACACAACATGCCATTGCTTACCCCTACGGTCTAATCAATAATAGTAAAATTCAAGCTTCTAAAGATGCAGGTATGAAATACGGATTTACATTGAAGGAGCAAGCAGTCACTCCTCATGATAATAATTATAAAATTCCACGTATTTTAGTAAGTAACGACGCATTCGAAACTTTAATTAAGAAATGGGACGGTTTCCATGAATAAAAATAGACTTGAATTAGTATATTTACGTACTTTTATTTGCATCATTATTATAGTGACACACTTATTGACTCAAATCACACTAGAACATGAACATTTGTCAGGGAGTTCTCTTGTTCTACAATATTATATTCGGAATATTGTTATCTTTGGAACTCCAAGTTTTATTGTATTATCACAGTTGCTAACAACATTAAATTATAAATCTGTAAGCGTACAATATTTGATTTCTCGGTTCAAATATATTTTTATTCCATATTTATTAGTGGGATTATTCTATAGTTATAGTGAATCATTATTGACTGCTTCTTCTTTCAAAAAGCAATTTTTTGAAAATGTAATATTAGGGCAATGGTATGGTTATTTCATCATTATCATCATGCAATTCTTCATATTATCTTATTTAATTTATAAAATTAATTATAAACTGTTTAACAGTAAGATATTATTAGTATTAGCATTTGTAGTACAACAAACATTTTTATACTACTTTAATCATAGTGATGCTTTCCATACATTTGTAAAACATTACTATCCTTTAAGTGAAAATACGATGATATTAGGATGGATTTTCTATTTCTTTTTAGGTGGTTTCATAGGATATAACTATCAACGTGTCCTATCATTCTTAGAAAAATATCTCGTTATCATGATTATGTTAGCTTTAGGTTCATATGTATTATTTATAGCACTTTCAGGTGATGATTATTGGAATGTAACCAGCTTCACTTATTCACTTACGTTATACAATAGTATTATGTTCTTTGTGCTTATTGGCATTTGTGCGCATTTTAAAACGATGCTATTAAACACGGTTCAAATGATAAGCGCATTTTCGTTTTTCATCTATTTATTACATCCAATTATCTTAGATTCACTATTTGCTTATACCAATATCTTTGAAGATAACACGGTCGTCTTCTTAGCGGTTTCCTTGTTAATGATTATCGGAATATGTATTGGTGTTGGCATGATGTTAAGAGAATTTTATATTTTTAGATTTGTTATTGGCAAACAACCGTATAAGCTACAATTTAATAACTATCAACCTAGTTGGAAATCACACTAATGTTGAAAAAGCCTCCCACAGAGATATAATAACTGGATCTCTGTGGGAGGCTTTATGTAAAGCAGTTATCTCATTATGAGAATAATGTTTTTAAGACTTTGAAAAATGAGCCGATTAATTGGAATACATCACCTGTCATTGGATTCACTCCTTTTTAAATAATTTTTTAAAATTCATGTTTCATCGTTATGCTTTTTTAGTTGATGTCAGTTTTTCACTTTGAACTAAATCATCTGCAAGTCCATGCCAGAATTGTTGTAGTTCCTCTCTTGAGCGTACTGTATCTGAGCTATCTTGTCCAACAAAGTCCACATGATCCCAGTCATGTTTAGTTGGTGTCACTTGCCATACACCTTTTTGATTTTGGTCTGTAGCTTCAACATATTTTTGATTGAATGGATGTTGAGAAGAAATAACTGATACTAAACCGTCATTTTCTCTCCATTCTTTCTCTTTAGCTTTACCAATAACATTGGCAGTTACCGTGAATGGGAAGAAAAGATTTAAATCTGCTTTTTGTCTACCAAATAGACCTTTATGCGTAGATTCACCTGTATATGTTTTATAAACAATATTAGGATTTAATGATGTTTTACGGTTAAGGTCAGTCGCACCATCACGAGTTAAATCATTGAAACCATTATCTTTAGATTTCCATAATTTAGATTTTTGAACTCTCTTCACATAATCAATACGTGATTCGTTTGGTTTTTGTTTAAGACCCCATTGTGATAATCCAAAGTCTACGCGAGAATTTTTATTACCGAATGCTCTTCCTAAATCATACACAACTTGACGTACTAGCGCTTCATTACCTAATTCATCTGATGCGTGCGTACCATTATGTGGTGTACCTAAAGTTGTGATTGAAGAAACCATATTGTCATTATTACCTTTATATAATGGAGAAATTTCGCCACCATGTTCTTTTTGATATTTGACTTCTTCAGGATTTCCGTTTCTTAGTAACTCTTCTAATTGACGGATTGTTTGACCACCCATACTATGTCCAACAAGATGAACTTTTTGGCCTGGTTTCCAATCTTTGTATACACCTTCATATGTTTTACCGTAACGTTTATGACCATATTTCGCAGCATGTGCAGCACCATAATCTACACGGCCACCTTTAATATAGTAATATAGTTCAACTGCGCGATCGTAGTTACTACCAAATGCACTAATACTTGCTTCATAAGATTTATAACCATTCTCTTCTAAATCTTGACGGATATTCATTTTATCGCCGCCCCAATAATGTGCAAGCACTGAAGGGTTGATATCATCAGTGAAACCATTGAAACCATGAACTAAAATGATTGGGTCATGATTTTTATATTGGCTTTGTTTAGCCGCTTTATTTGTTTGATCTTTCTGTTGTTTCGTTGTTTGTTGCTTAGAATTTTTATTTGTAGTAGCTACAGCATTACTCTTAAGCGTACCTAATCCATCTTTAGAATCTTTGTCATTGTTAGATGATTCATCTTTCTCAGATTTAGGATTTGCTTTGTCACTTACACTCAATGCTTGAGTTTTGTGGTTATCTGTTTCAGCTGGAGTCTCTTCTGAAGTTGCTTCGTCTTGCGCTGACACTTTTTGCTGTTCTTCTGCATCATTTTCTTTATCTTGTTGTGATGCTTTTGGTTTTGTTGCAGTTGCAGTCGCAGTTTGAGTTTGATCTTTATCAGTTTGAGACGCTTCAGTTTCCTCTTTAGCTTGATTTTTTACTGCTCTGTCTGATTGAGTTGTCTCTTTATCTGAAGATAAGTCGTCTTTTTGTTGGTTATTTTGAGTATCTTTTTGTAAATCTTTTTGTGAATTTGATACTTCTTCTGTTTTATCTTCAGTTTTTGGATTGTCTTGTTTTAGATTATCTTGAGTCTCAGATGAATCTTTTTCACTTTCTTGATTTTGATTCACTTCTGGTTTAGATTGAGTTGATTTATCTTCATCAGATTTTTCTGTTGGTTGTGTTTGAACATCCGTTTGTTCTTCTGTTTGTTCAGATTTTAAGTCCGCTTGGTCAGCATCCTCTTGATTTGCGTCCTCTTTACTATTATCTACCTGTGAATCCTCACTAGATTCCACTTGTTCATCTGATGACTTAGTTGAATCTTGAGTTGTATCTTGTTCAGAAGTTTGTTCCTCTTTACCTTGTTCTTCAGTAGACTTCGTTTGTTCTGTATTTTGTGCTGTATCTTGTTCTTCAGTTTCTGAATCTTGTTGTTCAGTGTTTTGATTATTTTCATTATGTAAGCTTGTTTGATTATCATTAGCATTTTCGCTATTATCTTTTTCAACATTTGGCTGTTCAGACGTAGTTTCTTTAGCTGATTGAGACGTGTCATCCTCTGTCGCCTGTTGCCCATTTGAATCTTCATTTTCATCCCCAATAGATTGTGCTGTTGCCTTCTCAGGATTTCCCTGTTCCTGATTTTGTTCGGCCGCTTGTGCTGAGCCTCCACCCATAAATAATAAAGCTGCGATTAAGATGGATGATGCCCCCACACTAAATTTACGAATACTATACTTGTTTTGTCTTGTTTTCATAGTAAGCACCTCTCTATTTGTTTATTTTTGAAAAATGAACTCCACAATAGCGTATTTCTAAATAAATAGATTTACGATTGCGCGTGGTAATAATTCAAAGATCTTGCTAAATATCGCTTTAATAGCTTCCATAATGACCATCCTTTCCATCGTTAAGAAAGCGTTTCCAATTATTATGAAAAATTTTTCTCACACACTCTTTATATAAAAAGTATATAAGAATCAAAACACTTTTCTTTTCGATTTAATTTAAAACAAATATTACGAGATAATTGCAATTTTGTCAATAATTATACACAATTAAATCAAGCATTATAAAGCCGATTAAACCTATAAACTTACATATTAATGGGTGTCTTTTTTAAAATAGAGATGAGTGTGAAAATAAAAATTGTAGGAGGAAGAAATATGGAACTATCGCAGTTTGAAAGCTATTTAAATATTGATTCTTCTCGTTATGACAATAATGATAAAGCCTCGCTAGATTATTTTATGGAACGCTATATGATGACTGTTCCATTTGAAAATATTAACGTTCAAAATCAAGTTCCGATCTCTGTTAATACTGATGATTTATTGGACAAAGTTATAAACCAACATCGCGGTGGGTTCTGTTATGAAATGAACCACTTGTTCGGAACGTACTTAGAGAAAAAAGGTTTTGCTGTCCATCGAGCTTCTGGAACAGTTCATACTCCAGATGGCGGTGTTGCTTTAGAAGGCTCACATATGTCTTTATACACAATTTTAAATGATACTTATTATGTGACAGACGTTGGGTTTGGTGACTTACCTCTACATGCAATCCCGATTTCACATCCGTCTCAACCAGTGAGTATTTCTGATATAAATGGAGAATTTCGCGCAATTTTTTACAAAGAAGACTGCTATCATGTTCAAAAATTGAAAAATAATAAATGGACTACTCTATATCACGCCTACTTAGAGCCTCAATCAATTCAAGATTTCAGCGATAAAATCATTTATAACGAGAGTAATCCAAACTCTATCTTTGTTAAGCAGCTATTAATCACACAACCACAGTCATTTGGACGTGCGACGATGACACATCAAAGTCTTACGTTAACTTCACAAAGTTCTAAAGAAAAATGTGAGGTATCGTCCCACAATTATAAGTATTTTCTAAAGAAATATTTTAATCTTAATATCACGATTGATAGACTTGAACAGTAGTAATACTTTAGTGTACCTGGGGTATGTATTAAGTAATGAGGTGAATTCCATGTCACAAATTGAAATCATAGGCGCTAGACAAAATAATTTAAAAAATATCGATGTTAATATACCGAAACATCAATTAATTGTATTTACAGGGCGGTCAGGCTCAGGTAAGTCTTCACTAGTATTTAATACCATTGCTGCTGAATCTGAACGTCTATTAAATGAAACATACTCAAGTTATGTTCAACATCAACTCACACAATATGAAAAACCAGACGTTGATCAAATCAATCACCTTCCCGTTGCAATGATTATTAATCAGAAACGCCTAGGTGGTAATTCACGTTCGACGGTAGGAACTATTTCTGATATTTATGCTTCTGTGAGATTATTATGGTCAAGAATAGGAGAACCTTTTGTTGGTTATTCTGATATTTTCTCATTTAATAATCCAAAAGGTATGTGTGAAACATGTTCAGGATTAGGTTATGTTGAAGACATTGATTTAAATGAGTTACTTGATTTTGATAAATCGCTCAATGAAGATGCCATTAAATTCCCGTCGTTTAGACCCGATAGTTGGCGAGGTAAAAGATATCTTTATACAGGTCTATTTGATAATGATAAAAAGTTAAAAGATTATACAAAAGAAGAATTGGACACTTTTTTATACACTGAACCTACAAAGTTGAAGAATCCGCCATCAAATTGGCCTAGAACAGCTAAATTTGAAGGTCTAATTCATCGTTTCAGACGCTCTTTCTTACTAAATGATAACTTTGAGAAGAAACGCTTCAAAGCGGATATTGATCGAGTCGTTACTAAGCATGATTGCCCTTCATGTCATGGTAAAAGGCTTAATGATAAAGTGTTGAGTTGTAAAATCAATGGCTTAAACATTGCTGAATTTACAGATTTACCCATTGATGAGGCTGTTCATTTTCTAGAAAAAATAGATTCAAACACAGCAAAAGTGATTATCGAACCTTTAAAGCAGCAATTACAAGCATTAAGCTATATAGGTTTGAATTACCTAACGTTATCTCGTGAAACGACAACGCTTTCTGGCGGCGAATCTCAACGGATAAAACTTATTCATCATTTAAATAGTCCATTAAGTGATTTAGTTTACATCATCGATGAACCGAGTGTAGGACTTCACCCAGAAGATATTCAGAGAATTAATGACATGATTGAATCACTTAAACAAAAAGGTAATACGGTGATCGTTGTTGAACATGACCCTGATGTTATTCAAACGGCTGACCACATTATTGATATAGGTCCGAATGCAGGCAAAGATGGTGGAGAGATTATGTTTGAAGGAAGTTATCAAGACCTTCTTAAATCTCAGACGAGCACAGGTCAAGCTTTAAACAGAACACATCAACTTAAAGACCATCCTAAAGCAACTCATGACATGTTTAATATTGAGAATATTTCACGTAACAATTTAAATCATATTTCAACTCAATTACCAAAACATGCGATGACCGTAGTTACTGGTGTGGCTGGCTCAGGTAAGAGTTCCCTTATCTCAGCAGCCTTTGAACAAGAGCAACGTGCTATCTTCATCGATCAGAAACCGCCTCACGCATCGAATCGCTCTAATTTACTCACATACTTAGATATCTTCGATGAGGTAAGAAGTTTCTTTAGTCAACATACTGGTATGAAGAAAAGTATGTTTAGCTATAATTCTGAGGGCGCTTGCCCTGAATGTAATGGTAAAGGCGTACTTAAGACCGAACTCGTATTTATGCCAGACTTTTCTCAAGTGTGTGAAATGTGTGGTGGCACAAGATATCGCCCTGAAGTATTAGAGGCGAAGGTAGAGGGATATTCTATCGCAGATATACTTGCCCTTACTGTAAGTGAAGCCATCTCTCAATTTGAAGGTCAAGACAGTATCACTCGTCCGCTTCAAGCTTTGGCTAATACAGGACTTCAATATATGACATTAGGACAATCTTTAGATACATTGTCAGGCGGTGAAATTCAACGCGTTAAACTAAGTCGCTATTTAACTGAAGATGTACATGATCATATTTTTATTTTTGATGAACCAACGACGGGGCTTCATGAAGATGATTTACCTGTACTGATTGATTGCTTCAATCATTTAATTGACGATCATAACACGGTTATTCTTATCGAACATAATTTAACGATGATGACACAAGCTGACTGGTTTATCGATATAGGCCCTTATGCTGGAGATAAAGGTGGACAACTATTGTATAGTGGTCAGCCTGCGGGACTTTTAAATATTAAAAATTCAGTAACCGCTAAACACTTAAAAAGATATATCCTTTAACTGAAAAAGCTCGGCGATGATTTATCATCTAATCAACGTCGAGCTAAAATTTTATTTTATATCTAAATTTTTCAAATTTACTATTGTTTAATATATTGTCGTTCATCAAGTGAACATTTTTATAATGATGTATTCCTTCTGCACTTGAGTAAAATATTAATTTTAAAAAAACGTGTGAAATATGTGGTTAAAGGGACGATTCGCCTTGTTTGAATCTACTGGATATATTATTCTAAAAGTAGTTATACATATATTTATTAAATACTTATAAATATTAAAACTTTCACCGATACATTTTTTAAAAATCCACAAAAAAAGCAAAATACCAATCGATAACGATCAGCATTTTGCTTTACACACGCAATAACTAGAGATACTTGACTACATTAATACACAAAAATTTAGGGATACAGCAATTAAGCTGTTTAAGTGATTTTGAGAAAAATAAAAAAGTATACTCTAATTACCACACAAAACATACTAACCCACAAAGCCCAATTAAATGAGTTAGTATGGCTTACATAGTAATACCATTGCTTTGAACATGTTAATTAAATTATTATACCAACTTAAATTCAAACAATGTATATCCAAATTAAGCTATCTGATACTTATGTGACATTTAATTAAAAATGTCTCTTTTTTAGAGGTGTATAATGAAGAGTAAAGATTTGCGTGTAGAAAAAACAGAAAAAGCTCTATTAGATGCTTTATTTGAAACTTTAAGAACAAAAGAGTTCAATCAAATAACAGTACAAGATTTGTGCGATAAAGCTCTCGTAAGACGTTCAACGTTTTACCGACGTTTTGATGATAAATACGATTTGCTTAAGTTATTAATACGAAAATTAATTTTCAGAGTAAGAGAGAAGCATTTCTCAACATTAAACCCTGAGAATCCTAGAGCTCATTTCGAAAAGGTCATTCACGAATCATTACAATATCTATATAATCATAAGTCTATTGTTCAAAATGTATTAACATTAGCGCTTTATGATGAAGTGACCGATATTATATTCAAACAATTATATGAAGGGATGAAAGCACAAATACAGTTTGAAATACAGCACGGCGTTGAGTTCGATGTCGATATAGAAATACTTGCTGAATTTATAACCGGAGGAATATTGAGAACAATGTATGCTTGGATTCAAGATGGTCAAGAACGTTCGATCAATGAGTTAACTAAAGAAATGGTGACCCTACTTGATGGCGTGCATAACTATCATACTAAAGGTGAAAATTAAGAGAAAATCATGATGAATAATTATGTTCGTCATGATTCCCTCTCGATTAAATGCTTTCCCATAAAAGCCAAGTGAATACTGACTTGATCATTTAAAATCTCCTTCTTATATTTTAACAACCCTTCTCTAATTACGAATAAATATTTGTATAACTAAATTATATATTTTGTTATCACATATAACAGTAGTAAACTATAACTATACTTTAGTTAATTAATAAGTCAGAGACTTTAACTAACAATAATTATACATCGGCTTCAATTTTATTGAGTAGCCAAAATACAAAAAATGTCGCTTAAGTCACACAGATTTTGAAGTGTCCGATTAATGAGGTGAACAATAATGAATAGCAATGATTTACGTGTTAAGAAGACACAACGTGCTCTAATGGATTCATTTTTAGAATTACTTAAAACTAAAAATTTTAGTCAGATTACAGTTCAAGATTTGTGTGATCGTGCTATGGTACGACGCTCTACTTTTTATCGTCACTATAGTGATAAATACGATTTATTAAACCAAGTCTTAGCCAACTTTTCCAATAGTTTGCATGAATCTCATTCAGAGAGTTTATTAGTCAAACAGCCTAAATCATATTTTGAAAATATCGTCAGAGATACGCTTTATTTTTTAATTGAAAATCGAGAAACGATTCAAAGTATCTTTACTATTTCGTATTATGATGAAGTGACACGTATCGTCTATACGCAACTTTATAAAGGTGTAGAGAGACAAGTTAATTTCGACATAAGGCACGGTATACGTTTCACTATTGATTTAGAAGTTTATAAAGAATTTATAGCAGGTGGTATATTACGTATCATTTATGCTTGGCTTAAAGAAGGTCAAGAACGATCTGTCGATGAGTTAACTATAGAGGTAGTTAAAATAATCAATGGTATCAGAGAAACAAATATAAAGAAGTTCTAAACTATATTCATAAAAGAGAGGGATTGAAAACACATCTATATAAAGATAGTTTTGCAATCCCTCATCTATTTATCAAGAATGATTATGAATCTTCAGAAGAAATTATAATAGAGGTTTTAATCATTAATGTCCAGCCATCCAAGATCTTCCTTGTATGGCTTTTTTACGTCTAGTTTTGGGTGAATTTGTTTTAGGAACAATCCAAGGTTCATGCCCTCTTTCAATTCGTTTCTTTAACTTGCTATCCTTTTATTAAGTTTAAAAGGCATTAAAAACACGTATTGCTGTTTTCATTACAGTGCGGACACTGTGCGCAATCATATTGAACGTTCATCGAGTGTCTTATAGTGAATGCACCACACTTTTTGCAATCATAAGTAATAAATAAGATATAGCGCTTTTGTAGATCAATAAAAAAGTTATCGCATTATTCAATGCGATAACCATCCAAATAAGCCACTACTTTTCTTTTCAGCTTTTACCGATGGATAAGAAGCACCATCAAGAAAATGTCGTTGATAGTGAACGTAAGCATTCCCTTTATCATTAATCGCAATATACCATTTTTTATGTTTAGGTACGACGTCATATAAGTCTTTTTTTACTGTGTATTTTTTGCCATCAATTTGATGTTCACCTTTAGATAACACCTTTTTATATTCATATTGCTTTCGATAATATTTCATCATATCATTCGCAATTTCATTACGATTTAATTTAGCTGTTTCACTAGGATATGGTGTAACATCTAAAATCGTCTCATTTAATCTCAAACCATGTTGCTTATTGGTTAAAGCTAAACTATATCCGGAATCACTCGTACCAGTCTTGAGTCCGTCAGTCCCTTTATAATATTTCGGCTGACCTTTCAAAGATAAATTCGTAGATTCAAATGATTGTCCTTTTTGTGTATCTGATTTATTTTGTGTGGTTTTAAGTATTTCAGGGTGCTCTTTGATCATGTGATACATCATGATATTCATATCTTTAGACGTACTGGAAGTCTTCCCTTGGTTCTTATACTTTTGAGGTGCGCTAGATCCTAATAACTCAGTATCTGCTCCAGCTGGACTTGTAAAGTGTGTGTCTTTCATGTGAAATGTTTTGGCCTGCTGATTCATTTTATCTGTAAAAGTAGAAGTCGAACTTGATACCTTTGCGCCTAGAATTAAAGCAGCAGCATTACTTGAAGCTAAAGCTGTTTGGCTCAATATATCTTTAACAGTATATGTTTGTCCTGCTTCTAACGGTACCGAAGAAAGGTTAGACTTTTGAGATAATTGCGCTTGTTTAGATGTAATTTTTATTTTATCTTTCATATGTATTTTTCCTGATTTAACTGCATCCAATGTTAAATACATTGTCATCATTTTAGTTAAAGAGGCAGGATCTACTTTTTTATTTTCGTTGTAATTGTATAAAATTTGACCTTGTTTTGTAGTGAGCGTGAGTGATTGAGGTTCATATTGAGTTGAAATATTAGCATTTTCTTCTTTATTGACTAGAGGTGTGGGCTTTTCTACTGCATAACTTTGAGAAGTTAAAAGTAATGATGTTAATCCTATCGTGCCTGTTATATATAGTATTCTTCGAAACATCGTATCACCTGATTTCATTTTTCTAATATTCTTGTTAGTTTATGTACTTTACATATACTTATATCAAGTTTTGCTCAACTTTTCAAAAATACCGAATACACGCGCATAAGAGGATTAAATTAACTTGCTTCAAGAGCTCTATAAATTAAGTGTTTTTGTAATATTGACTTGTTCATGTAATACTTATCAGTGAAATGTAAAAACACAATTGGGTTGGTAGTCCCAATGCAAATCATAAGATTTGTCAGTAGCCCTCCTCCTCAGGTTGTCCATCATTTCAATATTTAATAGAGGAGGGACTGTACATGAAATTATCAATATTTCATGATGGTCAGTTTTTTATAGGTTTAGTTGAATTCAATAACAATAATTCAGTTCGATTTTCTAAACACGTCTTTGGTCCAGAGCCAAATGACGAAGACGTTCTTAAATTTATCAAGGAGGATTTAGAGTCTTTAATTGATAACACACATACGCGGATAAGTGTTCAAAAGAAAGTCAAGAAAGTTAATCCCAAGAGATTACAAAGAGAAGTAGCTAAGGAGCAAAAAAAGCCTAAATTTACTACAATGGCTCAAGAAGCTATAAAGAAAGAACAAGAGTTAAAAAAGAAATCACGAAAAAAACTAAAGAAAAGCCATAAAGAACAATTAAAAGCGTATAAGAAGTCTATAAAAAGACAAAAATCGAAAGAAAAGCATAAAGGACATTAATTAAGGGAGTTTAACTATGAAAACAGCTCTATTTTTATTATTAGATGAATATGCAGATTGGGAAGCCTCATATCTTAATTCTGAACTTAATCAAAGCTCTGAATGGCAAGTTAAAACTGTCTCTCTACAAGATATTGTTACATCGATAGGTGGTTTTAAAACTTTGATTGATTATAATTTAAACCAAAGATGTCCAACTGGTGATTTATTAATACTAATTGGTGGTAATAACTGGCATATTGAATCAACTACTTTATTAAATTTCATTAATGAGAATTTTAATTCATCGAAACCTATCGGTGCGATTTGTGGTGCTGTAGACTATTTAGCTAAAAATGGTTTCTTAAATCAATATCATCATACTGGAAATTCAATTCAATTATGGGCTGAATTTCCTAATTATTTAAATCATAAATCATTTAAAAATACTCAATCCATTCGTGATAATCATCTTGTTACTGCTAATGGAACTGCGCCTATTGAATTTACCGAACAAGTTCTTAAAATGATAAATCTGGATTCTGATGAAAACATTGATAAAATCTCTTTTATGAACAGATTTGGCTTTTATGAATATTGTAGAAAATTTGGCAATCCTTACGAGTAAGATTTATTATGCTATTTCTTAATGTAAAACAGGCTAGGACATAACGTTAATGTCTTAGCCTGTTTACTTGTTATGAGTAATTATCTGAATGAAATTATGAAAGTAAATAATTCGCATAACTTCATCTTATTAACGAATATTTATTCTTGTTGATAATCTTTATTCCCTCTAAAGTAACTGCGATCGTGTTTATCATAAACCTTCTCAGGATTCATAAAAGGCTTTAATTTATCTTTAAATTCGTATAAGTTCAAACCATCTACTGCAACTCTATCTTGATATACATTATCTGGTTCAACATCTGTAAAGTTGTTAGGTCCTACTCCAGCCAAATATTTAAAGTGACCTTCTTTAATCAGATAGTTATATGCTGGCGTATCTCTATCCTGGGCACCATGGGGGAAAATAAATAAATCAGTTTTACCTATAATTGGTGTAACTTCTTTCTCCCAACGTTTTGTATCTTTAACAATTCCTTCAAAAGATGATTGTTCAAAATTAATATGTCCATATGAGTGACTGGCGAATGTCCAACCATCTCTTTTCATTGCATCAGCTACTTTTGTTGCTTTAGCTTTACGGTCCTTATAATGCTTACTATCTATTTCATTTGTACGATATCCTAAAACGCCATTATATCCTGTTAATGCAACTACACCTTTTTGTCCATTTAAAGAGAAATCAGGGTGTTTTTTAACAAAGTCATTTAATATTGGAACGATATCATCGTCTTTAGAATGTGTTACTTTGCCATTCTTTCGCTTCGTTTCTGACACAACATGTTTGTTTTTATCTAAAACTAATCTGTCGGCATACCCTTTTCCACGCATGTACTCATAATAGTTCATGTCATCGATAGATAGTATTAATGGTTTTTTACCTTTAGGTAATTTTAATTTCTTCTTATTTATCGTTTTTGCTTTTAAATCATAAGCATCGTGTGGATTAATTAAAATATAATTTCTTTTATGTAACTCTTCTAGAGATTTTTTAAATTCGTTAGCTGTAATCATCCAGTCATTATTACCTTTGGCTTCTTGTGGGCTCCCCGAAAATGCCACTTTAGCGTCAGTAATAAGTGGATGATAAAAGATATGGTATATTTCACCATCGTATGTTTGCCAATCTTTAGTCATTTTTGATTGATGACTTGCATACATATTTTCATTTTCACTATCTTCAGTGTGAGAATCTTTCTGTTTTGAGCATCCTTCTAAAATGAATACCATCAACAAAATAGAAACAAAAAATAAATATAAAGTCTTTCTCATTATCTCATCCCTCAAATTAATATCATCATACAATAATCAATATAACATTAATGAGGCGTACAATATTATTAAATATATCTTAATTTTATTTTGATTTAATGTTAATATAAAAAACTATCGCTTTATATTCACTTTAAGAGTTCAAACGAATAATGAGTTTAAACATATATCTATGTATCAGGCTGACTAAACAATGATTTGAATACGCATAAAAAAAGAGCGAGATAAAAATTATCTCACTCAATAACGTAAATATTTACAAAGGAACATTTAACTGTTGCTTAAAATAACAACGATCCCCATCATTTATAATATTATTCCACGTATCATTTAATTCATATCCTAAACGTTCGGCAAGCTTAATAGAAGATTCATTGACCTGATTCGTTCGTATAAGTTTTAGTGTTACTGCATCAAATTGTTTCATCCATCGTGATATCATTTCGATTGCTTCAGTAGCTAATCCTTCACCTGTATATTTTGGAAAAAGTCTATAATACAAGTTTAAGAATAATTGATAATTAATGGTGCGGTATTCAAAACCACTCATCCCTACTAATTCTCCAGTATCTTTGGCTATTAACATAAAGTATCCAAAGTCATTTTCTTCCCAATGTCTTCTCCAACCTTTTATAAATCCTTTAGTAATATCTTTGTTCTCGTGTATACCTTTAGGAGTGTATTTTGTTGATTCATTATTCGTATGTAGTTGGAAAAGCGCATCAAGATGCTCAATATCTGGTTTTAATAAGTAAAGTCTATCGGTTTCTAACATATACTCACCACCTCAATTTGTTTATTACTGACTTTTTAGCATATACCCTTTTTTCTAACTTTTACTTCAAACTAGTTATAAATTCAACGTTGAGCTAGCATGCAGGATGTCTTACCTCAGACAAACCTAAGCCTCACACCCTCACCTACAAATGTAAGACTTAATGAGAAATTTTTAGCTAACTCATTTACACATTAAAACTCTATGCGACGACATAGCCACGCTCGTTAAACTATCTCGTATAGTGTTTTATTTTATTTAGATCTATTTAATTTAAAAAATTTATGATTTTAGTTTTTATTTTCCTAAAAATAGGGAATATATTTATAATGAAAATTTACAAATCGAAGGTTGATGAAGGATGATTACTTATACACTCAGCAATTACTTTGATACGAGATGGAAAACGATGTATGATGATGGGAATCTCTATTTATACATACGTAAATCGTACCCTAACCCATTTATTAAAGGGTTAGACATCATTATTCCTCAAGCAGGAATATATACCTCTTATGTCGTTAGGGATTTAGAGAAAAATGTAATATTTACTTCTAAATGTATTCCAAATTTTAGAAACTTTAGAGAGATTCATTGTAATTACAGAGGTACTCATATTGAGATGAAAGAGTTCACATTGGTGAACAAACCGGTTAAATTCACTTATGATAATGAAGATTATTTTATTAAAAAGACGAGCCCAGAAACATGTACTATTACGAATTATGAGAATGAAAAACTATCTCATTGGGCTAAAAATGAAGGACAAGTGAGCTTCCATATTTTAAATGAAAGTAGTAAACCAATAGAAGAGTTATTAATCATACTCTCTCATGCATTAATGAATAAAATTTGAGGCTGGGCATAAATGATTGTCGCAGTCTTATTTATTAATATATATGCTGTAGATGGTTGTACTGAAAATGTGCTTATATCAAGCTTCTTTCAATTCTAGCCCTTCTTGCTGACGGGGCTCCAACTTATGGTAGCCATCTTCTCATTTATTAGGAGTAGGACATATGATTAAATTCAAGTTCTACTCCTAATTTGTGTCTAATCAATGAGCATATTATGTCTAAATTATTACAAAATGGAATAGGTATTATTGAAAATATGTATTTTTGTTATAGATTGTTAGCAATTATAATAAGACTCAGCGCAATAATTTAATTATTTTTGCACGAGTTCTATTTTAAGAAAGGTGAGCAAAAAATGGCTAACAATGAGTCAAAAAACATAGTTATTATTGGCGCTGGTGTCTTAAGTACGACATTCGGTTCTATGATTAAAGAATTAGAACCTAATTGGAACATCAAACTCTATGAACGTTTAGATCGTCCAGGTATTGAAAGTTCTAACGAAAGAAACAATGCCGGTACTGGACATGCTGCGTTATGCGAACTGAATTATACAGTTCAACAACCGGATGGTTCAATTGATATAGAAAAAGCGAAAGAAATCAATGAACAATTTGAGATTTCTAAGCAATTCTGGGGACACCTTGTGAAAAGTGGCAACATTGATAACCCTAGAGAATTTATTAATCCACTTCCTCACATTAGTTTCGTAAGAGGTAAGAATAACGTTAAATTCTTAAAAGACCGTTACGAAGCGATGCGTAACTTCCCTATGTTTGACAACATCGAATATACGGAAGATATCGAAGAAATGAGAAAATGGATGCCATTGATGATGAAAGGTCGTACTGGCAATGAAATCATGGCAGCTAGCAAAATTGACGAAGGTACCGATGTTAACTATGGTGAGTTAACACGTAAAATGGCTAAAAATATTGAGCAACATCCTAATGCTGATGTTCAATATAATCATGAAGTCATTGATTTCAACCGACGTCAAGACGGCATCTGGGAAGTGAAAGTAAGAAACCGTAACAATGGTTCAGAGGAAACTGTATTCGCGGATTACGTCTTTATAGGTGCTGGCGGTGGCGCTATTCCACTATTACAAAAAACTGGTATCCCTGAAAGCAAGCACCTCGGTGGTTTCCCTATTAGCGGTCAGTTCTTAATTTGTACTAACCCTGAAGTCATTAATGAACACGACGTTAAAGTATATGGTAAAGAACCACCAGGCACACCACCAATGACTGTACCTCATCTTGATACGCGTTATATTGATGGTGAAAGAACATTATTATTTGGTCCATTTGCGAATATCGGTCCTAAATTCTTAAAAAATGGTTCTAACTTAGATTTATTTAAATCTGTAAAACCATACAACATTACAACACTACTTGCATCTGCAGTTAAAAATTTACCTTTAATCAAGTATTCAATCGACCAAGTATTGATGACAAAAGAAGGTTGTATGAACCACTTACGCACGTTCTACCCTGAAGCTCGTGACGAAGATTGGCAATTATACACTGCAGGTAAACGTGTTCAAGTTATCAAAGATACACCTGAGCACGGTAAAGGATTCATTCAATTCGGTACAGAAGTTGTGAACTCTGAAGATCACTCAGTTATTGCATTATTAGGAGAATCACCAGGAGCATCAACTTCAGTTTCTGTAGCGTTAGAAGTTCTAGAACGAAACTTCGCTGACTACGAAAATGAATGGAAACCTAAATTACAAAATATGATTCCTTCATATGGTCAATCACTTATAGATGATGTTCAATTAATGAGAGAAACTCGTAAACAAACATCAAAAGATTTAGAATTAATTTATTATAAATCTAAATAATTAACCCTTTCCCTGTAAAATATAAAATATTAAAGTCCTTACTTGGGGCTCTCTCCTGACCCCAAAACCCTTAATAAATATTGTAAAAGTTAGAAGTAACAAAAAGTTGAAACTAAATTAACCTTATTTCCCCTACCCCTTCAAAGAGAGCCACTTTGAAGGGGGTTTTTATGTATAGTTTGATAATCACTAGTTATACACACTCATTCTTTTACTATCTAAAAAATTATTTTTATAAAAATAAACTGAGACAGATGAACTATCTCAGTTTCACATAATAAAAAGTTAAACTTAATATATATTATTCACTTGGCGTAAAGAGTTCCGCTTCATTATCTGGAGGATAATAAAATCCATTTGGAACGGTTTGTAATTCAATGAGACTTCCCCATGGTGTTTTAACATATACTGTTTGATTCCCTTCGGTGTCTTCATATCTCGTATTACTATGAGGCTCAGAAATAAGTTCTCCACCGGCTGATCTTACTTTAGCTACAGCCACTTCAAAGTCATCTACATAAAACGATAAATGTGTATAACCAATATCTTGAAGTGCTTCAGGTTTTCGTTGCTTTGCATTTTGGAATTCAAACATCTCAATATTTGGACCATTCCCAAATACCATCATCCGTTTATGTACGATTTGAGCACCTTTACTCATGCCCAATATTTTTTCTACATCTTTACCACTACGTGGTTTCTCATCTTTTCTTTGACTATCATAGGCAATCTTTCCGTCTAAACCCTTTTTGAAGAATTCAGTGGCTTCCTCTATATCCGGTACAGTTAAACCAATATGCTTGATACCTCTTGAGATATCTTTCATATTTCTTCACCTCTTTAGAAATTGTTTATCACAACGATTATTCCCTAGATAATAAAGTTTTACACATCTCTTTTTATAAAAATAACAGCTAACAATGACTCAAAATTGGTAAATGTTTAATAGAAGTTATTTTTCAAAAATGAGTATATTGAGAACTTATTGATTGCAACTTGAGCAAACGATTTTATAATAATTATATCAGGTATAATTATTATACTTAAAAACTTATGAAAAAGGGGTAATGTAATCATGACTCAATTCACATTTGATCAAGCACATAGTGATATTCAATTCCAAATCAAACATTTAATGGTATCTAAAGTGAAAGGTACTTTCTCCCAATATGATGTTCAATTAGATGGAGATATTAACGACTTAAGTTCACTTAAAGCAACTGCAACTATCATTCCAAGCTCAGTCGACACGCAAAATGAAGATAGAGATAATCACTTGAAATCTGGTGACTTCTTCGCAACAGATGAAAACGACAAATGGACATTTGAAACAAAAGAAGTTTCAGAGAACAAAGTAACGGGCGATTTAACTATTAAAGGTGAAACACACGAAGAAACTTTCGATGTTGAATTTAATGGTATTAGTAAAAATCCAATGAACGGTTCACAAGTAACAGGATTTATTGTTACAGGTACAATTGACCGTGAAAAATATGGCATGAGCTTCAACCAAACATTAGAAACTGGCGGCGTAATGTTAGGTAAAGAAGTAAAATTTGAAGCATCAGCTGAATTCAGTTTAGAAGATTAATAAAATAAACATATCCATCATTTTATCTCTTAAATAGTAAAACACAATTATAAATGAGTTAAACCCCTCACTATCATCGCTTATAGTGAGGGGTTGTTTATTGATGGGCTATAGCCTGATTTTTTATTTATATCTCTAATAATTAACTTGTTCTTAAAAAATTTGCATCTATTGAAATTGGTAACTTTGATGACCTTTAGCAAATCCATTGACCGTATAAATCATTGAACCGCCTTCAGAGTTATTCTCAATATCATTTGTACAAATTAACAATTGATTTGTACCTGGAATAAATTGTGGATGCGTTGAACGTAGCATTTTACCTTCATCACGGCCTGGCATTAGGATCTGACCAATTGGGTAACCCTTTTTATTAAAGACTAAGACACGACCTTGACCATACATTGCCACATAAAGGTTATCATCACTATCGATACAACATGAATCTGGCCCTTCATGACCTGTAAAGTAATATGGAATCGTGGCGCCAAATGGTGCAATAGTCACACCATCTTCTTCTAATTCAATACGATGAAGACGATTTGTAGTTGTTTCAGTCACCCACAATACGCGTTCATCAGTACTTAATGCGACACCGTTTGCAACTGAGATATTCTGTATCACTGGTGTAATTGTCTTGAAGTCTGGTGATACATAATAAACACCGCCTAGAGGATTTGTTGAGTATCCTCTGAAATCAGTGAAGTAGAAACCACCCTTACTATCAAATACCATATCGTCAATACAGTATTCTGTGCTTAATTCAGAAACAATTTCTTCAAATTGTTCGCCTTCTTCAGTAGTTGAGAAAATACCACCTGTCGTCTTAAAGTCGCCTAAATAACATATAAATAAACGTCCATCTTTATGAACTTTAATAGCTGCTGGATTCGCTTTTTCAGACACGAATGGTCGAGTCACTTCTTTGGTAGATGTATTCACTTTAAATATATTACCTTCAAAGACATCTAATAAGAATAAATTGCCTTCGCGATCGAAATTTAAGCCTTCTAATTGTAATCCTCTATCCGAAATTTTAATCCAAGGTTCTGCAGTCACTGTTTGCAACTCATTTTCAGACACTATTGGTGCAACACTTGCCGATTTCCCTGTATATTTTAAAGTTGGTAAATCTTGAATAGCCATCGTCTAATCCCCGCTTTCTCTCATTTAAACTTTGATACCATTTTATAAGAACTCAACTTAATTGTCATTAGAGCGGTATTATAACGGTTATTTTTTTATTTTATTTTCTTAAAAAATGTCGCGATATTTGATTGCATTTTCAAAAAATATCAACTTTAATAATGATTTATAAGCTAGCATATTGAAACTATTTATCATTTTGGTACAATATTATAATGGAAAAAATGTAAACAGTATTAATATCAGACTTTAGACAAGCCCTTTTACCACTCATCAACGTTTTATGCATTTCGACTTCTCGATTGAGAAGGATTTTCTAACAGTTTGTTTATGTCATGTTAGTTTGTCTACAAAATAATATTTATAAATCATCGCCCCATATATAGAGAAGAAATAAAAGAGGAGAATGTAAGAATGGATTATAGAGTACTTTTATACTATAAATACGTAACAATTGATGACCCAGAAACATTTGCGTCAGAGCACTTAGAATTCTGTAAAGAAAATAATTTAAAAGGTAGAATTTTAGTTTCTACTGAAGGCATTAATGGTACTTTATCTGGTACAAAAGAAGACACAGATAAATATATCGAACATATGTATGCGGATGAACGTTTCGCTGATTTAACATTCAAAATTGATGAAGCTGAAGGTCATGCATTCAAGAAAATGCACGTTCGACCAAGAACAGAAATCGTTGCTTTAGGTTTAGAAGATGATGTAGACCCACGCGTAACTACAGGTAAATATTATTCACCTAAAGAATTTAAAGAAGCTTTAGAAGATGAAGATACTGTTATTTTAGATGCACGTAACGACTACGAATTCGATTTAGGACACTTCCGTGGTGCAATTCGTCCTGATATTACACGTTTCCGTGATTTACCAGATTGGATTCGCAACAATAAAGATCAATTTGATGGTAAAAATATCGTGACATATTGTACTGGTGGTATCCGTTGTGAGAAATTCTCTGGCTGGTTAGTTAAGGAAGGCTTCGAAAATGTAGGCCAACTACATGGCGGCATTGCGACTTACGGTAAAGACCCTGAAACTAAGGGTGAATACTGGGATGGTAAAATGTACGTTTTCGATGAACGTATAAGTGTAGATGTTAACCAAGTTGAGAAAACAGTTATCGGTAAAGAGCATTTCGACGGTACACCATGTGAACGTTACATTAATTGTGCTAACCCAGAATGTAACAAACAAATCCTTGTATCTGAAGAAAATGAAGAAAAATACTTAGGCGCATGCTCATACGACTGTGCGAAACACGAACGTAATCGTTATGTTGCAAAACATGATATCAGTAATGAAGAATGGAATCGTCGCCTAGAGAACTTTAAAGACGTTCCTGAGCATGCCCACGCTTAAGTCATCATTGAAGTGTTTATATGCCAACTTCGCTATCCTTACATAGGTGTAGCGGAGTTGTTTTTATGTGAAGAATCATTTTAAAATGGAACTAAATGATTGAATTTGAGAGTGAGGCGTTGAGTTTGAAAATATTAGTAACTGCGTTTGATGCATTTGATGGCGAATCCACAAATCCTGCTTTAGAAGCCGTACATCGTCTTGATACGCACATCGGCGAACATGTCATCACTAAATTAGAAATTCCCACTGTCTTTCATGAATCTAAAAACATTATCTGTAAGGCGTTGAAAGAAGACACTTATGACGTTGTTCTAGCAATTGGTCAAGCTGGAGGTCGTTTCGAAATCACACCTGAGCGCGTAGGGTTAAATATTGATGATGCTCGTATTCCAGATAATAAAGGTAACCAACCTATTGATAAAGTAATAAAAGAAGACGGCGCGCCGGCTTATTTCTCAAATTTACCTGTTAAAAAAATGGTAGAAGCTATTAAAAGAGCAGGAGTACCTGCCAGATTATCAAATACTGCGGGAACATTTGTATGTAATCATATATTATATCAACTAGGTTATTTAGCAGATACGTCTTATCCAGACTTATTGTTTGGTTTTATTCATGTACCTTACATTCCAGAACAAGTTACTGATAAACCTGAGAAACCATCAATGTCTATCGATACAATCACTAAAGGATTAACCTCTGCTATCAAGGCGATATCACGAGAAGAAGATATTAAAGTTGCTATGGGTGAGACGCACTAATTATATGCAATAATAAAATAAGCGATGAATGCCTATTTTTATGATGGCCTTCATCGCTATTTACATTTTAGATTATCTTTAAGCGGTAGGTACGTTCCACTCTACAACCAAGCCTGAATAGGCTAAGCCCCCACCAAAACCAAATAATAAGAGCTTATCTCCATTTTTAATTTTTTGTTCTTTCATGGCTGAGTCTATAGCTAAAGGAATTGATGCTGAAGATGTGTTTCCAAAATATTGAATACTTGTTAATAATTTTTCTTTAGGTAAATGAAGTTTATGAGCAATTGATTCTAACATTCTCTGATTTGCACTATGAGGTACAAACCAATCGATATGATTGATATCTATCTTCACTTTATCTAAAAGTCGATTGACTTCTCTAGGTACTGTAGTTACTGCCCATTTATAAACCTCTCGACCGTTTTGAACAATAAGACCATGGTCATTTAATGTTTCATTGTCGAATTGATTAGCAGTGTGCGTAGCATAGAGATTTTTACCCTTACCACCATTAGATCCATTGGTTTGTCCAATAAAACTTGATTGGTCTTTGTTACTTTCTACTAGAAATGCACCTGCACCATCTCCAAACAAGATACAAGTTGAACGATCAGTATAATCTGAAATTTTAGAAAGCGTTTCAGCGCCTATAACTAAAATTTTATGATGCATACCTGAACTAATTAATGAATTAGCTAATTGTAATCCATATGTAAAACCTGCACAAGCCGCATTGAGATCTATAGCGCCGGCATGTTCAATACCTAATTTATATTGAATATAAGACGCAACACTTGGTGTTTTAAAATCAGGAGTAAGGGTAGCAACTATGATAAAGTCCACATCAGTGATGTCAACGTTGTACTTATTTTCCAAATCTTTAACCGCATAATAGGCTAAGTCACTTGTTTGCTCTTGTTCATCTGCGATTCGTCTTTCTCTAATACCGGTTCTTTGGACTATCCATTCATCATTGGTCTCAACCATTCTTTCAAGCTCATAATTATCTAAAACTTTATTAGGCACATATGCACCTTGAGCAGTAACTCTTGCTAATGAATTCATATATAACTCCCCTATTTATCTTCGTGAATAATTAGAGCGTATCATATCGAAACTTTTAACACCAGGTACTAATTTTTACACATTTTATATAATTGGGGAGCCAGTAGTATCTGGATTAAATGGATTCAGAATACTGTGCGATACATGAACATTCGCGAAAGAATGCAAAATCAATATAAATAATAAATGATTCTTTTCATATAACTCACTTTTTCCCTCAACATATGCATAGTCACCATTTTGTTTCCAACTTGCGATTTCTTTATCTTGTTTAGAATCTTTTATCACTGTATATTTATTCTCGTCTGAATGAATATTGAGGATTCTACCATCAAATTTCAATATTCCATAAGTTTCTCCACGACCATTACTTTGCTTATCAAATAAAACTTGTGATTCCCCGTTATTTGAAACATATGTAACATCAAAACGCTTTTGCGCCATTATCGTTTTTACTTTGACACTCGCTTTTACATCACCATTATGATCATAAATTACGAATCGATTAAATTTAAAACCTAATGTAAAAAAACTAACCAACCGTTGAAAAATATTATTAAATTTTTTCTGAATGGTACCGACTATTTTTCCAGAATCATCTTTAATATCAGAACTTTTCGTTGAGAAACGATTTCTTTTAAAGTATTTATACATCATTTCACCTATATTCCTTTTGTTTACTTTTATAATAAACAAAGTCTACATATGAATTCAAATAGCTTCGTCATTATATGCGTAGTCATTTTTAAAAGCGGGTAGACTCATGTTGCAAGCAATTTTTTAGAAATCACTTGAAAGGGTGTATAAAATGACTAAAACTGTTTATAACGTTATAGACTTTAGTGTAAGTTATATTAAAGATGTTTATGATAAGTGGGATGTTATGAAAGTATTAGATAAAGATGACAGTGTCTTCCCAAATACACTACATTGGCAATATGGTCACGTACTAACTGTATTTGAAGAAGCACTTGCAATGGGTAATCAAGAAGTTGTTGATGTTGATAAATATAGTAAATTGTTCGGAACTGGAACTAAGCCATCTGATTGGGGAAATGATGAAGTTCCTTCAATCGAAAGCATTTTAAATGACATTAAAACATTACCTGAAAGAGCTACACATTTAACTGATAAAGAGCTCAAAAAAGAAATTAACCAGCCTATCGCAGGTTGTAAAACATTAGAAGAACTTTTAGTGCTTAATGCATTACACATCTCATTACATGCAGGTAAAATTGAAGAAATGACTCGAGTTTTAAAAGCTGAACAATAATATAATTAAAATATTTCTCTCAAGTAAGACACACCTAAAAAGTTAGATTTCAATTTAACTTTTTAGGTGCTTTTTTTGATTTAGATTTAACTTTACTCAATTATTTTTTAAAATTTTCTTTATTTAAAAAATTATAGAATGTTAAATCAATCTATAATAAATGTAAATATTTTGTAAATTCAAAACATATATTATTACATTTATGTTACGTTAATAATGCAAAATGATTAAAAATTTCAGGAGGGCGTTATTTTATGAAAAAGAAAGCTTTAACTACAATTTCAGCATTAGCTATCACAGGATCAATCTAAGTAGCAAGTCCAAATTCAGCTCATGCAAGTGCACAAAACTCTAATTACATTATTGACTTAGCTCGTACTCAAGTTTCTCAACATTTTGATTATGTAAATGACAGTCTTGAAACAACTGGAGCTATAACTGATAAAGGTAGTTATTACGAAATTCCGGCTTATGAATCTGCTGGAGCTGGTGGTTTAAAAATTATTAAAGTTTATAAATCTAGTGGTAAAGTAACATTTGAAGATAACGATACTCATAAAACTGAAAATGCAGGTCACATTAACTTAAAAAAGGCAGATACTCATTCAGTACTTGTCAATGATGCTGTAAAAGAAGCAATTAAAGGAACTCATGGCAGACCAGGTAGCATTAGTGTAGTTGGCAAAATCATCGACAAAGGTAACTATTACAAAATACCAGCAATACATACTACTGGTGTTGGCGGTTTACAAATCATTAAAGTCTACAAATCTAATGGTAAAGTAACAATGCAAGATAATGATTTACGTGATGAAGAAGTCGTTGGTTCACTAGATCTTTCAAAATATTAAGCTTTATAAGAATTATAAAATAGAACTAATATTACTCACATTGTTCACTTAGACAAACAAATATAATTTAATTGTGGATGAGTTTTTAATAGAGTCTTAATAAGAACTTGGGAGATGCGTAGCATTATTTTTAGCTATCGTATCTCCCATTTTTTAGTTTAATTATGCTCTTCTATTAATTGTAAATATCTAAGGTAGGTATGTTTCCTCTCTGAACGTCTACCTCTTCAATATTGATTTCACATTCTATAACTTGAGGACCATCGTTCGCTTCAATTAAAATCTCTCCGCTTGGATGTACAATCATTGAGTGACCTGCATAGGTGTTAGTCATGTGGTTAGGGTGATTCACCCTACCGACACTATTACAGGCTACAATAAAACAATGATTTTCGACAGCTCTGGCTCGCAATAATATTCTCCAGTGTTCTAAATTTTTGGTAGTCCATTGTGCCACAACAAATATAACTTTAGATCCCTCCATAATTGAGTGTCGTGCCACTTCAGGAAATCTTAAGTCATAGCAAATTAATTGAGAAACTGGCATACCTTCAACTTCAAAGCAGTTAGGATTATCTTTTCCAGCAGTTAAATATTGAGGTTCATCTAACATTGGCACCAAATGAACTTTATCGTTTTTATTTAAAAAGGCACCATTTCTTGCTACTGAGAAAGCCGTATTATAAATCCCTTTTTCAGTTTTATTAGCTATAGAACCAGCCACTATATTAGTATTAAATTGTTTTGCTAAACGACTTATAAAATCATAACACTTTGCCATTGCTTCATCTGTTAACTGATTTAATTGAGTGAGCGCATACCCCAAATTCCACATTTCTGGTAAAACGATAATATCTGTATTTTTATAATTTTCACTTATCAAAGATTCTATCGTATCTTTATTTGCTTCAAAATCAGCCTCTTTAATTTCAAATTGAAGTATTTTTATTTTCATCTTAAAGACTCCTCATATTTAAAACGATAAATTTCATAAGCACTTTTGGAGTAATTCATATCACGACCATGTGATGTTGTAATTATTTTAGGTTTTAAGTCGTTAATGATATAGCCACTTTCAATATTTTCATTTAAATTATAAGTAAATTTCTTAATTGGGGGATGTAAGGCGTCTTCCTCTGATATAAATAAATCTCCACAAATTAAAACTTCATCCTCTTCATGATAAAAAACTACATGTCCAGGGGCATGACCTGGAGTAAATATATATTTAAGTGGTAACTCATCAAATTGTTTACTATTAAGCGCTTTGACTTCATGACTAATGTTAGTGCTTTCAATTTTGTCTTTATTCGGATACGCTTCTTCATTATTTATATATTTAAGTTCATTAGAATGGGCATAAACTTCAATATTGAGTTTATCTTTAATTGTTTTTGCTGCTCCAATATGATCCACATGACCATGGGTTAGGTAGATAGCTTTAGGTTCTCCTAGTAATTGAGCAACTTTAATTTGTAATTCAGCGTATTGCTCAATACCTGTATCAATAATGTAAACCTCGTTATCTTTTACTACATACCAGGTATTAATCGTAATAGGTATTCCCACTACAGCTTTTACTGTAAGTTTGTACACGTGCTCAGATATCTGGGTTAAGTTCATTTTCTTCACCTCGTCAATAAGTTTTGGTACATTTTAAGCGTAAAACTTAGATGGTTAGTCAACAAGAAGGCACTTTTTTGTAACTACTGCTTGGAGGGATAAAATGAGTCTTAATACTTTAAATTATGGTAATTGTAATAAGGTCATACGTGATGGTTGCCCTATAGAATATGTTTTAAGCGTCCTAGGTAAAAAGTGGAACGGTGTCATCATCAATTATTTATTTGAAGCACCAAGTTTTTATAATGAATTACATCGAAGTATATCTGGTATAAGTAGGAAAATATTAACGAATCAATTGAGAGAGTTACAAGCAGAAAATATTGTAAGTAGAATAGAAACTAATGATAATCCTAAGAAAGTTCAGTACGCATTAACTCTTAAAGGTGAACAACTTTATTACTCACTCAAAACTATGGCAAATTTATTTCAAAGCTAAGATGCACGCTATTGATAATCTTTCTCATTAATATTCTTTTAGGTCTGTACATATCATTTTCAGAAGACTATTATTGAAATGTAAAAAGTTTAATTTGAGACAGAAAGAAGGAAAGTGACGATGGAGAATACGGTTAAATATCGTAAATTCATACTTCCAATTGTTGTAGGATTGATTATTTGGGCACTCACCCCTTTTAAACCTGATGCTTTAAATGACCAAGCTTGGTATATGTTTGCAATTTTTGTGGCTACAATTATCGCATGTATTACGCAACCTATGACAATCGGTGCTGTATCTATCATTGGCTTTACGATTATGGTACTCGTTGGCATCATGGATACAAAATCAGCTGTTGAAGGTTTTGGGAATAGTAGTATCTGGCTTATCGCTATGGCCTTTTTCATTTCAAGAGGGTTTGTTAAAACAGGACTCGGCCGACGTATTGCACTTCAATTCGTAAAATTATTTGGTAAGAAGACGCTAGGTCTTGCTTATTCCCTTGTAGGTGTAGATTTAATTTTAGCACCAGCAACACCTAGTAACACTGCTCGTGCAGGTGGAATAATGTTCCCTATCATTAAATCTCTCTCAGAATCATTTGGTTCAACACCTAAAGACGGCACTGAGAGAAAGATGGGTGCATTTTTAATATTTACAGAGTTCCAAGGTAACCTTATTACGGCAGCTATGTTCTTAACCGCAATGGCAGGTAACCCTATCGCTCAAAGTTTAGCTGAGAAGACCGCTCATGTTCATATTACCTGGATGAATTGGTTTGTTGCAGCTATCGTTCCTGGTCTTATTTCACTAATAGTTGTCCCATTCATTATTTATAAAATGTACCCTCCAACTGTTAAAGAAACACCTAACGCTAAAAAGTGGGCTACTGAACAATTAGAGGAAATGGGCAAAATTTCATTAGCTGAGAAATTTATGATTGGGATTTTTATCGTAGCGTTAATACTTTGGATAACTGGTAGCTTTATCAATATTGATGCGACGTTAACAGCCTTTATCGCGTTATCTCTTCTCTTACTTACAGGCGTATTAAATTGGAAAGATATATTAAATGAAACAGGTGCCTGGAATACACTTGTTTGGTTCTCGGTACTCGTATTAATGGCAGATCAATTAAATAAATTAGGCTTTATTCCTTGGTTAAGTAAACTCATCGCACATAGTTTAGGTGGCTTTAGTTGGCCAATAGTGTTAGTTTTACTCATTCTATTTTTCTTCTACTCACACTATTTATTCGCGAGTGCAACTGCACACGTCAGTGCCATGTATGCCGCGTTACTTGGGGTTGCAGTAGCAGCTGGTGCGCCACCGTTATTCAGTGCATTGATGTTAGGTTTCTTCGGTAATTTACTAGCCTCAACTACGCACTATAGTAGTGGTCCAGCACCAATTCTTTATGCTTCTGGCTATGTATCACAGAAACGTTGGTGGCTTATGAACCTTGTACTCGGTATCGTTTACTTTATTATTTGGATTGGATTAGGTTCATTATGGATGAAATTAATTGGAATGATGTAATTTTTGAACATGATAAAAAAGAATCGCTCAAATGAGCGATTCTTTTCTTATTTAATATACTTTCTCACGAAGCGTTTATTTCGCAATTGGATTTCTCTTAATATTCATATATTGCGAAATACTATATAGAATAATTCCAATCCATATAAATATAAATGTAATTAATTGATGTACATCAAACTTTTCTTTAAAGACGAAAATGCCAAGAATAAACATAATTGTTGGTCCTACATACTGAATAAAACCTGTAAGTGATAATGGTATACGTTTCGCTCCTGCTGAGAACAATATTAGTGGGATTGCTGTTACTGCCCCTGAGAAGACAAGCCAAAATGACGACATATTAAATCCAAACGTCATGTGATGTTGTTGCCATAAGTAGATAACATAAATTATTCCCGCTGGCGCAGTGACAATACACTCTATCGCTATACTGCTAATCGCATCGATATGTACAATCTTTTTAAGGAGTCCATATACACCAAATGATAAGGCGAGCATGATAGATACGAATGGAAATTCACCTATTTTAATAGTCATATAGAGTACACCTATTAATGCAAAGATGATGGCTAACCATTCAAATTTGTTAAATCTCTCTTTTAGGAAAATGAGTGCTAGCACGATACTGACAAGTGGATTAATATAATAACCTAAACTTGATTGAAGTACATGACCATTTGTTACTGCCCATATAAAAGTTCCCCAATTTATCGTGATTACATATCCCGCTACAATAATTGCTACAAGTTGTACAGGATGTATAAATAATTGATTCACATCTCTAAGGAACGCCTCTCGTTGTTTGCGCCCTACTACAAGCAGAAGAATCATAAATATCATTGAGAAAATAATTCTAAAAGCAAGAATTTCAAATGCACCAATATGATCTATAAGTTCCCAATAAATAGGGAGTATCCCCCATAAAACGTAAGCACCTAACGCAAAAAATATTCCTTTTTTATACTCAGATGTCATTAGAAGCCCCCTCACTTTATGTAAAATAAAAAATGAGCGTTATTTCAGCTCATTTTATAGTATGTTTATTTAGTTTACTAATTCTTTACTATGAATGATACAAATCTGTTTAAAGATATTTGGTAAAAAATGAATTTTAATTAATAACGCATGAGATTTGGATTCAAAAAAATGATTATCCCCCAAAGAATAAGTCTATGAAGTCACTTGCACGGTTAGAACTTTCCTTGTAAAACTCGGTATAACCACAATTCGTACATGTGATTGTTTTAAAGTTATTGTGCTGAACATCAAACATTTTCGATAAACCTGATCCTGTAGCAGATAGTGTTCCTTCTTCTATTTCCGTATGACCACACTTCACGCAACCTTTCTCTTTAGTCATTTTTATTCCCCCTTAATTCTTTTATTAATTAACCTATTACACATTGAAAGGTTTATAAAACACTATTCTTAATAGGGACTTTATGAATTAATTTCTTTAGCGACTTTTACTTTCTTAGGTACATTTTTATAGGTCCATTTACGCCACAACGCTTCAAGAGGGCCTTTACGATAACGTTTAAGCCACCAATGTGTCACTAACATACTTATTATGAGGATAGGTAGCGCAATACAGATTGATTGAATTGGTGTTGGATGATTATATGGGAACACAAATCTTATAAAGAAATATAGTAATAACATTTGAGCCATAAAATTCGTAAACGCTGTTTTACCTAACTTTTCAAAAGGTACTAAAAGACGTTGAACACTCTCTTTATCAGTAATGAATAATAGTATTATGAAGTAAATGAGCGTTTGGAATGGTGTGACTAAGTCTTCTATATTCATCCATGATAAATTAGAACCAATATACTTTATTCCGATTAAAACAATAATAGCTGCTAAGCAAATAAGGAATGTATTTAAGAAAAACTTACGATGGTGCTTAAATCTATAAATCATACCACTTTGTGACATGTACATCCCAAATAGCATCACTGCCATTGCATCAATTAAATATAAGTTGGAATTCGTATCTACAAATGTCATGATAATGATGCTTAATAGTGTAAGAATTGAAATCCATAAATTATAGCGTGCTTGAGGTAATAAGAATAACCACATGATGACAGCGCCACATATTGCATATTCTGCGTATGGTAATGATAAAATCATACCAAAGATACCTACGACAAATAGAAAGAGTAAACGTCTAAACATCAGCTTTAACGGTGAAAGTGATTTTTTACGCGCATTATTCATAAATATGCCCATTCCGATACCAAATAATAAAGTAAACAACATAATAAAACGTCCATCTATAAATAGTGAGAAAAATTGTTTAATCATACAATCTAGACTTGTAAAATGAGGTTTCTTTTCATCTCCGAAAATGGGCAACACTTCTGAAACATTTGCAAAAAGAACGACTGAAATCGCTATGCCTCGAATAATATCTAACTCAACTATACGCTTCTTATCCATAACATAACCTCCTTATCTTTATGATAGGAGGCTGAAAAATTTCGTGCATTTACCTAATCTTACATTTTGCAGTTAGTTTCTTTCATAGATGAAAGGTTTGTCCAAAGTGCGTCTAAACAAGAGTAATATTAATACATCATTGTAATAAGGATAAGACAATATTGTCCCATCCTTTTGACTTTCGTCATATTATTAGACAACCCTCTGTCTTAATTTGAAAGTGCAATTTTAATGTGTTCTAGATGATGACGCTCATGCCATGATAATTTAGCCAATAAGAATGCTACGGTTAAGTCACCTGTTCCCTCTAAATTAACTTTCCTTTCAAGGTCCGAGTTTGATACGTTTTTACCAATAGCAACAACACGTTGATTTAGGGCATCTAGTAATTGTATAGAAATTTCGATAGGTAAACTTGAGTCTGCTAAATCCACCCACTGATTTTGGTCAAACTCAGGTGCTGATGGGTGTTCCTCAGTTAAGGCTAACTTTAAGCGGCTAAATAATTGCATTTGAGAGTCTGCAATATGATGTACAAGTTGTCTAACTGTCCAACTACCTTCTCGATATTTTTTAGTTAGTTGCTCATCTGATAGGTCATTAACAACATTTTTTAGTTGATCAATATATGTTTCTACTTCACTCATCCATTGGTTCACATCAACTAAAGTTACTTTGTTCGGTAACTCTAATTCTCCTATAGGAAATCTAACATCCATATCCTCCACCCCTTTTCATAATTACACATCCAGTATAATGAATAATTTGAGCGAAAGAAAGATTACACTTTTGCAACAAAGGCATTTATCATAGATATAATTTTCATTAAAACTTTTGTGTAATGATTGCTTTTATGCTGAGATCCTTGTATAAACTAATTGCTTAATATCTCATTTACATACGCGTTTGACGATTCACTAGATGATATGAGACCTATTTCACGTACGTATTCTTCAAGCTTTATATAATTAAGGTTATCACTTACCTTATCCAAGTATGATTCTGGTAAAAGAGTTATACCTTTATTTGCAGAGACATTGGCTAAAATTGTCTCAAAATAATCGTTGTAAACTAATAGATCTTCTTTAATTTTTAAAACTTTGTTTAAAAAATGCAGTGTGTCACATGGTGGTGTTTGAATGTAAATTCTTTCATTACCAAGATTTAACAATGAATTATTCAACTTTTCTCGTCTTTTAGAATAGACTATGAAGTAATCTTCTTCATAAAACTTTTGAGCATAAAAGTTCTTTATCGCCACGTTACCGATATCGCCAATAGCTACATCTATTTCTTTAATTTTTAATGATTCTATCAAGCTAGCTGTATTATCATTAATTATATATTGAAAATTCAAATCCTCAGTTTCTTCAATTTTTTTAATATTATGTGGGTTAATACTCGGAAGTAACCCTACTTTTATGTCTCTTTTGTTTATCTGTGAGTTACTAATTTTTACTTTTTCAACTTCTTCATAAATTTTATTTAGTTTCTCTAGTATTGATTGACCTTCTTTAGTTAAGAACACACCTTTTCTGTTTCTTATGAATATTTGTTGATTTAATTCATTTTCGACTGAAGTAACTCTTTTTCGTATTGCAGGCGTGCTGATATTCATTACCTCTGATGCTTTGTTAAAGCTATTATATTTAGCCACTTCCAATATATCTCTAATATAATCTGTCTCCATATTAATCCCCTTGAAACTTTTAGTTAATACACCATGAAACTCTTTTATTATTCCAAGTTTTATATTTAAATACTAACCTTAATTTACATTATTAAAAACTATTTAGTTTTGCACAGGAGGTTATTATGAAGAAAATACTAATATTAGCCTTGGGAATGTTTTCATTAGGTATGGATACTTATATCGTCGCAGGCTTAATCCCTGAAATGAGTAGAAGTTTAAATCAATCAAGTACTGCAATCGGACAAGGTGTAACAATATTTACACTTGTATTTGCAATTTCTGCGCCATTATTTTCCATCTTTTTAGCTAAGATTAATGTTAAGCAAACACTTATATTCGCTCTAATCATCTTTATTTTTGCGAACATCATGACATCTTTGGCAGTTAATTTACCTATTTATCTCTTGGCAAGAGCAATTGCTGGATTAGGTGCAGGCATCTTTTCTCCAATGGCAGTTAGTACAGGCAGTCAATTAGTGGAGAATAAAAATAGAGGGAAAGCTCTTGCAACTGTGGTTGGAGGCATGAGTATAGGTACTGTCATCGGGGTACCTTTAGGTATTCAAATATCAAATTTAACCTCTTGGAGAGTCACTTTATTATTTATTGTCTTAATAAGTACCCTAACGTGTGTACTTATAGCTATTCACTTTAGAGCAATATTTGCCCCGACTCCACCAAAAGTATCAAAGAAAGATTTAAGCTATTTATACATCCTCATATTATTCGAATAATGACAGTTACAGTGTGTGCAGCAATCGCTAGTTTAGGTTTATATACCTATTTAAGTAAAATTGTTGAACATTATCAAAGTATCTATTCTCTTACTACTTATTTGATGTTGTGGGGTGTTGGAGGCTTGATAGGAAGCTTTAGTATTGGGTTTATTATAGATAGGTTTAAGTTTACTAACCTAATTGTGCTAAGTATAATGATACTTCTTTTATTTAGCTTCATACTTCTACCTATCTCAATCCACACACCTATCGCGAGCTGCCTCCCTTTTTTACTTTGGGGCGCTATGGGTTGGGCTACACAGGCTCCTCAACAACATATACTTATTAAAAATTATAAAAGTTATGGTGAGACTGCAGTAGCATTAAATAGCTCAGTTAATTACTTGGGAAGTAGTATTGGATCAGCTTTATGTGGTTCATTATTATTTATCACTCACAATATAAACATGCTAGTTTATCTATTTTTATTTGTAGTATTGGTTTATTAGTCCAACTAGCAAATATATTAATAGATAAAAAGCAGTCATTTTAAATTCATATCTACCCATATAACCTTAATATAGTCTGTTTATCAATGTTTTCCGTTAAGTCTATAAAATATTTACTCTGCCATACTTGCGTTTTTAGGGCAGTAGAATTTAAGTGTGTAACCCAACTAGGATAAACTCTAAAGGCCATTTTACCTTTCTTAAAATGATTACTTAATATCTCTCGTTTTAATAATTCATCTTTTGGAAAGATAAATTGGCCCAGTTTGTCCTTATCAATCACATTTACTATTAATTTCTCAGGAAAATTAGCATACTCAAATGGTTGATTAACTGACATCGAATCTTTAGTCCATAATGTTTTGAAATATCCCTGTTTTTTATTCGTTTTCTTAGCTAATCTGCTTTTACATTTTATATGATTAATACTCAAATCTAGTGCTTCATATTCTTTATTCCATTTTTCATTAGCATATATTTCAAAGTTTATATTCAAATTTCTCACTAAATCTTCCATCAATTGAACAGACTTAAATGTCATTTACAGTCGCACCTTTTGTTTAATAATTAACGCTATTATGATTTAAGATAAATTAGCACGTTTAGCTCTTTTTATTTGTCGTTCAATACTTTCGATATCGACTTTGCTAATTAACTTTCTATAATCTTTCATGAGTTGTTGAACAATAGAATTGCCTTTGTCTGTAAGATAAATATACGTCGCACGTTGATCTTCTTCACTCATATCCTTACATATTAATGCTTTCTTCGGAGACCGCAGTCGATCTATGAGACGCGACATCGCACTCTGACTCAATTTCACTTCTTTTATTAAATCATTAATTTTATACTTATTATCTTGCGCTTTATATAATTCATGAAGTACATAGAACTCTCTTAAACTAACACCATAGTTTTGTTTGAAATTACGCTCAATCATGTCCTCGATGTATCGAAAATATTCTGTAACTTCAACCCACTCGTCTATTCCGTTGATTTGTGTCATTCTTGCACCTCCATTGATGTCTTTGGTTATTTTAATCTTATTATACATTGTTGCTTCTTTTGTAGAAATAAACATGGATTATTTTATTCATTTGAAAATGAAGTTCACAATAGTGGTGTTCATTTTCATATAAAGGTTATGCGTCAGGGGAACTTAATGATAAAATATGTGTTAACTTGTGCATATTACATATAAAAATCGAAAATTTATAAAGGAGTATATTCATGACTAAAACTGTACATATCATCGGTGCCGGTTTAAGTGGTCTCGTAGCTGCAACGGAACTTCTTAAGAAGGGGTACCATGTGACTTTAATCGACCAAGAACCTAGACAAGCTATTGGTGGCCAAGCATACTGGTCATTCGGAGGCTTATTCTTAGTCAATTCAAAAGTGCAACGTCGTTATGGTGTCAAAGATTCTTATGAATTAGCACTCAATGACTGGTTAGGCTCAGCACAGTTCGACCGTCTTGATGGCGAGGACTATTGAGCTGAACAATGGGCAAAAGCTTATGTTAAATTCGCAACATATGAAAAGGAAGACTACTTAAATCGTATGGGCGTTAAATTAACTCCAATTTTAGGTTGGGCTGAACGTGGTGGCGCTTCAGCATCGGGTCACGGTAATTCAGTTCCTCGTTTCCATATTACATGGGGAACAGGCCCTGGTCTTGTAGAACCATTTAGTAATTATGTCCTTCAACAAGAGCAAGAAGGTCGCGTCACTTTCTTACCTAGACATCAAGTCACATCTATCGACATTGAAGATAATCAAGTACGCCATATTTCTGGGAATATTCTCGAAGATAGTGATGTTGAACGTGGCGCCCCTTCCTCTCGACAAGTAATTGATAAATTTTCATATAATGTCGAACATCTTGTTATTACATCAGGCGGTATTGGCGCAAATATCGAATTAATTAAGAAGTATTGGCCTAAACGTCTAGGCCAAGCCCCTGAACATATGATTCAAGGTGTGCCTGACTCTACTGATGGACGCTTAATTGGTATTTCTGAAAATGCAGGCGTCAACATCGTTAATAAAGATCGTATGTGTCATTATACAGAAGGTATTAAAAACCATAGTCCAATTTGGACTCAACATGGGATTCGCATCATTCCTGGTCCTTCATCAATGTGGTTTGATGCTGAAGGACATCGTATGTCTGCACCAGATTATCCTGGTTTTGATACTTTACACACTTTGGAAACTATTATGAAAACGGGATATGACTATTCATGGTTTATTTTGACTGAAGATATCATTAAAAAAGAGTTTGTGTTATCAGGTTCAGAACAAAATCCAGATTTAACTAACAAAGACATTCAGTTGTTAATTAAAGAGCGATTAAGCAAACAAGCGACTTCACCAGTGAATGCATTTATGGAAAAAGGTGAAGACTTTGTGGTTGCCGATGATTTAGGCACGCTCGTTAAGAAAATGAATGAACTCGTAGATGGTGATCTTTTAAAATACGAAGATATTAAAGCTGAAATTAAATCACGTGATTTGCAAATTACCAATTCATTTAGTAAAGACCCTCAAGTAGCATTTATTCATAATGCACGACAGTTTTTAGGAGATAAAATTGTACGAACTGCAAAACCTAAACCTTTCCTAAGTAATCAAAGTGGTAAATTAATTGCAGTAAAACTTAACATTATTAGTCGTAAAACACTAGGTGGTATTCAAACCGATTTAGATGGACGTGCTATCAACCAACAACGTGAACCTATACAAGGTTTATATGCTGCTGGTGAAGCATCTGGCTTTGGTGGCGGTGGTCTTCACGGTTATCGTGCACTTGAAGGTACCTTCTTAGGTGGTTGTATCTTTAGTGATATTAGAGCTGCTGAAGGTATCGATAAACATAACTTATAATATTTTGAAATTATGGTTACTCATTTAGGATATGGGTAACCTTTTTTTAGGTTTTATACTCCTCGAATTTGTATTCTGCTATTTTACTAACATTTTGTGATGTTATTTTCGCAATAATTTAATAAGTCATATCTACGATGCGAAAAACCGAGCTATAAATAGCATACATAATGGACCATAAAAAGCGTATTGTTAATTTACTCAACAAAGTGAGATTTAACAATACGCTTAATCATTATCTCTATTCAGTTTTATCGCTACGAATGTGTAATCCTCTATATCTATTAATTGTACCTATCAACTCTTGTTTACGTGGTAAGGCTAAATTACCTGGGTGACCTTGATGATGTGAAATAACTTCTAAACCTTCTGCTTCAATACGTTGATATAAACGATCTGTTGCTTCAATCAATGTATCATTATCATTGAGTAATTCGTTGTTAAGATAATCTAACATCACTGCTAAACTATTAGTCTGGCTATCATCGACAAGTTGCTCTAAACCAGAGATTTGGATAGGTTCTTTACCATAAGTAACTGCATTAAGCCCTTTAGCTTTAAAACGACCATCTTTGCCTTTCTTATTGAAGGTAGATTTAAGAGGGACTCTAGACGGAATGCTACCAAATTCACTGTTGGACATATCAAGTCTTTCATATCCTGTAGATTGTGCGATGTCTTTTGCCTCAACTGTCACATCTTTCAAATGATATTCATCCATCATTAATACTTGGTCAGCCACATCAAAGTAATCTCCTGAGCCACCAACAATAAGAATTGTTGAGACATCGTAATCCTCATATAATGGTTTAACTTTATTTGAAAATGGTGTAATCGGTTCTTTTTCGGGAGCAATCAACTTTTGCATACGTCCGTCTCGAATCATAAAGTTCGTCGCAGATGTATCTTCATCGATAAGTAAAAGCGATGTCTGAGCTTCTAAAGCCTCCATCACATTTGCTGCTTGAGACGTACTGCCACTTGCATTTTCTGTTGAGAATTCCGTAGTATCTTTCTTACCTGGCAAGTGATCGATAAATGGTTGAATATTGACTTTCTCAATACTTCTGCCATCTTCAGCACGAATCTTCATCGCATCATGTTGTGTGATGACATACTCTCTACCATCTCCGTCAATGTGATTATATACACCACGCTCAAGTGCTTCGAGTAATGTGGATTTACCATGATAACCGCCACCTACGATTAAAGTAATTCCTTTAGGTATGCCCATACCTTTAATAGATTTTCCACTAGGCAAGTCTAATTGAATCTCAAATTTTTCTGGACTTTGAAACTGAATAGCGTGATGCATAGGACGGTCAGATACTCCACTTTGTCGAGGTAAGATTGCATCGTTAGCAACAAACGAAACAAGGTTGCGTTTGTCTAATTCTTCTCGAATATACATCTGATCTTTAATGAGATTGACTTGATCTTGAAGTTTAGAATGGTCAAGATGTTGATAGTGTAATGCTTGATCAACAATTTCTGGTAAGGTATCGATAATTGTATGTGCAACTGCTTTACCAAGAATTTTACGGCCTGCTGCAGGTAATCCCACTTCGATACGCGCTTCAATGTCAGTATCATTAATCACCACAGAGGTACGCTCTAACATCTCTTGTCCACAACGATCGATTTGTATCTTCCCAGATTTTTTATCCTTTTTTGTTAGCTCTCTCACCTTATTGTGCACTGCTCGCGTTAAGAAATCACTCACAGCAATACGTTTATATTTGTCATCTAATAATTGATCAGGTATGCCTGCCTCATCCCTAGCTACGATACATCTCATTTTAGAAGGTGGTGCAAACGGATCGACTTGTACATGGTCTATCGCAAGTCTAAATTGATCGAATTCATACACACCTTTCGTACGTTTATAGGCACCATATTTTTGCCCATCTAATGACTTTAAAGTGCGTTCTAGCGCTTGAGCACTTTTCAAGATAGACACCTCCATTCAATATATTTCCAACTTTCATTTTTTACCCTGAACATGAAAACTATTAAACGTTCTTTTCATTAATAATAATTAAGCTATGCGCGCATACTTAAAATTAAAAAACACTCCAAGTTCTCAATCATAAATTGAAAACGGAGTGTAATTTAGATGTTTTAATGTGTTTTAGCGCCTGTACGTTCGCGTAAATCATGCTCAATTTCTTCAAGACTACGTCCACGTGTTTCAGGTAAGAATTTAATAACAAATAGCATTGCAAGTATACCAATTACAGCGAAAATTAAGAAGACCCATTCTGTACTTAACGCATCGCTTAAAATTGGGAATAGTAATGACACAATTAATGTACCAATATTAAGCACTAATGCTGAGATACCAGTTGCTGCACCGCGAGCGCGCATAGGGAAAAGCTCTGGTAACATGACCCATAACACAGGTCCCCATGAAATACCGAAGAAAACGATAAATAGAGATAAACATAAGATAATAATCCACGCTGACGATGCTATACCTATTGTCCAAATCAATACTGCCATGATGATAAGTGATGCAATCATCCCAATATTACCAATGACTAATAATTTCTTACGGTCAATTTTATCAACTACAAATAATGCTGCAATTGTAACAAGAACATTAATTATACCTATACCAACTGAACCTAAAATAGATGCCGCTTCACCTAAACCAGCCTTAGCGAAGATAGATGAAGAATAGAAGATAACCGCATTAATACCGATAAATTGTTGGAATATCGCAAAGATACAACCTACAATAAGTGTTCTACCTAACCAAGGCGATTTTATTACTGACCATGATGATTCAGCAATAGCTGAGATTTCTTTCATTTCCTTAAGCTCTTTTTCAATTTCGCTATCGTCATAAGTAATCTTCATAACTTTACGAGCCGCTTCTTCGCTTCTATTTTCAAGTAACCATCTTGGACTCTCAGGCATAAAGTAAATTCCAATAAGTAGAATCACAGATGGTACAACTGCTAAACCAAGCATCCAACGCCAACCTTCAATATTGGCAAATGCATAGTTCACAAGATATGCTGCTAAAATACCAATAGTAATCATTAATTGGTTTAATGAACCGAGTGAGCCACGATATTCTGTAGGGGCCATTTCAGTTAGATACACTGGTACTGTAGACATTGAACCACCGACTGCCAAACCAATAATCAATCGTCCCACAATTAAAAGTGCGAGATTTGTAGAGAATGCAAGTGTTAATGCACCAATAATGAAAACGACGGCAATTAACATTACAAGACGACGACGTCCTAATTTATCGGCTAATGGACCACTACTTCCCGCCCCGATAATGGCACCAATTAACATGGATGATACGACAATCCCTTCTGTCGTACTGTTAAGAGGTATATCTTTATGTATAAAAAGTAATGCACCAGAGATTACACCGTTATCATAACCGTATAATAAACCTCCTAATGCTCCCAATATGAATATTAAATACTTATTCACTTTCATGTAAATCATCCCTTTTTTAAAAACTAAAACAATTATACGCCTAAAATGAAAGCGTTTCAATTTATAATTTATTAAAATTTAATTACGACTAGTTTATTTAGTCTTTTAGATATTAAATATCATTAGACACAATATATCGTGTTGTTTGATTGCGATCTTCATATAGCTTCTTACATAAAAAACACGCCGAAGATAAAGGTCCTCTCTATCAACGACGTGCATATATTGAAAAGTTATTTATCTGTTACTTTTTCATTTTGAACAATTTCTTCAGCAATGCTGTCCCAGAATGCTCTTAAATCATCTACTGAAATACGTGCTTCTGTACCATCTGATCCAACGAAATCACCGTGATCCCATTCATGTTTTACAGGCATTACTTGCCATACACCTTTTTTAATATCTTTCGTTGCAGGTGTGTATGCTTGGTTAAATGGATGTTGTGCTGAAACAACTGAAACTAAGCCATCATTCACTCTCCATTCTTTCTCAGGAACTTTACCAATCACATTGCCTGTAACGATATAGGACATACCCATATTAATATCAGCTTTTTGTCTACCATTCAATGCTGGTCTTGTTGATTCCCCACTGTATGTTTTATATACAATATTTGGATTGAGTGACGTATGGTGATTTAACTTACTTGTACCTTCACGACTTAAATCATAGAATGCATTATCTTTCGTTTTCCATATCTTACTAGTATTCTTAACACGTTTTAGATATTCAGCATTCGTTTCATCGTCTCTTTGAGCAAGACCCCATTGTTTTAAACCTACGTCAACTTTTGAATGTTTACTACCTTGGAATTTAGCGTAATCATATGCAAGTTGGCGAATAAATGGTTCGTTGCCGATATCAGCTGCATGAGTACCATTGTGTGGTGCTGCTAATGTCGTGATTGAAGAAACCATGTTATCTTGGCCACCTTTATATAAAGGAGAAATGTCGCCACCGTGTTTCTTTTGATATTTAACTTCTTCAGGGTTACCTTTTCGAAGCATTTCTTCTAGTAAACGAACAGTCTGTCCACCCATACTATGACCAATTAAATGAATTTTTTGACCAGGCTTCCAATCGCGATACGCCCCAGCATATGTTTTACCATAACGATCATGACCGTATTTAGCAGCATGTGCAGCACCGTAATCAACTGTACCGCCTTTAATATAGTAATATAATTCCACGGCTCTATCATAGTTACTGCCGAATGCACTCACGCTCGCTTCACTAACGTTGTAACCTTTAGCTCTTAGCTCTTGTGTAAGTTTAATTCGTTTACCACCCCAGTAGTTATGACCTAGTACTGGTCCATTATCTGCAGTATATCCGTTGAAACCATGAACAAGTATGATTGGATCATGGTTTTTATATTGAATTTGTGGGAAGGATTTATCGCCTTGCTTTTTAACTTTTGTTTCAGCTTGTTGTGCTGATTTCTTTTTAGGTGTAGCAATCGCATTGCGTGTTAACGTATTTAATCCTTTTTTAGATTGATCATCTTTATCACTAGGTGAAGGATGGTCTGTCGCTTTATCATTCTTTAAATCATTTACTTTAAGTTGTTTATCTTTTGCATCTTTTTGAGATGAATTTGACTGTTGATCATTATTTAAAGCTTCTACTGGAGCTTCTTTTTCTGCAACATCGCTTTGTTGTTCATTATCTTTAGATTGCTGTGTTGTTTCACGATTTAATTCTTTATTTTGAGTTGAAGATGATACTTTATGATTACGTTGCTCTGGTTGAGTTTTATTTGTTTTATCTTTGTCGTTATTAGGTGTTGTTTCATCAGCTTTATTATTTTGAGAAGACTCTGATGTATTTTCATATGAAGATGCTTGATCTTTCACGTCCTCAGATGTTGTTTGCTCTTTTTCATTATCTGATTGAGTATCTTCAGATTTTGAAGTTTCCTCATTATTTCGAACCTTTGCTACTTCTGAATTTGACTCTTGTGTTGTTGTATTAGCATTTTCATCTAAATTTTGCTGTTTATTATCTTGATTTTCTTTTGCAGGTGTTGTTTTAGCTGCACTTTCCTGCTTATTTACTGTATCTTGTTGAGTTTTACTTTCTTGTCCATCATTATTTTCAGGTGATTGCTTTTGTAAGTTTGATTGATTAATATCTTGTTTTGATTGTTTATCTTCTGTAGTTTGATTATCAACTGGTTGTTCTTTTGATTGATCTTTATCTGTCTGTTCCGAAGTAGATTGATCTGTCGTTAGGTCTTCATTAGATTGATTATCATTGTTTGATGGATGGTTCGCAGTGTTTGTTTGCGCTTGGTTTTGTGTTTCATCTTTATGTATAGCTGATGAAGTATCATTCTTAGTTTCAACTGTTTGGCTATCTTTTTGATCATTCGTTTGTGGCTCACTTAAATTTTCATTATCTGCCCCGTGTGATTGTGCTGTATGACTTTCAGAATTCCCTTGTACATCCTGTTCTGCCGCGTGTGCAGCGCCGCCCCCAATAAATAACATCGATGCGACAATGATTGAAGACGCACCAACACTTAATTTACGAATACTGTAAGAGTTCTTTCTGTTTTTCATTTTTTAGCACCTCAGTTTTAATTTTTTAGTTTAGAAGCTTGCTTTAAACGAAAATATTTACGATAGCGCGTGGAATTAACTCAAATATTTTACTCAACCATGCTTTTATCATCTTCATACTCCTTTCTATTAAAAATACCTTACAAATACCTAAAGGTACCTTTATCATAAAATACGAACATTAAGCTAGCATGAAGTTACTTTTACATCTTGTTAAAGACATACAAAAAGACACTTCCTATTACCTCAAATAGAAAGTGTCTTTGATAAAATTCTATGATTTATAATTTAGACGTACAGCTGCACGTTAATGTATAAGTATTAAGTTGAATAAAGAAGTATGGATGACTTTTCAATTACTAGTGATTAAAATAAACAATCTAGTGATTTTTTAACTATCTCATGTTTACGGCTATGATTTGAACACAAATGAATCATTCTATCTTGGCATATATATTCTTGAAAGAACACCTTGTCATCTTGATAGTATAAGGGCTGTGTTACGTCATAAACATCTAAGCCTTTGAGTAACCCTTCTCCTATCAATTTCGTATAACTTTCTTTTTTCGTCCAAATTGTATAAAAATCTTTTAATTGTCGTACTTGGTTAAATTCATTTACGGAAAATTGTGTAGCCAAGTTTAAATAATTCAAATCTTTAATTTCTTCAATATCGACGCCTACTGGATGTTGATCAATGGCGCATACAATATACGGAAAACTGTATGAAAGATTCACATTAATATGTTTCCTACTTTGAATCTCAATCTTACCATTCTTTGTAACATGATACTTCCACTGATTTATGTTCAGACCATAACATTGCTCGATACAGTACTGAATCAACATATCTCCTATTTGATGCATGACACGATCTTTTTTAAAACGATATTTTGAACGTTCAGGTTTCTTTAATTGTCGATATGATTGAAATAAACGATGTTCAATATTTGTTATGTCATCATTTATTTTCGTTAAAAATAGTGTCATTCATGTTCCTCAGATTCTTTAAATTTTTCAATGAGTAAATCTCTCCAAGCACGTAACCATTGAGAAGTGACATGAGGCCATCCGTCACCTAACTGTGCTATAACATGTTGGGTCATCTCAGATTCGATTTGTGCGGGAACTTGGGTTGTATCTCCGCTACTTAAACCGATAACCTCATGCATACCATTATTAAGCAACATTTGTTCAAATTCCTCGTCACTAATGATATTCATCTGAGTTTGTTTTGCATTCTCTAATACGCTTTGCATAGTTCTCGTATGAGGAGAATAAATATGATAAATAATTGATTGCGCTTGGGATGCAGCAATCTTCACAACATGACGTGCGGTAATATCAATAAATGATAAGTCTACAGATGTTTTACCGAAATATTCTCCAATAGATGATATTTTTAATAATTCATGCATCATAATTGAAAAACGGTTTGTCGTAAGATTTGTCATGTTTAACGCGCCAGAATAAGCACTTGTTAAATTCCCTAGTCTCATAATTTGAGCATCTAAACCATCATTAACCGCTTCTAAAACTTTGATTTCACTATAGAATTTACTTTTTGTATAAGGTGATGTAAATAATTGTTGTTTATAAACATCTTTTTCAGAAAAAGCCTTATCCTCGGTGTGGACATCAAAGACTGCTCCAACACTAATTGTCGAAATGTATATAAATTTCGCTTGATGTTGCTGTGCTAGAGCTAATAAAGCTTCGGTACTCTGTACGTTTACGTGAATAAAGTTTTCATCATCTCCGAAATGATCTGTACGCGCCCCAGCATGAATGATTGTATCAATTGTATCTTCAACGTTAAATGCATCTAAGTTTGCTAAGTCTCCTAGAACTACCTCTACCTTATCCATGAGTTCTTCAACTTTATCTGTCTCGAAGTAGCTACGTAAATTCGCTTCAACTTTAGCATGTGCATCTTTGATATCTTGACCTCTTACTAAGCATGTCACTTTAGTAGCTTGGTCTTGTAACTCATTAATTAGATATGCACCTAAGAAACCAGTACCTCCAGTAAGGAGAACTCTTCCAAGCGAGTTTTGAGTCTCATTACTTACATTCAATTGGTAACGACGTTTGACTAATGCTTGAAGTTGAGACAAGTGATCTGGAAGTTCAACTTCCACTAGCTCTTTTCCGCCTTCAAATACTTCTGCCAAATGTCTTATTGATTTATATTGATATATATCTTGCATAGTGAGATTTATATCATGAGATTTAAGCTTAGATACCGCAACCATCGCATCTAGTGACGTACCACCTATTTCGAAGAAGTCATCGTCTATGCCTATCGTCGGAAGCTCTAACACGTCAGCAAATATTGAAGCAAATTGGCGTTCCATATCATTTCTAGGTTCTACATATCCATTTCTTTGAATTTGTGGACGAGGTAATTTTGATTCATCTACTTTATCATTACGTGTTAACGGAATAACATCAATTGCTGTGACAGTTTTTGGAATCATGTACTTAGGTAAGTATTGATTTAACTGTCTTACGATGTCTGACTTAATGTCTTTATCGCCTACATAATAGGCATGTAGAACTTCATGTTCTCCTTGTTGATCAACGATAACTACGCTATCAGAAACGCCCTCTACTAAATTGATAATGTTTTCGATTTCTCCAAGTTCGATACGGTAACCATTGACTTTAACTTGATTATCTATTCGTCCCATAAATTCAATTTGACCATCATGTGTATATCTTGCAAGGTCACCACTGCGATATAATTTGCCTTCACCAAATGGATTATCTATGAAAGATTCAGCAGTAAGTTCAGGTCGATTCAAATAACCAGCCGTTAAACTTTCACCTGCGATACACAATTCTCCTGAAACACCTACACCACACAATTGCATACCCGATAAAATGTATACTTGAATGTTAGCTAAAGGTTGTCCTATAGGTATTGTTGATGGAATAGGCTCACCTTTAGTGTATGACCAATTTGAAGCAATCACTGTGGATTCAGAAGGTCCATACGCATTAAAGTACGTATCGCAATGCTCTGAAATATGACGCACAAACGTTGGAGTACTTGTTGCACCACCAGTAATTAACTTAGGTATATAGAAATCTTCCATTACGTTACAAACTTGAAGTGGTATAGATGCAACCGTAATACGTTCTCTTTCGATTAGTTGTTGTAGCTGCTCTGTATCAGTACGTTCTTCATTGTTTGCAATCACAAGTGTATAACCATTTAACAGACTGCAATAGATATCCATCGCAGATGCATCGAAGACGTAATTTGCATATTGAATAAACGTTTCATCTTCCGATAGTTCAAGTCTCTCTGTCCAAGCATTTACCAAGTTTAAGACATTACGTTGTCTTACGGCCACACCTTTAGGCATGCCAGTTGTTCCAGATGTGTAAATGCTATAAAGTTCATCTTCTAGACTACCCTCATATTCTGAAAATGACTTTTCAACGGGCGATTCTTTATCAATAGACTCTAATGCAATCGTTAATGGGTTAGAATCAAACTCCTTACCATAAGTTAAAATGGCTGAAACTTGAGCATCTTCAATCATTAACTCAATACGTTTATCAGGATGCGTTATATCAATTGGAACATACGACGCACCTATCTTCCATGATGCAATCATACTCGCAATCATTTCAAAGCTTCTATCTATTAATAATGCAACTCGCTCTCCATATGTCACTCCATTTTTCATAAGCTCATTGGCTATACGATTTGCATAATGATTTAATTCATCATACGTCATTGACTGCCCATTCATTTTCAGTGCAATCTCATCTTTCTTCTCATTAACTACATGATTGAATAATTGCTGTAGGGAATTATTTTCCGGGAAATATAGGGTATGATGATTAACATTTGTTTCAACCCATTCCAGCATATCCGGAGATTCTTGAATATCTTGAATTTTTAAAGCTTGAGTAGATGTCACATGTTGGATGATATTTTCAAGCTGGTAAGCAAGATTATGAATCGTCTCTTCCGCATATAAATCTGTATTATATTCAATATTAACCACATAGTCGTCTCGATCTTCCTCAATGATAAACGACAAGTCAAATTTAGCTGTTGTCGTTTGAGGTGGAATGTGCGTCAGTTGACTATGTCCAAAGTTAGCATGGTTTGTTTCGTTATTTTGTAATACAAGCATTACGTCGAATAACGGATTACGCGAAGCATCTCGTTCATCCATCAAATCGTTAACAAGGCTTTCAAATGGATACTCTTGATGTTCATACGCACCAAGACTTGTCTCTTTCACTTCAGACATCAATTGTTCCCATGTTTTATCGTTCGTTGGATGGCCACGGTAAAGTAGTGTATTCGCAAACATACCAAGCATATTTTCAGTGTCACGATGAGTGCGGGCACTTATAACGCTCCCTATGACAATGTCATCTTGGCGTGTATATTTATGAAGCAATACCATTATTGCACTTGCAAAGAACATGAAATCAGTCATTTGATGTTTCTCCACATAATTTTGCAACTGTGATTTTAAGTTCTTATCAAAATGGAACGTCAACATTTGACCATGTGTCGTCTTAATACTAGGTCTTGGATAATCTGTTGGCATATTTAATACAGGAACACCATCTTCAAATTGTTGTAACCAATAGCGACGTTGAATAGATAAATCTCGATGAGCCATCCATTCACTATAATCTTTATATTGCAGTGATAGATTAGGAAGTGATTTTTCTTGATATAAAGCATTTAAATCTGCTAATAAAATCGTATTACTCATACCGTCATTGATACTGTGATGCGTATCCATAAACAAATAATCCTCATGTGGACCATGGATATATCTTACACGCATTTGACTAGGTTGCTCTAAATTAAACGGTTGCATAAAGGCCTGAATAATTTGTTGTTCATCTGTAAGTCGTGTCGTCACTTCTTTAAAATCAGCAGCAACATTTTCTGCTACTCTTTGTTTCACTTCATTGCCATCCACTATATATTGTGTTCTTAAAATTTCGTGACGTGCAATAAGTTGGTTCAACGCTCGCTTCAATTGCTCTACGTTTAATTCAGAAGACAATCGCCATAAGAACGGAATATTATAAACAGTGTCTTCAGGATTAACACTCCACAATAAGTACATACTTTTTTGAACAGCACTTAATTCGTATTGCTCAGCTCTTTGCGCTTTAGGTATGACTTCATAGTCTTCATTTTGCATTTCCATAATGTGTTGACTTAATTGTTCAACAGTCGGTAATTTCATAATATCTCCGACTTTTAAACGTTTCTTAAGTTGAGATTCTATACGATTTACAACTAACGTTGCACGCAATGAGTGCCCACCAAGTTCAAAGAAATTATCTTTAATACCTACTTGGTCGACATGTAAGATATCTTCAAAGATTTGGCATATGATACGTTCACCTTCGTTACGTGGCGCCACATAGTTTGATAAATCAACTCTATCAATATCCGGTAAAGCTCGCTTGTCTAATTTACCATTGATAGTGATAGGTATTTTATCTATTTTCATGAAATGAACTGGAATCATGTATTGTGGCAATGTTTCACTTAACACTTCTTTCAAGTGACTCGTCGATTGAGATTGTTGCGCTTCATAATATGCCACAATTTGTTTATCTTGCTCCTCTTCACGCACAATAACGACTGCTTTATTAATATCTCTAATCGCTTCAATTGCTTTTTCAATTTCTGATAGTTCAATTCTAAAGCCACGAATTTTAACTTGTTTATCGATACGACTGAGATAATCAATATGACCGTCTTCTTGAAGACGTACTAAATCCCCACTGCGGTATAGGCACTCATTTTCAAAGGGAGAGGTGATAAACCTTTCAGCAGTGAGCTCTGGTTGATTTAAATATCCCTTAGCCAGACCAGCGCCACCTATGCATAATTCTCCAGGCACGCCTACACCACATAAGTGCTCGCCTTGCATCACGTAAACCGTCGTTCCATTAATTGGTTGACCAATAGGAATTCGATTTGGCATTTCATCAGGTATCGCATAAGTCGTCGTGAATGTCGTATTCTCTGTAGGTCCATAACCGTTAATGATTTGAGGATGGCGTTGACGTGAGTTTAATAGATTCACCCATTTCGCATTTAGCACCTCACCACCAATTAATAGATAAGTTAAGGGTTCTAGCGCCTCGATACGTTCACTTGCAATTTGATTGAAAAGGGATGACGTTAACCACATCGTGTTGACTTGTTGATTCACAATCGTTTGACCTAATTGAACAGGATTAAGTAAAGTATCTTTCGACGTTAACACTAAACATCCACCATTTAATAGCGCACCATAAATTTCAAATGTGGCAGCATCAAACGCTACAGTTCCCGATAATAAAATGACCGTTTGATTATTTAATTCAACATAATTAGGTTCATGAACTAAACGATCAATCCCTCTATGAGGAACCACTGTCCCTTTAGGCTTACCTGTTGTACCTGAAGTATAAATGATGTATGCAGTATCCTCATCAGTGTTGATATGACTTGGATTGTCAGTTTCCGCTTCGTCGCCATTCCAATCAAATGTGTCTAGTTCAATTTGAGGAATGTCAGATTGTAATGTCGCATGATATGTCACGATTGCTTTAGGCTGTGCATCTTCAATAATAAAGGTTGTTCTATCTTCCGGATAATCTGGATCAATCGGTAAGTATCCAGCGCCTGCCTTTAAAATACCTAACATGCCTATAACCATTTCGATACTTCGTTCTGCCAAGAGCGCGATAATATCATTGGGCTGTACATGATAAGTGTGTCGCAAATATTGTGCCAAGCGATTCACGTGGTGGTTTAATTCCGCATATGTCATGGATTGTTGTTCATATTGCAATGCTATTTGATTTGGATACTGTTCTACTTGATATTCAAAACGTTCCATTACCGTTTGATAATGTGATGAACTTGTTGAATGGTTGATGTTTTGATAGATTTCAAAATCATTTTCATTACATAATTCTATATCTTTAATTATCTTTGAAGGATTATGTGTTAATTGCATATTAATACTTCTAATTAAACTAACTAATGTTTGAATCGTTAGCTCATCATAGGCATTTGTATTGTATACAATATCAAAGCCTTGGTGAGGACGTGGATATATTTCTATGTCAGCTAATAAAGAACTATCACTATGCAATCGATGTACTTTATGTTCGGTGTGATTTAACTCAAAGTATTCGTTAAATTGCGTTGCATGTATGATTGTTTCGAATTCCATATCACTTGCATTAGGTTCACTTAAGAAACCTGTCCCGTTGGCTTTCATATCATCTATCGCTAATTCCCATTCATTCATAATTACGTCTGCAGAAAGCGTAGTGTCTATATTTAAACTCAGTGGTGCTACAAGTGTGTTAAGTAACATCATATCGTCAGTTTTGTCATATTCCATTGGAAAATGAATTCCCAACGTCACTTGATTAGACTGACTCAAAAAGTAGTTTGCTAAATAAGTGCTTGTAACTAGACGAGTCATATCAAATGATTCAAGATCTACACTTGTATGTTCAACTTGTGGTTGTTCTGAATTTCGTTTTATAGGCATGTATGATTCACAATCTTGATCGGCATGAGCCATTTCAAAGTGATTTAAATGCTGTTGATTGTCCTCATTTGAAGCATCAGTCGCTACATTCATTTCTTTAATCATGTGATAAAAATCCGATACAGTATGTTCATGAAATAGACCATAGCTATACGCGATATTTAGTTGTTTAAAGAAATCATCTAACTGGCTATCATTGAAAATCATGGAATGGAAATCTAAAAGTAAGAACGTTTCATCTAAAAATTGATAAATTGTAAAATTAAATAGAGGTAATTGATTGAAATAGTAGGAATTCAACTCTTGGTTGAGGTAAGTCGTGATATCAACTTTTTTAGAACATTGATTCACTTCTTTGATCTGTATAAATGGGAAAAATTCTCGCACATTGATGCGCAATTGGTCGTTACAATGCTTGAATGTCGCCCTCAACTGCGGCTGATGTTGTACTACATCTAGCAGTGCATACATCAATCGATGACGCTCGATATCTTGATCTAATCGAACCCAGTACGTCACCCTCTTTGTAGTTGAAGTTGATTGTAAATATTTTTGATAAAAATAGTGTTGAAAATGCAATGTTTCAATAGTCATTCAAGTCCTTCTTTCGTACTCATACTTTATAATACTCACTAACAAATAACTTACATATATTCTCTAGATAAGCTATATATTAGTACATTCAAAGGTTTGAAAACAATTACTAAAGTGAATTTTTTACAAAATCTTAATAAATATATTTTATTTTTAATCACGAGCAATTTAGTAGGTTATAAAATTCACAATTAATGATTTTCATTATTAGCCTTTAAATTAAATTGGTACACCGCACGATAGAGCAATATACTTCCTAAAGTGAGAATCAGTGCCATATAAATCGTCATACCCAGGGCGTTCATCAATACACCTAAAATAATACCCAGTCTTGCAATTAATTGCGCAAAGTTAAAACTTAATGCACGTATTGCAGAATATGTGCCTCTCTTATGTGCAGGAATCATCTTATATCTATGTTCTTCAGTAATCGGAGAGTAAATCATCTCACCTAACGTGGCTATAACCATAACTATGATAAGTAAAGTAAAATCATTTAAATAGGTAATGCCTGAATAACCTACTACATACATGATGAGACCTACAAATAACGCTTTTTGATTATTCATTTTCAAGATATATTTAGATACAAAATACGTTAAAGCTATTACAACTAGCGTATTAGTCATAATTAAAATTGAATACATTTTAACTCCATCAATTGAGACATGAAACATTGATAAAGTTTCGAATTCCTTTTTAAGTCTAATTGAAACATATGAAGACGTGGATAATTCACCCATTAAAAGAATACTTGAGCCGATAATTAAATACATAAATAATTTATCTTTTAGCACAAGCTGATAATTACGTAAAAAGCCTTTCAAACTTAATACATTATCAAAAGTTTGTCCCTCTTTCTTCAACGGTTTGGCGTTATCATTAGGAATCCAAATATATAAAGCCACGAATACTAGTACGAAAATCACAAAAGCGATCAAAAACAACGCCGATTTATTCGCGTGATACATGGCTCCTCCTAAAAATGCACCACAAGCAACGGCTACGTTAGTAAGCCAATAACTTACTTTATATATGTAATGTTCAACTTCTGGTGTAATCGCGTCCATGATCATCGTTTCAATAAGCGGTGCAATCATACCAGACGAAATACTAAAAACCGTATAAGCTATGCAAAATATCATGATAAGCAATGTCTGATTAGAGACTGAAAATGCCATTGCAAGCAAACTTATACACTCAATAATTTGATATATAAGCATTGTGCGTTTTTTAGGATAACGCTCAATAATATGCCCCGAAATCATCGAAATTGGAAAATTGATTAAAACTAAAATAAAAAGAAATATACCTGAAAAGGCCTGATTGACCATATCCGTTAGGTATAAAGCTATAAAAGGCAAAAATGCCATAACAATTAAATTCTCAAAGAAACTACATATTAATCTTACTTTTAAGGTGATGCTCATTTTTCTCATTCTATCTTTTCTCCCCCTTAAGCTTGATAAGTATTTAATAGTAGATACTTTTCTTAGCTTAACAGTATTTTATTTTTAATTAAGAGGTCATACTATTACTGGACTGTATAACCACCATCTATAATAATAGCTTGTCCTGTCACACTTTTTGTCGATTTACTTGCTAAAAATATGGCATAATCAGCAATTTCTTGAATATCGATCAATCGTTTTTGAGGAATTAATGGGAACAACACCTCATCCATCACTTGCGCTACGTCTACATTTCGCATTTGTGCTAAGTCTTCCATTTGTCCTCTCACAAGTGGTGTGTCGATATATCCAGGACAAATCGCATTCACTGTAATACCGTCCTCAGCTGTTTGTAAAGCTGTTACTTTTGTTAAACCAATAATTCCATGTTTAGCGCTATTATAAGCTGATTTTCCTGCGAAACCGATGACACCATTAATAGATGACATATTTAAGATTCTGCCATAGTGTTGCGCCTTCATAATAAGAAGAACATGCTTTGTCATTAAAAAGGTACCAACAAGCATGATATCTATCATCTGTTTAAACTTTTCAGTTGGAAAGTCTTCTATATTAGCTACATTCTGTAAACCAGCATTATTAATAACAATATCTATACGACCATATTGATGTCTCGTCTCAGCGATAAGATGCTTCACATCTTCCTCATTAGAGACGTCCGCTTTGATAGCCCGACAGTCATAGCCTTGTCGCTGAAATTGGTGGAAGACGTTATTAAGGCCTTCTTCATTAATGTCTGAGAAGACAACTTTGGCGCCTTGTTCAATAAAGGATTTAGCAATTTCTAAACCAATACCACTCGCTGAGCCAGTAATAATAGCTACTTGATCTTTAATCATATGTATAACTCCCTTCACTTTATTAAGATATCAAATAATGTATTAGTTATATTTATATTACATTAAATTAATTAAATATCGACATGTAATTTTTTTCTATCTCTTTTTTTATTTAAAACTATTAACAACATCATAGTGTGATGTAACATTTTATACAATAGGCAACTGCATTTTAACTTTCTATAAAAAACGTGAATATCACTTGAGGATATTTTTAAAAAAGCACGATAAGAATGGAATTAATGCATACGGTGCGCAGTCTTACCCCTAAATTTTTTTAGACTAGTAGCTACGATATTTTATGTATTAAAAAATTTACCAGCAAAGTTTTTTATAAATTTCATCGAAATTGTCTTTTTATGTTATTGTAAAATAAAAAAGGAGTTTCAATATGGGCTATATATTGCTATGGATTTTTGCGATTTATGGTATGATTCGATTTGTTTTCGGTATTGGTAAAGGGATTACAAGTTTTGTTAAAGGCATGTTTTTAGGTGCAATCGATGGTTATAAACACCCTGAGAAATACCCAAATCACCTTTCGAAAGAAGAACAAAGACGTCAAAGACATAGAGAAGAACGCGCACGACAAAAAGATGCTTAATTACATATATAAAAAGAAAGATGGTAGTTTCCTATTACCTAGGAAATTACCATCTTTCTTTGTGCTATTTAATTGTGAGTTTTATTTTTCAGAGGAAGAATCTGTATCTTTGGCGTTGCGATTCTCTTTAATAAATAACGCAAGTATAAAGCCAATCACAATTAATACTGTGGTGAAGATAAATGCTGCATCGACACCTTGAACTGTTGATTCTCGTGCTAATTTCACTTTAGACATCGTATGATGCGTAGCCGTATAATTCTTAGCTACAATTGATAATATTGTAATACTGATAGCAGTTCCCATCGCACCTGCAATGATACGTAGAGAGTTCATAATTGCTGTGCCGTGTGAAATTTCTTCTGGTTTAAGCGCATTAAGACCTACTGTATTAAGTGGCATAATAAGTAAACCTACAGAAATCATACGTATTGCGTAAATCACTACAACATACCAGAATGGCGTTTCTGTAGTTAAGAATGCATGTAATATCGTCATTATGATTAATACTGTAAATCCAGGAATAACAAGTACCTTGATGCCATATTTATCAAAAATCTTACCAGTATAAACTGAAATAAATGCATTGAACACTGCACCTGGTAGTATCACTAAACCTGAAAGTAATGCTGAGAGACCTAATCCAGTTTGAACGTACATAGGAATAAGTAGAGCAGGTCCAACAATACCTATAAAGACAAGCATTGAAGCTATAGCAGATAATGTAAATACTTTGCTTTTAAATACGCTTAAGTTTAATAATGGATGGTCGATTTTTAATTGACGGAATGTAAAAATAGCAATCACGATTAAACCTAAAATAAATGTATTGATGACTGGGATCGATGCGATTCCAAATGTACTTACACTACTAAATGCGAATAGAATTAAGCCGAAACCAAATGTTGAATAAACGACTGATATTTTATCGAGTACTGTTTCTTTAGTTTGACCGTTATTCTCAACAAAGAAGAACCCAATTGCGAATGCGATAAGTGCGATTGCTGCAACGATGTAGAATGGCATTCTCCAACTAAAGAAATCGATAAGTAATCCTGTAAGTGTTGGCCCAATCGCTGGTGCTGTTTGCGCCACTATACCTGTGAGACCCATTGCGAATCCGCGTTTTTCTACAGGGAATAGTGTAAACACTGTAAATTGCATTAGTGGAAGTAATATTCCAGCACCGATTGCTTGTATAATACGAGCAACCATTAGGATTTCAAATCCTGGAGATAAAGCAGCTATAATTGAACCAATAAGGAACGCTGCCATAGAAAAGATATAAAGTTTACGTGTCGTATATTTATCCATTAAAAATGCTGTGAGTGGTATCATAATTCCGTTCACTAGCATAAAACCTGTGATCAACCATTGTGCAGTAGTTTCTGTAATGTTCAATCCTTTTATAATTGCGGGCAATGCAGTGTTTAAGATCGTTTGGTTTAACATTGCTACAAATGCGCTAATAAGCATCACTAACACAATGGTGTTACGTTTGGCGGTTGTCATTTCATTACTCGCCATGACATCTTACCCCTTTCAAAAATAAGTCCATTAAAAACTGTATCACTTTTGGTTAGCCTAGCAAACTATTTAAGTTTATATTTTGATTTTCAGTTTAATTTGATTTTTAAAAAGTATTTTCTTGATAGCTTTTGGATTTGTAAATTGAGTTAACATCGTTGCTAAGAAGCTTATGAAGTGAGCATGGTGTATGAAGTGAACAAACTTTTTAATGTTGAATGCTAAAAATATCCATTGAATAATGTAACAAAAATAAATAGGACAGTGAATCATTATTCTTAAAAGTTGAGTTAGAATACCTAACTGTTATTTGGTCAACACATAAAAACTGGTTCTCTATAAATATTGAGAACCAGTTTAGCTTATTTTATTTAATTCTTTTACCATTTTCATCAAACTTAGCTACTTTGCCATTAACAGTTGTATAAGTAGCTACAATTTCACCATCTTTATTACGACAATTAACTTTCCAGTTTCCATCTTTTAGCCAATGAACAACATCCCATAGATATTTATCATTATCTAATGAACCACCTTCAAGTTCAGAAATAAATTTATATACTTGGCTACTTCCATGAGCCATGACTCCACCACGTTCATACAATTCTCTCGGTGATAATCCATTATATTTCCATTCATCATTTGAAATAGGTAATTGATTGCTTACATGCATCTTATTCGCAAGTTCTGGAAGGGCCCTATTATTTTTAACTTTGTCATAGACCTTTTGGGTACTATACTCTTTACCATGCTCTAATAACTGTTTATAATCTTTGATACGAATTTGAGATCCACTTAGGATAATCTTTTTGTCACTAATACCAACTATTGCTTGGGCTTCATGATTACTAGGGTATATTGAATAAAACTTCATACCTTTAGGCGCGTTGGTGAATTCTGGATAGTTAACTAATACAAATTGTCCTATCTTTCGATATTCATCTTTATCATTTCTAAAAGAACCTATCAAAATATTATTTTTAGTTAATGTGTATTTCCCTTTATCATCAGCGCAAAAGATAAGTGCTAATTTCATCTTTTCTGATAAATTCTCCACTTTATCTTTAGCTTTGATATCAGTATTAGTATTTTTTGATGAAGCTTCTTTGTTGGATGTTTTGTTGTCTTTATCTTTTTTAGTAGAAGTTTCTGCTTTGTTTTTTTATGTTCTGTAAAATTGTCTGTATTGCATGCGCCTAAAAATAGTGAAAGTGCTGTTATGAGTATTAATATTTTCTTCATTAAAATGTAAATCCTCTCGGTGTTTAGTCATGGTGTGGTGGGTTACTTTTTAATAATCTGATTTACTGAAATTAAACGTGGGTATAGGTGGGTATTTTTTATCAATAAGAGCTTGAACCAACATAATTATTAGTAAACTGAATTTTGTTTTCAACAGCATATAATTCAGGATTATTTTTGTATTGATCATAAATTTCACTTAAATTATACATCTTGCTATGCGATGCTAATTGATCAAAATATTCAATTCCTCCTTGAGTGCCTCCAATAAATAACTTTTCGTCATTAATTCCTACTATTGAAGCAAAATTTCCTTTTGGCGGTTCAACTTTAAAAAATTTCATACCCTGAGGTGCATTTTTAAATACTAATTCACTCTTTCTTATGGAAATATTTTCTAATTTTTCAATTTTATTAAAAGGTGGTTCGGCATAATATTTTCCTGAGAGAATCTCTTCTTTAGTTATTAAGTATTCTCCTTTTTTATCCGCAAAAAATGCTAGCGCTATTCTAGTTTTATCGCTTAAATCTTTCACATCTATTTTTTTCTCTAATGTTGTTTGTGTGTGCTTATCATCCTTATTTTTAGTCATTGACTCGTCTTTATTGGATGCTTTGTTATTTTTATCTTTTTTAGTCGGATTTTCTGCTTTATCATTTTTATGATCTGTAGAATTGTCGGTGTTACACGCGCCTAAAAATAGTGAAAATACTGTGATGAGTATTATTATTTTCTTCATAAAATGTAAATCCTCTCGGTGTTTAGTCATGGTGTGGTGGGTTACTTTTATTTTGTATAATTATTTTTTTATTATAATAAAATTATTTATGTAAAGCTAACTTATTTTTATCAAAAACCACAAAATTTATTTCTCTTAATTACGTTTTTGAGCATCTTCCCATTCTACAGATAAAATTAGTAGTGAAATAACTATCATTATAATCGTTCCAACTAAATTTAATTGTATATCTCCGGTCTTATAAGTATAGATTAATCCAGCCGTAACAATCACAGGTACTACAAATCCTAAAAGTTTTATACCTGTTCTAGATAAAGCATAATGAATTGCCATAATAAGAACATAAATGATTATCGGTAAAAATTTATGTAAATATTCCATAAACTTAAGTATCCTCCAATATTTAAAACTATTATATTTTATGTATTATCATTTTTCATAATAACGTAATTTAGATATTTATTCATTGCTTTTTTAGATAATTTTTGAATTCTCTTGTCGCCTCCTCTTTATATTTAGCTTTATCAAGTATAGCTACAAATACAAATTTAAATGGTCTAAAGTTGCCAAAACTATCACTTATAATTAACGCTCATTACGCCTCATAAAAGTTAAACATGTTTCACGTAAAACATTTGTATGTAAAATACATTAATTCGAAGTGCAGTTATTAACAGCTTTGTCCCAACATCTTAAAAATTTATCTAGAAACGTGTCTTTATAAATATAAAAACTCGCCTTCTTCAAATTTTTTATGAATCAGATATTAATTTTTCAGCTACATTGCTAGCTTTATTATTCATATTTCTTGTTTGGTATGTGTCTATAAATGTAAGTTTAATAACCTCGTCTAATTTTTCTTTTCTATAGTTATCTTCTAGAATTTCTGTCAGGATGCCATCATTATTTTTTATAATGTTTCTCATAACTAGAGTTATATCTTCGTTAAATTTCTCAAATTCCCAAACATCTTCATTTACATTCATAAAAGGTGTTAGTTTGCCTCTAATATTTAACAAACTCAATGCATCTTCTTCATACTTTTTTTCTAAATTTGGTGTAAGTGCAAGCTCTTCAATTTCTAAATCACTATTAAACTCATGAAATGCATAATAAGCTTCTTCATCATTTAACATATGTATTAAGCTGTTTTTAGATATTGCTTTACCATAACGTGCTTTGTTTTTAGAGAGTTTATATAAATAAAGCTTTATTAAAATCAAAGTCGCGTTTTTAATGTATGTTATATTACTTGGTTCTTTTTCATCTAAAGTTTGGTCTGCTTCATCATGTAAATCATTATGAATATGAACTAATTTATTTAAACGATTATCTAATAGATTTAAAGATAGTATATAATCCTCCATCGTTCTCCCTCCCACATGTTCAATATCCCTAATAACGAATATTACACCTCAATAAATTTACTAACCACTGTTTAAAAAAGCCATAGACAGCGTTTATGCACTCCGTCTATAGCTATAATACAATTCTAAATATCTGCTTTAACTATCTATTTCAAACCCTAAATCTTTAATCATGTGGTAATCCTCTTCGTTAGGTTGACCACCCGTAATAAGGTAGTCTCCAACAAAAATAGAATTAGCTGCTTTTAAGGCTATTGCTTGTAGTGAGCGCAGATTAACTTCTCGTCCACCAGCAATTCTAATTTCTTTCGTGGGATTGATTAAACGGAACATTGCTATAATTCGCAAACATTTCATTGGTGACAATAAGTCTAGACCTCCAAATTTCGTTCCCTTAATTGGATGTAGGAAATTAATCGGAATGCTGTCTGCATCAATCTCTTTCAATGCAAATGCCATATTAATTACATCCTCATTCGTTTCACCCATGCCACAAATAACACCAGAACATGGAGAAATGTTATTAGCTTTCATCATTTCAACTGTATTCACTCGATCTTCATATGTATGCGTAGTCACCACCTCATCATGATATCGCTCACTTGTATTTAAATTATGGTTATATCTATCTACGCCCGCTCCTTTAAGTTTTTCAGCTTGTTCTTCTTTTGTAAGTCCTAGACATGCACAAATTTTTAATTGTGGATGCACTTTTTTAATATCTTCAACCGTTTCACAAATATGATCTACTTCTCGATTTGTGGGTCCTCGTCCACTCATGACAATACAATATGTGCCAATTTGATTGTCTGTAGCAACCTGTGCTCCCGCTTTAATTTGATCTTGATCTACCAATGCATAGCGTTGTTTTTCCTTCATCTTTACCGATTGACCGCAGTAACCACAATCTTCAGAACAAATTCCACTTTTCGCATTAAGAATCATATTTAATTTCACTTTTTTACCATAGTAATGCTTTCTTACGATGTACGCTTCATTCAAGAGTTCAAACGTATCGATATTTGGATCTTCATATATCTTCAAACATTCATCTTGTGATAATCCTTCGCGATAAAGTACACGTTCAGCTAAGTTTAAATTCATGATAATTAACCCCTCATTTTTGAAAATTAAAGTTCAGCAAGTGATGCTCTTACTAATGTAAACTTTATATATTTATAAGTTTACATTAATACTTTGATAAATGAAACCTTGCTTACTAAAATAAAAAAAGCCATGCCAATACGTACGCGTATAGGCATAGCTATCTAGCATATATTTACATTTTATGAACCGTCTAATTTCCCATATATTAAAAATCAATTTGTTTATTCGATTTAAATTTTATTTAACTCTCGATGTTTTCAACCTTTTATTATGAAGTTAAATAGTATTTTAGAGACTAGTAATAAAAAGTCATATGTGTTTTTTCTTTTTTATAATAATCTAATCTATCGTTTAAAGTACCAGTGTGTAATTCTAATTTGTGACCATCTGGATCAGTAAAGTAAATTGACTTTTTATCTTGATGACTTCTCTTTCGTCCTTCTAATATATTTACATTATGTTTTTGAAGCCATTTGTACCATTCTTCAAACTCATTTTCATTAATTGAAAATGCAATATGTGTATAAGAATATTTAATTTCTGTTCTAGGTACATTAACCTCTTCATTTAAAGCAACCCATAAACCACCAATATCAAAATACGCAGTAGTTTTGCCACTAACTAATAATTCCCCTTTTAAAACATCTCTATAAAATTTAATTGATTCAACTAAATTACTAACTGAAAAACATATATGATTAATACCTTGAATATTCATAACTACACCACCCAATTTATTACTAAGAAAAATAATTTTAATCAACTAACTTCGTTACTTGATTTACGATATTTTCAACTTTATTACTTATACTTTGAGCATTCGATTTATTTAAATTATCTATATAAAATCTTTTAATATTGTAAATTCCAACGAGATTTAATGGATATTTAATAACTTTATAACCTAGATGTCCTTTAAACTTATGAAACCACTCTGAACCTCCAATAGTATATATAACTATTGCATCTTTATCTTTCCATAATCCTCTTTTAAAGTATTGTTTATTATTAAAACTAAATGCTTTATTAGGCCAAAAGGTACTATCAATAAAACCTTTCAATAGCATAGGCACATTCAACCAATAGATAGGGTAAATAAAAATCAACATATTACTATTATCTATTATTTCAGTATTTCGAAACTGAGCTTCGCTTATTTCTGAATTATAGCCTTCGGATAAAATAGGAATGTCGCCAACCATCTCCTGTAAATTGAAAATTTCTAATTTTTTATTACAAAGCTCCTCTTTTAACTTATTATAGATATCAAAGCCAACACCTTTTTGATTTCCACCATATATTAGACTAATCAATTTCTTCCACCCCTGAAAGTTTATTTAAAATCAAACTCTTATTTTTTTCATAATTCATATCTTTTGATAAATCTTTAACTGATTCCAATCGATTTAAAATTGTGTTTTGACGATTAATATCTATTTTGATTTGTTTTATAAGATCATCTAGGTAATTCAGCGTTTTGTTATTACAGTCCTTAGAAACAGGTTTTTTAAACAGATTTATTACATATGCTATATCTTTTAATTGTAAATTCAATCGCTTTAAATCAATAATTAGTTTCAAGTACGATATAGTTTCCTCATCAAAATATCTATAATTATTTTCATCTCTAGGAATATTAATTATTTCTTTTTCTTCATAGTATCTAATCATGGACTTTGGTATTTTCAACATAGATGAAACTTCACTAATTTTCATTTTTAGCCCCCCCCTACCAATTTGATACTTGAAACTTATCATTAAACCATACTTTAATGTCAAAAATAAAAATGGAAATCTCTACTTAAATAAATAGAGATTTCCATTCTAATTACCTTAAGAATTTGATTTTTTCTTATTAGCTAGTAGAAGAATTAAAGAAAGTATCGCAAGAATCACAATTATGATACTAAACACAATACCTGCAAGTTTGATGCCTAATCCTAGTTCTAATAACCCTACACCTACAACTGGTATTGAAATGGCTATATACGCAATGGTAAAGAAAGTGGACGTAATTTCGGCTTGTTTGTCTTCAGGTGCTACGGCATTCACTGTGGACAATCCAGCTCGGAAACTGAATGCTTGTCCAAATCCAGAAATAATAGCTCCAATAAATAAAATTAAGAATGATTCTAATTGAATAGATAAACCTACTAATATTACGCCTACAATTAATGTGCCACTACCTAACATCAATATGTGATAATCAGATTTACTTTTAAACAATAATTGGCCTAGCGTTGATGCACAGAATATCAAGAATACCATGACACCTATGACTGCTTTATTTGTAATGTTCAATATGTCTCCTAAAAAGTTTGGTGAAATCGCAGTAAATAAACCAAGCATTGAAAATCCTACGAATACAGGAATAACAGCATAAATAAATGTAGAGCGAATGTCTGACGGTACACTCAACTTTTGAACTTCAATTTTAAATTTTTGTTTATTCTTAACAGGCTCTGGCATAAACCATATTCCAATAAATGCCGGAATGATAAGAATAAAGTCAACGATAAAGACTAAACGCATCGCACATGGAAGATATTGTGCGAGTATGCCACATAGCAACGGACCAAAGCCTAAACCAAGCATATTCACGCTACTTGCAATTGTAGAGGCTCTGCCCTTTTTATCATCAGCAGCTAAATTAACAATCGTTGTCGTTGCTGTACTTGTAAAAAGTCCCGCTGACAGTCCGGAAATCACTCGTCCAGCAAGTAATAAACCTACATTGGTAGCAAATAAAAACACTAGCGCACTGATTGCAGATAAAATCACTCCTGGAATAAGTACATAACGTCGTCCTATGCGGTCTGACAATTGACCAAATACAAGTAATCCTCCAATCACACCAGCAGCATAGACAGCGTAAATGATTGTAATCATTAATGGTGATAAATCATATACTTTACTATAAATTGGATAGAGTGGTGTAGGTAATGTCGTCCCCATCATCACAATAAGAAATGCATAGGCTGCACTGATTAATCCCCAGTTTACTTTATGATTTTGATGTTTAGAATTTTGCAAGTTGCTTCACCTCAACATTTGTATATCTCTATCGCAGTGAAATGAAACATTATAAATTTTTAATTTTAAAAAGGTACATCCAACATTCAGCCAGATATACCTTTCAATTTACTATCATGTTTTAAGTATTTTCCCCGTCACTTACACGGTCGATAATTTTTTGTACACGTTGTTTTTTATCCTCGTCATCTTCAACAAAGAACACAGGTGATTCACCTTCGATTCACCTTCAATTGACACCCATGGTACGAGTGCATCAAAGTCAAGATCACGAATCAGTTCAAGACTTTTAATTGAAGCCTCTCTGTCACTTGAAGGAAGTATTACAGTGCGCCATTCATCACCTTCATAGCATAGGAAGTCACCAGTGAATAAATAGCGATGCTCACCATTATCCCACAAATATAATGTCGTTCCAGGTGTATGTCCAGGGGCAGGTATCACCTCTAAATCTTCATGTAAATGTTGCCGTTCTTTAAATGTACCAGTAACTTGAAGGGTATCGGTAACGTCCTTTTTATCATCTTCGTGAATATAGTAAGGTGCATCAAAATTTGTCTCTCCACCTAACGATTCATGTTGATGATTCATTAATACTTTATCAACGCCACCTAATTCTTGTATATCCTTTGCAGCCTCATCAATTCTACCAGAATGATAAATCATTACATTACCTTCTGAACGTTGAAGTATAAATGATTTAAAACGGAAACGTTTATCAAATGGCAATTCTGATGTAGGCGTTACATATAAACCATTTGCGATTTCCGTTAATGTTTCGAATTGCTTATTAGCCATAACGTTTCTCCCCCATAAACAATTTAATCTAAATATTGATCAGCATGTTCAAGTTTATAATGCTCGATTTCAGCTTTTTGTTCCTCAAATTCTTTATGCGTTAACTTAGTAATTGTTTCAATAGAATAACTTAACTTTTTAGCAAATGCCTCTACTTCACTCTTATTTTTAGCCGCTACAAATACAGTTAACACATTGTCATCTACAATATCTTTATGATGTTGATAATCTAACCTATAAATCTTCATGAGAAATTCCCCCTCAAATTTAATATGCCCGAATCTTTCTAAAGTATTTTTTCTATCAATAGTGTCATATGCCCTTTTTCTAGAAAACCAAACGTGCCAAACGTTTTTAAAAGTTTATTAATATTTTGCGTCACAATCTTATTAAATAGACTGACGTCTGTCTTAAATTTCAATGACTTAAAAGCTAACAATTCATGTTATTATCTACGATTTTTTTACTTTTTAAAATTAAGAAAATCATATTTAAATAATAATGATTTTCTTTAAAAATTCGTCAATCTAAAAACAGATATACCACAAACATACTCCTTTTATTCAAATTTTTCATAAATTACATAAAATTTTAAAAAAATTTTCAATTATTTATTAATAAAAAATGACAACTTTTTAATTTTATTGATATTAATTAGTTAACGCTTACAATGACCTTGAAATCAAATTTAAGGAGTTGTAAAGAATGCAAAATTTACGCAACAGAAGTTTTCTTACTTTATTAGATTTTTCACAGAAAGAGGTGGAGTTTCTATTAAATCTTGCTGAAGATTTGAAACATGCCAAATACATAGGTAATGAAAAACCTATGCTTAAAAATAAAAATATTGCTCTTCTTTTTGAAAAAGACTCTACAAGAACACGTTGTTCATTTGAAGTCGCAGCTCATGATCAAGGAGCTAATGTTACGTATTTAGGCCCTACAGGCTCTCAAATGGGTAAAAAAGAAACTGCTAAAGATACTGCAAGAGTTCTAGGAGGCATGTATGATGGTATTGAGTACCGAGGCTTCTCACAACGTATAGTTGAAACGTTGGCTGAATTTTCAGGGGTGCCAGTATGGAATGGCTTAACTGATGAAGACCACCCAACGCAAGTCCTTGCAGATTTCTTAACTGCTAAAGAAGTATTGAAGAAAGACTACTCCGAAATCAACTTCACTTATGTCGGTGATGGCCGTAATAATGTTGCAAACGCATTAATGCAAGGCGCTGCTATCATGGGCATGAATTTCCACCTTGTTTGTCCGCAAGAATTAAATCCTACTGATGAATTACTTAACCGTTGCAAACGTATCGCCGATGAGAATGGAGGCAACATCCTTATTACAGATGATATCGATAAAGGGGTTAAAGACTCTGACGTTATCTATACAGATGTATGGGTATCTATGGGTGAACCAGACGAGGTATGGCAAGAGCGTCTTAAATTATTAGAACCATACCGTGTAAACAAAGAATTAATGGATAAAACAGGCAATCCAAATGTGATTTTTGAACATTGTCTACCTTCATTCCACAATACTGACACTAAAATCGGTAAACAGATTTATGAACAATACGGCATAAGTGAAATGGAAGTTACAGATGAGGTATTTGAAAGTAAAGCGTCTGTAGTATTCCAAGAAGCTGAAAATAGAATGCACACAATAAAAGCAGTTATGGTTGCTACTTTAGGTGAATTCTAAGACAGACAGGAGGTTATTCAAGTGGCAAAAATTGTTGTAGCATTAGGCGGTAATGCGTTAGGTCAATCGCCAAAAGAACAACTCGAATTAGTAAAAAACACTGCTAAATCACTCGTTGGACTCATAACTAAAGGGCATGAAATTGTTATTAGTCATGGTAATGGTCCTCAAGTCGGTAGCATCAATTTAGGATTAAACTACGCGGCTGAACATGATCAAGGTCCTGCCTTTCCTTTCGCAGAATGTGGTGCAATGAGTCAAGCGTATATAGGCTATCAACTCCAAGAAAGTTTGCAAAATGAATTACATGCGTTGGGCATAGACAAACAAGTGGTTACACTAGTGACGCAAGTTGAAGTTGATCCAGATGATAAAGCCTTTAGTCATCCTACAAAACCCATTGGTCTCTTTTATGATAAAGAGACTGCTGAACGTATTGAAAAAGAAAAACATTATAGCTTCGTTGAAGATGCCGGTCGTGGCTACAGACGTGTGGTCCCTTCACCTCAACCAAAGTCCATTGTTGAACTAGAAAGTATCAAGACTTTAATCGAGAATGGCACACTTGTAATTGCAGCAGGTGGCGGAGGCGTACCAGTCATTCGTGAACAACACGATAGCTTTAAAGGCGTTGATGCGGTCATAGACAAGGACAAAACAAGTGCTCTCCTTGGCGCAGATATTCACTGTGATCAATTAATTATTTTGACAGCTATTGACTATGTTTACGTTAACTATAACACTGACAATCAAAAAGCCCTCAAAACGGTAACACCAGAAGAATTGGAAGCTTATATTAAAGAGGATCAATTTGCTAAAGGTAGCATGCTTCCCAAAATAGAATCGGCCATTTCATTTATTAAGAACAATCCTAAAGGTAGCGTTTTAATTACTTCATTAGATCAATTAGACAACGCACTTGAAGGTAAAATTGGTACCCTTATCAAAAAATAATATCTTAAGTTGTACTAGAAACTAACATCATTTAACTATTATATATGCAATTTTCATGATGAATACTGACAAAATGGTGCACCCTGCATCCCTCCACTCCCCAAATGAAACAGGGTGCACTTATTTAATGGAAATTTAATCAATAATTCTTGATAAATAAACATAATCTTCATGATTCTCGGTTATTAGATTATAAAGGAGATGACTCAATTGGAAGATGCTATCAAACCAGATAAAAAGAAAAAGCGATTCAAGTTGCGGATGCCCGGGGCATTTATGATTCTATTCTTATTAACTGTTGTTGCTGTAATAGCAACATGGCTTATTCCTGCAGGAGCCTATTCAAAATTATCGTACGAACCCGCTTCACAGGAATTAAAAATCGTCAATCCACATCATCATGTTAAAAAAGTCCCAGGAACTCAAAAAGAACTTGATAAGATGGGCGTAAAAATTAAAATTGAACAATTTAAATCTGGCGCGATTAATAAACCTGTTTCAATTCCAAATACGTATGAGCGTTTAAAACAACATCCTGCAGGGCTCGATCAAATTACGAGTAGTATGGTTAAAGGTACCATAGAAGCTGTAGATATTATGGTATTCATACTTGTATTAGGTGGACTTATTGGCGTAGTCCAAGCAAGTGGTTCGTTCGAATCCGGTTTACTCGCTTTAACTCAAAAGACCAAAGGTCATGAATTCATGTTAATTGCTTTCGTCGCTATTTTAATGGTTCTAGGAGGTACGCTTTGTGGCATCGAGGAAGAAGCTGTCGCCTTTTATCCTGTACTCGTTCCCATTTTCATCGCACTAGGATATGACTCCATCGTTTCTGTGGGAGCCATCTTTTTAGCAAGTTCTATTGGTAGTACATTTTCAACGATTAATCCTTTCTCAGTAGTCATCGCGTCTAACGCAGCAGGAACCACATTTACAGACGGGTTGTACTGGAGAATAGGTGCATGTGTCGTCGGAACGATATTCGTTGTTTGTTATCTCTATTGGTACTGCAAAAAAATTAAGCAAGAACCTAAAGCGTCATACGCATATGAAGATAAAGCTGAATTTGAGAAACAATGGTCAGTGATGGACCAAAACAGTTCATCAGAATTTACATTACGTAAGAAAATCATCCTCACCTTGTTCGTTATACCCTTCCCTATCATGGTATGGGGCGTTATGACTCAAGGCTGGTGGTTCCCAGTTATGGCGTCTGCATTCCTAATATTTACTATTATTATTATGTTTATTGCAGGCATGGGCAGATATGGTCTAGGAGAGAAAGGTACTGTAGATGCATTTGTTAACGGCGCATCAAGTCTTGTCGGAGTGTCACTCATCATTGGTCTAGCACGTGGCATCAACTTAGTGTTAAATAAAGGGTTAATCTCAGACACGATTTTGCACTTCTCATCTTCCATCGTGCAACATATGAGTGGTCCATTATTTATTATCGTTCTATTAGTTATTTTCTTCTTCCTAGGTTTTATCGTACCGTCATCATCTGGTTTAGCCGTACTATCTATGCCAATATTCGCACCACTTGCCGATACAGTTGGCATACCTAGATTCGTTATTGTTACCACTTATCAATTTGGACAATATGCTATGTTATTCCTTGCACCAACAGGGCTCGTCATGGCAACCTTACAGATGCTTAACATGCGCTACTCCCACTGGTTGAAGTTCGTCTGGCCTGTGGTCGCTTTCGTGCTTGTCTTCGGTGGAGGTCTACTCATCGCACAAGTATTAATTTATTCTTAGATTAATGACCTTTCGGAAAATGAAGTTCCAAAATAGCACCATATTGTATTATGGTAGAAAAAAAGCTATGTTCATCACACAAATGAAAGATGAACATAGCTTTTAATGTTATGAACTTTATTACGATTGTGGTTGCTTACTTCCTCGAACTTTAAACACTATCAATCCGATGATGAACCCAATCAATGCTGGAATAATCCAACCCATTCCTATCGTAAAGAATGGTAAATACTTTTCACCTAAAGAAATAATAAAACGCGCGAAACTTGTCTTCACGAAGAATTCAGGACTCGCTTTTACTCCATCGATAAATGCAGCAATCATCGTAAAGAATGTTGTAAATCGATACACAATTTTTGAATGATTGAATAATGGACTTGCTAAAGTCAGCAGAATTAATGTAATTGCGAGTGGATAGATAAACATTAGTACTGGTGTTGAATACATAATAATCTTTGTTAAACCAACATTCGCAAATATACATGCTAATACACTGACTACTGTCGCGAACATAATGTATTTCTGTTTAGGAAAGAGCTCAGTAAATGTTTCTGAAAATGCTGTAATTAAACCAATAGCTGTTTTCAAACATGCCACAACAATAATAAGTGAAAGCACTATGATACCGTAGTCACCTAGATAATGTTGAGCGATTTGTGCGAGTGCGATGCCTCCATTTTCACTAACTTTAAAATTACCTAAACTCATCGTACCCATAATGGCTAGCAAGCTATAAATAAGTCCCATACCTACGATACTAATCGTACCAGACTTAAATGTCTCTTTAGCTATTATGTTAGGATGAGTGACTCCTAGTTTCTTAATTGTTGTAACGATAATAATACCGAATGCTAGAGATGCTAAAGCGTCTAAAGTATTATAACCATCAATAAATCCTTTAAGTAGAGCACCTTCTTTATACTGCGCACTCACTGGCGCATGACTCACGCCTCCCATAGGATGAATAAACGCAAGTAACACTACAATACCAAGTAAAACTAAAAATACAGGATTTAAGAATTTACCTATATAATCTAAAATTTTTGAAGGCTTTCTAGCAAAGAACCATACAACCAAGAAGAATAAAATACTAAATATTGGTAACACAAATTTAGCTTGGACTGGCGAAATAAAAGGCGAGAATGCAATTTCATATGACGTTGTCGCTAACCTTGGTAATGCAAAAAATGGCCCAATCACAAGATATAAACCAATCGTAAATAAATACGCATATATTTTACTTACTCTTGAGGAAATTTCGAAAATCCCGTTCGTTTTAGACACACCAATGGCAATAATACCTAGAAATGGTAATCCTATCGCTGTGATTAAAAATCCTAAATTAGCAGTAAACACATGAGCGCCGGCAGTCTGCCCTAAATGAATTGGGAAGATTAAGTTACCTGCACCAAAGAATAAGCCAAATAACATCGATCCAATAAAAATATTTTCTTTAATCGTGAGTTTGTTTTTCATCATAATATGTATATCTCCTATGTCTATGTTATTAGCCATTATACATGAAATTCTCTATAAATTAATGCCAATTTTCAGAAAAAAGTATGACATCTTTCTCCTTAAGATACTGTTAATTTTTATTTTTCTAAAATGCTGCGCAACTAATTTTACATTATTGTTGCACTTTCGAATTTTCAAAAATATTAAATTCGTATTAATACTTAAATGTAATTTAATTTTAATTCTATTAACTGTGTTACAATTATGAAATGTTTTGGGAAACATATTTAGATTTATACTAAAGGGGTCAGAAAAATGAATATATTATTAGGAGTAGGAACATTAGTCGTAGTTTTAATCATTATGACATTGTTCTTAAAGTTTGCACCTTATGGTAAGGAAGGTCTACAAGCACTGTCAGGGGCTGCTTGTGCTACATTTCTACCACAGGCTTTCTTAAGTTACGCTATTGGAGGCATTTTCCATATTAAATTCCTACAGGAGATTGGTGACCTTGCAGGAAGTCTTGGCGGGATTGCAGTGGGTATCCTTGCATGTATTAATTTAGGTGTTTCACCTGTATTCTCAGTTATCGTAGGGTTAGTATTAAAGGACTTTAGCTTACTACCTGCATTTATCGCAGCATACCTCACAGCATTTGTGATTAAATTTATTGAAAAGAAAGTTCCAGAAGGCTTAGACTTAATCGTCGTTATATTTATAGCTCCAGCCCTCGTATACGGTTTGGCATCATTGATTAATCCTAGCGTCACTGCAGTATTAAATCAAATTGCGAAAGCTGTAAACTCTGTTGGTGATAGCAGTCCATATGCCTTAGCTATTATCTTAGGACTCATCATCCCAGTTACAAGTATGACACCATTAAGTTCAATGGTACTTGCAAGTATTTTAGGACTAACAGGTTTACCAATGGCAATTGGCGCAATTGTATGTACTGGCGCATCATTTGTTAACTTTACGTTATTTAATATCCTAAAAATTGGCGACAAACCAAACCGTTTTGCAGTATTTATCGAACCATTGACACAAATTGATTTAATCGTAAAATACGCCCCCGTCTTATACGGAACGAATGCAATTATTGGTATGGTTAACGCTTGTATCATCGCATTCAGTGGATTAAAAATAGGTGTCACTGGTATGGCAACACCTATGGCAGGTGCGATTGTACTATTCGGATTCAATAGTCCAATTAAATCAATTATCACGATTGCTGCAGTTGCAGTAACTGGATTGATCTTAGCATCTATTATTGGCTCATTAATTAAAAAGTTCGACTTATTACACTTACATATTCCAATGCCATGGAATAAAGGTAAAAGTCAGTCGTAATATATAAGAAACATCTACCCGTTGTAAGATTAAAATGCAACCAAGGTAGATGTTTTTTATTTTATTATGCAAATTACATAGATATATAAGTAAACTATTTAAAATACTAAACTAAACATTTCAGGTCACTTCAATATTGAATAATTACTCTCATAATAAAAGCTCTAAGATCACTTCACTTTGAAATGTCTTAGAGCTTTCTTCATTAAAGATTACAATCTAACTTTTCACATTACACGTACTATCCACGTGTAAAGGTCTCGATAACTTGTTTAATTGCCTTATCCCAATAGGCATAATCATGATCACCTGAACTTTTCTCAAAGTGGTAGTTCACACCCTTTTCATTTAAATATCTAATAAAGTCTAAGTTATCTTGATATAATGCATCTTCAGTGCCACACATGATTAATAATTCAGGTAAGTCTTCATTATTAGTAACAGCTTTATCAACTAAGTAATAAGGATCGAAAGGCGTACCTTTGATGTCCTCATTTTCACCAACAATGGCTTCTGGACAAAAGTCATAATACTCATACTCTCTAAGTAATGAAACATTGAATGCAGCAGATAACATTGCTGCTTTAGAGAATCGTTGGCACTGTGTTAAAGCATATTTAGACGTACCGTAGCCTCCCATTGAATGACCAGCTATAAAGTTATCTTCTCTCTTCTTAGATAATGGTAGAATTTGATGGACATAGTCATGCACTTCCAAAATATAGTCGTAATAACTATGGCCATAAATCATATTAGTATAGAAACTATGATCTGCATTAGGCATGATAATTGCAAGTTGATGATCATTTGCATATCGCTCAATACTTGTATATCTAATATAAGAGTTGGCGTCGCTTGATAGTCCATGTAGCACTAGCATAGATTTTAAAGGTTTGGCTTCTCGATTTGTATCAAAAAAGCTCTCATCTTCTGGAAGTATCACATTTAGAGAATTGTGTGCTCCAATCGTTTTAGATAAATAATTAAGTTGTAAAAGTGCCATAATCTTGTTCCTCCCGAAATATTAATTTGCAGGGTCCAACTTCTTCTCAAGCAAACGTAAAATCACATCAATAAGTACGACAATAATTACAATCGGAATTGCACCAGCAAGAATATATAATGTACCATCTGTTGCGTTTGTACCACGAATAACAATGTCTCCTAATGTAGGCGCACCAATAAATGAACCAATAGCCACTACACCAATAGCAACCACAAGTGCAATGCGTATACCACCTATGATTACAGACAATGATAATGGCAATTCTATCATTCGAAGTACCTGATTACGTGTCATTCCCATTCCTTTACCAGCATCTTTAATGTTCGCGTCTACACCATTTATGCCGGTATAAGTATTCTTGATAATAGGTAAAAGTGCGTATAAAAACACAGTAAATATAACTGTATTCATACCGAGTCCCATACTTAACATTAAGATGGCTAACATCGCGATTACTGGTACCGTTTGAATAATATTAGCAAGTGTCATTATTGGCGTTGATAATTTACCGAAACGCGCAATAAGTATTCCAAGTGGTATACCAACAATTGAAGCAAATATCACACCATAAACTGACATAAGTAAATGATTAACAAATAATTCCCAAAGGTAGCCAAAGTTCGTTTGATAATAATGTCCCAACTGTTGAAGTAAATTACCTTTCATTATTTTGACCACCTTTCTTCTTAGAATTATCATCTTCAAAATAATTATGTTTCTTTAAGAATTTTTCAGCTACTGTAGCGGGCTCTTCACCTTTACCATCAGCTTGATAGTTTAATTTTTGCATTTGTTTAGTTGAAATTTTGCCTTCCATTTTCTTTAATATCGGTTTTAATTCTGGGTGTTCTTTCAATAGTTGATCAGTTGCGAGTGGACTTGCATCATATGGAGGGAAGAATTTTTTGTCGTCTTTTAATACCTTTAAGTCATAAGCTGCGATACGTCCATCTGTTGAGTACCCCACCGCAACGTCCAATTTTCCTGAATTCAATGCATCATAAACTAAACCAATTTGCATTGGTCTTACTGTACCAAAGTCAAAGCCATACTCCTTCTTGAATGCAGGGTAGCCATCTCCTTTTCTATCTTTCCAAGAGCTGTCCATACCTACACGTAGATCTTTGGCATGTTTTTTCAAATCTGAGACCGTGTTTAAATGGTATTTTTTAGCTGTCTCTTTTGTCACTATAAAAGAATACGAATTAGCAAACCCATATGAATTAAAGAACTTTTGATGATATTTCTCTTCAAAGCCTTTATGTGTAGCTTTCATTGCTTTTTTAGGATCTTTAATTGGCTTTTCATTAAGTGCACCTGTTAAATCTGTACCGGTATAACGAGTACCTGACATATTTGCTTGACCACTTGCCACTGCATTATGTTGTATGACGCTAGATCCTAAATTATTAATTAAAGTAGGTTTGATTTTACCATGTGTGTCATGTTCAATAAGTAATCTCATCATATGTGAAATAATTTGTGATTCACTAGTACCTAAACTTGTAATTTTAACGTCGTCATCTGAATTACTATTTTTCAAACCGGGTAAATTACATCCAGATAACACGGTTAAACATAATACTAAAACTACTATATACTTTTTATACTTGTTCATAGTGTCCTCCTTCTCTAATTATCCGGTAATTCTTAAACCTTTAGGGACCAACCATTTCTCAATCATTGATAAACAGAAGTCTACGATAAGTGCCAATAATGTAACGAGAATTGTTGCAGTTATAATCACCGCTGGTTCAAATAAGTTTAAACCATTAAAAATAAAGTCACCTAGTCCTCCAGCACCAACATAACTTGCAAGTGTTGCCCAACTAATTACATATACTGAAGATAAACGAATACCACTCAATATCATTGGTAATGCAAGTGGTAATTGAACATCTTTCATTAGTTGAATACCTGTCATCCCCATACTACGTCCCGCTTCTTTAACATTACTATCGATATTTTGAACGCCAATAATCGTATTATTTAATATCGGTAGTAAAACATATAGAAATAAAGCTATAATTGCTGGTGTTTTACCGACACCAAATAAAGGAATCATAAGTGCCAAGATTGCTAAAGTTGGAATCGTTTGTAATATACCAGCAATTGTTAACGAAATTTTCGAGAGTTTATCAGTTTTAGACAGTAAAATACCTAAAGGAATAGCTATAATAATTGCTATTAACAAAGCAAATACTGAAATATAAAGATGCTCTAGCGTTTTCTCAAATAGTGCACTTGCATTGTCGGTTAAGTATTTAATCATCGTTCATCAACCCCTGATGTATGAGGTTCAATGATTCCATCATTCTCCTGGGAACTCACGTTACCGTCTTCTCCCCAAATGCTGTCATAGACAATATCAACAAGATTCGCTCTTGTTACTAAACCTACAAGTGTCTTATTGTCATCACTAACTACAGGAACATTTCTTACATTTCGTTTTAAAATTGTACGAACAGAATCTTGCAACTTACTATCAATTCGAACGCTATAAATATCTCTTTGCATTGTGTCTATTAATTCATTTTTCTTACGTAGACCTTGATTAATATCTTCAATATCTAAGTAACCTAATAGATGCTCATCATTACCTACAACAAATATCGTATCAACACGACGTTGTCTCATGATATTAACTGCCTCATCTAAAGAACGATCCACATGAACAGTAATTGGTTTAATCATGGCATCTTCGACTGTACGAATATTGGGTCTATCTTGAATAAGACGGTTCTGTCCTATGAAATCACGGACGAAATCATTCGCTGGCTGACGTAAGATGTTATCAGGTGTATCATATTGAATGACTTTACCTTCAGACATTATACAAATTTTGTCAGCAAGCTTAATCGCTTCATCCATATCATGTGTGACAAATATAAAGGTTTTACCTAACTGTTTCTGAAGTTTCTTTACTAAATCTTGTAATGTATCTCTTGTAATAGGATCAAGTGCTCCGAAAGGCTCATCCATCAAAATGATATCCTGTTCGGCAGCAAGTGCTCTAACTACACCGATACGTTGTTGTTGTCCTCCTGATAATTCTGAAGGATAGCGATTTAAGTAATCTTCAGGTAAGTCTACTAAACGAATTAGTTCTTTCGCTTTTTGATCTTTTTTCTCTTGCGACCATTTTAATAATTTGGGTACCAATACAATATTGTCTTTGACAGTCATATGTGGCATGAGTCCGATTTGTTGAATGACATAACCAATACTGCGACGTAACTCCACTGCGTTCATCTGACGAATATTCTTGCCATTGATAGTAATTTCACCTTCTGTTGATTCAATCATGCGGTTAATCATTCTCAACGCCGTCGTCTTACCACTACCGCTTGTACCTATAAACGCAACGAAATCTCCTTCTTCAATATCGATATTCATGTTGTCTACAGCTCTTTTTTTACCTGCATAGACTTTTGATAAGTGTTTAATACTTAACATACGTCCATTCCTTTCTGTTTATTTTAATGATTTTGCTTAAAAATTAAGGACTTAATGTGGATGTTATACAAAGGTAACTAAGTAAAAACAAGGCACAGTAAGTCCTTAAATGTATCAAGTTGAACTTGTAATCTCACCGCACTAATCAAGTGCGTCGTGCTTAACACTAAGCATGCTATTTTCTTGTAATACCAATTTGATGACCTAATTGTTTAGGTCGAGTTGTCATCTCATCTTTCTTGTAATATGCCTCAATATTATGAGCTATTGAATCAGGGAATGGCGAAGGTCTTCCGTTTTCAGTATCTATCCCCATTAACATCACTTCATAAGTCGATGTAAGCGCTTGTTCAGAATTCAACATTTCCATAAATACATGGAGTCGTTTACTGTCATAATCGTAAAGGTGGACTTTAATACTAATATCTTCATCAAGTTTCATTTCTTTTAAAAAGGTCAAATGATTCTCTAAAGTGAAGACAGTATAATGCAACGTTTTAATGGTCTCTAGAGTTAAACCTAGATGTGCTAACCAATCATCTGTTGCATCACTTAATACGCGATTGTATTCTGCATCATTCATATGTCCATTATGATCCACCCATTCTTGAATCACTTTCGTGTCATATTGATACTGATTCATTACGTTTAACGTACCTCCTGACTCGAATTTTTAAGTATATCTGAACCTTCAGGCCAATATTGTTCTGCCAACGCTTTGACTTTTATTAGGAATTCATTACGTTTTTGGTCTAATTCTGACATTGTATAACCTTGTGAAGATGCTTCACTTCCTGTAACTACCTTGTCGTATAAATCTTCTGTTAACTCAGGTGCAACAAGTTTCGTCCATGGCTTTTTGAGTGCCGGACCAAACTGTTTAAGCATATGACGCATACCACCTTCGCCCCCAGCTAAGTGGAAAGTCATAAATGGGCCATATTGTGCATAACGTAAACCGGCTGCGTGAGTGAAAGCTTTATCTACCTCTTCAGTTGTTGCAATACCGTCGTTAACAATGTGTAATGCTTCTCTCCATAATGCTTCCATTAGACGGTCGGCAATGTGACCTTCAATTTCATGGCGTACATGTAACACGTCCATTCCAATACCTTCATAGAATTGTTTAGCTTTTATAGTATTTTCCTCTGAAGTTTGTTTACCAGGTACAATTTCTACAAGTGGCAAGATATACACAGGATGGAATGGATGTGCAACGACTAAGCGCTCTGGGTGTGATAAATTTTTCTGTAATTCTGAAGGCATAATTCCTGAAGTACTTGAGCCAATTGTTGCATAAGGTGATGCATAAAAATCAATCTCTCTTAAAACTGTATCTTTAATTTCCTCAACTTCAGGTACATTTTCTTGTATGTGTTCAACTTCTTTAACAGCTTCTTTTAAATCTGTGCTAAATGTCAAATTCTCTAGAGATGCGTTGTCGGCAAGTCCCATTTGTTCAGCATATGGCCAATTCTGTTTCACTTGCGCCAACATTCTCTCATATGCGCCTTCACTTGGATCTGTAGCGATGACCTCATGTCCGTGGGCAAGCATTCGAGTAATCCAACCACTTCCTATAACACCTGTTCCTACAACTGCTACTTTCATGATTGGCCTCCTTTAGGAGTTCTAAGATTGAATTTTTCTCTAGCTTCTGCTGGTGTTAATGGTTCGATATCTAGTTCTTTTAAGATCTTTTTAGCTTCTTCGACAAGTGCTTCGTTTGTTGCTTTAACACCTTTAGAAATGTAAATATTATCCTCTAAGCCCACACGTATGTTTCCGCCACGTTGAGCAGCTTCTCTCACTGTCGGTAATTGCATTTTCCCAATACCAAATGCTGACCAATGTGCATTATCAGGGATACGTGATTTTAAATAATCAATTGTTTCTGGATCATTTTCAGCGCCCCAAGGTATGCCTAAGCAGAATTGAAACATTGGATCGCCTTCGATAAGGCCTTCCTCAATCATTTGTTTAGCGAAACTAACATGGCCTGTATCAAAACATTCTAGTTCAGGTTTAACCCCAGCATTTTTAACCATTTCAGCTTGTTTACGTAACCAAGATGCGGGGCTTAAATAAACAGAATCGCCCATATTGACACTGCCACAATCTAATGTACACATCTCTGGTAATAAATCTCCAACGGGTTTATGACGTTCTTCTGGGCTTTGAATCCAAGTGCCTTCTCCACCTGTTTCTGGATGTTCTAGACTTGGAATAAAGTCACCCCCACCTCCAGAAGTAATATTGATAATAATATCTTCTTCTGCTTCTCTTATAAGTCTTACTGTTTCTGCGTAAAGTTCTGGATCATGGCTTACGCCTCCAGTTTCTGGATCTCTAACATGAATATGAGCAACTGTAGCTCCTGCTCTGGCACATTTAATTGCTGAATCAGCGAGTTCTTGTGGTGTAACTGGAACATTTTCATTTTTTTGAATTGTATCGCCAGCCCCTGTGATGGCTGCTGTTAATAGAACTTTATTCATCTTTAACACCTCTATATTTTTTAGTTTTAAGACAGTAGTTACTATACCAACCAGTCGGTTTAGTTTCAACAGCTTAATAAAAAAATAGAGCTGAGTAATGCGTCTAACACCACTCAGCTCTATGCGTATAGAAATTTTAAACTTTTTTATTTTTTTGAACTTGTTCTTTTAATCTTTGAATGACTTGTTCTCTCATTTTTTCATCTATTGCGCTAATACCAAATATCTCTGACAACCATAAACCATCTACCGCTAGCCTAATGATGGTCGCATCTACTTCGTCTAAACCATCACCTTCAATATGATTTTGCCATTCTTGATAGGATTCACGTAAAGGTGATAACAATAGCTTATTTGAACCTTGGGCGGCAAGCATTCCTGAAGTAATTGGCGCATTTTCCGTTCTATGTTCTCGCGTCGCTTCTATAAATGCATTTAGCCATTGTCCAGACTCTTCAGAATCAGAATTGACATATTTATTAACATTTTCTTGGTAAAGATTATTTGCATAATTCACAAGTTCTTGAATGAGCCCCTCTTTACTTTTGAAATGATATAGTAAACCGCCTTTACTTACGCCAGCTTTCTTTGCTACAGCATCTAAAGTTAAATAGTCTGCACCTTGTTCATTTATAATACTGGCTGCGGATTCAAGAATGTATTGTTTTTTCGATACTCTAGCCATTACGCCTCATTCCTTTATTTTGAAAATTGTTATAATCAATGTTTTCATAAACGTTTAACAATTAATATGACTAAGATAGTATGTTTCATTATAAATACTTTTTCTCGTAAAAGTCCAACTGTGAAAATTAGATTTATCACAAGTTATAGTTCTTCAAGCTTTAGTACTAATAAAATGGACATTTATAACTTATGAATTTTTAACGCACACTTCGTGCTTTCATCATACTCATTAACATTATGCACGTGACTAGACCCCCACATTTGGTACTTGCAAGTATCCTTAGTCTTAGCATTTATTATTGGCTCATTAATTAAAAAGTTCGACTTATTACACTTACATATTCCAATGCCATGGAATGAAGGTAAAAGTCAGTCATAATATATAAAGAAACATCTACCCATTGTAAGATCAGAACGCAAACAAGGTAGATGTTTTTTTAATAAATCAAATTCAATGAATTAATTTTTAGACTGAAAAACAAGCCAATGCTAGCTTAAAAGGGGTATATAATTAGACTTCCCGATGTGTTACGTCAGACAAACCGAAGGCTTACCTATAACCTTCAAGAAGCTATAATGAAGAGGATTTAAAGTAATTTTTTTCTCACTTACACTTATAGATAAGTGATTATAATTCAATCATAGACATCAACGTTTTAATGTTGCTTTTCATGTTTACTACTTTTAAGAAATATATCTTCTAACGAAAGCTCTTCTAAATCTACTTTGAATATATCTATATCTAAAGAAACATATAGCCTAACAATGGATGGAATAGTGTTTTTATCTTTGATTTTTAAATTGGTATGGTCACTATGAATATCTATGTCTTTAATTTGTTGACTTAATTTATTTAATTCTTCTTTAACGTGTTGTTTTTGATTTTCATTTAATTCATTATGAACGATGTCTAAAGATAAACTATCTTCATAAGTTTCTCTTAACTGTGTTAAATTACCTTGCACTTCGATATTACCTTGACTCATAATCGCCATTTCATCACATAATTTTTGGATTTCATCCAAATTATGTGACGTTAAGAATATCGTAGTCCCTGATTCTGCAATAGTCTTAATAAGTTTGTGTATAGATAAAATTGAATTAGCATCTACCCCTGAAGTAGGTTCATCTAGGAATAGTATTTTAGGTTTATTAACTACTGCTTGTATAATTCCTAGTTTCTTTTTCATACCGAAAGAATACTTTTTAACTTTTAAATTTAGACCATTTTCTAATCCAATTGATTGAAAGAGGTTTTCTATCTCGCTATTCGAAACATCATATTTCATTATGCTGCAAAAGTATTTTACATGCTCTTTTCCAGTCATATTATTATAGAAAGAAGAATAATCTGGTAAAACTCCCATTTCTCTCTTATTCTGAACATTTAAGTTGAACGTGCCATCAGAGGGCTGACATAACCCTGTTAACATATTAATAAATGTTGATTTACCTGCTCCATTATGACCTAAGAAACCAAATATCGTACCTTCTTTAACACTTAAGTTGATATGATTGACCACAGTTTTATTCTGGTACATTTTTGTTAAGTTATGAGTTTGAATTGCATTCATTATAAATCCCTCTTTCTAAATATGTATAGACTGATGATCAGAAAAATAATAGTAAAGATTAATATCACAAAAGGAACAGCCCTGTTTTCACTACAATAATAGAAATATGGCATGATGTATTTAAGTAATTTTAACCAGATTCTATTTGTTTCAGTACTCCATAATCCTAAGACAGTCAATATTATAGAAAGTGCTATCCCTAAGAAATTGGTTAACATTGTGTTATCGATAAACACAGATAATAATGTTGCCATTCCTAAGAAATAACTTACAAATGCAATGCTTTGCATTAACTCTAAAAAGTAAAACTCATGTGAATAAATAATCAACAATAGTGTAGTAATCAATAAACAAGTAATCCAAAATAATAAAGCGCCTAAAAATTTACCAAATAGAATATTATTTCTAGTCGTTTTAGTAGCTAAGAATCGCATCGTTCTATTTTTAACTTCTTCATTGATAATGTTATGCGATAGTGTAAATGCAAATAACGGACTGGTAAGTATTACAGTTAACATAAGCGCTAATTGATATGGTGTTTTGTGAATACCAATTTCACTACTTAACTGACTACCGAATAAGCTTAATATTTTAGCTATACCTAAACTTATAGCAATCATGATTAAAACTATTAAGATAGACTTAATACTTTTAAATAATGAAACAAACTCTTTTCGTGCTATCGAAAGCATATATTTTCCTCCATAAACTAATTGTTTTAAAAAATAATTACTTTACAATTATATTTATATATTATCATTAATTTTTAAAAAACCAAAAAGAGCGAGGTAGAAACCTCAATATATAATCAATGGCTGGTTTCATCATCTCGCTCAAATGTTTCATAGTTTAATTTCTAAAGCTATTTCATCTTATCAAGTGCAATATTCAGTTTAAGTACGTTCACGTAGTCCTCAGTCATAGGAGAGGATTGTTTATGTTGTTGAATCGTGCGTTTAATTGATGCTTCCTCAAGTCCACGTTCGTTTGCAATCCTTTTCACTTGCGCATTTGCATTGGAAACAGTGATATCTGGATCTAATCCTGAACCTGAAGCAGTAACAGCATCTGCAGTAAGTTGATGGCCTTCTTTATGAATCTCATCGTCAACACGTTGTTTGAATTGAGGATTCGAATTTGCTAGATTTGAACCACCTGATAAAGGTCCACCGTTCTCTTTCAAAAGTTTTTTGTCCATATTATAATTTACAGCGCTTGTTCGACCGTGAAAGTATTTAGAATCGTTCCATTGTTGACCAATCAGTTCTGATCCAATTACTTTCCCACCATACTTGATTAAACTCCCATTGGCTTGATGTGGAAATGCGACTTGACCTATTGCTGTCACTGTTAGCGGGAATATAAACCCACATAGTACAAATAATACGACTACAAGTCCAACACTTTTTCGTATTGTTGCCATCTTGCGACTCCTCCTTTAGACAAAGTATTGAATAATTAAATCAATGAATTTGATACCTATAAATGGCACAATCATACCGCCTAATCCATAGACCATCATATTTTTCATTAATATCGTTTGTGTTGAAGCACTTTTAAATTGAACACCTTTCATCGCAATGGGTATGAGTAGCACAATAATGAATGCATTGAAAATGAGTGCCGATAGCACTGCTGATTCAGGTGAATGTAAATGCATTATATTTAAGCGATTCATTGCTGGCATGGCAGACATAAACATGGCTGGTAGAATTGCGAAATATTTAGCGATATCATTCGCTATACTAAACGTTGTTAAAGAACCGCGTGTCATCAATAATTGCTTACCTATTAGTACTACTTCCATTAACTTAGTAGGATTAGAATCTAAATCAATTAAATTCGCCGCTTCTTTCGCACTTGTTGTACCAGAGTTCATAGCTAAACCAACATTAGCTTCTGCTAAAGCAGGTGCGTCATTTGTGCCATCACCTGTCATTGCCACAATATGACCCTTAGCTTGTTCTTCTCTAATAACATTAATTTTATCTTCTGGTTTACATTCTGCGATAAAGCGATCTACACCCGCTTCTTTCGCAATTGTTGCTGCAGTAAGTGCGTTATCGCCGGTACACATCACGGTTTCGATACCCATCTCGCGTAATTCTTGAAATCGTTCAACAAGTCCATCCTTAATTACATCTTTTAAGTAGATGACACCTAATATTTCATTATTTTCAATAACAATGAGTGGTGTTCCACCTTTTTTAGACACTTCAGTGACCCGTTCATCTAAATCATCAGGAATAGCCCCACCCGCTTCTTTAACACGCTTAATCATACTATTAGGTGCACCTTTATACACTTCATGGTCATCAAATTTCGCACCACTCATACGTGTCTCCGCAGTAAATGGGAAATATTCGCCTCTTTCTTGAGGTAACTCAATGCCTTGACTTTGTGCAAGTTTAATAATACTACTTCCTTCCGGTGTATCATCTTCTACGGAACTTTCATACGCTGCTCGCACTAATCTTTCATAACTCGTTGATGCCACAGGAATAAATGCATCTGCCATACGGTTGCCATAAGTAATAGTTCCAGTTTTATCTAGAATCAACACATTTACATCGCCACATGATTCTACGGAACGCCCACTTTTTGCTAAAATATTAAACTGCGTCACACGATCCATCCCAGCGATACCGATAGCTGATAGCAATCCACCAATTGTTGTAGGAATTAAGCAGACCGTTAAAGCAATCAACATAACTATCGATAAATTGAAATGAAGAAATTGTGCTAACGGGTACATCGTTACAATCACAACTAGAAAGATAATAGTTAACGTCATTAAGAGCGTGAATAATGCAATTTCATTTGGTGTTTTCTTTCTTGTTGCGCCTTCGACTAAATGAATCATTTTATCTAAGAATGATTGACCTGGTTCGGAAGTGATTTCTATTTCTAACCAGTCGGAAGTGACAGAGGTGCCTCCAATCACATTATTAAAATCTCCACCACTCTCTTTAATCACTGGTGCTGATTCACCGGTAATCGCAGACTCGTCGACAGTTGCTAAACCTTTAATAACTTGACCATCATTGGGTATTTGTTCCCCAGTTTCTACACGAACGAGGTCTCCTTTTTTCAAGTTGCTAGCATCTATTATTTCGTAAGCGCCGTCCTCTTTAATCAATCGCGCCGTCATTTCTGTTTGTGTCTGACGTAAGGCATTCGCTTGCGCTTTTCCTCGCCCTTCTGCTAACGCTTCTGAAAAGTTAGCAAAAATAAGTGTTAGCAATAAGATGATAAAAATGCTTAACACATACATACGTGATACATGTTCTTGTATAAATAAATTAGGCACAAAAATTAATAAAAATGATAATAGCATGCCCACTTCTACCACAAACATGATGGGATTCTTCACCATATATTTTGGGTTTAATTTCACAACACTTTCTTTAAGTGCTTGTTTAACCAAACTTGATTCAAATATTTTTGATGTTTTCATCATTTTCTACAATCTCCTTTCATCATGAATGCAACAGTAGTTGTTCTCCTATTGGTCCAAGCATTAAATCTGGTAAGAAGGTCAAACCACTGAGTAAGATGATGAAGATAATCAACACGGTGCTAAAGAACAGGTTACTAATCGGTACATCTTGTGAGTAATCTGTATGTTGATAGGTTTTCTTGTTGACCAGACTAGACACAATCATCAGTTGCAAGATGATTGGAATATAACGTGCAATGAGCATCACTATTGCTGTCGAAATATTCCAGAATACAGTGTTATCTTTTAAACCTTCAAAACCTGAACCATTGTTAGCAGACGAGGATGCAAATTCATAGATGACTTGTGAAACGCCATGAAACTGTGGATTTGTTATCGCATCTTTAGCGCCTGGAATGATAAATGCTAATGCTGAAAATATTAAAATCAGTAATGGATGGACTAAAAATGTCAGTGCTATCCACTTCATCTCTTTAGATTCGATTTTCATCCCTAAATAACTTGGTGTCTTTCCAATCATTAAACTGCAAATAAAGACAGTGAGCATGACATAGATCAACATATTCATTAGACCGACACCTTCACCACCGAAGACAGCATTTAACATCATAAGAATCATTGGGATTATGCCACCCATAGGAGTGAGACTGTCGTGCATGTTGTTGACGGTCCCAGTCGTAAAAGCAGTTGTAATCGTTGTAAATAAAGCTGATTGACCGATACCAAAACGCGTTTCTTTGCCCTCCATATTGCCTCCATCAATTCCTAAGTGGTGTAAGATTGGATTTCCTGCATTTTCATAATGAAGACAAATAAGTAAAAGCACAACAAACATCGTAAACATCGCTATAAAAATCATTACCGCATGGGAATGGATATGTTGTTTAGCTTTCAGCATTCTCCCAAATAAAAAGACAAGCGACCCAGGAATTAGCATCATACTTAAAGCTTCTGCGAAATTAGACCAGTAGGTTGGATTCTCAAATGGTGTAGATGAGTTAGCACTTAGGAACCCTCCACCATTCGTTCCAAGATGTTTAATTGACTCAAGTGAAGCCATAGGCCCATATGCAATGGTTTGTTTCACGCCTGACATGGTTTCAATAACTAAATTGCCATGTAACGTTTGAGGCGTCCCTTGACTGATAAGAAATATGCTCAACACGAGTGCGAATGGTATTAAAACACGTATAATAAATCGCACTACGTCTTGATAGAAGTTACCTATGACGTCTGTCATCCCTGTTAGTCTACGCAACATTGCGATGCATACTGAGTAACCTGAAGCGGCTGAAGTGAACATGAGACACGTGATGACACCCATTTGCGTGAAATACGTTAATCCCGTCTCACCAGCATAATGTTGTAAATTTGTATTCGTTAAAAACGATGCTGCTGTATTAAATGCCAAAGACACTGATTGACTAAAATTATGATTGGGGTTTAACCATAACCATTGTTGTGTCAGTAGTAAGATAAATGCTAAAGCGCAAGTTAAACCGTTAAAACATAAAAAGTGTTTTAAATAGGTTTTACATGACATGTGCTCTAATGATGTACCAATCAATTTGTAGAGTCCCTTTTCAATAGGTGTGAATAAGACATCCATCTTAGACGGTACGATTAAAGCCACTGTATATAAATATCGGCTCATCACGTATGAGAGCACGATAAATGTGATTAAAAATAGTATCATACTCATAATCTTTCCTTCTTTCGCTACTAGAATTTTTCACTCCAAAGTAATGCATAAAATAGGAATAAAATTATTCCGATGGTTATGAAGACTAAAAATGTAATCATTGTGCTTTCTCCTCACTTTCATGGACATCTTATCAAGAGCATTGTAATTAAAGTATTAATATTTGAACAAAGTTATAAAGGAAACATAAAGATAAGAAATTAAATAAAAATATAAATGGATAAATGGATTAATCTTAATTAATATGTAATTAAGAGGTGGTGGCATATGGAAAGTTCACATAGAAGCAGAGGTAAACTCACCATTTATTTAGGCTATAGCCCTGGTGTTGGAAAGACGTATGAAATGCTATCGAACGGTATCGATCTTTATAAAGAAGGTGTAGATATTAAGATTGGCTATATTGAGCCACATCAACGTCCTGAGACAAGTGCGCTCGCTAAACAACTACCAGAAATTAAGACATCTAGCCGAAAATTTGGGAGTCATCTCTTTCATTTTATCGACGTGAATCAAATTGTTGAGGCACATCCAGATGTTGTGCTTATCGATGAGTTAGCTCATACGAATATCTCAAAAACACGACATTTAAAACGTTACATGGATATTGAAGAAATTCTTTCTCATGGTATTGATGTTTGGACGACACTTAACATTCAACACATTGAAAGTTTGAGCGGACAAATAGCGTTGATGACAGGTATCCAAGTGTCAGAACGTGTTCCGGATCAATTTATAATGTCTGCTGATGCTTACGAAGTCGTTGATATTTCGCCGAATATGTTAATTCAACGTCTCAAAGCTGGAAAGGTTTATAAAAAAGAACGTTTGGATACTGCTTTTTCCAATTTTTTCACCTATGAGAATCTGACAGAGTTACGTGAACTTACGCTAAGAACTGTTGCGGATATTATGAGTCAAAAAGAGCAACAGTATAAAACGAAGCATACGGATGTTACGCCTCATATTGCAGTAGCTGTAAGTGGAAGTATTTATAATGAACGCGTGATTCGTGAAGCAAGACGCGCTGCGTATAAAGAGCATGCAAAGTTTACCGCTATTTATATCGACACCTTTGAAACACGTTCTGAAAGTCGTGCACAAGATCACTATGTTCATAAAAATTTGATGCTTGCCAAATCACTTGGTGCTGAGATTAAGGTGTTATATGCACAAGATATTGCGAAGACCTTGATTGATTGGTGCGACAATTCATTTGTGACTAAATTGGTGCTCGGCCAGTCTGAACAACCACCTTGGAAAGAGTATTTTAAGAAGTCATTAATTGAACAGATTAATCATACTACGCATCACTTTAAATTAGAGATTGTTCCGATACATCAGATTTATTCGGATAAACAAAATCGTGACCGTAGTAGTCGTAAAAGAGATAACAAACCATATCAACTCACGTTATCAGTCGATATCGTTAAAATGTTAACTATTCAAATCGTGTGCGTGTTATTAGGAATGTGGATTTATAAGATGGATAAGAATGAGTCTAGTGCCATCATTCTTTTAATGTTCTTTATTGGTATTATCGTGCTCTCCATTTGGACGCAGTCGTATTTAATTGGTTTCTTCGCGTCGATATTAAACGTCTTCGTCTTTAACTATTTCTTTACTGTGCCGAGGTTTACGCTTGAAATGTATCGCTTTGAATATCCCATCACTTTTGTGACGAGCATATTTGCTAGCATTTTCACGAGTGGCATATTAAAAAATTTAAAATATCAACACTCTTTAACCGAACGGCAGTTATATCGTACGGATATTATGTTACAATTTAATCAATCGATTAAGGAATCATATTCGACTATGAAGCTGCTGAGAGTGGCCGGGGGTCAAATTCATCAATTATTGAAGCAGGACGTTACCGTATTTCAAATCGAAGCTAAGAAGGTGGTGCAGTCCGCGTCGTTCGGTGTTAGCGCGAGTGTGCATAACCAAGGGACTGAGGATGCTGAAACGCTGAGTTGGGTAATAGAGAACGAAAGACGTGCGGGTAGACTCACCGATACCTTCCCAGGTAGTAAATTTCTATGCATTCCTATTGGTACAAGACCAGTAAAGGGTATCATTTCGATTCAGTTTACAGATGAGGACTACATCGATACATACGACAATTCTATCTTAGATTCCATGTTAAACGATCTAACCCTTGCCGTTGAAAATGTCGCCCTACTCAAACAAACAAGACAGTCGATGGTGATAGCCGAAAGAGAAGCAACTAGATCAAACTTCTTGCACTCTATTTCACATGATATTAGAACGCCATTAACATCCATTATCGGTAACTTAGATGTAGTGAAGTATCATAATGATGGCTTAGATAAAAATGAACGAGCGCAATTGTTAACCGCTTCATACGAAGAGGCACAATATTTATATACGTTAGTCACAAATATCCTATCTTTAACAAAATTGGAGCGTTCTGATATTCAAATTAAGCGCACATCATACCTTGTAGAGGAGCTATTAGAAGAGTTTGAATATGGACTCGTGCGACGTCATCAAAATCATAAAGTCACTATTGAAGAGGATGGCACGTTCGCATTGGTTTATACCGACAGTAAATTAATGCTACAAGTTTTATTTAACTTGGTAGACAATGCGTTGAAACATTCTGAATCTCACTCTGTGATTACCCTACGTGTGCACGAACAAGATTCAAAGATATTATTTGAAATTATTGATAATGGTAAAGGTATACCTAAAGAAGAGCGGGATTTAATCTTCAATCCATATTATTCAGGGGATTACTTTAAAGATAATAAAAAAGATAGTTTGGGGCTCGGTTTGTATCTAGTTCAACTTATATTAAAACAGCATCACAGTAAATTAGAATATCAGCCCAATGAACCAAGTGGCAGTATATTTTATTTTTATTTAGATAAAGAACAAATAGAAATGGAAGGGTGAGATAATGAAATCTACACTTTTAGTTGTTGAAGATGATGAAGCAATTTTACATTTAATCGATGTCGCATTAACTATGAATTACTATAAAGTAATCAAAGCGAAAACAGGTAGAGAAGCAGACTTCCGCATTCGAACAGAACATCCAGATATTATATTACTCGATTTAGGATTGCCAGATATTGATGGACTTTCTTTAATTAAACGATTAAGAGAATGTGTGGATACTCCTATTATCGTTATTAGTGCACGAACGGAAGAGGAAACAATAGTTAAGGCTTTAGACTATGGCGCAAACGATTATATGACTAAACCCTTTAATATTGATGAATTACAAGCACGTATAAGAGTGGCACTTCGTGTAACGAAACGACCTGATACGATGCAGAATAACTTTGAGAACGGTCCACTAATTATTGATTTTAGTGGTAATTCTGTGTATATGATGGGACGAGCTATCCACTTAACACCCTATGAATTCCAATTATTAGAGATTTTAAGTCAGCATGTGGGTAAAGTATTAACATACCAAGTTTTATTAAAAGCACTATTTGGATACGTCAATAAGTGTGACATGTCGTCATTACGAGTTCATATGGCCTCGTTGCGGAAGAAGCTTAATAACAGTGATACGACGTATGAGGGTAATATGAAAAAGCTCATTATCACCCACCCAAGAATTGGTTATCAAATGCAACATTTGGAGTGACTGTAAAGTTTTGAATATATTAATAGCAATGTAAACGCCACAATCTTTGTTGAAGAGAATTGTGGCGTTTTTGTGGTTATCATTGCATTTATTTTCAACTTTTAATCATATAGCATTATTGCTTTGCCTAAACGTCCTCGCGTGTTATAGGTACGGTTAACAAACTCACTGCCTTCCTCAATGGAATAACTTCTATCGATGGGAACAATAAATTCATTTTCATTATAGTCTGAAATGCCCTTTTCTAAGTCTTCCCATGTTCCAATACAGTTACCTATTAATGACAGATTGTTAAGCATAACTTTTAACATAATATTTTTAAGATGATTTGGTGTATTCTTATCTTCATATTCGAAAAAGTCAGGATGCTGATTTTTAAAACCGCATGTAATGTAGCGTCCTCCTACTTTCATTTGATTGACTGCCTTTTCTAAATGCAAATCAAAATAAGGATCAAATATCACATCAAATTCACCTAAGTCTTCATCCCACTTCTGCACGTTCCTATCTATTTTATGTAATTTAGCTGGTTTAATAAGTGCTTGTTCCTCGGGCGTCCATTCAGATGTGGTCAATACTGTTGTATCGATTCCTTTACTGATTAAATTATTAATAATAAACATAGACGTATTAGATCGACCGCTCAGAACTAGTGCACGTTCATTCTGCTTAAGATTTACACGTCTCACCATACTTGTTGACGTTTGACTACCTATTGAGAAGCCTGCTGCAACGGCGTTATTCATATGTTCTGGTATTTTAATGAGCTTTGATTTATGTAATCTGAGCCATCCTTTTGAAGCTTCGTTTGTTACTGCTCCAGGGGCCACTCCTGGAAAAGGAGGCTTGGGATACGCACAATTGGGAATAACACGTTGTCCGATTTCAAATTCATCAACTGAATTTCCTTTGGCCACAATTCTCCCTACAAAGTCTGAACCAAAATAATCGAACGGTGGAGCTTGAAAACTCGCATCTTCTTGCATTTTTAAAGCGGCTTTTAAAATAATAGCTTTATCTCTGTAATTACATGAAAAAGCATCAACTTTTACTAATACGAAATGTTCGTTTTCTGATGCATTTTCGTTAAAATTTGGTCGTTCTAATTCAATCAAACCACAATGAATGGATGTTCCTGCAATATTTACATCAGGTAACATCGTTACATCTTCTTCTGATACTAAATTGGTATTAATTAAAGCTAATACTTTCATAAACTGAGTCACTCCTATCAATATACGTCATACGCTTTTTTAAACTTTTGGATAGAGCATTTTCAGAATGTAGCACACGCATCTTACATCTATATTCACTTCACTACATTTTTAGACACATCATTAATATCTATCTGATTCGCAATGAATCTTTGCTTTAGTAACAATTTGAAGGATGCACCTGTAATAAAGTAGTCTTGAATAGCATCTACTATAGCGCTACAACGATGTTCACCAAAGCTCTGTTGTATATCATTGGTTTGAATAGGTTCTTCAGCTGTATAGAGATTGTAAGTTAATTGACTCGCAAGTTGAGAGCCTTCTTTAATTTTTATAGGAGACTTTTCAACGTATTTAATTAATACTTTTTCAACCCTATCTTTATCTTCACTACTATAAAACACGAGTGCGTCATTTCTAGGATAACTATCAGAGGAGGACAATATTTTAGCAGAAAAGCTCACGTTTTTTTCAACTAACTCATTAACACATTTACTCCATAACTCTATAGCATATTGAGGCTCATCTGCATAAATATAATGTCGTGTAACCTTATTTATATGTAAACCATTATTAGTATGTACGAACATAAAAAACCCAGGAGTCAAATTAGGTCTAGAACAAGGTATAACAATACTATTATCTTCAGTTATTTCCTCTTTGATTCGAAGTCCCTGTATAACATGATAAGTTTGACCGTTGAATATTTGAGTACTCGTCTCAATTCGAATCCCAGGGTCTTTAATACTACTGGCAATTTGCTGATTCAAATCATTGAATGTTTTTGATGATTGCTTGACTTGATTATTCAAATTTCCAGTATGTAACATCGAATATAGCCATTGTTTTAACTTACTTTTTTGATTTTCAAATACCTCATCATATGTTTCGTTATCTATTTTAACTTTGTTTAAATCTGTTTCAAATTCTATTTTGAGTGCTAAATCTTCTAACGTAGTCACTTTTTCTGTCATAGTACGCCCTCCTATTTATTCAAATAGTTCTATTAGATTTTCTGGAAACACTATTACTTCTCTACCTATTCCAAGTATTGCTTTATCTATGGCAGTTAAACGAAATGAAAATTTAGCTCTTCTCATAATTCTTTCCACAAGAAACCATCCGATGTTTCGAGCAATATGTATTTTATTAATCATTTTCTTAGATAAATATGTTTGATAAGCTAACTGAATTAACGGTCTGATTTGCTCAATGTAATTAAGACCTCGTTCCATAAATTGCTCTTCTATCTCCTTAGCATCTGAAGTTTCTTGCGTCGTTTCGGTAAATGTTTTTAATAAACAGTCGAAATAAATAGAACCAATCAATCCCGCTAAATCTCTACTTGGATCTCCTCTACGCAATTCTTCAAAATCTATAATCCATATGTCATCATCCGTAAATATAAACTGATCCAAACGAATATCCCCATGACAAATACAAACGTCATTATCATGAGATTGCTTCCTTACAGTTCCTACGAGTTGAGAGTCTTGTTGCAATAAACTAAACAACTCTAGTTCCGCACCCGTACAACCGGCATATTCATATTTATTTAATGCATATAACAACGATTCACGTTGCGGCAATTGATCTTCTGAATCTATGTCCACATCATTGATATCAGATAAATGTAATGTCGCTAACATATCTACAGCTTTGACAATTTTGTTTTTAAAATTTGGTGAAGGTTGTTCTAATTCTTCTAATGATTTAGCATTTTCAATCCATTGATATTTAAGTGATAAATTGCCTTCATCATGGCCAATCAACTTAGGAGAATTTAATTGTATAGCGCTCGTGCGTAGGTCTTCCCATTTCAAGCAATTATAGTATCGTCTGAGCGCATCACTTTTAGGTCCTTTAATTACTTTATGTAAATATGGCGTTGCTCCATCTTCTTCAAGACTAATCATATTGCGACCTTCTTTAACTTTTTGCATTAAAATATCTAAACCCCTTTCATGTAAATTTCAATTTTTTATTTTAAAATGTTTAAGGTATTTTTATGTAAGGATTGGTGTCATTTTAATTAGATATCAATATCTCATGTAGTCATTTCTTAATTTATATAAAAAGTTGCCACCCTATAATCTTATTAATTTAAATTTTATTACTGATTAACTGCGTTAAGCGGCACTCCAAGTAACTGTATAAGAAACGGACGCAGATATTGATGATGTACGACCATCACCTAAATCTCTTTCTTCTATTGCACTTCGTTGAATATTATTTGATGATGTGTAGTGACTATATCCGTTGATTAAAATATTTTCCATATATATTCCTCCTGATGTTATAGGGTAGCAACCGCTTTCATTATAATTCTGAAAAAGAGTAAATTCAATTTTTATATGTAAATTTACATCAAAATTATTAATATATTTATAAATAAAATAATAAAATTGTCACTAGTATAAATATATTATTAATGTTTTATAAAAATTAAGTACGTTTATTGTGAAATCAATTTTCAAAAGATCAAGATTATTACGTCAGAAGAAACTCAAATCATTTAAAATATAAAAATAATAATAAATATATAAAACAGCGTAATATTAACAACAATTTAAAAATATTGTACGATGTATAATTGAAGGGATAATTATGAAAAAGCAATTATTAGGGACTGTATTATTAAGTACATTCTTACTAGGGGCATGTTCACTCAATATCGGTACGGACGATAATCAAGGTGAAGGTAAGAAGAATAATGAGGAAAGTAGTGAACATAGTTCAAGTCAGTCTAAAGACAAACACAGAAGTGATGATAACAAGGTAGATAACCAAACAAATCAAGCTAATCAAGGACAAGCAAATGCTTCTGAAAATAATGATACTTCAAATCAAGGTAATGAAGGCAACAATAATGAAACAAATTCTGATAATCAAACTAATAATGGGACTATTTCAGAAGATGAAGCTATTCAAAATGCTAAAGAGCACTTTAAAAATTCAGCCACAAATGATGATTATCAGGTTGATTCAAACCAATCTAATAGTAAAGAATACTACATTACCTTTACAGCACATGATGCCACAGGCTTTCCAATGAAGGCTGCTACGACTGTTAATAAGCAGACAGGTCATGTTAATGGTTATATAGATAGAAGAACTAAAGCAGATAAAGAAAGACATATTAAACATGCTAATGAAAGTTCATTATATAAAGGTCCGAATAGTAATAATAGAAAAATTTTCGGTAAAGATTTAAGCCATCCAAATTACGATGATCAGAATTCGCAACAATCTCAAAATGAAAATAACCAACAGAATCAAACTAGAGCAGATCAATCACAACAAGAAACGAATAATGATGATACGAGTCAAAGTAAAGAAGGCACATCAGAAACCGAAGCTGCTCAAAATAGCGAACAAGAACAAAATCAATCAGTAAAACAAAGTCAGGATGATAATACACAAGATCAGCAACAGCAAAGTGATAACTCTGCTCAAGATACTGACAACAACCAAAATAATGATCAACAGAATAGTGTTGAAAAACCTGAATCAGTTAGCAGAGACTAATATATATTTTATAATTAAAAGAGCGTCCTCAAAGAAAATTTTCTTTGAGAACGCTCTTTGTTTTATATATATTGTGTTTTAAGTGCTTAATTATGTCCTAAAGACCTATTGATTAGTATGAGTTGTGAAAAAGTTTTCCTAACCTCTTAACATTACACGATATTATCAATGATCTCCTTACGTAATTTACCTCTGATTTCTGCCATTGTGTTTAAATGATATTTCTTATAGTCTCCTGAATCCACTCTAAACGCATGAACACCAATAATTTCGTTCTTACTATTTAAAACTGCGCCACCAGATGAGCCAGGTTCTGCCATCATTTGATAGTAGCCAATAGGATTTACATTTCGTGCAGTCATGGAATATTTACCTTTAGAATGATACATCGTACCAGCTGGATCATTTTTATATTTCCCATATGGCGTACCATAGTGATACATATGAATTGGCGTATTGGCTTTCATTGATTTAATGGTATTTTCTGATGCAATTTTACGTATTTTCATATATTTAGAAATGTCCTCATATGTGTAAACTAATGCGACATCTCCGTATTGCAACATTTGAACGCCAAATACTTGAAGTGAACGAACGACTTTGGAACCTTCTTGTAATAAGTTGATTCTCATGTTCTCAGGTTGTGCGGGTGTTAACGGTTTGTGTGCGCGCTGATCATTCACTACATGATTCGCAGTTAAAATCGTATGTCTCCCAATTGCTGTACCTGTACCATAAGTTAATTGTTTGGCTGTTGGGTTCCAATTAAATACGGTTGCGATATTAGCGTCTTTCGCTTTAGCATGCTCGATTGTAACGCCCGTATTGCCCGATTTCTTCATGATTTTCAAAGCATCATCAATACCTGATTCTTTAGTCGTTTGACCGAAATCACGAACGTTGTCCCCGCCTGGTACATTAGATGGCCAACGTTTAGGTGGCTTATTGTAGTAATTCTTTTTAGGTTGTGAATACGTTGCTTTTGATTTTACTTTTACTGTTGATATTGGTTTTACTTTTGACTTAGTTGTTGTTTTGACTGAAGTTTTGACACTCGGTTTTGTGGATTTCGTTTTTGTTACAGTTGAGGAAGTACGCTTCGATGTAGTTTTAGTAACTTTTGAAGTTGATGGTGCCTTTTTCGTTTTAGTTGCTGTTGATAACCAATGTGGTTTCTTATTAGTTGGTTTGACAGCTTTCGTTGTCTTTTGAGGTTTAACTTTCGTTGGCGAAACTTTGTGATGGATAGTTGTGTGTTTAACCGTTTTATGTTGCTTTGGTTGAGCAGTTTGCTTTGAAAATGATGTCCCCTTACGGTTGGTAACACTTAGTTTGTGGCTGTGATTTGGTACCACACGAGTTGAAGATGGTTTCGTACGTTTAACATTCTGTGACGTTGTTTGTTTTGTTGGTGTTGTAGATTTTGCCGTTGTAGTATGATTATTACTTTTATGAGTTATTTGTGTTGATTGAATGCCAATTTTAGTTTTAGGTGTTTGATTTGTATACTGTTTTGCTACTAGTTGTTTAGGCGTCTCTTTTGCCATTACAGTACTACTTTTAGTAGCAGCATCTGCCACATTGATATGTAATAAGGCAGAAAGACTAAAAATAACTAGCATCACAATTGAAGTGTAGATGAATTTTCCCAATAATTCCCCTTTATACACTGTACATGTCCCCACTTTCTCAGCGAAATAAGTATATTTTTTATATGTATATTAACTATAATGCATTAGTGAGTTTTGCACAATATAAACAACTGTTTATCAATAAAGTTTTTTACAGTTTAAATTGAAATTGCAAATAATTATAAAATACTGTTATATCAACAATCAAATTTATAATCAACACGATTCACAGAAATAAAATAAAAACCTCATCATCTAGATTTTGATTCTAAATGATGAGGTGTGTATTATAACGATTATTCCTAATTGTTTTTTATATTTTGTTATTTACTGCTCTTCTTTTAAATAGCCATCTTCCATATGATACGTTTTATCACAAAATTGTGTTAAACGTTCATCATGCGTCACAATGATACATGTTTTATGACGTTGTTTAGATTGTTCTTTAAGAATGCTCATTACCGCCATCGCATTTTCTGTATCTAATGAAGCTGTTGGTTCGTCTGCTAAAATAATCGACGGTTGGGTATAAATTGCTTTAGCAATTGCTACGCGCTGCTTTTGTCCCCCTGAGACTTCAGACGGTAATTTATTTTCTATTTCTTTCAACCCTAAATCATTTAATAATTTTTCAAATTCGTCAGCACTTAAAACTTCTTTTTTATAATTTTTCAATAAGCGAAATTGCTGTTTGATCGTTAGAAATGGCACTAGATTCGTAGATTGTAGAATAAAACCTATTTCTTTCATTCTCATTTTAGCAAGTTGTTTCTGACTCAATTGAGAAATTTGATTGTCATTAATATATATTTCCCCATGTGTAGGCGTTTGTAGTGCGCCAGCCATTGTTAGGAATGTACTTTTCCCGGAACCAGAAGGCCCTACAATGGCTATTAATTCTCCTTTATCAAAGGTCAAAGATGTTGATTTAACGGCTTCAATTATTTGGTTACCATCTTTAAATTCTTTCGATACTTGATCAAACTTCAACATTGTAGCACCTCCTTATTCGATTGCTTTGAGTGGATCAATTTTTCTGATAGATAATACCGAGAATAAACTGCCAATCAAGGACGTCAATATTAAAACAATTCCAAACACTATGAGTGTCATAATATTAAACTCAACCGGTACCGCTTTTGGTAAGACAAATCCTGTGAGTATAGTAAGAACAAGACCTTTCAATGTACCAATCAATGCTAGGATAAACGTTTGCGATAAAACCATATTCATTAAGTAGCCATTAGTGAAGCCTTGTGCTTTCAAAACGCCGAATAAGTTTTTCTTCTGTAATGTTATAACATACAAGAATACGCCAATCACTGTTGCTGAAATAATAAATAAAAATGTAATCATAAAGTTCATTGTTAAATTTTGTGGCTGATATCCAGGCAAATCTTCAATAAATTTATTAATACCTACCACTTCAAGATCTTTGTTTACATTTTTATTTTTCCAATGTTTATCTCGCACAACGATTGCATTTGTTTTATCTGTAGTTAACGTTGGATTGATTTTTTGCATCGTTTTATTATTAGTGAAAATAACAGGTGAAGCATTGTATTTAGCACTTTCTGAGACACCTACGATGCTTAATTTTTCATCGGATTGAGATAATTTAACCTTATCTCCTACTTTAAATCCTTTATCTTTGAGAGTCTGATCAATAACGACTTCATTATCTTTAGCAAATTTTTTACCCTTTACTACTTTCGGCATTAAAAATGAATCTGCTTTAATCCCAAAGAGTAGTGCGTTCTCTTCATTATTTCCATTAGAGGCGATGGCACCCATTTGTTTTAATGAGGAGGTCTCTTTAAATTTATCTTTCGTTTTAGATGTTTTGAAAATAGATTGTTGCACGGTTTGATGCGCATCTTTATTTAAAACAATAGCATCCGCTTTCCACTTTTTAATTCCTTCAGTATTCATGTTAATTAAACCATTAGCTAGGCCCGAAAGTAAAAAGAGTAAATAACTTATGAGAACTAAAATACCGATAATTAGACCAAACTTCAGCTTATTGCGTTTAATTTCATTCCATGCAAGAAACATATAATAACTCCTTTAGCTGCATTATTAATTTAGTATAGCAGTTATTAAACTATGGGAGATAATAAATGTACTTCTGAGAATTTGTAGTCATAAATAATTCAACTCAATCTAAAAAGCTAAATAACATAGCGTTTGTAATAATTTTTAAATAAAAATAATCATATACTCATTCTTTTTTAGACCACTCGTAGACTCCCTTCTAAAAAATAATAACTATTAAAATTCATTTTGTGTAAGTTCACTTTTTATGGTAATATCATCATGCATAAAAGTGTGAGATACTAATAATTAAGAAGGTTTAAATATATTATGAAAGAAAATTTTTGGAGTGAATTACCACGTCCATTTTTTATTTTGGCACCAATGGAAGACGTGACGGATATCGTCTTTCGTCATGTAGTGAGTGAAGCTGCTAGACCGGATGTGTTTTTCACTGAATTTACAAATACTGAGAGTTATTGTCACCCCGAAGGTATACACAGTGTTCGTGGACGTTTAACGTTTAGTGAAGATGAACAACCTATGGTCGCTCATATATGGGGAGATAAGCCTGAGCAATTCCGAAAAATGAGTATTGGTTTGAAAGAAATGGGCTTTAAAGGGATTGATTTAAATATGGGCTGCCCAGTAGCTAATGTTGCGAAAAAAGGTAAAGGATCTGGACTAATACTACGTCCTGAAAGAGCGGCTGAAATTATTCAAGCGACTAAAGAAGGTGGACTACCCGTAAGTGTTAAAACGCGCCTTGGTTATTACGAAATTGATGAGTGGAAAGATTGGCTTAAACACGTCTTTGAACAAAACATCGCAAACTTATCTATCCACCTTCGTACGCGTAGAGAAATGAGTAAAGTAGATGCACATTGGGAGTTAATTGAAGCAATTAAAGCGATGCGTGACGAGATTGCACCACATACTTTGTTAACGATTAATGGTGATATTCCAGATAGACAAAAAGGTCTTGAACTTGCTAATAAATATGGTGTTGATGGTGTAATGATTGGTCGAGGCATTTTCCATAATCCCTTCGCATTTGAGAAAGAGCCACGTGAACATACAAGTGAAGAATTATTAGACTTATTTAGATTACATTTATCATTGTATGAAAAGTATTCAAATGAGGAGACTCAACAATTCAAAGCTTTACGTAGATTCTTTAAAATCTACATTCGTGGCATTAAAGGCGCGAGTCAATTGCGCCATAAGTTGATGAGTACAGAAACGATAGACGAAGCACGCGAATTGCTTGATGAGTTCGAGGCTAAAAGAAATAATACAGAATCTTAATACACACTTGTCCCTTTGTTAATCATACGGTTAACAGGGGGATATTTTATTAATGATTGCTTCAAGAATGATAGACTTCTAATGATTAAACTAAAAATTAAATAATATCATTGTTCTAAAATTAATAAATAGTTAATAGTATTTCATGCGTTTCCTTTATAAAATACTGTATGTTATCCATTTAAGGTTAATATATAAAATAAAAGACGGAGGACACCATGATTTTAACTATTTTACTTATCTTTTTCTGTATCAGATTAATTAGTTTAAAGATATCTATCAATCATTCACAACAATTAATCGCTGAGGGCGCTATTGAATATGGCGTCAAGAATTCAAAATTTCTAGCAATCACTCATGTTTTAATCTACGTTTGTGCTGGTGTGGAAGCACTTATTAATAAAGATACTTTTAGTTTAGTAAATGGCATTGGTTTAATCATATTAATTTTTGCTTATATCATGTTATTTATTGTAATCAAAACTTTAGGTGGTATTTGGACATTGAAATTATTTATTTTACCAAATCATCCTATAATTAAATCTGGGTTATATAAAGTGACCAAGCACCCTAATTACTTCTTAAATATCATTCCAGAGTTAATCGGCGTATTATTATTAACACACGCTACATATTCAATGATACTATTATTACCTTATGCATATTTCTTATATGTGCGTATTAAACAAGAAGAAAAATTAATGAATATATAAGATGAAAAGCCTATAATCACGGAAATGAATAGCGCGTTTAAAATGTAACGTACACTTTCGTAATTATAGGCTTTTAACATGTTTAGTAGAGGTATGAAGGTAAAAGTTTGTGATGATACTTAATTAAAGTATGCGTAACTAATTGAAATCAAAAAACATAATTTAACATTACTGTTTGTCTTACTTCAGACAACCGTCACACTTCCCCTTTTGTAAATCATGACTCTTATAATTGAGCAGGTGCAATAATCTACTACCTTGTTTAATTAAATGATTTCATAATCTAACTCGACAAATTGATTATATTGTGTAACGTCACGTAAGTGGAGTTTTACTTTCTCATCTATTGAATTTAATAACTCAACACCTTGGGTAAGTATTGTTGGTGCTATAGTCAACTTTAACGATGTTATGATCTTCAAATTAATTAAAGTTGAAATCAACTTACCTCCACCAACAATCCATATTTTTTCATTATTATTAAATCTATTAAAAAGTTCGTCTAAGTCACCGCTATAGAATTCAATATCCCAATCAATATCTGTGACTTTCGAGGAAATTACTACTACCTTCTTACCTTGATACGGATTCTCTTCAACACCATTATTAATTAACCATCTAAAGGTACGTCCACCCATTACTACAACATCTACGCTATTATAAAAATCTGAATAGCCATTATCCCCTTCGCCTTTGACTTCTTCTAAGAACTGAACTGATTCATCTTTATCAGCTATAAAGCCGTCCACTGAGACAGCTAGATACGCACATACCTCTTTCGTCATAATCAAACTCCCTTTTTTTTATTATATATAAGTTGCTCAATCTAAATTTGAGCGTCCTCACAATCATACAATTACATTTATTATTTACTTCATACATATTAACATGTTTGGTTTATAATTCCTTTGTAAAGTTACTTTAAGAGGGCCCATACTCATGCATTGGTAATTTAAAAAAAGAGCTATATGAGAAATCAATTTTAAATTATGATTTCCATATAGCTCCTATTTTAAGTATTAATATTCAAATACATAGCAATACTAATTTGATGCATATGCAGAAAGTGGATAATGGTCTGAATAGTCATTATATTTATATGTCTTGCCCCAAGATTTCACAGACCATTCTGGTGACTTCACTTTGTGTACATAATTATGCCATGAGCTTGGTTGTGCATGGTCTTGATCTAGTAAAATATAATCTAAATGCTGTGGTTCTAATTTAGGATAGTTATATTTAGCAATGCCATTGCTTTGTGTATCCCAACTATAGGCGTTGCCATCAAATTGTGTAGGTAACGAAACGTTCAAGTTATCAGGCATTTGTTGATATTCCTCTGAACCTTTAATGACATTTAAATCACCGCCGATATATACGGGTTCATTTTTAGGAATATGTTTATCTTTGATAAATTGTTTAATTTCATCCATTTGACTTTGTCTAATTTTTTTATCTTTTCCTTTAATACAAATTGGATCTTCAGCTTGAAGGTGTGTTCCGATAATATGTTGGTATTTACCATTCTTATTAATTTTAATGTATGCGAAACCTTTATTGCCAGCTTTATCAGCGCCGCAACCCTTTTTGTAGATATGTTGTTCTTGTTCAACGATTGGCCATTTACTTACAATGCCAACGCCACCACTCACTGGTTTTACTTTTCTATAAGTACCTGAAGTCTTTTGCCAACCGTCTGTACCTTTACCAACAATAGGCGTTTGATAAGGATACTGTGATTGTAAATTTGTTAAAAGACGATTGGATGCTTTTTTATCGAATAATTCATTAAAAATAACGACGTCTTGACCTTGTATATAATCAGCTTTTGAAATTAAATCAGCGCGCTGCGATTGTCCCCAATTGGGATATAATGCTGTAGGTAAGAAGTAAACGTTATGTGTTGTGATTTTAAGACTGTCTTCAGACTTACTTTCATTAGCATAAGTAATTGTGGAAAATGCTAATAATAAACTGATTACAATTAGGAATGTAGTGATTAAACATTTGCGTGACCAGTTCAAATACCTCATTCATACACCTCATTTCGTTTGATGAAATGAGTATAACAAAAGAAATTATGTTATTTTTAAAATTTACTATAATTAAATAAAATTTTAATAAATAATTAAAAAAATAAAGACTTTGTAGTACTTTTACAAATTAAACCAAGATTTATTACTCTATTCTCTTTTGAAATGATTCAATTGAACTTGAATTAGCGAATTGTAACTGCATACTTAATTTATTAGAAAATATAGTTTTATTACTACTAATTTCACCAATAACGTCACTTAAACTATGATAATTATCTAATTTAAATATATTATTTCCATCAACAAATTGTTTATTGTGTACAGTTTCTTCATATGCAAACAGGAGCATTTTATGTGCAAATGCTAAACGTACACTTTCATAAATTTCATTTCCTTTATTTATATCTAAGTAAATATCACATTTTTGACATAGATTTAATATATTATCTTCAGCACTTTCAGGATATAATTTTATATTTTGTATTTTATCTAATTGTAATAATTTTGAAGACATTTCGGTTTTAGATGCAATATGAAATGTAACATTTTGATTCTCTTTGGCAATACTATCTATATGTGGTATATCATCAGAATTAGTTAATATGAGAGCCTCATTTTTATATTGATTTACTTTTAAAAATTCATACACGTAACCTATATATTCAATTTTATGTTGATGTGAGGCTTCAACAGCATCCATCACACAATCATATGCCTTTTTATCAGGAATTAAAATCTTCAAATTCTCTATATTTTTTAGAGCAACTTTCATATTTTCAGGTAACTCATCTTTAATTTTTTCTTGCCAAAATATTCTACATTTCAAATTAGTCTCTCGTTGATGGTATACAAATAAAAATGATGTGGCAAATGAGTTAAGCACTATATCTTCTATTGATAAATTCGCTTTTTCAAAAAAGAATGACAAAAATGATATGCGATTATCAAAAAATATATCCTTATTGTCCCATCTTAAAATTAAATCCTTAGTAACGAAATTCTCCACCAAAAATTCATCATTATTTTGATCAAAAAAGCGTGTGATTATTTGATTTTGATGATCATCCATTACTAATTGAGCAAATCGAAAACCATGTCGATTATAATAATCTATGAATTGAACATGTCCACTTTTATTGAGCCACTCTACTGAAGCTACAGCTCTATTACCATATTCCTTTTGATAAACTATTTTGCCTCTTATTTTATCCCTATCCTTAATTACAGCTGATTGATTGGAACCTTCTATTTCCCAAAATCTCGGAACAGGTACTTCATTGAAGAAAAGAGGCCTTTCTTTTTCAATTGTGTTTCTAGAGAAAAATTTATAAGGTGACAAAACATCACTTGGTAAGAATCCATCGTCATCAACAACAACAGTTTTAGGATTAATATTCGCATTTAAAAATGATTGATGTAATTGAAGCGTTTGACTATTTAATTTATCGTATAAATTAATCATTTAGCACCTCATTAATTAACTTTTTCCAGTCTTCTTTGATATTCTCAATCAAATACTTTTCTGCAATTTGATAAGACCCTGCTCTAACTTTTTCTTTATTTTGAGTGAAGAACAATAATATCTTGTTTGCTAATTCAGTGACTAGATTATTTTCATCTATATTTACTGTATCAATAGGTACTTTAAAACCATTGATATGATTATTGATAAATGTGGTATTACCATAATATACATCAAAGCCTATTATTCCAAGACCAGAACCAACGGCTTCCATTAGTGTTAAACCAAATCCTTCACTTGTAGAACCTGAAAGATATAATTCATATTGTTTATAAACTTCAGCAAGATTAACATGTCCTTTCAGCTTGATATAACTATTAGCTTGGGAGTTATCGATAATTTGCTGCAATTTTTTTCTTTCTGAACCTTCACCATAGATATCAAAGCTGATATCTGAATTTACTTTATGAGCTTTGACGACTGCTTTGATGAGCCAATCAACATGTTTCTCATTTGCTAAACGAGAAGCTGTAATAATAGAGTAAGGTTTTCGTTGCTGCTCATTATTCAAACGGCTAATATTTCCCACTGGAATTGTATATATTTTGGGTTTAAGATTCTTATATTTTTCAAATTGTTGTTGTAAGACTCTTTTTTGATCTTGTGTCGCAACAATATAAAAATCTATATCCCGAACATGATTAAACATATATTCGTAATTATTATTCCATAAAATATATTGGTCATTCGTATTTGAGTGATTATAGTGTTCAGCGTGAATGACCACTCCAATATGTCCTTCGTTTTTATTTTCTAAAATAACCTGACCTACGTTTTTAGAACGGTCTACCAATAAAATATCATCACTCGTTAAATTAAGTTGGCTAATGAAGTACCCAATGAATTCCTTTTTGGAATATAAAATCTTATTCGGAAAAACATACATATTATCGCCATCTCGAACTATTTCCTCATAAGCTACGCTTCCATTTTCATTGAAAAATTTTCGTAAGTAAACTTTAGCTTTTTTATTATATGGAGCATAATACTCAGTAAAAACTTTAGTATATGTATAAAATTCTTTTCGAATCAGTTTCCCATTCGAAACAAATTCAGCTCGATCAACAATATTTTTATCCTTCAAATAACAATTGACATAACAACTTTTATTATTAAAATAAATTCTCGTTACTTTATCTTTTATATTTTTAACTTGTATGTCATGTGATTCAATGTTTTCGATAATATTTTCAATTGTATAAGAAGTAGGTTTAACCTTTACATCAGTAAAATATTGATATAGCCATATCACTTCATCATCTGCTATACCTAAATTACTCGTAAGTGTTTGTATGTTTTCTTTATTTATAAAATCTAAGAATATAAACTTAAAATCTTCATTTAAACCCTTTAATATGTTTCGTCGATAAAGTTGTGCGTACTCAACACCACTACTCGCCCAACCGATACCAAAATTTAGATTATAAATCGTCATATTACCCCTACTTCTATTAAATATGTATGTGCAACAAGGCAAGCTAACTCAATTAACTTGCCCTGTCACTATAATAAATTTATTTTTCTTCTTTTTTACGACGTCTACCTAATAATGTTAATCCTCCGAATGCTGCAAGCATTCCTCCGATTAATCCTTGGTGATTGTCTTCTTTACCAGTTTCTGGTAGTTCAGAATCTGAATGGTTGTCTGAAGCTGATTCACTTGTTGACTCACTGTCTGAGTGGCTTTCTGAGTCTGAATGGCTTTCCGATTCTGATTCACTTGTTGATTCGCTGTCTGAGTGGCTTTCTGAGTCTGAATGGCTTTCCGATTCTGATTCACTTGTTGATTCGCTGTCTGAGTGACTTTCTGAATCTGAATGACTTTCCGATTCTGATTCACTTGTTGACTCACTGTCTGAGTGGCTTTCTGAATCTGAATGGCTCTCTGACTCTGATTCACTTGTTGACTCACTGTCTGAGTGACTTTCTGAATCTGAGTGGCTTTCCGATTCTGATTCGCTTGTTGACTCACTATCTGAGTGGCTTTCTGAGTCTGAATGGCTCTCTGACTCTGATTCACTTGTTGATTCGCTATCTGAGTGACTTTCTGAATCTGAGTGGCTTTCCGATTCTGATTCACTTGTTGACTCACTGTCTGAGTGACTTTCTGAATCTGAGTGGCTTTCCGATTCTGATTCACTTGTTGATTCGCTATCTGAGTGACTTTCTGAATCTGAGTGGCTTTCCGATTCTGATTCACTTGTTGATTCGCTATCTGAGTGACTTTCTGAATCTGAATGGCTCTCTGACTCTGATTCGCTTGTTGACTCACTGTCTGAGTGGCTTTCTGAATCTGAATGGCTTTCCGATTCTGATTCACTATCTTCGAAGTAACCATTATCAATGCTGAAATCATCATGGTCTGTAATTGTTACATGTACATCTTCACCATCAGCATCTTTGGCATCATCATTACCAGTACTAATTGATGTTTGAGTAAGTCCTTCTGGTTTATCAAAGTGAACAGTGTAGTCACCACTATCTAAGTCATCAAAAAGATATTTACCATTTTCATCAGTTTCAGTTGTTTTTAATGTGTTACCTTCACTATCTTTTAGAGTAACTTTAACACCTTTAATACCTTTTTCATCATCATCTTGATAGCCATCTTTATTAGAATCATACCAAACATAATCACCTAAACTGTATTTAGAAGGCGTTTTATAGAATCCACTATCTAAAGTCCAGTTGTCAGCATCTTTAATTGTTCCCACAGTACTTAAACCATTTGAATCGACTTCTGAATTATTACCTTCATAAGATTTAGTTGCTGTATATCCTTCAGGTGTTTTGAAATTAATAACATAATCACCATTTTGTAAATCATTAAATTCATATTTACCTTCAGAATTAGTCGTAGTAGTTTCTACTGTACCATTTGGACGTGTAAGCGATACTTCTACACCCTCGATACCATGTTCATCCTCGTCTTGGATGCCATTTTTGTTTGTATCTTCCCAAACATAGTCACCAAGGTTATAGAGTTTTTCATTGCCCGTAGCAACTCCGTTTGCTCCTAAACGTTCAACTGTATTATCGTGTGCATAAAAGTCTGTAGTACCTTCTGCATTTTCATTTTCCATAATGACACGTGTACGTAAATCTTGACTTGAATTTGAATCAATTTTAGAAGTAACTTTAACAATATAAGGATGATCAATGTGACCAAAATCTATTTGTGCTTTTTTATAACCTGTTTGGTTAATTCCAAAGTTGCCAGTTACATCTTCAAAGTCTTCGTCATTTATATGGAAACTTGGCACAATATTATCAGATGACTTAGCATCCAATATTTCAATTTTAGTATCATTGGGATTTAATAGTGTACTACTATCATTTATATCTTCTTGGTACCCTTGGATTGTTAAGCGTGTGTTATAACTATCTTCAGATTTTGGATTCACATAAATATATTGAGTATAATCGTGTGAACCAACATTAAATAAGTCTGCTTTTGTAATTAATGAACTAGTGTTAGCAACTACGTTACCATCGTTATAATTGTTATATTTAACTTCCATTTGTTTAGTAACTGTGTTACCAGCAATATTATAATTTAAGTCATAGTTACCACTTGTTTTAGCATTCGCTCTATCGATAAATTGCGGAATTTCAAAATTACCTTTAATATTATCTTTTTTATTTACATAGTCAGTAAATGTGTAAACTAGTTTTTTAGTTTGAGTATCATAAACACCGTTGGCTACAACTTGGTTTCCATCATTGATTGTTGGATAAATTTTGTTATTTGCTGCTTTATAATCTGCTATACCATTAAAATCAGCATATTCTGGCATATCAACTGTGAAATAATCACCTTTATGAACTTTACCATCAACTTCAAATGATACGTCAGCTGAGAAACCTTGACCATTATTAGGTTCTACATAGTCTTTATCAGTATTAACTGAAGTCACTTTAATAGAATCATTAACGTTTTTACCTTGTTGTTGTGCTTGAGAACGATTAACTGCAACTCTAGAAACTGGTTTAACAGAACGCGTTGCTGTTGTTCCATTAGGTGTTGCATAAGCTACATTTCTATCTTCACTATCAGAAGATTGATCATTATCAAATTCTTGAACTGAATCATTTAGTACCTTAGAATTAAAGTCAGGATTTGAAGTTGAGTCATTTGCACTCGCTTCATCTGATGAAGGGCCTTCATTTGTTACTTCATTACTTGTTGCTTCTTCTTTTGATGGCTCTTCACTTGTTACTTCCTTACTTGTTGCTTCTTCTTTTGGTTGTTCTTCACTTGTTACTTCGTTACTTGTTGCTTCTTCTTTTGATGGCTCTTCATTTGTTACTTCGTTACTTGTTGCTTCTTCTTTTGGTTGTTCTTCATTTGTTACTTCGTTACTTGTTGCTTCTTCTTTTGATGGCTCTTCATTTGTTACTTCCTTACTTGTTGCTTCTTCTTTTGATGGCTCTTCATTTGTTACTTCGTTATTTTGGGCTTCTTCTTTTAATTGCGTTCCGCTCACATCTTTGTCAGCTACATTTTCATTAGCATTAGGTGTTTGATCACCTTCTGCTGCGTGGGCTTCATTTCCAATTCCAAACAATAAAGTAGTACCGACTAATATAGAAGCTGTTCCTACTGAAAATCTTCTAATCGAATACTTATTCATTTTGTTTGGTAAAAAGTCTAATTTTCTTTTCAACAAAATCACTCCAATAATTTTTATATACAGAGAATTGCACAATCCCCTCATATAAATTATAATATGTACAATTAATTTGCAATACAATGATATAATTATTTATATTATTTATAAAATTATAATAATATAAAGTTTACAATTGCTTAACATTTCAAATTATTATAATATTCTCTACTTTTAATATGTAATAGTGCTCGGCAATATATATTTGTAATGGTTCTCAACAGAAATAAAAGAAAAAAATTGGCGCAAACAAATAATACGGTGAAATATGAACGCGCATATGAAGAAGATAGAATATGTATCAATGGTTCTTATAAAACGAATTTAGACTTAGAAATTAAAAAGAACTACTGGAATCATTGTATGAGTCCAATAGTTCAGTGGTTAAACGAATACGTCTAAAAAATTAAAAGAAATCAAAACTTACCTAAAAATCTTGAAGCACAAAATCAAATAGGTACTACAAAAATTATTAAAACTTCTATTAAAGTAGTAATTAATAATAATAGCAAAGCGGTAGGGATTATAAAGTGGCTGGCAAAAGAGCGATTAATTCTTTAAATAAAGCTTATAGTCCGTTAGTAGAAGATCTAAACCCTTATTAAAGTGGTATGAAGTTCCAAAAAATGCTGTTAGAGATGCGGATATTAGAGTAGGACGTACATATTTTTTAAGTAATACGCCTTTGAGTGATTAATTTTCAATTGCAATCATTGCTTTATCAATAATTTACCCAATTTTTGGTTTTTCGCATTATCATTAATATATTGCCATCTTAATCCTTTCGAAACTCAAAAATGGTTCTGCTAAATATTTAATCTTTATCTTCTTCATTAGCATAAGAATCTTGTTTCAATTCTTCATACTTTTCCTCAAATGAATCTAATAAATATTTAAAAACATTAAACCTAAGGCTACATTTTTATACTCATCAACATCCGTACTTCCTCTTAATTTATCAGTAGCCTACCATAATTTTTCTTCAAAACCTATAGTTGCCATTAATAATGCCTCTTAAATTTATATTACTTTATATATAATAAACAATTTAATAGTATGTACGCCTAATTTCTTAAAATTAATTATAATGAATATATAATTAGATGATAAAGTTTGAAGAAAAAATAAAGATTTATTTATAAATATATTAAGTTTCTAATAAATAGTATTATTTTGATTTTTAAAAAGTGATATTAGTATAATGCTAATAAAGTTAAATTGGTGTAATTTTATAATGAATATTTTGGGGTATAAATTTATATAATGTGGTTAGTATTTTTCTTATTATTTATAGTTGTTAGGTGGATGATAAGAAAATATATAGTCAATTTACAAAATAATAACTTTTTTCAATTTAAAAGTATCAATATTCATCAAAATTTAAATTTCCAGTAAGTCAAATAAATATTTACGAATGCGTACTTTAATAAAGATTTATTTCGTATAGTAAGCTAAATTAAACATTTTATAACTATGCTTACTATTATATATAAGCAATTGAGAATGTAATTTTAATTAATATTAAGAAGGGAAAATAAGTTTAGAAAAGATAATAACGAAAATAATATGGCTTCCGTTCGTTTTAGGATTTATTGGTTATGGAATTATCGGACATTTAACTTTTTGGAATGCTATATATGCTTCTGCAGCTTTATATTTTGTCAATCCTGTTTCTGATATTGATAATGTTTTTACACTGATAGCTAAATTGTTAGCAGTTCTTATTATAACTAGTATTGTTTTAACTTTTATAGAGAGTTTATCTAAGTCGTTAAATCATTTTTATAAGCGATTCTTCAGAGACTCTACTGCTATATATAGTGATAATGAAAAAGGAATAACACTAGCTAATAATGTAAAACATGGATATCTAAATTCTAAAAAAAACAAAAAAATAGATAAAACAAATTATCACATAATAATGTATTCAAACGATTTAGAAAATATAAATTTATTTAATTATAATGAAATAAATTTTAAAGATTCCAAAGTATTTATTATGCTAACTCAAATAGACTTTTACCTTTTAAAATCATTAGATGAGCAAAATGTTTATTTCTTTAATCCTTATGAAAATATAGCAAGGGATTATTGGAAAGAATATAATTTATTTTCTCATATTGAAAAAGATATAGTTAAAATAGCTATAATTGGTTTTGATAATATAGGTCAAATATTGTTCAAATATGGTTACTTAAATAATATATATAATTTAAATCAAAGAATTGAATATCATATATGGGATATTAATGAGAATGATATGTATTTTTATGAAAATTTAAAATTTCAAAATGAGGATTCTATTTATATATATAGTAATTCAATAAACAAAAATATTAAGCTCTTAACTCAAATGGATAGAGTAATAATTGCTGATGAGAGTAAATTAATCGATAATCTACAGCTTTTAATTAATCAAAATAAAGAATTAAATGTTCATTGTTTTAGTGAGAATAATCTAGAATTGAAAGATATATTTGATGGAGATAATATCGTGACTTTTGGGCGAATGGATAAATATTTAACTAAAGAATATGTAATAGATGAACGTGGTTATTATTTAGGGAAGTTATTTAATTATGATTACTTTCTTAGAAATCAAGGAGCTGATTTAAAACAAAATTATGAAATTGATATGCAAAAATCTTGGGATAAATTAAATGGATTTAAAAAAGGCTCTAGTATTGCTAGGGCTGATCATTATTGGATTGTAAAAAAACTAGAAAAATTATATCCGAACATGAATGAAGAAAACTATTTAAAATTAGAGCATATAAGATGGTGCAGATTTCATTATTATAATAATTGGTCATATGGTGTTAAAAGAGATGATAAAAGAAAAAAACACAATTTGTTAATTGATTATGAACTAATGCCATTAGAACAAAAGAAAAAAGATGGTATATATTCTAAGAAAATCCAGAGGTTAATTGATGAAAGTGTAAAAATATAATTTAAAGGGCTGATTTTATGAATTTGAAGAGATTAGAAACACCTAAAGAAATTATTGGCGAAAAAAAACGCCTGTATATAGCACATCATCATGAAGATTTAAAGTATGCTAAGCAGATTATTTACGATATTTTAACAAATTTTGAATGTGGTTGTTATATTGATGTAGATCCTTTAACTGATATTAATATCGATGAGAGAAAGGCATATATTAAGCAAATGGATATTATAGTATTAGTAGTAACTAATAAATTTTTAATGAATTCTACTACTAATGTAGGTTTAAATATAGATTTTAAAATAGCAAAAGAAAACAAACTTATAGTACTACCAATTTTAATTAAAAGTAATTTACAAAATGATTTTAATTCTTATGTAGGGCATTATCATTTTATAGATAAAAATAATTCCACTTATAATCAACAATTAAAAGAATTTTTTGATAAAAATTTCAATGTTTATATAAGATTAATTGAAACAAAAAATCCATACAAAGGGAAGGTATTTATTAGTTATAGAAAAAAAGATAAAATTCAGCTTATAAAATTATTAGATTTTATCTCAAACTTAAATTATTTTGACTCCTTAGAAATTTGGTATGATGAATACTTAATTCCAGGGGAAAATATAATGAGATTATTGATGAAAGTATAAAAAATTGTGATTTTGTACTGTTTTTAATTACTGAGAATTGCTTAGAAAAAAATAATTATATCGAAACTATTGAATATCCTAAAGCTGTTGAATATGGGAAGAAAATAATACCAGTTACTTTTAACGATGTTAAAATGCCATACATTAATGAAATTTATAGAGGGTTAGAGGAAATTATTAACCTTAATGAAAATTCTAAAGAATTAGAACAACGTATACGAGATATATCTAATTTAACAACAATATTCGTAAATGAACTAACAGCAGAAGAAATGGGAGTATTAGCAATTGACTATTTAGATAACCAAAAACTAAATAAAAATAATTCTAAAGGATTAGAATTATTATTTAGCTCTGCGAAACGACGATATTATCCTGCTATGTATAGATTGGGAAATTTATATTTAGAAGGAATAATACTTCAAAAAAATTTAGACAAAGCTTTTTATTGGTTGGATAAAAGTCTTCAAATCGTCTTACAAAAATTTGATAATAGTTATAATCGCCCTGAATATGAAAGCGTTATAATTAGTTATGGTATATCTGCAGCCAAAAATGCATTACAATTATATAATCTTTTAAAAGATAGAGGTATTATTGATAACAAGTATCTTTATATTTATTTTGATATTACTAAAAAACTGCTGAATATTAAATATATGTCTGATTTAGTTAATCCCGGCTATGCATTATTTTTAAAAAGCCAAATCTCATTAAAAGAAGGAAAAGCATTTGAGGCTATTAAATATATTGAGGCTGCAGAAGAATATTTAGAATACTTTTATGAAAATACGACTAATACTTTATCGAAGTTTAAATATATGGAATTTTTAATGCAAAAAGCAAAGGTATGCAGTTATATTGGCGATCATTTTTGTGAAAATGATATGTATTATGAGGCAGGTAATAATTTACTTCAAGCGCTAGATATTATATTATATCTCAATAAACACTTTCAAATGCTTTATAATGAAATGGTAAATATTTTAAATGATTTGACAGTGGTAGGTTACAATATTGAAACAAAAAATAATGATATAAATATAGCTCGTCAAATATACAGAAAAATTTACTATACTGCTAAAAATTTTTATCAAGTATATCCAACTGCAGAAGTTAGTTTTAGAATTGCTTTAGTTGGAGTGTTATACGCAGTTGCCGGCCTAGACACACCGAATCTTGAAATATTAAAGGAAGCATATTACTATATCAATAAATCCCTTGAAGTAGAAGCATACCCTAAATATTTTAGTTTACTTAATAACATTCAGAAAAGAATAGAAATGTGGCCACATAATTTAGGATGAATCAACTTAAATAAGTTATTAATATAATTAAATAATAAGCATGTTATGCGAATTTATATTTAATTATATCCTCCCTTCAAAGTAGACACTGAAAAAGATTCAAACTTTGAAGGGATTTTTTGTAAAATCACTTATAGGGAGATGCATATCAAAAAACACATTATTTATGATATGCTTCGCCGCGCATGATTTTGAAGACTCGGTAGATTTGTTCGATTAAGACGACGCGCATCATTTGGTGTGGGAAGGTCATCTTACTGAAAGAGAGTGCGTAGTTGCTGCGTTTTAAGACGTCTTGGTGTAGGCCGTTTGATCCTCCTATGACGAATACAAAGTCGCTTTGGCCTTGTGTCATGCGTGTTTGTAATTCTTTAGCTAATCCTTCTGAAGACAACATTTTTCCTTGAATTTCTAATGTAATGACTGTGGATTGTGGTTTGATTTTAGCGAGTAGTCGTTGTCCTTCTTTTTCTTTAACTTGTTCTATTTCTTTGTCGCTCATATTTTCTGGGGCTTTCTCATCTGGAACTTCTATAATTTCAACTTTGGTATAAGGTCCTAGTCGTTTCTCATATTCTGCTATGGCTTGTTTCCAATATTTTTCTTTTAGTTTTCCTACTGACAGGATTGTAATTTTCATTTTATCCTCCATGTAAATATGTATGATTTATCCAACTTATCCACAAGTTATTCACTTGTGCACACTATTCCCTCTCATTATAACAATAATATTCATACTTTCTTAATTATTTTTGAGATTTATACACATTTTCTGTGTAATAACCTGTTATTTTGTGGATAACTCTGTGTATAATGTGGGTATTTATGTGTGTATTGTACACAATACTGGATAACTATGGACATTTTAGTGGATAACTTTGAGGGTGTCTAAGCTCAATAATTACATTTATAGCATATATAACCTACTTTTTAGACTAACTTACGTATTATTTTTTCTATTTTTCATTACTTTTCTACAGAATATTTTCAAAAAAAGAACCTACTTAAGAAAAATACTTAAGTAGGTCGGGTGTCTTACTGTTATTCAATTATAAAGTATAAATTGGTGTTGCTTGAGCTTTATCCGTATCGCAGAGAAGTACTTCTTTCTCTGTATCAATATCGTGTTCATTTAAAACTTGGCCTACACTCATACGAGCAAGGTCTTTCATGTTGTTATCTTGAGATAAGTGAGACAAGTAAATGCGCTTCGTGTTACCTGTGATGACATCTGTCATAGCGAGACCAGCATCTTCATTGGACACGTGTCCCATATCACTGAGGATACGTTGCTTTGTCTTCCAAGGATAACGACACATGCGTAACATATCAACATCGTGATTACTCTCGAACATGAATGCATCGCTACCACGAATCATGCCTTTCATACGGTCTGACACATAGCCTGTGTCCGTCAGTATCGTGAATTTCTTATAGTTATTGTTGAAAATATAGAATTGTGGGTCAATCGCGTCATGTGAGACGTTGAATGACTCGATATCGAATCCTGCGATAGATTTCGTTTCATATGGATTGAAGATGAATTTCTGATCCATTGGGATTCGGCTATCTTTCTTATCAATGGCTTTCCATGTATTCTCATTTGCATAAATTGGAAGGTTATATTTACGTGCGAGAACTCCAAGTCCTTTGATGTGGTCGATATGTTCATGTGTGACTAGAATGCCGTTTAGATCCTTGATATTTCGATCAATTTGGCTAAATAACTCTTCCATTTTCTTGCCGGTTAGACCTACGTCTACTAGTAGGCTACCTTTCTCACTTTCTACGTAAGTGGCGTTACCTGTACTACCACTTGCTAATACACTCATACGTATCAAGCGGCTTCATCCTTTCTAATATGTACAATCTGTATTTGTTTGAGAATTGTTTGTGTGATGCGGGTGAGACGTGCATTTGGTTCTAGTAGTTCTTGAGTCTTATTTAATTTTTTGCACGTTAATGTGAGTTATATATGAGGTTTCGAGGTGTGTTGATTCTAAATATGAATTCTCGAAACGAAACGTTCTCTAAAATTCCTTTATATTATACTATACCAATTTTAGAAGGTGTGTGCCAATTGTCAGTTTGTGAATAATTAATGTCGCGAAATATCATTTTCTGACCGCTTCGTCATAGCATAAAGAAACGACCACTCTACAGAGGTGAGTGGTCGTTTATGATGAACGTTATTATACTGAGTGTTGCAGGAATGATAGACGGGCTTCAGTGAGCAGGTTTTTCGGCAGAAACTCTCAAAGTCTCGTCAAAACTAAAGAACAGTTTTGCTCGCTTTTCGGTTCTGCTCAAAACCTAAACGCTCACTTTCGCACCTTAATTGACGGGCTTCGAAAAGCAGGTCGTTCGACAATAATACGCATCGCGCTAAAATTTGAGGAACAATTTTCGCTTGATGCTAGTTATTGCTCGCGACCTAAGCGCTTTTCTCAGCACCTTAATTTATAACTTTTGGGTTTTTGGTGGTGGCTTCGACGTAATAGGTTTCTATGTTGTCTTTACCGTGGTGTTTGACTTTAATTTCCCAGTTGGGTTGTAGTAATTGTACGTTGGTTTCTTTAACGACTGAGTAATAGCCTAGGCGTGCGTCGATGACTTGGTCGTTTCGTTTTAGATATCTGTTGAAGTACAGTGCTTCGACGGCTTTTCGTGGGCTAATGACTTGTTTCTTTGTACTATTTGAACCTTCTGCGATATGGATATTGTTCATTGCTGTTTGTTTGTAGCTTGTTGCTTTTCCATCATTTAAATTAAAGGTTAAACGTGCTTTACTGTTATTCATAATTGGGTAACCTTCAAAGGTTTGTTCGTAAGTGATTTTATCTGAACTTAGATCACTCAATTGATATTGTTTACCGTTATAAATACTATCTGCAATAAAATCTTTAATGTCTTTTAGGTTCTTATCGCTTACTTTCACAGTTTTGTCTATATCGCCTTCTAATGTCTTGTCTTTGTCTGATGTATCTAAGCTTGAATGTTCTTTAGCGTAGCTCGAGAAGTCTTTAGAGCGTGCTGTGATTTGTGCGAGTTTCGTATCTTTAACCTTCTTATTAAGCACGTCTGTAGGGACTTTAATTTCTTCTTGTTGAAAATTAACGTTGTTCCCACTTTCTGCGTCATTAATCTGTGCTTTATTGACTTTATCGATGTATATCATGACGAGTAAGATGTTGACGAGAATAAATACGAAAATGAATAGCGTCTTTGTGCGTTTCCAATTCATTTATTCAAGCCTCCCATCTTTATAGGCGTACCAATTGCCATCGTATTCTACGTACCATTGTGGCGTGAATTCACTGTTGCGTTGAACTTCTATATCATCTTTATCTGGTTTGTCATCCATATCATAGCCGACTGCAATGTTGGTTACCTTTTCAAAGTCAATATTATTATTATTGGCAAGTGCTGAACGAACGGATTCGGCTGTAGGTAAGGTCTTAGGTTCTTCACTGTTCAGTTGAACGCTGCTCTTAAGTAATGAGCGTTGGTAATCGAAGACGCCTTTTTTACCCCATATGACTTGAATTTCATTTAAATTCTGGTTGTTGAATGTTGGGTAACCATTCAAGAAGCGTTGGTAAGTCAGTTTACCTGTCTTATTATCTGTACTGAATAGACGATAATCCTCGTTAAGGAATCCACCATGGCCGTTGATAAATTCAAATGTTCCTGGAATGGTTTCTTCCATATTGCTTGAGCTTTTCGCGTCTTCAGATAGGTTTTTATAATGATACATTTCACTGTTATCGTCATAGTTCGCGACGCCTGTGTTGTTGTTATATGTTGTCGCACCACTTTGAGAGCTTCGTACGATAGTTGAATCTTCGAAGAGAATGGAATTCATTCGTTCGACGTTCATTGTTGAGAAGACCATACGATATGATTTTAAGTCTTTAGGTTTACTTGGCGCGAAGACGTGTGTTGCTTTATCGATAGTGTCTTTATTAGTGATGATTTCAGTATATGGTTGCATATCTGACTTAATACTGTCTAAGGCGCTATCTATATTTTTACCTTGTGCTGATGTTTTTAATTTCACAACTTCGTGGCGGTCTTTACTTATCGCATAAAGCACCACGTGATTATCATTGTCTTGGTCTATAAGTAATCGATTGAAGTTAAAATGGTTGGGTACGTTCGCATCGATGTTCAATACCTGACTTAAGTATGTCGTTAAAGGTAAGTCGTATGTGAAATCTAGTACGGTAAAGTCATTACTTAGTTCTGGTATAACAAGGTTATGATCTCTGCGCATATGTGACACAGATTTAACTTCTTGGTTCTTCAATGGCTTCGTAATGCTATCAAGTGCATCACCTGTTGAGGCCGTTCCTTGTGGTTTATCATCCTTTGAATGAATGATCTGAAATGGTGTAACCGTGCCTTCCATGCTTGCTGTCATAGGTTTACTTAGTGGTTTCAGCTCGTTCTTTTTACTGCTATCTGAGTTAGTAACATTATTGAGGTCTGGTGTATAGTTCCAGACCAAGTATGTCAAAACGATACTGATGAGTACGAGAAGACCTAGGATAATTGATTTAATATGTTCTTTACTATTCATCCCAATCACCGTCTTCAATGATTTCACAAGGAAGTGTGATGAAGATAGACGTACCTTGACCTTCTACGCTGTTTGCCCAGATGCGTCCATTGTGCGCTTCAACAATTTCTTTGGAAATTGCGAGACCGAGTCCTGTACCACCCATCTTACGTGTACGTGCTTTATCAACACGGTAGAATCTATCGAATATTTTATCTACTTTATTGATTGGAATTCCAATACCATTATCTTTTATACGAATGGTCATTCTATTGTAAAGTGCATTTTGTTTCACATGAAACTCAACTCGTTTATCACCACGTGAATATTTCATTGCGTTAGTGATAACATTGTCGAATACTTGTGTCATTTTGTCTGGATCGATTTCTGTGAATATTGTTTGTTGTGGGATTTCTCTTACGAATGTTGTATCTTTCGCTGCCATTTCATGTCGATTAATAATTTTATTAATGTACATGTTGAAGTCAACGATTTCTTTAGTAATTTGGTCTGACTCGTTATCCATTTTCGATAATTGGAGTAAGTCGTTAACGAGTCGTATCATACGTTCTGTTTCTTCACGTGTAACGGATAAGAATTGTGGTGCAAGGCTTTCATCTTGCCAAGCGCCTTCTTCGAGTGCTTCGATATAGCTGTTCATTGATGTGAGTGGCGTACGTAGTTCGTGTGAAACGTTTGCTACGAATTCGCGACGTTCACGTTCAACTTGTTGTTGTTCAGTTACATCATGTAACACGGCAATGTAACCTGTGACGAATCCTGTTTCTTGCACGATGGTACTAAAGTTGACACGCGCAATAATGCCCTCTTCTTCGTTAATATCTAATAGGAAGGAATCATTGTTTTCTTGGATTTCGTCTAGTGAGAATTCATTTTCAAGGTTAAGAAGACCGAGCATGTAGTAGCCGATGACGTCTTCTTTCGCGAGACCGAGCATCTTAAGCGCCATATCGTTCGCAATACGCACGCGTCCACGGCGGTCTGTCGCGAGGATACCATCACTCATATGTGTGATAACTGAATCTAGACGGCGTTTCTCACTTTCGGTGTTGGCCTGCGCCTCTTGCACACGTTTAGATAGGTTGTTGAAAGCAAGTGCGAGCTCACCGATTTCGTCGTTACCATAAATCTTCACGCGTTGAGTATAGTTACCTTTAGACATCTCAACAGTCTGGTTACGCATATCGGTAATTGGTTTGGTAATCGTTCGGGCGATAAAGAAACCGAGGATTACTGTGATGAATAATGATATAGCTGTACCGACGATAAAGATTTGGTTAATGTTATTGAGTTGGTTATATACGTCGTTGATTTTCGATTCTATGTAAATATCACCGATAGTTTGTTTGTCGACTTTAACTGGTATGTTATAAACCCAGACACGTTCTTTACCACTACCATAGTCTTTAAGGACCATGTGGTTGTTGGTTTCACCGAGAGAAAGTGCCTTTTGGACGGAACCGTCATTCGCTTTTTGATTAATTAGACTACGGTTAGACTGCTTTGTCGTAGCCATAATGATTTGATCTTTATCAACGAAGCGAATTTCTCCGATTTCTTGACGGTTGGCATATTCACTCAAAAGGTTTTGGATATCCTTTTGAGCGTTTACCGTACCTTTGTCATTATCGTTATAAACTTTTTCTATATTAACATCTAACTGCTTCGCATATTGCGTTATGTTCTTTTTAAAATTATCGAGTAATTCTTTTTCTAAACTATTAGTAAAATACAAACCGATGATTTGCATACCAATAATAATCAGTAATACATAAACAATAACGAGTTTAGTGTGAAGGGATTGTAATTGTTTAAGCCACTTCATAGGATGTTGCCTCTAATCATGTTGTTGGAGGAAGTATCCAACGCCTCTACGTGTCACAATGTATTCTGGGTGCGATGGATCGTCTTCAATTTTTTCGCGTAAACGACGAATCGTTACGTCAACTGTACGTACGTCACCGAAATAATCATAACCCCACACTGTTTGTAATAAATGTTCACGTGTCATTACTTGACCCATATGTTTAGAAAGGTAGTGGAATAATTCAAATTCACGATGTGTTAATTCGATATCTTCACCACATTTTTTAATTGAGTAAGCGTCTGGGTAGATGACGATATCTTTGATTGTTATTTCATTTGTAGCGCCACTCACTTCTTGAGCTGGTTGTGAATAATGGCGACGTAAGTTTGCTTTCACACGTGCGATAAGTTCACGCGTGCTGAAAGGTTTTGTTACATAGTCGTCTGCACCAAGTTCAAGTCCTAATACTTTATCAATTTCTGAGTCTTTCGCTGTTAACATGATGATTGGCATTTCGAATTTTTTACGTACTTCGCGACATACTTCCATGCCATCTCTGCCTGGTAACATGATGTCTAAGAGTACGATATCTGGTTCTTCTTCATAGATTAAATCTACTGCATCGTTACCATCGTAAGCGCAGAATACTTCGTATCCCTCTTTCTTCAAATTAAATTCTAAAATATCAGCAATTGGTTTTTCATCGTCGACAACAACAACTTTTCTAGCCATATATTTTAACCTCTTTTCTCAAAGTGTAATTCTTCCGTTCGTTTAATTATGTGAAGGCTATATTTTTCTCTATTATACCTTGTGAAAGGTGATGTATGTAATATATATAGCGCATAGTTACCTAATATATAATTTACCATTTATGAACGGGTAATTCTATTTTTGTATTAAAAATTATAGAATAATATTATTTATAATTTTACCATTGAAATACTGTATTACAAAATATGTTGAACAGTTGCAAATAGCTCAAATTATCTATATATCAGTATTTTCATTATTTTGTAATATAAATATTTGGTGTAAGACGTATGCTTATGCGATTCTCCCTTTTGAAAATGTAAACAAATAGCGTAAATGTTAAGTTTTTATTGCAACGTCATGGATATTGTAAAGTGAGCGTTATGTGTGGGCGAGGATATTATATGAGTGGATGGATTGTAACAGGAATAAAACGGATATGTAGGTATAAAAAAATGCCTACCCTATTGGGTAGGCAATACGGTCCCGACGGGAATCGAACCCGCGATCTCCTGCGTGACAGGCAGGCGTGTTAACCGCTACACTACGGGACCTATCATGGTGACTCCTACGGGACTCGAACCCGTGTTACCGCCGTGAAAGGGCGGTGTCTTAACCGCTTGACCAAGGAGCCGTTCTTAAGCACAAAATAGATTATAGCATAGCTCATCTTTTCGTGACAAGCTATTTTTTACATAAATTTAACAATATTTTTTAAGGGTTAATAAATGAGAAATATTGCTATAAAAGTGTTGATGGCACCGTTTAAAACGGAATTATATATTACGTATTCAACTACTTTCTTCTATATAAATAAAGTAAGACCGACTCGTTGTAATGAAACGAGTCGGTCTTTTTGAAGCTAGGATATCATTTATGATCTCAGCTTTCTTTTATACTTTGTTTTACCATAATTGTTCTAATAGGTTTGTTTGTTCACGGTCTGGGCCTACAGAGAAGATTGAAATGTGTACGCCACATAATTCTGAAATACGCTCTAGGTATTTGCGTGCATTTTCAGGGAGTTCTTCTAAACTGCGGCAGCCTGTGATATCTTCTGTCCAACCTGGAAGTTCTTCGAAGATTGGTTTACAGCGTCTTAATTGATCTAAGTTAGCTGGGTATTCAGTGATTTCTTCGCCATCTAACTCATATGCTGTACAAATTTTAACTGTATCTAAACCTGTTAAAACGTCGATAGAGTTGATTGAAAGATCTGTGATACCACTTACGCGACGTGAATGACGTAGTACCACTGAGTCAAACCAACCTACACGGCGTGGACGTCCTGTTGTTGTACCATATTCACGACCTACTTCTCTAATGTGATGACCATCTTCATCGAATAATTCTGTAGGGAATGGACCATCACCTACACGTGACGTATATGATTTACATACACCGATGACTTTAGAAACTGATGTAGGACCTACACCTGTACCTACTGTGACATTACCAGCAACTGGGTTACTTGACGTAACGAATGGGTAAGTACCATGGTCGATGTCTAACATGACACCTTGGGCACCTTCGAATAATACTTTGCCGTCTGCAACATTAGCATCATCCAAGATTTTAGCTGTGTCAGTGACATATTCTTTTAAGCGTTGACCTGCTGCATAGTACTCGTCAAAGATTTCATCAAACGTAGGGCATGTTTCGTTGAACATTCCTTTGAAATAAGCATTTTTATATTCAATGTTTTCTTTAAGACGACGTTCGAATGTTTCTTTCTCTAATAAGTCTGCTACTCGAATACCAATACGTTGTGCTTTATCTACGTATGCTGGGCCGATACCTTTTTTAGTTGTACCGATTTTATTATCTCCTCGACGACGTTCTTCATATTCGTCTTGAGCTAGGTGATAAGGTAAGATGACTTGTGCACGGTTAGAGATACGTAAGTTGTTAGTTGAAATACCACGTTCATTTAAACCGTCTAATTCTTTCAATAATGCTACTGGATCTACAACTACACCGTTACCGATAACTGCTAATTTATCTTTATAAAAGATACCTGATGGTACCAAATGTAATTTGTATGTTTTTCCACCAAATTGAATTGTGTGTCCTGCATTATTACCACCTGAGAATCTAGCGATAACATCTGCTTGTTCTGCTAAGAAATCTGTGATTTTACCTTTACCTTCGTCTCCCCATTGTGTCCCAACTACTACGATTGATGACATAAGAGCACCTCCAAGTTTTTCTCGTTTAACCATTAGATATTCTACCAATATGCCTATGAGATTGCAAATAAAAATCGAACATTAAATTTGTTTAGGTTTTTTGCAATTGATTCATCTTGTTTTTGCTTTTTATACAGTTTCATCGTTGTGTTATCAGTGCTTTTGAGTTCATTTTCCGGAAAATGATATACATACTTCAAGTGATTGCAAAGAATGAAAACAAAATAAAAACCGTACAATAAAGCTAAAAAATAAGTTTATTGTACGGAAAATAAATTTTATGTCATTTCTGCATGAGCATAATCAATGTCTGTAAATTTATTATATTGTTTCATGAAATGAAGTTTCACAGTTCCTGTTGGGCCGTTACGTTGTTTAGCAATTATGATTTCAATTTCACCGTTATCATCATTCGTTTGTGGCTCAAAGCCTGTATCATCGTCATCATCTTCATCCTCGCCACGATTGTAGTAATCATCACGGTATAAGAAAGCAACGATATCAGCGTCTTGCTCGATAGACCCAGATTCACGAATATCACTCATCATTGGACGTTTATCCTGACGTTGTTCAACACCACGTGAAAGCTGACTCAGTGCGATAACTGGGCATTCTAGTTCACGGGCAATGGCTTTAAGTGTACGTGAGATTTCTGATACTTCTTGTTGACGGTTGTCTGAGAATCGAGAACCGCTACCTTGAATTAATTGTAGATAGTCAATCACTATCATATCTAAGCCGTGTTCTTGTTTAAGACGGCGACATTTAGATCGTAAGTCATTAATACGAATACCTGGTGTATCATCGATAAAAATCTTAGTTTTTGATAATTTACCAACTGCAATCGTAAAACGACTCCAGTCTTCTTCTGTCATCGTACCAGTTCTTAAGCGGTTTGAATCTACGTTACCTGAACTACAAATCATACGCGTTGCTAACTGGTCTGCACCCATCTCAAGCGAGAATATGCCTATTGTAAACATATCTTCATGTGTCGCAACTTTTTGGGCAATATTAAGAGCGAAGGCAGTCTTACCCACGGAAGGACGAGCCGCTAAGATGATTAAATCATTACGGTTAAACCCAGCAGTCATTTGGTCGAGATCTCGATAACCTGTTGGAATACCAGGCGTTTGACCACTATTTTGGTCGAGTTCTTCGGCAGTCTCATACACTTGTCCTAAGACATCTCTAATATCTTTAAACCCGTCACTTTCTCTTGTAGAAGAAAGTTCAAGGATACGTCTTTCGGCATCACTTAGGATTGTATCTAGTTCTAATTCATCATTATAGCCATCATTTGCAATACTATCTGCCGTTTGAATTAACTTACGTTTTAACGCGTGTTTAAAGACGATATCTGTATAATATTGAACGTTTCGCGTTGTTGGAACGTTAGTCGATAGCTCTGCGAGATATTGAGGGCCACCCGCTTCACTTAAGCTTCCATCACTAGATAGTTGATCCATAAGTGTGACAACGTCGATTTCTTTGTTATCTTCATTAAGATGCATCATTGCACGGAAGATATGTTGATGGGCGCCTCTATAAAACGACTCAGGAAGGAGGACTTCCTGAGTTGTATTAATCAATTCTGGATCTATAATAATGGCACCTAAGACAGATTGTTCAGCTTCATTGCTATGCGGCATTTGATTTTGCTCATACATTCCATCCATTGTTTGTTTTACACCTCTTATTTCAATCCATCTTTGTTATTTTTGGAATTACTGTTCTACTGTGTGTACTCTAATTGTACCTTCTACTTCTTTATCTAATTTTACTGGCACATTTGTATAACCTAACGCATGGATACCATGTGGTAAGTCCATTTTACGTTTATCAATTTTAATATCATGTTGTTTATTTAATGCTTCGGCAATTTGTTTAGTACTGATTGAACCAAACAATTTACCGCCTTCACCTGTTTTAGCTGATACTTCAACTTCGATGTTTTCTAATTTTTCTTTAAGTGCTTTCGCATCATCAATTTCTTGTTGTCTGTCTGCTTCAGCACGTTTATTTTGTTGTTCTAATTGTTTTAAGTTACCAGGAGTTGCTTCTACAGCATAGTTGTTTTTAAGTAAGAAGTTGTTTGCGTAACCTACTGGTACGTCTTTTACTTCGCCTTTTTTACCTTTACCTTTAACATCTTGTTTGAAAATTACTTTCATGCATCTTCACTCCTACTCATTTGTTCTGTAATTGCTTGCTGTAATTGTTCTATAGCCTCTTCTATAGTGACACCTTTAATTTGAGTGGCAGCGTTTGTAAGGTGTCCACCACCACCTAATGCTTCCATCGTTAATTGAACGTTGATAGAACCTAGTGAACGTGCAGAGATACCAATAAGGTTATCTTCACGTTTAGCCACAACATAAGATGCCTCGATACCTTCTAAACTTAACAACTCGTCGGCTGCTTGTGCAACCGTAACAGGATGGTAGATTTTATCATTTGAACCATGAGCAATTGCTACGCCATGATCTTGTAATTGAACCGTTCTAATAAGTTCTGAACGATTAATATAAGTATCTACATCATCTTTTAAGAAGTGTTGCGTTAAGATTGTATCTGCACCATGCGCACGTAAATAACTTGCAGCATCAAATGTTCTTGAACCTGTTCTTAATGTGAAGTTTCTAGTATCTACTATAATACCTGCATACATGACTGTTGATTCTAAACGTGTCAATCTTTGTTCAGTTGGTTGATATTCTAATAATTCAGTAACAAGCTCTGCAGTTGAACTTGCATATGGTTCCATATATACCAATAATGGGTTTGAAATAAAGCTTTCGCCACGTCTATGGTGGTCAATAATGACTTTACGGTTTGCTTTATTTAAGACATTTTCATCTAAGACCATTTCAGGCTTGTGCGTATCCACGACAACGACTGTCGTCTTAGACGTCATCATATCCCAAGCTTCATCTGAAGTGACAAAGCGTTCTTTTAATTCTGGTTTCTTATCAATTTCGTCCATGACACGACGTAAAGTCGGATCAATATCTGAATCATTGAGAACGACAAAGGCTTCTAAATTATTCATTAATGCAAAACGTGAGACACCAATTGCTGCACCAATTGCATCTAAATCAGGGCGTTTATGTCCCATAATAATTACCTTGTCGCCTTCAGTTAAGATGTCTTTAAGTGCGTGAGAAATTACTCGGGCACGTACACGCGTACGTTTCTCCATAGGGTCAGTCTTACCACCGTAGAAGCGAACGTTACCATTCATATTTTTAATGGCAACTTGGTCACCTCCTCGACCGAGTGCTAAGTCTAAACCAGATTGTGATAAATCCCCTAGGTCGATAAGGTTCTCTGTACCTTCACCGACACCGATACTTAAAGTGAGTTGTGCACGGTAACCGACACTTTTCTCTCTCAACTGACTTAAAATTTCAAAGTTTGAATCTTCAAGTTCTGCTAATATCTTTTGGTTAAGATATGCAACGAATTGATCAGAATTATAACGTTTGAAATAAATATTGTATTCTTGTGCCCATCTGCTAATGACACGTGTAACCATTGAGTTGATTTCTGAACGTTGTGTATCGTTCATATTCTGCGTAATCTCGTCATAATTGTCTAAGAACAACGTTGCGATAATTGGCTTTGAATCTTCATACAACTCGTTGGTATGTACACTTTCTGTGATATCAAAGAAATATAAACAATGTTCATTCTCTGAATATCGCACATGGTAATGATAATTGTTATGTTCAATTTCTACTTCTTGTACTTTTTCTAATTGTTTCAATATGTTAGGAAAGACTTCGTTTACATTTTCAGAAATCACATTAGTTTCAACGTGTTCTGTCATGAATTGGTTCATCCATTCAATGTGGTTATCTTCATCTAACACAATCATCCCAATCGGCAAATGTTTGATTGCTTTATTGCTACTTGCCGAGATGTGACCACTTAAATCATCCACATAATTATCCATTTTAAGAAAAGCTTGTCTCAATAACACGCCACTAATGATAATCATCACGACGAGGATTGCTGCACCAATGCCAGCGACAATTTGGTTGAAAATAAACCATACGATGACTAATGCAATGGCTGTAAGTACCATTAGTATAAAAGGTATGAGCAATGCTTTTTTAGTGGATTGACGGTTCATTCTTCCACCTCTAATCACTTAGTTAATAATCATTTTTTAATAATTCGTTTTAAATTAATACATAAATCAATAACTCCAAGTAAACCAACGATATGTGTCATCGGTGTAAGTAGTGTCCCCACTACCATTAATAAAATCGTTACAGCATTCGGCCATCTCTTAGCTTTACCGAAGAAATGTATAACGCTTAAACCTTGGATATACATCACTAATGATAACACAACCTCAAAGTTCAAGACGATACTTTGGAATATACTTGGTTGGTTCGCAAACATTACACAAATAAGAACTATAAGATAAATCCATAATAGTACACGATTCATTTGCCATGCGAATAATGGCTTAAAGATCGGAGTTGCGACCTTAAACTTACGTAAGATAGGAAATGTAATAATCAGATTAATTAAGATTAAAAGGAAAATGACTATAATAAGATAACTAGGGAGTTGGACCGTTGATTGTCGGAAACCTTCCTCAAGAATCTGTCTATAGTTAGAATCTAATCCACTTGTTAAGATGGCATCATACATCGCATCTTTAAATGGCTTAATTAATACGGCTGCTTTTGGAATTTTTTCGAATGTTTGTAATAACATGAATCCAATCAATGTTATTAAACTTAATGAAGCCGTTGAAACATAAAGAATTCTTTCTTTTGAAGTTCTTTCCTTAAGTAATTGACCGATGATAAAACTTAAAATTAAGATAAGTACCATCATACTTAAGACAAATGTATTACCTAATAACGTTGTTAGAATCACTGTTACTAAAGCGTTAATTCCAAATGATTGTACAGAGCGGTTCCATAGCACGATGCCAGGAATCGTTGCAAATAAACATAAAATTAAGCCGAGAATAGGTAATACATGTGTTACTAAAGCGACTATCAGTAATGAAATAGTTGCAATAATAGTTGCTTTAGGTTGTATTTTTGAAAACACACACGCCACTCCCATACTTTTTGACTATAACTTCTATTTTAACCTCTTTGCCCAAAATTAACAATTATAGGTGCTTCATTTGATGAGTATCAAATGTTAGTACCTATTATGCAATCGCATCAACGATTGTAATCTTTAAAAGTTCAATAATGACTTCGTCATTAATTAGTAGCACTTATTCTAAAGACGTACTTACTTTGCTTAGCCAAAGTTTAGTATGTTTAAAAATAGCTGTGTTTACTTCCTTTTAAATTGTTTTAAGTTCAAGAAATGGTAGAGGTTTGGAGCCCAATCGTTAAAGTTTAGAAGGAAGCCGTCATGTCCTACATTATCTGGCACAAAGAAATGGCGATGATATTTAAATCTCTCTCCGACTGTTCTTACTTGATCATCTGGATAAAGTAAATCATCTATAAACCCCATCGTTAGAACCTTTGTATCTAAAGATTGATAGACTTCATCAACATCATCTCGTCCTCTATCAATATTGTGACTATCTAAGACGTCGAGCAGTGTTAAATAACATTGTAAGTCAAAGTTTTTCTTAAATTTATTACCTTGATACTGTTGATATGTTACAACTTCATCTGGCGTAAAACGTTGGTCATAACTTTTAGAGGAACGGTATGTTAAGAAGCCTAGTTGTCGAGCGATACTTAAGCCTTCCTTCCCACCAAGATGAATTGCTTGTCGGGCGATCTCGTTGAAAGCACGACTGTACGATGACGTTTTACCAGTTGCTGCGAGAATAATGGCTTTGTCGATTTGAAATTGATTATTATACAGCAATTCCATTGCTTGCATACCACCTAGACTTGCTCCAATTAGGATGTTTATCTTATCGAAGTCTAGTGCTTTGATACCTTTTTCAATCGCTTTAACAATATCTCGTAATGTAAGATGCTGTGGAAAATTAGGGTCATTAAGTTTGGAACTTGAACCAAAGGGACTACCGATGACGTTGAAAGTTAGAAATTGATAATCATGACGTGGAATATAACCACCATCTATAATTTCACGCCACCATCCATGTTTCTCGTCTGTTCCATAAGTTAAGTGATTACCTGTTAATGCGTGACAAACAACAACTAATGGTTGACCTTTATATCCAACGTGTTCATAGCGTAATTTTAAATTATTAATGGTTTCTCCTGATTCAGTTGTAAATGTCCCTAATTCTAACGTATCTACTCTGTAATTCGTCATCGTTAACGCTACCTCCTCTTACAAAAAAGCTTCCTACTCAAATGAAAAAGTAGGAAGCTGGTCAGTACTTATCATTCGAGATTCTCGTTGGTTGTAGCACCGTGCTATCATTAGTCGGTTGCTGAAGCATCGTCGGGCCAATTCCCTCAGCTTCTCGAAATAAGATTTGTTGGATTGATTTGTATATTGATGTTGATTAAGTTTCAATCTTAAATAGTCTGCATTTTTCTAATTAATATAATATTAACTAAAATGGTTTATGACTTCAATACTTTGCTGTCATTTTCAGGAGTTAAAAGACTAAACGTAAACAAGCGATAGTAATAATACCTCCAATTATTGTGATAGTAAGGCTACGTGTGAAAATGGCAAGGAAAACTGTTGGTATAATCGCAATAATATATGACAAATTGAGCGTATATCCAAAGGTGTTATCGTGTTGTTGTATGACCCCATCAATGACAAGTGCGGTAAATAATGTGATAGGAATAAATGAAAGCCATTTAACGACAATTTCAGGTAAATGAACTCTAGATATCATCATAAAAGGAATAATTCGAATGAGTAACGTTACAATTCCACATAAAATAATAAGTATCAGTGTGTGTAAATCTGTTGTCATTTATCCATCACCACCCCTAAGGCTGCAGCGAATGTTGCGGCTATTAATATTGCTAAATATGAAGGCATCACTAAACTTTAAAGAAGCATCATTGTGATTACACAGATAATTAATATGATATATACGAAATCTTGATTTCTTCACTGACTCAAATTGAGATATACCTAGGAAAATGAACATTGCAGTAATCGCATAGTCTAATCCAAGTGCATTAGGATTAGAAATATATTTGCCGAAAAGGGCGCCGGCCACACACGAAATAGTCCAAAAAAGATATGCTGTGATATTAAGACCATGAAGCCAACGATCATTAATCTTTTCACCTTTAATATATGGCGTAATGGCAACTCCGAAGGTTTCATCGGTTAATAATGTACCGAGACCTACCCTATTCCATAATCCATATTGTTTATAATTAGGTGCCAAAGTCATACTTAATAGAAACATACGTGAGTTAATGATAAGTGTGGTCAGCACGATAGCAGATATTGGAGTACCTGTAATCGCTAAAGCGCAAACAATAAATTGTGCGGCACCGGCGTAAATAATGAGACATAATAAAATAATTTCTAAGATACTAAAGTTTTGAGAGGCTGCTACGATACCAAATGATAAACCTACTCCTGCGTATTCAAATAAAGTAGGAATACATTCTTTTACCCCTTGCTTAAATGAAAGATGGGTCATTTGATCAGCCTCCATTCCACTTTCTAAAATAGTAAAATAAGTCTATTATATTTGGAAAAGTTGTTCAATATTTTTTAGACAACGGTTTGTGCGACGTAAGACAAACCTCATAGTAAAATCATTGTAATTACAACATTTATAAAATTTCAGAATTTTGTTTCTTCTTTTAGACATCCCTATCATTTTTGAAGATTTGAAGTTGAATTATTTCTCTTCCCCTACCCTATTCAACAAAAAAACTGTCGACAAAATCGTTAAGATCTTGTCGACAGTTCAAATAATTAATTGAGTCATTCATCGTTGTATTGTAGTAATTACTCAGCCTATTTTTAAGTTATTATTTTGTAGGTTTAGAAATTTTAGTTTTTCCACCCATGAATGGAACTAATGCTTCAGGAATTGTGATTGTACCGTCTTCATTTTGATAATTTTCAACGATAGCTGCAAATGTACGACCTACGGCTAAACCACTACCATTTAATGTATGAGCTAATTCTGGTTTAGCTGAGTTATCACGTTTAAAGCGAATGTTAGCACGACGTGCTTGGAAATCAGTACAGTTTGAGCAAGAACTAATTTCTTTATAGTCATTGTAACTTGGTAACCATACCTCTAGGTCATATGTTTTACTAGCGCTAAAGCCAATGTCGCCTGTACATAAGATAACTCGACGATATGGTAATCCTAATTCTTCTAAAATTGATTCAGCATTTTTAGTCATATCTTCTAAAGCATCCCAAGAATCTTCAGGTTTTTCGATACGAACCATTTCAACTTTATCGAATTGGTGTAAACGAATTAATCCTCTTGTATCTCTACCAGCTGAACCCGCTTCACTACGGAAACATGCCGTTTGCCCAGTGAATTTTTCAGGTAACACTCCTGGTTGAATGATTTCATCTCTGTAGAAGTTTGTTAAAGGTACTTCTGCTGTTGGAATTGTGTATAGGCCTTCTTTTTCAACTTTAAATAAATCTTCTTCGAATTTAGGAAGTTGACCTGTACCAAACATAGTATCTGCATTCACTAATTGAGGTGTCATCATTTCTGTGTAACCATGTTGAGTTGTATGTTTCGTAATCATGTAGTTCATTAATGCACGTTCTAATAATGCACCATCTTTAGTTAAGTAAACGAAACGCGCACCAGATACTTTAGCAGCACGTTCGAAGTCTGCCATTTTTAGTTCTTCAACTAAGTCCCAATGTGCTTTTGGTTCGAAATCAAATTCACGTAGTGTACCCCATTTTTTCAATTCAACGTTTTCTTCATCTGAATCCCCTTGAGGTACATCGTCGTTAATTAAATTTGGAATACGGATTAAAATGTCTCTTACTTTATTATCAACTTCATTTAATTTAGCATCGTTTTCTTTAATTTCATCACCTAAGTTACGCATTTCTGCAATAACGTCATCAGCATCTTCTTTATTACGTTTCTTCTGAGCGATTTCTTCACTGACTTTATTACGTCTTGCTTTCATTTCTTCAGTTTTACTGATTAATTGACGTCGTTGTTCATCTAATTCTAAAACTTCGTCAACGACCTTAGGATCGTCTCCTCTTAATTCAATTTTGCTCTTAACTTTTTCTGGTTCATTTCTAAATAAACGAATATCTAACATGTAACCTTCATCCTTTCCCAAATAAAATATAGATTTATTGGGGGCACGTATGTATAAAATCATAAAAAAAAGACCACATCCCAGACAAGGGACGTGGTCTACGCGTTGCCACCCTATTTAACAATTTAAAATAAACGTTGAATCACTTATTCTAAACTGCACTTAACTAAAATAACGGTTATTACCGATTGCTCTCATAAAGTAGGTAGATTCACATCAAAGTCGATTACTTGTTCTCACTAACCACAAGTTCTCTGAAATCGTCCGGTTAATGCTACTTAGCCTACGAACAATGTTTTATTAAGTTATTTTTAATATAGCAAAGTCTTTTGAACTTTTCAAGTAAATGTAAATGTGTGTAAACTACCTCGTATTTATGCTCTGTGATAAGCATCATCTTTTAGATACTGTGCTACCGCTTCGATATCTTTGTGGAATTGTCGATCTTGATTGATTGAAGGCACAATTTTACGATATTCTTCATATTTTTCACGTGTTTTAGGAGATAATTTATCTACGCCTTTTAATTCCACAGCTTGCAATGCGATGACACATTCAATCGCAATCACACGACGTGTATTCTCAATCATTTGGTAACCGTGTCTTGAAGCAATTGTGCCCATTGATACATGATCTTCTTGATTTGCTGAAGATGGAATTGAATCTACACTCGCTGGATGTGCGAGGGTTTTATTTTCAGAGCCAAGGCTTGCAGCAGCATATTGCATAATCATAGCGCCACTTTGTAACCCTGGCTCAGGACTTAAAAATGCAGGTAAATCTCCATTTAATTGAGGATTAATCAAACGTTCTAGACGTCGCTCTGCAACATTTGCTAATTCACTCACGCCTAATTTTAGATGGTCTAATGCAAGTGCGACTGGTTGACCGTGGAAGTTACCACCTGAAATCACTAATGTTTCATCATCCTCATCGAAGATAAGAGGATTATCATTAGCTGCATTCATCTCAAATTCTAATTTTTCTCTTACATAATTGAATACTTGGAAACTTGCACCATGGATTTGAGGAATACAACGTAAACTATAAGCGTCCTGCACTCGTAATTCAGCTTGGCGTGTCGTAAGCTGTGAATCTTCAAGCCAGTTAAGCATGCGTGCTGCCACATCTACTTGTTCTTTAATATTCCGGACTTTGTGCACGTTATGATTATACGCATCTGTAATACCGTTTAAAGCTTGATGCGTGAGTGAAGCAATCCATTCCACTTGATAACCTAAATCCTCCGCTTCAATGAAATTAATCACACCTTGAGCTGTCATTGCTTGTGTCCCATTGATAAGTGCCAAGCCTTCCTTAGCTTGTAGTTTTAACGGTTCACGACCTAACTCATTAAGGACGTAGCGACTGTCAACTTGTTCATTGTTATAATAAACGTCACCCTCACCAATGAGTGCAAGTGCAAGATGTGATAGAGGCGCTAAATCCCCTGATGCCCCTAATGAACCTTGTTGCGGAATCACTGGAATAATACGTTCGTTAATGAAGAATTTTAATTGTTCAACTAACTCAAGTGTCGCACCTGAATGCCCCTTCAATAATGTATTTAAGCGCAACACCATCATGACTAATGCCACTTCTTCTGAAAATGGTTTCCCGATACCACATGCATGTGAACGAATGAGATTGACTTGTAATTCGTTATATTGACCTGGATCGATTAAAACATCACTAAATAGACCGAATCCAGTTGTGATACCATAGATTGTTTCTTTATTCTGTATGATACGTTCAACGACTTGGCGACTTTTCGTCACTCGTTCAATGGCATCCTCTGAAATATCAATTTGTAAGTCTTGGCTTAAAAACGTCTTAATTTCCTTAATAGTCAAAGCCTCTCCATCTAAAATTAATGTCATATAAACAACCCCTTTGTTTAAATTTTAACCCCATTACAGGAAAGTATACGTTTTCATTTTTATATTAACAACACTTTTTGCACTTTTTATAATGCATTATCAATGTAATAATTTAACAGGTTAAAGAAATAGGAATATTATTATTTATTATTTTAATAAGGTAGATGGAAATGGTATTTTTGATATTTTGTGAGGATAGAGGTATTCATTATTAAATTTCTAAAATAGCTATTGACTAAAGAGTATTACAGGTATAGTATTTTCTATTGTATTTAAAAGAGATTGGGCAATTTTAAAGGACTTTAATTTCTAAAAAATGGATGTACACAACAATTTATAAAGTGAAATTTAAGACGGTCGGATGTCTTGTGTACGATATACGAGAAGTGAGTTTTTTAACGGAGGTTATGTCATTATGGAAACGTTAGATACAGTTAACATTCCTATAAGAAAAGATGAAACGCATAAAGGCGATTATGGTAAGATTTTATTAATTGGTGGTTCTGCCAATATGGGTGGCGCAATTATGCTTGCTGCGCGCGCATGCGTTTATAGTGGTAGTGGATTAATTACAGTCGCAACACATCCTAATAATCATGCAGCATTACATTCACGTTGCCCTGAAGCAATGGTGATTGATATCAATGATACAAAGATGCTAACTAAAATGATCGAAGCTACCGATAGTATCTTAATCGGGCCTGGATTAGGTGTGGACTTTAAAGGTAATAATGCAATTACGTTTTTACTACAAAATATTCAACCACACCAAAATCTTATTGTAGATGGAGATGCAATTACTATATTTAGTAAATTGAAACCTCAAATTCCTACATGTCGTGTGATTTTCACTCCTCATCAAAAAGAATGGGAACGTTTAAGTGGCATTCCTATCGAAGAACAAACATATGAACGTAATCGTGAAGCTGTTAATAACTTAGGTGCTACAGTTGTATTAAAACAACATGGTACTGAAATTTACTTTAAAGATGATGCTTACAAATTATCTATCGGTACACCAGCAATGGCTACTGGTGGTATGGGAGATACACTTGCTGGTATGATTACAAGCTTCGTTGGTCAATTTGATAGTCTTAAAGATGCTGTTACAAGTGCGACTTACACACATAGTTATATTGGAGAGAAATTATCTGAGTCTATGTATGTCGTACCACCTTCTCGTTTAATCAGTGAAATTCCTTATGTTATGAAACAATTAGAAGGTTAAGTTATAGACACGTTATATATTAAATTCTATTTACGATGCACACCTTAATGGCGTTCACTTATTGTGAATACCTATTGCTGGTGTGCTTTTTTTATAATAAAAAAGACTACCCTCAAGCAGGGTAGTCTAAAAATTAACAGGTTCTCACTATATAGCGAGAACCTGCTTTGATATCTATTATTCGTTGTCATCATCGTCGTCTGAAGCACTTTCAATATCTTCATTTACACGATCCATAAAGTCTTGTCGAACATCGATTCTATCATCATTAGCGTTATCATCTGTTTCTTCATTAGTTACATCTTCGGCTTCTTCTGTATGAATAGCATTACCAGTTGTTTGGTCATCAATAACTTCTTCAGTTGCTGTCTCGCTCGCATCAGTATCATCTGCGTCTGCTTGATTATCTTCTTCCTCTTTAACTTTAGCAACTGTTGAAACAAATTGGCCTTCTCCTAATCTCATTAGACGTACACCTTGTGCAGCACGACCATTTTGAGAGATATCTTCCACATCTAAGCGAATGATTACACCTGCATTGGTAACAACCATTAAGTCTTCTTCACCAGTAACTGTTGTGATACAAACGATATTACCGTTACGTTCAGTAATTGTTGCTGTTTTAATACCTTTACCACCACGATTAGATAATCGGTATTCATCTACTGGCGTACGTTTACCGTAGCCATTTTCAGTAACAACTAGAACTTCATCTTCACTTTCTGCGTGAGCCACGTCTAAACCTACAACCACGTCGCCCTCACGTAGTGTGATACCTTTCACACCTGCTGCTGTACGACCTAAAGGACGTAAGGCAGATTCAGGGAAGCGAATAAGTGATGCATGCGATGTACCGATAAGTATATCTTCATTACCAGTTGTTAAGCGTACGGCTATTAGTTCATCGTCTTCTTTGAAGCCTATTGCGATTTTACCGTTCTTATTAATACGTGAGAAATTACTTAACGCTGAACGTTTAACAATACCTCGTTTTGTAGCAAATACAAGGTAATGTTCTTCACTTTCAAGATCTTTAACCGCAATCATCGTACTTATCGTTTCGTCATTCTCAAGTTCTATCGCGTTCACGACTGGGATACCTTTAGATTGACGAGATAACTCAGGAACTTCATAACCTTTGAGTTTATATACTCGACCTTTATTTGTGAAGAAGAGCACGTTATCGTGTGTACTTAAAGTAACTAACTGACTCACGAAATCTTCTTCAAGTGTGTTCATACCTTGTACACCTCGTCCGCCACGGTTTTGTGAACGATATGTAGAAACAGGTAATCGTTTAATGTAATTATTATGACTTAAAGTAATTACAATTTGTTCTTCTGGGATTAAATCTTCATCTTCAATATCGTCTAATCCACCTAATTGAATTTCAGTACGACGTTCATCTCCAAATCGTTCTTTGATTTCAGAAAGTTCATCACGAACCAATTGTAATAATACTTCTTCATCAGCTAGAATTTCTTCTAATTCTTTAATGTATTCAAGTAATTCATTATATTCAGATTCAATCTTATCGCGTTCTAAACCTGTTAAACGTCTTAAACGCATATCCAAGATAGCTTGTGCTTGACGTTCGGATAGCTTAAAGCGTTCTTGTAAGCTTTCCATCGCGATTTTATCTGTTTCTGATTCACGAATTGTCGTGATAATTTCATCAATATGATCTAGAGCTATTCTTAAACCTTCTAGAATATGCGCACGGTCTTTAGCTTTTCTTAAATTGTACTCAGTGCGTCGTCTTACAACTGTTTTTTGATGCTCTAAGTAGTGAATTAATGCTTCTTTTAAGTTAATTAACTTAGGTCTGCCATTAACTAAGGCAATCATATTTACACCGAATGATGTTTGTAACGGTGTTTGTTTGTATAAGTTGTTAAGAATAACGCTTGCATTCGCATCTTTACGTACGTCAATAACGATTCTAACACCTGTACGTAAACTTGTTTCATCTCGTAAGTCGGTAATACCATCGATTTTTTTATCTCTAACAAGTTCAGCAATTTTCTCAATCATACGTGCTTTATTAACTTGGAATGGTATTTCAGTTACTACGATACGTTGACGTCCACCACCGCGTTCTTCAATCTCTGCACGTGAACGCATTTGGATAGAACCACGACCTGTTTCATATGCACGACGGATACCACTTTTTCCTAAAATAAGACCTGCTGTTGGAAATTCAGGACCTTGAATATCTTCCATCAATTCATTGATCGTGATATCAGGATTCTTACTTAAACTTAATACACCATCAATGACTTCTGTTAAATTGTGAGGAGGAATATTAGTAGCCATACCTACGGCAATCCCTGCAGCACCGTTAACTAAAAGGTTTGGGAAACGTGCAGGTAAGACTGACGGCTCTCTTTCATTACCATCATAGTTGTCGATAAAATCAATTGTATCTTTGTTGATATCACGTAAAAGTTCTAACGTAATCTTAGTCATACGTGCTTCGGTATAACGCATTGCTGCTGCGCCATCACCATCCATAGAACCAAAGTTACCTTGACCATCTACAAGAGGATAACGGTAACTGAAGTCTTGTGCCATTCTTACCATGGCTTCGTAAATTGAAGAGTCACCATGAGGGTGATATTTACCCATAACGTCCCCAACAATACGTGCAGATTTCTTATATGGTTTATCTGGTGTCATACCTTGTTCATTCAGACCATATAATATACGACGGTGCACTGGCTTTAAACCATCTCTAACATCAGGTAATGCACGTGACACGATAACACTCATGGCATAGTCTAAGAATGATTCACGCATTTCACTGGTTATATTTCGTTCATTAATTCTTGATTGAGGTAATTCAGCCATCAAGATATCCTCCTTCAAAAGTTCAATTCATAATGCTTAGAAATCTAAGTTGGCGTAAACTGCATTATCTTCTATAAATTGTCTACGATTTTCAACAACATCACCCATTAACATTTCAAATGTTTGGTCTGCATCAATTGCATCTTCAAGTCTTACTTGTAACATTGAACGATGTTCTGGATTCATAGTCGTTTCCCATAATTGGTCTGCATTCATCTCACCAAGACCTTTGTAACGAGAGATTGACCATTTAGGAGTAGGGTTTAATTCAGCTTTAAGCTTGTCTAACTCTCTATCGTTAAATACATAATACTTTTGTTTACCTTGCGTTAATTTGTATAAAGGTGGCTGTGCAATATAAACATAGCCCGCTTCAATTAACGGTCTCATAAAGCGATAGAAGAATGTGAGTAATAGCGTTCTTATATGCGCACCATCAACGTCCGCATCAGTCATGATTACGATTTTATGATAGCGTGCTTTTGAAATATCAAATTCTCCACCAATACCTGTACCAAAAGCAGTGATCATTTGGCGAATTTCATTGTTATTTAGGATACGGTCTAAACGTGCTTTTTCCACATTCAGAATTTTACCTCTTAACGGTAAAATCGCTTGAGTTCTTGAATCACGACCTGATTTTGTAGACCCCCCGGCAGAGTCACCCTCTACTAAGAAAATCTCACTCTCTTCAGGATTTTTACTAGAGCAATCCGCTAATTTACCAGGTAAACTTGATACATCTAATGCTGATTTACGACGTGTAACCTCACGTGCTTTTTTAGCTGCTACTCGCGCTCTAGACGCCATGATACCTTTTTCAACGATAATTCGACCTACGGCAGGATGCTCGAATAAGAAACGCTCGAAGTATTCAGCGAATAATTTATCCACTACTTGACGTACTTCAGAGTTACCTAATTTTGTTTTAGTTTGTCCTTCGAATTGAGGATCGCCGTGTTTAATTGAAATAATAGCTGTTAGACCTTCACGTGTATCCTCACCTGAAAGTTTATCTTTGTCTTCTTTAATAATCTTACTTTGAATACCGTAACTATTAAGAATACGTGTTAACGCACGTTTGAAGCCATCTTCGTGCGTACCACCTTCGTACGTATGAATGTTATTGGCATATGTTAATAAGTTAGTCGCATATCCACTGTTATATTGAAGAGCGATTTCAACCTCAATATCATCTTTTGTTTGATGTATGTAGATGGGTTCTTCATGAAGTGGCTCTTTATTTTCATTTAATAATTCTACGTAAGATTTAATACCGCCTTCATAGTGATAAGAATCCTCACGGCCTTCCTCTTCACGCTCATCTCTTAACGTAATTTGGATACCTTTGTTTAAGAAAGCAAGTTCGCGTATACGTTGTTGTAATGTTTCATAATTATAAACAGTTGTCTCTGTAAAAATTTCGCCATCAGCTTTAAAACGAATTGCCGTACCTGTTTGATCTGTTTCACCGATTTCTTTTAAGTCAAATTGAGGTACACCTTTTTTATACGCTTGGTGGTAAATAGTATCATTTCTGTACACATATACTTCTAAGTCTTGGGAAAGCGCGTTAACTACTGATGAACCAACACCATGAAGCCCACCTGATACTTTATATCCGCCACCGCCGAATTTACCTCCAGCATGTAATACCGTTAAGATAACTTCGACAGCAGGACGTCCCATTTTCTCCTGAATATCAACTGGAATTCCACGGCCATTGTCAGTAACTTTTATCCAATTGTCTTTCTCAATTACGACTTCTATTTGATTAGCATAACCTGCTAATGCTTCGTCAATACTATTATCAACAATTTCCCATACTAAATGGTGCAAGCCTCTTTCAGAAGTTGAACCAATATACATACCTGGTCTTTTACGCACCGCTTCAAGACCTTCTAATACTTGTATCTGTCCAGCACCATAATTATCTGTGTTGTTTACATCTGACAATGTATTCACCATCACTTTCTTATTACTTTAGTAATTCGCCTTGACTTATACGGTATAACTTAGCATTATTCATAATTTCATGATCTATACCGTCAACAGAGGTTGTAGTCACAAATGTCTGTACTTTATGTTGGATTGTACTTAGAAGATGCGTTTGACGTGAATCATCAAGTTCACTGAGTACATCGTCCAGTAATAATATTGGATACTCTCCAACTTCAATGTTCATTAATTCAATCTCTGCCAATTTGATCGACAATGCTGTAGTTCTTTGTTGTCCTTGTGATCCATATGTTTGTGCATCCATGCCATTAACATTGAATCCTAAATCATCTCGATGTGGTCCATAAAGACACACACCTCTTTCTTTCTCTCTTTGAAGGTTATCGTTTAATAATTCGATGACCTCCTCGAGCAATTCTGACTCTTCCTTTTCATAATCACTTAACTTTAAACTTGGTAAATATTTAAGTCCTAACTTCTCACGCTCATTCGTAATCCCTGAATGAATCGGTTGCGCAAGTTCTTCCAGTTCTTTTATAAAATGCTCACGACGTAACGTTACCTTTAAAGCATATTGAGCAAATTGTTGATTTAACACTTCTAACATTGTCGTATCTGTCTTCTGCCCAATTTGTAATTGCTTCAAATAGTTATTCTTTTGTTTAAGAATACGTTGGTATTGAGCTAAATCATTTAAGTAAACGGCTGAAATTTGTCCTAACTCCATGTCTATGAAACGTCGTCGTATCTGTGGTGAACCTTTAACAATATTCAAATCTTCAGGAGCAAATAAAACGACATTCAAGTGTCCCACATATTGAGTCAGTTTACTTTGTTCAAGGTGATTGACTTTAACTTGTTTACCTTTTTTAGTTATAAACATTGTAAGTGGCATTGTGCCATGTCTATAACTCAGCTCACCTTCTATTTTAGCATAGTCAGCTTTAAAACGTATGAGTTCCTTGTCATTCGAAGTACGATGACTTTTAGCTAGCGCTAGCGTATAAATTGATTCAAGTAAATTTGTCTTTCCTTGCGCGTTTTCTCCTATGAGGATATTCACTTCAGGATGACAATCTAATGTAACCTCTTCATAGTTACGATAATTCTCTAATTGGAGTGTATTAAGTTTCATTGTTCACCTTGATGGATGATTAGAAAAGAACCAGTATCTTCAGGTAATTCTGTGATATCAATTCGGTCGTTATGTTCTAATTTCTTCCCGCGACGTGTCTCACGTTGGCCGTTTATTAAAACTTCGAAATCTTGGAGGAACCATTTAGCTTGTCCACCAGATTCAATAATGCCTTCAGTTTTAAGAAATTGACCTAAAGTTATGTTTCCTTCTACAACAACTTCTTGAACCAAAATTATCACTCCATTTCTTTATGTGTCATTAATATATTATACCTTTTTTTGCCTTAGATTTCATTTAAAATAAAGAATGAAATCGTTTACTTTGATATATATTTTTATTTTTCAAAATCTGCAATCTACTTGGTAAATTTTTTTAGTTTTAAGAGACATCATATTTTAATTGTGTATGCTTCTCTAATTTAAATTTAAAGGGGTATTTTACTTAATTTTAACAAATAGGATGTTTACCCTAAAAAATTTATTGATGTTTCTTAAAATGCCTCTCAGTATCTTTAAAATGAATTTAAAGTAACTAAAAAGAGATTGTCTAAGTGACAATCTCCAAACTCATTATAGCATTATTAAATTTTTATGTTTTAATTCTTAAAGTCTAACTAATAAGTTCTAATTGGTAAAATCAATTGAGTTACTGAATCGTCATCTTTCGGTTTCAAAATAAATGGTTTCATTGTTCCAAAGAATTCTACTTCAACTTCATCATTATCGATGGCTTTTAGAGCATCCATCATGTATTTAGAGTTGAATGAAATTTTTAAGTTTCCACCTTCAACATCATTTGCAGTTACTTCTTCTTTTACTGTACCAATTTCTGGTGATGTTGATGATAATTCTACTAACTCATTTCCAGTGCTCAATTTAATAACATTATTTCCACCTTCACGTGCTAAAAGAGATGCACGATCGATAGCATGATAGAAGTCACCGTTATTGATGCCTAACTTAATTTCATAGTTTTCTGGGAATAGACGCGTTGTATCTGGATAATGACCTTCAAGTAAACGAGAGATAAAGTTAACGTTTCCTACTCTAAATAGAACTTGGTTTGATGCAAAGAAGATATCAATATCTTCGTCACTATCACTCATAATTTTATTTAATTCTGATAAAGCTTTACCTGGAATGATGACATTTTTATTTTCAGAAGTATCTTCCAATTGTAACTTTCTTACAGCCAAGCGGTGTGAGTCAGTAGCAGTGCATATTAATTCATTATCTTGTATAAGCCAGTTCACACCAGTTAACACTGGGCGTGTTTCTGAGGTGGACACTGCAAAATTTGTTTGAGCAATGATGTTTTTAATTACTTTAACTGATAATTGAATTGCGTCATCTCTTGATACTTCAGGTAATAATGGATATTGATCTGGATCTAATCCACTTAAGTTAAATTCTGAATGTCCTGAAGTAATCAATGTTTGGAACTGTTCATTTGTAGATAATTTAACATCTTTACCAGGTAACTTTTTGATGATATCTACGAAGAAACGACCAGGGAGTACTACTGATCCTGTTTCTGAGATTTCAACGATGTCCTCACCGTCAACTTGTTTAGGAATTGTAATTTCAATTGAGATTTCTGAGTCTGAACCAGTTAAAATCACTTCATTATCTTTAGCATCAATTTTGATACCAGTTAAAATTGGTAATGTTGTTCTAGGTGAAATTGCTTTTAATGTGTCATTAAGTTGATTAATAAAATAATCTCTTTTAATTGTGAATTCCATCATTAATTTCTAAACTCCTTCCAGTCGTTTATATATAATTATATAGGTTTTAAATTCATAGTAATAGTAGTAGGGACTGTGGATTGGTGGATAAGTCCATAAATGTCCGAAATAGCAAAGTTATGCACATGTGGATAAACTGTGTATGCTGTGTATTACTTTTAAACATTATCCACAATTCTTTGCTTTATCCACTTCTTAACCCTCTTATTTTGAGAAAATTATTTACTTCTTTTTCATTGTAATTATTCCCGAAATTTATCTTTTTAAATCTAGTTGCTTAGAGTATAAGACTTATTTTGTTATTTCCCGTTACTGATTTCTAATTTCTTTTTCTAAGTTTTCGATTTCTTGTTTAAAAGTAGGGTCTGCTTTGATGTCGTTAGCTATCTTTTCATGTGCATGAATGACAGTGGTATGATCTCGTCCACCAAATTCTTCTCCAATTTTTGGTAGTGAGAAATCAGTCAATTCACGGGATAGATACATAGCAATTTGACGCGGATATGCAATAGATTTAGTACGTTTTTTAGCACTGAAATCCTCAATGCGTACACTATAATATTGACCAACGACTTTTTGAATATCTTGAATTGTAATCTTTTTGGATTTAGGTGCTTGAATAATATCTTTTAGAGCTTCAGCAGCTAATTCTGTAGTTATCGGTTTGCCTTGAAGTTTGGAGTAAGCTAAAAGTCTAGTGAGTGCACCTTCAAGTTCACGAATATTTGACTGGATTTGATTGGCAATATAATTAAGCGCTTCTGGTGGTATATCAAGGTTTTCTTCTTCAATTTTCTTTTGTAATATCGCCATTCTTGTTTCGTAATCAGGTGGTGTAATGTCAACGATTAATCCCCACTCGAAACGTGAACGTAATCGATCTTCTAATTTAGCAATTTCTTTAGGTGGACGATCACTTGAAATAACTATTTGCTTATTGTTTTGATGTAATTCATTAAATGTATGGAAGAATTCTTCTTGCGTCTGTTCTTTATTTTGAATGAATTGAATATCATCTATAAGTAATACATCGATGTTTCGATACTTCTCACGGAAAGCTTCAGTCTCATTATCACGAATAGATTTGATAAATTCGTTAGTAAATTTCTCACTAGATGTGTAAATCACTTTAGCACTAGGTTGATTACTAAGAACATGATGACCAATCGCATGCATCAAGTGTGTTTTACCTAAACCTACGCCCCCATAAATGAATAATGGGTTATAAGCTTCAGCTGGGGCTTCAGCTACAGCTAAACTTGCAGCATGTGGGAAGCGGTTCCCTGGACCAATAACAAATGTATCGAATGTGTTATGAATATTAAATTGTTCTTTACCACCATCATTATCTTCAATTGTAGATGTTGACGTTTGTGGTTCTTGAGGTTCATTAGATGCACCATTGTTATAGTCGGCGAGTTCATCTTCAGTAATAAATAGCGGTTTCACTTCATAACCAATGACATCATATATAATAGCTTGCATTATTTCAGAGTATTTTTGATTAAGCCAATTCGCATTAAAAGATAGGCTCGTTAAAATAATGGCTTCGTCATTTTTAAGTGAATAGAGTTGAGTATCTTTAATAAACGTATGATAACTGGTATGTGAAATTCTTTCTTGAGCAAGTTCTAAAACTTTGTCCCAAATTTCTTTCTCTGACAT